>PGZL01000001.1:0-6655 GCA_002840095.1 Gammaproteobacteria bacterium HGW-Gammaproteobacteria-1 | reverse complement strand
TTGACAGAAATGCGGGTGCCCGCTGGAATCACGAGAGGCGTCTGGTCGCGATGGCACCCGCCTACCAGCGCCGTTGGAGCAATCATCACCATCATCACCATTACGCGCCATCGCATGTGCTATTCCTCTCCGGTTTCCAACCCTACAGTTGCGACTTTGCCGCTTCAAATGCCCGACTCTTTGAAGAACTGAGCTCAGCTTCATTCCTCTGGCGCTTCACGGCACGCTCCCTATGCCGTTGGATGTTCTCGCCATCAGCGGTAATCATCATTACTTCCCAGGCCGTGAGCTTCCCGTCCTGGTAATACTGGGCGGACCGTTCGCGTAAACCGGGAATATAGGAAGTCATTGTGGCCACGGTGCCATACCCATTGGCGTCGGCTTCGCTGAAGAGCGAGTGCTGAATCCATGAGGTGAGTAGAGCCATCGCCCCGCATCCGACCAGTATTGCCGCTGCTCGCCCCTTGCGACTCACTCTCCGCTTGTTAGCGCTTAGCGTTATCATAACGACACCGAGGGCACCCAAGCTCCCAGGTAGACACCAGATAAGACGCGCCTGGCTCTCCGTAAGGACGGTGTCCAGAAGGAACGGCCAGGCCAGCAGCGGAGATGTCACCAGACCGCCAGCAGCCAGCAGACCAAGACCCAGCAGCATCAGTGCCGATTGCCATCGGCTGGTCACCGGTTCAAGCATTACCTTCTCCTTCGGTTTCCAATCAGTCCTTTTTCGTTGGAACCTCGACGCCCCTTGCGCGCAGGTCCGCCTCTTTAAGGGCATTCGCGCGCTCAAGCCGGCGGCTTATGCTATACAGGCCGGTTAGGAGCGCGAACAACATCAGGTTGATTGCGAGCAACATTATTATAATTTCTAAATCCATAATCTTCTCCTACACGTTGGTTATCCGGTGCGGATCAGTTCCTACCGGCCGCAATAATACCCACGCTTGCCAGCGCCCTCGCGCCACATGCTCGTCAAACCTCATCAAATCCACACCGAATGGCATAATCAGCACCCAGACCCCCGGCGCCACCGCCTTGCAGTCACCGACCTTAACTGACCCGGTCAGCGCACTCGATACGGCGTCAAGAAACCGCTTACGTCCCCATGAGGCAGGGAGGCTGGTGGCTGCGCTCCCTGGTAGTCGGCGCAGATGTTCAAGCGCCGCATCTATTTCCGGTTCGCTGACAACGATTTCCGGGCGACGTACTGTAGCTCGCTTGATCACCGTCTTAATTCGCCTCAATAAGCCCATCACCCGGTTCCCAATTAGTGCTAGGTGCTGCTGAAGCGTGATTGCATATCCATGTCCTGTTGCAGCGTCAGCACCCCGTAATCGCTCAGAGCACTCACAATTACGAGTTCTGGCTTCCCCGTCTCGATTGCCAGATCGCGAATGGCGCGTGCAATTCGTTCCATTTCATCGTTCATCATCCTTTCCTATATGCAGGAATTACTTGGCGTCGCTAATGGTGCCCCTGATACACTGTGATTTCGCGCGGTCCACTTGCTTTTTAACCATGGGGTAATCTTTACGGAGCAATGGCGTTTTTGTCGTCGTTCGCAGAACCTCCAGCGCAAGATCACATCCCGCCGCGGCCTCCAGGAGTATTGTGTAATTATTGTGATCCACCTCGGAGTTCTCCTGCTGATATATCACGACCCCGAGCGCGCCTACGAACACCACCGCAATCGCCAGTAACGCCGATGCCGCACGTACCGTCGTCCTGGTGCCGCTGTCATCTACAGACCCCGCCTTATTCATATCACTCATCAATTCGCTCCTCTTTTCCTCTATCACCTTACCGTCGGCAGCTTTGGCAGTTCGTATTGACCATGCAGAAGCATGGCTGTGTACCACCACAACTCCAGTCGCCCAGGACTGGATGCGGCCACCCGCTCCAAGTCGGCCCTACGGCGCTCAATCCCCGCAAGAATTGTTGCGCGAGTACCGCAATCCATAGCATCCATTAGTGCGCCCTGCGACGCACAAGCGGTCGCGCCCCATAAGTAGCTCCCCGCCCCTGCTGCGCAAATTTCTCGCTCACGCGCCGAGTGTGTCTTTTCGCAATCTGTAAAAACGTCTACCATCATATCCGGCGTTACCGAAAGCCACGAGTGCGCTGCTTTATCGCAATATTCGCCCGTCTCCCGGCACAGCTCCTCGCTCCACCGCTCCCTCATTAACTGCTCATAATGCGACGCCAGCATCACGGAGGCCACACCGAAACCAGCACGATGGCCCTGTAGCAGCAACTTGTACGAGTCCTGACTCCCGTTCTGGCGCAGATCTTTAGCGGCACCAAGAAGCGTCGAGGTGTCCGCTATTGTCTCCGCCAGCGATGCATACAGCTGCTCTCGGTTGTATAGATGCGTGGCGGCCAGCGCGATTACAGGGAGAATGCCGACGAGCGCCCCACTTTTAAAGAGCTTCCAATAAACCCTCATCCCAAACGCCATTATTTTTTCCCCTCCCATCTAACCTGAGCACTCAACCCTTGCCGCCCAGCGCCGCCTCTAATTCGTGCAACACTCGTCCCACGAGGGCTGTGTTCGCAGGCGACAATTTCCCACCGCCAATGTTTACCGCATTAACTTGCTCCAGATCCAATACCGCAGCAAAGACATCGTCGCGCACCACTTCATCGTCAACAATCGCCGCAAGTCCTTCCAAAGCCTTGACGAGGCCGTCAAGCGAGCGAGATCCCGCCTTGTATTCGACGATGGCCGCCTTCATCACGCTGAGTTGCCGTTCCGTCTGTTCGTCCATTATCCGTCTCACCGGGTAATAACGGTTATCACGTTTCCGCGACTACCGGTAACTACTGTCACGCCGTTCTCCCCGGTATGCACGGTTGTATCGGGCTGATTCCCTGGTTTAGAAGCGCCATTTTGTATGGCGTCCTCTACTGCAGAGGGTGGGACGCCTCTTCCCTGCATCCGATCAAGCGCATGACCTGAATAGTCCCGCCCACCGATCATGGCCGAGCTATTGGTCCCCGGCGCTACGTCTAAGGGGCTCCCCCGTCGTCCTGTAGGAGTGCTGCTGTCTTTTTCTCCCACCTCCGCAGCCGGAGCGTTACCTTCTTCCCCGCGAGCTCTGCTGTCGCCAGATTCTTCTTGCCCCACCCCACCGTCCGTCTCCGTCGCGTGCATCGCGAGAAGTTGCTGCACGGTCGCTGACACGCCGTTTACCGCCGTGCGCTGGGAGGGGTGCTTTTTGGCAAACACGGCCAATTCATGCCGCACGATAGTGCGGCCAACTATCCGGTGCCGCTGAATGAACGCCATAAGCGCGTCAGCGCAATGCGTTGCTTGACAGGTGGATGCTGAAGCGGCTGCAACTGCCGCCGCGACCAACCCGGCGGCCTCGTGTGACAGAGCAACACCGCCCACGGCTCCCGCCGCCAACACCTTCGACTTCCAGCCCGCATTGGCGGAGGGACTGATACCGCCGATCAGCGCGAGGACAAGCAGCAGCCCCACCACCCCTAGTTTCGGCATGCGAGACATAATCCTTTCTTCTCCAATTAGCTGATTGCCGTCAGTCGCGCCGCCGACACAATCCACCCATCCGACGCCACTTTCTCGATCAGCCGGACCATTCGGACGGTTTCGCAGTCAATCGCAGTCATGCCTGGCTTCGGTTCGGCCGCAGCAGTTTTCCATGCAGTTGGCTCCAGCGCTCTGTACGATACCGCTTCCTGAATCCGAGCGCGCCAACAGACAGGTGCCGGTTATGTTGCTCTATAACATCCACCGGTGGTGTGCTTGATATCTGATCTATGCGATTTGTCGCCGGGTCGTACTTGAAATGCAAAACGAGTCCTTCAACTAGGGTAGAGGTCGCTGTCATCTCTACAAAGCTGAATATCCACCCTTCTTCCTCGTCAAGATTCATCGCCATCATTTCCAAGCGACAGGTCCGCAATGTCTCTATCGTCTGTCAGTTCCACGCCTGTCGCGGCAAGGGCCGCTGCTATCGAGGCTTCCGCAGCCGGGTTGGGCGCTCCGCCACCCTTCCGATGCTGCCGATACCAGAGGAAGATTAACGCACCAAGATTCTCTGAGGTTTCGGCGATCCACTCCAAAGGGAGGCCGCTGGCCTCGCAGATGCGCGCTATCACAACCCAGTCAACCCTCACCCCACCAGCGGCATCACGGGTTAAGCGAAGATCCGAGAATTTCAGGTCATCTGGAATGACCAGCTTTATCGCGAAGGTTGACTGCGATTTACCGCCCAGTTCGTCCATGGCCTCACTCACCCCCCATCGGTCTATTGCCTACAGCCCGAACGGCCCAGGCATAGCCTGAGTTGTTACGGCTGGCCATGGTATATGGACCTGGTCGACGGTGAGCACAACGGCATACACCAGCCCAATCAGAAATACGATGCCGAGCGCAAGCAGCAGCCAGTAACGATGCACAGCAGCCCGTGGAAGCAGATCCCTACGCGCCTCCGGCGAGCGCAACACAACCAGCGTTCTGATAAACGCTACCGGCAGGGCGGTGAACACGAACAGAAGGAAGCCGGTAGTTAAGCCGCCGGCAACCACCGTCGAATCCGCAAATACCCCCATCAACAACTGATACGCCCAGAATACGACGAGCGCCGACGCGCCGACCGCGCCTGTTGACCAAACAGCTCCCACCACCGATTTAATATGAACCTGCATCGTCTTTTCCTCTACTCAGATCCCAGCGGATAGCGAAACGCCACGGCCGCCCGACGACTGGACATCATGTAGACCTCGTAGAACCCAACACCCCAGGTCATGCCTTTGCTACCCTGTCGCTGATCGAACTTGCGATAACCCTTGAACTGGCCGGCGCAACGCCGAGCCCGCATCCCGATCAGCCTTGTATTAAACCCATGCCCCATATCTTCGTCCATCCTGCCTGTAACGTGAACCCATGATAGTCACGCGCCGTGACTATTGCAAGAGTCATTACAGCAGCCTCTCGACCCAACTCTTATCGAGGACGCCTTCCAGCACCGTCGCCAGCATGTGCCGGCGCACGCAGGTCGGGAGCTGGCGGTTCGGCCGCTGCTTGGCCTGGTGGAACCAGGCCATCCGGTAGTTGGTGCCACACTCGGCGTTCAGCCCATCCAGCACCGCCCGCAGGGCCGCGTGATCCACCTCTCCCTCAGTCGATATCCCGTGATGGGCAAAATACGTCTCAAACAGGCTCACAGATGGCTCCTACCTGTAATCCGTCTCAAATGCCATACGAAAGCGCTCTGCGGGACACATAAATTGAACCGCTTCGGGATCGAACTTCTCGGGCTTAAAAGGCCAATACCTCTTAGCATGCTGATCTCGGAGCCACCTGCAAATCTCGTCATACTCATGCGTCCGCGGGGTCTTTAGCACCCCCAGCAAGCGCTCGTAACCAGAAACTCCCCCACAATCCTCCGGCGGGCAGGCCCTGGCCCCGTCCAGACATACCGGATACGCGACACCGGCCTCGCGAACCGCTTTGCCTTCAAAGGCGATCTCGTGGCGCCATCCATCGCCGAAGTCATACTCGTAGGAAGCGGCATCCCTTGGAGAACGGAACACGTCGCCGATAGGGACTTCCCAGCCAGCCTCTACAGGTGCCTCATCCATCGGGTCGGGAATCCCAATCGTGCGCTCGTGCCGCCCTTTGGCGCGAAACACGTGGAGGTGGTAATCGAGCCAACCCATAGCGTCCTGGATGGCGACATGGAGATCCCACATTGAGTAGTCGTCAGGAACCAGGATCGACCGCCAAATTGGTGGCTCCACACCCAGTAGGGTGATTTTGAAATGGCATAGGCTGGCGTTCATATATGCGTCGTCCCTCTTCCTGTTCCTCGTTGACTCGCCGGAGCGCGGTTCCCAATCAGCAGTTCGGCACACGCAGGTGTCGTGCGTTCTTGTCACGCCATGCGCGGAGAGCCCACTTGAGAGAACCGGTAAGGACGCAACCATATCCAAACACGGCAACCAAAAGCGGGACCCGCACCGTTCCGGCAATGAACAGCGCCACGAATCCGATCGCCCAAAGCGCAACAGCCACCTTCTTGTCTACGTGCATCTTCGATTTCCGCGCACCAGCTCGTCGCGTAACTCCAGCAACGCCTCCGGCGCCAATTCAAATCCCGCGAACAACACCATCATCAGCGCCATCAACAACGCCAACATAATCATGTTCAGCCTAGCCTTCTCCATATAGGAGATTCATTCCGCCCTTCGCTTCTCAAGTACCTTCTCACTTGGCATAGCTGCGCCTCTTCTCCAATTACGATTTGCCAGGCGGACTTACGCGCCACCTCCTGACCTGCGCACCGCTGTAGCGCTGTGGCGGATTGCCGTTGACCTCCGCAACCACGAAACCTGCATCGGGATAAATCTCCTTCACTACCACACGATAGGTGGCGGTCTTCGCCCGCGACAATGAGTTAGCTCCAGCGCGACGCACATCCCACAACACTCGCCCCGGTGATATCTTGTTGATGTCCGCCATCGTCTTCTCCAATTAGTCTTTGCGTGCTACGACGGCGAACCTGTATCGGCGCCATTCTGCTGGCGTTCACTCATCATGCCAAACAGCACATAGCCCAGGCACATGGCCATCATCAACTTCCCTGTGAGGACCAGCATGGGCGTTGGTCCGTACCCTGCGAGCATT
>PGZL01000062.1 GCA_002840095.1 Gammaproteobacteria bacterium HGW-Gammaproteobacteria-1 | reverse complement strand
CCTGGCCGGCATGCTGGCCGGCGCCTGGAGCCATCGCCTGAGCATCGGCATCGCCAACGAAGACCTCAACACCCCGGCGTTCGGTAGCGTTTTCGACAGCCGCCGGCAAACCGCTGACTGGGTGCTGACCCGTGATCTGGCGGCAACCGGCACCCTGAGCGTCGGCATCAGCAGCGAGCACGAGGAAGGCCGTTCGCTGGATTTTGGCGCACTGGCGTTCGACCGCGAACGCAACACCCAAGCCGGTTTTGCCGCGTACAGCGGGCGTTTTGGTGTACACGCTTTTGAAGCAGCCCTGCGCTACGACGACAACAGCCAGTTCGGCCACGAATCTACCGCCAGCGCCGCCTGGGCGTGGCAGCTTTCACCGCACTGGCGTACCCGGCTGGGCTGGGGCCAGGGGTTTCGCGCGCCGAACTTCAATGAGCTGTACTCACCCGGCTTCGCTGGTCTGTTCGCCGGCAATCCGACACTCAATCCAGAACGCTCGCGCACGCTGGAAGGTGGCATCAATTTCACGCCTGCCAGCAATCAGCGGTTGTCGCTGTCGTTGTATCGCACCCGCGTTGGCGATCTGGTGGCATTCGACGGTGCGGATTTTGCCGCGATCAACATCGCGCAGGCACGCCTGGATGGTGCAGAGCTGGCATACCACCTTCAGCACCGCGCGTGGCGGTTCGATTTCAACGCCGGTTGGCAACGCGCACAGAACACCAGCGCGAATACCGATTTGCTGCGCCGCGCACCACGCAAGGCAGCTCTGCAAGTGAGCCATGTTTCCAGCAAGGGCTGGCTGCTCGGTATTGACGGCACAGTAGTATCCACTCGTGCCGACTTCGGCGGCGATCTGGGCGGCTACAGCCGTTTCGATCTGCGCAGCGCTGTCCCGATCAGCGCGCAATGGCAACTGGAGGCTCGCCTGGAGAACCTGCTTGGCCGCGACTACGCATTGGCCCGTGGATTCAACACACCGGGCCGCAGCCTGAGCGTGAGCCTGGTGTGGGCCCCTGAATCGCGCAAGAACGCATTCTGACCAACAAACCGGACAAGTGACTGGCCGTGACCAAAAAATGGCGCGGTCAGCGCCGGAAACGCTTGGCCCAAGCCGCGAACGTGCTTA
>PGZL01000061.1:2452-3196 GCA_002840095.1 Gammaproteobacteria bacterium HGW-Gammaproteobacteria-1 | reverse complement strand
GGTATTCGTCGGAGTTGAAGGCGGTGGCTTGAGCATGCTCGACCCGGCACGCGAGCATTTTGTCCACTGGCAACGCAAAACGCATTCCGAATTGCAAAGTGACGATGTATTTACCATCACCGGCACCCGCGATGGTGCGATCTGGTTCGGCACCTATGCCGGCGGCCTGTATCGCCTGGACAGCGATGGCACGCTGCGTGGGTTCTGGCACGATCCCAAGCAAGCCGACAGTTTGCCCAGCGATACCGTGATTGCGTTGGCTGTAGATGCAACAGGGACGCTGTGGGTTGGCACCATCGACGGCCTGGCACGTTGGAACGGCAGCAGTTTCGACCGCATCGACAATGCCAATCTCACGCAACCCCTGGTTGTGAGTTTGTCTGCGGATGCGAAAGGCGGCTTGTGGATCGGGACCCGTGGCGGGCTGGTTTACCGCTCGCCAGATGGCCAGATAGCGCCTGCGGCATGGCGTGACAGACTGGCTGACCCAAACGTATTGCGGGTACTTGCCGATACGCGCGGTGAACACTGGGTTGCAACGAACAAAGGCATTTACCGCGTCGATGACACAGCGCATCTTGCGCCGCTTGTTCTCCAGCACATGCTTGGAAAATCCGATACCGCAGTGCATGACATGCTGATCGATCACGAAGGCGGCATCTGGTTTGCCAGCCGTATGGGTCTGCTGCATCTGCCCCCGGGCTGGCGCCGATTTGCCAGCCCCAATCCCGGCCCCGAAGATGG
>PGZL01000061.1:0-2285 GCA_002840095.1 Gammaproteobacteria bacterium HGW-Gammaproteobacteria-1 | reverse complement strand
ACAGCGACCAGTTCATCGAAATGCGCGATGGCACCCTTTGGTCGATGAACCTGGGTATCGGCATGCAGGCGCGCGACCCCGCCGGCCGCGTGATCGACACCATTATCGTTGGCGATGGCAAAGGGCTCGAAGCCGGTGATGTCGAGCAGATCGGTATCGGCGCCGATGGTGCGCTTTGGGTGGCAGGTGGCGATGGCCTGCTCGCCTGGAACGCTGGCGAACACCGCTTGCAGCCGATCACTGGCATGCCACAGGAAAGGGTCTACGGTTTCGCCCTGGCCGGTGACGGCGCGGTATGGCTGGCGTTGCTGGGCGCTCTGGAGCGCTACCGTTGGGATGGTGAGCAGCTCGAACGCATGCTGCGCATCGATCAGCGCCAAGGCTTCCCGGCAGTGGCGCCGGGTGGCGTGCTGATCGGCAGAGCGGGCGAGGTGTGGGCAACCACCCCACGTGGACTGGTGCGTTACTCGCCTGAAAGCGACATGCTCCGACTCTATGGTTTACGCGCCGGCCTGCCCAGCCAGGCCTTTTACGACCGGCCGCCCCTGCTCAGCGCCGATGGGCTGGGCATTGCATCCACCCAAGGTGGCTTGCTGCTGTTCGATCCGGAGCCCGACCAACGCCTTGATCGTGCGGAAAAGCCATCCTCGTTGGTGATAGAAAACATCACCGTGCGTCGCGCCAATGACGATACCAAGCTACCGAATAACGCGCCTGTCATGCTCGGGCCACTCGATCGCGACTTGCGCATCGTGGCCCGGCTGCTCTCGTATGCGGACGTTTCGGCGCACCGCTATCGCTACCGCATGGTGGGTTACGACGATGACTGGGTGACGGTTGCCAGCCATGGAGAGCGCGTGTTCGCCCATTTACCGGCGGGGCGCTATCAACTACACGTACAGGCTGCCGATGCCTGGGGTAACTGGACGCACGTTACACCGTTGGATGTGCAGGTACGTCCTCCGTGGTGGGCAAGCACACTAGCGCGACTGTTTGCCATCGCTTACCGAACCCGTCTGCGCCGTCGCCACGCCTTTGAAATGGCAGAGCAACGCCGTGAGCTGGCGGAACATTCGTCGTTGGCGAAAACCCGCTTTCTGGCGACCATGGGCCACGAAGTACGCACCCCGATGAGTGGCGTGATGGGCATGACCGAATTGCTGCTCGGCACCCCGTTGTCAGCGCCGCAGCGCCGCTACGCCGAATCAATCCGGCAAGCGGGCCAACACCTGCTGCGGCTGGTCGATGACGCGTTGGATCTGGCCCGCATCGAAGCTGACAAGCTGACCTTGATCATCGCGCCATTCGCTGCACGCACCGTGCTGGAGCAGGTGCGCCAACTGCTGCAACCGCTGGCCGAACGCAAGGGCCTGGACTTCGCGTTCAGCGTTGCTGACGGCGTACCCGAGTGGTTGGCCGGCGATGCCGACCGCATTCGTCAGATCGTGCTCAACCTCACTACCAATGCGATCAAGTTCACCGATCATGGCTCGGTGACTTTGCATGTGAACTGGGCCAATGATGAGCTGCACATCATGGTCAGCGATACCGGCCCGGGCCTGAATGCCGAACAATGCCAGCGCATCTTCGCGCGCTTTGAGCAGGCAGAAGGGGCGCGCACGGCGAGCCGCTACGGCGGTAGCGGCCTGGGCCTGGCGATCTGCCAGGAACTCGCAGCGGCAATGGGCGGCACCATCCGGGTACAGTCTGCCTGCCGCTGGCGATTGCCAGCGCGCCCGCCGCACAAGCCGCCCAGCAAACCAGCCCGAGTCGCGCCGTATCACGCCACGTCCTGCTGGTCGAAGACGACATAACCGTGGCCGAGGTGGTCGGCAGTCTGCTGCGCAACCAGGGCCACAGCGTGGTTCATGCCGGACATGCGCTGAGTGCGATCAGCGAACTTGAAGCGCAGTCATTCGATCTCGCGTTCATTGATCTTGATCTACCCGGGCTTGATGGCCTGGCTCTGGCGCGCTTGATCCGCAGTCGCGGCTATCGATTGCCATTGATAGCGATCACCGCACGCGCCGATGCCGAAGCCGAGCCGGCGGCACGCGACGCCGGCATGAACGACTTCCTGCGCAAGCCGCTTGCCGGCCAGCATCTGCTCGATGCGATGGCACGGCATACCGACTGACGTCGCATCGCGGGACTGGGGACTCGGAAAAGCCAAGAAGCCGGGACTGGGGACTGGGGACTGGGGACTCGGAAAAGCCAAGAAGCCGGGACTCGGGACTGGGGACTGGGGACTCGGAAAAGCAAGAGCAACAACGCAGAAGCAAAAG
>PGZL01000060.1 GCA_002840095.1 Gammaproteobacteria bacterium HGW-Gammaproteobacteria-1 | reverse complement strand
CTGCGCCAGCGCCAGGGCTGCCGGGCCGAGGTAGCCCTCGTTGAGTGCCACTTGCGGACAGGCGGCGTAACACAGCATGCAATTGATGCACATCGACAGTGGGCGATACTTCGCCAGTTGCGCGGGGGTTTGTCGGTACTGGTCATCGCGCGGTGGCAGTTCGCGCGGGATCAGCCAGCTCTTGACTGCGGCCATGCCATCGACCAAGCGGTTCTGCTGTACCACCAGATCGCGGATCACGCCGAGATTGGCCAGCGGCTCCACTTTGATTTGATCCGGCAAATCGCGCATGAACGCTTTGCACGACAGGGTTGGGTTACCGTTGATCATCATCCCGCAACTGCCGCACACCGCCATATGGCACGACCAGCGATAACTGAGGCTGCCGTCGAGGTGGTCCTTGATATGGTTGAGCGCATCGAGCACCGTCCACTCCTCGCAGCACGGCACCTCGTAACTCTGCCAGGTGGGGGTCGATTCCTGTTCCGGCCGGTAGCGGAGCACATCGATGGTGACGATGCGGGGGCTGTTGGCCTTGTCTGGGTTCATCGCATTCATGTCGCCGCTCCGCCGTAAACGCGCGCGGCCGGTGGCGAGCGCGTGATCGTGACCGGTTTGGTGGTGATGCTGGGCGGCTGTTCGCCGCCGTAATGGACCAGGCTGTGATGCAGGAATTGCTGGTCGTCGCGGTCCGGGAAATCCAGCCGCTGATGCGCACCGCGCGATTCGCGTCGTGCCAGCGCGGCATGCACCATCGCTTCGCCGACATCAAGCATTGCGCCTAGTTCCAGCGCCTGGAACAACTGCGTGTTGAACACCATGCTGTGATCGTCGATCGACAGTGCGCGGTAACGCTGGCGCAGCGCGGCCACCTTTTTGCAGGCATCACGCAGCAACGCCTCCTCGCGATAGATACCCGCTGCACTCTCCATCAGATCGTGCAATTCGGTGCGCAGACCGACGATGGTTTCGCTTGACTTCGGGCGTTCCAGCACCGCGCGCACCGCGGCGAAGGACACGGCGATTGCCGGTTCCCACGCGGCCTCGTCGTGTTGCTTGCTGGCGCGCGCATGCTGCGCTGCCTGCAGGCCGGCATGCTCGCCAAACACCAGGATTTCGGTCAGCGAATT
>PGZL01000059.1 GCA_002840095.1 Gammaproteobacteria bacterium HGW-Gammaproteobacteria-1 | reverse complement strand
GGCCATTTCCTCGGCGAGCAGCGTCTTGCCGGTGCCCGGTTCGCCCTTGATCAGCAGCGGCCGTTGCAGGGTGATCGCAGCGTTGACCGCGAGTTTGAGTTCGTCGCTGGCGACGTAGTGGGCAGTGCCATCAAAGCGCATCGGTCAGACCTTCAATACCTGTTTGCCGAAGTTGGCACCCGAATAGACCCGGCGCAACGCTTCGGCGAAGTTTTCCAGGCCCTCAAGCACGTCGATCCGGCTGCTGAGCTTGCCGGCGGTGGCCCAGGGCGCCATCACTGCCAGCGCTTCATCGGCACGATCGAGGTAATCGAGCACGACAAAACCCTGCATCCGCGCACGCGCCGAAATCAGCGCCAAGTAATTGGCCGGACCGCGCACCTTGCCGGTGGCGTTGTATTGCGAAATGCCGCCGCACAGCACCACGCGCGCATGCATGCGCAGGCGGGCGAGTGCGGCGTCGAGTATCTCGCCGCCGACATTGTCGAAATAGATGTCGATGCCGCCAGGGCAGTGTTGATCCAGCGCTTTGCCGACGTGCTCGTTCTTGTAATCGATGGCGGCATCGGCACCCAGATCGTTGCGCACATAAGCGCATTTCTCCGGGCCACCGGCGATACCAATCACCTTACAACCCAGGTTTTTGGCGATCTGCACCGCGGCCGAACCGACCGCGCCGGATGCGGCGGAAATCACCACCGTGTCGCCAGCCTTGGGCTGGCCGATGTCGGTGAGGCCGAACCAGGCGGTGAGGCCGGTGGCGCCGAAGACACTCAGCGCCCACGCTGGATGCGGCAGCGCGCTGGCATCGAAGCGGCGCATGCCCTTGCCGTCGCTGATGAGTTGCTCGCGCACACCGGTCATGCCGCTGACCCAGGCACCGACCGGAAACTTCGGGTGCTGCGATTCAACGATTTCGCCTATGCCCGCTGCGCGCATCACATCGCCCAGCGGCACCGGCGGCCAGTAGCTTTTCTGCTCGCTCATCCACACCCGCATCGCCGGGTCGATCGACAGGTAGCGCACCGCGACCCGGAACTGGCCGGCATTGAGGTCGGGCAGGGTGCTGGCAAGCAGTGCGAAATCCTCGTCACGTGGAACGCCGTCGGGGCGGGCGACGAGGGTAAGAGTACGGCTGGGGGTGCTCATGGCGGACTCCGGGCAAATGCAGGCTGCATTGTAGCCTGTGGCCCGG
>PGZL01000058.1:1248-3075 GCA_002840095.1 Gammaproteobacteria bacterium HGW-Gammaproteobacteria-1 | reverse complement strand
CCCTTGAACGCGGGCGTGCGTTTTTCGATGAAGGCGCGCATCGCTTCGGCAAAATCTTCGGACTGCATCAGCATGCCGTTGAGGGTAGCGGCTTCGCGGTTGCCGTCTGCCACATCGGCGGCAATACGGGCATTCATCACCTGCTTGATACCCGCCACCACCAGCGGCGGATTGGCGGCAATGCGTGCGGCCAGCACACGTGCGGCATTGAGCAGGGCAGTGGAATCGGCAAACATCTGGGTGACCAGACCAATGCGCGCAGCGGTAGCGGCGTCGATCTCATCGCCGGTGAGCGCCAGTTGCCGCGTCCAGGCTTCACCAATCAGATGCGGCAGCCGGGTAAGGCCGCCGAGATCGGCGACGATGCCAACATTCACCTCGCGCAAGGCGAAGTGGGCGCTGGCACTGGCGATGCGGATGTCGCATGCCGCCGCCATTTCGATACCGGCACCGATGCACCAGCCATCGTGCATCTGCCGTGCCAGCGTAATGATGGCGGCACGGCCAGCGGCGCCATTGCCCAGGATCGGCTGCAATTGTGCGGCCATCGCCGGCAGATCGAGCCCGTAACTGAAGTGCTCGCCACTGCCGCGCACGATGATCGCACGCACCGCGTCATCGGCTTCAATCTGCGCTACCGCCTGCGGCAACTCGCGCCAGAAATCCGGGCCCATGGCATTGCCACGGCCCGGGCCGAGCAAGACCAACTCGGCCACCGCACCCTGGCCCTCGATCCGCAGCGATTGCAACGTATCCATCGCGAGAATCAGTTGCGCGACTGCAGCTTGGACAACAGGCGCAGGATTTCGAGGTACAGCCACACCAGGGTAACGACCAGGCCGAACGCGCCGAACCATTCCATGTATTTGGGCGCGCCGGCCTCGGCACCTTTTTCGATGAAATCGAAATCCAGCACCAGGTTGAGCGCAGCCACCACCACCACCACCGCGCTGAAGCCAATGCCCAGCAGGCCGTTGTCGTGGATGAAGCCGATCGAATGGCCGAAGAAACCCATCACGATATTGGCCAGATACAGCAGCGCGATGCCTCCGGTAGCGGCAACTACGCCAAGTTTGAAGTTTTCGGTGGCGCGGATCAGGCCGCTGCGATAGGCCATCAGCAACGCGGCCAGGGTGCCGAAAGTGAGGCCTACTGCCTGCATCACGATGCCGGGGTATTTAGCTTCGAAGATACCTTCAAGCAGGGCGTACAGCGGTGCTGTGATGGGTGCCCAGGTTTTCTTGAAGATGGTGACCATGGCAACGATGAAACCGCCGATGGCACCCACCAGAACCATCGGCATGATTGCAGCCGTTGATTCGGGGCCGCTATACAGGCTCCAGGTGTAGCCGGCGGTGAGCAACACCAGAAACAGCAGAAATGCGGTCTTGTTGACGGTGCCGTTGATGGTCATCGCGTTGTCGCCAGCACTGACGACGCGGCCGGTACTGGCATCAAGGAAAGTATTGGCGTTGAGTGCCGGATTGCCACTGCGCATGGGCTGACCTTATTGTCGGGATTCGTGCGTCTATCGTATCGGTAGCGGTGGGCGAGTACCAGCACCTGCATGCCCGGAAGCCTTGGCCGAAGCGCAATTTCCGCACTTTCACGAGGTTTTCCGTGCGGGTGCATCGGCATGCTTCGGGAGTTATGCTTGGCTGGCACAATGGGAGAGAGACCATGATTGACAGACGTACCTTTATTACTGCCAGCAGCCTGGCCGCGATTGGTGCCGGCCTGCCCGCCATGCCGCTGTGGGCCGCACAAGCGCTGCAACAGCGGCCCATCCCCAGTAGCGGCGAGATGCTGCCGGTAATTGGCATGGGC
>PGZL01000058.1:0-1203 GCA_002840095.1 Gammaproteobacteria bacterium HGW-Gammaproteobacteria-1 | reverse complement strand
GATCGCATCGATCTTTTGCAAGTACACAACCTGCGTGATTGGCGAACGCAACTGGGGTTGGCGCGTGAGCTGAAGGCGCAGGGCAAGGTGCGCTACATCGGTGTCACCCACTTTCTCGACACCGCGCACGATACTTTGGCTGATGTAGTGAAAGCCGAAAAACCCGATTTTTTGCAGATCAATTATTCGGTAGCGTCAACGCATGCCGAAAAACGGGTATTGCCGATGGCGCGTGATCTCGGCGTGGCGGTAATCATCAATCGCGCCTTCGAGGACGGCAAGTTGTTTGCGCAAGTGGCCAACCGCGCATTGCCAACTTGGGCAGCACAGGTGGGCGTCAGCTCGTGGGCGCAGCTGTTCCTGAAGTTCGCCTTGAGCCATCCGGCGGTGACCGTGGTGATTCCGGCCACCGGCAAACCGCACCGGCAAAGCGATAACCTCGGCGCTGGTTACGGCGCAACGCTGGATCAAGCACAACGCGACGAACTCAAGGCGATGTTTGGGTAGCCGGTTATCTGGTTCGCTGCATTACGCTCGCGCGTAGAGCCTGCCCCTGGCTTGAACGGGCGGCACGCTCTTGTGCGGGCGACTACGGCACGGGTGGATGCGCGGTGCACAGAGCGCGCTTTTGTTCGCTGCTGAGGCGTTTGATGACGGCCTCGGCGCGCGTGGCGCTGCTGCGGTTGGGGTGCTCAATCACCGCGACGATGCGCTGCGGCGGATGGGCGCGAGTGTAGCGCGCGCCTTTGCCGGCAGCGTGTTGCGCAAAGCGGCGTTGCACATCAACGGTAATGCCGGTGTACAGGCTGCCATCGCGGCATTGCAGCAGGTATACGAACCAGGCCACGTCAGTCGCCGAGGCCAACGCCGTTGGACCAGTCGGCGCGGGCGATCTGGCAATCCTCGCCGCCCATTGCAAACTCGCGGCAGATCGTTGGCCGCTGCGGGTAGATCGAGCAGCACATGTTGTGGCGATCAAGCGCCGCGCACCAGCCATCATCGGCTTTGGCCATGGCCATCATGCCGTGCCGGTCTTCGGCGATGTAACGCGCCGGCGGAGCGTCGCCGGGCATCAGCAATACGGTCATGCGGCAACACACAGCGGCGCATCTATCGCAGCCAATGCTGGCGTCGATCAGGCTCACGGTTGTTGGCGCACCGGTATCGGCACATTGCACAATTCGACATGGCCGACCGGGCTGA
>PGZL01000057.1 GCA_002840095.1 Gammaproteobacteria bacterium HGW-Gammaproteobacteria-1 | reverse complement strand
CACAATGCCGCGCTCAATGGCCTGGACACGATGATTTATCGCGACTTGCCATGGGCCCATGCCAACCATCCGTTACCGCTGTATGACCTGATTATCGGCAGTGACATCCTGTACGAACGCGGCCACGCCGACCTGCTGGCAGTGCTGGTGCAACGCCATGGCACTGCCGACGGCGAGGTGCTGATCACCGACCCCGGGCGCGGCAACAGCAGCGCATTCACCCGCAAAATGGCGGCGCAGGGTTATACCGTCACTGAGCAACGCAGCGCACTCGACGATGACGATAAACCGCCCTACCGTGGCCGCCTGCTGAGCTATCGTCACGCTTGAGCCATCATGACCCATTCCGAATGCGCGCAACCAGTTGCGGCGACGTATTCATCACCGATACGCAAACATGCATCGGTACTCGGCAAGCGTGCCGTCATTTCGGCCCGAGCAGAAACCACAAGATCACGCCCAGCACCGGCAGCACCAGGATCAACACCGTCCACAACACTTTGGTGCCGGTCGAGGCGCGGCTTCCCAGTACCTTGATGATTGCGTAGACCACCGCGATCAGCCACAGCAACCCGAAGAAACCACCCGTTTGAATGTTCATGCTCATTGCAACTCCTCGTCACCAATGCAGCGCTTCGCAATCTTTGGACTGATCGCGGTATGACCGATGTGCCGACTCTCATTCACCGTAAACTCCAATGGCTGTTGCCTGCAAGCACAGCACTACGTTTGAATAGTCCGTCAGTGCAATACGCAACACTCCCTCTGGTACCGAATAGTTGGCAAATGCATACACGGCTACCGCCATTTCGTAATTGCGGGGCAGGGCTACATCAAATCCCGCGCTTGCAGGAGGATCCTGCACGACACCATGGATATCTGCTTGGCCAACGCGCTTTTCAGCGCCGCACGCTGGCGAAACCAGTCTGACCCGGTACTGGGCAGAGTGGCGTCCGCCGTGCCGGTGAACACCACCACCCCGAAATTGGCACCCGCTTCGGCAGACACGGCCACGCTCGCAGCGATGCATGTGGCGTGCGTGAATCAAAAACGCTGCCACAGCCGCCGAGCAGCGTCAGGCTTGATAACAGGAAAAACCCACGGATGACATGCATGCCCCCTACAACGTCATAAGGCAAGCCAACCGGCCGCGCCAATGGCTACGGATTGTCGTTACCAAGGCCGGTGTCGCGTTTGCGCGCCACGCCGTCGCCGACACGCGTCACACAGCCTGGGCGGCTGGCAATACGCGCCAACGCAAATGTGCCCGTGCGGCCATCATCGAAGTTGTATTGAACCGAGCCGTGGTCGCAGTCGCTGAACGTGACTGTCACCTGCCCAATTTTG
>PGZL01000056.1 GCA_002840095.1 Gammaproteobacteria bacterium HGW-Gammaproteobacteria-1 | reverse complement strand
TACTTCCATGTTGCCGGTGCCCTTGAACTCCTCGTAGATCACCTCGTCCATCTTCGAGCCGGTTTCCACCAGCGCGGTGGCGATGATGGTCAGCGAACCGCCTTCTTCGACATTACGCGCGGCACCGAAGAAGCGCTTGGGCCGGTGCAGGGCATTGGCATCGACACCACCGGTGAGCACCTTGCCGGAGCTGGGTACCACGGTGTTGTAGGCACGCGCCAGACGGGTGATCGAGTCGAGCAGGATCACTACATCCTTCTTGTGTTCAACCAGACGTTTGGCGCGCTCGATCACCATCTCGGCAACCTGCACGTGACGTGCCGCCGGCTCGTCAAACGTTGAACTGACCACTTCGCCGCGCACCGTGCGCTGCATTTCGGTCACTTCTTCCGGGCGCTCGTCGATCAGCAGCACGATCAGATGAACGTCAGGATGGTTGTACATGATCGCGCTGGCGACGTTCTGCAGCAGCATCGTTTTGCCGGCTTTGGGCGGTGACACGATCAGGCCGCGCTGGCCCTTGCCGATCGGCGACATCAGGTCCATCACCCGGCCGGTGATGTCCTCGGTGGAGCCATTGCCGCGCTCCAGCGTGAAGCGCTGGCGCGGGAACAACGGGGTGAGGTTCTCGAACAGCACTTTGTTCTTGGAGGCTTCCGGCGGCTCACCGTTGATGGTGTCCACTTTGAGCAGGGCGACGTAACGCTCGCCATCCTTGGGGCTGCGGATGCGGCCGGCAATTTCATCACCGGTGCGCAGGTTGAAGCGACGGATCTGGCTGGGCGAGATGTAGACATCGTCGGGCCCGGCCAGGTAGCTGGCATCGGCCGAGCGCAGGAAGCCAAGCCATCGCCAACCCGGGTCAGCACCTTGAGCAGGGCAAAGATCACGTCCTGCTTGCGTGCGCGCGCCACGCCGTCATGGATGTTGAGTTGCTCGGCGATGTCCAGCAGTTTGTGCGCCGGGAAACGCTTGAGATCGTTCAGGCTGTAGGTCGGGAAGTCGGCCGGGATCATCGGCGGCGGACGGTTGTCGCGCGGCTCAACTTCGGAATCATCGTTGTTGGCGCGCACAGCCGGCGCACCGCGGTCGCGATCGCGGTCACGGCGATTGCGGCGGTGGCGCTCGCGGCGGGCGTTTTCGCGCGGCGTCTGATTATTGTCGCCATTGTCGTTGTTCGATGTGCCTGAGCTGCCATCGCCAGGCACGTTGTCATTTGCCCCTGAACCGCCAGCGTTTTTTGCGGGCTCAGCAGCGAGCTTGGGCTCAGCCGCGAGCTTGGGCTCAGCCGCGGGCTTGGGCTCAGCAGCGGGCTTAGGCTCAGCAGCGGGCTTGGGCTCAGCAGCGATCTTGGGCTCAGCCGCGGGCTTGGGCTCAGCAGCGGGCTTGGGCTCAGCAGCGGGCTTGGGCTCGGCAGCGGGCTTGGGCTCGGCAGCGGGCTTGGGCTCAGCAGCGGGCTTGGGCTCAGCAGCGGGCTTGGGCTCAGCAGCGGGCTTGGGCTCAGCAGCGGGCTTGGGCACCGGCGCAGCTTTTGGCGTGCTGGTTGCGTCGTTGGTGGAAGAATCAGCCTGACCGCGCGCAGAAGCTTGCGCGGCGTCGCCGTTTTCGGTGGGTTGCTCGGACACGGGATGCACCTCGCCTTGAAGGTTGCGAGTGTGGAAGAGAGGGGTGTTTGCGATAAAAACTCGGGGCGCGAATGCGCGCCGCACGAATACACACTACCACTTGCCATGCCTCCGCAGCAAGCAGTTGCAGTGTTCAGCAGGCAGTCCGATCACCGCGTCCTGGCCTGATCCGGTCTTGCAGACACTGCTATCCGTCAAGCGAACCGTTGATCACGGCAATTTGCCGCTAATCACATAATTTTCCGCAGCCGTTGTTGCTGGTGTCATTCTACAGGTGTACATCATTGATTCGTCTTGAGCCCGGGGAGCCATACGCATGAACCTGTCCAGCAAAAATATTGCCGCCGCGCTGTCCGACATATTTCTTGCGCCGAGCAATCTGTTCAGCGCCCTGCCATCGCACCGGTCCTGGACGTGGGCGGCATTGGCGCTGCTGATCGCCGTGCAAATCGCCTCGATCTACGCATTCTTCGGGCCAATGAGCCCGGAGTGGATCGTTGACAGCAGTTGGCAGTAGCCAACTTGTCGGCCAACGAGGCCGAGGCAGCGCGCTCTACCCTGATGGCGATGGCGCCAAATATCGCGCACATCTCGGCGGCTTCATCGGTGATGATGGTGGGGCTGTTCCCCGCGTTGCTCGCGCTGGTGTACTTTCTCGGCGAGCGGCTGTTGTCCGGTTCGCGCCAGAGCTATGGCTCATGGTTCTCGATCAGCGTTTGGGCACAGATGCCGATGCTGCTCAATGCATTGGGGCTGATCGTGCTCAGCCTGTTGGCTGCATCACCCGATCAACCACTGGCGGTTGCCAACTATGCATCGCTCAACGGTCTGATTCTCGACCTGCCGTTGGGCCACCCCTGGTACAACTGGGCACAGGCTTTCAGTGTGTTTTTCATCTGGAGCAGCGTATTGATCGCGATCGCGGTGCGGGTGGCGCAGCCCATCGCATGGGGCCGCGCGTTGCTGCTCGGCGCATTGCCCTACGTGTTGGTATTTGGCGTCTGGGCGGTGTTGGTGTGACGCCTGCTACCCGCAAACGGGTCATCGCGGTTGCTGGGCTATTGGGCTTTGCAGCGCTGCTGTTGTGGCAACACCAACGCGCCGGTGGCCGTGGCATCGACGTGGATGTTGCAACGGTAAGCCGTGCGGCACTGGCCAGTACCACGCTGGCTTCGGGAAGCCTGGTTTACGCACAGCAAATCCAGTTGCGCTCGCAGGTGACCGGGCGTGTTGCCGAGGTGCTGGTGGAAGAGGGCGAGCGAGTTCGCAAGGGTCAGGTACTGATGCGGCTCGACCCGGAGGCCTTCGATGCCGATCTGGCCAGCGCTGGCGCCGGCGTGCGCGCCGCCGAGATTGAAATTGAATCGCGGCGCTCACGGGCGGCGGAACTCACGCGGCAATTGGATCGCCAGCGTGTGTTGTTCGCGCGGCATCTGGTCAGCCGCGAATCGTTCGAGCAACTGGCCAACGAAACCGAGCTGGCACAAATCGCGGTGCGCGCGGCGGTGCAGGCGTTGCACCAGCAGCAGGCGCAGCAGGCGCTGGCCCGCGACCGCCTGGAGCGCAGCGTGTTCAGCGCGCCTATCGATGGCTTGCTGGTATCGGTGGATGTGAAGCCGGGCGAAACGGTGATCGCTGGCACCGTCAATATCGTGGGGTCGGACCTGGTCGATGAAGCCGATATTGCGCAGGTGCAGTTGGGCCAGTCCGTCAATGTGTTTGCTGCGGCCTATCCGCAACAGGCGTTGCAGGGCGAAGTGGTACACATCGGCACCTCGGCGCGACAACTGGGCAGCGCACAAAGCCTCGCGTTCCGGGTGCGGGTGCAGTTGGCGCCACAACAGTTGAGCCTGCATCCGGGGATGAGCTGCCGCGCGGAAATTCTGACCGCGCAGGGCGAGCCTACCCGCAACGTGCCGGTGGCGGCGATTCAGCGCGACAAAGATGGCCAGTTCGTGTGGCGGGTGAATGCCGATGAGCGGGTCGAACGGGTGCCGGTAACGTTGGGCATGGCCAATGATTTCGATCAGGCGGTCGACAGCACGCTGAGCGATGGTGAGCGCGTGGTAACTGGTCCGGGCCGGGTTATCGCACAGCTCAAGGCCGGAGATCGCATCCGCGCCAAGTCGGCCAAGGCCGAGGGCGCTGCGACCAGCGCAGAGTCGGCGAAATGAGCGCAGCGGCAATCGACACGGCAGCGGAGGTGATCCGGCTGGAATCGATATCGAAGTCGTATCCAATGGCGGAATCGTCGTTTCTGGCCCTGGATCGCATCGATCTGAGCATTCGCGGTGGCGACTATGTCGCCATTGTCGGGCCATCGGGTTCGGGCAAGTCCACGCTGATGAACCTGATTGGTTGCCTTGATGTGCCCAGCGAGGGCCGCTACTGGCTCAACGGCCGCGATGTG
>PGZL01000055.1:3172-6572 GCA_002840095.1 Gammaproteobacteria bacterium HGW-Gammaproteobacteria-1 | reverse complement strand
CGCTTCGTGCAACGCATTGCGCGCTACAACCCGGCGCTGCGCTGGATCATCCTGCTGCGCGACCCGGTGGATCGCGCGCTGTCGCACTATCACATGGAGTGCGCACGCGGCGCAGAGCATTGGCCGCTATGGCCGGCCATGCTGCTGGAGCACTGGCGCCTGCGCGGCCACCTCGATGATTTTGCCGACGGCTCGCCGCTGCGCCATTTCAGTTATCGCGCACGAGGCGATTATGCGACCCAGCTTGATGCTGTCTATCGTCACTTCCCGCCGTCACGGGTTCTGCTGTTGCACAGCGCGGCCCTGCGTACCCAGCCGGGCACCTGCATGGCCAGAATCTACGCGTTCCTGGGTGTCGATGCTCCCGCAAACCCGCCCGATTTCGCGCCGGTTTTCCGTGGCGATTACCAGCGCCCCGGTCGACTCAGCCCAACCCGACTGTTGCTGCACTGGCTGTTGCGCAAGCAACGGCAACGGTTGCGCCGCACTTATGGCATCACGCTCGATGCCGGTTGATCCCGCGTCTGGTAGCAACTCGCCCACAGGTTGGGCTCCTACAGGCACATGTCGCAGCTTTTTGTAGAGCCCACCCTGTGGGCGAGCAGCAACGTGACTGCGGAGGCGAACACCCATGACAGCCTTCGCGGCACGCCGCCATCAGCAGGGCTGATCTTGCTATTGTCGCCTGACAAGGCAAACCCCAAACAGGATGCCGCACTACACCTACTGCGCCGGTAGCAACGGCAATGGATCGATCGGCTTGCCGTTGCGACGAATCTCGAAATGCAGCATGTCGCGACTGGCACCGGTGCGTCCCATCTCGGCGATGTTCTGGCCTGCGCTCACGGCCGCACCTTCGGCCACCAGACGCCGGCGGTTATGGCCGTAGGCCGACAACCACTCATCCGAATGCTTGATGATCACCAACTCGCCATAACCGACCAGACCGGAGCCGGAATAGACCACGGTACCGGCGGCGGCGGCGACCACGGCCTGTCCACCACTACCGGCGATATCGATACCCTGACGGGTATTGTCGCCAGCAACAAAACGACCAATCAGTACACCCTGGGTGGGCCAACGCCAGGGAATTTTCGCTGCGGTTGACGGCGGTAGCGGCGGCGAAGATTGTGCTGGCGGCGGTGGCGGCTTGCGTGCGGTCGGCGGTGGCGGGGTCTGGGCCGGTGCCGGCTTGCGATTGCTCGCAACCGTCGCTGGCTGGCGTGTGCTTGGACGTGTAACGATCGCCTGGCCGCGCAATTGCAGGCGTTGACCAGGGTAGATCGTGTACGGCGGGCGAATGCCGTTCCAGCGCGCCACATCGCGGTAATCCTGAGCTGCACCAGCACCGAACTGGCGCTGATCGGCTGCGTCGAGACTGGCCGGCCGTCGCGATCGCGACGCACCACGGTACTGCGGCCACAACCGGCCAGCATGACGAGCGCAAGCAACAGGCACAGCAGGCGAACGATTGCATTCATCCACGCAACTCCAACCATAATGCGAGCGCGACCAACACAATTGCCACAATCCAGCCCAGCCATTCAATGTAACGCTGCAAACTGCGCTGCAATCGTTCGCCCCCCCAAGCGACCAAACCCGCGACCAGAAAGAAACGCGCACCACGACCGACGAACGAACCAACGATGAATGGCAGCAGGCCGATGCCGGTGGCACCAGAGGCCAGAGTGAATATCTTGTAGGGTATCGGCGTGAATCCGGCCACGAACACGATCCAGAATCCATACTCGGCAAACAGACCCTGCACCCGCACAAACGTTCCAGCCCAGCCCAACCGCTCGATCCACGGCCACAGCGCGTCCAACAGGTAACTGCCAAGCACGTAGCCAAGCAATCCGCCAAGTAGCGAGGCGACTGTACAGATCAACGCAAAGCGCGCCCAGCGCTGCGGTTGCGCCAGTGTCACAGCATCACATCCGGTGGTACCGGAAAAATCACCGACTCGGCAGCGCTCATTGCAGCCAGAAAACCCGGCGCTCGATGATGGCTGGCCCAGCGCAGGCAACGCGCGTAAATTGGCGCAAACAGAGCCATCAAGCCAGCCCCGGCAACAACGGCACAAACACCACCGGTGCCAGCACTTCCTCGCTGATAGCATCGGCATCGCGGCGAAAACGCAGCAGTTGTTGGCCGTTGCGCCCACCCACTGGCGCCACCAGCACGCCGCCTGGCGCGAGTTGCTCGAACAGCGCCGGGTCCAGCGCCTGAGTACCGGCGGTAACGATGATCGCGTCGAACGGCGCCAACGCTGACCAGCCAGCGCTGCCGTCATCGTGGCGACAGCGCACCTTGGCAAAACCCAATCGCCGCAGGCGCCGTCGCGGATGGTCTGGCTGTGTCCGATCGGCAATGCGGTGTTTTCGTAGGCACGGCTGGCCAGTGCCTCATCGATAAACAAATGCCGTGGCAACTGGCGCATCGCGTTGAGCACACGTTCATCGCTGATACCGCCTTGCGCGCGCAGATTTTCGATCATCCGATCTCGTGCGCGCTGCGAGGTCATGCCAAGGCCCAGCGCTTCCGGGCTAAGTGCGTTGCCCGAACTCATTGCAAATCCTGCTGGTGCTCGGTCAGTGCCTGCACCCAACCCGCGACTTTTTCCAGCGCCTGGTAGCGGGTGAGGTCTACATGGATCGGCGTAATCGAAATACAGCCAGCCCGCACTGCGTGAAAATCGGTACCCGGCCCGGCATCCTGTGCCGGCCCCGGCGGGCCAATCCACCATATCGGCCGGCCACGCGGATCGTTCTGCGCGATACACGGCTCGGCACGATGGCGATGCCCCAGACGCGTGACCTCATAGCCACGCACCTGCGCCCACGGTAAATCAGGCACATTGAGATTGAGGATGGTGTCGGCCGGCAGCGGGTCGGTGCCAAGCCGCTGCATGATTGCCAGCGCAGCGCGCGCAGCGGTGTCGAAATGCCGGTGCTCACCCTCGCCCACCGCCAACGACACCGCAATCGCGGGCAGGCCGAGAAACCGGCCTTCCATCGCAGCAGCAACGGTACCGGAGTAGATCACGTCATCGCCCAGATTGGCCGAATTGTTGATACCGGAAATCACGATATCCGGCTCCACGTCCAGCATCCCAGCCAGCGCAAGATGCACGCAGTCGGTTGGAGTCCCGGCAACCCGCCAAGTCTGCGCATTGAGCTGGACCACGCGGATCGGCTGATCCAGGGTTAGTGAATTGCTGGCGCCGCTGCGGTCGCGGTCCGGGGCGATGACGAACACCTGATGCCCCGCGTCACGCAGGGCCTGGGCAAGCACGCCTATCCCGGGCGCCTCTACGCCATCATCGTTGCTGACCAGAACCCGCATACCACTCCCCGCAAAGACATGAATGATATCGGATCAACGCCGGTCATTGCTCATC
>PGZL01000055.1:1344-3092 GCA_002840095.1 Gammaproteobacteria bacterium HGW-Gammaproteobacteria-1 | reverse complement strand
CGACGATGCGCAAACCATCGCCGCAATCCTGAATGCGCCTGACCTGCTGGCAGTCACTCATTGCCTGAAGGACTATATTGCGAGCACCCTCGCTGCACGCGATGTAATCATCGCGTGGCGTTTGCCGCATGGCAGCGATCACAGCGCACCCGCGCTGGATGAGACGCACGACGGCGAACTGCTTGCCCAAGCCGAAGCATTGCCCGGCAGGCTTGCCCGCAGTGCTGACAACGAAGGGTTTGCACTGTGCATCGCCGATGGCGACCTCGCCGCGCAAGGCCTGGGTGCGTATGTCGTTGCCCATGTTGCCGCTGACATTGATGACGCTCAAATCAATGCCGCCTTCCCGGCCTGGCTGCGCACCTGCATCAGCAGCGTGCTCGACAAAAGCAACCTGCGCGCACTGGTATCACGGCTCGATCAATCCGAGCGTTTGCAACATGCATTGTTCGCCATCACCGACATGGCCAGTTCGGGCATGGACATGGGCGAGATGCTGCGCCGGATGCACCAGATCATTGCCAGCCTGATGTACGCCGAAAACATCTACATCGCGCTGTACGACAGGGCTGCTGATGAAATCCGCTTCCTGCTGTTCGTCGATACCCAGGATGTGGCACTGGAAAACGTCAGTGGCGTCATCACCGATGCGCAGCAAGCCCGTATCCCGATGCAGCGCATCGAGGGCGGCATCACCTGGCACCTGATCCATGGTGGCAAGGCGCTGATGGGCTCGATACCACAAATCGCGAGCCAGGTTTCAGGCCAGCTCGTGACGCTGGGTTCGGACTGCCATGACCTGCTCGGCGTTCCGATGATCGCCGGCAACTCCGTGCGCGGGGTGATCGTGCCGAGTTGCCGAGCGCACCCAGGCGCTGACCCAGGAAATCCACGAACGCGAACGTAGCGAGCGCCTGCAAGGCACCCTGTTCCGCATCGCCGAGCTGTCGAGCACTGCCGCCAGCACCGAAGATTTCTACGGCGAGGTACACCGCATCATCGGCGAATGGATCGATTGCCGCAACTTTTATATCGCGCTGATTTCCAACGATGGCGAATACCTGCAATTCGCCTACTTTGTCGATGAACATGAGTCCACACCTGCGCCACGCAAACTCGGCCGCAATGCCACCGAGTACGTGCTGCGCACCGGCAAGCCGCTGTTGGCTGACCTGAGCAATCCCGAGTCGGCCACCCAGCTCAGGCAGATGCAATTGCGCGGTGAATTGGAGATATTGCCGGGCGATAACAGCTGCTGGCTTGGCGTGCCGCTGATCTGCGCCGATCGGACACTGGGCGTGCTGGCGGTGCAAAGCTATACCGGTGGTACCAAATACACCGCACGCGACCAGGAATTGCTGACTTTTATTTCCTATCAGATCGCCAATGGCCTGGAGCGCGCACGCGCCGCGCAATCGCTGCAGGCAGCGTATGCCGAGCTTGAGCAGCGCGTTGCCGAGCGCACTGTCGAGTTGCGCGAGCAGATTGCGGTGCGCGAAAAAATCGAACAGCAACTCAAGCACGAAGTGCTCCATGATGCGCTGACTGGCCTGCCCAACCGCACCTATTTGCGCGACCACCTTACCCGGGTGATTAGCCGACAGCATCGCGATCCAAACTATCAGTTTGCGGTGCTGTTTCTCGATCTTGATCGTTTCAAGGTCATCAACGACAGTGCCGGGCATCTGGTCGGCGATGCCTTGCTCAAGGAAGTGGCACAACGCTTCAGTACCTGTGTGCGCGGCGAT
>PGZL01000055.1:0-1253 GCA_002840095.1 Gammaproteobacteria bacterium HGW-Gammaproteobacteria-1 | reverse complement strand
AAACGAATTGCGCCTCGCCCTTGCCCGTCGCGAGTTCGAGCCATACTTCCAACCGATCGTGCGCCTTGACGACAGCACAGTGGTGGGCTACGAGGCGTTACTGCGCTGGCACCACCCACTGCGTGGGGTGTTGGCACCCGGCGCCTTCCTGGCGGTGGCCGAGGGCAGCGGCATTCTGGAAGCCATCGACTGGCAGATGTTCGAGCTGACCGTTGCCGCCATTCCGCAACTGTTGACGAAACAGCAATACGTCAACCTGAATGTGTCGCCACAACATTTCCGCTCGGCCAATCTCGATACCAAGCTGCTCGCCCTGCTGCGCAACAACGCAGTGGAGCCCAGCCAGGTACACATCGAAATCACCGAGGGTGCGCTGATGGACGATCCCGAACAGGCAATTGCGATCATCGAGCGATTGCGTCAGGCTGGGATGGTCACGGCGTTGGACGACTTCGGCACCGGCTATTCGTCACTGAGTTATCTGCACCGTTTCGCACTGGCAACAGTGAAAATCGATCGCTCGTTCATCATTGACCTGGCACCTGGTATACACGGCAGCGGTGAACCGGTGGTGCGCGCAATTCTGGCGCTGGCGCAATCGGTCGGCCTGGATGTAGTCGCCGAGGGCATTGAAACCAGCGATCAACACGCGGCGCTCAGTGGCCTTGGCTGTTTGCTCGGGCAGGGATATCTGTTCGCCCGCCCGCAACCGTTGAGTGTGATTCTGGCGACAAAAAAAGCAGCGGAAAGCTGATCTTCGCCCTACGCCACACCCGACTACCTGTTGCGCACACGGTTCAGGTTACCCTCTACCGATGAAACGCAAACCCCTTGTCACCAACGATGACGCCGACCTGTTCCGCTCGGCGATCGGCCCGGTGCGCCCGTTGCCGGAAGTCACTGCATTGCCGCGACAACCACCGCCAAAACCGGTTCCACGCATGCGCCAGCGTGATGAGGCCGAGGCCATCGTCGCCTCTCACACACCCGACCCCGCACTCGCACAGATGCTGGCCGACGGCGTGCTGGCCTGGCGTCGGCCGCACGTCAGTGCGCGCGTGCTGACTCGCCTCAAGCGCGGCGAGTACGCGATCCAGGATGAGCTTGATCTGCACGGCCTCAGCGAACCTGCTGCGCGCAAGCTGCTGCAAGCTTTCCTCACCAACGCCAGCCGCGAACGCTGGCATTGCCTGCGCATCATCCACGGCAAAGGCCTGAGCTCGGAACGCGGCGAATCGGTATTGCGGCCATTG
>PGZL01000054.1:3302-6884 GCA_002840095.1 Gammaproteobacteria bacterium HGW-Gammaproteobacteria-1 | reverse complement strand
CGCGCGGATGCTGGCCGAGGGCCTGTTCGCCGACTTCAAACCCGAAGCAATGTTCGGCCTGCATGTGATCGCCGGCATTCCCTCGGATGTGATTGCGGTGCGCCCCGGCCCGTTCATGGCCGCCTCGGATCGCTTCACGATCAAGGTGATCGGCCGCCAGACCCACGGCGCCAAACCGTGGGGCGGCATCGATCCGATCGTCACCGCCGCGCAGATCGTCAGCGGTGCGCAAACCCTGGTCAGCCGCCGCGCCGAACTCACCCGCGCGCCGTTGGTGTTGAGCTTCGGCGCGATCAACGGTGGCATCCGCTACAACATCATTCCCGATAGCGTCGAACTGGAAGGCACCATCCGCACCTTCAAGCCGGACATGCGCGACGAGGTGTTTGCCGGCCTTGGCAACATGGCCGAACACATCGCTGCCGCCAACGGTGCGCGGGTGGAAATGCAGGTGCCGGCTGGCGACGGCACCCCGGTGCTGGTCAACGACCCGGCGCTGACCGCGCGTGCGCATGACAGCCTGGTCCGCGCCGCCGGCGCAGGCAAGGTGATCGAGATCGACCCGATCACCGGTGCCGAGGATTTTGCTGACTACGCCAATGAAGTGCCGTCGGTGTTCTTTTTCGTTGGCGCCACCCCGTCGGAGCGCGACATGAAGACGGTGGCGAGCAACCACTCGCCGGATTTCTACGTCGATGAGGCCGCCACCCTGCCACTGGCCACCCGTGCAATGTTGCAGGTGAGCATGGATTATCTGTACGGCGTCAAGTGAAGGCATCGCCAGCACGCTGGGCACCCTGGCTGGCAGCCACTGCCGGCCTGGCGCTCACCGTGCTGGTGTTTTATCCGGGCTATCTGAGTTTCGATTCGGCCGATCAGTGGCAGCAGGCGCGGCACGCCAGCTACAACAGCCTGCACCCGCCACTACAGGCAATGCTCTGGCATTACCTTGATCGGTTCTGGCCGGGGCCGGGTGGCATGTTCAGCCTTCAGGTGATGCTGTATTGGGCAGGTCTGGCATTGCTGGTTGCACAGCTCAAGGCATCGGCCGCGCTGCGCGTGGGGTTGGTGTTGATGCTTGGGCTGTGGCCACCGCTGTTCGGGCTGTTGCCGCATCTGTGGAAAGACGTGCCGATGGTGGCGTTGCTGGTGTTGGCCAGCGCATTATTGCTGCATGATCTGCGCCGGCCAGGTCTGGTTACACGCGTTTCCGTATTGGGCTGCCTCGTCCTGATCTGCGCGCTGCGCCACAACGCGCTGCTGGCGGTGGTGCCGCTGGCCGGCTGGCTGGTNNNNCCGTGCCGATGTCGATCTCGCCCTGCTGCGCGAACGTTTTTTGCCGTACAGCAATACCAGCCTGTATATCGACGATGCGTTCCGCCACAGCCTGTTTGTGCCTTACAACGATGCCGAGCGTGCGCGATTGCGCCGCGCGTGGCTGCGATTGCCGGTCGAGCATCCCGCTGCCTATTTCACCCACCGAGCCCGCTTGAGCGCACTGCTGTTTGGATTGCATCCGGGCGTATTGCCTGATCGCATGGTGCTGATGCCGGGGATCGAACCGTTTGCCGACAACCCACCCATCAGCGCCAATCAGAGCAAACTGAATCGCGTCGTACAAAACGGGCTGAACGCGCTGATCGATACCCCGCTGTTTGCTGGCTGGCTGTACCTGTTGCTGAGCGTGGCGCTGGCCGTCGCCGCCTGGCGCCGCCGCACCCAGCCGCAGGCGCGGCTGGTGCTGGTGCTGCTGGCTTCCACGCTGCTGTACAGCCTGCCGTTGACACTGATCGCCGGCAGCGCCGAGTTGCGCTACCTGATCTGGCTGTTGCAAGGCGGCATGATGGCCGCGGTGATGCTGTACTGGCCTCCGGCGCCGGTACAATCAGCGCCATGAACACGCCCGAAAACTCGCTGCTCGGCAAACCCGTCAATTACGCCACCAGCCACGATCCAGCGCTGCTGTTTGTGCACTTCAGCTTGGCGAAACGCTGCCGTTCCATGGCGTGGATATCTGGAATGCCTACGAACTGGGCTGGCTCGATGCGCGCGGCAAGCCGCGGGTGGCGATGGCCGAGTTCCGGGTTCCAGCCGACTCGCCGAACCTGATCGAGTCCAAAAGCTTCAAGCTCTATCTTGGCAGCCTCGCCCAGCACCGCGTTGCCAGCAGCGATGCGCTGCGTGCCCTGCTCAGCGACGATTTGTCGCAGGCGGCCGGCGCGCCGGTCAGCGTGGTGCTGACCCCAGTCACCACGCCCAGCCTGCCATTTGAAGCGCTGCCCGGCGAGCTGATCGATGACCTGCCGATCAGCATCGAACACTACGGCCCGCCGCACCCCGGGTTTTTGCAGCACGATGCGCAAGTCGTGGTCGAGGAATCGCTGGTCTCGCACCTGCTGCGTTCCAACTGCCCGGTCACCGGCCAACCCGATTGGGGCAGCGTGCAGATCGCCTATCGCGGCCCGCGCATCGACCGCGCCGGCCTGCTGCGCTATCTGGTCAGCTTTCGCCAGCACAGCGAGTTTCACGAGCACTGCGTCGAGCGTATTTTTGTCGATGTGCTGGCGCGCTGCGTGCCAACCCAATTGAGCGTGTACGCGCGCTACACCCGTCGTGGCGGTCTGCTACGGCAGTAAGCAGCACCGAACCCAGCGGAACCCGTAACGGCAGTTGACATGCGTGTCACCTGTGGTTTACATTTTCACTGTGTTCACCATCTTCACCACCGCTACGTTCGACCGTTGGCGTACGACGTTGCGGGACCGACAGGCACGCATGCGCATCACGGCTCGTTTGAAGCGGGTTGAGTATGGCAACGTGGGTGACGCCAAGAGTGTTGGTGGCGGTGTGTCTGAGTTGCGCATCGACTACGGCCCGGGCTACCGACTGTATTTCACGCGGCGCGGCTTTGAAGTCATCGTCTTGCTGTGCGGTGGCAACAAGTCCACCCAGGCACAGGACATCAAAGCAGCGCAGGCCATTGCTGCACAACTGGAGTAAGCCATGGGCACCATCACACTCAAGCGTTGGGATGCAGCCAATGACCTGCGCGACGAAGACGACATCGTTGCTTACCTTGCCGCCATCGGCGAGGAAAATGACCCGGCATTGATGCTGGCCGCGTTGAACGATGTGGCCCGCGCGCGCAACATGAGCAAGCTGGCCGAAGCAGCGGGGCTTACCCGCCAAGGCCTCTACAAGGCGTTGGCCGATGGTGGCAACCCGAGTTTTGCCACCGTGGCGAAAGTGGCCGCCGCGCTCGGATTTCGCCTCGCCTTGGTACCGGGCCGAAGCGGTTGATGCAGTGTCCGACCACGACTTGCCACTGCGTGCTCAGTCGGCCGCAAACCGAACCAGTTCCACGCTGACCTGCACCCGCCGGTTGGGCGCCAGGCAATCGCGCAGGCGAACGGCCTCGCCGGGCGGGCAACTCAATGCCGGGCTGCTGTCACCGCGCGCATCGGTGTGTATCAGCGCGCCGTCGATACCGGCAGCAGACAACCATTCGCGCACACTGTCGGCACGGCGTTGCGAGAGTTGCAGATTGTAGGCACCACCGCGACCGCGCAACTGATCGGCGTG
>PGZL01000054.1:0-3174 GCA_002840095.1 Gammaproteobacteria bacterium HGW-Gammaproteobacteria-1 | reverse complement strand
TGATTGTATTCGTTGCCGGCATGCACCAATTCGACTTCCGCACAGGCAGCCAATGCAGCCGCACAGCTGAAACCGGGCGATTGGTGCAAGCTGCCAAGCCGTTGCCACAAATCCGGCCGCAGCCGCTTGGCATCGTTCACCAGCGGCGTGTCGGTGCCCGGATCGTTGCCGCTCTCAAGCGCTTCGGCAATTAACGCCGATTGCGCCAGCGCGGCCTGCGGAAAATCGCTGCGGTCGTTGCGCGAATACTCGTGAAACGATACATCAAGCCAGCACTGCGCCTTGGCCAGATGGTAATCGGCGAGCGGGCGGCCAGCCGCATTGATCGCCTCAAGGCGATCTTGTTGCGCCTGGTATTGCGCGTGATCGGCATAAATCGCCTCATCACTGATGCGCTGTGAGGGCGGGGTGAGTTGCGGCTCGGCAGCCATCACGGATGCCGCGAACAGGGCCAGCAATAACGAACCGGCAAGAGTATTGCGAAGTGGTGTCGGCATGGTGGTTCCCATTACTTGGCGTTTGCGTACGGGTTGGACTTGAACAGGTTTTCATCGAACTTGAAGCGGATGCGCAAGAACGCGCCGCGCTGCGTGTACTCGTAACCGCTGAGGTCGGCATCGCCATCAAAGCCGCTCCAGTTGTAGCCCACGCTCAGCCACAGATTCTGGCGCAACAGGCGGCCCACTTCGGCGCCGTAGGCATACTGCCGTGCGCCTTCATCGCCGGTGAAAATGCTGCCCAGTGCGCCAATGTCCCAGTTTTCGGTGATGTCGTAGACCGCACGCCCGGACAGCAGTACGCCACGGAAATTGCTGTCAACGGTGTTCAGGCCCGGGGTGGCGAAGCGATCATGCTGCCACTTGCCGGCGATGCGGCCAGTCAACCACCACGGCCGTGACGGATGCCAGTCCGAATGCGCGGATACGATGTGGGCGCGCACGCGCAGATCGCTACCCAACGCTGCATTGCCGGGTATCGGCGGGACGCCGCCGAGGCTGAGGCCGCTCTCGTCGGACTCCAGCTTGTACTCGTAGCGCAGCAACGCATTGACCCGGTTATGGTCGTTGTCGCGATAGGCCAGACCAACCTGGAAGCGGTTCTGCAACACGTCGCCGCGTGCGGCATAGTCGGTGAGCAGCAGGTAGTTGCGGCCAAGCAAGGTCCAGTCGCGATCCAGCTTGCGTGCCACCGTCACCTGCCACAGCGCGGTGTCGAACTTCTCGTCCGATGGCGTGCCGGCGACATCGCCGCTCCGGCGCAATTCGATGCGTGTCGAGCCACGCCACAGCGGGTGCGCGGTGTAGTCGATGCCAAAAAATACCGCCGTGGCATCGCCCGTGTTGCCGGAGATCACGTTGACATGCTCGGCACCCTCGGCAATATCCCAGCCGGTGCGCACCCCGGATGCGGCCTGGATGTCACGGCCGCTGATGGCATCGCGCATCCGGTATTCACCGTAGACGTTGGTGTCGCGCAAATACGTCTGCTCGGTACCAAACACGAAGGTGTTGGCCTTGCGTCCGGTAGTGGTGATGCCGAGCGGGCTCGACAGGCCGGTTTCCTGTTCATAGCGCGCATACAGGCGCTGGCGCTCACGCAACTGGTAGTCGCTGCCAAGCGCGAAGCGGTCGCGGTCCACGCCGTTCACCGAGGTTTCCAGCTCACCGGTCAAACCCAGCTTGTCGGTCACCTTGTATCCGGCACCCAGATGCACGGTGTCGCTGCTGAGCCGGGTGCCGATTGGCAGATTGCTGGCGGTGTTGCCCTGCAGGCCATTGCTGATGATCGGCAAGCCGGTGAGCGGGTCGAGCGGCTGCTGGCCAAAACCAAGAGCACCACCGGCGGCGCCGGTGGCAACGCTGCCCAATCCGCCGTTGCGGTCGGAGAACGGCGAGGCACCGAGGAACGATGAGGTGGCGCCTACCGTTTCGTTGAGCGAGCGCAGACCCAGATCGAAGCTCAGGCGCTCGCTGGCTTGCAGCCGCGCACCGGCACCGGCGGCGGTGCGATGGCCGCCCTGCGGGTTGCGATCCTCCGAGCGCAGGCCTTCGGCGTACAGGCGCAGGCGTTCGCTGGCCTGCACGCCGAAATTGGCACTGTACTCGGCACGGCCGCCATAGAGCGGCGAGGACGGATTGTTGAACTCCGGGTCGGAGCGCCCGGCATACAAGCGCGCATCGAACACCTCACCGGCATGATCGAACTCCATGCGCCAGGCATCGCCAGTAACATTGCCACTGCGATTGGCGAGGTTGCCGAAAGTCTGATTGACCGGGTTGGTGTTGATTTCGGAACTGGCCCTGGCCCACTCGCCCACCAGATGGGTATTCTCGGCGAAGCGCACGCTGGCATTGACGCTGCCCATCTCGAACCCGGCAAACGGGTTTTCATCCTTGACCCAGGAGCCACCGACTTCCAGCCACGACAGCAGCTTCACCTGCGCATCGCCGCCCATACACCCAGGCCTGCTCGCTGCCCTGATCGACCTCGTAGGTGATGCGTAATGAAACCGGATTGAGATCGGCGTCGAAGGCCGGCAGAAACTGAGTCAGCAGCACGCGGCCGGAGAACGGCTCGAAGGTGTAATCAGCGAAGCGCTGGAATGGGCGCACGCTGAGGATGCGCGAGGGCTGGTTGCGGTCGCGCCCCACCACTTCCACCCGCTCACTGCCTTCCAGCACGGCGTTGTTGCGCAGGCCATACGGGCCGCTGCCCTGGCTCGGCAATTCCTCGACGACTTGCCGCAGCGAATCGCGGAAGGCGAACACATTGCCGCGCACGCGCTCGTTTTCCGGATGCCAGTTGAAGCCGGTGACGGTGCGGTTGTAGGTGCCAAGGCTACGCGCACGCGGTGCGCCTTCGCCCAGGGTGCCCGAGTGCGCACTGACCGCATCGCCGGTCTGCAAGTCGCCATACAGCAGGTAACTGCGATCCTTGTCGATACGCAGATACACACGTTCGGCAGAGCGCGCATCGAAACCACGGATCGAGGAATCGCCATAAACCGGATAGAACTCCTCCGGGCGAATATCACGCAGCAGGCGGGCGCGGGTTTCCTTGTCCGAATCGTAGGCGGCGGTGAGCAGCGCATCGCCCTTGACCTTGCCTTTGAGGAAGAACGCGGCGCGACCGGCACCACTGGCCTTGCCGCCATTAAAGCTGCGCTCCCAGCGG
>PGZL01000053.1 GCA_002840095.1 Gammaproteobacteria bacterium HGW-Gammaproteobacteria-1 | reverse complement strand
TCAACCCATGTCAACGTTCCGTGCGGCCATTGCCGCAGCGGTTATCGTGCTTGGTGCAGCAGCACCCACGCGAGCGACCGAAACCCTGCGCCTGGACGACGCGTTCCAGCGCGTCATCCAATCCCATCCCGAACTTGCCGTACTGCGTTACCGCGAAGCCAGCCTGCGTGCGCAGGTGGAGCAGGCAGCGCAGAGCGCACCGCTGCAATTGGGTGCCAGCGCCGAAAATGTCCTCGGCAGTGGCACCGCCTCGGGCGTGTCCGGCGCCGAGCTCACGGTATCGCTGGCCTCGGTGCTGGAGCGCGGTGGCAAGCGCGCCGCACGCGTGGCGCTCGCCGAACAGCACTATCGCGGCCTCGATCTGCAACGCGAGGCAAAGCAGCTCGACCTGCTGGCCGAAGTGGCACGGCGCTACCTGGATGTCGCGGCCGCCCGTGCGTTGTCCGTGCTGGCGCAGCAGGACGTAGCCCAGCGCCAGCGGGCAGCAGCAGCCACCAGCATGCGAGTAGCGGCAGGTGGTGCGCCTGAATCGGTGCGTCTGGCCGCGCAAGCGGCAGTGACGCGTGCGCAAGGCGCGCTGTCGCGTGCTGAACTGGCACAGGCCGCTTCCATCCGCCGGCTTGCTCTGCTCTGGGGCGAGCACGATCCGCACTACGCGATTGTCAGCGGTGAGCTGACTGCATTGCCGCCAGTGCGCGACTACACCAGCTTGATTGCGCGCCTGGCAGCCAGCCCTGAACTACGCCGTTTTGCCAGCGAAGCACGGCTGCGTGAAGCACGCCTGCAACTGGCACGCAGCGCGCGTTCAAGCGATATGCCGCGCTCGACCTGGAACGTGAAGGGCAAACGCGCACGCTGGAAACCACGCTGCTCGAAGTGGCGGCACAGATCGAAATGGCGGTTGCCGAGGCGCGGCACATTGATGACGCATTGTTGCCGCTCCTGCAGCAAGCCGAGCAGGCCGCAGAACGCGCCTATCGCACGGGTGCCTTGAGCCATCTGGAATGGGCGCAACTGCAATCCGAGATCACTGCCAGTCAACGTGATCGGCTGCACGCCAGCATCGCCGCGCATCGCGGCCTGATCGACCTGCAACGCTTGACCGGCGAATCATTGCTGCCGGCCAGCACCCCAAGCAAGGAATCGCAACCATGAAGCTGTCACTTTTCACTGCACTTGTCGCGACGGCCCTGATGATCTCCGGCTGCGGCAACCGCGATGACAACCAATCCTCATCCGCCGAGCATGGTGCCATCGCAGCAAAAATCGAAAAAGGCCCACACAACGGACGCCTGCTGCGCGATGGCAATCTGGCGGTGGAACTGGCGATTTTCGAGGACGGCATCCCCCCCGCTGGCGGTGGAACTGGCGATTTTCGAGGACGGCATCCCCCCCGAGTACCGCGCGTGGCTGTATCGCGATGGCCAGTTGCTGCCACCCTCCGCCGGACAATTGCAGGTGGTGTTGCAGCGGCTGGGCAAGGTTACCGATACCCATGCATTCACCGCGCAGGATGATTTTTTGCGAGGCAATGCCGAAGTCTACGAACCACATTCGTTTGATGTCGAAGTGACCGCGCAAATCGACGGCAAAACCCTGCACTGGCAATTCGACAGTTACGAGGGGCGCACCACCATTGCCGCTGCCATCGCCACCCAGTCGGGTATCCGGGTGCTGCCAGCGAGCCCCGGCATCATCCGTGATGAGCATGAGGTGCAGGGCCTGCTGACGCTCGTTGAAGGCCGCTACGCGCGGGTGATGGCGCGCTTCCCGGGCCCGATCCGCGCGGTCAGCGTGGCAGTCGGCGATACCGTCAAAGCGGGCCAGCCACTGGCCACGGTGGAAAGCAACGTCAGCCTGTCGAATTACGTGGTGTCATCACCCTTGAGCGGCACCGTGCTGGCGCGCAATGCCAATATCGGTGAACTCGCCGGCGACCAGCCGTTGTTCGAGATTGCCGATCTATCCACGCTGTGGGTGGACTTGCATGGAGCGACGATCTAAACATTGCCACCCGCATCGATCGCGTATTGCCGTCCACCGCCACCGCCAGCCAGAGCACCGTGGCGCGCGCCACGTTGCACAACGATGACGGCCACTGGCGACCAGGCACTGCAGTGCGTGCGCTTGTCACTGTGGCCGAAGATCAGGTCGCGCTGGCGGTGCCACTGGCCGCACTGCAACGCTTTCGCGATTGGGACGTAGTGTTTGTTCGTGATGGTGATGATTACGAGATCCGGCCGCTGCAATTGGGCCGCCGCGATGGTGTCAATGCCGAGGTGCTGGATGGCCTCAAGCCCGGTGATCCGGTCGTGGTTGAACAGAGTTATCTGGTGAAAGCGGACATCGAAAAGTCCGGTGCATCCCACGACCACTGAGGCCATCACCATGCTTGAACGCATCATACGATTTGCCATCATCCAGCGCTGGCTGATGCTGGCGCTGACGCTCGGCCTGATTGCCCTTGGTGCATGGAGCTTTGGCAAGCTGCCGATCGATGCCACCCCCGACATCACCAACGTGCAAGTGCAGATCAACACCGAGGCTCCCGGCTATTCACCGCTGGAATCCGAGCAACGCGTCACCTTCCCCATCGAGACCGCGCTGGCCGGATTGGCACGGTTGGAATACACCCGCTCACTGTCGCGTTATGGCCTGTCGCAAGTCACCGTGGCGTTCAAGGACGGCACCGACATCTATTTTGCACGGCAACAAGTCGCCGAACGCCTGCAACAGGCCCGGTCGCAACTGCCTGCGGGGCTGGAACCGCAACTCGGGCCGGTTGCCACGGGTCTCGGCGAAATCTACATGTACACGGTGGAAGCCGCGCCCGGCGCACGCAAGCCCGATGGCTCGTCATGGACACCAACCGATCTGCGCACCGTGCAAGATTGGGTGGTGCGCCCGCAACTGCGCAACACGCCCGGCGTCACCGAGGTCAACACCATCGGCGGCTTCGCGCGACAGATCCACATCACCCCCGATCCGGCAAAGCTGGTCGCGTTCGGCTTTACCTTGCAGGACGTGGTTGATGCGGTGGCACGCAACAATCAGAACATCGGTGCCGGCTACATCGAGCGCAATGGCCAGCAATATCTGGTGCGCGTACCTGGGCAGGTCGCCGATCTGGACGCACTGCGCCGCATCGTGCTTGATCGCCGCGACGGCGTGCCGATCCGGGTGGCGGATGTCGCCGAAGTCGGCGAAGGCCCGGAATTGCGCACTGGCGCTGCCACCCAGAATGGCGAGGAAATTGTGCTCGGCACGGTGTTCATGCTGGTCGGCGAAAACAGCCGTGAAGTCGCGCAAGCGACCGCGCAACGCCTGCGTGAAGTATCGCGCAGCTGATCGCACCATCGCCACGGTCACCAGAAATCTGGTTGAAGGCGCATTGCTGGTGATCGTGGTGCTGTTTTTGTTGCTTGGCAACATTCGCGCCGCGCTGATTACGGCGGCAGTGATCCCCATCGCCATGTTGATGACCATTACCGGCATGGTGCGCGGCGGCGTATCGGGCAATCTGATGAGCCTTGGCGCACTGGACTTTGGCTTGATCGTCGATGGTGCGGTCATCATCATCGAAAACTGCCTGCGCCGGTTTGGCGAGCGCCAACGTGCGTTGGGGCGAACGCTGAGCCGCGAGGAACGCTTCGATGCCACGGCATCGGCCACCGCCGAAGTGATCCGGCCCAGCCTGTTTGGCATTGCCATCATTGCCGCGGTGTACCTGCCGGTGTTTGCGCTTACCGGTATTGAGGGCAAGATGTTTCATCCGATGGCATTTACCGTGGTGCTGGCATTGAGTGCCGCCATGGTGCTGTCGCTGACGTTCGTGCCCGCCGCCGTGGCGGTGCTCCTGGGCGGCAATGTGCAGGAAACCGAAGGCTGGGCGCTGCAAACGGCACGACGCTGGTATGCGCCGGCGCTGGACTGGGCGATGCGTCTGCGTGCGCCGGTGGTCGCGGCATCTGTCGTGCTCGTGCTGCTCTCAGGCATGCTCGTCACCCGCCTTGGCACCGAGTTCATCCCGAGCCTGGATGAGGGAGACATCGCCCTGCATGCACTGCGTATTCCCGGCACCAGCCTGAGCCAGGCGGTGCAGATGCAATCGACACTGGAAGCGCGGATCAAGCAATTCCCGGAAGTGGAACGGGTGTTCGGAAAACTCGGTACCGCAGAGGTCGCTACCGACCCGATGCCACCCTCGAGTTCACCCAGCCCATCCAGATGCGCATGAACGAGTTGATCTCAGGCGTGCGCGCCGATGTGGCGGTCAAACTGTTTGGCGATGATCTCGATACCCTGATCGCCGTGGGCGAGCGGATCGAGGTGGTCACCAAAACCGTGCCCGGCGCCGCCGATGTCAAGCTTGAACAAGCCACCGGCCTGCCGTTGTTGACGATCACCCCGGACCCGGCGGCGTTGGTCCGTTACGGGCTCAATCAGGTTGCGGTGCAGGATGCGGTTGGCACCGCGATTGGCGGCACCGTGGCCGGACAACTGTTCGAGGGTGACCGCCGTTTCGATCTGGTGGTGCGCTTGCCCGAAGCGATCCGCAGCGATCCGGCACGCCTGGCCGACCTGCCGATTCCGCTCGCCGCGCAGCAACGCGCTGGCGACGAAGCCGGACGCGGCGCCAGCTGGGCCAGTGGCAGCCCCGGTGTGGTGCCGCTGCGCGAAGTGGCAACAGTCGAACAAACCCTTGGGCCAAACCAGATCAACCGGGAGAACGGCAAACGCCGGGTGGTGGTGACGGCCAATGTACGTGGCCGCGACCTCGGCAGCTTCGTCAGCGAACTGCGCGAGCGGATCGAGACTGAAGTGGAGGTGCCCGCCGGCTATTGGGTTGGCTACGGCGGCACATTCGAGCAACTGATTGCGGCCGGTCAGCGTCTGAGTGTGGTGGTGCCGGTCACGCTGGCGCTGATCTTCGGTCTGTTGTTCATGGCGTTCGGCTCGGGCCGCGATGCACTGGCGGTTTTCAGCGGGGTGCCGCTGGCGCTGACCGGTGGCGTGCTGGCGTTGTGGCTGCGCGATATCCCGCTGTCGATCTCGGCCGGGGTCGGCTTCATCGCACTGTCGGGTGTGGCG
>PGZL01000012.1 GCA_002840095.1 Gammaproteobacteria bacterium HGW-Gammaproteobacteria-1 | reverse complement strand
CAGGATGGGTACGGCGTCCGACCTTCCTCTCGGGCGAACCCAAGTACAACAATTGCTCGGTTACAATACAAGGATGGGTAGAGCGGAGCGAAACCCATCGTTTCCCGTCGAGGCGCTTGATGGGTTTCGCTCCGCTCTACCCATCCTACCTGTTCGCGGTCGGCCAAAAAAAAGCCCCGCACAAGGCGGGGCAGTAAGCCTCATTGAAAAGGCTTGTTGTTATTTGTTGGCGATGTCTTCCAGGCGGGTCGCGCGAATCATCTGCCCGTCGAGGGCTGCATCCTTGGCGCTGCGGCCGAAGGCCACGGCCATCAGGGTGGAGTAGTACACCACCGGGATGTTGAACTTGGTGCCGTAGGTCTTGTTGATGTGACCCTGGTACACCTCGACGTTCATCTGGCACACCGGGCAGGGGGTGACGATCATGTCGGCACCGCCGTCGTAGGCGGCTTCGATGATGTCGCGCACCAGCGCCTGGCTCTTCTCCGGTTCGGAGAACATCAGGGCGCCGCCGCAGCAGGAGGCCTTCTTCTCGTAGTTCTCCACCGGGGCTGCGCCGACGGTTTCGATCATCTTGTCGAGGTACTTCGGGTTTTCGTAGGACTCGCCATCGATGCCGAAGGGGCGGTTGGTCTGGCAGCCGACGTAGCCGGCGATCTTCAGGCCGTCCAGCGGCTTCTTCACCTTGGACTTGATTTCGTCGTAGCCCACGTCCTCGATCAGCACTTCCACCATGTGGCGGGTCTTGGGCATGGCGCCCTCGATCTTGATGCCGATCTCGCCCAGGGCCGCGTCGATGCCGCTCTTGACGTCGCTGTCGTGCTCGATGCGCTCCTTGGCTTCGCGGGTGGCGAGCCAGCAGGCGGCGCAGGTGGCGACGATGTCCTGCTGGCCGTGGGCCTGCTGGGACAGGGCGATGTTGCGCGCCGACAGGCTGATGCGGGGCAGTTCGCCGCCGCCGCCGTAGCCGATGGAGGCGGCACAGCAGTTCCAGTCCGGGATCTCGTTCAGCTGGATGTCGAGGTCCTGGCAGATGGTCTGCGTCGACTTCAGGTAATTGATCGACGACGCCTTCGACTGGGAAGAACAGCCGGGATAGAAGGAATATTCTCGCTTGGCCATGTGGTGTCTCCTCAGCCTTTGTACTCGGCGATCTTGGCTTCTTCGATCTCGAAGGCCTTTTTCAGCATCTTCTGCAGGCCGCTCTTGTCCTTGATGCTGTGGCCACCAAGGATTTCCAGCGGGTTGAGACGGCCGGTCTTGAGCATGCCGAGGCCGACGTCCTGCATCTTCAGCGCGGTTTTGATGCCGGGGCCGATGCCGTTCATGAAATACAGCGACAGGCCCAGCTTCAGTTCGTTGACGCGGCCGGTCTTGGTCAGGTTGTTCCAGAACAGCTGCGAGAACTTGGCCGTGGGCTGGTTCTTCGGCTGCAGGCCGAGACGCTTCGAGTAGTTGGCCAGGCCGTGCATGATGTGGGTGATCGGCAGGCCGCGCGGGCAGCGGGCGATGCAGTTGTAGCAGGAGGTGCACATCCACATGGAGCTGGAGGACAGCACGTCCTCGCGCTTGCCGGCGCGAATCATCATGAAGATTTCCTGGGGCGGATGCTCCCAGTGGGGACCGAGCGGGCAGGAGCCCGAGCAGACGCCGCACTGCATGCACATCTTGACCCAGTGGCCTTCCTCGACGTTCGCCTCGACTTCCTTGAGGAAGCTGCTGCGGTACTTCTCGACCATCGCCTGATTCATGTCGCTCATCGTGGTCTCCTTAGAACTTGAAGGGGCTCATGCCGATCTCGCCGATCAGCTTTTCCATATCGTTGATGATCTGCGGGATGCGCTGGATGTCGGCAATGGACACCTCGTAGGTCTGCACGCGCTCCTTCTCCAGATTGAGCTGGGTCAACGTGTCGTCGATCTTGCTCATGCGGATATGGGCGATTTCAGAACCCTTCACGAAGTGACACTGGTAGTTGTCACCCTTCTGGCAGCCCATCAGCATCACGCCGTCGTAGCCGCTGTTCAGGGCGTCGGTGATCCAGATGGTGTTCACCGAGCCGAGGCAGCGTACCGGGATGATACGGGCGTAGGCGCTGTATTCCTGGCGGGTCATGCCGGCCATGTCCAGCGCCGGGTAGGCGTCGTTCTCGCAGGCCAGCACCAGCAGGCGCGGCTTCTCGGAGAATTCGTCCGGCATGTCGACGGCCTTGAGCTGCTGGCCGACGGTTTCCACCGAGTAGTTCTCGAAGGAGATGACGCGCACCGGGCAGGCGCCCATGCAGGTGCCGCAACGGCGGCAGCGGGCCTCGTTGTACTGCGGATAACCCTTCTCGTCCTCGTTGATGGCGCCGAACGGGCATTCCACGGTGCAGCGCTTGCACTGGGTGCAGCCTTCCTTGCGGAAGCTGGGGAAGGACAGGTCGCCGGAACGCGGGTGGGCGGCACGGCCGATGGCGGCGTTCTCGCACGCCTGGATCGCCTTCAGCGTGGCGCCGGTGGCGTCCTCGATGGCCTGGTGGGCATCCATCGGGCGGCGTACCGGGCCGGCGGTGTAGATGCCGGTGCGGCGCGTCTCGTAGGGGAAGCAGATGAAGTGCGAGTCGGTGAAGCCGTGCTTGAGGTGCGGCACGTCCGTACCCTGGCGGTACATCAGGTTGAGGATGGACGGCGGTGCCTTTTCCACCTCGGCCTTGAGCTTGGCGGCCAGTTCTTCGTTGCCGTCCTTCTCGGCCATTTCCAGGTCGAGCTTCACATACGGGTTGGGGCCGCTGTTGGGCACCATGCCGGTGGCCAGCACCACGATGTCGGCATCGATATTGGTGTCTTCGGCCAGGATCTTGTCGTTGTAGTTGACCTTCAGGCCCTTGCCCGCAGCCTCGACGCTGTTCACCTTGCCCTTGGAGAAGGCGACGCCGGCTTCCTGGCCGCCGCGGTAGACGTCTTCACCGTCGGCACCCGGGGTGCGCAGGTCGTCGAAGATCACCGTGGCGTCGCCGCCGGCTTCCTTGACGTAGCGCGCCTGCTTGATGGAGGTCATGCAGCAGTGGCCGGAGCAGTAGGGCAGGTGGCCCGGCTGCTCGGAACGCTGGCCGGCACACTGCACGAACACCACGTTCTTGGCGTCGGAACCGTCGGCCTTCTTGATGGCGCCGCCGTTGGCCTTGACCATCTTTTCGAAGGCCAGCTGGTCCATCACGTCCGGGCTCTTGCCGCCGCCCAGCTCGGGCAGCTTGTTGAGGTCGTAGGCGGTGAAGCCGGTGGCCTGGATGATGGCGCCGACGGTCACGTCCTTGGTCGCACCGCTTTCGGTGGCCAGGGACACGGTGAAGCGGCCCGGGGCACCTTCGGTCTTGGTGACGGAGGTGTTGAGGTGCACGGTGATGTTGCCGTTGCCTTCAATCGCCGCAATCATCTCGCCGGTGGTGTTGTCGGCCAGCACGTTGTACGGGGCCTTGGCCGGGTACTTTTTGTACATTTCGCCGGCGACGCCGCCCAGCTGGCCGGTTTTCTCCACCAGGTCGACCTTGTAGCCGGTCTTGGCCGCTTCCAGGGCCGCGGTCATGCCGGAGATACCGCCGCCGACGATGAGCAGGTGGCGGGTGAGGCCCTGTTCGCCGGAGGCTTCCGGCATCTTCTGGTATTTGGTTTCGGCACAGGCCATGCGGACGTAGTCGTCGGCCATTTCCTGGGTGGTCTCGCGCGCCTCGTCGGTATCGGGACGGACCCAGATGACGCCTTCGCGCAGGTTGGCGCGGGAGATGCAGACGCCGTCGAAGCTGAAGGCTTCGGTCTTGGCGCGGCGCGAGCAGGCGGCGATGACGACGTGGTTGACGCCTTCGTTGGCGATGTCGTCCTGAATCATCTTCACGCCTTCGGCGTTGCACAGGAACTCGTGTTCCTTGGCTACGGCCGCCTTGCCTTCGCGCTTGGCGACGCTGGCCAGCTGGGCGGTGTCGACGCGATCGCCGATGCCGCAACCCTGGCAGATGTAGGCTCCAATCTTCATGTCAGCCACTGTTTAACCCTCCTGACCTGCAACTCGAGTGACCACCTGGATGGCGCGCAGGGCGGCGGCGGTGGCGTTCTGCGCGGCACGGTTGACGTCCAGCGCATCGGACGAGCAGCCGGCACCGTAGATGCCGCTGTCGCCGTCGAGTTCGATGAAGTTGTGTTCGTTGATGTTGATGCCCGCGGGGAACACGCCGGCCGGCACGGTGGATTCCATGCCGGTGGCCAGGACCACCAGGTCATGCTCGGTGCGGTAGCGGTTGTAGCCCTCGGTATCGACGCCGTTGAGGATCACGTTGCCGTTCTCGCCGCCGGTGATGTTGGCCACCTTGGACTTGACGAAGGTGACGTTGGCGTCTTCCTTCACCTTGCGGTGGAAATCGTCGATGCGGTCGATGGCGCGGATGTCGATGTAGTACACCGTGGACTTGCAGTTGTCGCCCAGCTGGTCCTTCACGTAGGTGGTCTGCTTCAGGGTGGCCATGCAGCAGATGCGCGAGCAGTGCTTGAGGTGGTTCTGGTCACGGGAGCCGGCGCACTGGATGAAGGCGATGTTCTTGGGCGCATGGCCGTCGGACGGACGCACGATCTTGCCGCCGGTGGGGCCGAACGGGTCCAGCATGCGCTCGAACTCGACGTTGGAGATGACGTTGTCGTAGCGGTCGTAGCCGTAGGGCTGGATCTTGGCCGCGTCGTACGGCTTCCAGCCGGTGGCCCAGACCACGGCGCCGACGTTGAGGTTCAGGTTCTGCTCCTGCATGTCCAGCTCGACCGCGCCGTACTTGCAGGCCTCCTTGGCCTTGGCGCCGTCGTCGCCGGCGACGATGCGCGGGTCGATGACGAAACGCTGCGGGTAGGCCATGTGGGAAACCAGGTAGGCACCCTTGCGCTTCTTCATGCCGTAGTTGAATTCGTCGTCGAACTCGGCGCTGACCGCCTTGCCGCACTCGCCGCAGGCGGTGCAGTTTTCGTTGACGTAGCGCGGGGAGACCTTGACGTTGACGGTGAAATTACCGGCATCACCGCTGATCTGGGTTACTTCCGCCATGGTCAGCAGGCGCACGTTCTTGTTCGCCTTGAGCCGGCGGTACTGGATTTCCAGGCCGCAGCTGGGGACGCACAGCTTGGGGAAGTATTTGTGGAGCTGGCCGACTCGGCCGCCGACGCTGGGCGACTTCTCCAGCAGGATCACCTGCTTGCCGCACTCGGCCGCTTCCAGGGCCGCCGTCAGGCCGCTGATGCCGCCACCCACGACCAGTATGGTCTGGTTGGTTGCGATTACCTCAGACATTGATTTTCCTCCGTCAACGGATGAATGCGTGTTCTGCGCTGCGCGTGGCTTCGGGCCCCGGTGAAGATAGGCCGTGTGGCGCCACGGGGAAATAGTCCCTTTTGAATAGGAACGACACGATACCCGCTCTCCGGGGGAAATTACATATAAGGAACATCGAATTTTCCGATAAGCGAATAGATTGAATATATGTATTGCGGAATGTCGTTGTTCGATGCGGGTCGTGGGTTGTGTCCGTAGGGTTATTTACTTAAGCTTTTTAATCAGGAATAACCTATACAGGTCGGACTTCAGTCCGACCCACACGATAGCCAGGAGCCGGCAGTGGCCGAAATCACCCCCGAAGAGCATTACATCACCGACGAGCCTTACTACGAGGCCGCGGGCAGCGAAGTGGAGATATTCGAGGCCGCCTGGCGCAACCGTCTGCCCCTGCTGCTGAAAGGCCCTACCGGCTGTGGCAAGACCCGCTTCATGGAGTACATGGCCTGGCGCCTGCAGCGGCCGCTGATCACCGTTTCCTGCCACGACGACCTCACCGCCTCCGATCTGGTGGGGCGCTACCTGGTCAAGGGCGGCGAGACGGTGTGGGTGGACGGACCACTGGCGCGGGCGGTGCGGGCCGGCGCCATCTGCTATCTGGACGAGATCGTCGAGGCGCGCAAGGACACCATGGTGGTGATCCATCCTCTGGCCGACGACCGCCGCGTGCTGCCCATGGAAAAGCTGGGCACGCTGCTGCAGGCCGGCCCCGAGTTCTGCCTCGCCGTGTCCTATAACCCCGGTTACCAGAGCGTGCTCAAGGATCTCAAGCAGAGCACGCGCCAGCGCTTCGTGGCGCTGGAATTCGATTATCCGGACGCGGCGCTGGAGGCGCGCATCGTCGCCACCGAGGCCGGGGTCGATGCGACCGTCGCGCAGACCCTGGTGAAGTTCGCCCACATGACGCGCAACCTCAAGGGCAATGGCCTGGAAGAGGGCGCCAGCACCCGCCTGCTGGTCCACGCCGGCAAGCTCATCGCCAGCGGGGTGGCCCCGGTCACCGCCTGCAAGGGGGCCATCGCCCAGGCGCTGACCGACGATCCGGAAATGCTCGCGGCGATCAACGAACTGTCGGCGTCGCTGTTTTGACGAAACGTCCAAGACCTGCCGCGGAGACGCAGGGACGCGGAGAAATCCAATCATGGGGCCGTGTGCACTCACATACTCCGCGTCTCCGCGGCAAAGGGTTTTTTTCGTACTGACCGCAGGCCACCCATAGGGCGCCCCATGGGCGCCTTGCCTCGGCTGATTCAGGAAACATCAGCGGAATTCTCGCCAAGACGCAAAGAAAGCAAAAGCAAGGTCATCGTTACGGTTACCCCTGGCAGCGGTGGCGGGTGGGTAACGGCGTATTTCTTCCGTTGCCATCTTGGCGGGCTTGGCGTCTTGGCGAGAGCAATGATGGTTTTCCGGCCACCCTACCACTTTCTGGGTACACCTTCGGTCCAGTTGTGACCGCCCCGCCGCGCGCGAATACTGCATGGCGTCTCACTGCGCCCCAGGCGCACAACAACAAAACCAATACGTGGACGCAGTGATGGGAGGAGGCCGCCTACCGTAACGCATTGCCAAGGTGAACCTGATGAACCGACTGCCGGTACGTATTCTCTCAGCCCTGCTGCTGCTGTCCCTGCTTGTTCCCGCCTACGCGGAAATCACTTCCATCTCTTCCTCCATCAATGTCGCCGGCCGCCAGCGCATGCTGACCCAGCGCATGGTCAAGGCCTATTGCATGATCGGCATCGACGTCAAATCCGACGAGGCGATCAAACAGCTGGGCGACGCCGTGGCGCTGTTCGATCGGCAGCTGCGCGAGCTGCATGCCTTCGCCCCCAATGAGGAGACGAAGGCGGCGCTGCAAAAAGTGGACGCCCTGTGGGCGCCGCACAAGGCCCTGCTGACCCAGCCGGTGTCGCGGGAGAATGCCGCGCGGCTGATGCGCGACAACGACGATCTGCTGCGCGCCACCCACAAGGTGGTGCTGGTACTGGAGGACGTGTCCGGCAACAGCATCGGCCGCCTGGTCAACGTGGCGGGACGCCAGCGCATGCTTGGCCAGCGCCTGGCCAAGTTCTACATGCTGCGGGCCTGGTCGTTCGACAACGCGGAGATACGCGCCGAAATGGCCCAGGCGGAAAACGAATTCCGCGGTGCCCTGGCGCAGCTGGTGGAGGCGCGGGAAAACACCGGCGGCATCAAGACCTCGCTGGCGGAGGCGCAGCGGCAATGGGATCTGTTCGACCATTCGCTCAAACGCAACGGCGCCGAACTGGTGCCGCTCATCGTCGCCGTCACCAGCGAACAATTGCTGCGCACCATGAACGAGCTGACCGGCATGTACGAGGCGCTGGGCACGGCCAACTGAAGCCTAGCAGCCTGTCGGACTTGGGACCGTTCTCCCACCATGCTCGCTACGATCGCCCAAGTACGACAGGCTGCTAGCGGGCGCGCCCGTTGCCCGGGGGGCCGATAGAGGTTAAGCTTTTTGCTCAACTTTTACCGGCCGCCCCCGCGCGCGTACCGCCATGACCTCACCGTCACGCGCCGAGCAGATAGCCGCACTGCTCGACGACTATCTGGAAACCGAGTTCACCTTCATCCGCACCGAGAGCCTGGTGCAGACCCTGGTGACCATGGCCCCTGCCGAGCTGCAGTTCGTGCTCGACTGGACCAGGCGCATCGCCAGCACCAACACCGAGATCGCCCACCAGTTCGTCCTGCGCGCCGCCCAGGCCAGCGCCGTGATGGAGCCGCGCATGATCGAGGCCTGGGCCCTGCATGCGATGGACGTCTATGACCGCGCCGGTCTGCGCCCGGCGCTGGAGGTGATTCGCGACGTCGATGCCTTCATGCAGCGGCATCATGAAAAGACTGCCGGCGCGGTGTTCCAGGATGTGGAGCGTGTGCTGCTGCCCTTCATCCACGGCCTCGCCGGGCGGCGCCTCAAACTGGAGCTGGGCGACGCCGCCTACACCGACAGCGAAACCATCTTTCTGCCGGCCCTGCTGGCGCGGCTGCCGACGGTGGAGGAGAACTTCCGCCTGTACAAGGCGACCGCCGTCATGCTGTGGGCGCAGACCTCCCACGGCACCTTTCGTGCGCCCCTGCCTGACGATCTCGATGCCGCCGCGCTGGCCCGTTTCCATGTGCTCGAGACCTGGCGCCTGGAGGCGCTCATCGCGCGCCGCCTGCCGGGCCTGGGGCGCGAGATGCTGGCACTGAAGCAACAGTTGCACGAAGACGTTTCACCCGCCGCCTGGGCCGAGGCCGTCGCGGCGTTGCAGCAGCCGGAGGCGACGGCGCACGATAGTCTGGACTGGAGCCTGCGACTCGCCGCGACGGAGCTGCCTTCGCCTCTGTGCTATCAGGGCGAGTTGCGCCTGCACGCCGTGGCCGAGCGCATGCAGGCACGCATCGACAGGGAAAAACTCCTGTTCCGGGTCAGGCTGGCGGAGTGGCTGCGGGAGCAGGCGGAGAAGGCACGGGAACAGCAGCTCACGCCGGGCGTGCGCGCCGTGCCGGAGGAACGCGCATCCACGGGCGATGGATTCGAGCTGACGCTGAACGAAATCCCCGTGGCGCCGCCGGAGACGCTGCGCCAGCTGGCCACCTCCATCGTGCTCGACCTGGGGGAAATCCCGGACGAGTATCTGGTGCCGGCCGGCCCCGGCGAATACGATCCGACGCGGCACGGCGAGCAGGCGGCCGATCCCGATGCCATGTGGCAGGGCACCTACCACGAAATCGGCGCCGTCTATTACAACGAGTGGGACTACGGCCGGCAGCACTACCGCAAGAACTGGTGCGTGATGCGCGAGAAAGACGTGGCGCCGGTGTACGACGGTTTCATCGCCGACACCCTGAGCCGTTACAGCGGCCTGGTGGCGCACCTGCGGCGCAGCTTCGAGGCCATGCGCGACGAGGAGCGGGTGCTCAAGCGCCAGGCCTGGGGTGACGACGTCGATATCGACGCCCTGGTGGAGGCGCTGGCCGACGCGCGCGACGGCAGCGAGATGAGCGACCGCCTGTTCACCCGCCTGCACCGCGTCGAACGCAACATTGCCGTGGCTTTCATGGTGGACATGAGCGGCTCCACCCGCGGCTGGATCAACGACGCCGAACGGGAGTCGCTGCTGCTGCTGTGCGAGGCGCTGGAGGCGCTGGGCGATCGCTATGCCATCTACGGCTTTTCCGGCATCACGCGCAAGCGCTGCGAGCTGTATCGGATCAAGCGCTTCGACGAGCCCTACGGCGACGAGGTGCGTGCCCGCATCAGCGGTGTGCGCCCGCAGGACTATACCCGCATGGGCTTTGCCGTACGCCACCTCAGCAAGCTGCTCAACGAAACCGAGGCGCGCACCCGCCTGCTCATCACCCTGTCCGACGGCAAGCCCGACGACTACAGCGACTATCGCGGCGTCTACGGCATCGAGGACACCCGCCGCGCCCTGATCGAGGCGCGGCGCAGCGGCATCCATCCCTTCTGCATCACCATCGACGAGCACGGCCCGGAATACCTGCCGCACATGTACGGCGCGGTGAACTACGCGGTAGTCGACGAAGTGCGGCAGCTGCCGCTCAAGGTGGCCGACATCTACCGGCGGTTGACGACCTAGGAAGAACAGATACAAGTTTCAAGTTGCAAGATACAAGGGAAGGAACTTGCAGCGCTTGCCGACCCTGCAAACTGCAGGATGGGTAGAGCGGAGCGAAACCCATCCTGCGAAAGGATTGAATCCCGTGTTGTTGCAGGCGGCTTCAACCACTCCGTAGGGTGCGCACCGCGCCCCGTTACATTGCCGAACGCCGCTGCGCTAGCGCCGGTCTGCGTGCACGTCCTGCGTTTCCTTCGCCGCCGGGAAGCGGCGGCGAAATTCCTCGAACCCGGCTGCGGTCAGAGGCCGGGCATAGTGGTAGCCCTGCACCTTGCTGCAACCCACGCGGGTGAGGAACTCTTCCTGCTCCGTGGTTTCCACACCCTCTGCCACGGTCTCCAGGCCGAGATTGCGCGCCAGGCCGATGATGGCCTCGGCGATGGCGCAGTCGTTGACGTCGCCGGGAATGTCGCGCACGAAGGAGCGATCGATCTTGAGGTCGTCGATGGGCAGCTGCTTGAGGTAGGCGAGGGATGAGTAACCGGTGCCGAAGTCGTCGATGGCGATGCGGATGCCGTGATCGCGCAGGCGGTCGAGGATGTGGCGGCAGGAGTTGATGTCGCGCATCAGCACGTTTTCGGTCAGTTCCACCTGCAGGTGCCTGCCGTCGACGTTGTGCAGGCGCAGAAGCTCGAACAGCATGTCGGCAAAGCCGGGATGGAACAGCTGCATGCCGGAGGCATTGATGGAAATGTAGTCGGGCGCGATGCCCTGATCGCGCCAGCGCACGTACTGGGTGACGGCCTCGTGCGCCACCCAGGCGCCCAGCGGCAGGATCAGCTTGCTCTCCTCCGCCAGCGGGATGAACTGATCCGGGGGAATCATGCCGCGCTCGGGATGGGGCCAGCGGGCCAGCGCCTCGACGGCGATGATGCGCTGGCGGCGCAGGTCGATGATCGGCTGGTAGTGCAGCTCCAGCCGGCCCTCGCGCACGGCGAGGCGCAGGGCGTTCTCCAGGGTCAGTTTTTCGTCGGCGGCCTCGGACAGGTCCGGGCTGAATTTGCGGTAGCCGTCGCGCCCGGCATCCTTGACGCGGTACATGGCGGTGTCGGCGTTCTTCAGCAGGGTCACTGCATCGGTGCCGTCTTCCGGGTAGAGAGTGATGCCGATGCTGCAGCCGACGTGCAGTTCGCTGTCGTGCAGGGTGAACGGCTGGCGCATGGCGGCCACGATCTTGTTGGCCAGGGTGGTCGCCTCGCCGGGAATATTGAGCCGCTCCAGCAGTATCACGAATTCGTCGCCGCCCAGGCGGGCGATGGTGTCGGCCTTGCGCACCAGGCCACGCAGGCGTTGCGCCACCTCGATGAGCAGGCGGTCGCCGAACTGGTGGCCGAGGCTGTCGTTAATGGTCTTGAAGCGATCCAGGTCGATGAACAGCAGGCCGAAGATGTCGTGATCGCGGGCGGCCCGCTCGATGGCGTGTTCCAGGCGCGCGGTGAACAGCAGGCGGTTGGGCAGTTCGGTGAGCGGATCGTGGTGGGCCAGAAAATCGAGCCGGGTCTGGGTTTCCTTGAGCGAGGTGATGTCGGTGACGATGGTGATGTAATGGCTGATGGCACCCTGCGCGTCGCGCACCGCGCTGATGGTCTGCAGCAGGGGGATGATGCGGCCGTCCTTGGCGCGGTCGAGGATTTCGCCCTGCCAGTGGCCGTGGGTGTCCAGGCCTTGCTGGATGGCGCTGTAGAACTCGGCGTCGTGGCGCCCGGACTCCAGCAGCTTGGGCGTATTGCCGAGCAGCTCCTCGGCACTGTAGCCGGTGATGCGGCAGAAGGCGTCATTGACTTGCAGAAAGCGGGCGCGGCTGTTGGTGATGGCGATGCCTTCCGCGGTGTTGGCGAACACCTTGGCATACAGTTGCAGGCTGGCCTCGGTGGTCTTTTGCCGCGTGATGTCGAAGCAGATGAGGACTTTTTTGACGTTTTGCTGCTGCTCGTTGCTTATGTCGGAGACGGCGAGCTGGAAGTAACGGCTGTCGTATTCGAATTCCTGTCCGTGCAGCGAACCCTGCGCCAGGCTGGACTGGACCTTGTCGCTGCAGGCGCAGACGGCGGACAGGGTACGGCCAATGATTTCCGGATAGTCGCGGAACTGGAACAGCCACTCCCGCGCCTGGCGGTTGCAGTCGTCGATGGTGTTGTCGTCGTTTAGTACCACCACGGCAGCGTCCATGGCGTCGAAGATGGCGCGGATTTCCTTCTTCGCCACATCCAGCGCCTGGTTGGTGTCGTTGAGATGGGCCAGGACCTGGCCGAAGGAATCGGTGACGATGCCGATGGGATCCAGATCGATCAGGGTGGCGTTGTCCAGCTCTTCCGGGCGCAGGGGCAGCGTGCCGATGAGGGTCAGCATCTGATCGACCTTGGCCCGAATGTAAGCGATGGCCTTGAGATAGTCCGCCTGATAATCCACGTCTCGTTCCGTTGGGGTCAGCGTTTGGCGCAGACGCGAATGCGGTAGCCGGCGTCCACACGGGTCACCTCCGCTGCGTAGCCCATTTTGTTTACCGCGTCGGGAATGGTGGCGGTGGCCTGGCGGTCGTCGGTGGTGACCACGATCTCGGTGTCGCCGCTGCGCACTGCGGCGGCGTGCTGGTTGAGTTCCTTCAGCGTCAGCAGCAGGCAGGAAGGACAAATCTGGCCGCTGATGTCGATGGTGATGCTGTTTACCTGTTCCATGGTCGAAGCTCCTTTTTTGTTATGGGTTCAACGCACAACATATCGGGTCAACAGTTTGCCGCCGATCCAGGCGCCGGGCAGGATGCCGAGCAGGAACAGCAGGCTTTGCACGGCGAGGATGGGGAGGCCGCCCCACAGGTGCCAGATGTTGCAGCCGGGCACCATGCGCGCGCCGGCGCCGAGCAGCAGGCCGCCGAGCAGGGCCGAGGCATAGTGGCGCGGCGGTATGCGCCAGTGCAGGCGCCATTCGCGTACCTGCAGAGCCGAAACGGCCGCGCCCAGGATGATGCCGACGATGAGCGGATACTGGATGGCGGCGATGGCGTCCAGCTGCGGACCGGCGCCGCCGCTGACGGGCTCGGTGGCGAAGGGCGGCGTGTAGTTCAGCCCCAGCGCCTGGAAATAGGCCAGGCCCGCCACGTGGCCGGGCCAGAAAAGAGCCTCCACCGATGCGCCCAGCTTGGCGTAGGAGGTGGTGATGCCCAGGGGCATGCCGATGAACAGCCAGGATACAAAGCCGACGGCGGCCAGGATCAGGGCCGCCTGCCAGGGCGGGATGTGACCGGCGGCGTAGGCCGGCCGGGTGAGCAGGCCGCGGCGTCGGCAGCGGTAGAGATAGGCGGCGCCGACCGCGGCGAGCGGCAGGATCAGCAGCGCCGGGGCGACGTCCAGCCACTGCGGCAGGGTGAGGGCGGGGCCGAGGGCGGTGGCCCGGGCAAAGGCGCTCCACCACGGGTGCCATTCGGCATACAGCGCCGAGCCGGCCAATAGGCCGAGGAAGGCCACGGCGCTGATCATGCTGCCGGCCCCCAGCTTGTACAGGGTGCCCACCACGCAACCGCCCGCCAGCACCATGCCGATGCCGAACACCAGGCCGCCGATGAGGGTGGCGAGGGAGCCGGGGCCGAGCAGGGGGAAGGGGTAGGGGGTGAGCATGCCGCCGGCGCGGCCCAGTTCGAAGGCCACCATGCTGACCACCACCAGCAGCACCAGCATGCGCAGCAGGAAGAAATCACCCACCAGGAACAGGTCGCGAAACATGGCGGTGACGCAGAAATCGGATCGGTGCATGACAAAGCCGGCGGTGAGGCCGGCGGCGGCGGAGGTGGCGGCTATCAACAGGAAGGGTGACTCGACCATGCCTTGTATTGTTATGCGGTGGTTGGCATCTGACTGTAATACGTGGTTACTGCGGCGGGCAAGGCCGGCGATGGGCGGGGCCGAAAATAAAACAGCCCCCGGCAGTCTTGCGACCAGCGGGGGCTGCAGCAGCGGATGTGGGTATGACGGCTGCTGATTAGGGACAAATCAGGCGGCGTAGCGCGCCTTGGTTTCCTGGGCCTGGCGGGCTTCCTCAGCATTATAGGCGGCGCCGGACCAGAGCATTTCGTAGGCGATCTCCTCGTTGCCGTTTTCGCACAGTTCCAGCACTTCCTTGAACAGCGGCTGGAAGGTGGGCGACTTGTGCGATTCCTCATGCTCGGCAAAGGAGCGCCAGAAGGTGATGATCAGCGCCTCCCTGCCCTTGAGCGGGCTGTCCACGGCCTGGCCCACGGTGGAGCCTTCGTTGGATACGGCGCCGCTGTTGAGGGAGACGAAGCCGCCGACGAAGCCGGTGGTGGAGTGATAGGTTTTGACGTTTTCACACAGCAGGGCGACGCGCTCCTGCAAGTCATCGACGGAATATCCGGGCTTGAGGATCACGCGATTGACCGTGACCACGCCGTCGTGGGGAAAGTTGTTGATCAGGCTACCGGCCATGATGCACCTCCTATCGGGCTGAAGAGTATGTAGGCATTTAATAACCTACTTAAATGCTAATATATATGCCTGATAAAAATTATCAAGTAATAGATAGAAAAAACTTGGCCTGGTGCCGATTGATGTCAGTCAATGGAGTTGCAACGATAAACAGGCAGGATGGCGCCTTTGCAGCAGGGGGAGACGTAAATGCAGGTTCCAGAGTGGATGTCCGGCCTGTTCCAGGCCATCGATCGGCGCGACGCGGAGGCCTTTGCCGGCTATCTGACGGCCGATGCGCGCTTTGTCTTCGGCAATGCCCCGGCGGTGTGCGGGCGGGCGGAGATCGCGGCGGCGGTGGGCGGCTTCTTTGCCGCCATCGCCGGAATATCCCATGCGCTGGACCAGGTGTGGGTGGTGGACGGCACGGCCATCTGCCGCGGCACGGCCACCTATACCCGCCACGACGGCAGCGAGATTACTCTCCCGTTCGCCAATATCATGGGCCTGGCGGAGGGCCTGATCCGGGACTACCGCATTTACGCCGACACCTCGCCGTTGTTTGCGGCCTGAGTTCGCCAGGGGGCTCGCGGGGAAAAGGTGCGTGGTGCGTACCCTACGCGGGGCGCGGTTCAGGATCGGCGCCGGTCTACTCCCACCGCGCCTGCGCATAGCGCACCTGGCCGCCCTGCTCGTCGCGGTGCACCCAGGCCAGGTGGAGGCGGCCGCCGTGCCACAGCAGGGCCGGGTTGTCCTGGCTGCCGGTGCCGCGGGCCCCGTCGAGGGTGAAATCGTCGCTCCAATCCTTCCCGCCAGCGCGGGCGGCAAGCCAGATGTCGGGGCTGTCGTCGCGCGGGTCGTCCCAGGCGGCGACCACGCCATGGGGCGTGACCGCGACGGCCGGGTGCCACTGGGGCTTTTCTGCGCCGAATACGTCCTGGGCCTTTTCGTTGGCGCCGAAGCCTGCGCCGCCGTCGGTGCTCACACCGGCGTAAATGTCGTAGCCGGAAAGAAAATCACGCTTGTCCATCCACACCGCCGCCACGGTATCCGCGCCGTCGCCGGCAAGGCAGACGCGGGTGACGCCGGGGCCGCGGCCCAGGCCCAGTTCGCGCGCCGTGCCGCTGCGGGGAATTTCGTTCAGCGGCTGCGGTTCGCTCCACTTCCTGCCGTCGCTGCTCGTCGCCGTGAGCAGGCGGGTGTGGCCGGCGCGGCGGTCTTCCCAGGCCAGGGCATAACCGCCGGCGGTGGCGACCAGGGAGGCGTAGAGCTGTTCGTCCTGTGCCGGACTGGTATCCACGGCGCGGGCCGCGCCGGCGTGGGGCTTCAGGCCGTCCACGGTGAGCGGGGCGCTGACCAGGCGCAGGAAGCGGCCGTCGCGCCGGCCCCACACCGCATGCAACCCGACCTTGCCGGCGGCCAGGGTGGGTTGGGCGGACGCCGCGGCGTCCAACGTTGCCAGCGGGCCCTGCGCGGCGGCGGAGAACACCCGCATCACCACCTTGCCGTCCTGCTCGAAGGCGGCGAGGAAGCGGCCCTCGCCCAGGCCCAGCACCACCGGCTCGTAGGCCTCGGCGCCGGTGCTGAGGCGCCGCGGCGCGGAGAACCCGGTGCGCCCGAGATCACGCAGCGCGGCATAGACCTGCGGGCTGCCGTCGCGGTTGTCCTCCCACACCAGGGCGAGCTGGCCGCCGCCGGCGGCGAGGTTGCCGCGCCCGGCGGACTCCAGGTGGGGAAACAGTTTGGCCTGCGGCGTCCCCGACACCGCCTCGAAGTCAGCGAACACCCACTCCGCCTGCAGCGGCAGGGCCAGCGTGAGGCCGAGCAGCGCCGTCGCCAGCCGCCTCACGACGGGTTCTCCGCCAGGAACTCCAGCAGTTTCATTTTCCTGTAGTGGCCGCCGCTGACGTAACGGTCGAAGTCGCGGAAATCCTGCACGGTCTTGAAGCCGGGCACCTTGAGGATGGTGGTGCCGTCCGGCTCCAGGTAGAGAAACACCGGGGTGGCGAACACGTTGAGCCGCGCCCCCAGTTCCATTTCCGTGATGCGCTCGCCGCTGGGCAGGCTGAGGCGGGTGCCGCTCTCGGCGTCGACGTAGACCAGCACGTAATTGGCGCTGTAGAGCTGCTTCAGCCCGGCGTCGGAGAAGCTCTCCTTGTTGGTCTTGTCGCACCAGGCGCAGCCGTAGCGGCCGAAGTAGAGAAAGATCTTCTTGCCGCTGGCCTGGGCCTGGCGCAGGCCCTGGTCGTAGGGCAGGAAGGCATAACCGGACGGCGGATCGGCGTGGACCAGCGTGGTCAGCAGCAGGGCGGCTAGGGCGAACAGGCGGGTCGTGGTTTTCATCGGAGGCTCCGCGCGGCAGGGTGTATGTGTGAGTGGGGACGGAGGGGGGCTTTATTCCCGGCCTTCGGCGTTAAATAGCCATGGGCTATCAATTCAATATAAACAACCCATTTCTATCTATTTTGTGGCGCCGCTATGCTTTGGACCATACAGACACACTCCAAGAGGGCGCCGCCATGACCAAGACCATCACCTTCGCCGTTACCCATTTCACCGTTGCCTTCGGCGTGGCCTATGCGCTCACCGGCGACGTGGTGATCGGCGGCGCCGTCGCCTTGGTGGAGCCGGCGGTGAACACCGTGGCCTACTACTTCCACGAGAAAATCTGGGGCGCCGTGGGACGCCGCGCGCAGGCAGTGCCGATGGCGGCGGTGCGGGCATGAAGCTGCCGACCGACCCGCACCTGCTCTACAGCCTGGTGAACATGAAGTTGCGCAACGACTATGCCGATTTGGACGACCTGGTGCGCAGCCTGGAGGTGGAGCGCACGGAGCTGGAGCGACGCATGGCCGAAGCCGGGTATCGCTACGAGCCCGCCATCAACCAGTTCCGCCATGCCCCAGCCGACGACGCCGGTTGATGTCTTCGTAGGGCGCGCACTGCGCAGCATCGCCGCCTGCCCTAGGGCGTGAACGGTGCGCAGTGCGCACCCTACGACAGCTCAGGGGACCGACCAGGGAGACTCCGTGGTCGTTGCCACCGCCATCAAACGATATTGGTCTCCGCCAGGTAGGGCGCGAACAGCGGCTTCAGATCACTCAGGGTGGAGCCCAGGCCGTGCTGCATGCCATGCACGAACATGTCGAGCAGGACGAGGGCATTGATGGCGCCGTCCTCGCGTTTGATGGAACGGATGCGATCGGCCATGCCCTTGTTCACGTTGGCCACCTTTTCGTAGAAACGGAACAGCCCCTTCATGTCGAGATCGGCGGAGAGGTTGTCCTGCCAGCGGTAGTATTGCGCCAGCATGTACATGGAGGCGGCGCGGTAAAACGTTTCCTCGGTGCTGGCGAAGGGCAGGTGGAAGCGCGCCATGGGCTTGAAGAATTCGGTGACCGGGCAGCCGCTGGTGGCGACGATGATGCCCATCAGGGAACTGATGCCTTCCTGTGCGGTGGCGCTGCGGGTGAGCGTGCGATCGTCCACCAGCACCGTCACCTTCACCTGATCGATGGAGGTGACGTCGCTCAGCTGTTCCACCACCGGCGACAGGTGGGCCGCCAGCGGGCAGTGGCTGTAGGAGCCGTAGGGCAGCCGGCAGCCCTCGCATTGCTTGAATTCCAGCCGCGTCCATTCCGGCAGCACCGGCGGCAAGGGCTCGCGCGGCGTCATGGTGGCGCCGTCGAGATGGATGTGAAACTGTTCCTCGCGCCCGCTCGGGAAGCTGAAGCGGTATTCGTAACTGACCGTGTCCATGGGATGTGGCCGCATGAGGGATGATGGCACGGGAGTTTAGCGGTATCCGGCCTCGTCTGGCCAGTTGTGCCGCGGTGACGTTGCTATGCTTGCGGGGATGTCACAGCAGGAGGGGCGGATATGGCGCGGTGGACACTGCTTATGCTGCTGGCGTTGCTGCCGGCGGCAGCCGGTGCCGGGCCGGTCCGCGGCGACTGCGCCGCGCCGGCGCCCAACACGGACCTGGGCCATTGCAGCTTTGCCGGGATTTCCCTGGCCGGGCGCGACCTGAGCGGTGCCCGCTTCGCCCAGGCCCAGCTGGAAAATGCCGACTTGCGCACTGCCGTCCTGATCGGCGCCGATTTCCACGGCGCCAATCTCAAATGGGCCCACCTCAACGGGGCGGACTTGCGCGACGCCGATTTCACCGGCGCCGATCTGTTCCATACCACCTTCGACGGCGCGCGCCTGGAGCGGGCACGGTTCCACAATGCCTTCATGTTCGGCACCAACCTCCTCCAGGTGCAGGCCGCGGGCGCGGATTTTACCGGGGCCTACCTCAAGGACGTGCTGTTCGACGAAGCGGACATGAGTGCCACCCGTTGCCGCGGCTGCTTTCTGCGCAGCGGCGGCATGGCCGGGGCACGTCTGCACGGCGCGGATTTCAGCGGTGCGGACATGACGGGCATCGACGCCGAGGCGACGGACTTCAGCGGGGCACGCCTGGTGGGCGTGCGTTTCAACAGCGCCATTCTGCGCTACGCCCGCTTTCACGAAGCGGACCTGGCGCGGGCGGAGTTCACCCACGCCGATCTGACCAACGCGGAGTTCGGCGGCGCGAAAAACCTGCCGCCGTCGGTGACGGAGGCGCTGATGCGCTATTTCGGTGCCGAGGAGCGACGTTGACATCCGGCTGCTGGCACGGCGCAGCCGGCATCATTATGCTGAGGGGGCGGACAACCGGTCCGTTCGAGTCGGGAACAGGGAGAGCAACATGGGAATGGTGCAGGAGTTCAAGGCGTTTGCGGTACGCGGCAACGTGGTGGACATGGCCGTCGGTATCATCATCGGCGCCGCCTTCGGCAAGATCGTGTCGTCGCTGGTGGCCGACGTGGTGATGCCGCCGCTGGGTCTGCTCATCGGCGGCGTGGATTTTTCCGATCTGGTCTTCAGTCTCCCCGTTATCAAGGAAGGCGCCGCCGCGGTGACGGTGAACTACGGCCGCTTCATCCAGACCGTGGTCGACTTCACCATCGTCGCCTTTGCGGTATTCCTCCTGGTCAAGGGGATCAACCGTCTGCGCCGCCACGAAGAAGAGGCGCCGCCGGTTCCGCCGGTGCCGTCCGCGGAGGAAGTGCTGCTGACGGAAATCCGCGACCTGCTCAAGGCGGAGCGGAGCGGTCACTGAAGGTTTGCCGCCTGCGCCGGCTGTTGTTAGTCTGTGCCGGTGCGGCAGCACGGCCGGCAGCGGGGGCGGCCGGGCGAAAAACAATAAATGAGGCAAACCATGAGCGACAGGCAAAACGCCGACGGGCAGCACGAGGAAGAAGACCTGCTGGCGGATTTTCGCGACGTGCTGGGTGAGGATGCGGGCGGCGGGGATGCGCCCGCCGGCGACGATACAACCGACCTGGATGCACTCGATGCCTTTCTCAACGAGTTTGGCAGCGGGGACGGCGTAGCGCGGGACGAGGTCACCGCCGGAACACCGGTGGAAGACGTCGCCGAGTTCGGCGCCGACGTGCCGGAGCTGGGCGCCGAACCCGACACCGACACTTCGGCCCCGGATCAGGACGATGCCGATACCGCCGCCGAGGCAGTGGACGACGCGCTTGACGTGCCGGAACTGAACGTCGAATCCGCCATGACGCCCGACGAATTGAACCTGGATGCGATGGAGGAGATTCCGGCATCCGGACCGGCGGTGGCCCTGGACAGCGAGGTGTATGCCAGCCAGGACGACATCGACGACCTGTTCGACGTCAACACCGATCCTGCGTCCATGGCGCCGCCGCCCGTCTATGCCGCACCGGCGGCGGTACCGATCATGGCGGCCGAAGACGAGCCGGCCGCGACAGGCCGTTCGCTGGACGTGTCCACCATCGGCGTGGCGCTGCTTTCACTGGTGATCGCGGCGGTGGCCGGCTGGTTTGCCCTCAGCCTCCACGGCCAGATGAACGACCTGCGCGCCGAACTGGCACAGTTGCGGCAACAACCTGCCGGGGTCTACGCGGGGCCGGACCGGCAGACACAGGAAACGCTGGCGCAACTGACCCAGCGGGTGAACGAAATGGCCCTGGTCCTCGACGGGCCCATGACCCATTTGAGCGCCGCCAGCGAACAGGCGAACGCCGTGGTCTCCCGCCTCGATGCGCTGGAGCAGCGGGTCGGCGGCCTGCAGGATGAACTGGCCGCCGCGGCCCGCAGTGCCCCGACGCCTGCCCCGGTCAAAGCCGCCGCCAAGACTCCGGAAAAAACGGCGGCACCCACGCCGCGGCCCGCCGCCAAGGCGGTTGCCCCGACCAAGGCGGTCGCCCCGGCCAAGGCGGCGGGCGGCTGGGTGGTCAACGTCGCGTCCCTCACCGATGCCAAGGCGGCGTCCGTTGAACAGGCGCGGCTGAAGGCGGCCGGCTTCAATGTCGAGGTGCAGACGGCACAGATGAACAACCGCACCTGGTACCGGGTGCGCGCCACCGGATTCTCCTCACGGGAGGAGGCCCAGGTCTACAGCGACATGGTCAACCACAAGATGGGCGTGACGCCGTGGGTGGGACTCGATAAATAGTTGCAAGTCGCAAGTTGCAAGTTACAAGAAAAAGCAGTGTTGTCTTTGCTTGCAACTTGTCACTTGAAACTTGTCACTGGTTCTAGATAAGCAGCATCAGGCCGATGAGGCCGAGCAGGGCGAAGGCGAAGCGGCGCATGGCCAGGTCGGGCAGCGGCGGCGGGTAGCGGCGCCCGATGAAGGTGGCGAGAAAGACCACCGGCAGGCACAGCACGCTCAGCTGCAGCATGCTGAGATCGATATCCCCTTCCAGGCCGACGTAGAGCAGACGCGTTGCCGTCGCCACCGCAAAGGTGGCGAGCAGGGTGGCGCGGATGACTGGCAGCTGCAGCGGCTGGCGGTAGAAATGAAACACCAGCGGCGGGCCGCCGATGGCGAACATTCCCGCCAGGATCCCGCCGGCGACGCCGATGCCGGCGTCGACCCAGCCCGCCGCGCGCACCGGCCGCGGGTGCGGCCGCAGCGCCAGCAGCACGCCGCCGGCGAGTATCACGCCCCCCAGGATCATGCGCAGGGTTTCCACCGAGGTGGAGTGCAACTGCTCCAGCAGCAGCACCCCCAGGTAGACCGCGGGCAGCATGCCGATCAGGGTGTAACCCACCGCCCGCCGATCAATCATGTGCAGGGCGCGGTGCAGCGCCAGGAAGTTGTTGCTGAGGGCGGTAAAGCTCACCACCACGGCGGTAAAGGCCACCGGCGCCAGATCGAACAGGGTGATGCCGCCCATGACGATGAGGCCGAGGGCGAAGCCGGTGACGGTTTGTACGTAGGCGCCGAGGGCGACGACGAAGAGAAAGGCGGCGAGGGTGAGCGGGTCCATGTGGGGGCGGATTATGCCCCCGAACAGCCGCCATTCCCACCCTGCGTATTTGTTCCCGATCCATTTTTACGTAGAGGTGCGCACCGGGTGCGGGCACGGCATATCGGTGCGCAGTGCACACCCTGCGTCCGGGCAGTCGTTTTTCACTCCCAGTTGCGGGTGCAGTCCAGGTGGCGCCAGACGCGGTCCATGCCGTTCAGTCCTTCCTCCAGCATCACGGTGAGCGGCTGGCCGCGAAAGAAGCGGTTGCGGGTGGTGAGCCAGAAGCCGGGCATCTTGGGGTTGAGCGGGAAGACCACGTGCAGGGCGTGCTGGATGCCGATGAGATGGACGGCGCGTTGCAGCAGGTCATCGTCGTCGGGCAGGGCCTTGCCGCGGCTGAACTTGGTCAGCTCGCGGGTGGCCGTTTCTTCCGGCAGGCCGAGCAGGGTGATCTGGTATTCTTCCCGAATATTCCAGTCGTTCAGTACGCCCATGACGAGGGTGGCGAGCTGCTCCCGTTCCTGTTGGCTGTAGTGCGACAAAAGTTGATTCCTCTACAAGGTCTTTGGCCATTATCACGAACCCGCCACCGCCCGTCAAAAAACCTATGCCCGCCGTTCTCGAAAGCAGTGCGCAATTTTCCGGATTTTTACAGCAGAACCCGGCCGTTGCCGTCTATTTCAGCGGGCCTGACTGCGCCGTGTGCCAGGTGCTGAAGCCCCGCGTCCTGGAGTTGCTGGCCCGCGAATTCCCCCGTATCGCGGTGGCGCAGGTGGATTGCGCCGCCGCACCGGAGCTGGCGGCACAGCAGTCAGTGTTCGCGGTGCCGACCCTGCTGGTGTGTTTCGAGGGGCAGGAGCTGCTGCGGCTGGCGCGCAATTTCTCACCGGCCCAGCTGGCCGAGGCCCTGCAACGACCCTACGCCATGTTCTTCGATGCGTAGCGTGCTGCCCGCCCTGGCCCTGCTGCTGGCGGCGCTGCCGCTACGCGCCGCCCCCCTGCCCTGGCCGACCACCGCGGCGGTCCTCGATCAGACGACGGATCTGATTCGCTACGTGGTGGCCATCAACGGCGCGGCGTCAGTGGACGGTACCGCCCTGGCCCAGCCGGGCCAGGTGTCCCGCTTCTATTGGCAGCGCGACTTCCGCCCGGCCTGGTTCGATCGGGACGGCATCTTCATCGAGGCCGGCGATCTGGTGCAGGCGCTGCGTGGGGTGGAAGCGGAAGGCCTGCCGCAGGCGGATTACGCCCTGGCAGCCATCGAGCAGCTGATGTTCCGGGAAATCGACGATCCGCAGCAGCTGGCCCAGCTCGACCTGCTGCTGACCGATGCCTTTTTCCATTACGGCCAGAGCGTCCGCAGCGGCCGCCTCGATCCGCGCAGCATCGGCGGCGACTGGTTCATCCCGCCCACGCCGTTCGAGGCGCCGCTGCTGCTGCCCGAGGCGCTGGCGCAGAAGAATCTCGCCGAGGTGCTGGCCGGCCTGCCGCCGCCCCACGAGGGCTACCGCCGCCTGCGTGCCATATTGCGCCAGTACCGTGCCGTGGCGGCAGCGGGCGGCTGGGCACCGGTGGCGGGCGGCGACATCCTGCGTCTCGGCGCGCGGGAGGAACGGGTGGTGCAGCTGCGCCGACGCCTGATCCTGTCGGAGGATCTGGCGTTGGGGACGACGGACGATCCGGAGCTGTTCGATGCCACCCTGCGCCGTGCCGTACGGCGCTTCCAGCGTCGCCATGGCCTCCAGGCGGACGGCAGCGTGGGCGCGGGCACCCTGGCCGCGCTCAACGTACCGGTGGCGCAGCGCATCCGCCAGATCGAGGCCAACATGGAACGCTGGCGCTGGCTGCCGCGGCAGATGGAGCCGCGCTACATTCTGGTCAATATGGCCGGCTACGAGTTGCAGGTGATCGAAGACGGAAAATCGGTCCTGGGCATGCGCGTCATCGTCGGCCGCGATTACCGCCAGACCCCGGTGTTTTCCAGCACCATGACTTCCCTGGTGCTCAATCCCCACTGGTACGTGCCGCGCACCATCTTCCGCGACGACATCCTGCCGCGCCTGCGCCGCGACCCCGCTCTTCTGACCCGGCTCGGCATGCGCGTGTTCAGCAGCCTGAGCGGCAACGGCAGCGAGGTGGACGCCGCGACGCTGGACTGGACGACGGTGGACGGCGACAGCTTTCCCCACACCCTGCGCCAGGAGCCGGGGGCGCACAACGCCCTCGGACGGATCAAGTTCCTGTTGCCCAACCGTTACGGCATTTTCCTGCACGACACACCCGATCGCCGCCTGTTCAGCCAGGCGGCCCGTGCCTTCAGCTCCGGCTGCATCCGCCTGGAAGACCCGGTGGAAATGGCCCGCTACGTGCTCGCCGACGAAAAGCGCTGGAACCGCACCGCCCTGGAGGAGGCCATCGCCCAGGGCAAGCCCCTGAGCCTGGACCTGCCGGAGCCGATACCGGTGTATCTCACCTACTGGACTGCGTGGGTGGACGAGGACGGCGTATTGCAGCTGCGCGAGGACATCTACGGCCGCGACCGGCGCCTGTACGAGGCCTGGCGGGGAAATGCGACGGCGATAGTCGCGGCGGAGCCGGCGAAGCCGTAAAATCGCCGCCATGAACTCCCGTTCCCCGTCCCTGCCCGAACTTCGTCGCCGCCGCTTTCTTGCCCTGGGTGCCGGCGCGGCCCTGGCCCTGGCCGCCGGCCCGGTCCTGGCCGCCCGCGGCGAGCGCCGCCTGGCCTTCGTCAACCTGCATACCGGGGAGTCCTTGCAGGCGGTGTACTGGCAGGAAGGGCGCTACGTGGCCGAGGAGATCGCGGCCATCAATCACGTGCTGCGCGATCACCGCAGCGCCGAGGTCGGCGCCATAGAACCGCAGCTGCTGGACCTGATGTTCCTGTTGCGGCAGCGGCTGGGGATGGAGCGGCCCTACCAAGTGGTTTCCGCCTACCGATCGCCGCAGACCAACGCCATGCTGAGCCAGCACAGCAGCGGCGTGGCCAAGAACAGCCTGCACATGGAAGGGCGCGCCATCGACGTGCGCCTGCCGGACAAGGAACTGAAACGGATGCTGCGGGCGGCGCGCGAACTGCACGGCGGCGGTGTCGGCTACTATCCCCGTTCCGGTTTCATTCACCTCGATACCGGCCCGTTCCGCACCTGGCGGGGATGAACTTCTCGCCCTTGTCGCAGAGGCGCAGAGGCGCAGAGATGACACCATGTATTCCTCTGTGAATCGGCGTCTCGGCGGCGTGTATTCGGTTATGAAGTGAACAGTGCGCCGTGGTCGGTGCCGTCTTTCGCCGGGCTTCTTGCTCAGAAACTTCCAAACCGTTGCCGCAGAGACGCAAAGCCCGCAGAGGATACTCATTCATAAACGCTGTGTTCTCCGCGCCTCTGCGTCTCTGCGGCAAATATTGGAAGTTTTTTGCACCTTTGCGGCAAACGTGCCGTCAGATATTGACGAACTCGCGCCGCGCCTCCAGCACCTTCACCAGATAACGCCGGGTTTCGTCGCGCGGGTGCTCGTCGCGCAGGCGGCGGTAAACCTCCGCCGGCGGCAGCGAGTTGATCACCTCCGGCGCCCTGGCGCGATCCTTGGAAAACATGTTGAGCACGTTGCCGGCGCCGCCGTTGTAGGCGGCGATGGTGCAGTACTCGCGCGTCAGCGGATGCTCGATGCGTCCCAGGTAGCGCTGTTCGATGATGTTGAGGTAGGCGGAGCCCAGTTCGATGTTGTTGTCCGCATCGAACAGATATTCCTTGCTCGGGGTGTGGGCGTAGCCCTTCACCATCTGGTAGGCGTCGCGACCGCCGGTTTCCGGCACCAGCTGCATCAGGCCGTAGGCCGGCGCGCTGCTCACCGCGAAGGGATTGAAGCCGCTTTCGGTTTTCATTACCGCGTAGATCAAACTCTTGCTGACGCCATACTGCTTGGCGTGCTTTTCGACGCTGGCGGCATAGCGCTGCGCCTGCTTGTTTTCATAATCGCTCACCATGGTGATCTGCACGTAGTGCACCTGGCGGCTGCCCTGCTCGGTGTCCACCATGCGCGTCTGGCGCGCGGTCTGCAGCAGATGGGCGGCATAGCCCTCCGCCAGCGCGGGGGTGTCGATGGCGCGGCCGCGTTGATCCACCACCAGGCCGTGCAGGTAGGGACGGCCGGACAGTGCGATGCTCTTGTCCGAATAGAGGTCCACCGCGCGGGGATCGTCCGGCGTCAGCAGGGTGGTGACGATGGCATTCTTCAGGCTTTGCTCCGGCCGTGCCGGATCCAGCGTCTCCACCGTGACCAGTCCCCGATCGAACTGGACGATGGCGCGGCTCATGTAATTCTGCGTGTATTTGACATAGCGCTTGTTGCTGGGGGTCACCGCTTCCTTTTTGCCCCACTGCGCCCCGGCCTTGCCGGAGAGTATGTCCACGAGCTTCTGGTAATTGCGCTGCGCCTGCTGCAGATCCTGCACCAGGCGGACCGGATTTTGCTGATAGCTGGCGGCCTTGTAGCGGGCGATGCTGGTGGCGGTGCTGCTCGGGTTGCCGCTGGTGGCGATCTTTACCACGTCGTAGGTGGAGCAGGCGGCGAGAGCGAGCAGCGCAGCGCAGGCGAACGTGAGTTTGCTGAATCGTTGCATGGGCGTAGCATACCGCATCGATCGCCACCGCCAAATGCGAGACCTCGTCATGGAATACCTGCCTTTCATATTGATCGCCATATTGGCTCTGTTCATGGCCATGCCCCTGTTCGCCTGGCTCAGCAGCAAGCGCATGCAGGGGAACGACGCACCCGACTATGCGGCGTTGCTGGCGCCGGAGCAGCGCGGCAAGGACAAGCTGCTGTTCTATTTCGGCAGCGAGCATTGCGGTCCCTGCCGGACCCTGGCGCCGCTGATCGACACCATGGCGGAACGCTACGGCAATGTGGTGAAGGTGGATGTCTCGCGGCAGCCGGCTGCCGCGCGGCAGTTCGGCATCCGCGCCACGCCGACCCTGGTGCTGGTGGAGGGCGGCAAGGTGGTGAAGGTGATGCTCGGGGCCGTGGGCGAAAAGCAGCTGGACGTGCTTCTGCGCTGAATTGCCTTAATTCACGGGGGGTTGAAATAGTTTACTGAAATACTATGTTATGCCCATGGCCGCCAGCGGCCGGAAAAAACTACATGGCTAACAAGGTAATCAGGAGGCAACATGAACACCACCTATTTCAAGGCGATGGATACCATGGAGAAGGCCGGCGTCGATCGGCAGTACATGGACGGCTGGGCCTGCGGTTTTCTGCACAACCCGCGCCGGGGCGAACAGCACATCACCGAGGCCTATGAGGCCGGCTACCGCGATGGCCATGACCAGGTGATGGACGGCTACAAGGCCTGGGTGGGCAAGAAGGCCGCCTGAGCCGGAGAGAACCTCTATCCAAAAGCCCCGCTCCGGCGGGGCTTTTGCTTGATGGCGGCGGCGCGGTAAGCTGGGCTTCCGCCATGGCTGCAGGAGCGGCCCGTGAAACTGCATAGCCCGGTATTACTCTTGTTGCTGTTCCTGGCCCTGCCTGCCTGGGGCGCGGGTGTCTATCGCTGGACCGATGCCGACGGCAAGGTGCACTTCGGCGACGAACCGCCGGCGGAGCGCAAGGCGGAAAGTGTCGAGCTGAAATACAACCAGGTGGGATCGACCCCGGTGCCGCCGGGCACCTTCGACAGCGGACAGCGGGTGGTGGTCTATAGCGCCGTCTGGTGCGGCGTCTGCACCAGGGCCAAGGCCTTTCTGAAATCCCGTGCCGTGCCCTTTACCGAATACGACATCGAAACCAGCCGCAAGGGCCGGGAGGATTACCGTCGCCTGCAGGGAACCGGCGTGCCGATCATTCTGGTGGGCGACGAACGCATGAACGGGTTCAGCGCCACCCGCCTCACCGGCATGCTGGAGCAGGCCGGACATTTGCGTGCCACACCTTGACGCCCGCCGCCGCGGCAGCGTAGCTTACGTCCCATGGCTTACCTGAATGCACGACCGATGCCCGCAGTACGACGCGCCGTATGGCGTGTCGTTTTACGTCTGCGTGCCGCAGGAGTGAAGCCGGGTTAGTCGTAACCGCAAACGGAATTTCACCAAGGCCGCAGACATTGAGTCTGCGGCCTTTTTGTTTATGGAGCTTGAGAAAAATGTCGGTTCCCGCCGCCTATCTGGGCATAGTGCTGATTTGGTCCACCACCCCGCTGGCCATCAAGTGGAGCAGCGCGGGGGCAGGTTTTTTGTTTGCGGTGACTGCGCGTATGGCCTTGGGCACGCTGCTGTGCCTGCTGCTGCTGTGGCTGCTGCGCATAGACCTGCCGTGGCATCGCGATGCACGCCGTGCCTATGTGGCGGCGGCGCTGGGGATGTACGGTGCCTTGATGAGCACCTACTGGGGCGCCCAGCAAATACCGTCGGGCTTGATCTCGGTGCTGTACGGACTGACGCCGCTGTTCACCGGTGTCATGGCGGCCTGGTGGCTGAACGAGCGCAGCCTGTCACCCTTGCGGATAGTCGGTGTGATGCTGGGGATCGCGGGCCTGGCGTTGATCTTTATCGCCGGCCGTACACTGGAACATATCGCCTGGCAGGGCATCATCGCCGTGTTGTTTGGTGTGCTGTTGCAGGCGGCCAGCGCGATATGGGTGAAGCGCACCGGCGCCACCCTGCACCCCATGGCCTTGAATAGCGGTGCGCTGTTGCTGGCGCTGATTGCCTATCTGCTGACCTGGGGGCTGTTCGATCGGGAGTGGCCGGAGCAGCTAGATCAACGCAGCGCCGGCGCGATCGCCTATCTGGGGGTGCTCGGCACTGTGGTCGGCTTCAATCTCTATTTCTTCGTGCTGAAGCGGCTGTCGGCCGGTGCGATTTCCGTCATTACGCTGATCACGCCGGTGCTGGCCCTGTTGCTGGGCAACTGGATCAACGACGAGAGCGTCGACGCGCGCGTATGGCAGGGAACGGCGTGCATCCTGTTCGGCCTGCTGCTCTATCAGTGGGGCGGGCCGGTGCTGCGGTTTCTGCGGCGGCGCTAGGTGCGGAAAAAATAAAGGGGGCCGCCGGCCCCCTTTATCCTGCTGCGGCACGTAGCGCGATTACATGGGCTGGCGCAGGGTGAAGGCGCCGCGCACGTCACCGGCCTTGTAGCCGCGCGCCATGTCCTTGGGATACAGGGCGTCCAGCTTGGCGGCGACGGCCGGGTCGATGTCGGTGCCGTGGCACTTGAGGCAGGGCATTTTGTCCGCCGGCGGCATGATGATGGCCTTCATGAAGCGGAATTCCTTTTTGCCGCCACTATCCACCACCTCGGCGAAGGCCAGCGTATCCGGACTTTCACCGGCGGCCTTGCGCTCCTCGAACTTCTTCAGCACCGCGGTTTCCCAGGCGTCTGGCGCATTGTCGGGATTGCGGGTCTTCAGGCTGGTGCGCGCCACGTTCATGTCGTGTTTGCTGGACAGTTCATGCGCGATGCCCGGCGCCACGCGGTTGCATACCTCGATGGCCTTGATGGGGCCGCCTTCCTTCATGGCGGCCTCCAGTTCGCCCTTCAGCTTGCCGAAAAATTCCTGCACCACGGCCTTGCTCCGGTCCACGCGGGCCTGGTTGCCGTGATTGTCGGCCAGGGCCGAAGACAGCGGCGCGCAGCACAGCAGGGTGATTGCGATGACTCGTTTCATGGTTTCCCTCCACAGGTTATTGGTGACGCCTCCGGCTCTGCGGCCGGTGGGCGCAATCAAAACACAGGCCTATTCGGTGCGCAAGGCTTCCACCGGGTCGAGCCCGGCGGCGTGGCGGGCCGGCCAGACACCGGCGATGAGGCCGACGCCGGCGGCGAGTACTTCGGCGATTACCACGTAGCTCCAGGTGATGTGTACCGGCAGGGCGGGCAGTGCGAGATCGAGCAGCCAGGCGATACCGAGACCGAGCAGCAGACCCGCCAGGCCCCCGATGGCGGCCAGCACCGTGGCTTCGCCCAGGAACAAGGCCAGCACCTGGCGCCGTTCGGCGCCGAGGGCGCGCAGCAGGCCGATCTCCGAGGTCCGTTCCCGCACGGCGATGGTCATGATGGTGAGGATGCCGACGCCGCCTACCAGCAGCGAAATCCCGCCCAGCGCGCCGACGGCGAAGGTGAGCACGTCCAGCACCGAGCCGAGCACGTCGAGCATCTGTTGCTGGGTGATGATGGTGAAGTCCTCGCGGCCATGGCGGGCGCTCAGGATACGGCGGATGCCGGCGGAGATTTCGTCGACGTTGGCGCCGGCCTCGTACAACACGTCGATCTCCATCAGGCTGTCGCGGTTGAACAGATCCAGCGCCTTGGCGGCGGGAATGTACACGGTGTCGTCGATGTCGAAACCGAGTACCTGGCCCTTGGCGTCCATCACGCCGACGATGCGGTAGCGATCTCCGCCCACACGCAGGGTCTGCCCCAGGGGATTGGCGTCACCGAACAGCTCCTGGCGCAGCTGGCTGCCGAGCACGGCGAAGGCGCGCGCGGCGCGCGGGTCGTCAGGCGGGAGAAAGCGGCCGCGGGCCACCTGGAAATTGAACACCTCGGGGAAGGCCGGGCCGACGCCGTAGACGTTGGTGCGGCGCTGCTTCTCGCCCGCGGTCACCAGGGCATTGCCGGCGACGACGGGTTCCACGCCTATGACGCGCGGCAGTTTCTTCAGTGCCTCGGCGTCGTCCAGCGAGAGCGGCCGGGTGTTGCCGAAGGCGCCGACCGACGCCCCCATGGTGGTGGTGCGGCCGGGGCTGACCGCCACGAGGTTGGTGCCGAATTGGGTGAATTCGTTCAGCACGTAACGTTGGATGCCCTCGCCGATGGCCGTGAGCAACACCACTGCGGCGATGCCGATGGCGATACCCAGCGCGGTGAGAAAGCTGCGCAGGCGCTGCGCAATCACCGAACCCACGGTCAGCCTGATGAAGTCGCGGGTGATCATGGCTGTATGCCGGACAAAAATTGAAAGCGGAAAACCCATCTGCCGCAGAGACGCTGAGGCGCAGAGCATATGTATGCAACAAACATCTCTGTGTCTCTGCGTCTCTGCGACAAAGGTTTGAGGTTCATCCTGTCACCGCCGGGCCAGGGCCTGGACCGGGTCGAGGCGGGCGGCGCGGCGGGCCGGCAGCACGCCGAAGGCGAGGCCGGTGATGAGTGCAATCGTGACGGCGGCGATGATGGCCCACAGCGGCGCGCCGAAAGGCAACGTCGGATACAACCGGCGCAGCAGGGCGGTGCTGGCCTCGCCGACGGCAAGACCGATGGCGGCGCCGAGCAGTGACAGCAGCGCCGCCTCGGTGAGGAACAGGCGCAGGATGACCGTGCCCGGCGCCCCCAGTGCCTTGAGCAGGCCGATTTCGGCGGTGCGCTGCGAGATGGCCACCAGCATGACGTTCATGATCAGCACGCCGGCCACCACCAGACTGATGGCGGCGATGCCGGCCACCGTCATGGTCAGTGCACCGAGGATGCGGTCGAAGGTGACCAGTACCGAGTCCTGGGTGATGACCGTGACATCCTCCTCGCCGTCATGGCGTGCCTTGAGGGTGGCGACGATGAAACGCTGCGCCGGCTCCAGCGCATCGCGCGATGCGGCCTCGACCAGGATGCGGAACAGCGAGTTGGTGTTGAACAGCGACTGTGCCGCCAGCACCGGGATGATGGCCAGCTCGTCGGTATTCATGCCCAGCGACTGTCCCTGCTCCTGCAGTATGCCGATGACGCGGAAACCGCGATCACCGATGCGGACGCGTTCCCCCAGCGCCGGCTGGCTGCCGAACAGTTCATGTTTCAGTTTGGCGCCGAGCACGCACACCGGCTGCGGATGATGCACGTCACCCGGCGGCAGGAAGCGGCCCTGGGCCAAGGCGAAATGGCGCACTTCGTACATCTCGTGGGTGGTGCCCATGACCACGGCCTCGCGCTCGCGGCCTTGCCAGGACACGGCGGCGGAGCCGACGTTGAGCGGCGCGACCAGCCGCACGTGACTGCTGCGCAGCAGCGACTCCGCGTCGTCCAGGGTGAGATCGCGCGGGGTCTCCGAGGTCAAGGGCGGCGCGCCGCCGGTGGTTTCGTTGCGGCCGGGCAGGACGATCAGCAGGTGGGTGCCGAGGGAGGAAAATTCCCCGACCACGTAGCGCCGTGCCCCTTCGCCCAGGGCGGAAAGGACCACCACCGCGGCGACGCCGATGGCCATGGCCAGCAGCATCAGCCCGGAGCGCAACCGCGCCCCGCGCAGGGCGGTAAAGGCGAAGCGCAGATGGTCGCGGGTATTCATTGCGCCGAGTCCTCGACGATGGCGCCATCCACCATGCGCAGGCGGCGCCGCGCGCGCTGGCCCAGCTCCGGATCGTGCGTCACCACCAGCAGGGTGATGCCGCGCGCGTTGAGCTGTTCCAGTATCTCCACCACTTCGTGGCCCGAGGCGCGATCCAGGTTGCCGGTGGGCTCGTCCGCCAGCAGCAGGCCGGGTTCGATGATGGTGGCGCGGCCGATGGCGACGCGCTGGCGCTGGCCGCCGGACAGCTGATCCGGGCGGTGATGGGCCCGTTCGCTCAGCCCGTAGGCCTTGAGCGTCTCGTTCACCTTGGTGCGGCGCTGTGCCGGCGGCATGCCCGCCAGCACCAGCGGCAGTTCGATGTTTTCGGCAGCGGTGAGGCGCGGCACCAGGTGAAAGAACTGGAACACGAAGCCGATGCGCTCGCGCCGCACCTGTGCCTGCTCGTCGTCGGAGAGAGCGGTGATGTCCCGCTGCTCGAACAGGTAGCGGCCGGCGCTGGGCCGGTCGAGCAGGCCGATGAGGTTGAGCAGGGTGGACTTGCCCGAGCCCGACGGGCCCATGATGGAGACATAGGCACCGCGTTCGATGTCGAGATTGACCTGGTGCAGCGCATGCACCTGCTGGCCGCCGACGTCAAAGACGCGCTCGATGTCCTGCAGCCGGATCATCGGTCCGTCCCGGAAGCGCTGTCCTCCACGGTTGCCGCAGCGCCGTCGCGCACCCCTTCGCGATCGATGGAGGTGACCACCCGGTCGCCTTCCGCCAGGCCCCGGAGCACCTCGGTGTGTTGCCAGTTGGCCAGGCCGGTTTCGATGCTGCGCCGTTCCAGGACGCCGCGGCTATCGTCGAACAGCAATACGTGACCGCCTTCCTGCAAGGCCTCGGTGGGGATCCGCAAAACGCCCTCGCGCCGGTCCAGGATGACCTCGGCGTCGGCGCTGTAGCCGGCCAGCAGGCGGATGGTTTCCTGCGGTTCGTCGAACTCCACCTCCACTTCCACCGTGCGCGCCTGCTTCTCCACGTCCAGCACGTAGGGGGCGATACGGCGCACGTGTCCCGGGAAGGGGCGGTTGCCGAAGGCGTCGAGCAGGATGCGCGCCGGCATGTTTTCAGTTACCCGCGGCGCGTCGATTTCATCGATGGGGGCGACGACGTAAAGACAGCTGTTGTCGACCAGATCCACGGCGGGCGGGGTGGGAATGCCCGGCGGCGACGGCGTGACGTATTCGCCGACCTCGCCGGTGGTTTCCGCCACCGTGCCCGCAAACGGTGCGCGCAACAGGGTGCGCTCCAGCAGCGCCTCATTCAGTTGTACCCGGTCATTGCTCACCCGCGCGCTGGCCCGGGCCGCGGTGCAGCCCGCGGCACGGGCCAGCGCGTCGGTGGCGCTGCGATCGCGCTGCTCGTCGGACACCAGCTTCTGCTGGTGCAGCGACGTGATGCGCTGGGCTTCGCGCCGCGCCACGTCGGCCAGCAGGCAGGTCTCGTCGGCGCGGGCACTGGCCGCCTGCGCCTCGCTGCGCGCCAAGGCCACCTGTGCCGCGAGATCGTCGTTCCACAGACGCAGCAGCAGTTGCCCCTCCTTGACGCGGTCACCCTTGCGCACCAGCAGCTCCGCCACCTGTCCGCCCTGCGGTGGCGCCAGCCGCGCGCGGCGGCAGGCCTTGACCGTGCCGGCGCGGGTGTTGGCGACCGTGGCCTCGACCAGACCGGTCTGCACCCGCGCCACCACCACGGCAACCGGCTGGGGACGCGCCGCATACCAGGCGAAGGCGGCAATGGCGGCAGCGGGGAGAAGAAAAATCAGGGTACGGCGGAGAGGTCGGTTCATGTCGGCTCGCTGCGGGCGGGTTTTTCAGATTATAGAGAATTGATGTGACATGGCGTTGCCCTGTGACCGAATTTGCGTAAAGCGCGGGCAAAATGGCCCGGCAACAGGTGTAATGAAAGAGGTTTACCGATACTATTATGAGCCAGTGCGCCGTGCGCGGCGCGGTTCATACGACTGGCAACGGATAATGGAGAGGGTGCTTATGGTTCTGCGTGCGTTGGGTGTGGTGCTTGGTTCTATGGTGGCGATGCAGGCTGCCGCCGACTCGCTGGATCTGAATCTGCATGGCGATGCCCTGCGGGCAACCTACAGCCGGGGCATCGGCGCCAGCCGCGGCCTGGATCTGGATGCCGGTTATCTCTACGCCAAAAACCCGGCCCAGACCGATCATCTGCTGCATGTGGGCCTGCAGGTCGCCGGTCAGAACTGGAGCAAGCAGGGCAATTTCGACATCGGTCTCGGTGGCCGTGCAGTGTTCACCGACACCAAGCCCGGTAATGGCGCCAACATTGCCTTCGGCGGCCGCGTCCGGTTCTCGCCGATCAACCGCATCGGCTTCGGCGGCTCGCTGTTTTACGCACCGAAGATCACCAGTTTTCTCGACAGCGAAGAATACTTGGAATGGAACCTGGCAGTGGACTACCAGCTGCTGACCCAGGCCTATGTCTATGTGGGCTATCGCAAGGTGGAAACCGATATCCAGAATGCCGGTACCTACCAAATCGATGACAACCTGCATTTGGGCATGAAGATGATGTTTTGATCGTTTCCGTCCGCCGCGTGCGGGAGGAAATGAAAAGGGGCGCATCACTGCGCCCCTTTTTATTGTCGCTTGAAAACCGGCTCAGGCGGCGTTCAATGCCGCCTCCAGTTCCGCGAAGGTCTTGGCGACCTCGGTGGTTTCGATGGTGATGCCCAGCTGCTTGCTGATCTGTTTGGTGGAGAACATGCCGCGCACGATTTGGCGGTCGTCGGCGGTGCGGTCCACCACCAGGGCATGCTGGCGGCCGACCCGCTTCATGGTTTCCACGATGTCGCCCACGGTGGCGCGCTGCACGTCGGGCATGCACAGCACGTCCAGGTGATCCTGGCCGGTCATGATGTCGCGCACGAAGATGTCCTCGCGCTTGCCGCCCACTTCCTGCAGATATTTCATCGGCTTTTCGCCCAGGATGTCGGTGGCGGTGATGACGCCGAGGATTTCATTGTCGCGCCCGGTGACGAACAGCAGGCGGATGCTGGAGGCAATCATGCGCTGATTGGCGTCTTCCAGACTGGCGCAGGGACCGATGGTCATGGCGGCCACCTTGAGGAAGTCGGTCATTACATCGGTGGCCGGGCTGTCGGCATGGACGCGTTCCGGCAGGCGCTGCGGCGGGCGCTGGTAGGTGGCTCCGGTTTCCAGGCGCTTGTGGGACAGGGGATTGTAGTTCTGGCTCATAGATAAGGTTCTCCAGTGGTCGTGTGTTTTTTACCCTGTGAACTTAGAAATAATGCAAAAACCGCGGTTTTTCAATTAAACCAGAACCAAATAAATTTCGTTGGTCATTAGCTGCTTGAATGTCCTGCCTTGCCTGATAAGTATTGTGCCCATAAAAAAGGCCGGCATACGCCGGCCTTTTGGTCACCAGGGTGAGGAGGCGTCTTACAGAACGCTTTCCTTCAGACCCTTCAGCGCCGTCAGCTTGACGGTGTTGCGCGCCGGCTTGGCCTTGACGGTGATTTCTTCGCCGGTGAACGGGGAGATCATCTTGCGCGACTTGGTGGCGGGCTTCTTGTGACGACGGATCTTCACGCCCACTTCGGGGATGGTGAACTCGCCGGAGCCGTTCTTCTTCATGTGGGCTTCGACCATGCCAGCCATGGTGCTGAACACGGCGCCTACGTCCTTCTTGGACACGCCGGTAGCGTCGGCAATGGCGGCGACGATCTGGGTCTTGGTCTGCTTGGCGGTGATCGCCTTCAGCGGGGCGGCCTTGGCCGGAGCAGCTTTGGCCGGAGCGGCCTTCTTCGGTGCAGCCTTTACAGCTTTCTTCGCAGCGGTCTTTTTCTTGACAGCCATCTGTGATCTCCCTTGGTCGATGGTAGAAACAACTCACCGATGAGTTGTCGTCGGCGAGTGATTTTGAAACGATAATTTACAAAATACAAGGAAAAAAAACGGCGTAAACCCCCTTTTTTTCCAGTTCCGGGGCATTTTTCGAATTTTTCTCCCGTACCGTGCGCGTGGCTGCCCGGCGGATAATGCTAGGATGCGTTTGCAACTGGGAGGGGCGGGCGGGGAAGGAGCGCATGATAGTCGAGATCAGTATCGAGATTCCGGGGCAGGGCCTGCATGAAATTACGGCCCGGGTGACCGAGGCGGTGCGGCGCGCCGCAGTGCGGGAAGGGCTGTGCACGGTATTTTTGCAGCACACCTCGGCCAGCCTTCTGATCCAGGAAAACGCCGATCCCTCCGCCCGCCGTGATCTGGAACGCTGGCTCAATCGCCTGGTGCCGGAAGATGATCCGCTGTACACCCATACCCAGGAGGGGCCGGACGACATGCCGTCCCATATCAAGGCGGCGTTGACGGCGACCTGCCTGACCATTCCTGTGATGGATGGGCGCTTGGCCCTGGGCACCTGGCAGGGCATATATCTGTGGGAACACCGGCGGCAGCGCGGCCGGCGCCGCTGTGTGCTGCATATCGGCGGCTGAAAACTTCGGGATGAATTCATGATTGATGTGATATTGCAGGCGGCGGCGCTGATCGTGTGCGGCGTGTTGTGGCGGGTAACGACCCCGCTGGGGCTGGAGGCGGAGTCGGTGCGCCGCAGCCTGACCGGTGTGGTCTACGTGCTGCTGCTGCCGGGACTGGTGCTGCTGGTGCTGTGGCAGGCGCCGCTGGGGCTGGATTCGGTGCGTATCGCCGTGTCGGCGGCGGTGGCGGTCGGTTTCGGGCTGCTGGCGTCCTGGTTGTGGTTCCGGCGCAGCGCGCGGCCCAATCGGGTGGTGGGTGCGCTGCTGCTGGCATCGGCCTTTCCCAATGCCACCTACCTCGGGTTGCCGGTACTGGAGTCGGCCTTTGGGCCCTGGGCGCGCAGCATCGCCATCCAGTACGACCTGCTGGCCTGCACCCCCCTGCTGTTGTCCGCCGGCATCGCCCTGGCGGCGTGGCATGGCGGCGGCGGGCAGCGCGAGCATCCGTTGCTTGCCCTGCTCAAGGTGCCGCCGTTGTGGGCGGCCGTGGCGGGAATATTTCTCAATCTGGCACAGGTGCCGCTGCCGGCCATTGTTCATTCCTGGCTTACCATGCTCGGTTCCGGCGTGGTGCCGCTGATGCTGTTTTCCCTCGGCCTGGGCCTGCGCTGGGCCGGCACCTGGCGCCACCAGATCCCGCTGGTGCTGCCGGTGGCGCTGATACAGCTCATGCTCATGCCGTTGCTCATCTGGGGGCTGGCAGCAACCATCGGCCTGCAGGGACAGACCCTGGCCGCAGTGGTGCTGGAGGCCGCGATGCCGAGCATGGTGCTCGGTATCGTGCTGTGCGATCGCTACAATCTTGATACGGGCCTGTATGCAATGGCGGTGACCGTGACCACCGCCTTGAGCATGATTACCCTGCCGTTATGGTTTGCCTGGCTGATCTGACGCGGGTGACAGGCGCGGGCGCGAACACGTATGATGGGGATGCTGTCCAGAATAACGACAAAGGATTGATAGAGATGCGACAGGCACTCTTTCTGTTATCGCTGCTGTTCCTTGCCCCCGCGGTGGCGGAGACCGTCTATATCAGTGACGTCCTGCGCGTGGGCGTGCGTGCCGAACCCAATTCCAGCGATATTCCCGTCACGGTGGTGACGTCCGGTGCCGAGTTGCAGGTGCTGGAACGCCGGGATGGCCATATGCGCGTGCGCACGGCGAACGGCATCGAGGGCTGGATCAGCGAGGTCTATGCCAGCGGCGAACTGCCGGCGCGGCTGCGTCTGGAGCGGATGGAGAAGGAGCGCGACCGGTTGCAGGCCGAGCTGGCGAGTCTGCGCAGCAGCAGCGGCGAGAGCAGCGCGCAGGTCGCGCAGCTGACGGCGCGCATCGATACCTTGCAGGCGGAGAACGCCCAGTTGCAGGCCAGGGCCGCCGCACTGACCGCCGAGCTGCGCAGCGCAAAAGGTGGCTATACCTGGATTTACTACACCGTGGCGCTGATCGCGCTGTTCTTCCTCGGCGCCTATCTGGGCGTACGCTGGGACAAGGAGCGCGTCGCGCAGCGCTTCGGCGGGCTGGAGCTCTAGCCCGCGCCGAACACCGTGGCGCCGTAGGCCGCCGCCGTCTGGATGTGCTTGCGGTAGAGCTCGGCGAATTCCTGCACCACCGATTGTTGCACCGCCGGGCGTTCCAGCAGCCGGCGTGCCCATTCCGTCACCTTTGGCAGTCCCTGCAGCAGGCCCAGAGGCCGCCATCCCTCCAGCAGTTCCAAGCGCATGAAGTAGGGCGCGAAGGCCGCATCCACCAGGGCGAACTCTTCGCCGTTGAACAGCGGCCCGGCAATCTGCTGCTCCAGCTGCTTCAGCCGGGTGCGCAGTTCGTCGCGCTGGCAGTTGAAGGCGGCTTCGTCCTGGGCCGTCATGGTCAGGTTGTATTGCCCGGCCAGCAGGCCGGAGGCGAACTCGATCCAGGCGCGGTTATGCGCCTTGCGCAGCGGATCGGCCGGATGCAGCGAGGGCGGATTGACCTCGTCCAGATACTCCATGATCACCGCGGACTCGAACAACACGGTGTCGCCCACCTTGAGCAGCGGCACCTTGCCCAAGGGCGAGATGGCCTTGAACCACTCCGGCGGTTCCTTCAGGTTGATGTAGGTGATGTCGAAGGGCACGCCCTTTTCCAGCATCACGATCACCGAGCGCTGCACGAAGGGACAGAGTTTGAAGCTGACCAGTTCGGGTTTCATTTGATAAGTTCCAAGTGGCAAGTTGCAAGTGACAAGTTAGAGGCAGTTTCTTGCCACTTGAAACTTGTCACTTGCAACTGGGGTTATCCCGGCGGCCAGCCGAGATTGCGTCCGGCGAGCAGGTGCAGGTGGATGTGGAATACGGTCTGGCCGGCACCGGCGTTGGTGTTCATCACCAGGCGATAGCCGTCGTCGGCGAAACCCAGTTCGGCGGCCAGTTTGCGCGCTGCCAGGAACAGCCGGCCGACGATGGCGGCATCGTCCTCCCCCAGGTCGTTGACGGTGGCGATGTGCTTGCGCGGGATGATCAGGATATGGGTCGGCGCCTGCGGGTTCAGGTCGCGGAAGGCCACCACGTCATCGTCCTGGTGGACGATGGTGGCCGGGATCTCGCCGGCGGCGATCTTGCAGAAGATGCAGCTCATGGTCGGTTCGGGTCTCGCGCTGGGGCTTGGGCTTTCATTGAAGCCCATTGTTCCGCCGCGGGCAAGCCCGTTGCCGCCGCCGCTGTGCTATAGCTTTGGATAGGCCGGCGGCAGGGGCACGAACATGCAGTGGAAATTCCCTAGGGTGTACAGCGGTGGCGCGCGCAACGGCTAGCATGTTGTCCGGCCTGCGCCAGTTGCCGCGCACGGTCTGGCTGATCGGGCTGATCAGCCTGGTCAACGATGCCGCCTCGGAAATGCTGTATCCGCTGATTCCGCTGTACCTGGCCTCGGTGCTGATGGCCGGACCCCGCGTCCTGGGAGTGATCGAGGGCATCGCCGAGGCGACGGCCTCCCTGCTCAAGCTGTTTTCCGGCGTCATCGTCGATCGCACCCGCCGCACCAAGCCGTGGATCGTGTTCGGCTATGGCCTGGCGGGGCTGGGGCGGCCGCTGATCGCCTTTGTCGGCAGCTGGCCCTGGCTGCTGGCGATACGTTTCGCCGATCGGGTCGGCAAGGGGCTGCGCACCTCGCCGCGCGATGCCCTGCTGGCGGCATGGGTACCGGCGGAGCGGCGCGGCCTGGCCTTTGGCCTGCACCGCGCCCTGGACAATGCCGGCGCCGTGGTCGGACCGCTGGTGGCCGCCGCGCTGCTGGCGTTGCACATGCCGTTGCAGGACATCTTTCTGTGGTCCATCGTGCCGGCGCTGCTGTGCCTCGGGCTGGCCCTCGCCCTGCGCGAGCCGCAGATCGCCGCGCCGGAGCCGCGTACCATCGACTGGCATCTGGCCGGCATGCCGCCGGTGTTCAAGCGCTACCTGGTGGTCATCGCCCTGTTCACCCTGGGGAATTCATCCAACATGTTTCTTCTGCTGCGGGCACAGGAGTTGGGAGTGGCCGCGGCCACGGTCCCTCTGCTGTGGGCCGCGGTCTCGGTGGTGGCGATGGTGTTTTCGACGCCGCTGTCCGCGCTGTCCGATCGTTTCGGCCGCAGGAGGCTGCTGGTCGGTGGTTACACGGCCTACGGGCTGTTTTATCTCGCCCTGGGTGGTATCGGCCACGACGGTCCGCAGCTGTTTGCCCTGTTTGCGTTCTACGGCCTGTTCCTGGCCGCGACCGAAGGCGTGGAGAAGGCGCTGGTCGCGGACCTGGCGCCCGTCGAGCGCCGCGGCACGGCCTTTGGCTGGTTCAATCTCACCGCCGGCGTGCTGTTGCTGCCGGCGTCCCTGATCTTCGGCTGGCTGTGGCAGACCTGGTCGTCCGGCGTGGCCTTTGCGTTCTCCGCGGCCTGCGCCCTCCTGGCGGGGGTGCTGATGCAGGTGTGGGTGTTGCGTGGCCGGAAGACTTGAGCGCCCGATATCGGGCGCGTGGCGGCAGTCTAGGGCTTATTCATCCGCTTGACGAATCCCCGCTCGGTGGATTCGAAGATCGGGATGCCGGCGAAGGTGGCCTTGAGGGCTCCCTCCTCGGGGCAGGAAGCCACGCATTTCAGACAAAGGGTGCAATCGTCCATCATGATTTGCGGTCTGTCGACCTCGTCGGCTATTTCCCGGATTTCCATGTCGCACACGCGGTAGCAGTCGCCGCAGCGGGTGCATTTGGCGCCGTCCTTTCTCAGCCGCAGCAGGGCCAGCCTGGAAAACAGGTAATGCAGTGCGCTCATCGGGCAGAAGAAGCAGAAAAACCGCTTCTTGACGAAGGCGCCGATGAAGAACAAGCCGGTGACGATCAGGCCGAGGGCGCTCATCGCCATGGCCGTCTTGGTGGAGAAGTCGATGGTCCAGTGACTGAAGTTGCCGGTGAAGGTGGGAATGATCATGCGCGCGGGACAGATGTCGCAGAACGGCGTACGCAAGTCCTTGGACAGCATGCCGCCGCCGATGCCGAGAGGCAGCAGCAGGGCCAGGGCCAGCAGCAGGTATTTTATGGTGGTGAGCCGGCGGAACTGCCCCTGGGTGTAGCGCGAGTAGCGCACGCCGAGGCGGCGTCGCAAGGCGGTGATCCAGTCCTGCAGTGTGCCGAGCGGGCAGGCGAAACCACACCAGGCTTTGTTGAGCACGGCGAACCACAGCAGAAACACTCCTAGTCCCGTGGCCACGGTGAGCGCGGCGACACCGAACAGCTTGGGCCAGGGCCAGGCGAGCTGGTGTTGCAGGCTCATCAGGTAACACATGCCGGCGCGGCCTTCGCTGTTGTAGCCGCAGGAAAAGGTCGGCAACTGGTTGCCCAGCTCAACGGCGAAGAAGCCGCCGTAAACCAGGAACACGAAGAAGGCAAGTTGCAACCAGAAACGGAAGCGGTTGAGGTCGACGCCGTTGACGGCGTCTTTAAGCCTGCTCATCGAAGCGTACCTCCTTGAACGGCTGCACGCGGCGGCGGCGGTACAGGTAGATGGCGGTGCCGCCGAACGCTGCTACGAGCAGGGTCAGGCCCAGGCCCCAGGCGTAGGAGCGGTAGTCATGGGACGATGGGTAGTAGTGGCCCGACAGGGTCGTGGTGTAGCGGACGGAGCGGTGAGCCGTGTCGTTGTAGACGCCGCCGGTCTCCTCCTCCAGGCTGGCGCTAACCAGAAAGGTGTCCCGGTGCCGGCGATTGAATTCATGCCAGGATGGAAAATAATCGCGCAGCATCGTATAGGCGACGCGGCCGTCGGCGCCGCTTTCCCGAATGCTGCGCCAGCCCTGCTGGGTGGTCAGCGTCACGGGCACGCCGGCGACGGGCCGGCCATGGCGCAGCACGGTGAACACCACTTCATCGCCGGAGGTGATGCGGGTCATCAGCCCCTCGTCCGGATGGTGTTCGCGCACCAGTTCCAGCGGCAGCTCCGCGTCGTGGAAGGCCCGGGTCTGTTCCTGTTCGATGCCTTTTTTGCAGCAGGTACCTTTCAATACCTCGAACTTGGCGATGTCCACCCGCAGCGTATCGAATCGTACCGTCCGCTCCACCAGGTAGGCGTTGTAGAAGCCGAGCTCCTCCAGGATTACGGTGACGTGGAACGGCGCGGTCTTGACGCCGGGCACCAGGGGGAGGCGGTCACCGCGGCGGTCGAGCAGGTGCATCTCGCCAGCGACGGCATCGGCGGCAACATAGGATGCACGGAGCGGGTCATCGCCGCGGCGCAGCCATAGCCGCTTGCTTTCGCTTTGCGGCAGATCCACTTCGTCGGCCGCGGATGCCGTGCCGGCGGCGTGGTCCTGTTCCGTCGCCGGCGTCTTCCGCGCCGGGCGCACGTCGGTGAGCCACAGCAGCTGATCCGCGCACAGGGCCGGCGCCGGCAGCAGCAGGGTCAGGGTGAGGGCGGCGGCCATCAGGGTTTGCTTCATGTTCATCGTCATCGCTCCACGTCCGGGGGGCATCAGAAATTTGCAGTCACTTCGGCCAGCACAGTGCGCCGCGGCGCGATGCTGTTCAGGTAGTACCGGCGGTCGAGCAGATTGAAGACGCTGAAGGAGACATTGAACGTATCTCCGAACCTGTAGCCGAGCTTGGCGTCGACCACGGTGTATGGGTCGTAACTGCCATAGACATTGTTGACCACGTCGGTGTTGCTGCTGTTGCCGTACATCTTGCCGACGTAGCGGGCGGCAAGGTAGCCGGACAGCGGGCCGCGGTTGAGTTCGAGGCCGACGTTGGCTGCACGCTCGGGAATCAGTGTCAGCCGTTTGCCGATGGTGGTGGGGGCGCTCGGGTTTTCCAGCACCTTGCTGTTGGTCAGCGTGTAGTTGACGAAGCCGGTGACGGCGCCGTCGAAGCTGTGCCTGAGCTCCATCTCGAAGCCGCGTGACTCCGCCTTGCCGATGTTCACCTGGATGCGGTTGCTGGTGCCGTCGTTGAGTCGATCGGACGCGATCATGTCGGTGATTTCATTGTGAAATACCGTGGCGGTCAGCCGGGTGGCGGCACTCAGACGGTGTTCGCCGCCGATTTCGTAAGAGGTTATGGTTTCCGGTTTGAGGTCGGGATTGGAGAAGTAGATGGCGCCGCTGCTCGAAGACCAGGTGGAGTACATGTCGGAAAGAGTCGGTTCGCGGAAGGCGCTGCCCGCCGAGGCGCGCAGCGTGGTTTGCGCGGTCGGTGCGTACACCAGTGACAGTTTCGGGCTGAGGGCGGATTTGCTGCGTTCCGCATAGTCGCCCTGGAACACCGGGGTGATGACCTGTGCATAGCTGCCATGGGTGGTCCAGTGGTCGTAGCGGGCGCCGAGATAGGCGGTAAGGGACGGCGACAGCGTCACCTCATCCTGCAGATAGACGGCGTAGGTTGCGTTTTCACCGTCGGCGACAAAGGTGTTGCGGGCAGTCACGGTGCTGTCGCGATCGCGCCAGTCGCTGATGGTGCTCTCGCGTTTGGCCAGGGTGCTGCGGGTGAACGCCGCACCGGAAACCAGAAAGTGGGTGTCGGACAGCGCGAGGCTATAGGTGGCGTTGGCGCTGAGCCGATCGGTGGGGATGTCGACGAATTTCCCGCTGCCGCCGGATGCGGTGGCAGTGCCTGCGGTCGGTGTGATGTACCAATACCCGTTGATGGTATAGAGGGCATCGAACTTCAGGTTGGCGCCGGCGTCCAGCTTGCGCTCATAGGCGGCGGTCAGGCGCGTCACTTCCTCGCCGTTGGCGCCGAACAGAAAATCGCTTTCGCGCAGCGATATGCGCTGCGTGCCGTTGACCTCCACGTTGCCGCTGGTGATCGGCACGCCGGTCGAGGCATCGGTCAGGTAGGTGTTGTAGGCGTCGAAGCTGTTCTGGTGCTTGTGGTAACGCAGCCCCAGGGTGACGGTGGTGTCCGGAGCGGTAGCCAGGTCTAGCGTCAGGCCGGCATTCTGCTGCCACCACGGCGTCTTGCCCTTGTCCCCCACGATGTAGGCGGTACTGCCCGCCGTCGTCTGGGTCGGTTGCAAGCCGTCCACCGCCGTACCGGTGCCGGTCGACGGTGTCTTCACCACCAGATCCTGGACGTAGCCGTCGCTGCCCTTCTGCCCCGCTTCCAGGCGCAGACCGACTTTATCGTTGAGGCGATTGGCGTAGGACGCATAGGCGTAGCGCAGGTTGTTGCTGCCGACCCCGGCCTTGGCGGTGATTTCACGTCCGTTCGGCCTTTTGGTAATGATGTTGACCACGCCGCCCATGGCCGACCCGCCATAGAGGGACGAAAACGGGCCGCGCACCACCTCGACACGTTCGACGGCGTTGGGATCGATCATCGACCAGTTGGCGCCGGCGGAGAACGCGTTGTTGAGCGACTGCCCGTCGACCAGAACCGCGTTGCGGTTGTAGCCGGCGACGCCGCGCATGATCACCTGCTGGCTCCAGGCGCTGGGATTGCCGCCGTTGTCGCGCACCATCAGGCCGGGCAGGTTCTTCAGCGCGTCGACGAGATGGACCGTGCCTTGCCGCTCGATGTCCTCGCCGGTGACCACGCTGACGGCGGCGGGCGCGTCGGAGATGTCCGTCGCGGTGCGGGTGGCCGTGATGACGATGTCGCCCAGGGAAACGGCGCCGGCTCCCGCATCGTCCGCCGCGCGCACGGCACCCGCCACGGCGGCGGCGACTGCGCCCAGAAGGAGGGCGGCGGGTGCTGTGCCGGCACGCGGCGTAATGTCGGTGAGGTGGATGGAGCCGCGGCGTGCCGCGGGGATATCTGGCGTATAAGGTTTGTTGTTGTTCACGGTCCGATGGTTTCCCTGGTGTGTGCCGGAAGGAGAAATGTCCGGACCGTAGTTAGCAGAAACCATACCAGTTGTGAGTCATTGGTTTTGCGGGGATTGTTGCGCCAGGCTCGGCGTGCCGTGCGTTGTATGCCTTGCCGAACGCGGTATATGACCGGCAGCGGGCATGGGCCGGCAGGAGCGGTCCTGCTATCCTATGGCCCCCAATTGCTACCTGCCGCCGCCATGAGCAAGTCCATTCCCAAAGTCGGTTTCATCAGCCTCGGCTGCCCCAAGGCGACCGTGGACTCGGAGCGCATCCTTACCCACCTGCGCGCCGAGGGGTACCGCATCGTGCCCACCTATGACGACGCGGACCTGGTGGTGGTGAACACCTGCGGCTTCATCGACGCGGCGGTGGAGGAGTCGCTGGACACCATCGGCGAGGCGCTGGCGGAGAACGGCCGGGTGATCGTCACCGGCTGTCTCGGCGCCAAGGAGGAGGTGATCCGTTCCGCCCACCCGCAGGTGCTGGCGGTGACCGGGCCGGATTCGCTGGCCGAGGTGATGAGTGCGGTGCACGGCGTGCTGCCGCCGCACCACGATCCCTATACCGATTTGGTGCCGCCCGGCGGCATCAAGCTGACGCCGCGTCACTACGCCTACATCAAGATCGCCGAGGGCTGTAATCAGCGCTGCACCTTCTGCATCATCCCTTCCATGCGCGGCGACCTGGTGAGCCGTCCGGCGGGCGAGGTGTTGGAAGAGGCGGAGAAACTGGTGGGCGCCGGGGTGAAGGAACTGCTCATCGTGGCGCAGGACACTGCCGCCTACGGCGTCGACCTCAAATACCGCACCGGCTTCTGGCACGGCAAGCCGGTGAAGAGCCGCATCACCGAGCTGGCGCGCAATCTGGGTACGCTCGGCGCCTGGGTGCGCCTGCATTACGTCTATCCCTATCCGCACGTGGACGAGCTGGTGGAGCTGATGGCCGAGGGCGTGATCCTGCCCTACCTCGACGTGCCCCTGCAGCACGCCAGCCCGGCGATCCTCAAGGCCATGCGTCGCCCGGGCAACATCGAAAACACCTTGCAGCGCATCGAACAGTGGCGCGCCACCTGCCCCGATCTCACCCTGCGCTCCACCTTCATCGTCGGCTTCCCCGGCGAGACGAATGACGATTTCGAGCAACTGCTCAGCTTCATCGAGGAAGCGCGGCTGGATCGCGTCGGTGCCTTCGCCTATTCAGCAGTGGAGGGGGCCGCCGCCAATGCCCTGGCCAATGCGGTGCCGGAAGACCTCAAGGAGGAGAGGCTGGAGCGCTTCATGGAATTGCAGGCGGCGATCAGCGCCGACAAGTTGCAGGACAAGGTGGGGCGCACCTTGACCGTGCTGGTGGACGAAGTGGGCGAGGACGAGGCCTATGGCCGTTCCAGCGCCGACGCACCGGAGATCGACGGCATGGTGATCATCGAGAACGGCGCCGGGCTGCGAAGCGGACAGTTCGTGGAGGTGGAGATCACCGCAGCGGGCGAGCATGACCTGTTCGGTGCGGCGGTACCGGGGTAAAAACGGAGAGAAAAGATACAAGAGAAAAGATACAAGGGAAGGAACTCGCTGTGTCCGCACTGTTTACAAACTGCTGTGCGCGTAGCGCACTCATCCTCTTGTATCTTTCCCTTTTTGCTCTTATCCACCCTACATTGAGACCGCAGGGTTGGTGCGCGATGCGCACCCTACTTGAAACCCTCCGCGTCCGGGAAATATGTTCCAGACATTTCCAACCGACTACATCCATGTAGTCGTCCGCGGCAGGTTTGAAGTTTTCCTGGACTCAGTGCCAGTCGCCCCAGCCCTGGCGCTTGCGCAGCTTGGGCAGGATCAGGCCGAGGATCAGGCCGCCGAACAGGACGCCGGCGCCGGCCAGGAACCAGTCCCGGTTGGCCCGGTCGCGCAGGGCCGTATTCTCTTCGCCCAGCATGCGGGCATCGAGCTCCAGCTCCTGCAGGCGCTGGCGCATTTCCTGGTTCTGCTTCTCCAGTTCCATCGGACGCGCGGCGACGGTCTTCAGCCGCTCCAGCTCCGCCTGCAGTTTCTCCGCCGTGCCCGCAACCTGCTTGTGTTCGCCCTCGACGGTACGCTTCTCCGCCTTCAGCGCCGCCAGGTCCTTCTTCAGCTGCTGGTTTTCCTCGGTGAAGCGCGTCAGTTTCTGCTCGGCCTGGGCCAGGCGGTCGCGTGCGATGGGCTGCGGGATCAGGTATTGCGCCAGTACCCAGCCTTCGGTGCCGTCCTCGGTGCGGACGTGCGCATACTTGTCCTCCCGCTCCAATACCTCCACGGCGGTGCCGGAGCTGAGGGTGCGCAGAATCTGGTAGGTGTTGCCCTGGCCGGTGCGCAGGGTGATCACCAGGGTGTCATCGACGTAATTGGTTTCGGCTGTGGCAGCCGCCGCGACGGCGAACAGCAGCGCGAACAGGATGATTCTCATGGTGTGCAGTCCTTGATGGTCAAACCCGCGTATTGTTTGCAAGGCCGCAGCGCCGGACAGTGTCGACGGTCACAGTTCGGGGCGGCAGCGGGACGAGCCCGCGCGGGTCGTGCTCGACCGGGCATGTGTACCATGTTTCACGGCCGCATGCACCCGTTCGGCCCGGACAAGGAGCACATAGCGTGGCGCACGGCTCAGTCCTGCTTGTGCCCCGGAACGGCAGTGGTGAGCGGCAGCTCCCGGCTGGGATGGCCGATGTGGAAGCCCTGGGCATAGGGAATTCCGGCCAGACGGATTTGCTCCAGTACCTCGGCGTTCTCCACGAATTCCGCCAGGGCCTTGATGCCCAACTGCTGCGCCAGGTCGGCGATGCTGTGGACAAAGGCGCGGTCGCGCGGGTCATCGAGCATGTTGATGATGAAGTCGCCCTCGATCTTGAGGTAGTCGATGGGGAAGCGCTTCAGGTAGTGGAAGGAAGAGAAGCCGGAGCCGAAGTCGTCGATGGCCAGGCCGAAACCTTCCAGCTTGAGGTCGTTGACGAAGTGCTCCAGCAGGGTGATGTTTTTCACCGTGTCGCGCTCGGTGATTTCGAACACCACCTGGGCCGGGGCGATGTGGTAATGGCTTGTCAGCCGTTTCACTTCCGGGATGAATTCGTTCAGCACCAGGGCGCGCGGTGACAGGTTGACGAATATCTTGCCGGCGTAACCGGCGCGCTGTATCTGCTCGAAGGCTTTTTCCATGACCGCGTAATCGAGTTTGTGGATCAGCCCGGTCTTCTCGGCGATCTCGATGAACTCGTGGGCTCCCATCACCCTTTCGCCGTCGAGATGGATCCGCGACAGCACCTCCACCGCGACCACGCGGCCGTCAGTCACGTCGAGGATCGGCTGGAAGTAGGGCACCACCCGCTTCTCGCTGATGGCGTTGGCGATGATGAGGCTCTTTTCGCCGATGCTGCGGAACACCTCCACCACGTCTTCTGCGGTGGGCAGGCCGATGCGGTTTTTTCCCCCGGTCTTGGCCTTGTACATCATGTTGTCGGCGAACAGGAACAGATCCTTGGGGTCGGTGGCGTGTTCCGGATAGACGGCAATGCCGATTGACACCGTGGCCTGCACCCGCGCCAGGTCCGGCGACTCAAGCGTCAGCGCGGCGCTGTTGGCCAGGATGCGCTCGCTGACGGTATAGGCCTGCTCCGTACCGCTCTCCGGCAGCACCACCACGAACTCGTCGCCGCCGTAGCGGGCCAGCACGTCGCCGGTGCGCAGCGCGCCGTGGATGCAGGTGGCGAAGGCTTGCAGGAAGCGGTCGCCGAAGGCGTGGCCGTAGCTGTCGTTGATGGACTTGAAGTTGTCCAGGTCGATGACCAGCACGGCGAACTGGTAGTTATGGCGCTCGGCGCGGTTCACTTCGTAGCCGAGCATTTCCCAGAACAGGCGCTGGTTGTACAGGTTGGTGAGCGGGTCGCGGGTGGCGTAGAACTCGAGATCCTTGGTGTATTTGTAGATGGCCTTGACCGAGCCGACCACGTTGAGCAGGGTGGAGAGGATGCTCTCGATGACCAGCATGCGCATCTCGTCGCGCTTGAGCGCGGCGTGGACGCCGATGCCGACGATGCCGCCGATCTTGGGGGTGTCCACCAGCAGGGTCTTGGTCTGCAATTCGATATCGGCATGGTCCAGCACGATCTCGGGGCCTTCGGTCTGGGCGAGGTTGTGGTTGATGGTGACGGCGGTGATGTCGCTGAAGTGGGTGCTGCTGCCGAGTATGCGCCGCACCGATTCCTCCAGCATCGCGCGCGTGGCGGCGGACGGCGGGCGGATCCAGAAAATTTCCAGGTCGAACAGCTCGTCGTCCACCTTGAAGATGGAAAACAGGGTGTAGGCGTCGATCACCTTGTTGATGTCGACCATCAGGTAGCCGACGTACTCGCGCCAGTCGCGTACCACCTCCGAGGTGATGACGAATTTCTCCAGCAGGCGGATCTCGAATTCCAGCAATTCCTTATCCACGGCTACGGAGCGCAGCTTGGCGGCCAACTCCTCCACCTTGGAGAACAGCGTGTTGAGCTCGTTGAAGCCGAGGTCCATGTGCTGCAGTTCGATATGGGTGAGATCGGAGACCTTGTTGACGGCGTCGATGTTGCTCTGCAGCACGTTGAGCGAGTCGTTGATGCGGCGGTTGAGGAACAGGGCCACGCCGAAGGCCACCACCAGGGGCAGCGGCGCGATGAGCAGCAGCGGCAGCAGCAGATCGGACTTGGCCTTGGCCACCAGCGGCGTCAGTTCCTGCCGCACGGTGATGACGCCCAGCACGTCGCCGGTGCGGGCGTTGGTGTGGCAGCGCAGGCATTCGGTGCGTGCCACCAGCGGGTGGCTGTTGCGCACGCCGCCCTCGATGGTTTCGCTGTGCGGCTTGCCCTGGCTCAGGGTGGCGGCGACGAAGTCGTCGATGGGCGGCTGGTCGATGGGGCCGAAACGGGCGCTGACCAGATCGCCGCGGTAGATGGTGACGGTGTAGGGGCTGCCTTGGGCCGACGACTGGATCGCGGTGATGAACTCGGTCAGCTGCTCGCGGGTCCAGCCGCGGCGCATGATCTGGTACATGGCGTTGAAGGTGCCCTGGGCCACGGTGTTGGCCACGGTGGCGGCGCTCTCGTTCACGGCGCGGTCATAGACGCGCGCGGTGGCCAGATACATGCCGACGAACAGCACCAGCGATACCGCCAGCGCGGCAGTGAGGATGAAGGCCTTGATGGTCCGGAACGGAGACATGACTACCCCTGGGCGTCAGGCGACGCATTCCCTGCTGTTCGCTTGTTGTTGTTGGATATTGCCGCGGTGTGGCCACGGACGTTTTTCGCGATTCTCACATAATCCCTGTGTAATTACGATTGTCCGCCGGCACCGTAGCATAGCGGCACGGCGCGTCCGTTGACCTGCGTCAAACCTGATCAGGCCGCGGCCAGGGCGTGCAGCAGGGCGTCGAGGGTGTGCAGCGGCGGGTGGCACTGATGGCCATGGCAGAGGAAGGCGAGGGGCGGTTCCGTGACGGCATGGGGGGGCGCCGCACCGGGCCGTTCCCTGGCCTCCGGTGCCACCGCGACGATGTATTGCCGCGGCCGGTAATCCCGGCCGAGGCGCTCCTGCCAGGCGTGCAGCTGCGCCGGCGCGCCGCTCAGCACCACCATGGCCGGCGGCCGCAGCAGGTCTTCCAGGGCGAGGAGCAGGCTGGCGTGGGCGTAGGGAGCCTCGGCCAGGGCCGCCCAGGCGGCGCGCACCGTGGCCTCGGCGGCGGAGTGATATTCGGGCCTGCCGCTGAGATGGCCGAGACGGATGAGGGCCTGGGCGGCGACGCCGTTGCCCGAGGGGATGGCTTCGTCGGCCAGGGGCTTGGGGCGCAGGATCAGTTGTTCATGATCGTCGGCGGTGTAGAAGAAGCCGCCGTGGGACTCATCCTCGAAGTGTTCCAGCAGCGCTTCGGCGAGGGTGCGGGCGAAGACCATGTCCTCGTCGCGCCAGACGGCCTGCAGCAGTTCCAGCAGGCCGTCGAGCAGGAAGGCGTAGTCGTCGAGCACCGCGTGGTGGCGGGCCTGGCCGTCCTTCCAGCTGGCGGCGAGGCGGCCGTCGTGCAGCATCCGGGTGCGGATGAAGTCTGCCGCCCGCTGGGCGGAGGCGATGAAATCGGCGCGGCCGAGACGGCGGCCGGCCCCGGCCATGCCCTTGATCATCAGCCCGTTCCAGGCGGCGAGGATTTTGTCGTCGCGGCCGGGGGCGGTGCGGCGGGCGCGGGCGTCGAACAGGCGGCGTCGTATGGTGCCCAGCCGTTCGTGGGCAAGCGGTTCCGCGATGCCGAGGGCGGCGGCCACGGCATCGGGTGGCGTGGCGACGTGCAGGTGCCGGCGCCCCTCGAAATTGGCGGGCTGATCCAGGCCGTAGTGCAGTGCCGCCACCCGGTATTCCTCCTCCGTGAGCAGGGCGAGTACCTCGGCGTCATCCCAGACGTAGAACCTGCCCTCCTCACCCTCGCTGTCGGCGTCCAGGGTGGCGTAATAGCCGCCGTCCGGCTGCTGCATCTCGCGCAGCACCCAGTCGCCGATGCCCTCGGCGACGGCGCGGAATTCGTCGTCACCGCTGATTTGCCAGGCGTCGGCATACAGCGACAGCAGCGGCCCGTTGTCGTACAGCATTTTCTCGAAGTGGGGAATCTCCCAGCGTTCGTCCACGCTGTAGCGGAAGAAGCCGCCGCCGATCTGGTCCTGCAGGCCGCCGCGCGCCATGGCGCGCAGGGTGTCCAGGGCCATGGTCCGGGCCGCGGCGTCGTCGCGCCGCAGCAGGAAGTCGAGATTGCCGGGATGGGGGAATTTGGGGGCGGCGCCGAAGCCGTGGTGGCGGCGGTCGTAGCTGTCGGCCAGCTGGGCCTGGGCCGCGCGCAGCGGCGTGTCGTCCAGCCGCCCGGCGCTGTCGCCGGCGGGGTTGGTCTGGGCCAGGGCGGCCAGTACGGAGGCGTTCTGTTCCCGCAGCAGGCCGCGCTTGTGGCGGTAGACTTCGCTGACGCGCTGCAGCAGGTCGGGGAAGGCGGGCAGGCCGTGGCGCGGTTCGGGCGGGAAATAGGTGCCGCCGAAGAAGGGGACCTGGTCGGGGCCGAGAAACATGGTGAGCGGCCAGCCGCCGCCGCGGCCGACCAGCAGCTGGTGAGCGGTCTGGTAGATGCGATCCAGGTCCGGCCGCTCCTCGCGGTCCACCTTGATGTTGATGAACAGCTCGTTCATCAGGTGCGCCGTCGCCTCGTCCTCGAAGGACTCGTGGGCCATCACATGGCACCAGTGGCAGGCGGAGTAGCCGATGGACAGCAGGATCGGCCTGTCCTCGGCCCGTGCCCGTGCCAGGGCTTCTTCGCCCCACGGGTGCCAGTCCACCGGGTTGTGGGCGTGTTGCAGCAGATAGGGGCTGGTTTCGTGTTGCAGGCGGTTGGTGGTTGTGGTCATGACGAGGTAATAGATGATTGATTTACTCGACTATAGCGCATCGCCCTGACCAGCGGCGGCCGATTCTGCGATAATGCCGCCCCTTTCCTCCCGCCGGTATTGCCCCATGGAACTTGCTCCCCTGCTGTTGAAGAAAAACGAAGAACGCCGCCTGCGCCAGGGCCATCTGTGGGTATACAGCAACGAGGTGAACGTGGAGCGCACCCCGCTCACCGCCTTCACCCCCGGCCAGCCGGTGCAGATCCTGGGCAACGACGGCAAGCCGCTGGGTTGCGGCTATGTGAATCCTCACTCTCTTATTTGCGCCCGCCTGGTCAGCCGCGAGCCGGCCCAGGTGCTGGACCGTTCCCTGCTGGTGCACCGCCTCAACATCGCCCTGGCCCTGCGCCAGCGCCTGTTCGACCGCCCCTATTACCGCCTGGTCTACGGCGAGAGCGACAGCCTGCCGGGCCTGGTGGTGGACCGCTTCGACGACGTGCTGTCGGTACAGATCACCACCGCCGGCATGGAGGTGCTGAAGGAGGATGTGGTGGCGGCGCTGGACAAGGTGGTCAAGCCGCGGGTGATCCTGCTGCGCAACGACAGTTCGGCACGGGCGCCGGAGGGCCTGGGCAGCTATGTGGAATCGGTCCTGGGTGAGGCGCCGGAGACGGTGGCGGTGGAGGAGAACGGTGTGCGCTACGAGGCGCCCCTGCTCACCGGGCAGAAGACCGGCTGGTTCTACGACCACCGCGACAACCGCGCACGCATGCAGCGCTATGCCCGCGGCGCGCGGGTGCTGGACGTATTCAGCTACATCGGCGGCTGGGGCATCGCCGCGGCGGCCGCCGGGGCGGAGCAGGTGACCTGCATCGACGCCTCCAGCCGGGCCCTGGACCAGGTGCAGCGCAACGCGGCGCTGAACGGGGTGGAGGGCCGGGTGGATGCCATCGAGGGCGACGCCTTCGAGGCGCTCAAGGCGCTGCGCGCCGACAAGGAGCGCTACGACCTGGTGATCGTCGACCCGCCGGCCTTCATCAAGCGCAAGAAGGACGCCAAGGAGGGGATCCAGGCCTATCGCCGCATCAACCAGGCCGCCCTGCAACTGCTGGGCAAGGACGGCATCCTCGTCGCCGCCTCCTGCTCGTTCCACCTGCAACGCGACGTATTCCTCGACCTTTTGCACCAGAGCGCACGTCACCTCGACCGCCAGATGCAGATCCTGGAGCAGGGCCACCAGGGACCGGACCACCCGGTGCACCCGGCCATCACCGAGACCGACTACATCAAGTGCTTCACCGCGCGGTCGGTGATGCTTTAAAGCAGATGCAAGATACAAGAGGAAAGATACAAGTGAAGGACTTCTTTCCTCTTGTATCTTGCAACTTGTATCTGCCGTTAAGGATACTGCCCCGATGCTGACCTATCCCGACATCGATCCTGTCGCCCTCAGCCTGGGCCCGCTCAAGGTGCACTGGTACGGCCTGATGTACCTGGTCGGCTTTGCCGGCGGCTGGTGGCTGGGACGGTTGCGGGCGCGGCGCCCCGGCGCCCTGATGACGCCGGCCCAGGTGGACGACTTCGTGTTTTACGTCGCCCTCGGCGTGGTGCTGGGCGGGCGCATCGGCTATGTGCTGTTCTACAACTTCTCCGCCTTTGCGGCCGATCCCCTGTTGCTGTTCAAGGTGTGGCAGGGCGGCATGTCGTTCCACGGCGGCCTGCTCGGCGTGATGACCGCGCTGTGGCTGTTTGCCCGCCGTCTCGGCCTGTCCTATTTCGGCGTGGTGGATTTCGCCGCGCCGCTGGTGACCGTCGGCCTGGGCGCCGGGCGCATCGGCAACTTCATCAACGGCGAGCTGTGGGGTAAGGTGAGCGACGTGCCCTGGGCGATGGTGTTTCCCGGCGCCGGGCCGCTGCCGCGCCACCCGAACCAGTTGTACGAGTTCCTGCTGGAGGGGGTGTTGCTGTTCACCATCCTGTGGCTGTATTCCAGCCGGCCGCGGCCGACCATGGCGGTGTCCGGCCTGTTCGCCATCTGTTATGCGGTATTTCGTTTCCTGGTGGAGTTTGTGCGCGAGCCGGACGCCCACATCGGCTACCTGGCCTTCGGTTGGCTGACCATGGGCCAGCTGCTGTCGCTGCCGCTGCTGGTGGCGGGCGTGGTGTTGATGGGACTGGCAATGAAGAGAGGTAAGGCATGAAGCAGTATCTGGACCTGATGCGGCATGTGCTGGAGCACGGCACACGCAAGGAAGATCGCACCGGCACCGGCACCGTAAGCGTGTTCGGCCATCAGATGCGCTTCAATCTGGCGGACGGCTTTCCCGTGGTATCCACCAAGAAGCTGCACCTGCGCTCCATCATTCACGAGCTGCTGTGGTTCCTCCGCGGCGACACCAACATCAAGTACCTCAAGGACAACGGCGTTTCCATCTGGGACGAATGGGCCGACCCCAACGGCGAGCTGGGGCCGATCTACGGTTACCAGTGGCGCTCCTGGCCCACGCCGGGCGGCGGCCACGTCGATCAGATCAGCCAGGTGATCGAGCAGATCAGGAACACGCCGGACTCGCGCCGCCTCATCGTCTCCGCCTGGAACGTGGCCGAGATCGACAAGATGGCGCTGCCGCCGTGCCATGCCTTCTTCCAGTTCTACGTGGCCGACGGCCGGCTGTCCTGCCAGTTGTACCAGCGCAGCGCCGACATCTTCCTCGGCGTGCCGTTCAACATCGCCTCCTATGCGCTGCTCACCCTGATGATGGCGCAGGTGACCGGGCTCGAGCCGGGCGATTTCGTCCACACCCTGGGCGACGCCCACCTGTACCTCAATCACCTGGAACAGGCGCAGCTGCAACTGTCGCGCGACCCCTATCCCCTGCCGCAGATGAAGCTCAACCCGGCGGTGACGTCGCTGTTCGATTTCCGCTTCGAGGATTTCGAACTGGTCGGGTACGAGCATCATCCGCACATCAAGGCTCCCGTTGCGGTGTAAAACACAGTTTCGAGTTTGTAGTTTCGAGTTTCGGAGGAGGCGACGGTGCCAACGGTGAATACGGTGCATGACGATGATAGTGATTCGAAACTCGAAACTCGAAATTCGAAACCGATGATTTCGATCATCGTGGCCCTGGCGGAGAACCGCGTCATCGGCATTGAGAACCGCCTGCCCTGGCATCTGCCCGGCGACATGAAATGGTTTCGCCGCCACACCCTGGGCAAGCCGGTGGTGATGGGGCGCAAGACCTTCGAGTCCCTCGGCCGGCCGCTGCCGGAGCGGCACAACATCGTGGTCACGGCGGATGCCGCTTATCAGGCGCCGGGCGCGACGGTGACCCATTCCATCGACGAGGCCATGGCCGCGGCGGGCGACGTGCCGGAGGTGATGATCCTCGGCGGCGAGTCGTTCTACCGCCAAATGCTGCCGCGGGCCGATCGGCTGATCCTGACCCTGGTGCACGCCGACGTGCCGGGTGACGCCTGGTTCCCGGAGTTTGACTGGAACGACTGGCGCGAAGTCGAACGTGGTGACCACGCGGCGGACGACAAAAATCCCTATTCCTTCAGCTTCCTCATCCTGGAACGGCGGGAGCCGCCGGCGTGACCGCACACAAAACGGATCGGCTGCAACGCCGCATCCTCGCCTTTGCCATGCTGGGTATCCTGCTCACCGGCCTGGTGGTGGGGCTGGCTACGGGCGTTCCTTTGTACTTGCAGGGGCGCAGCCACAGTGAAGAGGCCTTGCATTCCCAGATGCATGGCCAGGTCCAGACCATCAGGCAGTACTTTACCAAGCTGACCGAAGTGGCGATGCAGCTGACCAGCCGCAGCGTGATCCGTGATCGGCTGGAGCAGTACAACCGCGGCGAGATGTCGCGCGAGGCGCTGGTCGCCTTCAGTGCACCGCGCCTGCAGGATGCGCTCGGCCAGTCCGCCGACGTGATCGGCCTGGTACGCCTGGATGCCGCGGGCGAGGCGGCGGTCACCCTCGGCCTGGTGCCGCCGCCGGAGCATTGGCCGCTGCTGCCGGCAACGGCCACCCAGCCGGTGATGCGCGGCCCGCTCCTGCTGGACGGCGCTCCCCGTCTGCTGATCGCCGCGCCGATCATCAACCGTCAGGGCACACGGGTCGGCACCGACGTCGTCGTATTCCAGCTTGACGGCCTGTTGCTGCTGCTGAGCGACCAGGCGGCCTTCGGCATGAAGGTGCGGCAATACCTCGGCAACCTGCCCCAGCAGTTGCTGCTTGCCACGACGACGCAAGGCGGTGAACTGAAGGTGTTGCGGCCGGAAGGGGACGTGCTGCAAGCGTTGCAGCTGGCGGTGTCCGACCGCCACGGCTTTCTGCAAGCGGAGGATGGCGGCCGAATCCTGTTTTACGAACCGGTCCAGCGCAGCGACGGCTGGGGACTGACGGTGTCGGTACGGGCGGATGATTTGTATCTGCCGGTGCAGCAGCAGCTGCTGCTGCCGGCGCTGACCATCCTGCTGATGGTGTTCTCCGGTGTGGTGATCACCGCGCGGTTGATCCGTCCGCTGGGCAGCGAAGTGGTGAACACGTCGCGCGCGCTGGCCGAGAGTGAGGAACGCCTGCGTACGCTGATCAATGCGACGCCGGACATCATCTGTTTCAAGGATGGCCGCGGCCGCTGGTTGGAGGCCAACCAGGCCGACCTGGAGCTGTTCGCCCTGACCGACGTCGACTACCGCGGCAGGACCGATTCCGAACTGGCCGAGTTCACCGCGCCCTTGTATCGCGATGCCTTTCTCGCCTGTGAGCTGTCCGATGAACAAGCCTGGAGCGGCGGCGGCATTGCGCGCGGCGAGGAGGCGATCCCCACGATCCAGGGTGAGACCCATATTTACGACGTCATCAAGGTGCCGGTGTTCGACGGCAACGGCGGGCGCAGGGGCCTGGTGGTGCTGGGGCGCGACGTGACCGAACGGCGCCGCGCCGAGCTGGCGCTGCAGCAGTCGGCGCAGGAATGGTCCTACGCCATGGATTTCTTCGAGGATGCGGTCTATCTCCTCGACCTGGACGACCAGGTGTTGCGCGCCAACCGCGCCTTCTATCGCCTGTTCGGCCTCCGCCCGGAGCAGGTGATCGGCCGCGACATCGCCCTGCTTACCCACCCCCACGGGGAAAAGAAGGAATGCCCGGTATGTCGCGCACGGCGCCTGCGCGAGGACGCCTATGTCACCATGGACGCCGACGATGTCAGCAATCCCGTGGGCCGTCCCATCGAGGTGTCGATACGCATCATCCGCGATCCGCGCGAGCAGCCCATCGGCCTGCTGATGGGCATCAAGGACATGACCCGCGCGCGCCAGACCGAGGAACAGCTGCGCCTCGCGGCCAGCGTGTTCGAAGGCAGCCAGGAAGGCATCATGATCATGGGCGCCGATCACCGCATCGTCGACGTCAACCAGGCCTTCAGCACCATCACAGGTTTTGGTGCCGTCGACGTGGCGGGCCAGCTGCTGCGCGACTTTCTTGCCCAGGAACAGTTTGACGACCACGCCTGCGGCGAGCTGTGGGCACGGGTGGACCAGGACGGCAGCTGGCAGGGCGAGGTGTGGTATCGCCGCAGCGACGGCGAGGTGTTCCCGGCCTGGCAGAACCTGAGCGCGGTGAAGAACGCGCAGGGCGAGCCGGTGCGTTACATCGGCGTGTTCACCGACATTTCCGAGAAGAAGGCCTCGGAGGAGCGCATCCACCATCTCGCGCACTACGACCTGCTCACCGATCTTCCCAACCGCGTGCTGTTGCAGGATCGCCTGCAGAATGCGCTGGACCGCATGCGCCGCGCCGGCAGCCAGCTGGGCGTGCTGTTCCTCGATCTGGATCGCTTCAAGAACGTCAACGACAGCCTGGGCCATCCGGTGGGCGACCGCCTGCTGCAAGGCGTGGCCCACCGCCTCAAGGGTGTGGTGCGCGACCAGGACACGGTGGCGCGCCTGGGCGGCGACGAGTTCCTGCTGATACTGGAGGACCTGCACGATCCGCAACATGCCGGCGTGGTGGCGCGCAAGATACTGGAGCTGCTCAGCGTGCCGGTACGGGTGGAACAGCACGAAATCTACATCGGCGCCAGCATCGGCATCAGCGTGTTTCCCGGTGACGGCTATGACGCCGATGCATTGATCAAGAATGCCGACACCGCCATGTACCGCGCCAAGGAAGTGGGGCGCAACAACTACCAGTTCTATACGCCGGAGCTGACCCGTCTCAGTCTGGAGCGTTTCGAGCTGGAGCGCGGCCTGCGCCTGGCCCTGGAGCGTGACGAGCTGTTGCTGCACTACCAGCCGCAATCGTCGTTGCAGGACGAACACTGTGTCGGCGCCGAGGCACTGGTGCGCTGGCAGCACCCCGAACTCGGCCTGATACCGCCCGACCGGTTCATTCCGCTGGCGGAGGAGACCGGCCTGATTCAGGGACTGGGGCGCTGGGTTCTGCGCAGTGCCTGCCGCCAGGCGCAGCAATGGCACGACCAGGGCCGGCCGCTGCGCGTTGCGGTCAACCTGTCGGGACAGCAGATTGTGCACGGCGACATCGTAGCCACGGTGAGTGAGGTGCTGGCCGAGACGGGCCTGGACCCGCAATGGCTGGAGCTGGAGATCACCGAAGGTTTCGTGTTGAGCCACGCCGAGACCGGCGTGCGCACGCTGGAGCGGATCAAGGCCCTCGGCGTCAGCCTGGCCATCGACGATTTCGGCACCGGCTATTCATCGCTCAGCTATCTCAAGCGCCTGCCGGTGGATCGCCTCAAGATCGATCGCTCCTTCGTGCAGGGCGTGCCTGGCGACCGCAACGATGCCGCCATCGTCACCACCATCATCGCCATGGCGCGCAGCCTGGGGCTGGAGGTGATCGCGGAAGGCGTGGAAACCCAGGAACAGCAGCAGTTCCTGCGCGAGCAGGGCTGCGACGAATATCAGGGCTACTTCCTGGGCCGGCCGCAGCCTGTGGCCGAATTCGAAAAGCTGCTGAATCCGGAAACCTAAAAGTCGAAAACCCAATTGACGCAGAGACGCAGAGAAGCAGAGAAACACACTCTTAATCTCTGTGTCTCCGCGCCTCTGCGTCAGATGTTTTGTGGTTGATCCCTTGCGCCTTTGCGTTTAACGCCTTTGATTTTTATCCCGCCGCGATGCGGTGCAGTTCCTCCAGCTGCCCCAGAACCTCCGCAGTGGGCCGGGTCAGCTCGTCCACCAGATGCTGCGCCTCGGTCTTGTCGCCCCGTTCGTACAATTCCACCACCTGACGCGCCGTGGCGTGAATGATGCGGTGCGGCTCCTCGATGGCGCGGAAGGCGGGCTGGTTGCCGTAGAGCTGCTGTCCCTCGCTGTAGTACCACTTGCCGAAGCGGCAGGAATGGTGGTCGGTCACTTCGGTGGCGCGCATCTGGGTACGGCCCAGCAGCATCTCCGTCAACCGCTTCTTCCACAGCATGTGATCGGACTTGGCCACCAGCAGCGCCTTGTGCGGGATTTGGAACTGTTCCAGCGTACGCAGCTGATCGCCGATCACCGCATTCATCTGCTCGATGGTGTCGACGGCGCTGTAGGCCTGGCGCGTGTTGCTGCCGGCGAGGTCGGAGATCATCTGGATGCTGGCGGTAATCTCCTCGGTGGCCGTCTTCTGTTCGCCGGCGGCAGAGGCGATCTGGCCGATGAGGGTGGTGACGGTTTCGATACCGCCCTTGACCGTGTCGAAGGCCTCGCCGGAGCGTTGCGCCGCCTGGCGGCTGCTGTCGGCGCGGCTGACGCCGGTCTGCATGGTGGTGGTGACGGCGGCGATTTCGCTCTGGATGGTGTGGATCATGCCGGCGATTTCACTGGTGGCGTTGCTGGTGCGCTCGGCCAGATTGCGCACCTCGTCCGCCACCACGGCAAAGCCGCGGCCGTGTTCGCCGGCCCGCGCCGCCTCGATGGCGGCGTTGAGGGCGAGCAGGTTGGTCTGGCCCGCGATGTTGTTGATCACGTCGGTGATTTCGCCGATGCGCTGCGACGAGGCACCCAGTGCCTCCACCTTGGCCGCGGCCTCTCCGACGGTTTCGGCCAGCTGGCCCATGCTTTCCAGCGTCTGTTGCGCGATGGAATTGCCTTCGGTCACGGTGCCGTTGAGTGCGGCGACGGCGGCGCTGGCACGCTGCGCATTTTCCGCCGTGTCGGCGGTGATGGCGGTGATATGGAGGCTGGCCTCGGAGATGCTGTGTACGTGGTTCTCCTCCACCTCGACGTTGAACACCACCTTGGAGGAGGAACTGACCGTTTCGAAACTGGCCGAGGCGATATTGACGGTATTGCCGAGTATGCGTTCCATCATGGTACGGTTGGCGTATACCGAGGTCGCCACATCATCCAGCATGCGGCCGATCTGGCCCTGGTAGGGATTGTCCACCTCCACGGTGAAGTCGCCTTCGGCGACGCGGCGCAGCACTTCGCTTACGGTGCGCAGCGGCAGCATCAGTCCGCGCACGAACAGCACCATCACGGCGGTGTCGAGCAGCAGCAGTACCGCCACCCACAGCATCACATCGAGGCCGATGCGGCCGGTATAGAGCAGCCAGCCCCACAGCAGCGCATAGGGTGCGCCGATGATGAGCGCCAGCAGGATGATGTTCACGGCGAGGGATCGGCGCTGTATGAGCATGGCGGGGGTCTCCACATGGCTGTGGCATCCCGCCACATTGGGACGCGGCCGGCGGTTCCGGAGAACGCTGCGGCCACGGCACGGATTTTTGATTCCAGAGTTTACGGGCCCGGCGGCGCAGGCCACTTGATGAATATCAAGCGTAGGCCAGAAATGAAACTGCGGCGGTGAGTGGCAGGCCTCCTGCCCGCGGCTCAGTCGGCGCCCGGGGCGCAGGTGGCGGGGCAGTCGAGCTGGAACGCCGCGTCGTCGTCCAGGCGCAGCGCAGTCAGTGCGCCGCCCCACAGGCAGCCGGTGTCCAGGGCGACGACGTTGTCGGCGCGATGGAAGCCCAGGGTCGACCAGTGGCCGAACAGGATGCGCTGATCCTGGTTGCGCCGTTGCGGCACGGCAAACCACGGCATCACCCCGCCGTCCTCGCTGCCCGGTTTGCCCTTGTGATGGAAATCCAGTTCACCGTCGGCGGTGCAGAAGCGCAGCCGGGTGAAGCAGTTCACCGCGAAGCGCAGGCGTTCCCAGCCGCGCAGATCCTCCGACCAGCAGCGCGGCTTGTTGCCGTACATGTTTTCCATGAAGGCGACGAAATCCTCGCCCCGCAATACGGCTTCCACTTCGCCGGCCAGCCGCTGCGCTGTGGCCAGGTCCCACTGCGGCGGCAGCCCGGCGTGCACCATGACGTAATTCAGCTGTGCATCGTGATGCAGCAACGGCAGGCGGCGCAGCCAGTTGCACAGCTCGTCGCAGTCGGGGGCCTCGATGATCGGCAGCAGGGTGTCGTTGGATTTGAAGTGGTGATGTCGGTCCTGCCACACCGCCAGCAGGTGCAGATCGTGATTGCCGAGCACGGTGACGGCGCGGTCGCCGAGGTCACGCACGAAGCGCAGCACCTCCAGCGACCGGGGGCCGCGGTTGACCAGATCACCGGCAAACCACAGGCGATCCCGGGTCGGATCGAAACGGATCCGTTCCAGCAGCTGCATCAGCTGGTCATAACAGCCCTGAAGGTCACCGATGGCGTAAGTCGACATAAATTCAGTTTCGAGTTTCGAGTTTCGAGTTTCGGGGGCAGCTTATCGGGTTTACCCACCAAGTTCAAAGCGCACTGAGCGTATACATCCCGGCCGCATCATTTTCTCGGAACTCGAAACCCGAAACTCGAAATTATCTTTTAACCAGTTCAATCCGCCGAAACCATCCCCGCGCCAGCACCGGTTCGTCCAGGTGCAGATGCAGCTGCGTGCAGCAGGCGAGCACGTCTTCCAGCACCACGTCGGTGCGGGTGGCGACGTGGCGGGTAAACAGGTTGAGCAGGCGCCGCAGTGGCGCGCGCTGGCCCGGGCGCAGGAACTTGTCGACGATGAGGATGCGGCCGCCGGGTCTGAGCACGCGCTCCGCTTCCGCCAGCAGGCGTTCCGGCTGCGGCACCACGGCCAGGATCAGGTGCAGCACCACGGCATCGAAACTGGCGTCGCGGTAGGGCAGCTGCATGGCGTCGCCCAGGTGCAGGCGGACGTCGTCGCGGTCGCGGCTGCGACGCTGCGCGCGGCGCAGCATCGCCGGTGTGAGATCGAGGCCGATGTAGCAGGGGCCGTGCGGTAGATGCGGAATGTCGAGCCCGGTGCCGATGCCGGCGAGGAGCACGTCGCCCTGCGTCACATCCAGCCGTCGCAGGTTGTCACGCCGCAGTCCCTCGCTGGCCCGGCCGATGGCCAGATCATAAATCGGGGCGAACAGGGTGTAGGTATGGCGTAAAGACATGACATCAGTTCCAAGTTGCAAGTTACAAGTGGCAAGAAAAAGACTTGGAACTTGTCACTTGCGACTTGTCACTTTCAATGCAACGTCTTCGGCATCGACAGCCGGAATACCGGGATGTCGGTGTCGAACTCGTGGCCGTCGTCGGCGCGCATCTGGTAGCTGCCCTGCATGGAGCCCACCGGCGTGTCGAGCACGGTACCGCTGGTGTAGCGGAACTGCTTGCCCGGTTGCAGGTGCGGCTGTTCGCCCACCACGCCGGCGCCCTGCACTTCCTGTACCGCGCCGTTGCCGTCGGTGATGATCCAGTGCCGCGACAGCAGCTTGGCCGGCACGCTGCCGGCGTTGCGGATGGTGATGGTGTAGGAGAACACGTAGCGGCCTTCATCGGGCAGCGACTGATCGTCCAGGTACTGGGTTTCCACTTCGACGGCGATACGGTATTTGTCGTTCATTTCATCAGTATAGGGGCTTAGATTTCGGGGCTAGGGGCTTAGATTTCGGGGCTAGGGGCTAGGGGCTAGGGGCTAGGTTGCTAGGGGCTAGGTTGCTAGGGGCTAGGGAATGTACTGGCTTCGCTCGATTTTTTTAGATCAGTTGTGCGCGCAGCGCACTCCTCCCCTAGTCCCTCATCCCTAGTCCCTAGCCCCTGTCCTCGCGGCCGTCAGCAGCGCGCCGAGCAGGCCTACTTCAGGATTGGTGACCACGTGCACGGGTATGGCATCCACCACGCCCCGCATGCGGCCCTTGTCACAGTAACTGAGGGCGAAGCCGCCCCGTTGCAAGTGCGGCAGGATCTTCGCCGCGATACCGCCGGCGAGATAGACGCCGCCCCGGGCGAGAGTGGTGAGCGCCAGGTTGCCGGCGCAGGCGCCGTAGAGGCGCACGAACAGATCCAGCGCGGCCGCGGCGCGGCCGTCCGTCGCGGCCGCTGCGGCGACGGCGACGGCGGCGGCCGGGTCGGTGGCCTGCAGCAGCGCAGCGGCGTCCGCTGCGCCGTCCCGTGCGAGCAGATAGCGGTAGATGTTGACCAGACCCGGCCCCGAGACGATGCGCTCCCACGAGACGTGGCCCAGTTCGGCGCGCAGAAAGGCGAGCAGGCCGTCCTGCACCGCGTCGCCGGGGGCGAAGTCGGCGTGGCCGGCCTCGGTGGGAAACACCTCATAGTGCGGGCCGCAGGGCATGAGCAGGGCGACGCCGAGGCCGGTGCCGGCGCCGAGCACCACGCGCGGCGCCCGCGGCTGCGCCGGGCGGTCGTGCAGGACCGCGGTTTCCTCCGCGGTGAGCGCCTCGATGCCGTAGCCCACCGCCTGGAAGTCGTTGATGAGGCGTACCGCCGGCAGGCCGAGGTCGGCGCCGAGATGCAGGGAATCCAGCTGCCAGGGCAGGTTGGTGAGGCTGGCGTGCTGCTGCGTGCCGTCGTCCTGTACCGGGCCGGCGACGGCAAAGCAGGCGCCGTGCAGCGGGGCGTGGTGGTCGCGCAGGAACTCGTCCAGCAGCGGCGTCAGGCCGGCATAGGCGGCGCTGTCGTAGCGCGCCTGGCGCAGCACGCGCTGTGGCCGGGTGGCGCCCGCGTCGAACTCGGCCAGTTGCAGCAGGGTCTTGGTGCCGCCGACGTCGCCGGCGAGGACGCGGATGGCCGTCATGCGAAATCAGTCCTTGTGTTCGATATGGCGTGCCGCGTCGGCGTCGACGAACCATTCCAGCTCACCGGCCGGGCGCAGCATCTCCACCGGCAGGGGGTTGGCGTGGCCGATGTTGCGCAGCACATGGCGCAGCACGTCGGCCTTGTGGGCTCCGCTGACCAGCAGGATCACGTGACGCGTCTTGTTCAGGGTCGGCAGGGTGAGGGTGATGCGCCAGCTGTCCAGCTTGGGCACATAGTCGGCGACCACCGGCTGCTTGCGCTGGTTGAGGGCGTCGCTGCCGGGAAACAGCGAGGCGATGTGACCGTCGGGGCCGAGACCGAGCAGCACCAGGTCGAACCCCTCCTGCGGCAGTTGCGTGCGCAGCAGCGCGGCATAGTCGGCGGCGGCCTGCTCCGGCGGCAGCTCGCCGCTGATGCGGTGCACCTGCGGTGCTGTCGGCAGGGTATCGAGCAGGCTTTCCCGCACCATGCGGTAATTGCTGTCGCTGTGTTCCGGGGCGACGCTGCGTTCATCGCCGAAATACAGCCGCACCTGCGCCCAGTCGAGACGGCCGGCCAGTTCCGGGGTGGTGAGCAGGGCGTACAGTCCTTGCGGCGTGGCGCCGCCGGCCAGGGCAAGGTGAAAGGCGCCGCGTTCGGCGATGGCCTGCGCGCCGATCTCCAGCAACCGCTCCGCCGCGGCGCGGAACAGCGCGGGCGGGTCCGGCAGGATATGCAGCGGCGGCGCGGCGCGGGTCATGGCCGGGCTGCTCAGCCGGCCTCGTGGAGCAGGCCGTTCTGCTGCACGTACTCGAGCGCGGCGTCCACGGCGGCCGCCACCTGAATTTCCATGTGCTGCCGCTCCTCGTCGCTCATGAAAAAGGCGGTGTCCACGTCATAGCGCACATAGCGCGTCGGCAGGCGGTTGAGGGCGACGCAGGCGACGTCTTCGAGCAAGTCCTCGTCGGTGATGCCCTGTTTTTCCGCCACCTCGTCCTGCAGGCGTTCGAACACCAGTTTTTCGTAGTAGTTATGTATGTTCTCGAAGTTCATCGACGTGCTTCCCTGACCGTTGGAGGGGGGTGGTTGGAGTTTAGCACTCTCTTTGAGGGGCTAGGGGCTAGGGGCTAGGGGCTAGGGGAGGTGTGCGCTACGCGCAGATGTATCGAAACAGGCGCGAGCGCAGCGAGTACATTCCCTAGTCCCTAAATCCTAGCCCCTAGCCCCTCATTCATTCATCGAATGATGATGCGCACCTTGTTGCCCGGATAGATCAGGTCCGGATTGCGTATCCGGCTCAACTGCGCCAGCTCCTTGTAGCGCCAGGGATCGTCCAGATAGCGCTCGGCGATGTCCCACAGGGTATCGCCCCTGACGACGGTGTGGACATACATCTGCTGCGGCGCGCTCGCCGGTGGTGCGGGTTCGGGGGCGGGCGCGATCGGCGGGGTTTCCGCTTCCGCCTCCGCTCCGGCGCCGGGCACCGGCATCGGCTCGGGTTCCGCCGCGGCGGGCGGTGGCCCGGCTTCCGTTTTGGCGCGGTCGATGATGATGGTGATGTCGGCGCCGTTCTGTTCCACCTGGATGCCGTCGCCCTGGAACAGCGGCGTGGCGGCCGGGGCCGCGGCTGCCATCGGGGCGGTCACCGGCGCGGGGGCCGGCTCCGGTTCGGGTTTGGGCGCCGATGTCGGTGCCGGTGCCATATAAACCGCCGGCGGCGGCTCGATCCGCGGCGGTTGCGCCGTCTGTTCCTCGGGCCACAGCCAGAACCCGCCGGCGGCCACGCCGGCCACCAGCAGCAGGAGTAGCCAGAGCCGGGACGGCGCGCCCGTGGGTGCAGGCGGGATCGGCGCCATGGGGGGGATCGGTACAGGGGCCGGCATTTCCGGGCGTGCGGGAGACGGCGCTTGGGGCGCAGGGGCGGCCCGGGGCGGGGCAGTCGTTGCCGCCGGGGCCGGGGTTGCCCGTGGCGCAGCGGTCTTTGTCGCCGGGGCCGGCGCCGTCCGGATGGCCGCCCGGCCTGGCGTTGTCGGTGCCGGGGCGGCGGGACGGACAGGCGTCGTGTGGCGCGGCGGCAGCGGCGGGGCGGGACGGAGCGCAGGGGACGGCACCGATGGCGGTGCAACTGGAGCCGGGATGGGGGGCAGGGGCGCGCTCTCCCGGGCGGACGGCGTGGCGGCGCGGGGCAGAGGCGGCGTCCCGGCAGGCTCGATCGTCGCCGCTGCAGCCGGTGGGGCGGCACAGACCAGGTGGCGCAGGCCGCCGGCATCCCGCATGGCCAGCAGCCGTGCCAGATCGCTGCACAACACGATTTCGTCGTGATGGCGCAGGGCGGCGGTGAAGACATTGTGGGGCAGCTCCGGCGGCAGCGGCGCCGGTTTGACCTGATCGGCATCGGCCAGGCCGACGACGCTGTCCACCCAGAAGCCGTAGCCGCGGCCGCTCACGTGGCCCAGCAGCAGCCGGCCCCGCTTCGGGTCGGGGGCTTCGCAGCCGAAGCGGTGGCGCAGGTCGATGACCGCCATGGTGCCGCTGTTGTGATGGAACAGTCCGGGGTTGCCGGCGTCGGCGCCGGGAACGGCGGTGATGTGCTCCGGCACGGGCAGAATGCTGTCCACCGCCAGTGCCGGCACGGCACAGGCGACGCGGCCGATGCGGAAGATCAGCCAGGTGGATGAGTGAGTGGTTGCTGTCATTCTGTGGCCCCAGGGCACAGAGTATAACGGCAACGGCGCGCCGACCTTGAACCGCGGCTCAGTTCGCGGCGGGCGGAGGAGCGCTCCGCCGGGAGTCAATCCCCTGGCCGGTGTCTGCGCCTGTTGGTGCGCGGTGCGCTCCCTACGTCCGGGGGTGGGGCGCTGCCCTGACCGCCCTGCGGTTGCTGCGCTCGTCTCAGCAGCAACAGCCGGCCGCGTCGTCCGGTGCGCTGCCGCCATCGAAAGGCAGGCCGCCGCCGCAGCCGGGGAACAGGCCGTAGTGGCGGCTGAAGTCGCCGAAGAACTCGAAGTGAGCGGCAAAGCGGGTGTCGTGCAGCATGCGCCAGGTGTTGCCGCACACCGGGAACATGCGGCCGGCTTCCATGTGGTGGTGCTTGTCGAGCACCAACTGGTGCGGGTGGTGCGGCACGCTGCCGCGATAGCGCACCGCCTGGCCGTAGTCCTCGCAGTCCGGCTCCAGGCCGTCCAGTTTGAACAGGCGGTAGGTGGCGGAATAGAAGCGCACCTGGCCCACCTTGGCCTGCACCTCGGCGTTCTGGATCGCCAGCGGGCGGTCTTCCACCAGGCGCGGGTCGGTGAAGCCGGCCGCGCGGGCCAGGCGCAGGAAGTCGTTCCAGTACAGGGCGCCGCCCAGGCACTCGCCGTACAGCACCGGGTCGGCGGCCAAATCCGCCGGCACGCGGCGATCGGCGTAGACGTCGGAGAAATAAAGCTCGCCGCCGGGCTTGAGCAGGCGGCGCGCCTCGCGCAGCACGGCGGCCTTGTCCGGCACCAGGTTGATGACGCAGTTGGAGACGATGAGGTCGAAGCTGGCGTCGGCGAGGCCCAGCGCGCCCAGGCGCTCGATGTAGCCGTGACGGAATTCCACGTTGGCGTAGCCGAAGCGTTCGGCGTGCCAGGCGCGGTGGCGCTCGGCCACGGCGAGCTGTTCCGCGGTCATGTCCACGCCGACCACGGAACCGTCTGGCCCCACCAACTGTGCCAGCACGTAGCAGTCCTGGCCGGCGCCGCAGCCCAGGTCGAGCACGCTCATGCCCTCCAGCAGCGGCGGCACCACCAGGCCGCAGCCGTAGTAGCGCCCGCGCACCTCTTCGTGCACCTCATTGAGTGCGGCGCGCAGGTGCGGCGGCGGCGCGGCCGCGGTGCAGCAGGCGTCGGTCTTCAGGTCGGCGCTGCCTTGCAGCACGTTGCCGTAATAGTGTTGTACCTGTTCGTGCATGGTTATCGCTCCACGGGGTAGGCTGGCGTTCACTCAGTCTAGCTGCGCCGGGGCGCGGCGCAGGCGCTTGATGAGGCGCGGCAGGAACATGGCCATGGCGAGCAGGGCCAGTGCCAGCAGGATTTTCTGGATCAGCCCCTCGCCGCCGGCCACTGCCTCGCGCCCGGCATAGCCGAGATAGGTGTAGGCGATGGCGCCGGGCAGCATGCAGACATAGCTGGTGAGCACGTAATGCCACAGGCGGATGCGCGTCAGGCCCAGCGCGTAGTTCAACGCGTTGAAGGGAAACAGCGGCACCAGGCGCACGAAGGCGACGAAGCGCCAGCCTTCGTCCTCCACGCCCTTCTTGATCTGGCCGATGCGGCCGCCGCTGTGGCGCTCGGCCCAGTCGGCGGCCAGGTAGCGCGCGACGAGAAAGGCCAGGGTGGCGCCCGTCGTTGCGCCGGTGAGGTTGTAGAAGGTGCCCCACACCGGACCGAACAGGGCGCCGCCGGTGAGGGTGAGCACCGAACCCGGCAGGAACAGCACGGTGCCGAGGGCGTAGATGGCCATGAACACCAGCGGGCCGGCGAGGCCGAAGCCGCTCACCCACTGCTCCAGCGCGGCGGGGTCGAGCTGATCGCGATAGATGATCGCCAGGGCGATGCCGCCGAGCAGCAGCGCGGCGAGGGCGAGACGCAGCAGTTTGTTGTTCATGCAAATACTCCAGCTAAATGGTTCTCTCGCCAAGACGCCAAGCCCGCGAAGAAGGGCATTCAATACGTTGTTTTCTTGGCGAGCTTGGCGCCTCTGCGAGGGTAGCCTTCAGTCCTGCTTTTCGCCCGCCTGCCACTGCCGGCGGTTGATGGCGTAGTCGCTGATCTTGCCCTTGAACGGCAGCGTCAGCATGCCGGGCAGCCAGCTCACTTCCTTGGTGCTGCGGTATTTGTGGATACCGATGGTCATGGCCTCGTGACCGGCGCGCGGCTGGTCGCGGTAGGTGCCGAGCAGGCGGTCCCACCAGGGCAGGTTGAAACCGAAGTTGCTGTTGGCCTCGTCGTCCTCCACCGAGTGATGCACGCGGTGCATGTCGGGCGTGACCACCAGCAGGCGCAGCACGCGATCGAGACCCAGCGGCAGGCGCATGTTGCCGTGGTTGAACATGGCGGTGGCATTCAGCATCACCTCGAAGATCACCACCGCCAGCACCGGCGCGCCGAGCACGATGATGGTGGCGAACTTGATCAGCATGGAGAGGATGATCTCCAAGGGATGGAAGCGGGCGCCGGTGGTGACGTCGAAGTCGGGGTCGGCGTGGTGCATGCGGTGCAGGCGCCACAGGGCGGGCACCGCATGGACCATCACGTGTTGCAGGTAGATGACGAAGTCCATGGCGATCGCCGAGACCGCCACGGCGATGAACCAGGGCACCTGGAAGTGGTTGAAGATGCCCCAGCCGTGCTGGGCGGCGAAGGCGGCCATGCCCACGGCGGCGGCGGGGAACAGCAGGCGCAGCAGCACGCTGTTGAGGAACACCAGCCCCAGGTTGTTGCCCCAGCGCAGCGCCTTGGACACGGTGAGGGCGCGGCGCGGCACCAGCAGCTCCCACAGCCCGACCAGCAGCAGCACGCCGAAGAAAAAGCCGAGGCGGATGGGCACTTCGTGGCCCAGGACCCAAGTGTTCAATTCCATACCGTACTCCTCCCCAGCGTGTGAAGGGCGCCCGTCTTATGCGGGCTGCCCCTGTGCGGTGGCGGATCCGACGCGCGGCCGGATCCGCACGGGCGCGTCAGTGGGCCTCGATGAACTCCACGGCCGCATCGGCCAGTTCCTCGGCGTAGAGGTCGCGGAAGAAATGATCGGCGCCGTCGATGCTGAGCACCTGCACGTTGTCGCCGTGGCCTTCCATCTTCTGCTCCAGGCCGACGACCGTGGTGTCTTCCGAGGCCGCGAACACCAGTACCGGCTTGCGGATGTCCTTGATCACGGTGGGCGTGTCCATGCGCGGGTCGGGCTTGTAGTAGGACACGAAGGCGTCGGCCGTGGCGGCGGTCTGCTGGCAGTAGATGAAGTCCACCGGCTTGAGCACGGCGTCGCCCCGACCCCTGGCCACCAGGGTCTCGGCCTGGGCCAGCAGCGGGGCGAGGGCCTTGCCGTAGCGGGTCTGATAGTCTTTCGCGCCATAGCCGGCGCTCCAGGTCTGCGGTGCGGCGAGGATCACGCTGCGCAGCAGGGCGCTGTCGTGCGCCGCGGCGTAGCGGGCAATCTGGTTGCCGCCGCGCGAATGGCCGAACAGGACGACCGAGTTGGCGCCCTGCTGCTTGAGCCAGTCGACCCACAGGCCGATCTCGTCCACGGCGTCGGTGTGGCGGTGGCGGTGCGGCGTCGGGCAGTCATACATGCCCTCGCGTCCGCTCAGGCCCAGGCTGAGGTTGATGGCCAGGGAGCTGTAGCCGCGCTCAAGAAAGGCCTGTTGCAGGGTGGCGATGATCTCCATGCGGTGATGGGCGAGGGTGCCGTGCAGCAGCAGGATCACCGGTTTCGCCGCCCACTCGTCGCCGCTGCGCTCCAGTTCGGCGCTCAGTTGCAGGCCTTTGTGGGCCAGGGAAAGCGGTTCGGCGGCGGCGCTGCCGAGGCAGGCCAGCAGCAACAGCACAGACAGTAATGATTTCACCTGACTCCTCCAAAGAATATTTATTATTGACGGGATATTTGCGGCGGGTACCCCGGCGGTGTATCGGCCACCGGTTTTTCAGCCGTAATGGTGAAAGGTGAAACGGCAGCAACTTTTATTCCCGCAGGACGTCAGGACGCAGCTGTCAGCAGCGCCAAATACTGCCGCAGCACCACGGCGTTGTTGTGTGCGGCGTCGTGGGCGGCGAACACCAGGGTGACGGTTTCGCTGCGGGCCCGTTGCGCCAGCGGGCGCAGCGCCTCGCGCTGTGTCTTCAACTCGGCCAGGTAGCGCCGGCGAAACTCACCCCACTGTTCCGGGTGGGCATGAAACCACTGCCGTAGCGCCTCCGACGGCGCCGCCTCCTTCAGCCATTCATCCAGCCGGGCCGTGTCCCGCTTCACTCCCCGCGGCCACAACCGGTCCACCAGCACACGGTAGCCGTCGCCGGCAGCGGGGGGAGCGTAGGCGCGTTTCAGGGCGATGCTCATGGAGATTGAGGGTAGCCCAAATGGTGCGCGGCGGTACCGGCTCCCGGCGACATGATGGGTTTCGCTGCGCTCTACCCATCCTACGTTTGTTAGAAGCAGTTTCGAGTTTCGACAAGATTGTGTCGTGGCTTTTCGAAACTTTAAACTCGAAACTCGTCGCCCTACCCCGTGACGCGGTTGGCCAGGGCGGCGAACTCTTGCAGGCTGAGGGTCTCGGCGCGGCGCTGCGGGTCGATGCCGGCGGCCTCGATGGCTTCCGCATCGAGCAGGCCCTTGAGAGTGTTGCGCAGGGTCTTGCGGCGCTGGCCGAAGGCCTGGGCCACCAGCTTTTCCAGCACGGAGGCATCGACGTTTACCGGCGGCTCGGCGTAGGGCTCCAGGCGCACGATGGCCGACTCCACCTTGGGCGCCGGGGTGAAGGCGCCGGGCGGCACGATGAACAGCTGCTCCACCTTGCAGCGGAACTGCACCATGACGCTGAGGCGGCCGTAGTCGCTGGTGTCGGGCTTCGCCGCCAGCCGTTCCACCACTTCCTTTTGCAGCATGAAATGCATGTCGTCGATGCAGCGCGCCTGATCGAGCAGGTGGAAGATCAGCGGGGTGGAGATGTTGTAGGGCAGGTTGCCGGCGAGACGCAGCTTGCCGTCCGTTGCCAGCGAGCAAAAATCAAACTTGAGGGCGTCGGCGCTGTGGATCAGCAGCTCGCCCTTGCCGGCGCACTGCTCGGCCAGCTTGGGGATCAGGTCGCGATCCAGCTCCACCACCTCCAGCCGCCCGGCCGCCTGCAACAGCGGCAGCGTCAGCGCGCCGAGGCCGGGACCGATCTCCACCAGCCGCTCGCCGGCCTTGGGATGAATGGCGCGCACGATGCGATCGATCACATGACGATCATGCAGGAAGTTCTGGCCGAAGCGTTTGCGGGCTTTATGTTCCATAGACTCAGATACAAGTGGAAAGATACAAGATACAAGAGTGAAGGATTACCTGCTTGTATCTTTTCTCTTTCATCTTTTTTTTGCTGTTGCCATCTCTATGGCAACAGCAACGGCATACTCCAGGCTGCCCAAATCGATGTCCCCCCGGCCGGCCAGCTCCAGCGCCGTGCCATGGTCGACGGAGGTGCGCACGATGGGCAGGCCGAGGGTGACGTTGACGGCGCGGCCGAAGCCCTTGTGCTTGAGCACCGGCAGGCCCTGATCGTGGTACATGGCGAGTACGGCGTCGGCGTGTTCCAGGTGGCGCGGCGTGAACAGGGTGTCGGCGGGCAGCGGGCCGATGAGTTGCATGCCCTGTGCGCGCAGGCTTTCCAGCACCGGGCCGATCACCTCGATCTCTTCGCGGCCGAGGTGGCCGCCTTCGCCGGCGTGGGGATTGAGGCCGCACACCAGGATGCGCGGTTGGGCAATACCGAATTTGGTGCTCAGGTCGTGCTGGAGAATGCCGATCACCTCGCGCAGCAGTTGCGGCGTGATGGCGTCGGCCACGGCGCGCAGGGGCAGGTGGGTGGTGGCCAGGGCCACGCGCAGGCCGGGCGTCGCCAGCATCATCACCACCCGCGGCGTGTGCGTCAGTTCGGCCAGGAACTCGGTGTGCCCGGTGAAGGGTATGCCGGCGTCGTTGATGACGCCCTTGTGCACCGGTCCGGTGACCAGGGCGGTGCAGAGTTTCTGCTGGCACAGCGCGGTGGCGCGGCGCAGGGTCTCCAGCACATAGGGGGCATTGGCCGCATTCAGCGTGCCGGGCGTGGCGGGCGCGGCCAGCGGCACCGGCAGAACGGTGAGCAAGCCCGGTTCGTTGATGCGCGGCGCAGCGGTAGCATCGAACTCGCGCAGTTGCAGCGGCACGCCGCGCATCTGCGCCCGTTGCAGCAGTAGCTCCGGATCGGCGACCGCGACGATCTCCGCCGCCTGCGGTTGCTGCGCCAGCAGCACCGCAAGATCAGGGCCGATGCCGGCCGGCTCGCCGGGGGTGAGGGCAATACGTGGAATGGCAGGCATGCGTGAATCAGTCCGCGAATGAAGGCGACTTCACACGCATCGGGTATGCGGTGAGCATATTTGTTTTAGCACGAGCGCAGCGAGTTCGTTCACTTGTATCTTGCCACTTGCATCTTGTAACTAGTCTTTATATTCGACATAGGCCTCGTCGCGCAGGCGGCGCAGCCAGTCCTGGGTGTCTTCCTCGATCTTGCGCTGGCGGATGGCCTCGAAGGCGCGGCTGCGCTTGAGTTCTTCGGTGCTGTCGTGCTGGCGCCGTTCCACCACCTGCACGATGTGCCAGCCGAACTGGCTGCGGAAGGGTTCGCTGATCTCGCCCGCCTTGAGGCCGTTCATGGCCTGTTCGAACGGTCCGACGAAGGTTCCGGGATTGGCCCAGCCCAGGTCGCCGCCCCTGGTGCCGGAACCGGGGTCCTCGGAGTTGGCGCGGGCCAGCGCGGCGAAGTCCTCGCCCTGCAGGATGCGCTCGCGCAGGCGCGACAGCTTGTTGCGCGCCTCGACATCGGGCACCAGTTCGTTGCTGCGCACCAGGATGTGGCGGGCATGGGTCTGGGTGACGAACTGGCGCTGCTCGCCGCGCTTGTCCAGCAGCTTGATGATGTGAAAGCCGCTGGAGCTGCGTAGCGGCTCGCTCACTTCGCCCGGCGCCAGCCGCAGCACGTTGTCGGCGAACAGGGTGGGCAGCTGGCCGCCCTTGCGCCAGCCCAGGTCGCCGCCCTGCAAGGCTTGCTGGCCGCTGGAATGGGCGATGGCCAGCTGGCGGAAATCGGCGCCGCCACGCAGCTCGTCCAGCACCTGCTGGGCGCGGGCACGGGCCGCCTGCACCTGCTCGGGGCCGGCGCCTTCGGGCACGGCGATGAGGATGTGGCCGAGGTGGTATTCGGTGTCCAGGTTGCCGTTGCCGGCCTGGCGGGCGAGGAATTCGTCGACCTCCTGCTGGGTCACTTCGACGCGGCTTTCCACTTCGCGGGCGCGCAGGTTGTTCATGATGATTTCGCCGCGTATTTCCTCGCGGAAGTCGGCGTAGGCCACGCCGTCGCGCTCCAGCGTTTCGCGGAACTGCGGCAGGGTCAGCTTGTTCTGGGCGGCGATGCGGGTAATCACCTGGTTCAGCGCTTCGTCGTCGACGCGCACGCCGCGGTCGGCGGCGAGGGTGAGCTGGAGGCGTTCGATGATCAGGCGCTCCAGCACCTGGCGTTGCAGGATCTCCCGCGGCGGGGCCGGTGTGCCGTTCTGGCGCAACTGGGCGAGGATCGCCTGCAGGCGCTTTTCCAGTTCCAGGCTGGTGATGGCTTCCTCGTCCACCACCGCGACGATGCGGTTCAGCTCCTCCACCCGGGGGGCGGCGTGCAGCGGCGGGAACGACAACAACAGGCCGCCCAGCAGGGCGGCGAGGGCAGGGATACGTTTCATTGGGGGATTCCGCAAATCACAGGGGGGCAAGGATACCATGCTCAGTGCAGGTCGGGCTGAAGCCCGAGCCCGCGGAGGTTTACCCTGAAATTCTCAATCAGTCCGCAAATGAACGCCAATGGACGCGAATACAGATGAACCTGAACACATCAATTGAATCTCGCCAAGACGCCAAGCACGCGAAGAAAACCGCAAGCAAGGCAGAGATGGCAGGGGGATATGGCTACCGGCATCCACCGATTGCGCTGGGTGCCATTGTTTTTTCTTGGCGTGCTTGGCGTCTTGGCGAGAGTAAAAGTCCTTAGATTTGCGTCCATTCGCGTTCATTGGCGGACTCAACTGTTTACCTGAATTTATTGGCGTGTCTGGAAGGCCGCCAGTTCGTCCTCCAGGCGGCGGCCGAAACTGGACAGGCCCTTCAGCTCCAGGGTGAGCATGAAGCTGTGGCTGGTGTCGAAGGTGACGGTATCGAGGCGCCGGCGCACAGTGAGATGAAGGCCCCAGCAGCAGTCCTCCCAGGCCAGGCCGCCGACGGTCTCCAGGGTGCGCTCCAGTTCGAGGTCGTAGTTCCAGCGGGCGAGGACGCGCCAGCGGCGGTACAACGGCCAGTAAGCCACCAGGTCGGCCTGGCGCAGGCTTTGGTCGCGGCGGTAGCGGTAGTCGAGGCTGAGCAGGCGATCCTGGTCGGGACGGTAGCGGGCACGGCCGGTGAGCAGCTCGCCCTGCTCGTCGTGCGGGTTCCAGCGCGTGGCGGCGGCCAGCTCCAGGCCACGCAGGGGCCGCGCCGCCAGTTCGGCCACCACGTCGGAACTCTGTCGCTCCTCCGCCGTGCTGCCGGACAGAGTGACGCGGCGATCCTCGAAGTAGTGGATCTGGCCGATGCTGCCGCGCACCAGTTCATCGCCGGTGGTGCTGTCCAGCAGGCGGCTGGTGAGGGCGACGGTCACCTGGTTGGCGTCGCCCTGGCGGTCGGCGCCGCTGAAGCGGTTGTCGCGGAACAGCTGGGCAAAGCTGAAGTCGTAGGCGGCGCTGTCGAAGCGCGGCAGGTCGGTCTGGTCCCGGTAGGGCACGTACAGGTAATAGAGGCGCGGCTCCAGGGTGTGCAGCAATGAGCGTTCGCCGATGGACGTGTCGCGCTCGAAGAACAGGCCGCTGTCCAGGCTGACGATGGGGGTGGTGCGGCTCGGCGTTGCGCCCGGTGCGTGATCCTGCAACTGGTACTGGGTGTGGCGCAGGGCGAGGCGCGGGGTGAGAAACCAGGCGGCGCCGGCCAGGGGCAGGCTGACGCCGGGGGTCAGGTCGACGCGGCTGCCGGTGGGGATGCGATCGGCATGGGCGAAGTGCACCAGCTCGCTGGCCAGGGTGTATTGCAGCGTGTTGCGCCGGCGCGGGCTGGCGGCGTTGAGCAGCAGCTGGGGCAGGCGCTGGTAGGGTTCGCTGCCGCTCAGGGCCTGGTAGCCCTGCACCCGGCCGAGGAAATCCCAGCCCTCGCCGCGGTAGGCGAGGTCGGCGCGGCGTTCCAGGTGGGTGGTGCTGACGCTGGCCTGGTTGTTGCCCAGGTCGTTGAAGTAGTCCACGTCGGAGACTTCGTTGTAGACGATGCTGTTGCTCCAGCCGTCGCCGAAGCGACCGCTGTGCTGGTAGGCGACGCGCAGGCGGTCCTGATCGTCGTAGCGTTTGTCGCCGGGCAGTGCCTCCAGGTTGAGCCGGCCGTGGTCTTGCGGGTGGAGATAGCGGAATTCACCCTGCAGCTGGGTGCCGCGCGCGGTCATCTGGCGCGGGGTGATGGTGGCGTCGTAATTGGGGGCGATGTTCCAGTACCAGGGCAGGCTGATGTCGGTGCCGGTCTTGTCCGAGGTGCCGCCGGTGGGCGGCAGCAGGCCGGTCTTGCGGCCCTGCAAGGGGAAGTTGATGTAGGGCAGGTAGAGGAAGGGCACGCCCTTGAATTCCACGGTGACGTTGCGTGCCTCGCCGGTGTTGCTGGCCTCGTCCAGGTCGATGCGCCGCGCCCTGAGCAGCCAGTCGACCTTTTCCGGGTCGCAGGTGGTGTAGGTGGCGCTGGACAGTTCGGTGTAGTGGGCGTCGCGGATGACGACGCTGTCGGCGTTGCCGGAGGCGTGGGCGGAGCGGAAATGGTAGCGCGCGTTGTGCAGCTCGCCGGTTTCGGCGCCGAGTTCGAGGCGGGCGCGTTCGCCGCTCATGGCCATGTCGGCGCTATAGAGATTGACGGCGCCGTCGAGGGTCAGGGTGTCGCGGCCCTGATCGTACAGCGCCTGCTGCGCCTCGATGCGCCGGCCACCGCGCAGCAGCACCACGTCGCCGCTGAAGCGGCTCAGCCCTTCGCCTTCCGCCTCGACCCTGTCGGCGGAGACGCGCAGGGCCGGGTCGTCCGCGGGACCCAGCTCCGGCAGCGGAATCACCTCACTGGACGGACGGCACAGCGCCCAGCGGCCCTCGCCGTCCGCCGCCTGTGCCATGGCCGGCGACAGGGCGAACAGCAATACCAGGTGCGGCAACGGCAATGGCGGGCGGCGGGGTCTCACGGCTTGGCGTCAGGAATCGGGAAAGGCCGCTAACTTGGCACAGAACGTGGCGGGCTTCAATTGCGAAGCGGCTATAATGCCGCACTTTTCCCATGAGAGCACTGCCGTGCCGCAACGTCTGGAACAACTGAACCACTGGCTGGGCCAGGCGCTCGGCCTGCCGCGCTACGACATCGCCCCGGCCTCGTCCGACGCCAGCTTCCGGCGCTATTTCCGCATCAGTTTCGGCGGCGAGACCCGTATCGTCATGGACGCGCCGCCGGACAAGGAGGACAGCCGGCCCTTCGTGCGCATCGCCCGCGCGCTGCACGGCATCGGCCTCAACGTGCCGCAGATCCTGGCGGAGGACCTGGCGCAGGGCTTTCTGCTGCTTTCCGATCTGGGCAGCGAGCAATATCTTTCCGCGCTCAACGCAGACAGCGTCGGCCGCCTCTACGGCGACGCCATGGGGGCATTGCTCACCTTGCAGGCCTGCGGGCCGCAAGGGGACGAGCTGCCGCCCTATGATGAGGCGCTGCTGCTGCGCGAGATGGAACTGTTCCGTGAATGGTACCTGGGGCGCCATCTGGGGCTGGCGCTGAGCGATGGCGAACAGCGCATGCTGGATGAGACCTTCCGCCGCCTGGCGCAGTCGGCGCTGGAACAGCCGCAGGTGGCGGTGCACCGCGACTATCACTCGCGCAACCTGATGGTGGCGCCGCACAACCCCGGCATCCTGGATTTTCAGGACGCGGTGTTCGGCCCGGTGACCTACGACCTGGTGTCACTGCTGCGCGACTGCTACGTCGCCTGGCCGCGCGAACAGGTTGAGGCCTGGGCGCTGGGCTACCAGGAACTGGCCATCGACTGCGGCATCCTGCGCCTGCGCGACGAAGAACGCTTCCTGCGCTGGTTCGACTGGATGGGCGTGCAGCGCCACCTCAAGGCCAGTGGCATCTTCGCCCGCCTCAACCACCGCGACGGCAAGCCCGGCTACCTCAAGGACATCCCGCGCACCCTGGGCTATGTGCGCGAGGTGGCGGGGCGTTATCCGGAACTGGCGGGGCTGGGGGAGATGGTGGAGAAGGCGGAAGAAAAAAGTAGTTTCGAGTTTCGAGTTTGAAGTTTCGAACAGCCACGACACACTCTTGCCGAAACTCGAAACTCGAAACTCGAAACTCGAAAAACTCGAAACTCGAAACTCGAAACTCGAAACTCGAAACTCGAAACTCGAAACTCGAAACTCGAAACTCGAAACTCGAAACTCGAAACTCGAAACTAAAACCCCGCCTGCTTGTACAGCTCCTGCGCCTTTTCCGCGTCCTGCGGCACGCCCAGACCCTGTTCGTACATCATGGCCAGGGTGGTGAGGGAGCCGGCGAGGCCGTGATCGGCGGCCTTGCGGAACCAGACGGCCGCCTCGGCCGGGTTCTTTTCCATGCCTTCCCCTTCCAGGTACATGAAACCGACGCCGTGCTGCGCCATGGCATGGCCCTGGTTGGCCGCGGCCATCATCCAGCGGGCGGCCTCGGCCAGGTTGGGGCTGCCGATCAGGCCGTTCTGCTGCATGATGGCGACGCGGTACTGCGCTTCGGCATTGCCTGCGGCGGCCAGGGGGGAGAGCAGCTGCATGGCGGTGGCGAAGTGCTTGCCTTCGAAGGCGGCGATACCGCTGCCGAGCTCCATGTCGGCGTTGTTCAGTGCATTCATCGGGAGAACTCCGTAATAAGGGCGGGAATGTGGCGCTACCGTACAAATGTTGACTGTTGCTGTCAACAATTGCGTTTCGGGCAGCCGCCGGCCGGGTCCCATTAGGGTAACCCGGCGCGACGTATTTCCCTAAGTCTGCTGGGGCGGCGCTCAGGCCGCCATGATGCCGGCCATTTCGTCCAGTCCCGGGCGGGACTCTTCCAGCACCTTGCGGGTGACTTCCATGACCCGTTCGAGGTCCAGGCCGAGGGCGGTGAGGATGACCGGCGGCGGCTCGTCGCCGGCGGCGTCGCTGGGTTGGTGCCCCTTGAGCAGGTGATCGGCCAGCAGCACCAGGTTGGCGTAGGCGGCGTGCTCGCCGCTGTAGTACTCATTGTGGTGCTCCAGGGCGGAGGTGACGACCTCGGCGGGCATGTCCCAGCCACCCATCAGCCAGCTGCCGATCTGGGTGTGCTCGATGCCGAGCACGCGCTTTTCGATCAGGCTGACGGGCACGCGCGGATTGGTGGCCACGGCCTTGTTGAGCAGGTAGAACTCGGCCTGGAACAGGTGGCCGAGCACGGCGAAGCCGATGTCGTGCAGCAGGCCGGCGAGGTAGACCAGGCCGGGCTTGCCGCGAGTGGCCGGGGGCAGCAGGGTGTTGAGGGCCTGGGCCAGCCCGGCGGTGTAGACCGAGTGGCGCCAGAAGGCGCGCATGCCCAGCGGGCCGTCCGCCGGCATGCGCAGGGCGCGCGAGGCGCTCAGGCCCAGGGCCATGTGCAGCACCATGTCGAAGCCCAGCACCTGGGTGATGGCGTCCTGCAGGGACTCCACCCGGCCGCGGTAACCGTAATAGGCGGAGCGGGCGTAGCGGATCACCTGGGCCGCGAGGATCGGATCGGTAGAGACGATGGCCGCCAGATCGGCGATGGTGGCCTTGGAATTGTTGCGCAGCAGGAGCAGGCGCCGGGTCGAGTCGGGCAGCGGCGGCAACTTGGAGATGTTCTGGATACGTTGCTGCAGATCCGCCATGGGGTGCAGGCCCTTGATGGTCGAGGGCTGCTCGGCGGACACGAATTCAAATTCGTCCCGTCCCGCCAGGGTGGCCGCGGGCCGGGAGAAGGTCAGTCGGCGCGACACCGCATGCAGCTTCTGGAATTCGGAGCCCGCCATGACTACCAGTGCATTGTGGGTGCCCGCCTCGAAACAGACCTGCGGCATCACCATGACCTGTTCGTCGATGATGGCCGGCAGCCCGTAAGGCTGCGCCAGGGGAGGGATGGAACCCGGTTCGCAGTCCGGGAAGGTGCCGCCCAGCCGTTCCTGCGGCACGGGCTGCAGGGTACGGCCCAGCTGCTGGCACAGGCTTTCGAAATCGAGCATGTGGCTGGCGGGCAGGATGGCCATGAGCATGCCCTGGCTGTCCTCCAGCATGATGGCGCGCACCACACGGCGATAGTCGATTTTCGCCGACCGGGCGGCCTCGATCAGGGTGCGGGTGGGGGCGTGCGCAATGATGCGGAACGGCACGCCCTGCGCGTTCAGGTAGGCTTCAATATGGCGGCTCGGTTCCATGATGCTCGTCTCCTGAAAATCCTTACTATAAAGATAGACTAAGGACTCGCATTTGCGGCATTCCTGCTACACTGCGAGGCCGCCGTACCGACCAACGGTGCCTCCGTTCCGATGAAAGCGATGATCCTTGCCGCGGGGCGCGGTGAACGTATGCGCCCACTCACCGACCACACCCCGAAACCCCTGTTGCGGGCGGCGGGACGTTCGCTCATCGACTATCACATTCTGGGACTGGTGCAGGCCGGATTGTGTGAGCTGGTTATCAATCATGCCCACCTGGGGGAGCAGATAGAGCAGGCCCTGGGCGACGGGGCGCGGCTGGGCGCGCGCATCCGCTACTCCGCCGAGGGCGAGGCGCTGGAAACCGGCGGGGGCATATTCCGGGCCCTGCCGTTGCTGGGACCGGGGCCGTTTGTGGTGGTCAACGGCGATATCTGGACCGACTTTCCCTACGGGCGCCTGCCGGCGGCGCCGTCGGGCCTGGCCCATCTGGTGCTGGTGGACAACCCGCCGCACCACCCGGAAGGGGATTTCGTGCTGGGTGAGGACGGGCTGGTGAGCGATTCGGGGATGCCGCGCCTGACCTTCAGCGGCATCGGGGTTTATCGCCCGGAGCTGTTCGCGGGCTGCCGGCCCGGCCGCTTCCCCCTGGCGCCGCTGCTGCGCGCTGCCATGGCGCGAGGCCTGGTCAGCGGCGAGCATTACCGGGGCGGCTGGGTCGACGTCGGCACGCCGCAACGCCTGGCGGAGCTGGACCGGCGCCTCGCACAGGGGCAGGATAGCCGGAACACCGATCAGGGTAGTGCGCTAACCCTGCCATGAAACGCGGTACACCATGAAACAACAACCTGTGATGACTACCTGGTGCGAGACAGCGGACTGCAGTTTATGCACCATGCGTGCCTCGGTCCTGTTTGCCGGTATCGATCCGGCATTGCTGGGCCGCATCCAGCATTCCATCGACGAGCAGAAGCTGGTGCGCGGCGACTCCCTGTACCACATGGGCGACGCGGGCCGCGCCATTTTCACCGTGCGCCAAGGCCTGGTAAAACTGGTGCAGTACCTGCCTGACGGCAGCGAGCGCATCGTGCGCCTGGTGCGCGCCACCGATGTCACCGGCCTGGAGGCGCTGCTGGGCCAGTCCTATCAGCACGACGCGGTAGTGGAGCAGGACAGCGTGATTTGCCGCATCCCGGTGGACGTGGTGCGGCGCCTGGAACTGGAGAGCCCGCAGCTGTACCGTGAGCTGATGCGGCGCTGGCAGCAGGCGCTGTCCGAGGCCGACGCCTGGCTCACCGAACTGGGCACCGGCAGCGCACGGCAGCGCGTGGCGCGCCTGTTGCTGCGTCTCGCCGACGAGGCGGGCAACGGCCTGTGCAGCATGTTCAGCCGCAAGGACATGGGCGCCATGCTCGGCATCACCACCGAGTCCGCCAGCCGTGTGGTGGCCGAACTGAAGCGCGCCGGTGCCCTGAGCGAGCGCACCGGCAGTTTCCATTGCGATCGCACCGCCCTGGAACGTATCGCCGCGGAGTGAGGCCCTCTCTCCCGCAAGCCGTCGCATTCAAATAGTTCTCTTTGTCCCCCGCGTTCAACCGCGCAGGCGAACCTCATGCCTTCCGGCAACGATCACCTTTTCAAAAACGACGAAACGGACGTGGCATCCGCACACCGGTGTGAGAGGTGTTGCACAAAATGCGCGGCGCCGCGCGGAGTATTGCGATATATCAATGCAACCCACATAGTGGAGCTTTACCATCCAACTCAAGTATTGGCTTTATCCTGCGGAGGAACTGCATGAGCCAGGAATCACGCATCAAATTCTTGCCGGTTTCAGTCTTTGCCACGGTCATGGGTCTGTCGGGCTTCACCATCGCCTGGGAAAAGGCACAATCCATGACGGGGCTGTCGGGCGTCGCCTCCGTGGCGCTCGCGATCACCACGCTGGTGTTCGCCGTGCTGCTGCTGGCCTACGGCAGCAAGCTCACGGTGCACCGGGCCGAGGTGCTGAAGGAATTGCATCATCCGGTGCGGCTCAGTTTCTTTCCCACGGTGTCCATCAGCCTGGTGTTGTTGTCCATCGCCACGCTGGAGATAAATCATGGCCTGTCGGCGGCGCTGTGGATGGGCGGCAGTGCGCTGCATCTGCTGTTCACCCTGTATGTGCTTGGCGCCTGGATCAATCATGAACATTTCCAGATCCAGCACATGAACCCGGCCTGGTTCATCCCGGTGGTGGGCAACATCCTGGTGCCCATTGCCGGCGTGGCCCACGGTTATGTGGAAGTGTCCTGGTTCTTTTTCAGTATCGGCCTGCTGTACTGGCTGGTGCTGCTCACCATCGTGTTCTATCGCATCATTTTCCACGCCCCGCTGCCGGGCAAGCTGGTGCCGACGCTGTTCATCCTCATCGCGCCGCCGGCTGTTGGGTTCATCGCCTATGTAAAGCTGACCGGCGGCGTCGACGTGTTCGCGCGGCTGCTTTACTACTCGGGACTCTTCGTCACGCTGCTGTTGTTCACCCAATTGCACCGTTTCGCCCGCCTGAAGTTCTTTCTGTCCTGGTGGGCATATTCCTTTCCGCTGGCGGCCATTACCATCGCCACCCTGGTGATGTACCAGCAACTGGGCCATGAATTCTTTCGCGGCCTCGGCCTGGTGCTGCTCGCGGTGCTGACCCTGGTCATCGGAATGCTGCTGGTACGCACGGCCAGGGCCGTGATGCGGCGCGAGATATGTGTGGAAGAAGAGTAGGCGCCCGCTGCAGCGGGCGAAGTTCAATTCAATGACAGGCAGGTAACGATGAAACAGTCGCTCTTTCAGGAAAAGTATCCCGTGTTCACCCTGGAGCTGAACAAGGACGAAACCTCCGGCACCTCCGTGGATGCCATCATCGAGTACTTCAAGGCGCGCATCGACGAAAACCACGATGCGAAATTCATCGCCGTGTTCGATCACTATGCGCACACCAAGTCGCTGCCCGAGGGTGAGATTGCGCCGGAGATCCTCGATGCCAAAAACCTGATCTTCTGCTTCGGCGTCAAGATCCCCACGCCCGGCGTGCTGGCCGTGCGGCCGCGCTCCATCGGCGTGGTGGAACTGGCGGACAAATTCATCATCACCTTCATGGAGGCGCCCATGCCGCGCGCCAACAATGCCATGGAGAGCTGGGCCAAGGCGCTCAAAAACAAGTGAGGTAAACGCGATGCGTATTGCAGTCACCAGTCAGAACTTCCGTACCGTCACCGGCCATGCCGGCAAGTCACGCCGCTTCCTGGTATTCGAGGCCGCCGCCGGTGCGGCGCCGGCCGAGGTGGAGCGTATCGATCTGCCCAAGGAAATGTCGTTCCACGAATTTCATGGTGACGGCGCCCACCCGGTGGACGGTGTGGACGCGATCATCACCGGCAGTTGCGGCGCCGGTTTCGCCCGCCGCCTTGCCGGGCGCGGTATCCGCGTGGCGGTAACCCAGGTGGAAGACCCGCTGGCCGCGGTGCAGGCCTATGCCGAGGGACATCTGCCGCCGGTCGACCCGGAGCGGATGGCCGGCCACCAGCATGACCATCACCATTGAGGGCGCAGGGAGCGGCGCGCGATTTGCAACGTGCCGCCGCTCCGGCGCAGTGGTTGATGCCGGTGTTCACATCACATTGAAAAGTCTCATTATCTAAGGGTGTATTGCCCGTCCGGCAGACAACGTCTTCCTGTGAAAGGTGTGGCATATGCCGTATCGACGCGGCATATGCCACGCCGATGCGGCACGTCACGGCAGCGAATCTCCAGCAATACAACGGCTTGCCGTCTGGCATTGTTCTTGCCCCTGTTTGGTCAATATCCATAACCAAAGAAAAGGGGAAAACATGCAGCGTCGCTTGCTCACCGTGGCGATACTTTGCGCCATCCATCAAAACGCCCTGGCCCAGGACGAGGCAGATTCCGCCAACCTCGGCAGCATGGTGGTGACGGCCCCGGCCATGGAAGAGCCGCTCACCGTCGTTACCGATCCCAAGGCGCCGCGCCAGCCCCTGCCCGCCCATGACGGCGCGGACTACCTGAAGACCATCCCCGGCTTCAGCGTCATCCGCAAGGGCGGCACCGACGGCGACCCGGTGCTGCGCGGCATGGCCGCCTCACGCATTTCCATCCTGCAGGACGGTGAACTGATCCTCGGCGGCTGCGGCAACCGCATGGACCCGCCCACCGCCTATATCTATCCCGAATCCTTCGACAAGGTGACCGTCATCAAGGGGCCGCAGACCGTGCTGTACGGCCCGGTCGGCTCCGCCGGTACCGTGCTGTTTGATCGGGACCCCATCCGCTTCGCGGAGCCCGGCTGGAACGCGTACGGCAGCGTCCTGTTCGGCAGTTTCGGCCGCAACGACCAGGTGCTCGGCGCCAGCGGCGGCAGCGAATCGTTCTATGTGCGTGGCGGCGCCACGCGTTCCGACATGGACGACTACCAGGACGGCGATGGCAAGGACGTGCACTCCAAGTACACCCGCTGGAGCAATGACCTCGCGGTGGGCTGGACGCCGGACGCCAACACCACGCTGGAACTGTCCACCGTGCGCAGCGACGGCGAGGCGGCCTATGCCGATCGCACCATGGACGGCGTCAAGTTCGATCGTTCCAACTGGGGCGTGAAGTTCGAGCGGCGCAACATTTCCGATCTGGTGGAGAAGGTGGAGGCCAACGCCTACTACAACTACGTCGATCACGTGATGGACAACTACACGCTGCGCACCAAGACGGCGAGCATGTTCATGATCAGCAATCCGGATCGGGAAACAACCGGCATGCGCCTGGCGGCAGTGCTGCGCACCTCGCCGGATACCCGTGCCACCGTCGGCATCGATCAGCAGCGCAATATCCACACCCTACGCAGCGCCAGCGGCATGACCGTGCCCGATATCGAATCCAAGCCGCGGGTCGAGGACGCCACCTTCAGCAACATCGGCGTGTTCGGCGAGGTGGAGCACCTGATGGGCGACTACGATCGCGTCATCGCCGGCCTGCGTGCCGACAGCTGGACGGCGGAGGACAAGCGCGGCGCCGTGATCACCAAGACCGGCACCGGTGCCTATACGGTGGCGAATCCGACCTCGGGCGAGAGCCGCGACAAGGTGCTGACCAGCGGTTTCATGCGTCACGAACATGATTTCGGCGAAACGACGACGCTGTACACCGGTTTCGGCCACAGCCAGCGCTTCCCCGATTACTGGGAGCTGATTTCCGCCAGCAAGGAAAGCGAGACCACTGCCAGTGCGTTCAATACCAAGCCGGAGAACACCACCCAGCTGGATGTCGGCGTGATCCGCAACGCCGGCCCGTGGCACCTGTCGGTCGCCGGTTTCATCAACCGCATCGACGATTTCATCCTGGTGCAGAACAACGTGCTGAAGACAGGCTCTCTCACGGGCGCCGATCCCCGCACGGTGAGCATCGTACGCAATGTCGACGCCGAGACCTGGGGCGCCGAGGCCGGCCTCGGCTGGAAGTCAGGTCGCTGGAACCTCGACGGCTCCATCGCCTACGTAAAGGGCGACAACACCACCGACGGTGCGCCGCTGGCACAGCTGCCGCCGCTGGAAACACGTCTTGGGGCTGAGTACGCCACCGGCGTCTGGTCCGTCGGCGGCCTGGTCCGCATCGTGGCGAAGCAGGATCGCGTGGACATCGGCTCCGGCAACATCGTCGGCCAGGACATCGGCGAAACCGACGGCTTCACCGTGTTCTCCATCAACGGCTCCTGGAAGCCGAAGAAGGGTGTGGTGCTGGCCGCCGGCGTCGACAACCTGCTCGACGAAACCTATGCCGAGCACATCAGCCGCTCCGGCTCGATGATCGCCGGATACGAGCAGACCACCCGCGTCAACGAACCCGGCCGCAACTACTGGGTAAAGGCCAGCATCAAGCTGGATTGATCAGGGAGGGGAACGGGCACAGGGACGTGCCACCTCTAAAAAAGGTCCATCCTTGGACCAAGGGTTGGCGGTAGACCCACCAGGGGAGAGAACCTGTTCAATGCAGGGTGCGCACCGCGCACCAAATCGTCTGTTACATGCATGGTGCGCAATGCACACCCTACCCAACCGCAATCCATCTCACGGAACGCACGAGCCTGCGGAGCCTGATCTTCGCCGCGACACACATCGGGTTACGTCAGTCCCTGCGACCAACGGCAGTCAGCCGTTAACCACTATCCACCACGTACCGTAGCCCATCAGCAGCCAGCCCAGCAGCGGGTTGAACAGCAGCCGCCAGGGCCACAGCCGCGGCACGAAGCCGACACCGTGTACAAACCCCGCCGCCATGCCCCACATCAGCAAGGTCAGCAAGCCGTGACGCACGTCGCCGATGGACACGGCGATGGCCCTGGGATAGATCAGGATCAACATCGCCAGTGTCACGGCCAGCGTCAGGGACAGCAGTCGCGCCGGCAGGGGATGCGGGTAGGGAACGTGCACGGTGCCGTTGATCCTAGGGGCGCGGCGTGTCGCGCTGTTCCGTGCCTGCTTCGGATTCCAGCCACATCACGTTAATCACGCCGAAGGCACATGCCAGCAACACGCCCAAGATCCAGGTGAAGTACCACATCGTCGTATCTCCTTCTAAAGGCCATTAATCCGCTGCGGAGGCGCAGAGTCGCAGAGAAGAACAAGTGCGCATTGCTCTGCGACTCTGCGTCTCCGCGGCAGGTTTTGTAGTTCATGCCGCTCAATACGCCTCGTGGTCGTGCGCGCGGACGTATTCCACCGTCAACTTGCCCCACATGGATTTGTAGGTCCACGTCGTATAGGCGAGGATGATCGGCACGAAGATCATCGCGGCCCAGAACATCACCGTCAGTGTCAGGTGGCTGGACGGCGCGTCCCACACGGTGAGCGAGGCATTGGGCACGGTGTTGGACGGCATCACGAACGGGAACATGGAAAAGCCTGCGGTGAGGATCACGCCGGCCATGGCCAGCGAACTGGTGACGAAGGCGAAGCCGGGACGCCGCGCCGTGACCAGCAGGATGGTGAGCAGCGCACCGCCCAGGCCGAGGGCCGGCGCGGCCATCATCCAGGGATACCTGCCGTAGTTTTCCAGCCAGGCGCCGGAGACGATCTCCACCGTCTTGGCCAGCGGGTTGGGCAGGGCGTCGGTGGCCGGCATGGTGACGATGCGGAAGCCGTCCACGCCGGCGGCGAGCCACAGTCCGGCAGCGGCGAAGGCGGCGATCATCACGATACCGGCGAGCTGCGCCGCACGGCGGGCGCGGGACTCGATGGGATCGGCGGTGCGCATCTGCAACCACACCGCGCCGTGCATCACCAGCATGGACAGCGACACCACGCCGGCCAGCAGGGCGAAGGGACGCAGCAGGCCGAAGAAATTGCCGGTGTAGCTGGGACGCAGGAACTCATCGAGCTGGAACGGTACGCCGAGGATCACGTTGCCGAAGGCGACGCCGAACAGCAGCGCCGGCACCGCGCCGCCGACGAACAGGCCCCAGTCCCAGGTGTTGCGCCAGCGCGGGTCGGCCACCTTGCTGCGGTAGTCGAAGCCCACCGGGCGGAAGAACAGCGCGAACAGCACCAGCAGCATGGCGATGTAGAAGCCGGAGAAGGCCGCTGCGTACACTGCCGGCCAGGCGGCGAAGATGGCGCCGCCGGCAGTGATGAACCACACCTGGTTGCCGTCCCAGTGCGGGCCGACGGTGTTGATGATCACGCGCCGCTCCTCGTCGGTCTTGCCGAGAAAGGGCAGCAGTGCGCCCACGCCCATGTCGAAGCCATCGGTGACTGCGAAGCCGATGAGAAGTACACCCACCAGCAGCCACCAAACCAGTTTCAATGTTTCGTAATCCAAGATCATTTTATGAACCCCTTTCAACGCAGAGGCGCAGAGACACAGAGGTCGCAGAGGAATCCATGTCTTGCACGTCCGCGGTATCAAGCCAATGAAGGTGCCTTCTCTGCGTTCTCCGCGCCTCTGCGTCTCTGCGTTGGATCCTGGCCGTTATCTTCATGGTGATAGCGCCCGGTGCCGAGGCTGGACGGGCCGAGGCGCGCGTACTTGAACATCAGGTACATCTCCACCACCAGCAGCAGGGTGTAGAAGCCGATGAAGCCGGCGAGGGAGAACCACAGGTCACCCTGACCCAGGACCGAGGTGGACAGGCGCGTGGGCAGGACTTCGCCGATGGACCAGGGCTGGCGGCCGTATTCGGCGACGAACCAGCCGACCTCGCTGGCGATCCACGGCAGCGGCAGCGACCACAGCGCCGCCCGCAGCAGCCAGGGCTTCTGCCCGGCAGTGCGTTTGGCGCAGTACCAGAAGGCGAGGCTGAACAGCACGATGAACCAGAAACCGAGCAGCACCATGACGCGGAAGGTCCAGAACAACGGCGCCACCTGCGGAATGGTGTCGTCCACCGCCATGCGGATCTGCTCGTCGCTGGCGTCCACCACGGCCGCCGTGTACTTCTTCAGCAGCAGGCCGTAGCCGAGATCCTTTTTCACCTCCTCGAAGGCCGCCTTGGTGGCGTCGTCGGTCTGGCCGGCACGCAGCCTGGTGAGCAGGTCGTAGGCCACCATGCCGTTGCGGATGCGCACCTCATGATCCGCCTTGAGATCGCGGATGCCCTTCACCTCCTCCGAGGTGGAGCGGGTGGCGATGAGGCCCAGGGCCCAGGGGATCTTTACCGCGGCGTGGGTGGTTTCATTTGCCTGATCGGGAAAGCCGAACAGGGTGAAGGCGGCGGGCGCCGGGTGGGTTTCCCATTCCGCTTCGATGGCGGCCAGCTTCACCTTCTGCACGTCGCCCAGCTCGTAGCCGGACTCGTCGCCCAGGATCACCACTGAGATGGAGGAGGCGAGGCCGAAGGCGGCGGCGATGGCGAAGGAACGGCGGGCAAATTCCAGGTCGCGCCCCTTCAGCATGTACCAGGCGGAGATGGCCAGCACGAACATGGCGCCGGTGACGTAGCCGGCGGACACCGTGTGCACGAACTTCACCTGCGCCACCGGATTGAGCAGCAGCTCGGCGAAGGAGGTCATCTCCATGCGCATGGTTTCGTAACTGAAATCGGCGCCCACCGGGTTCTGCATCCAGCCGTTGGCCACCAGGATCCACAGGGCCGACATGCTGGAGCCGAAGGCGGTGAGGAAGGTGACCAGCAGGTGCTGGCGCTTGGAGAGACGATCCCAGCCGAAGAAGAACAGGCCGATGAAGGTGGATTCGAGGAAGAAGGCCATCAGACCCTCGATGGCCAGCGGCGCGCCGAAGATGTCGCCGACATAGTGGGAGTAGTAGGCCCAGTTGGTGCCGAACTGAAATTCCATGGTGATGCCGGTGGTGACGCCGAGGGCGAAATTGATGCCGAACAGCTTGCCCCAGAACTTGGTCATGTCGCGGTAGATCGGCTTGTCGGTCATCACATAGACCGACTCCATGACCACCAGCAGCCAGGCAAGTCCCAGCGTCAGGGGGACGAACAAAAAGTGGTACATCGCGGTGGCGGCGAATTGCAGCCGCGACAGGTCGACGACACTGTCAGCAATCATGCCGTATCTCCTTTCAGGGTTGAGGCCTCATCGGTTCCGGCGCGCCGGAAAACAGCAATGCGGAACCGAGTTCCTCCCCCACCGGAATATGCGTTTCTCCCCCGCGGAAGAAGGCAAACCACAGCGCGTAGATGAACACCAGCTTGATCGCCAGGACCACGGCGATCTCGCGTACCATTGGATTGGAAAACATGGCCCGGCACTCCCCGGTTCGTGTCACATTGCAGGAAGACAACAGAGCAACGGCCATGCCACCGACAGGGGATGAATGACGACACCGACCGGAATACGCGGAATTTCATTGATATAACTCAAATAACAACACTGACAATATGTGAATTAATTGCCTTTGATTGCGCTAAATCAATGGGAATATCTGTCGTATATGGCATATTTAGCGGGTCAATTGACGTAGCTGGCGGAGATTTCCATGCCCAATACTGCCCTGCCCGATATCCCGGTTGAGTTGTTGTCGCTCATCGACGTATTCACCGAGCCGGCCTCCCTGCTCGGGGCCGACTACCGCATCCTCGCCACCAATCACGCCTACCGCCGCACCTACGGCGACGGCAACTCCCTCAAGACGCGTTTCTGCTACGAGGTCTCGCACCACTACACCATCCCCTGCGACCAGGCCGGCGAAAACTGCCCGCTCCGGAATGCACTGGAAAGCAATTCGCCGCAGCGCGTGCTGCACCTGCATCACACCCCCAACGGCGAGGAACACGTGGATGTGGAAATGACCCCCGTCCACGACGCCGCCGGCAACATCCGCTTCCTGCTGGAGCGCATGCGCGTCAGCCGGCTGGCCAGCCCCATTCCCAAGGCCGGCGGACTGGTAGGGCGCTCGCCTGCCTTCAACAAGGTGCTGGAGCTGGTGCAGCGAGTGGCCGCCAGCGAAAGCACCGTCCTGCTGCTGGGCGAGTCGGGCACCGGCAAGGAACTCATCGCCCAGGCGGTGCACGAGGCCAGTCTGCGCCGCAACGGCCCCTTCGTCCCGGTGGACTGCACCGGCCTCACCGAAACCCTGTTCGAAAGCGAGCTGTTCGGCCATGAAAAGGGCTCGTTCACCGGCGCGCAGACACGCAAGTTCGGCTTGGTGGAAGCGGCGCGCGGCGGCACCCTGTTCCTCGACGAAATCGGCGAGATCCCCCTGGCGCAACAGGTCAAGCTGCTGCGCCTGCTGGAAAGCGCCACCTTCCGCCGCGTCGGCGGCATCGAGCCGCAAAAGGCCGACTTCCGCCTGGTCTGCGCCACCCACCGCGACCTCAAGGCCATGGTCGACGCCGGCACCTTCCGCCGCGATCTCTATTACCGCATCAACGCCTTTCCCGTGCTGCTGCCCGCACTGCGCGAACGCAGCGAAGACCTGCCGCTCCTCGCCGAGAGCATGCTGCAACGCGTCTCGGGCGAACGCCGCCTGCGCCTGAGCGACGCGGCCCTGGCCTGCCTGCGCGCCTACAGCTTTCCCGGCAACATCCGCGAACTGCGCAACATCCTCGAACGCGCCGCCCTGCTTTGCGACGGCAAAGTCATCCTGCCCGAGCACCTGCCCGACGAATGCTGCCTCGACGGCGAAGCCCGCCCTCTGCGCGGCGCCCTGTTCGGCGAAGTGATCCCTCTGGAAGAAGTGGAACAGCGCTATCTGCTCTGGGCGCTCGCCCGCTTCCAGGGCGACAAGCGCGCCCTCGCCGACCAGCTCGGCCTCTCCGAACGCACCCTCTACCGCAAGCTGCGCGAACTGCGCGAAAAATAGCCTCTCTCCGTCTAACTCCGTCCCCACGCCGGGAGTATGTGGCCCAGGGGCGGGGAGGGGGATTTCCTCCCCACGACAGTGGGGGAGATCGGGAGGCGGGCTGTAGGCATCCACCTACAGACAGTCGGCCCGTCCTTTTGGCAGTATCCGTACTAATGGATGAGGCGGGACCGAGGACATGACGGCAGCTTGCTGGTTCATCGATAGAAACATCACTCTCGGCCATGCGGTGACAAATGTGGTAGGCCGCAGCGGTACTATTACCATTACGACGGCGTAAGCCGAAATAGCTGTTAGCGGTACTGAAGATGGAAGAGTGGCATCCTATTTCACAATCCTCGCTCGAACGACTTATCCAAGCAGAATTGACTGGGTTCAGCGAGGAACAAAAGGAGATATTTGAGCGCTTTCGCGTGGCGCCGTATAAGGCGCCAATTCAAAGGTGCAGAAAGTCCGAAGAGGTGTTCGTTGTCGCGAAGAATGGAACGGAAGTTATGTACTACGAAGATGTGGAAGAAAGTTTTAACTTTTCGCCTGTATCTGAACAAGGCGAAATTCTTCAGTCGGGTTGGAATCAGGATGAGCTCAAATACGCTCTGTGGCACTGGATACAGAAAAGCCGCTAACCAGTCGCTGAGCCCGACACCGGAAACGCTTGCGCCGTTTCAAACAGCGGCAGCGGCGCGGGCTGGTTAAACGATTAACTAATCGGAGCATAAGATTTCTGGCGTTGGAGATGTGGGTTCAAAAATGAATAAATTTCTAGATGTCAAAATTTTAGATTTAATGCTCTAGAAATGTATGGAAGGTATGTAGGAAATTTGAACATGATGTTAACAAGAGAGGGAGATCGATATGTCTATTCAACTCAAGGCCAATAAATGGAAGAAGGTTGCGTCATGGTATGGGACAAATTCTAAAAAGATCCGCATAGATGTTGCAACATCTGAACAGTGTCAATGGCGGCGAAAAACTGCTTGGGTTACTACGGGGTCTGGTAAGTTCACTGACAAAAAAGATGTTGGCTTGTTTAACTCATTGGTTGACGTTAAGTCTCCTGTCGATACTACCTGTACTAGTTCCTTTATATAGCTTTTAGTGTTTGTGGCTAACATGAAGCCGGGGTCAGAACATGGATTCCTCAAATATTAGCGACATCTGTGTTCTGACCCTGACGGCTCCCGATCTGCAGCGTTATGCGCTTGAGAGATAAGGAGATGAGCGTCCTGGATACGACGAACTTCGGCCGGGTATTGAGGGCCACGGCGCCTTCGTCCGCTGGATCGGTGGATTTGGGCCTCTTCGATTCAGGTGCGGCACACGAGTAATGCCTTCGCACGCGCTTGGCATGGCGGTCGAGAGAGACGCTCCGCAAACGGCGCCACCTCAGTTCAGCGCCCCTCACCTTTACGTTAGAGCACCCAATGGAAGCTCCAAAGCCAGATACTTCCCATGTGCCAACCATCCTCGGTCAGTCTGTAGTTGAGGTGGTATACGCTCGTTCTAAGCAGCTGCGGTGCGTTATCTCCATCGGCATGGATGGGATCTATCGTGTCCGTACCGATTTCTGGGACACGTCTGATTGGGATATCGTGGGCGAGGCATTCTGGAGCGAGCAGCATTCAGGTATTTTGGTCGATACCCTGGAACACGCCAAGTGTCTTTGCCTTGAGCATATGCATGAATTGATGAGCGAAGAATGAATATCCCATCGCCCACACCTTGCAAGAAGGTCATCACGAGTATCCCCGCACCGGGAAGCTCTGAACCTGTTCAGAGCTTCCCCCAAGCCAAGTTACCTGCCTACCCGTGCCCTAGAAAAAGGGTAGAAAAAGGGGACGGAGGGATTAAAAAGTGACCAGCAGTCGAGAAAAAGGGGACGGAGGGATTAAAAAGTGACCAGCAGTCGTAGTTGGTTATAGTTTAATTCCTCCGTCCCCTTTTATTTACTCATTGGTTGGTTGGAAGTCATGCTAATGCCGCGATCGCTGAAATGGATTCTCTGGATTGTTGGCGCCCTTGCGTCCTTAGCAGTCGGCGCAGTGCTGCTGATGGCTTGGTTTTTCTCCGGGCTGGTTGGTGAGTCGAGCAAAGACGAAGTTGCTCGTATCGTGTCGCCGTCCGGAGAGGTTGATGCCGTACTTTTCGAGACCAACGGCGGAGCTACAACTTCATTCGGGTATGAAGTCTACGTCGTAGAACACGGGGCTCAACCTTCAGGCTCGCCCGCAGTTTCGCTATATGGTGCTGCTCGAAATCAACACGCCTATGGCGCAAACCTTAGCTGGCCATCATCCAATTCACTGACCGTCGAGTATCTGAGCGCAAAGTCCGCCAAGGTCAGCGCACACACGCAGTCTGTCGGAACGCAAGCTATCCATATAACCCTTCGAGAGGGGGCCGCCGACGAGGCCGCTCCGCCAGGAGGCATGCTTTACAACCTACGGGGGCGCCAATGACAAGCCGCCCAACCCATCATTCCACCGGACCTGCGCGAAAAGCCGCGCAGTCCGGCAAATTCAGACGTTAGGGTCAATTAGGAGAAAAAAGTGAAACGCCTATTACTTGTTGTGATGCTTATGCTTAGCACATCGGCGTGTATGAGCACCTTTCATACAAAGCCATATGTGATGTACTCGGACTCCTCGCGTCCACTTTCAGACACGGCGGTCTTTTCTACCGCTGGATTCGTGGGTAGTGCTAACGGGCAGATTTTAAGCGTTGATGGGAAAGAGACGAGTTGCTGGGAGGTTGGATGTCCCATTTGGGTCAGGGTTGTTCCTGGAGATCACAAATTTAAGATTAGACTCAGCATCCACGATAGCGTCTCTTCGTATCGACAAGGAGAAACAGAGTTTACAGTTACAGGAATGAAGCCGCGCCACGTTTACGAAGCGCAGTTTCATGTTGAAGGGAACAGATTCCGCGTGTCAGAAAAGGACTTGGGCGAGAATCCCGAATATGGCATGACGCTAGGCCTTAAGGGCGTCAACCAAAAATATTTTCGTGTTAGCTTTGAGTGAATGTCGAAGATTGCCTAAAAACAGTTCACACAGACACCTTAACTATGTTTTCAACCGGACTCGATAGTTCCTTCGGTCGCGGGACGCCGCGCCATAAAGCGGCGCAGCGCCGGTTGGCTCTACGTTAGCTGCAAGGGCGGAGAACTTCGTGGAAAGATTGGAAATCGCACTTAACAAAAGGATTTGGGGGCTCTGGAATTCTGCTTTGCTGATGCTTTTGGCAGGATATTTAGGGATATTTAGGGTCAGAGTAAAAACTCGAAGATATTTGAAGTCATGGTTTTTTACTCTGCCCCCAAATATCCCAAATATCGCCAAATATCCCCGGGCGTTAACCGTGCCTTCGGGGAGCAGGAGGCGGAGTCACCCTGGTGCGCTTTTTCGAAGTCAGGAGGTCATCATGGCATGGAAGGCAAAGAAGCTTGAGTGGAAGCCGATCGTAAAAAAAGTGTTGGCTGTTATCGCGGCAATCTTCATTCCTGGATTAGCGATCGTGGTAGGAGTCGCCCTTGCTGCTGTAGTTGGTCAGCAGATCGGCAACTCCGTAGGGGGAGCCCTAGGGGGCAATGTTGGTGTTCTTATAGGTGCAGTCGTCGGCATTGCTTCCGCTGGCCTTGCCGGGATTGCTTATTTCACGAAGAAAACGCAAACACCCGAGGCGGATCTACAACAACCGGAGCCAACGCTGCCTGCTGCGAATCCAAGTTCAGTTACGAGTGATCGTGGCCGTTATGTGTGCAATACCAATTCGCTTGAAATCCATGACACAAGAAATCTCCAGCCCGCATGTCACTTTGACGCGATATTGGAAAGTCACAAAATCAAGCTGGATTCTATTGCAGAAGTTGAAGAAGCCATAAGGCACCAGGGCTATAACGGTTGCAGATGGTGTATGAGTCGATACGATACGGGCTGAGCGAACGGCACTGATTGAAGGCCGTAGTGAGGATAGCGGGTCTTGCCTTTGCCGGCAAAAGGACAAGAGCCGTTCCTCCCGGTGAGTTTTCCGCCGGGGATGGCAGAGAGGTCTAACGGCACTCACCTACCGAACCCGCGGCACACACGTGACCGTCTACCCAGGTTGCGCCCTCCAGCTTGGCGGCGATCAGAATCGCCCGCTGCAGTTTGGCGCCGCGCAGGTTTGCGCCGCGCAAATCGGCGTCCAGCAGATTGACGCCCGTCATGTTGGCCAGCATGAGGTTGGCGTTTTGCAGGTTGGCTGCGTGCAGGTGCGCGTCTTCAAGATTGGACGCCATCAGGTTGGCACCGGCCAGGTTGGCGATCTGAAAATTGGCGCGGGCCAGGTTGGCGCGGCTCAGATCGGCACCGTCAAGCCGTATTGCCTGCAGGGCGCCATCGCTAATGTCCACGCCGGCCCATTTTGCGCCCTGCATGCGGGCCCAGGAGCACTGGGCCAGGGGTTCCGGCTTGCAGGTGGTGTTCATGGGCGTATCGTCGAGCTTGTCGCTCCACGCGGCTGCCGGTGTCATGCAGGCCAGCGCGAGCAGGCCGCAGATTGCAGCGGCGCCTAGGGTGTGGTTTATCGCCATTGTTAACTCCTCCACTATTCTTATAGGGTTTCACGCTGTGCGGTGCAGGGTGGGGCACGCTCTGAAATTCAGGACTCCGCGGCACAGTGATATGTGTGATCCGGGAATTCCAGCATAGACTTGTTCAGATCAGCCATAGAAGAACTAACGGACGAAGTGCAAATATGCAAGTTCCACTACGATTCACGTGAGAATTTTGACAATTGGCATTTGACGTAACTGTTTCAGCTCACTAGTTCATGCGTGGCGGGTATCAGGCCCGTGGTGATGCCCGGCCTTACAATGCAGCAGACGCTGTCCGGCATACGGGTCAGGGCGGCAGCTTGGAAGGAGTATTGCCCACCATGTCAGATTGCTGCTCATCCCGGGGGGAGACGACACCGCGCCGGCATCGATGCCCCCGCAACGGCATCGAGTATGCGGAAGTCCCGGTACAAACCATCCTCCATCACCTCCGGCGCCCCTGGGAGTGGAAGGAGGGCATGCAGCGCTACTATTTCTGCGACGACCCGGCCTGCGAGGTGGTTTATTTCGGTGAGGATGGTTCGACCCTCCTGCGGGACGATCTGCGCGGCACGGTCGGTATCAAGGCCCCTTCGCCGGATGCTCCCCTCTGCTATTGCTTCGGCATCTCGCGGCAGGACGCTGCGGCGGAGCCGTCGCTGCGGGAATTCGTGGTTGAGAAGACGCGGCTGGGCCTGTGTTCCTGCGAAACGCGCAATCCCTCAGGGCGGTGCTGCCTGAAAGACTTTCCCCGTGGTGACCGGCGCTGACCATCCCATGCCCCGGCGCTGGCTGCTTGCGCTGCTCATCCTGGCCGCCCTGATCGCGGCCTATGTGCTGCTGGATGCCCGCGGCGTCCTGGAACAGGTCATGGACGTGCACTGGCTGCGGCGGCAGGCACTGGCGCTCGGCGCCTGGGGGCCGTTGCTGATCATCGGCCTGATGACGCTGGCCATCGTGCTCAACCCCCTTCCCAGCGCCCCCATCGCCCTCGCTGCCGGGGCCGTGTACGGCCACGCATGGGGCACTCTCTACATCATCATCGGCGCGGAGATCGGCGCGCTCATTGCCTTCGGTATTGCCCGCCTGTTCGGGCATGAACTGCTGCGCAAGCTGTTCGGCGAACGCGTCACGCTGGGTTGGCTGGGGTCGCAGAACGCCCTCACCTGGATGGTGTTCGTTTCCCGCCTGTTGCCGTTCGTCTCCTTCGATCTGGTGAGTTACGGTGCCGGCCTGACGCCGTTGAAGACCTGGCGCTTCGCCCTGGCCACCCTGTTCGGGCTGATACCTGCCAGCTTCCTGCTGGCCCACTTCGGCGGCGAACTGGCGCTGACCGAACTGGGCGGCGCGATGACAACCGTGCTACTGGTCGGTCTGCTGCTTGCGGTCCCGGCATTGCTCAAAATGCTGCATGCCTGGTGGCGGCGCAGAGCGGCAAAGCAGAAAAGCGACGCAGAGGGCAACTGAAACCACTGGTGGTGTCGACAACGCTCCTGAAAGACGCTTTGCCGACAGGGTGTTCTCGGACAAGGTTGCATCTATATTTTTCCATGGCTGCCGCGGCGCAGGACCGCACTACAGGAGTGTTGCCATGAGAAGGCTCATCGTATCGACGTTTGTGTCGCTGGACGGCATCATGCAAGCCCCCGGCGGACCGGAAGAAGACCCGACCGGCGGCTTTACCCTTGGCGGCTGGACGTTCAACTACTGGGACGAAACCATGGACATCTCGGTGGCGGGTTTCGACGGCAAGGGGCGGGAGCTGGTGCTCGGTCGCAGGACCTATGAAATATTCGAGGCCTACTGGCCATACCAGCCCGAAGACGACCCGATTGCGAGGACGCTCAATGCAGTGAAGAAGCATGTCGCTTCGCGCACCTTGACGGCGCTTCACTGGAACAATTCGACCTTGCTCCAGGACGATGTGGGCCCGGCAGTCAGCGCTCTCAAGGCCCAGCCGGGCCCTGACCTGCAAGTGATAGGCAGCGGCAATTTGATTCAGACGCTGCAGGCCGCCTCGCTGGTGGATGAGTACAACGTATGGACGTTCCCGGTGGTGCTTGGGCGGGGTAAGCGCCTCTTTGACGACGCCGTCAAGCCATTCGCACTGCGGCTCGTTCATTCCCAGGTTTCGACCACCGGCGTTGTGATGAGTACCTATGTACCAGGTGGCGATGTCCGGCCCGGTTCATTCGCGAGTGTCGAGCCGAGTGAAAAGGAGTTGGCCCGGCGTCAAAGGATGGCGAATGAGAAGTGGTGATTCTCCACACCAAACTATGGTGAAGGTCAGATTCGATACGCCGGAGGACCGGGCGGCCATTGCGGCGGTCCATGAGGGAGCCTTCGGCAGCACACAGGGGCCGGAGATCGTCGGCCTGGTGGCGGGCTTGCTCGCCGACGCGAGTGCCAGGCCGCTGTACTCAATGGCGGCGGAGATGGACGGCAGGGTCGTGGGACATGTACTTTTCACCGCGGTACAGATTCAACCCGAAGGGCAGGGCATTGCCGCGCAGATCCTGGCGCCGCTGGCGGTCTTGCCGGGGCTGCAGGGCAAGGGCATAGGCAGTGCCCTGATCAATGAAGGGATGCGACAGCTTGCGGCGGCGGGTGTCGATCTGGTCTTTGTCCTTGGGTATCCTGACTACTATTCACGCTTCGGGTTCAGGCCGGCGCGGGCGCTGGGATTTGATGCGCCGTATGCGATCCCCGCCGGGCATGATGACGCCTGGATGGTGATGGAGTTGAAGCCGGGCGTCATCGGTCGGGTGCGCGGCACGGTGCAGTGCGCCGACACCTTGAATGATCCCCGGCATTGGCGGGAGTAGACAGGCGCCTGCGACCGGAGCAAGAGCATTGAAATCGACTGGGAATCAATCGTGAAAGACACCCTCAGGCCCGGCATCACCTACGAGCACCGTTTTGTGGTGCCTTCATCCAAGACCGTGCCCGCCCTGTACCCGGAGGCGGAGGAATTCCTGGCGATGCCGGAGGTGTTCGCCACCGGCTTCCTGGTCGGCTTTCTGGAATGGGCCTGCATCAAGGCCATCAATCCGTATCTGGACTGGCCGGCGGAGCAGACGGTGGGCACGCATGTCGACGTCAGCCATGAGGCGGCGACGCCGCCCGGGCTGGAGGTGACGGCTAAGGTCGAGCTCATCGAGGTGAGCGGGCGAAAGCTGGTGTTTGCGGTGGAGGCCCATGACGGCGTGGAGATCATTTCCCGGGGGCGGCATGAGCGCTTCGTCATCGTGCGGGAGCGGTTCGACGCCAAGCTCATGACGAAGCGGGGACGGGTATAGCAGAAGCACGCCGGGCGTGCAGCCGTACCACGTGCGCTGCGATCCCGCCGGATCGGATATTTCCATGGAAACAAGCCTGACCTTTGTTGATGCCGCGGCCCTCTTCGGCGCCATGGCGGTATTGGCCGCGGTGCCGAGCGTCAGCGTGCTGGCGGTTACCGCCCGCGCGGCGTCGTCCGGATTTGTCCACGGCGCCTGCACGGCCCTGGGCGTGGTGGCGGGGGACGTGCTGTTCATCCTGCTGGCCCTGTTCGGGCTGGCGCTGCTTGTCGAGGCGATGGGCGACCTGTTCTTCCTGGCAAGGTATCTCGGCGGCGTGTATCTGATCTGGCTGGGCGTTGCCCTGTGGCGCCAGGGCAGCGTCGCCGCCGCCGCCCGGGAAGCGGACAGCGGATCGTTGTTTTCCAGCTTCACGACCGGGCTGCTCATCACGCTGGGCGATCAAAAGGCGGTGGCTTTCTACCTCGGCTTCCTGCCGGCCTTCATCAACCTGGCGCTGGTAACCTATGCCGATGCCGTCCATGTAATACTCATTGCGGTACTGGCTGTCGGCGGTGTCAAACTGGTCTACGCCTGTCTCGCGGCTCGCCTGGGCCGCCGGACTTCCGCCGTTGCCGGGCGGGCGCTCAACGTGCTGGCTGCCGGCGTGATGTTCGCCGTCGGCGTCGTTCTCATCGTCGGCGCCTGACGCTGGTTGCCGCACCCATTACAACAGGAACCCATGCCTCATCTCCTCGCCGCCATCTCCGCCCACGGTTACGGCCACCTGGCGCAAACCGCGCCGGTACTGAACGTCTTGCGTGAGCACATACCCGATCTGCAACTCACCGTGCGCTGCGGCCTGCCGCGCGAGGTGCTGGCGCGGCGCATCGCGGAGCCGTTCGTGCACCAGGCGGTGGCGGACGATTTCGGCATGGTGATGCACAGCGCGCTGGAGGTGGACACGGCGGGGAGCGCGGCGCGCTACGGGGCGTTTCATGCCGATTGGGCGCGGCGTGTCGACGGCGTGGCGCGGGAGCTGGAGCGGACGGCGCCGGATGTGATCCTGGCCGACATTCCCTACCTCACCCTGGCTGCGGCGGCGCGCGTGGGTATTCCCGCCGTGGCCATGTGCTGTCTCAACTGGGCGGACATCTACCGCTATTTTTGCGGCGCATTGCCGGAGGCTGCGCGCATCCAGGACGACATGCTCGCGGCCTACAACGGTGCGCAGGTGTTTCTGCGCAGCGAACCGGCGATGCCCATGGCGGATCTGGACAACGCGCAGGACATCGGGCCGCTGGCCATGGTGGGGCGCTCGCAGCGCGCGGCCATCGACGAACGCATGCACCTCGCCGCGGGCGAGCGGCTGGTGCTGGTGGCCATGGGCGGCATCGCCTTCCGGCCGCCGCTGGAGAACTGGCCCGTGGTGCCCGGCGTGCGCTACGTGATGCAACGCGACTGGCATGCGGCGCGGAGCGATACGCTGGTGCTGGAGGGTATGGACATATCGTTTTCCGACGTGCTCGCCTCCTGCGATGCGGTGTTGACCAAGCCGGGCTACGGCACCTTTGCCGAGGCGGCCTGCGCCGGGGTGCCGCTGTTGTACGTGCCGCGGGTGGACTGGCCGGAGGAGCCGTGGCTGGTGCGCTGGCTGGAGCGGCAGTTGCCCTGTGCCGCGGTGCCGCGCGATGAATTGGCACAGGGCGGCTTTCTGCCGCGCCTGCACACCCTGTGGCAGGCGCCGAAGCCGGCGCCCCGTGCGGCGGAGGGCGTGGCGCAGGCGGTGACTGCGCTCCTGGCGCGTCTGGCATAATCGCGGGATGAAAAATTTCCGCAGCGATCTCCGCGCCCGTCTCGATCACCTCACCGAACGCCTCGCCGCCATGGAGGCGCTGCCGCAGCTCGCCGTGCTCGGCATGATCAGCGGCCTGCTGGCCGGGGCGGTGATTGTCGCGTTCCGTCTGGTCATCGATCTGGGGCAGCGGGCCTGGCTGCCGGAGGCGCAGCCGGATGCATTCGAATCGCTGGCGCCGTGGCTGCGCCTGGCCGTCGCCACGGCGGGCGGACTGCTGGTGGGACTGCTGTTGCAGGCCTTGCCGCCGGCGCAGCGCCTGGTCGGCGTGGTGCACGTGATGGAGCGGCTCACCTATCACCAGGGCCACCTGCCGCTGCGCAACCTGCTGGTGCAGTTCGCGGGTGCGGCGATCTGCCTGATCAGCGGCCATTCGGTGGGACGCGAGGGGCCGAGCATCCACCTGGGCGCGGCCAGCGGCAGCCAGGTGGGCCAGCGCCTGGGCCTGCCCAACAACAGCATTCGCACCCTGGTGGCCTGCGGCACGGCGGCGGCCATTGCCGCCTCGTTCAACACGCCCATCGCCGGCGTCATCTTCGCCATGGAAGTGGTGATGATGGAATACACCATCACCGGGTTCACGCCGGTGATCCTCGCCGCGGTGAGCGGTGCGGTGCTGACCCGCGCGGTGTTCGGCGCCGACACCGCCTTCAGCGTGCCGGCGCTGGAGATGCAGTCGCTGTGGGACCTGCCCTGGCTGGTGCTTATCGGCCTGGTGCTGGGCGCGCTGTCGGCGGCGTTCATCCGTCTGCTGCGCCTCAGTTCCGCCGCGCTGCCCAGGGTGCCGCTGTGGCTGCGCACCACCCTGGCCGGCGCTCTTGTCGGCCTGCTGGCCATGGTGGTGCCGCAGATCATGGGGGTGGGCTACGACACGGTGAGCGGCGTGCTGCTGGGCCAGGTGGGGCTGGGGCTGCTGCTGGCCATCGCCGTGTTCAAGCTGCTGGCGACGACGGTAGGGCTGGGGCTCGGCCTGCCCGGCGGGCTCATCGGCCCGACCCTGGTGATCGGTGCGGCGGCCGGCGGCGCGCTCGGCGTGCTGGGCGGCATGCTCAATCCGCAGCACGCCTCCTCGCCGGGTTTTTACGCCATGGTGGGCATGGGGGCGATGATGAGCGCCACCCTGCAGGCGCCGCTGGCGGCGCTGATGGCCCTGCTGGAGCTGACCGGCAACCCCAACATCATCCTGCCCGGCATGCTGGTGGTGGTCATCGCCAACATGGTGGCGCGCGAGGTGTTCAAACAGGAATCTGTATATCTGGCACTGATGCGCGCCCGCGGCCTCGACTATCGCAACGACCCGGTGGCCCAGTCGCTGCGCCGCGTCGGCGTGGCGGCGGTGATGGACCGCCGTTACATCGAGTGTCCATCGCGCCTGGAGCGTGCCGCGGCCGAGCAGCTGCTGGCGGAGAACCCGCACTGGCTGCTGGTGCGCGACGACGGCCCGCCGCTCACCCTGCTGCCCGCCGCCGATCTGGCGCGGGCCTTGAGCGAGAGCGAGGCGGGCGAATTCGATTTGCTGGCCATCCCGGCGCGACGCCGGGACCTGGCGCCCATCCATCTCCAGGCCACCCTGCAGGAAGCGCTGGAGACCCTGCAGAGCAGCCACGCCGAGGTGCTTTACGTGCAGCGTCCCACCGCGCCGCTGATCAACCGCATCTACGGGGTGCTGACCCGCGAGGCAGTGGAGGAGAACTACCGCTACCGCTGAGCGCAGCAAGCACCCGCCGCCGCAAAATCCGGCACTGGCAGGGTGCGCACTGCGCACCGGCCGGGTTGGGCGCGGGCAATGGTGCGCGGTGCGCACCCTACGTCCTACCTGAGTGCGGCGGGCGCAAAACCCGCCGCCGCAAAATCCGGCGTGGTAGGGTGCGCACTGCGCACCGGCCGGGTTGGGCGTGGGCAATGGTGCGCGGTGCGCACCCTACGTCCGGGTCCCTGCCGGCATCAGGAAATGCCCGGTGCAAAAGTAAGTAACAAGCCTATATTCGCCGGCGGCCTTGCCGGGGTACAACTTGCCATGGTCATTTACTGTCTACACTGACACATGGGAAAAACACCTATGTCAGGGAAGATCCATGTCCGTGCTGCAAGGTGAGCGCTTAGTGCCACGTTCCGTCCTGTTGACCCTGCTGCTGGGGGCCTTGCTGTCTGCATCCCTGTTCGGCCTGCTGTACCGGTATGAGGGGCAGCAGGCGGTCTACGATTTTCAGCACCATTCCGCCAGCCTGCTGGAGAGCATGCAACGCCAGATGGATTTGGCGGGGGAACTGGTGGACAGCCTGGGGGCGCTGTACGACGCGTCGACGAATGTGGGCCGCAGCGAGTTCCAGCGCTTTGCGGATGCGCAGCTGGATCGCCACGGCGAGGTCCAGGCCCTGGCCTGGCTGCCGCGGGTCAAGGCGGCGGAGCGTGATGGTTATGAGGCAGCGGTACGGGCGGAGGGCCTGGCGGACTATGCCATCACCGCGGTTGGTCCCGACGGCAGCGTACAGCCGGCGGAGCCGCGGGCGGAGTACTTCCCGGTGCACTTCGTCGCGCCGCTGGCTGCCAACCGGCCGGTTCTCGGCGTCGACCTCGCCGCGAACCCGGTGCGGCGTGCGGCCATGGAACTGGCCCGCGACAGCGGCGGAATGACCGCCAGCGGCGCGGTCACCCTGTTGCGGCCCCAGGGCGGGCGGCTGGGCTTTCTCCTCTTCCGTCCCGTCTATCAGTACATGGACATCCCGCCGGACACCGGCGCCCGGCGCGAGCAGCTGCGCGGCCATGCCATCGGCGTGTTTCGCATTGCCGAGCTGGTGGCCTCGACCCAGCGCATAGCCGGCGCCGAGCAGATCACCTTTGAACTGTTCGACGCCGCCGACGGCCAGCCGCTGTTCCGTTCGCTGCAACAGGCTGCTGAATCCACCCTCACCTGGGAAGGCAAGGTGTTTCTGCCCGGACGCGCGTGGCGGGTGGTATTCACGCCCACGCGGCAGTTTCTGGCCAGGCATCACGACTGGACCGCCTGGGCGGCCCTGGCCCTGGGCATCCTGATCACCTTGCTGGTGAGCTACCACCTGTACAGCTCGTCGCGGCGGGCGGGGCATCTGGAACAGGCGAACCGCGCCCTGGCGGCGAGCCGGGAACTCATCGAGCATGCCCACCGCGAATGGATGGACGCCTTCGATGCGGTGTCCGATCCGATCTTCCTCCATGACGCCGACGGTCGCGTAATGCGCGCCAACCGTGCCTATGCCGCCTGCGCCGGGGTCGACTACGCCGACATCATCGGCCGGCATTACTGGGAGATGTTTCCGCCCGGCCCCGGTCCCACTGCCGCCTGCGTGCTGGCGCGGCAGGAACGGCGCATGGATGAGGAGGAGATCGCCGGCGCCGACGGCCACGCCTACGCCTCCCGCTTTTTCGCCATCCGCGACGACGCCGGCAACTATCGCTATTCGATCCACATCCTGCGCGACGTAACGCAGCAGCGCGAGGTTGAGCAGAAGTTGCAGGACGAGCAGCAGCGTGCCCGGCGCTATCTGGACATCGCCGCGGTCATGCTGCTGGCGCTGGATGCCGACGGCCGCATCGAGATGATCAACCGCAAAGGCTGCGAGATCCTCGGCTACAGCGAGGAGGAGCTGCTGGGGCAGAACTGGCTGGAGCGTTTCATTCCGCCGAGCAGCCGGGGCGAGGTGCAGGAACTGTTCGCCGCACACATTGCGGGCCGCCCGATGGAGTATGCGGAAAACTGGATCGTGCCGCGCAGCGGCGAGCGCCGCCTCATCGCCTGGCACAACACCGTGCTGCGCAACGCTGCGGGCGAAGTCACCGGCACCCTGTCGTCGGGCATGGACATCACCGAACGGCACCGGCTGGAGCAGGCGCTGCGCGAATCGCAGCTGCGTCTGCAAAGCGTGTTCGATGCCGCGAGTGACGGCATCCTCGTCGCCGACCTCTCCGACCACAAATTCGTGTTGGCCAACCGCGCCATGGCGGAGATGCTGCAATACAGCGAGGCCGAGCTGTACTGGCTCGGTGTCGACGACATTCATCCCAAGGAGGGGCTGGACCACGTGCGTGACCAGTTCGCGCGCCAGGCGCGCGGCGAGTTCACCCTGGCACGCGACCTTCCCTTGCAGCGCCGTGACGGCAGCGTGTTCTACGCCGACGTGAACTCCGTGCAGATCCAGTTGGACGGCCGGCCATGCCTGCTCGGCATGTTCCACGACACCACCGCGCGCCGCGCCATGGAAGCGGCGCTGCGCTCGCGCGAGGAACAGCTGGCCCTGGCCTTGCAGGGCAGCGACGACGGCCTGTGGGACTGGGACGTGGCCGCCGGCAAGGTGTATTACTCACCGCGCTGGAAGTCGTTGCTTGGTCTTGGCGAGGATGAGGTCGGCGACAGCCTCGACGAATGGCAGAACCGTGTCCATCCCGACGACCTGCCCGCGGCACTGGTGGAGCTGGATACGGTGATGACGGGGACGGACGAGCAGCTGCAGATGGAGTTTCGCATGCGCCACAAGGCCGGGCACTGGGTGTGGATCCAGAGTCGCGGCCATGTGGTGCGCAACGCGGCCGGCAAGCCGGCGCGCCTGGTGGGCACGCACGAGGATGTCACCGTGCGGCGCGAGGCGGAGGAGCGGGCGAAAACCCTGGCCCACCAGTTGCAGAAGCGGCTGAAGGAGAGCCAGTGCATGTACCGCGTGGCCCAGCTGGCCGAGGAAAAGGACGCATCGCTGTCGCTGCTGCTGCAACGGGCGGCGAATCTTCTGCCGGAAGCCTGGCAGTATCCCGAAGTGGCGACGGCGCGTATCCGCTATCAAGGCCAGGCGTACGTGTCACCGCAATTCAGCGAGGGCCGCCACACACAGGCGGCGCTGATCCAGGTGGACGGCGCGGAAATGGGCGGTGTGGAGGTGTTCTATACCGCCGATCGCCCGCAGCAGGACGAGGGGCCGTTCCTCCGGGAGGAGCGCGCCTTGATCGAGGCGGTGGCCGACCAGCTGGGACAGATCATCGTGCTGCGGCTGAGCCAGCAGACCCTGGCGCGGCTGAACCGCGTGCTGCGTACGCTCAGCCTGAGCAACCGCGCCCTGGTCTATGCCCACAGCGAGGCGGAGTTCGAGCAGGAAATTTGCGACGTGCTGGTGCGCGAGGCGGGTTATCGAGCCTCCTGGATCGGCCATCGCGATGAAGGGGGGGACCTGCACACCGTTGCCCACTGTGGTGAAGTCGCGGACGGAATGGGGAATATCGCCTGCCGCGACAATGACATCGTCAGTCAAATCGTGTGTACCGCGCTGGAACGGTGTGAAATACAACGCGGCATGTTGGCGGAGAGCGATGTCTGTCCGATGTGTTCGGGCCGCCAGGGTGCGGCCAGCGTCATCGCATTGCCGTTGCCGGATAACGATTCGGCCCTGGGCGTGCTGTACGTCTGTGCGCAACAGGCGGAGCCGTTCACCCCGGCGGAAGTGGAATTGTTGCAGGAGCTGGCCGATGACCTGGCCTACGGCATCCGCATGCGCCGTACCGCGGGGGAGCGTGACTGGGCCCAGGCCGAACTGTCCTCGCTGCTGATCAAGACGGTGAGCGTCATTGCGCTCACGGTGGAAAAGCGCGATCCCTATACTGCCGGTCACATGCAGCGGGTGGCCGGTCTGGCGGTGGCCATCGGCCGCGAGCTGGGATTGCCGGAAGGCCGTCTCACCGGCTTGCAGATGGGGTCGCTGATCCACGACATCGGCAAGATCTACATCCCGGCGGAAATCCTCAATCGTCCGGGCAAGCTGTCCGGCGTGGAGTTCGATCTGATCAAGACCCATCCCCAGGTGGGCTATGACATAGTTCGCGGCATCTCCTTTCCCTGGCCGGTGGCCGACATGATCCTGCAGCACCACGAGCGCCTGGATGGTTCGGGCTATCCCCAGGGGCTGCACGGCAACGACATCTGCCTGGAGGCACGCATCCTCGCCGTAGCCGACGTGGTGGAGGCCATGGCCTCGCACCGTCCCTATCGTGCCGCATTGCCGTTGAAGTTGGCGCTGAACGAAATCGAGCAGCACCAGGGTGATCGCTACGACCCGTCGGTGGTGGAAGTCTGTCTGCGTCTGTTCCGCGAGCAGGGCTTCGTGTGGGCCGAGCCTTCCGACGCGTAGCAACACTTGATCTCTTGGCAAGAGTCTTTGTTCAAGACCGTCTCCATGGCACATTGATACCGCCTTCCGCGGCACTCTCATCCCACCATCAGATAGTCCCGTCCCCGCACGTATCCCATGCCTTGCAACTGCGCCGCGATGACGTCGCGGGCGCCGTGGTTGGTCACGTAACTCAGCACGAAGGGTTTGTCCTCCTGGTCGAGCCATTGCGGCGCGTGCACCGGCACGCCGTGCACGGTGTTGCCGATCTTGCGCGGATCGATGTCGATCCAGGCGACGGGGCGGAAGCCATGCTCCAGCAGCAGCTGCGCCCGCTGCCGCGTGCGGCGGCCGGCGCCGCAGATGACCAGCGGGCGGCCCGAATGCAGGCGCGGATCGCGCGCCAGGTAGTCGCTGCGCAGGCGGGCGAAGGCCTCGCGGCTGTAGCGCGGATCGGTGCGGGTGAGGCGGTCCGCGCTTTCGCGCCAGTGCAGCAGCACCTGCGCCACCTTGGCCATGGCGTGGCCGGCGTGGTGCAGGCGCAGCAGCATGTCGTAGTCCTCGGGAAAGGGGCCGTCACGGTAGCCGCCCAGGGCCAGCACGACTTCGCGGCGGAACATCAGCGAGGGATTGGCGATGGGCAGTTCGACGTAGATCTCGTCGGCGATGTCGTGTGCGCTTATGCAGGCGTTCTGCCAGCGGATGTATTCGTGGAAGCCGCCCTGCACCTGTTCTTCGGGAAACAATTGCACCTGGCTGCCCACGGCGGCCAGCTGCGGCTGGTCGCACAGCAGGCGGTATTGCAGCTCCAGCCGTTCGGGCGCCATCAGGTCGTCGGCGTCCATGCGTGCGGCGATGGCCGCGCGCGCCGCCGCCAGCGCGCTGTTCATGGCGCCCACCACGCCCTGCCGGCCCGGTTGCAACAGGCGGATGCGCCCGTCGTCACGGGCGTGATGCCGCACGATCGCCGCCGAGTCGTCGTCGCTGCCGTCGTCGACGGCGATCAGTTCGAATGCAGTGAAGGTCTGTTGCCGGATCGAGTGCAGGGTTTCGTCCAGCGTGGCCGCGGCGTTGTAGAACGGCAGCAGGACGGAGACGAGGGGCGGGGTGGCGGACATGAGCGCATGATAACGGCCGGAAGCAGAGGAAAGATACAAGAGGAAAGATGCAAGGGAACGAGCTCGCTGCGCTCGTGTTTGTTGCGATATAAACAACCGTGCGCCCAGCGCACTCATCCCCTTGTATCTTGTCTCTTTGCTCTTGTATCTGCGTTTGTAGTTGCCCGATACCGCTATCGCTATATCGGGCCTACGGACACGGGCATCGTCCGTCAGCGGTGGCTCCGGCATGGTGCGCGGTGCGCACCCTACAAATACGCCGGCAAGGGCAAGTATCGTAGGGTGCGCACTGCGCACCAGAAACGCTTACCCGTGCAACATCTGCCGAATCTCCGGCACGCAGGAGCCGCAGCCGGTGCCGGCCTTCGAAGCGGCGCCGATGGCGTCCACCGTCGCGGCGCCGGCGGCGATGGCGTCGCGGATGGCTCCGGCGCGCACGCCGTGGCAGGCGCAGACGATGCCGCCGCCGTGATCGCCGCCCTGCGGCGCACGCCCGGTCAGCAGGTTTTGCCGCTGCTGCGGACTCAGGAACGGTTCCGCGAACAGGGTCTCCAGCCAGTCGCTGTCGGGCAGTTCCCCGGTCGGCGCGACGAACAGGCAGCTTTCGATCCGGCCGTTGACCAGGCGTGCGGCGCGGTAGCGTCCGCCGGCGCTGTCCAGGTATTCGATCCAGCCTACGTCGTGGTCCGGTGCGCAGAGCAGGGCGCGCGCCTGCGTCGCCCATTCATCCGGCACGGCCGCGCCGGCCAGCCGGTAGCGCCAGGCTCCGGCGCTGCGCGCGCAGCTCCAGTAATCGGTGCCGGGGGCGAGGCGGCGGCGGGTGAGCAACAGGCCGTGCCAGGCGGCGGCAAACGGCGTCACCGCGGCGACGGCGTGTTTGGATTCGGGCTGGCCGGAATGGGGATCGGTGTGGGCGGCCACCAGGGTGTTGATGCGACCCCGTGCGCTGTAGCGATCGTTCCAGTGCATGGGCGCGAACACGTCGCCCCGGCGCTGCGCGTCACTCAGCGCGGCGCGCATGATCACCTCGCCCAAGGGGCTGGCGACGCGCACCAGGGCGCCGTCGGCAATGCCGAGGTCGGCGGCATCGAGCGGATGCAGCGTCGCGCAGGGTTCCGGGTCGTGGCTGGAGAGGCGGATGGATTTCCCCGTGCGGGTCATGGTGTGCCACTGATCGCGCAGGCGGCCGGTGTTGAGGCGCAGCGGGAAGTCGGCATCGACGGCGGCTTTGGGCGCCTGCGGCGTGACGGCGATGAAACGGGCACGGCCGTCGGCGGTGTGGAAGCGGCCGTCGCCGAACAGACGCGCCGTGCCGTTGGGTGCACTCGCCGTGACCGGCCATTGCACCGGCTTGAGTCGGGCGTAGGTGTCGTCGTCGATGTCGTGCAGGGCGCCGATATCGAAGCCGCGGCGGCCGTCGTTGGCAAGGCCGGACAGCGCGGCGTGTTCGCGGAAGATGGCGGCGGGCGTGTTCCAGGCGAAGGCGGCGCCATGGCCAAGGCGCTGCGCCACCTGGGCGACGATCCACCAGTCCGGCCGTGCCGCGCCGGGCGCGGGAAGAAAGGCACGTTGGCGCGAGATGCGCCGCTCGGAGTTGGTGACGGTGCCGTCCTTTTCGCCCCAGGCGAGCGCCGGCAGGCGGATGTGGGCGAGGCGCATGGTGTCGGTGTCGGCCATGCAGTCGGAGACGATCACCAGCGGACAGTTTTGCAGTGCGGCGCGGGCGCGGTCGGCGTCGGGCAGGCTGACCACCGGATTGGTGCCCATGATCCATACGGCCTTCACCTCGCCGGCGGCGATGGCCTGAAACAGATCCACGGCCTTGCGTCCGGCGCGGCTCGCCATGTGCGGCGCATTCCAGAAGTCCTGCACCAGTGCCCGCTGCCCGTCATCCTCTATGTTCATGTGCGCCGCGAGCTGGTTGGCCAGGCCGCCCACTTCGCGCCCGCCCATGGCGTTGGGCTGGCCGGTGAAGGAGAACGGGCCCATGCCGGGACGGCCGATGCGGCCGGTGTAGAGATGGCAGTTGATGATGGCGTTGACCTTGTCGGTGCCGCTGGACGATTGGTTGACGCCCTGCGAGTAGACAGTGACGACGCGTTCGGTACGGGCGAACAGGCTGTAGAACGCGCGCACCGTTTCCGGCGCCAGATCACAGGCCGCGGCGACGGCGGCGATGTCGGCGCTGCCGGCGTGTGCGGCGGCGAGGGCGGCATCCAGGCCCTGGGTGTGATGGGTGGTGAACAGCTGGTTCTGCTCGCCCTGCGCGTGCAGGTAGGCCAGCAGTCCGTTGAACAGCACGGCGTCCGAGCCCGGCGCCAGCGGCAGGTGCATGTCGGCGCCTTCGCAGCTGGCGGTGCGGCGCGGATCGATCACCACCAGTTGCAGATCGGGATGGTCGCGCCGCGCCTGCGCAATGCGCTGGTACAGCACCGGGTGGCACCAGGCGGCGTTGGAGCCCACCAGTACGATCAGCTTGGCCCGCTCCAGGTCCTCGTAGCTGCACGGCACGCTGTCGCTGCCGAAGGCGCGTTTGTGCCCGGCCACGCTGGAGGCCATGCACAGGCGCGAATTGGTGTCGATGTTGGCGCTGCCGAGGAAGCCCTTCATCAGCTTGTTGGCGACGTAATAGTCTTCGGTGAGCAACTGCCCGGAGACGTAAAAGGCCACTGCATCGGGGCCGTGCTGCTCGATGGTATCGCGCAGTCCGACGGCGACGGTATCGAGGGCGTCGCTCCAGCCGGCCTCCGCGCCGTTGATCTGCGGTTGCAGCAGGCGGCCTTCCAGATCGAGTGTCTCTCCCAGAGCGGCACCCTTGGAGCACAGGCGGCCGTAGTTGGCCGGATGCTCGATATCGCCCTTGATCGATGCGACGCCGTCGGCGCCGACCTCGGCGATGAGGCCGCAACCGGTGCCGCAGTAGGGACAGGTGGTTTTGATGGTCATCGTCAAAAGTCTTCAACGCAAAGATGCAAGAAAGGACAACACCCAACGCAGAGGCACAGAGGCGCAGAGAACACAAAGTCGCGCAACTGTATTCTCTGCGACCTCCGCGTCTCTGCGTCTCTGCGTTAGATGTTAAGGTTCAACTGCACGGTCCCGGACTCGACACGTACTGCGTAGCGTCGCGCGCAGCCCTGGTCCGGCGCCATGGCCTCGCCGCTTTCCAGGCTGATCTTCCAGTTGTGCAGCGGGCAGGCGACGTGGTGGTCGAACACGATGCCCTCGGACAGCGGTCCGCCCTTGTGCGGACAGCGGTTGGCCAGGGCGAACACCGCATCGCTCCTGGCGCGAAAGACGGCGATCTCTCCGGCCGCGGTCTGAACCACGCGTGCGCCCTGAGGCGGAATGTCTTCCAGTTTTCCTATGGTGATCCAGTCGTTCATGGTCGGTTCCTCGTTATTCGGTGGTGAGTCGTAGGTCGGGTTAGCCCGTTAGGGCGTAACCCGACACAGCTCTGTCGGGTTACGCTGCGCTAACCCGACCTACGTTGGTTACGGTCAGCGGCATGAACTCGGCGCGCCGCGCTTCACCGGTGCGTTCGGCCCAGGGATCGTTCTGCGCGATGCGCTGCGACTCGACGAAACGCTGATACAGCGCCGTGCGGTTGGCGTCGTCGTCGACCATCTGCTTCTTCACGTAGTCGAGGCCGACGCGCTCGATCCACGGTGCGGTGCGTTCCAGGTAGTGGGCCTGTTCGCGGTAGAGCTGCATGAAGGCACCGCAGTATTCCAGCACCTCGGCGGACGTGTTCACCCGGCACAGCAGGTCGGTGACGCGCACCTTGACGCCGCCGTTGCCGCCGACGTGCAGTTCCCAACCGGAGTCCACCGCCACCACACCGAAGTCCTTGATGGTGGCCTCGGCACAGTTGCGCGGGCAGCCGGACACGGCCATCTTGAATTTGTGCGGCGTCCACGAGCCCCAGCTGAATTTCTCCAGGTCGATGCCCATCTGCACCGAGTCCTGGGTGCCGAAGCGGCAGAACTGGCTGCCGATGCAGGTCTTCACCGTGCGCAGCGCCTTGCCGTAGGCATGGCCCGAGACCATGCCGGCGGCGTTGAGGTCGGCCCACATGGCCGGCAGCTGTTCCTTCTGCACGCCCACCAGGTCGATGCGCTGGCCGCCGGTGATCTTCACCATGGGCACGTTGTACTTTTCCGCCGCGTCGGCGATGGCGCGCAGCTCCGCCGGAGTGGTCACGCCGCCCCAGATGCGCGGCACCACGGTGTAGCTGCGGTCCTTCTGGATGTTGGCGTGCAGGCGTTCGTTGACGAAGCGGGAGGCGGAATCATCTTTCGTCTCTGTCGGCCAGGTGCTGAGCAGGTAGAAATTGAGCGCCGGCCGGCAGCTGGGGCAGCCGTCGGGTGTATGCCAGTCCAGCTCGTGCATGGTCTGTTCCATCGAGGTGAGGTGGCGCGCGCGTATGGCCTCGCGTACCTCGTCGTGGGAATGTTCGGTGCACGGACACATGGGGCGGGTGCGCTCACCCTGCGAGGCATCGGAGCCCACCACCGAGGCGAGGATCTGTTCCACCAGGCCGGTGCAGCCGCCGCAGGAGGCCGAGGCCTTGGTGTGGGCGCGCACCTCGTCCAGGGTGAACAGTCCCTTGGCCCGGATGGCCTCGACGATGGCGCCCTTGGTGATGCCGTTGCAGCCGCACACCTCGGCGCTGTCGGCCATCATCGCCACCGGCGAATTGCCGCCGTGGCCGGCGTCGCCCAGATGGGCCTGGCCGAACAGCAGTTGATCGCGGAAGGCGGAAACGTCGGCGCCGTCGCGCATCAGCTGGAAGTACCAGGCGCCGTCCAGGGTGTTGCCGTACAGCACCGCGCCCTGAATGCGGTTGTCCTTCAGTACCACCTTCTTATAGATGCCGGCGCCCGGATCGCGATAGACGATCTGCTCGCTCTCCGGCCCGCCGAGGAAGTCGCCGGCGGAGAAAACGTCGACGCCGCTTACCTTGAGTTTGGTGGAGGTCACCGACCCCTGATAACGGCCGATGCCGAATTTGGCGAGGTGGTTGGCGCACACCTTGGCCTGTTCGAACAGCGGCGCCACCAGGCCGTAGGTCTGGCCCCGATGCTGCACGCATTCGCCCACCGCGTAGATGCGCGGGTCGTAGGTTTGCATGGTGTCGTTGACCACGATGCCGCGCTCGCAGTGGATGCCCGCGCTCCTGGCCAGTTCCATGTCCGGCCGGATGCCGGCGGCCATCACCACCAGGTCGGCGCTGATCTCGCGACCGTCCTCGAACAGCACGCCCTGCACGCGCTGGCGACCGATGATCTCTTTGGTTTTGGCGCCCATCAGGAACTCGACGCCGCGCCCTTCCAGCTCCTGGCGCAGCAGGGCGCCGGCAGCGGCATCCAGCTGGCGATCCATCAGCGTGTCGGACAGGTGCACCACGCGCACCTTCATGCCGCGCTTGGCCAGGCCCACCGCCGCCTCCAGGCCGAGCAGGCCACCACCGATCACCACCGCGTGGCGATGGCTGCCGGCGGTGTCGAGCATGGTCTGGACGTCGGCGATGTCGCGAAAGCCGACCACACCAGGCAGTTCGTGGCCCGGCACCGGCAGGATGAACGGCCGGGACCCGGTGGCGATGAGCAGGCGATCGTAGGGCGCCGTGGTGCCGTCCTCGGCAACGACCTGGCGGCGCACGCGATCAATCTTGCCGATCTTCCTTCCGGCATGCAGCGTAATGCCGTGCTCGGCATACCACTCGCGCTTGTTAAGCACGATATCGTCGAACTGCGTCTCGCCGGAGAGTACCGGCGAAAGCATGATGCGGTTGTAGTTGCCGTGGGGCTCGGCGCCGAACACAGTGATGTCATAGAGGTCGCTGCCCAGCTTGAGCAGTTCCTCGATGGTGCGCATGCCGGCCATGCCGTTGCCGATCAGTACCAGTTTTTCTTTCATGGGGGCGATCTCCGTTAAGAGTCAAAAGACTTCAACGCAAAGGCGCAAAGTACGCAAAGGGCGCAAAGGATATCTGTGCCTTTTGGAGTGACGATAGTGATGACAGTGCATGTCCTCATATCAACACCTTTGCGATCTTTGCGGCCTTTGCGTCTTTGCGTTTAATGGGTTTTGCCTTCCAACAACCGGGCATCGTCGGCTGGGTTGAGGGCGGCGAGTTCCGCCGCGTCGGCCTTCATGTGTTGCACTGCGAAGCCGCGCAAATACTCCAGCGGCTGCGAAGGATCGAACAGGCGGCCGTCGAGGAAGCGATCGGCGCCCATGAGTAGGCTGGTGTCGCCTTCGTACAGCTTCCAGCCGGCGTCGTGCTTGCCTTCAGTTTTGTAGTCGATGCCGGGGCAGGGCAGGGACAGTTCCGCGGCGGCGCGGCGATAGAGGTCCGGCCGGTAGACTTCTTCCGCCACCGCCTGCATGTCGACTGCATGCCCCAGCTGGCCCCAGCGGATCATCTGGCTGATGAACCACAGGGCGTGGGAGCGCCAGGGAAAGTTGGCGGCGTAGCGGTGGAACACGTTGAAATCGGGCAGGGCGCGCGGCATTTCGTCGGCGGCGTATTGGAAGGTCCCGGTCATGGACATGCGCACCACGTGTTCCGGCGCGTTGACGTACACGCTGCGCGCGATCAGCGCCGCCGCTTCGATGCGGTGATCCGGTTCGTCCAGCCAGCGGCCGGCCTCCAGCAGCGCCAGCAGCAGGGCGTGATGGGTGTTGGGATACTGCTCGGCCCATTCCTGGGTCACGCCGAGCACCTTCTCCGGACTGTTGTTCCAGATTTCGTACTTGGTGATCAGGGTGCGGCCGATGCCGGCCTGCACCGCCTGCGCGTTCCACGGCTCGCCGACGCAATAGCCGTCGATGCTGCCGCGTTCCAGCTGGCCCACCATCTGCGGCGGCGGCACCACCACCAGGCGCACGTCGCGCTCGGGGTCGATGCCCGCCGCCGCCATCCAGTAGCGCAGTTCGTAGTTGTGGGTGGACTCCGGGAATACCATGGCGAAGGTGAGCGGCGGCCGGCCCGCCTTGCGATCGGCATCGAGTACCGCCTTGAGGGCGCGGGCGCCGAGGGGACGTTCGGCCATGGCCGCGGCATCGGCGCGCTGCATGCGCTCGTAAAGACTGTTGGAGACGGTGATGGCGTTGCCGTTCAGGTCCATGGTGAAGGCGGTCACCATGGGCTTGTGGATGGGACCGATGCCCAGGCTCATGGCCAGCGGCATCGGCGCCAGCATCTGCGCGCCGTCGAGGATGCCGAGGGCGACCTTGTCGCGGATATTGGCCCAGGAAGTTTCCTTGGACAGGGTGACGTCCAGGCCGTGTTTGGCGAACAGCCCGTGCTCCTTCGCCACCACCAGCGGCGCGCAGTCAGTGAGCGGAATGAAGCCCAGGGTGATGGCGGTTTTTTCCAGGTTACTCGACATGTCTTGACTCCCAACAAACCTGCAATTTGATTTTCCGAAACTCGAAACTCGAAACTCGAAACTCGAAACTATTTATCCCACCGCCCGCAGCCGCGGCGTCTTTTCCGCCGCTGTCGTGGTAACGGGGACGTCGGGCTGCGCGTGCCGCTCGTGCAGGAACTTGAGCACGGCGGCGCGGTAGTGGTTGTACTTCGGGTCGTCGGCCAGGCTCAGGCGGTGGCGCGGGCGCGGCAGATCGATGTGCAGGATCTCGCCCACGGTGGCGCTGGGGCCGTTGCTCATCATCACGATGCGATCGGACAGCAACACGGCCTCGTCGACGTCGTGGGTGATCATGATTACGGTGTTGTTGAGCCGCGCCTGAATCTCCATCAGCGAATCCTGCATGTGGGTGCGGGTGAGCGAATCCAGCGCACCGAAGGGTTCGTCCATCAGCAGCACCTTGGGCTCCATGGCCAGGGCGCGGGCGATGCCGACGCGCTGCTTCATGCCGCCGGAGATTTCATCGGGACGGCGGTCCAGGGCGTGGGACATGTGCACCAGTTCCAGGTTGTGCAGGGTCCAATCATGCCGCTGCTGTTTGCTTTTGCTGTGCTTGAACACGGTGTCCACAGCGAGGCGCACGTTGTCGTACACGCTGAGCCAGGGCAGCAGCGAGTGGTTCTGGAACACCACGGCGCGGTCGGGGCCGGGCTCGTCCACTTCGCGGTTCTCCAGCAGCACGCCGCCCTTACTGGCCTTGAGCAGGCCGGCGACGATGTTGAGCACCGTCGACTTGCCGCAGCCGGAATGGCCGATGAGGGAGACGAATTCGCCCTTGTCCATCTTCACCGACACGTCGTTCAGCACGTTGAGCGGGCCGTTGTCGGTATTGAAGGTGATGCTCAGGTTTTCCAGGCTCAGGTAAGTCATGGGGTAGCTCCTATAAAACAATCTGTCGCAGACGATTACAGGGATGTAATCGGTTGGAAATGTCTGGAACATATTTCCCAGGCGCGGAGACGCAGAGTTTCGAATGCTCCGGCACGATCGCTGTTGTCGTGCTGCATTGATAATAAAGTGTTTCGCCATTCATTTCTCTGCGTCTCTGCGTCTCTGCGTCTCTGCGTCTCTGCGACAGGTTGTTGCCAAATTCAGCGCAGTACGGCGTTCTTGTCCCAGCTCACGCGGCGTTGCAGCAGCAGCATGCCGCGGTCGAGGGCGAAGCCGACCAGGCCGATGGTGAACACGGCGACCATGATGCGGGCCAGTGAATTGGAGCTGCCGTTCTGGAACTCGTCCCAGACGAATTTGCCGAGGCCTGGGTTCTGCGCCAGCATCTCGGCGGCGATGAGCACCATCCAGCCGATGCCGAGCGACAGGCGCATGCCGGTGAACATCATCGGGATGGCGGAGGGCAGCACGATCTTCATGGTCTTGGTGAACCAGCCCAGGCGCAGCACGCGGCTGACGTTGAGCAAATCCTTGCTCACCGAGGACACGCCCACGGTGGTGTTGATGATGGTCGGCCACAGGCAGCACAGAGTGACGGTGATGGCCGAGGTGACGAAGGACTTGGCGAACAGCGGGTCGTCGCTGACGTAGAGCGCGCTCACCACCATGGTCACCAGCGGCAGCCAGGCCAGCGGCGACACCGGCTTGAAGATCTGGATCAACGGATTGAGTGCGGTGTACAGCGTGGCGCTCATGCCGCAGACGATGCCGATGGGGATGGCGATGAGCGAGGCGATGATGAAGCCGGTGGCCACGGTGAGCAGGCTGGTGCCGATCTGATCGATGAAGGTCGGCTTGCCGGTATAGGGGCGGATCTTCACCTCGGCCGTGGGATCTTCCGCCAGCTTTTCCGCATTGCGCTGTTCCTGGCGGGCATAGAATTCGTCCGCCTTGCGGCGTTCGGTCCGATGTTCCTGCACCAGCGATATCGCCTGGCCCCAGACCTGCACCGGGCCGGGCAGATCGCCGAGGGAGGTCTGGATGTTTTTTGCCGTGGCCGCCCACAGGCCGAGGAACAGTGCGATTGCGAGCAGCGGCACCAGCAGGCTGCGGGCAATGGCGGTGGTCAGCTTCGGCAGCAGCTGCCAGCTCAGGGCGCCGCGCAGGCGTGCCAGCGTGGCGGGATTGAGCAGGTTCTTGGTGGCGGTGATATATGCGTTCATGGTCACACCCTTGCGCTGTGTCGGGGGCGGCCGCCGCGGCATTGCTGCCGCGGCGGCCGGCGCGTCAGATTTGCTCCTTGTCCTTCAGGCCGATCTTGAATTGCTTCAGGTAGGCGTTGGGCGTGCGGCCGTCGTAGGTGACGCCGTCGATGAACTCGCTTTGCGGTGCGCGGAAGCCGCTCTCCTTGGCGAAGTCGGGGAACTCTTCGGCCTTCATCTTGCCTTCGGCAATCAGTTCGGCGGCGGCGGCGGCGTAAATGTCCGGGCGGTATACCTTCTTCGCCGTGTCCATGTACCAGCTGTCCGGCTTTGCCTCGCTGATCTGGCCCCAGCGGCGCATCTGGGTCAGGTACCAGACGGCGTCGGAGTAGTAGGGGTAGGTGGCGTGATAGCGGAAGAAGACGTTGAAGTCCGGTACCGCACGCTTGTCGCCCTTTTCGTATTCGAAGGTGCCGGTCATGGAGTTGGCGATGACCTTGGCGTCGGCGCCGACGTATTGCGGCTTGGCCAGGATGCTGACGGCCTCGGCGCGGTTGGCGTTGTCGTTTTCGTCCAGCCACTTGGCGGCGCGGATCAGCGCCTTCACCACGGCCTTGTGGGTGTTGGGGTTCTTCTCGGCCCAGGCGGCGGAAACGCCGAACACCTTCTCCGGGTTGTTCTTCCAGATTTCATAGTCGGTGATCACCGGCACGCCGATGCCCTTGAACACGGCCTGTTGGTTCCACGGTTCGCCCACGCAGTAGCCGTAGATGGTGCCGGCTTCCAGCGTCGACGGCATCTGCGGCGGCGGCGTCACGGAGAGCAGGGCGTCGGCCTTGATCTGGCCCGAGGTGTCGCCCTTGTGCGGCGCGTAGTAGCCGGGATTGATGCCGCCGGCGGCGAGCCAGTAGCGCAGCTCGTAGTTGTGGGTGGAGACCGGGAACACCATGCCCATGTTGAAGGGCTTACCGGCCTTCTTGTATTTCTCGATCACCGGTTTGAGTGCGTCGGCCTTGATCGGGTGGATCAGCTTGCCGTCCTTGTCCTTGGGGATGTACTGCTTCATCTCTTCCCACACGGCGTTGGAGACGGTGATGCCGTTGCCGTTCAGATCCATGGAGAAGGCGGTGATGATGTGGGCCTGGGTGCCGAAGCCGATGGTGGCGCCCAGCGGCTGGCCGGCCAGCATGTGCGCGCCGTCCAGTTCGCCGGTGATGACGCGATCCAGCAGCACCTTCCAGTTGGCCTGGGCCTCCAGGGTGACGTACAGCCCTTCATCCTCGAAGTAACGCTTTTCGTAGGCGACCGCCAGCGGCGCCATGTCGGTGAGCTTGATGAAGCCGAACTTCAGCTCCTCCTTTTCCAGCTTCGCCGCCTGCGCGGCGCCGCCCAGCAGCAGCGTGGCGGCCAGCGCCAGTGCCGAGTGCCTGATGAAATCGCGGCGCGTGTTGCCCTTGGTGTGTCGGTGTTGCGTCATTGCCTCTCTCCCCTGGTTGCGGAATTTCGGGAAATAAAAAAGGCGTCCATCCGTGCGGATCGAAATCCACACGCATGGACGCCTTTGTCCTGTTCAGCCTGTTGCCGTCACCCGCCGCGGGCCCGCCATTGGGCACTGTGCGTTCGGGTGAGACCGGCTTCGTTGCCGGTGCTTGTCAGGTGTTTTGCAACCGTCGTGCCAGAGGTGGTGCACCGGCCCGGGAGGCCAGCAGTAATAAGGAATCAGGGTGCGCGATGCGCTGTGACGGGGCTGGTGCGCGAGGGTTGCGCTGCACCAAGGCGAGGCATGTTGCCTGTTTACGGTGCATCGATGCGGGGCGGGCGTCGGTTCGGCAATTGCGACCGCTCACCACCGTTGTCGGGCTGAAGCCCGACCCACGATGTACCGGGTAGGAGCGAATCGCATTCGCGACCGGTGTGCGGCCGGTGGATGCGCTGCGCGCACCATTAGTTTCGATTCAAAACAACACGAGCGCAGCGAGTACATTCACTTGTATCTTGTAACTTGCATCTTGCATCTGCCTTTATCCAAGCAACTGCATGATGGCAATGACGTTGCGCGCCACTTCGGGCAGTTTCTTGCCCTGGTCCATGGCCAGCTTGCGCAGGGCCTGGTAGGCCTCATTTTCGTTCATCTTGCGGTGCTGCATCAGCAGGCCCTTGGCCTGGTCGATGATCTTGCGCTCCTCCAGCGAGCTGCGGGTGCGCGCCAGTTCCTCGCGCAGGGCCTGGTATTCGCGGAAGCGGGCAATGGCCACTTCCATCACCGGCCGCACCCGCTTGCCGCTCAGGCCGTCGACCACGTAGGCACTGACCCCGGCCTTGATGGCCTGGTTGATGGTGCCGCTGTCGTCGTCCTCGGCGAACATGACGATGGGCCGCGGCTGTTCGCGGCTGATGCTGCGCATCTGCTCCAGGGTGTCGCGGTCGGGGGAGTCGAGATCGATGATGATCACGTCGGGCTGGTGGCGCGCCACCTCGGCGCTGAGGTTCTCCGCGCCCGCCAGCCGGGCGATGACGCTGTAGCCGGCGTCGGCCAGGGCCTGTTCCAGGAGCGCCGCCCGGCCGCGGTCCTCGTCGCACAGCAACACGCGTAATCCGGGCTTGGGGTCCTGCTGCGGCATGGTCTATCTATCCAGACTGAAATCCATGGTTGTTCAGCAAGCGGCATGCCAAGGCGCCGGACGGGCCGTTGGCCGGGGTCGGCGGCGCCCATTTGCCTATTCCCTGCGGCTCCACCCATAATGTGAACCCGGTCACGCAGGGGCCGGCCTCCATCCCTACTATTCATGACGCGCCACACGCCGCGTCCGGGCCATCGGAAGGCGCTATTCCTAAGCTGGGTGTCCGATGAGCAAAGTCATACTCCAATACCGCTACTGGCCGCTGCCGATCCTGATCTGGACCCTCGTGGTGCTGGCCTCGTTTCTGTGGAACCAGGCCGAAATGGAGCGCAAGGCCTACCAGTTGGCCAATGATCGGGCCCAGTTCGTGTTCAAGATGGTGGAGTCGGTACGCCTGTGGAACGCGCGCCACGGCGGCGTCTATGCCCCCATCGACGAGTACACCCGGCCCAATCCCTACCTGGAAGTGCCGGACCGCGAGATCACCACGCCCTCGGGCACCCATCTCACCATGATCAACCCGGCCTATATGACGCGCCAGCTCACCGACGTGGTGATGGAGCTGAGCCAGCTGCGCCTGCACCTCACCAGCCTCAAGCCGCTCAATCCCCACAATGCCCCGGACCCCTGGGAGCGCACCCAGCTGGAGCGCTTCGAGCAGGGGACGGGCGAGGTGAGCGAACTGGTGGATCAGGGCGGCGACGCCGTGTTCCGCTTCATCGCGCCGCTACGGGTGCAGCAGCCTTGCCTGAAATGCCACCTGCACCAGGGCTACAAGCTGGGCGACATCCGCGGCGGGGTGAGCGTTTCCTTCGCCGCGGCGCCGCTGCTGGCCCCGGAGGCGGTGCAGCTGCGCAACGTCGCCCTGACCCACCTGGCGGTGTGGCTGCTGCTGTCCGGCCTGACCCTGTTCGCCCTGTCGCGCTTCCGCCGCCAGATGCTGGCGCTGGAAGGAGCCCGGGCGCAGACCGAGGTGCTGGTGCAGCAACGCACCGCCGAGCTGCGGGACGAAGTGGCGGAACGCCGCCAGGCGGAGGCGCAGCTGCGCCTGTTCATCGAGTCCTCGGGCGAGGGCATCGTCGGCATGAACCTGGAGGGCACCTGCACCCTGGTCAATCCCGAGGCGCTGCGCCTGCTGGGACTGGAGCGCCCGGAGCAGCTGCTGGGCCTGCCGGTGCACGAACTGATCCACCACAGCTATGCCGACGGCCAGCCCCGTCCCCTGGCCGAATGCGCGCTGCACACCACCCTGCGCGACGGTCGCGTGGTGCACGACGATGCTGACGTGTTCTGGCGCGCCGACGGCAGCAGCTTCCCGGTGGAGTACCGTTCCCACCCGCTGCACACCGACGGCCAGCTGCTCGGCGCCGTGCTCACCTTCAGCGACATCACCGCGCGCAAACAGGCCGAGGCGCAGCTGCGCAAGCTGTCCTCCGCCGTGGAGCACAGCCCGGCCTCGGCCATCATCACCGACAGCGAGGGCACCATCGAGTACGTCAATCCGCGTTTCGTCGAGATGACCGGCTACCAGCCCGAAGAGGTGATAGGTGAAAATCCGCGTATGTGGCAGTCGGGCACCACGCCGCTCAAGACCTACGAACGGCTGTGGGCCACCATCAAGGGCGGCGAGGTGTGGCACGGCGAGGTGCTGAACAAGGCCAAGGACGGGCACCTGTTCTGGGAGAGCGCGCAGATATCGCCCATCAAGGACGAACAGGGCCGGGTCACCCACTTCGTGGCGGTGAAGGAGGACATCACCGAACGCAAGGCGCAGGAGGAAGCCATCTGGCGCCAGGCCCACTACGACGGCCTCACCGGTCTGCCCAACCGCGACCTGTTCGCCGTGCGCCTGGAGCAGGCGCTGAACCTGGCCGATGCCGGTGGGCGCGAGGCCGGACTGCTGTACATCGACCTCGACGGCTTCAAGCAGGTCAACGACAGCCTGGGCCATGCCGCCGGTGACGAATTGCTGCAGCAGGCGGCGCAACGGCTGCTGGGCTGCATGCGCGACAGTGATACCGTGGCCCGCCTCGGCGGCGACGAATTCGCCATGGTGCTGGCGCAGGTCCACGGCCTGGACGGCGCCGGCATCGTCGCGCAGAAGGTGCTGCACGTACTGCAGCAACCGTTCGAAATACAGGAGCGCGAGGTGATCCTGTCGGCTTCCATCGGCATCGTGCTCTATCCCGCGGATGGCGATACCATCGATGCCCTGTTGCAGCACGCCGACGGGGCGATGTACCGCGCCAAGGCGAGCGGACGCAACCGCTACTGCTTCTATAAAGACCACGATTAACGTATGCTTTTTTGCGCGTTCTGCGTGGACACCTACACTAACGAATAAGCAAAGAGGGTCGCCGCGCTGTACCAGTCCAGACCGCCAATTCGTGTCGTACCCCCTGCCGCTCGACGCGGCCTGGCGGTGCTCGCGCTGCTGTTGTGGCTGGGCAGCGCCGTGGCCGCCGCCCCGGTGGAGGTGGAGATCGGCGTGCTGGCGTGGCGCGGCCCGGAGCAGACCATGCGCATGTGGTCGGCCACCGCCGCGCACCTGACCCGCCACATTCCGGGTTACCACTTCGTCATCGTGCCCCTGGATTTCGACGAGTTGCTGCCGGCGGTGCGCGACGGCAGCGTGGATTTCGTCCTGGCCAACTCGTCCTATTACGTGGAGATGGAGCTGCGCTACGGCGCCAGCCGCATCGCCACCCTGCGCAACCGCGACGAGGGGCAGGCCTATACCCACTTCGGCGGCGTGGTTTTCGCCCGCGCCGGGCGCGACGATTTGCGCGAATTCACCGACCTTGTCGGCCAGTCCTTCATGGCGGTGGACGAGCTTTCCCTCGGCGGGTTTCATGCCGCCTGGCGCGAACTGAAGCAGGCCGGCATCGACCCCTACCGCGATTTCCGGCCCATGCGTTTCGGCGGCACCCACGATGCGGTGGTCTACGCCGTGCGCGACGGCACCGTGGACGCCGGCACCGTGCGCAGCGACACCCTCGAACGCATGGCCAAGGAAGGCAAGATCAATCTCAACGACTATCGCGTCATCCAGCCTGCCAGCCATCCCGAGTTCGTGTTTCTGAGCAGCACCCGGCTGTACCCGGAGTGGCCCATGGCGCGGGTGAGGCATACGCCCCAGGCCCTGGGCCATAGCGTGGCGCTGGCCCTGATGCAGATGCCGCCCGACAGCGAGGCGGCGTTGCGGGGCAATACCGCCGGCTGGACCATCCCGGCCGACTACCAGCCGGTACACGACCTGCTGCGCGAACTGCACCTCGGCCCCTACGCCGATCTGGGCAAGGTGCGGCTGGAGGACGTCTTGCGCCAGTATTGGTACTGGCTGCTGGCCGGGGCGCTGGTGGTGGTGCTGCTGCTGGGCGGTCTGATCTATATCGGCCGCATCAACCGCCGCCTGCGCGTGACCGACGCCGATCTGTGCCGTGCGCGCGACGAACTGGAACAACGGGTGGCGGAGCGCACCGCCGAACTGCGCCGCGCCCTCGGCGACCTGGACGACAGCCGGCGCCGGGTCGAGCTGAGCCAGCGTGACTGGCACGATGCCTTCGACGCCATCCCCCATCCCATCTTCATCCACGACAAGGACATGCACATCGTGCACGGCAATCCCGCCTATATCGCGCGGGCCGGGATGGATGCATCGCAGATCATCGGCAAGCGCTACTGGGAGGTGTTTCCGCGCAGCGACGGGCCGCTGCCCGCCTGCCGCCAGTTCCCCGATCGCCTGCAGGCCCACGGCGACGAAGTGGTGCTGCCCTCGGGCGAAATCTTCGTGTCGCAATCCTTCGGAATCCGCCACATCGACGGCAGCATCCGCCATGCCATCCACATCATGGAGGACGTCACCGCCGAGCGGCAGGCCGAGGCCCAGCGCCGCACCCTGAGCCATGCCGTGGCCCAGGCCGGCGAGGGCATCCTGGTCATCGACACCGGGCGCGTCATCACCTACTGCAATCCCGCCCTGTGCGGCCTGCTCGGCACCAGTCACGCGGAACTGGAGGGGCGCTCCATGTTCGAGCTGTTCGCACCCGCCCAGCACGCCCCGGTGGAGGCCGTCTTCACCCACGCCATCAAACCCGAGGGCTGGATGGGCGAGTCGGTGCTGACGGCGCGCAACGGGCGGCAGCTGCCGGTGTTCCTCACCGCCAGCGCCCTGCGCAACGATCGCAACGAACACACCGGCTACGTTTTCACCCTGATGGACCTGAGCTCGGTGAAGGAGGCGGAAGAGGCGCTCAAGTACCGCCTCGCCTTCGAGTCGGTGGTGGGCGGCATCGCCGGCCATTTCATCACCGCCGACAGCGGCTCCATCGGCCGCGAGATCCGCAAGGCCCTGCAGCTGATTGGGCAGTTCGTCGGCGCCGATCGCGCCTACATCTTCAGCCTCGACCCGGACACCGGGCGCCTGGGCGAGATCCACGAATGGTGCGCCGACGGCGTGGTGCCGCAGGCCGGGCGCCTGGCCACCCTGTCGATGCAGGCGCTGCCCTGGTTGCAGGAACGGCTGCTGCACAACGAACTGGTATCCGTCGCCGACGTCATGGCCCTGCCGCCCGAGGCGGCGGCGGAGCGCGACGAGTTCCTGGCCGAGGGCATCCGTTCGCTGCTGGTGGTGCCCATGGCCTTCGGCGATCACACCCAGGGCTACATCGGTTTCGACGTGGTGAAGCAGCCGCGCAGCTGGGCGAAAGAGGATGTGCGCATGCTGCGCGCCGCGGGCGAGATCATCAGCAACGCCCTTAAGCGCCTGCTGGCCGAGGAGCGGGTGCGGCGCAGCGAGGCGCGCCTGAAGGAGGCGCAGCAGATCGCGCGCCTGGGCAACTGGGACTGGGACATCGTGGCCGGCTCGCTGTACTGGTCCGACGAAATCTACCGCATCTTCGGCGTCGAGCCGCAGGCCTTCGGCGCCACCTACGAGGCCTTCCTGGGTTATGTCCATCCCGACGATCGGCAGGCGGTGCAGGACGCGGTAAACGCCACGCTGCGCGAAGAGGCGCCCTACGAAATCGATCACCGCATCGTGCTGCCGGACGAGGTGGTGAAGGTGGTGCACGAGAAGGGGCAGGTGGTGTTCGATGCGCAGCGCAAGCCGCAGCGCATGATCGGCACCGTACAGGACGTCACCGAGACGCGCCGCGCGGAGCGCGAGCTGCAGCGCCTCAACCGCGCCCTGCGCACCCTGAGCCGCGGCAACGAAACCCTGGTGCGTGCCGAGAGCGAGGAGCAACTGGTGCAGGACATCTGCACCGTGCTGGTGGAGGTGGGCGGCCATCGCCTGGCCTGGGTGGGCTATCCGCAGCAGGACGCGGAAAAGAGCATCCTGCCCGTGGCCTGGGCCGGCCACGACGCCGGTTACCTGGAAACCATGCGCTTCGGCTGGGGCGAGGACGAATGGGGCAGCGGCCCCACCGGCACCGCGCAGCGCAGCGGCGAAATCTTCATCGCCCACGACCTGCTCACCGAGCCCGCCTACACGCCCTGGCGCGAGGAGGCACGCAAGCGCGGCTATGCCTCGCTCATCGCCCTGCCGCTGCGCCACGGCAGCGAGGCCGTCGGCGTGCTCACCATCGACGCCGCCGATCCCGATGCCTTCGACAAGGAAGAAGTGGCCCTGCTCACCGAGCTGTCCAACGACCTCGCCTTCGGCATCGTCAGCCAGCGCAGCCGCCTGCGGCGCGAGCGGGCGGAGCAGGACCTGGCCCGCAGCGAGGAACGCTATCACCAGCTGTACGAATACGCGCCCACCGCCTATTGCTCGGTGCGCGCCGAGGACGGCGCCGTGGTGCAGTTCAACGAGGGCATGGTGCGCCTGCTCGGCTACGACCGCGAGGAGCTGGCGCAGATGAAGGTGTTCCAGTTCTACGCCGACACCGCCGACGGCCGGCCGCGGGCGCAGGAGGTGTTCGAGCAGTTCCGCCTGGGCGGAAAGGTGCACGGTGCCGAGCTGCAGATGCAGCGCAAGGACGGCCAGGTGATCTGGGTCAGCCTGTCAGTGGAGCCGGTGCTCGACGACCAGGGCACGGTGGTGGAGAGCCGTTCCAGCCTGACCGACATCACCGCGCGCAAACTGGTGGACGAAGAGCGCAAGCACATCGGCGCGCGCCTGCAGCACGCCCTGGTGCAGACCATCCAGGCCATCGCCATCACCATCGAAAAGCGCGACCCCTACACCGCCGGCCACCAGCAGCGCGTGGCGGAACTGGCCACGGCCATCGGCGCCGAAATGGGTCTGGGCGAGGACCGTACCGAAGGACTGCGCCTGGGCGCCCTGATCCACGACATCGGCAAGATCTACGTGCCGGCCGAATTCCTCAACCGCCCCGGCCACCTCAGCGACACCGAGTTCGAAATCATCCAGTCCCACCCGGTGATGGGCAACGACATCGTCAAGGGTATCGAATTCCCCTGGCCCGTGGCCGACATGGTGGTACAGCACCACGAGCGCCTGGACGGCTCGGGCTATCCCAAGGGCCTCAAGGACGATGAAATCCTCCTGGAGGCGCGCATCCTCTCCGTCGCCGACGTGGTCGAGGCCATGGCCTCGCACCGGCCCTACCGCGCGGCCCTGCCGCTGGAAGACGCGCTGGGGGAGATCGAGCGTCACCGCGGCACCCGCTTCGACCCGGTGGTGGTGGACGCCTGCCTGCGGCTGTTCCGCGAAAAGGGTTTCGCCTGGCATGGTAAATAAGTTCCAAGTTCCAAGTTGCAAGCTACAAGTGGAAAAGCCTTTTCTTGCCACTTGAAACTTGTCACTTGCAACTTGCTGGTGCACCTGCCCCGCGGCATGCACCAAATTGACACAAGCCACAGACCACAACACCCCTCGGACACCACCTGCCTCGTCCTGGTGCGCTTCTTGCTCCATGGGGACTAAACCAACCCCGTAGAGGTGTGTGCATCATGCTGGACCAGACCCTAGCCGTAGTTCTTGCCGGCGGCACCGGCACCCGGCTCAAGCCGCTCACGGCCGATCGCGCCAAGCCGGCCGTGCCCTTCGGTGGCAAGTACCGCATCATCGATTTCGTGCTGGCCAACTGCCTGCACTCCGGCCTGCGCCGGGTGCTGGTGCTGACCCAGTACAAGTCGCACTCGTTGCAGAAACACCTGCGCGACGGCTGGTCCATCTTCAATCCGGAACTGGGCGAGTACATCACCCCGGTGCCGCCGCAGATGCGCACCGGCGAGCGCTGGTACCAGGGCACCGCCGACGCCATCTACCAGAACCTGTACCTGGTGGAACGTAGCGAGGCCGAGGCGGTGCTGATCCTCTCCGCCGACCACATCTACCGCATGGACTACGAGGCCATGCTCACCGCCCACAAGGAAAACGGCGCCGACGTCACCGTGGCGGCCATGGAAGTGCCCCTGGCCGAGGCACGCGCCTTCGGCGTGATGGCGGTGGACGGCAGCGATCGCATCACCGGCTTCGAGGAGAAGCCGGAGCAGCCGCAGCCCATACCGGGCCAGCCGGATCAGGCGCTGGCGTCCATGGGCATCTACGTCTTCTCCAGCCGCCTGCTGCTGGACGAGCTGGAGGCCGACCACGCCGACGCCTCCTCCAGCCACGACTTCGGCAAGGACATCCTGCCGCGCCTCATCGGCAGCAAGAAGGTGATGGCCTACCGCTTCGGCGGCGACACCGGCCGCGTCACCCCCGACCGCTACTGGCGCGACGTGGGCACCATCGACGCCTACTACCAGGCCAACATGGACCTGCTCAAGCCGGTGCCACCCCTGGACCTGTACCAGGAGGACTGGCCCATCCGCTCCTACCAGATGCAGACCCCGCCGGCCCGCACCGTGCCCGGCACCTCCGGCACCGAGGGCATCTTCATCAACTCCATCGTCGCCGGCGGCGTGGTCATCGCCGGCGGCAGCGTGCAGCACTCCATCCTGTTTCCCCAGGCCTTCATCGACGACGGCGCCTTCGTCGAGGACGCCATCCTGTTCCAGGGCGTCAGCGTCGGCGCCGGCGCGCGCCTGCGCCGCTGCATCGTCGACAAGGGGGTGGAAATTCCGCCGCGCGAGCAGATCGGCTACGACAGCAAGCGCGACCGCGAGCGCTTCACGGTGAGCGAACAGGGCATCGTGGTGGTGCCCAAGGGGTATCGGTTCGCCTGATTCCCCTCCCGCCGCCCCTCAAGGGGAGCTCCCACCCCACCCCGCGGGGAGGGCGCTCCCGCGGCGGCACGGCCTTGCGCTCCTGCCGATGCGAGGTCCCGGGTGTTGCGTATCATGTTGATATAAAAAGAATAATCCTTCAGGCGAGGCGCCCCCGCCGGGCCGGCGCGACCCGTTCCCGCCCCCCGCGGGCCCCGGCCGCCCGCGGCCGGCGCCCCGTAGGCCACGGAAATATCAGCATTTTGTCGCGAATTCGACTAATATCTCCCCCCTCAAAAATTATCTCCCCCCAGTAAATCAAGGCTCCCCAAGGAGAACCATGTGTCCGAAACAGAAATGGAACTGCAGTTAAAAGTTTGGAAAGACCTTGCGATCAGCAAGCAGGTATTGATGCGGGCCGCGACCGACGCCCTCAAGCTGGACCCGAATTGTTCCCAGGAAGAACTCAAGAGCGCGCTCGATAACGCCATCAAGCGTTACATCGACGCCGACATCAGCGTCAGCAAGGCACAGGAACAGGCCAAGGTGGCCATCTCCACCATGGAAAAGAAAGTGGCCGACAGCGAAAAGGCGCGCAATATCGCCGAAGCCGCCCGCGCCGAGACCCTGGCCCAGCAGCAGAAAATTGAGCAGCAGATCGCCGCCGAGCGCGTCAACACCGCCAACGAGGTGAAGAAGGTCAAGGAGCGCATGGCCGAATCCGAGCGCGCCCTCAAGGCGATCAACGCCGCCCTCGCCGACACGCCGGAAAACGTGCTCAAGAAGATGAAGGCGCTGAAGAAGGAAAAGATGGACGAGGCCGACGCGCGCAAGGAAGTCGTCGCCGCCAACGCCGCCCTGCGCAAGGACATGCAGAAGCTGGAACAGCGCATCAAGGACATGCAGGCCGCGCAGGACAACGCCGCCAAGCTCGCCGCGCAATACCGCGAGCTGCACGCCGTGTGCACCGATCTGCACGCCCAGCTCAAGCCGCTGGTGGAAGACGCCAAGAGCCTCGCCGCCGTGCCGCCGCTGAACACCGTGATGCTGGAAGGTATCGAGAAGGTGGATGCAGAGGAAGAGAAGAAGACCGGCACCAAGGGCAAGCGCTGATCAGCGCTGCTTCAAATGAATCGGCGCCTGATTGTGCTCAATCAGGCGCCGGTTATCTTCAGGGGTGGCATAGCCCCGGCTATGCATTCTTTAGGAATATTCTGCATGGAAAATTCGCGAGCGTGCTACCCGCAAGATTTCGTTAAGTATCGTTCTGAACTAAATCCATCAGTTAGTTGTGGCCATTGGATACTAAGATGAATTGCAATAGTTCATCTACCCGTTTTCCTAGATCGAGGACGCCATAGTCGGCGGGATTGGTGTCAGTATAAAACTGAGCCACTTTTACTTTGTTCGCGACCCGAATCTCGCCAGTGCGCTTCTTCGAGTACTCCAGAAGATTATCCCACTGGGATTTACGAACAAGTTTGTCAGCTGATGGATGTGTCTGAATAACTGCTTCTTCGACTTTATCCATATCCAGATAGTTTTCAATTTCCCTGCCGCTAGTTATCCAAGCAAATCCTGGTCCATCATTGAATTCCGCTTTAAGGCGACTCTTTGTTGCAGAGAGTCTGGCGTGTGAAGTCGACTTGTCACTATCAAACATGATTACTGTATTTCGGTTTAATTTCCGCACGGAAACAAAATCGTCAACTCTTTCTGTTGTCTCGTCTTCGTCTAATGCAGTTAGGTGGCTGAAAAGACGGCCGCCGTAGAACATTATTGAGTAATGTATACCTTCGGTTAAGTCAGGTTTCCTACCTCTAATCCAATGGTTTAGATATATGCGATCGGATGGGCCCTCAACCCAAATGATGCAGTTTGCCTGCAAAATATCAGATGCCCTATATCCAAGGTCATTGCATATGCTGGATTTTTGCTTTGTGCTGAATATGGCATCCACATGGGATGCGCGATCAGTCATCGTGACATGAAATATTTCGGCCTCTGTAGAGTCCAGTAAATGTGCGGAATGGGTTGTTAAAAAATACTGGTTGTTGGTTTTCTCGGAAAGGTATTTGATTAACTTCTTTTGCAGCAGGGGATGAAGGTGGAGTTCTGGTTCCTCAACACAGATGACCGTGTTTTCGAGAAGTGTTGCGGCCGCACCTAAAATTATTACTTCATGAACACCTGTTCCAAGGGACTCCAGCGGAAGAGTCTTTCCATCCATATGGACGAGAATCATGTCCCGTCCGTACGGAATTTCAAGTATTGCGGTTTCATTTTCGAGTACATTCTGTACAAATTTATTGATAGATAAGAATTTATCTTTATCACTTTGTTTTTGTAGTGGCGGATTTTGTATCTTTGCGAGTCTCTCGATTATGCCTTCGCCGCTAAAGTCATTGGCTTCGCTACCCGATGCTCCAATTTTCCTGATTGCTGGTATGACGACGATGGGTGGAGATGTTTCTGGAATATAGGCGAGCGCTTTTATGGTTTCTGGGATCCAATGGTGTTTTAAGTCGCCACCTCCTTGGGCGGTTATGCTGCGCCAAAGGCTCTGCCATTCATTTGGGTGTAGTATGTTGGCGTATTCTTCGGTGTTGAGCACAAGAGAATACTCGCCGGCTGGCGAGTTGGATTGATATACGAACCATGTATGGTCACTATCTTGATGATGTAGGGATTTGATGACGTTTTGCGCGAATGAGATTAATTGTTTGTTTTCGCTGTTATTTTGCAACTTAAGCTTGATATATTTCTCTAGTTCAGCGTTTTGAATTGGGAATGCTATTTTGTGAAAAACTCGTTCGTTTGATATGTGTTTATCGATCTCCTTGAATGGGCAGGCCTCTCTTCTGGTTGAGCGTGGGTCTCTGGCCATAGATGTAAAGTATGCGTATTGCTGATGTAAGAAATTTACGATGTTCGACTTGCCTGTATTGTTCTGCCCAATAATTAGATTCACCTTGCGCAACGGTGCAATTTTTGACAATTCGTTTCCGAAGCTTCGATAACCAGAGAACCCAAATCCGTTGAGTATCATTTCCTGTCCCCGCGACGCATGGTCAAGTGGCGTTCGTTAGATAGATTCTTCTAGATTAACGCTTAAAATGTTATTCAGATCAAGGTGGTGTGTTTGTGCGCTACGCGCGGTGTGTTTTTACGGGGGATTCCGTCCCCCTACGCCGGGTTACTTTTCTTTGTTCGGCCAAAGAAAACTAACGAAAAGAAAGGCCGCCCCGATGTCTCGCCGCTATCGCGGTTCCCTGCGCTACTCGCCCGGGGCGGGTTCTTCCGACGGCACATCCATGTGCCGACGGAAGAATGCGCGCCATCCATGGCGCGCCCCCTGCGGGCAATTCCGCCCCGGGCTGCGTTGCTCGGCGAGACAGAGGGGTTTGAAAGTCAAAGGCAGGCTCGCCTGACGGCATCGCGCTGGAGGGTGTGCGCTTCGCGCACACAGGAAATGTAGGGTGCGCATTGCGCACCAATGTTGCGCCAAACGAAAGATACGGTGCGCGGTGCGCACCCTACGGGAAACGGAGAGGTTTTGATTTTGACTTTCCGCTTTCCCCCCGTCTGCCGCGCCGAGCATCGCAGCCCGAATCGGATTAAGCCCGAAGGGGACCCGCCAGGGATGGCGGGTCCTCGCCTTCGCGCCAGGATGGCGCGTAGGCGAGCGCCGATTTGGGCGAGAAGCGCAGGGAACCCGCAGGGCGCGGCAATCGGGTCGCCTTTTCTTTCGTTAGTTTCTTTTGGCGAGACAAAAGAAAGTAACCCGGCGCAGGGGGACGGAATCCCCCGTTTAAATAAGCGCGCGACAGCGCACAAACAATCCGATGTAAGTGGAGGAGTTCACCCGTTCAAATCAGTGAGCACAATACTCGCGGCTCAATTCTTGCGTTCGCTAAGCGGCACCCCCACCACCCCCGCATAAAACACAACAATCACAGCTGGCTCCCGGCCTTCGTTCCTGCCCTGGTGCCACGTGTTCACCACCTCGACCACGGCGTCGCCTGCCTTGAGATGCAGGGTTTCATTCTGCTCCGTGATCACGGTCAGCTCGCCGCTGATCATGTAGCCGGCATTGATGACCGGATGCCGGTGCAGCGGCAGCTGCGCGCCGGGCGCGACTTCGATGCGCAGTACGCTGATCTCCGGTGGGGCCGCGGGGTAGGCGGGCAGCGTCGTGCCGTTCCAGCTCCGGGTGGATTGAGCGAGGGTGCCGACCGTGACGGTGCCGCTTTCGGCATGGACGGTGGTGGAGAACAATGCGGCAAGACACAGCGCAGCAGCGAAATATTTCATGGCCTTTCCCTTGACTCCGTGGCGGCGCGTGGCGCGCCGTCCGTTCGCTATTCCGGAAACTGATAGCCTTCCTCGCGGAAGACGTACATGCAGGCGTCCACCGCATCCGGGTCGAGCTTGATTCCGCGCAGCTTCTGGATCTGTGCCAGCGCAGGTTCCGCACCGAGGGCGGGACGGTAGGGTCGGTGCGAGGACATGGCCTCGACGATATCGGCGACGGCGAGGATCTTCGATTCGAGCAGCAGATCGTCGGCCTTGAGTCCGCGCGGATAGCCGCTGCCGTCGAGGCATTCGTGGTGCTGCCACACCATGTCGGCGATGGGCCAGGGAAAGTCGATGTCCTTGAGGATGTCGTGACCGGCTTCGGCGTGGACCTTGATCAGCTCGAACTCCACCGGGCTCAGTTTGGACGGCTTGCTCAGCAGCTCGGAGGGAATCTGCACCTTGCCGATGTCGTGAATGTAACCGGCCAGGCGCAGGCCGTGCAGGCGGTGTTCATCAAGGCCGAGGCGGCGGCCGACGGCGACGGCGAGATCGGCGACGCGGCGTTCGTGGCCGGCGGTGTAGGGATCGCGCTTTTCCAGGGTGGCGGCCAGGGCGCCGATGGCCTGTTCCAGGGTGGCCTGCAATTTTTCGGCCTGGCGCTCGCGTTCCCGCAGCGACTGTTCGTAGGCCTCCTGGGTGCGGCGGCTTTCGAGTCCGAAGCCGATGTCGTCGGCCAGTTCCTCGAACAGACGCACTTCCTCGGGGCCGAAGGCCTCGGTGACGTTGGCGTAGACGGCGAGCGCGCCGATCACCGTGCCGCGGCTGCGCAGGGGCACGGCGATGATGGAGGCCAGGCCGTGTTTGCCGGCCCGCTCATGCCACGGCTTGAAATGCGGCTCGTGCAGCATGTCGTTGTAGACCACGGTGGTGTTGTCGCGCAGGGCGGTTCCCACCGGGCCGCGACCCAGCGGGCCGTCGCCCCAGGAAACCTGGAACCCGTCCAGGTAGCCGAGCGCGCTGCCGGCGGATGCGACGATCTCCATGGATTTGTCGGCGTCGTGCTGCGGCATGCCCACATAGGCCAGGGCGTAGGCATCCTGATCGGTGATGGCGTCGCAGGCGGTGTCGTACAGTTCCTGGATGGTGGCGGCGTGCACCAGTGCGGCGTTGCCGCGGCTCAGCGCCGACAGCGCCCAGTTGAGGCGGCGCATCTTCTCCTCGTTCTTCTTGCGCTCGCCGATGTCGCGGGCCGACACCAGGATGCGGCTCTTGCCGTCGACGGTGGCGGCGCGCATGTTGACCTCGACCCAGAACACGCGGCCGTTGCGGTGGCGCGCCTGCCACTCGAAGGTCTGCGGCTCGCCGGCGGCGGCGCGTTGCAGGTAGTGCGCCGCTGCCTGCTGGGTGTAGGGGGGGGCGCCGGAGGACATCTGCTCGACGTTGAGGGTGCAGATCTGCTCGACCGGATAGCCGAACATTTCGCTGACGCGGTGGTTGGCGTCGACGATGGCGCCGCTGTCGGCGTCGTGCACGAAGATGGCGTCGTTGACCGAGTTGAAGATGGTGCGGAAACGCTGCTGCTGCAGGGCCTCGTTCTGGCGGTCGATGACGCGGCGCAGGAAGGCGGCGTAGCGTCCCTCCAGGCCGCGCGTCACGTCGCGGTGGCCGAGCAGGCCGCAGACGCGGCCCGCATCGTCCACCACCACCAGGCGGCGGGTGCCGCCCTTGGTCATGCGTTCCATGGCCATGTGCAGCGGAACGTCGGCCGTGATGGTAAGCACCGGACGGGTCATGACCTGTTCCAGCGTCAGCATGTGCGGGTCGGTATGGGCCAGGCCGATGCCGACGACGTCGCGTTCGGTGAGGATGCCGATGGGGCGCTGTTGCGCGTCGGTGACCAGGATGCAGCCGTGACCCTCCTGGGCCATGCGTGCGGCAGCGTCGGCCACGGAGGCGGTCGGCGCCAAGTTGCACAGGTGCGCCGACATGACGCTGCCCACATTCTTGAACTGGATGAAATATTCCGGCCCCAGCTCGCGCACGATGTCGCTTTCGCTGACCATGCCGGCGATATGGCCGTGTTCGTCGAGCACGACGAGGTGGCGGATGTCGTGTTCCAGCATGCGGTGGTAGGCGTCGAGATAACCGGCATCGCCGGTGATGGTGAGCACCGGGCCGTGCATGAGGTGGTGGCAGGGGGCGTCCAGTTGCTGTTGCAGGGTGGCCAGGGCGCCGAGCAGATCGCGTTCGGTGAGGATGCCGACGGGAATCCCGTCGGTGGCGACGATCATGGAGCTGATGCGGCGTGAACTCATCAGCTCCAGCGCCTGCCGCAGCGGGGTGTGCGGTTCGACCCGGGCCACGTCGCGGTTCATCACCGCAGTGACCGGGCGGTTGGAAAAATCGTTCATCGTCGCCTGCCGGATTTATCGTTGTACGCCCGCCTGCAGCGGACATTTATGCCGCCACACAATACAGCATAAACAGTAGGGGTAAAAGCCGGCGCGGACGCGGGTGGCAGGCGTAACTTAACCGGTGCCGCGCCTCTTCGCCTAGCCGCCAAATCCCGGCAACTGTGTGATATCGACGTGATCGATCTGCTCCGGATCGAGGTACTGGCTGGCGTACTGCTGGTAGACCCCTTCGCGGATGAAGACGTCGAACAGGTCGGGGTCGAGGTGCCCGTCCAGTTTCATGTGGGCCATGATGCGCAGGGTGTCGGACAGTTTCTTGCCCGGCTTGTAGGGGCGGTCGCGGGCGGTGAGCGCCTCGAACACGTCGGCGATGGCCATGATGCGCGCCTGCACCGACATCTGCTCGCGGCTGAGGCCGCGCGGGTAGCCGTGGCCGTCGCTGCGTTCGTGGTGGCCGCCGGCGAATTCCGGCACGCGCTTGAGGTGCTTGGGGAAGGACAACGCCTCCAGCATGTTGATGGTGGCGACGATGTGATTGTTGATCACCTGGCGCTCGTCGTCGGTGAGGGTGCCCTTGGCGATGTTGAGGTTGCGGATTTCGTTGTCGGTGAGCAGGGGCTTCACGGCGCCGGCGGCGTCGATCCAGGTGCGCCGGCCCACGGCTTCGACCCGGGCCTGATCCTCGGGACGCATGAATTCGCCGCCCTGGTTGGAACGGTGGATGAAGTCGCGATCGTCCTCCAACTGGCGCACCGTGTCCTGGTATTCCTTGAGCAACTGGTCGGCCTGGGCCGGGTTGTCCAGGCGGCGGCGCAGCAGGGCGATTTCGGCGTCGCGGCGCAGGATTTCGAAGCGGGCGTCCACCTCGTGCACGCGGTCGTAAATGGTTTCCAGCTTGGTGGACTTGTCGACCACGTATTCCGGCGTGGTGACCTTGCCGCAGTCGTGCAGCCAGGCCGCCACCTCCAGCTCGTAGCGGTCGGCCTCGCTCATGCTGAAGTCGCGCAGCGGGCCGTCGGTAACCTTGGCCACCGCATCGGCCAGCAGCATGGTGATCACCGGCACGCGGCGGCAGTGGCCGCCGGTGTAGGGCGACTTTTCGTCGATGGCGTCGGCGATGAGCTTGATGAAGGACTCGAACAGTTGTTGCAGGTCGGCGATCAGGCGCCGGTTGGTGAGGGCCACCGCCGCCTGCGAGGCCAGGGCCTCGGTCATGCGCTGCGCCTCGGCGCTGAACGGCACCACCTTGCCGGCATCGTCCTGGGCGTTGAGCAGTTGCAGTACGCCGATGATGTCGCCCTCGTGGTTCTTCAGCGGCACGGTGAGGAAGGAGGTGGAGCGGTAGCCGGTGGTGCGGTCGAATTCGCGCGTGCCGGCGAAATCGAACCCCTCCGCGCCGTAGGCGTCGGGGATGTTGATGGTGCAGTCGTTGAGCACCGCGTGGGTCACCACGTTGCGGTGGTTGGGACGGCCGTCGCTGCCGTACAGCGGAATGGGCGCGAAGGGGATGTCGGCATCGGTGGTGCCGCCCATGGCGAAATTGAGCGAGTCGGTGCGCAGGATTTCCATCTTCACCGACTGGTTTTCCTGCACCGAGTACAGGGTGCCGCCGTCGGCATTGGTGATTTCCTTGGCGCCGAGCAGGATCTTCTCCAGCAGGCGGGCGATGCTGCTTTCCGCCGAGAGGGCGATGCCGATGTCGATGAGTTTCTCGATGCGCTCGAGCAGGTGCTCTGTCTCGCCCATGTCTTTCGTCCTGTCATGGCTTTGCACCGCCATTGTATCCCCGATTCTGACGTGTTCATGACACGGAGCGCCAGACTGATATAATCGCTGCCGGTTACCTACTCAACCCGAAAAATCCCCCAGGCGATGTGAGGGCGCGTCGCCTGGGGGATTTTCGGGTCAACGATAAGGATAGATGATGCGGGTTGGGCTTAAGGCGGTGCTGGGGCTTATGTTGATGGCAGGCGGCCCGGCGATCGCCGCCGACATGCTGTCCCGGGCGGCCGATCAGGTGGCGGCGGGGGACTACGGCGCCGCCCTCGCGTCCCTCGACAAGGTCAGCGCGGCCGACGATGCCTCGGCGCTCTTTCTGCGCGCCTCGGCCCTGGCCGGCAGCGGCCGCCTGGACGAGGCGGCGCTGCTGCTGGAGCGCCTGATCGCCGAGCATCCCGGCCTGCCCGAGGCCTACAACAACCTGGCGGCCCTGCGGGCGCGGCAGGGGCAGCTGGCCGAGGCCAAGGAGCTGCTGGAGCGCGCCCTGCGCACCGACGAGCGTTACGCCACCGTATATGAAAACCTCAGTGCCATCTATGTGGAGATGGCACGCAGCTCCTATGCCAAGGCTCTGCGTCTCGACGGCGGGACGCAGTCACCCCGGCTGGCGGTGCTGGCCGCGCTGACCACGACGCCGGTCGCTCTGCCGGCACAGCAGGCGGCCGCCGCCCCGGCCGAGTTGCCTGCCCCGGCGGCCAAGCCTGCTCCGGCGGCCAAGCCTGTTGCCAAGCCTGTCGCGT
>PGZL01000011.1 GCA_002840095.1 Gammaproteobacteria bacterium HGW-Gammaproteobacteria-1 | reverse complement strand
AGCTTGTCCACGTCGCCTACGGCGTACTCAAGTCAGGAATGCCATTCAATCCGGCACTTCATGGGCTCGCGTGTGCTTGACCTGGATAACAGTATCTACGTGCTTCGTTATGCAGTGCCGGCTCACCCCAGGAAAGCCGAAACCAACACCGACGCGCCCAATGCCCCAACAGCCAACAGGTAGGATGGGTAGAGCGACAGCGAAACCCATCAATGGCCTCGACCGGGAAACGATGGGTTTCGCTCCGCTCTACCCATCCTACGTGCTTCGTTATGCAGTGCCGGCTCACCCCAGGAAAGCCGAAACCAACACCGACGCGCCCAATGCCCCAACAGCCAACAGGTAGGACGGGTAGACCGACAGCGAAACCCATCAATGGCCTCGACGGGAAACGATGGGTTTCGCTCCGCTCTACCCATCCTACGTGCTTCGTTATTCAGTGCCGGCTCACCCCAGGAAAGCCGAAACCAACACCGACGCACCCAATGCCCCAACAGCCAACAGGTAGGATGGGTAGAGCGACAGCGAAACCCATCAATGGCCTCGACGGGAAACGATGGGTTTCGCTCCGCTCTACCCATCCTACACACGGCTCTGGGTCTGTCTTCGTTCTGACAACAGCGCGCTCAACATTCCCCGCCCCTATCCGGTAAAATGGCGCCACTTTTTCCGGATGGGTCGCCATGAGCAAGATCGTCGCCGTAGTCGGGTTGGGATACGTGGGTCTGCCGCTGGCCGTGGCCTTCGGCTCGCGCGGCACAACCATCGGCTATGACCTGTCCGCCGCGCGCATCGACAGCTACCGCCGCCACATCGATCCCACCGGCGGCGTCAGCAGCGCCGATATGCAGGCGGCAACGCAGCTCACCTGCACCACCGACCCGGCCCTGCTCGCCCGCGCCGACGTCATCATCATCACCGTGCCGACGCCGGTGGACGCCGCGCGCCGCCCCGACTTCTCGCCCCTCATCGCCGCCTCGGCCACCGTCGGCCAATACATGCAGCGCGGCGTCACGGTGATCTACGAATCCACCGTCTATCCCGGCGCCACCGAAGAGGTGTGCATCCCGGAGCTGGAGCGTGCCTCGGGCCTGAAATGGCAGAGCGATTTCAACGTCGGCTATTCGCCCGAACGCATCAATCCCGGCGATACCCGGCACACCCTCGCCAACACCCTCAAGGTGGTCGCCGGTGACAGCCCCGCGACGCTGGAGCGCGTCGCCGCGTTGTATGAATCGGTGGTCAGCGCCGGCGTGCACCGCGCCGCCAGCATCAAGGTGGCCGAGGCCGCCAAGGTCATCGAGAACACCCAGCGCGACATCAACATCGCCCTGATGAACGAACTGGCGCTGATCTTCGATCGCCTGGGACTGGACACCCTGGAGGTGCTGGAAGCGGCGGGCACCAAGTGGAACTTCCTGCCCTTCCGTCCCGGCCTGGTGGGCGGCCACTGCATCGGTGTCGATCCCTATTATCTGGCGCACAAGGCAGAGATGGTCGGCCACCATCCCGAGGTGATCCTCGCCGGCCGCCGCATCAACGACTCCATGGCTGCCTTCGTCGCCCAGCAGACCGTAAAGCACCTGATCAAGGCCGGCAGCCCGGTGAAGGGCGCGCCGGTGATCGTTCTCGGCCTCACCTTCAAGGAAAACTGTCCCGACCTGCGCAACTCCAAGGTGGCCGAGATCGTGCGCGAGCTGGAAGACTTCGGCTGCGCCGTCAGCGTGCACGACCCCATCGCCGCGCCGGATGATGCGCTGCGCGAATACGGCATCCACCTCACGCCGTGGGAACAACTGCCGGCGCAGGCCGACGCCATCGTCGCCGCCGTCAACCACCGCGACTACCTGCAGCGCCCCCTCGCCGATCTGCTCGGCCACTTGCGCCCCGGCGGCGTCTTCGTCGACGTGAAATCCGGCTTCGACGCCGCCGCCATCCGCGGCGCCGGCCACGTGCTGTGGCGCCTGTGAGCATCGCCGCCTACCAGCCGCTGTGCGAGCGCCTCGGTCTCGACCCCGACGCACTCCCCTACACACCCAACTGGTCCGCCGCGCCCGACTTTCTCGAACTCATCGTCGACCACGTATTGGCCCGCAAGCCCGCCGTCATCGTCGAATGCGGCAGCGGCATGACCACGCTGATGCTGGCCCGCTGCTGCGCCCTCAACGGCGGCGGCCACGTCTACAGTCTGGAGAACGGCGCCGACTACGCCGCCAACACCCGCGCCGCCATCGCGCGGCATGGCCTCGCACAACACTCCACCGTCATCCACGCGCCGCTGCGGCCCTATACCCTCGATGGTCGTGAATACCAGTGGTACGACGTTGGCCAGTTGACCATCGGCGCCATCGACATGCTGGTCATCGACGGGCCGCCCGGCTTCATCCAGAAACATTCGCGCTACCCGGCGCTGCCGCTGCTGCGGGATCGGCTGGCGGACGACTGCGCCATCTTCATGGACGACGCCGCACGGCCCGACGAGCAGGAGATCGTGGAAATGTGGCTGGTGGCTGTACCGCCCCCGGCGCATGAATACATCCACACCGAAAGAGGTTGTTCGGTACTGCGGCAGCAGCCGCACAAAGCCGCGCCGCGCTAAAGGCGCACCGCGATTGCGCATGCCCCCCAGCCGATCAAGAATGCCCCATGAATTCCCGTTTTACCCACCGCAGCATCCCCACTGACAGCAGGTTCTTTCCCCTGTTCCGGAGCCGGCCATGATCGGTCGCCTGCAACAGCCGCGCACCCGCCACGTGATCATCGCCGCGATGCTGGCCCTCACGCTGGCCGCGGCGGTCATCGGCTTTTTCCACCGCCAGGCCCTGGATGATCTCGCCCAGCGCCAGGATCAGATCGAGCATGCCGCAGCCGCGTCCGTCATCCACAGCATCGGCGACCGCTTCGCGCACCTGCGCCACCTCGTCGCCCTGTTCGCCCATAACCACGCCACGGAAATCGCCGCCCTGGCGGCCTCCCCCGAAGACGACCAGCGGCGCAGCGAAGTGGCCGCCAGGCTGCGGAGAATGTTCCCCGATCTGTTCGATTTCACGGTGACCGATGACGCCGGGCGGCCGTACATCGTCGACTGGGACGGCCACCTGCCCAACATTTGCCAGGAAGACATCAAGGCCTACGCCGAGCGTCTCAACGCCGCCGGCGGCGACGTGGTCTACCAGCCGCTGGTCCATCCCAATACCGTCATGTACCACTTCGACGTCATGGTCCCGTGGCAGGCCCCCTCCGGCCACCAGGGCATATTCTTCGTCAGTTTCCCCCTCGACGACATCGCCCTTATCCTGCAACGCTACCAGCCGCCCGGCCACCGTTTCATCCTGGTCAAGAGCGCAGAACCGCGCCTGATCGAGGTCACCGCCGAGGGCGCGCGCAACCGGCTGGACGCTGAACACATCCACCTGACCGACGAGCAGTGGTCATCGGTTGAACATCTCCTGCCCGTAGACGGCACGCGCTGGTCCCTCGCCGTGCTGGACGACGCCATTTTCTACCGCACCGCGCGCGCGTCGATACACCGGCAGGCCCTCGCCGTATTTTCCGTCTGCACCCTGCTGATCGGGTTTGGTGCCTGGCGTATCCTGCGTTCCGAACGTGAGCGCTGTGCCGCGACACGCCTGCTCATCGAACGCGAGGCGAGCCTGGCCAACGCCCAGCGCATCGCCCGCCTGGGCAACTGGGACTGGGACATCCGCCGGGGCACCCTGCACTGGTCCGACGAAATCTATCGCATGTTCGGCGTCGAGCCGCGCGGCTTCACACCCACCTACGAAGCCTTTCTCGCCTTCGTGCATCCCGACGATCGCCCCTGCGTCGAACAGGCCGTGGCGCAGGCCGTCGCCCGGCACGCACCCTACGCCATCGAACACCGCGTCGTGCTGCGCGACGGCACCGAGAAAACAGTCTACGAACAGGCGGAGCTCATCGTCGATGCCCAGGGCACGCCGCGGCACATGCGCGGCACCGTGCAGGACATCACCGAAAAACGCCGCCAGGAAGAACAGCTGCGCAACCTGTGGCGTGCCATCAGCCAGATTCCGATCGGGGTCTGCATCACCGACAGACACGGTGTGGTCGAGTTCGCCAATCCCGCCATGGCAGGCACACCCATGAGCGGCGACTGGTGCGCGGTGGATTCCGTGCACGCCGGCGACCTGCTCTGCCGCGGCCTGGGCGAGGCGATGCGCACCGGTGGTGAATGGCGCGGCGAAGCCGCGGATACACAGGGGGGTGGTACCACCCGCTACCTGGATATGGTGGTGTCGCCGATCCAGAACGAACAGGGCGACACCACACACTTCCTCGCCATCGCCGTCGACATCACCGCCAAAAAGGAAATGGCGGAAAAGATCGAATCCATGGCCTACTTCGATCCGCTCACCGGGCTGCCGAACCGCGCCCTGTTCCACGAACGACTGCGCCAGGCCGAAGCCCTCGCCGGACGCGGCCACAGCTTCGGCATCCTGTACATCGACCTCGACGGCTTCAAGGACGTCAACGACCGACTCGGCCACGACGTCGGCGACCGGCTGCTGCAAAACGTCGCCCAAAAACTCGCCGGCTGCGTGCGCGATGCCGACACCCTCGCCCGTCACGGCGGAGACGAATTCGTCGCCATCCTGCTGTTGCAGGAAGGCGCCGGGAAGCCCGACGTCCAGACCGTAGCCCAGCGCATGATCAGCGAACTCGCCACCCCCATCACCCTCGATGGCCAGATCATCCACATCGGCGCCAGCATCGGCATCGCCGTCTATCCCGCCGGAGTAGGCAACATCGACGAATACGTCCGCCGCGCCGACATGGCCATGTACGAAGCCAAGCGCAGCGGCAAGAACCGCTTTGTAATATTCGGGAATTAGATTTTTGTGGGTCGGGCTTCAGCCCGACGCCTTTGAGTCGTAGCCACTCTTACCCCTTCTCCCCCAGGGAGAAGGTTGGGATGAGGGACACGGAACCCACCGCGCGAAAAACGCGGGCCGCTATTGATCCGGAATCTCGGCCTCAACCAGCTTGCCCAGCAGCACGAGCGATTCCTGCCAGCCGAGGTAGCACGCCTCCGGGGGAATGACTTCGGGAACCCCCTCCTGCACCACATTCATCTCGGTCCCCACCGACACGGCCTTCAGGGTGATGGTCGTGATCATCTCGCCGGGAAGATTGGGATCGTCAAACCTGTCCGTATGCCGGATGCGTTCGTTCGGCACCAGCTCAAGATACTCCCCGCCGAAGGACTGGCTGCTACAGGTCGAGAAATTGGCGAACGACATTTTGTACGTGCCGCCCACCGTGGCGTCCAGGTGATGAACCCTGGCGGTGAATCCGTTCGGCGGCAGCCACTTCGCCAGCGCATCGGAATCCAGGTATGCGCGGTAGACCCGCTCGGGCGGCGCCTTCAAGACGCGGTGCAGCTTTATCGTATTGCCTGCCATGATCATTCTCCTCATGAACGCTAACGGGAGTCATCAGGCCTATAAAGCTAGCACGCGATCTGTGAGGCACAGGGGCGTGAGGCGGACGGGTAATGCCTGGAACACATCTTGCTGACAGTCATACTGACCGCGATTACGAGCGTATTTCAGAGCGTTTTTGTATGGCTTGATACAGACGCCCCTTACAATCGTCATATAGCCGACAATTTCGCTCAAGCTTGAGTCATCGTGGTGGCGTCAAAGAACCCACACACCACAAGGAGTTATTGCCATGGCTGAGTTCTACATCGAAAAAAAGACCAACGGAGTTGGCGAACATATCGTTCATTCGTCGATTTGCTCATCCCTGCCGCCGGGAGATGACATGCGATACTTGGGGGCATTCAGCAACGCCAAGGCGCCCGTCAGCAAAGCCCTGAACCGCTATTTGAAGGTGTCTACCTGTCCCAGCTGCTTGCCGGCCTAAGTGAGGCCCCCTGCGCCTGGCTAGTTTGGCTTACGCAAAACTGGTTGGTTAAGCGCTCGGTGCGCTTAATCAACCAGTCATCCATGTTTCCGGCACTCATATAAATGGCAAAACCTTTCGAAGGTATTCCAAGGATGCCTGTTCAATTTCCAGAGGCGTCCCAGGACTGAATCATATTGAAAGGCTGCTGCAATCCGGAAATCTTCTCGATCTTTTCCCGGTTAGCGGGCGAAACTTGGGAACGGTATCGCGCTTCCGCCTCCAGTTCCCTCCACCATGAGTCGAGGATCATATCCACGAATTCCGTAGACGGCGCCTTTTCCCAATCGTTACGGTCGCTAATCTCAAGCATTTTTGCGGCCATGAGAAGATCTTTAGCCGCTGGCGCCGTGCACTCGTTATCCCGCTTCAGATTGAAATAGACGATGCCGAGAAGGAGCGATTCCCTGCTTGCACCAATGTTCTTCCAATGCGGAATATCGATGACCTTTGCCTTACGCTCGCACGCTTCTACTGTCTCACCCATGAGCGTGAGTGCGCGCATAAAGTTCTTCCGGGCCAGTTCAGAAGCGCCACGCCGAGCGTCACTCTCGTCCGCCACGGCTTGGCCGAGAACGAGTGTTGCGAGGAAAACGCCCAGCACGCTCTTTCTAACGAATCCTGCAACCATCTGCCACCGCTCGCCAAAATTTGGATTCCAAGTGGTTGTTCCTGAGTTGAACGCTAGCCCACTGTGCCTCAGCGTCCTCAGTTGATCTCCGATTGTTCTGAGCCAGTCTTCCAACTGTGACAAGAACTTGTCACTCAATTATTCCAAGTGCCACCAAGCCCGCCATCGGCCCCACGATCAGCAGCGCCGACACGATAAGGCAAAGAAGTCCGAATCCAAATACGCGCCAATTGGAGTGAAACTCATATTTTGGGGATTCGATGATTCCCTGCTTGGTGACTTGGTAGGACCCGACAAAGTAGTGGGCTGTGAAAACGAATACAATCGTAAACGGGAGGTTTGGGAAGTTGTCCGGGAGGAAAGGCAGTACCACGACAAGTGCCAGGAAAAGAGCTGCGCCATAGATCAACGTATTCTTCGCAAGGCGTTCATTACCGAGGGAAACAAAATTCTCTCGAAGGAAGTAAACCAGCGCCGCCGGGCCGCCTAAAAAGACCCCAAATGCGGCCTGGACCGGGGAGTACAACCGAACAGGTTTGTCTTCTGCACCAGAAACATCTGAGAGGGGAGTTGCATAGGGATTGTGGGACATGGATTCTCCTTTCCGATCACGAACTGATTCCGATGATTATGGTACTTCAAAACGCGGTTACTACACTACGAACGCATGACCTCATAATGCAGCGAGTAGAACACAGATGTAGAAAATATTTATGGAATAGTGTTCTGACCCTGGCTACTGCCACCTTTCACAATAAGTCTGGCAAGAGATAGGTATTCCGGGGTGGGCACTTGACGATGCCGATATGGGTTGAGAACCGCGTTGGGTGAGAGACTGTGGTTTTACCGTCCGGCGTGGACTGGACCACGAAGTGCAAGTGAGGTCCTCGACTATATCCTGTGTTCCCTGAATAACCAATGACGTCGGCGCGATTCACACGCTGCCCTGTGCGTACGCTGACTCCGTTTTGCCGCAGATGGGCGTACTCGGCAATCGTACCATCATCATGCTCAATCAATACGAAATTGCCGTCGCTTATGTACTCCTTGGAATTTCCTCCGCGGCTCGAGTCAGCCTTCGTGCGGACAACCAGACCTTCCCGCGCCGCTAGGACAGGTGTTCCCTCCGGCATCTTGAAGTCGACGGCATATTGCGCTTTACCGTTATGCGTGAAGGTTCCGTTGCAGGATTGCGTCACACGGTAGGGGCGCACATTGGTGTAGGGCAGGTTGTATACGTAATTATCATTGTGTACGACGCCCATCCTGCCCCGCGCCCATTCGAAATGATAATTATAATTCCACGGCTTGTCGTCGAATCGCAACGTAAATAATTGTCTGCGCTCCCGCCTTTCCAGAATGAATGTCGCCGGCAACGACATGCTCGATTCCATGTTCTTTGAGTCAACGTAGATCGTAAATGACACGTCATACGCCTGTTTATTAGTGGCGTAGAAAACCACTGCGCCTTTATTCTTGACGGTCTCGATGCACAACGTTTTTTTAGAGCAGGTAAGTTTTTGGCTGGCGTTTGAAACAACCGGAAACAGCATGACGACTAGCATACCAAGAGTCACTGCAACACGGGACAACCCACTCAGCGCGCACCCACCGCCTATCCTTTGGCAAATACAGAACATATTCCCTCGGTTCCTGTTTCGATATTTAATCAACTTAAAGGGGCAGCACACAGATATCTATAATAATAGGGAATTTATATTCTGACCCCGGCTATCCTAATTGACGCACTTGTTAGGCGATTGACCGAGTTTCTTATACATGTCATTAATAACGCCATCATCAGTAACCCACTCCGTCGCTTCGCTGCCTGATTCGATATAGCCAATTTCACTTATGCAAACTGACCCGTTACTTAGCTTGATTGCGATGGTGTAATTGCCTTCACCATATTGGGATACCGGAATCATCGCCTCGGCTCCCTTCCTTAATCCTGCGTATTCTACGAGCCCGTTTTCGTTCTTTATTGTCATTCCGATTACGTCTTGGGACGAGTGATTCTTCACACGCACTACTATCCACGGATCTGGATGCATGAATTCATAAAAAGCAACATAAATAACTGCACATACCCCACCAAATAACACTCCAAAGCCAAATGCTATCAAATACCGGAGTAGCTTCATTGATTGTTTTTCACCTAACAGTTATTTGACGACGCCACGGAATGCGCGCCACCAACATCCCGATGTGTCAGCTTCGCGCCAAACGTGCAAGCTCAGGGATACGAATCGGGCTTGCCGGCGAAGCATCCCCCTGGAGCGGATGCCATTAATATCAGTCAGGATTATCACCCTCACAAGTAACGCCCTGTGGGGAAATAGTTTCAATCTTCCCTTTGGCAAGATTGAAACGCCAAGCGTTTGAAATGCCCTTGGCGACAAAAGATCCATCTTTGGTCATTGTCCAACGACCGATAGCGAAGATGGCGTCATTCAGGTGAGCACTGGAGCTACAGAGCGGAATTTCAAGTGGATGCTTTCTTGAGGTACTCGCAGGGAGATGCAGTTCATCGACTACTTCCCAATAGGCGCGCTTTCCTCGGCGCTCCTTGAATCGCTGCAATAGAACGACTTCCGATCCGCTGCAAACCAAGCGTTCATAGGCGAAGGACTCGGATGAGTCGAGCAACATGTTTTCACGGGACGAGCAACCATCTGGCGTAGGAGGCATCTCGCGGCCGACAAATGAACCCCTTGCCTCAACTGAAATTGAGGCAGCAGCCAACGAAGCTAAGAAGATTCCAGATAGGTAACGTGAGACCATGCTTTCTAACTTATAAGCATTTGTCTGCCGTGCGCAGCATGGCGGATAAATGTCTGTTGGACTAAGCCGCCCATCAGGGTTGCACGCTATATAGAGGGGATTGATTTGCGCGGCTCAGGGACGGCGCAGGTATCGAGGCGCTAGGCGGCGTATTGGGGGTGATATTCGGTCCTTCGATGTCCATGCGGCGGTCCTTCGGATGGGTGATGTGGCCTAATCTACCTCCATCTCAGGGCAAATCCAACCACGGGTGCAGAATGCCGGAGGGCTGGCGCAGGAGGCCGAACAAGAAACCCTATGGGGCACGCCTTATCAGGCTAAACCAACCTGCATTACAGCGTGTAAATTCATGCTTGACATCCACTGTCTATTCATACACTTTAGGCATTAAGAAAAAGCGCCACCCGGCGGTGCTCCAACACCATCCGGGCGGCTAACCCCAAGACTGACTAACCCAGACCTTGGGGCTGCGCGAGAGTATATCACCGGGTCCGGCCTCAGCTGGACCTCGGCTCATCGAGCGGCCCCGTAAACCGGGGCCGTTTTCGTTTGCGGCCCCACAAAGAGCCAGGAGGGCTTATGAACGGGACCGCCGATCGTAGTGGAACCATGTTTGATCCCCTTTCCCCGTGGGAAAGGGAATATACCGGGGGGCGGGAGAAGCCTGCCCAGAGCCGCGGCCTGCGGCCTGTCGTCCCCACCCCCCCGCCGCCATCCCCCTTTCCACCATGCCATGCCGGCCTCACGGGGCTGGGCGCCCGCAGAATGCCGGTCGGTGCGAGCCAATGACTGCCGCCATGGCTGGGGGAACGACACTGAGGCTGTTGGCGCAGAATGTACGCATCCTGCGGCTGACGCGGGGCTGGTCACAGGAGGCGCTGGCCGAGGCGGCGGAGCTGGACCGCTCCTACATCGGCGACATCGAGCGCGCCCGGCGCAACGTCAGCCTGCATTGCCTGGAGCGGCTGGCGCGGGCTTTCGGGGTGGCGGCGCCGGAGTTGTTGCGCGAGCCCGATCCTGCCGAACTGGGGGCGCAGCTGCTGCGCAGGATATCGAGCGATATAGGGCGATAACGGCTCCTGAGAAGCGGGAGGTGAGATGGAGACTCTTTCAATCCGTGCTTATCGGAATCCATTCGCACACCTCTTTCCCTTCACTTCTGGGTGCATAACGTCTCGAAGGAGGTGCGGCTAATCATGAGGGTCTTGCGTTTTGCCCAGCAAAACGCAAGACCTGCCCCGCAATCTGTTTGCTATGTGGATTTGTTACCTTCTCCTTACCAACTTGTCGTAGGGCAACAGGTTCTCGTTTTCCTTGGCAATTCTGTTGTACTCCTCCTCAAGCCAGCCTTGGCAGCTTTCTAAACAAAGCAAATGTTCTTCATAATCTGAAACATCTTTAACTGTTTCACTAGATAGGAATTTTTCGTTATATGTGATTGCATCATTCAACGCAGATACTAAGAGCATAAAATATTGTTCAGAGATTTCTAATTTCATACGGCCGCCTTCACCACCAGCACGGCAAGCTGGTTCAGTAGGTTTTTGAATTGAGATAGCGGCATGTCGTAGGCAGGTGCAATCGTGTAGTGCGTCGCTCCTAAACGTGCGTTAAACCGATCCTTTATGATTGCCAATCCCGGTGGAAGCACAGTCCCTTGGGGTATTTTGTAATATTCCCATGAACTACCTTTAAAAACATTTGGCTTATCAAAGGTGCTTATTCCTCTGGGCGTTGGACGACACGACACCCACTTCACCCCAGCCCTGATATAAACAGAAATATCTGCTGGTCGCGGCTGGCCATTTGAAAGAACTTTATCTTCCTCAACGAGACCAAAGAGTGTGCCTCGATCTGTAACTCTTTTGGCCCTCCATAAGTTTGTCGGAGACTTTTCATAATAACGATCAATGTCGCCAGCGGAAATTAGTATGTCCTTTAGTATCTCAGTCACGCCAATACCCTCCGTAGTTTCTGATGTGAGTGTAAAGTTAAATTGAGGAACTCGATTTAGGAGCGCCAGCGACTAAACCAGCCCATCTCGAATTAGTTGTTAGACATTTCCTAAATATCCCGACACGTATTCAACCCTTAACAATGCGACTGCCAGCATATCGAATGCTTCAGCACGCCATGAATTTAGCATTTTTTGCGTAGGGGCAGCTATTGATATGGCGCTATTGTTGAAATTGATGTCCATGTAATATGAATTGTGCTCGACTGAAACATATATCTCTTCAGGTGGACTGAATCCGTATTTAATTATATTACGAATTATCGCCGCTTCTAATTCGCGCCCAAGCATATCAAGACTTTGTCTACGCTCATTCTTTCTAACTTTAGTTAACTTCGTCTTTTGCGGCGTGTTCTTTCTGTTGTTTGATACTCTAGCCTTTACCCACTCAACACCTTTCTCCTTCTTTAATTTAGACCACAGGGCGGATGTTGCGTTACTATGTTTACGGTTGTTACAAAGACTGCAGGTTAGCGCTAGATTACCAGGCCAATTTGTACCACCCTTCGATATCGGCTCAAGGTGATCGATTTGATATGCACCTTTTGAACCATACGAACCAAGTTTCTCTCCGCAAAAATAGCATTGACCATCCTGCATTGTATATATGGCTTCTAAATCTTTTTCCGTATAAAAGCCTTCAGCATGCTTTCTTTCAAATTTATTGAAACTCATTTTTTGCCTAACGGCCAAACTCACCCGGCGCGGCACGCGGCCGGATGGAGTGGTTTTTACCGAGAGCCTTTAAAATAGTGTTCAATGTTTTTCTAAGCCGTTCGGTTACAGATGGAACTATATCTTCTTCAATCTTCTCTTCAAGAAATGGAACGGCATCTTCATATTTCAAATATCTGTAGTCTAGCTTTTTACCCTCATTAACCGGGTATTCTTCTGATATTTCTGAAATATCCACATTTCTATATACAACGACTTTAATGTCACATTCGGTTGGCGTTGGATCACCGTGACTATCCCACTGCCACCATTTCATACCAATGAGATCATGAGCCATTACTTGTGGACCAAAGTCATCATAATCAAGCAACACCGAATTCGAGCTTTCAGATTCTTTTGAAATGACACAGCCAGAAATAAGAAAAACAAAGATGATAGCGAGCAAATATCGCATTCTACCCTCCGCACCTTAGCTTAGAAGAAGCCGCTAAAAACGCCGCTTGGTCGCCGGGAATAACCAGTGCGCCACTCAGCCAAGGAAAAACAAGGAGGACACCCATCTTTTATCCGGGCCCTCAGTATTGTAAGGGCGTGGACATACTCGGGAGCGACTGCGAGCAAAACAAGTAACGTTCCTTGCTATACCTGTCTATGTATTCGGTCGATAGGCGTTTGGCATCATCTAGGCTCTTGTCATCCAACTCAGATTCGATTCTTTGGATAGCGAAGAGATTCATCCCGAATGGCCCATGTGAGCCGTGCTGTGACACTGCCAGCTTTAGCCAAGCGTAGGCTTCTATCTTCTTATCGTTTCTCAGCAAATATCCAGCAAGATTCGCTTGTGATTGAGCGTCACCGCCTTCTGCTGCCCTTCTAACCCACGAGTATGCAACATCTCTAGGTATGCCGGAACTTGGCCCAAGATACCGCATACCAAGCACGCCAGCAGCACCGGCACAACCAGCAGATTCTGCGCGAATCAACCATCTTTCCGCCTCCTTTCCATTGGTATCCAAGAGCAGCATACCAAGAATGAATTGGGCTTCTTTGAATCCGCCGTTAGCCGCCGCCGTGAATTGCTTGATTGCAGCACCCGTATTCTTCTCTGTGCCCATTCCTGCCATCTGTGCGACACCCAATAAATACTGGGATTCCGGATCCCCGGCATTGGCGCTCGCTACAACCGCTTGCAACGAACGTCCATTGATGTTGTCGTCCATTGCCTGCGCACCGTGCGAAAGCGCGAGGAAACATAGGATTATCAGTATGCGCCGCTTCATGACTCCAACTCTCCAATACGCCAACGATGAAGCTGAAACGCGCCGCTGCTGCCGCGTGAAATGGGCGCAACGCTTACCGGCGTCGCTTCGAGCGACTGGTTAGATGTGCTCATACCTTCGTAACCCTCTTGCAGTACTCTTCTAACCCTTCGGACAAGCGGTTTGCCGACTCTTCGGCAATCCATGCATCCGGAAGGTACATCATTCCTGATCTCATATACTGAAATCGTTTCCCTAAATACTCGATACCTAGCATGTGGATAACCGCACAATGGGTGTTATCGAGCTTCACTTCAATTCCGAGTTTTCTGTGGCGAGCCTCATCCAGAAGGGCCTTCAAATCATGTCCGTACTTCTTGCGGAGTTCTGTAAGTGGGATTCCTCTACCCATCAAGAAAGCCTTCAGGGAGAGTTCAATCGACTGACCGAGCAGAAAGTAGTACGGCATAAATGCTCGATCGGGGTGTTCTCTCCCAACGGCTATAGCTGCCTTTCGGAAATCATTCCCGTATCGCCACATGCCGAAAGGTGTAGTTCTATCGCTCATTTTGCGCATCTAACGCCAGCCGCAACCGGCGCATTTGCAGTGAGCGCCGCGAACGAAAAATGCGTCCGAGTTGACCGCATTGTTAGGCAGTTTCATTCGCTCCACTTGGCTTTAATGTGTTTGCCTGAGCCTTTTTGCAGGCTCTTTCGATCAAGCATTTTTGCTTTAAACACGAAATCTTCGCTGATCTTCACGATAAGAAGTTTACTGAAATTGCCAGCTCGCTTCACTAGCACGGTACTGTCAGATTTTAGTGGACTAATTGTCTTTATTTCGACGAAATCGTTACCCAATTTGCCATCGGAGCCTTGCGCAAACGGCTTATGCCTTTTGATGCCGTATTTGGCTTCACCGTAAAGCTCGCCAAGCTCCCCATAAATTGGCAGATGTCGCCCTGTTACTTCGACGTAATTTCGAGCGGTTTCAACCAATTCACCTAGTAACTCCCAAAGCTCTAGAGTTGTAGGGTTTTTTGGCTCATTATCAGAATCCCAGCCCTCTTCATCAGCAATAAATTCTTCGATGTTGTCCCAACTGCCATGCTCCCAGGGGTTATACCCACAGGCAGCGGCATCTGCAACTTGCTCTGGGCTGTAGCCCTCATTATGCATATCGTGTAGAAAGTCCCAGTCGCTCATATATTCCCTTTGCCTAACCGTTATTTAGGCTGACGCCGTCGTAATGGTAATAACGCCGCTGCGGCCTATCACCTTTCCTTGTCAGCCATGAATTCAGGCCATTGCCCATGGCTACAATTGGTTAGTGGTGAATTCTCATCCATTCATTATCCAATAGCACTGCACACTACCAGTGGGCATTTTTCCTGTCTGTAGGAATTCACCTACAACGGACTGGACGCGCTGCTGTGGCGTGGCAGCCACCCCGCGATGGGTTTCGCTGTGCTCTACCCATCCTACATTGATCGTGTTTTGTCCCGATCAGCTTGAGGCGTTGTGCCGGGTGTTCCATTCGGCCAGGGCCTTGTCCATGTCGCCTGTTGCGTCGATCCAGTTCCAGAATCTACGGAAATCCGCGCCGGCATTTTCCAGGGCGAATTCCATGGTGTGACGTTTGTCTTTGAGAAAGTGGGCGATGTTGGCTTCGATGGTGTCGATGTAGTCCTGGGCCAGGGATTCGGCGGAGGCCTGCCCTTGCCCTTCGTGCAGCAGTATCCCTTCACGGTAGGCCTTCATGATGCCGAAGTCGGTGCGGCGGGCGAAGCTGGCGGCGACCTGGGCGCGGTTGCGGGTAAGGTGGACGTACCAGGCGTTGTCGCCGTAGGCGGCATCAAGGCGACCGAGCATCCAGGAGAGGCGGTTGTCGGCTTCGATGTGATTGGACGGATAGGCGAGACGGTCAGCTCCTAAAAGCTGGACACGGGTTTCGTGGCCGGCGGTGTAGTTGGTGATGTGGCGGCAGGCCTCGATGAAGGTGGTCGAGCCGCAGCGTCCGGTGTTTAGGATGAAGACGTTCAATTTATAACCCCTAAGTTGCTCTCGCCAAGACGCCAAGCACGCCAAGAAAACACGAACTGCATTTCCTTTGTTTTACCTTGGCGATCTTGGCGCCTTGGCGAGATCACCTGTTTTCTCCTAATTAGCCCCAATGTTCTGTGTTAAGGATGAAGACGTTCAATTTATAACCCCTAAGTTGCTCTCGCCAAGACGCCAAGCGCGCCAAGAAAACACGAACTGCATTTCCTTTGTTTTACCTTGGCGATCTTGGCGCCTTGGCGAGATCACTCGGTTTTAACTTTAGTAAGCGCACTGTGCCATGTATCCCGGTCTTCGCGGTAACGGCTGATGGCTTCTGCGATGGCGGACAGACGCCGTGCGCGATGGGCCGCGCCGTTTACGATCTGCCAGGCACGGGAGTCATCGCCGAAGTTGTTTTGCATGTTGTCGATGAAGTTTTTGAACAGGGCAAGCGCCTGGTCCAGGCCGGCATCCTGCCGCCACCAGTGTTCCGGGGCATCGAACAGCGCGCGTAGCCGGTCGATCTTGTCGGCGATCTCGCGGTGCTTGGTGGCGTACATTTCGTGCATCCCGGTTTCGACGTCGGCGACGAGGGTGCCGATTTCGTCGCGCGTAGGGTGTGCATTGCGCACCGTTTGGGGTTCGGTGCGCGGTGCGCACCCTACAGTGGCGGTGTCGGGGGTGTTGGTGCGCGGTGCGCACCCCACGGTGGCGGTGTCGAGGGTGTTGGTGCGCGGTGCGCACCCTACGGTCAGGCGCTGCATGCTGAACAGCATGACGTCGCCGAAGTATTGCCGTTCGAATTCGCCGGAGAGGTCGACCCTCGCCGCAGCACGCTCGATGCCGGGACGGAATTCCGACTGGCCGAGTTCTTCCACGGTGCGCTTGTGCAGCATGGGCAAATTGGCTGAGACGAACTGCTCTCCCAGCTCGGCCTTGATGATGCGGCCCAGGGTGGGACCGGCCATGCGCAGCCTGAGGGCGGCGAAGGGGATGAACCAGTCGAGGCAGTCCGCGGTGAAAACGTAGTTGCCGGTGTAGATGGTGCGGGCGGGTTTCACCGTGGCCATCAGATCGGCGTCTTCGTATACGCTGCGGCGGGTGGGGTGTTCGCCGTCGAAGAAATGCGCCAGCTTCCTCGCGAAGTCGGTGTAACAGGCGGCGTGGTCGTGGGCACCGTCCAGCGTGCATTGATAACGGAAGACTTCGGCGGCCTTGAAGCCGAACAGCCCGGCCATGTCGTGATAGGCGGCATCGTCGGCGTGGCGGCCGGCGCCGTGGAAGGAGCAGGGCTGCTGCGGCGCGCATTGCGCCATGTCGGTGAGGAAGGCGGCGACGTCATCGAGGAAGTTGCCGGCCATGACGGCGGGCGACACCGGCGGATCGCCGACCACCTTGCCGGTAAGTATCTTCGCCGGGGTTTCGTTGAAGATGCGGTCGAGGGCGTTGCAGTAGTCGATGGCATAGACCTGCTGCTCGCCGCTGTCTGCGGCGACGTTGACGCGGAATTCCTGGTCGCTGTCGATGAACCAGAACAGGCGCTTGCGGCCATCGGCCTGGAGGCGGTTCAGCCAAAGGTAGGCGATGTTGCGGGTGATGGAGGCGCCTTTGTGGGCATAGGTCGTACCGTCGCCGATGATGTCGGCCAGTGCAGCGCGCGCCTCTTGCGGCAGGGCATCGACCAGCGCCTTTTGTTCGTCCGGTCCCAGGTGGTGCGTCGCGATGCCCTGCTGCGTGACGGATGCGGTGATGGCGCGATGGCGGTCGATGCTGTCGGTGTCGAGGCTGTCCTCGGCCACCAGCACCGACACCTTGCCGGCGTAGGGATAGCGCCGGATGAGCTCCAGCAGAGTGTTCAGGCACTCGGACAGGTGGCGCGGCCGGTCAGCGACCGGGACGACGATGACGATGTCGTGGGGTGTCGGGTCGGTCATTGATGAGTCGTTCTCAGCTTCATGAACTTTGAAAGGCAGTTTTCTCTCGCCAAGACGCCAAGATCGCCAAGTAAGCTAAGACTCAGCTTCGTTGAAACGATTGACGGTACGGGTGATTCCCTGCTTCATGAGTGCCTCACTGAAGTTGAGAAGATATCCCAGCCTTTTGTCAGCAAGACGCAAGTATGTGAGTAGCTGCTTCTTGTGTGCATTGTGCAGTTTCTCGACACATTTGAGCTCAATGATGACTCTTGATTCAACAACGATATCTGCCCTAAAGCCCTCGTCGAAAGTCAGGCCTTTATACATGACTGGAATAGGTACCTGTCTTTCCACCCTCAAGCCGCGTTGTCGCAGTTCGTGGGCCAGAAGCACCTCATATACGGATTCCAGCAGGCCTGGCCCAATCTCACGATGAATCTGTACTGCGACGTCAACAATCGCTCGCCCAATTTCGTCCTCTGTCATCGTTACCAATCCTTTGGTTGTCCTGGTGCTCTTGGCGCCTTGCCGAGATCACCTGTCCTGCTCAGGAAGACCCAATAGCTCTCGCCAAGGCCGCAAAGCTCACCAAGGAACAGCAGTCACAAGGGCCTTCTTGGCGCTCTTGGCGTCTTGGCGAGATCACCTGTCCTGTGCAGAAACACCCAATAACTCTCGCCAAGGCCGCAAAGCTCACCAAGGAACAGCAGTCACAAGGGCCTTCTTAGCGCTCTTGGCGTCTTGGCGAGATCACCTGTCCTATTCAGAAAGACCCGATAACTCTCGCCAAGGCCGCGACGCCCGCCAAGGAACAAGAATCACCATCGCTTTCTTGGCGCTCTTTGCGCCTTGGCGAGAATACCTTCCTTTTCAGCGAAAGGCAGCCCAAAGCCGCTACCGCCGCGAGGAGTAATTGGGAAACAGATTCTTGTCGATGACGATGTCGATCAGGTTGATCGCGCCGCGCAGGTCGTGGCCGGCGAACAGTTCGTCGACGTCGGCGCTGGTCTCCACCCGCTTGTAGCCGATGCCGTAGGAGCGGGCCAGCAGTTCGAAGTCGGGGTTGGCGAAGTCGCAGCTGATGAAGCGCCGGCCGTACTGCTGGTGCTGGTTCTTGCGGATCAGTCCCATGGTGGCGTTGTTGAACACCACGATGTTGAGCGGGATGTTGTAGTTCACCGCAGTCATGATCTCCATGGCGCACATCTGGAAGCCGCCGTCGCCGAGGATGGCGAAGGTGGGCTTGTGTTCGACGAAGCGCGCGCCGATGGCGGCCGGGATGGCATGGCCGAGGGAGGAGATGCCGGAGTTGGGGTAGTAGCGGTTGCCGCTGCCGACGTTAAGGAAGTTCTGCGCGAAGATGATGTTGTCGTCGAAGATCATGGCGCCGCGCGGAAAGTTCTGCTCCAGTGCGCGGTAGAAATGTTCCACCAGGGCGAAGCCGGACTGGAAGATGACGTAGTCGCTGGTGACCGCGGCCTTGGAGCGTTCGATCTCGGCGCGCAGCCGCTCGAAGCTGGCCGCCTCCCCTTCGCGCCCGTCGAGCTGGGTCAGCACGCCGTCCAGCACCACCTTGATGTCGCCGTGGATGGCGAGGTCGGCGGGAAACACCTTCTCCAGCTGCGCCGGGTCCAGATCCACCTGCACCACCTTCTTGCCGTTGAGCAGGGTCTGATCCCACAGGTAGCTGGTGCGCTCGTTGAAGCTGGTGCCGAGGAAGATGAGCAGGTCGGCATTGTCGACGATGTACTTGTAGGCATGACCGCTGGAGGTGACGCCCAGGCTGCCCAGGGCCAGGGGCGACTGCTCGCTGATCACGCCCTTGGCCTTGAGGCTGGTGGTGACGGGGATGTTGAGCAGCGCCGACAGCTGTTCCACCTCACCCTGCGCATGGGCGCGCAGGCAGCCGTAGCCGGCGATGATCACCGGGTGCCGCGCGGCGAGGATCAGCTCGGTCAGGGCCTGGGCCGGCTGGGCGCAGTCGCGCTGCGAGCGGGCGTGGCGGCAGCTGTGGATGTTGTCGAGGACGGCGGCGTCCACCATCTCCTTCTGCACGTTATAGGGAAAGCTGAGCAGCACCGGGCCGGGCTGGTCGGAGAGCAGGATCTTGGCCGCCTGGTTGAGCACGTTTTCCAGGTAGTCGGTGCGTTCGACGATTTTGTTGTAGCGCGTGATGCCCTTGAACAGCGACACCTGGTCGATGCTGCCGCCCTCGCCCGAGCTTTCCTGCAGGCCGCCCTTGCCGAAGATGTGAGTGGAGGTCTCGCCGGTGAGCACCAGCACCGGCAGCTTGTCGGCATAGGCGTTGGCGATGCCGGTGACCAGGTTGGTGGCGCCGGGACCGGCGGTGGTGATGCAGGCGCCGATGTTGCCCGAGGCGCGGGCATAGCCGCCGGCCATGAAGGCCGCGCCCTGTTCGTGCTTGACCAGCACGCTCTCGATGGGGGAATCGTACAGGCTGTCGTAAACGGGAAGGATGTGGGCGCCGGGGATGCCGAAGATGTATTGCACACCGAGGCGTTCCAGATAGCGGACGATCAATTCGCTGACGGGTATTTTCATCGGGTTGCGTCATCTGCCCGCAGCGGCGGGGGCGTGATTCTTCCTGTGGAGCGAGACCCGCAGTGTACCCGAAACGGCGCGGCATAATCACATCGCGGTGGGGCGATAGGCCCGGAAAGCCGACGGTATCGGAGTCCGTATTGTAGGAGCGGATCGTATCCGCGATAGGGATCGAGCCGGGCGCCACAGGTCGCGAATGCGATTCGCTCCTACCGGTCCGTCAGCCGGGCAGGCCGTCGACGCGGGGCTTGAGCAGGATGAGCGCGTAGCTGAACAGGAACAGCGCGAAGGCCGCGGTCCAGAACGCGGCGGCGAGGACCACACTGGCGGCATAGGAGTCGTTCAGCAGCGGCAGGAACACCCGCACCAGCGCCGCGCCGTAGAGCAGGCCGAAGGCCCAGGCCATGACGGCGGGCGGCGCCAGCATGCGCCCGGTGTGGCCCAGGGACACGCGCGCCATCATGCCCAGGGTGATGCCGCCGATGGCGCCGATGGTGAGGGCGTGCAGCGCCAGCAGGGTGCCGAAGCCACCCGCCGCGGCCAGCGCCTTGAGGGCCAGCCCCAGCACCAGCCAGGCATAGCCCACCTGCAGCACCCACAGCAGCGGCACGCGCCAGATGCCGTGGGTGTACCAGCCGGCAAGGCGCACGCCGTTGATGAGCGCAGCTGCGCCGGCGCTCAGGGCCACCGGCACGGGCTGCGGCACGACGGCATCCACCACGCCCACCAGCAGCACCGACAGCGGCGCGATGCGCTCCAGCCAGGGCCATTCGCGGCGCTGGAAACCGTCGACACCCTTTTCCGTGAAAAAGGGGATCACGCGCCCGCCCATGATGACGATGATGAGCAGGATCAGTCCGACGGCGAGATAGGTGCCCGCCCCCGCCGTCGCGGCGATGCCGAGCAGTTCCAGGTGCACCAGGAGATTGGCGCCGCTCAGGGCCAGCAGCAGGGCGACGAACAGCAGGCTCTTGTAGTGCCGCGCCCTGAGCACGGGAAACAGCAGCGCCAGCATCACCAGGGGCAGGAAGGCGAGATCGACGGCGGCGTTGAGCCAGGGCGGCACGGGCAGCAAGGCCAGCACGCGCGCGGCCAGCCACAGAGCGGCGAGCAGCGCCAGGCGCAGGCCGCGCACGGTCTGCACGCCGGTCCAGTTGCGCGCCGCCGTGAGCAGGAAACCCGCCACCACGGCGGCGCTGTAGCCGAACAGCATTTCGTGGCTGTGCCAGCCGATGAAGCCGTAGTAGCTGCCCATGGTCGTGCCGAGGGCGAAGGCCACGGCCCAGATGGCGATGAGCACTACCGCCGCAACACCGGCGAGCAGGAAGAACGGGCGGAAGCCGAGGGCAAACGGCGCCCAGCGCGCGCCGGCGCGTGACGGTTCGCTGATACTCACAAACGCCATGGCTGATCCTCCTGCATGAAAAACAGCGGCCCGCATCGCAACGCTGCCGGCACGGACGACAGTTCGAGCTTAGGCGACGCGGGAATGACTGAGCGGTTCGACGTGCGGCACCGGCGGCATATCCGGCAGTCCGGCGGGGGTGATGGTAACGGAAAAGGGCGACTGGCTGAACCAGCGCATGCCGGTGTGGCCGCTGCCGTCGGGGAGGCGCCGGTAGAAACTGCCATTTGCCTGATTGTGCAGCGCCAGCCAGGCGCGGAAGCGGGCGAACAGCGCAGCGTCGACCGCACCGGGTTCCTGCCAGAACTGAGGCAGTGTGCCCTGGTGGGTCAGTCCGGGCATGGCGTAGATGGCCTCGCCCAGGGTGTGCACCGGCGTGGCGTGGCACAGTGACGAGATACCAACGGTGCTGTTGATCACCACCGTTCCCAGCGCCGCCTCCAGCAGGGTTGGCAGGTGCAGGTCGTGGCCGTAATGCACCCGCTCCCGCACGCCATAGGCGCGCGCGGTCTCGGTGATCAGGCGCCGGTAGTTGCGGTAGGGCCGGTCCAGCGGATGATGCTTGAACACCAGATGATGGTGGGGCGCGGCGTGGCGCGCGAAGGACGCGATCACCTCGATGATGAATTCGTTCACTGAGCCGTAGCGCGAGTGCTGCGTCACCTGTGCATCGTTGTGCACCTGCAGCGGCACCAGGAAGTAACGTTCCGCCAGGTCGCGGGCCAGGCGTTCGCCGAGCCGGCGATCGCGCCCGTGGTTGAGCAGTTTGTGCACCCCGCTCCACAGCCACTGCACGCCCTCGCGCAGCGGATGCAGATTGCGGTGGTGCTGGTAGTGCGGATAGCGCCAGGCGGCGAGGCAGTTGATCAGGCTGTAGACCGAGGCGAACCACGCCGCCCGCGCAAAGGTGTGCGCCGGATGCGAGGGCGCCGCCGTCCGTGCTGCGCGATAGTCCGGCGCGTGGAAGGCCTGCGGTCCCTGCCGCATGGGCGAGCGGGCGTTGACGCCGCCGCGCTCCAGGGTGATGTAGTCGGGGCGCAGGTAGCCTTCCTCGAACACGTAGACCGGCACGTTGAGCATCTGCGCAGTCTTGCGGATGGCGTCGTGATAGGGCCGGCAATCGCCGAACAGCATCACCACGTCGACCCGGCCGCGATACACCAGGTCGGCGAAGAACGCCGGCCAGTCGGCCAGGCTGCCGCGATAGGGCACCGCGCCGCCGGCACGATGGAACAGCGCGTCACCGGCACAGAAATTCACCTTGGTCACCAGGGCCCCGGCCGCCGCCAGGTCCCGCGCCAGGCGGGAGAAGAACGGCCCCATCGGGCCCTGCAACAGCAGCACGTGGCGATTGGCCAGCGCGGCGAAAAATTCGCCGCCGTTCTGTTCGCACCGATTTTCCTGCTGTTGCGTTGCCATGATCATTGCCCCAATGCCAGGCGCAGCAGCGGCCGCAGGGCGCGGCGCCACCACGGCAGGGCGCCGCCCTCGCCGTCGCGCCAGGCCAGCAGCTGGTCCAGCGCCTGTTCCGGCGTGATGTAGTTGCCGGTGCGGCGGCTGACGTAGGTCGGATACAGAATCAGCACGCCGGCGGTGAGTTCATCCAAAGTCAGCGCACGGCCGCGACGCTGCGCCACTGCATCGCGCATGCCGCGATCCTCGGTCAGGCCCCAGCCGGCGTAGAACGGCATGCCGTAGGTGGTCACCGCCTTGCCGCGCAGCAGGGCCTCGAAGCCGCACAGCGAGGTGAGCACGTGCACCTCGTCCACGCCGTCGAGCAGCGTGCCCATGTCCACGTCGGTCACCACCTCGTTGCACCATTGCCATGCGAGCCCATCGTCATAGCCCTGGCTGCGCAGCCCGGCGGCTACGTCGGGATGCGGCTTGTACACCACCCAGGCGTCCGGGTTGGCGGCGCGCACCGCGCGCAGCAGTTCCATGTTGCGGCACAGATCGGTGGTGGCGGCATGGAGCGAGGCATCGCCCTCCACCTGGCCCGGCACCAGGATCACCCGGCCGCCGATGGGCCTGTGCCACTGGCCGCCGCCGACGTTGTACTTGGTCAGCTGCGCCGCGATGATGCGCTGGCGCAGCAGGGCCGCGCGGCGGCGCAGCGCCGCGTCGAAGCCGGCGTGTTGCAGCAGGTGTTCCAGATCGGACGGCGCCCCGGCATCGTAGTAGATGCCGCGGCCGTCCAGCGCCCAGGACAGGGGCCGCACCAGATCCGCGCCCAGTCCCACCGAACGCAGGAAGCCGTCCTCGATGCGTATGTGATGGGTGCAGCGCTTGCCGGCGGCATGACGGTTCCCCCACAGCAGCACCGTGCCTCCGGGCGGCACCTGGCCGCTGTGCCGTACCCGGTGCACCTCGCTGCCTTGCAGGAAACGGCGCAGCGTGACCAGCTTCATCGGCGAGAACCCCACGGCATGCACCACCGGGGCGAAGCGTTGCCGCATGCGCCGCTGCAAGACCAGATAGGCGAGCGTTTCCTCCACCGTGCAACGGCGCCCGCTCTCCGGATCCACGTAACGCGGATAGTCGATCAGCGTGCCGTACACCAGCTGCTCCAGGGTGACGGGGGTGCGGCGCACGGGCGCCGGCAGCTCGTCCGCCGTCAGACCCCAGCCGGCGTAGAACGGCATGCCGAAGGTGCGCACCCGCCTGCCCCACAGCAAGGCCTCGAAGCCCAGTTGCGAAGTCACCGTATACACCGTCTCGGCCTGTGCCAGCAGCTGCGCCGGATGCACGTCCTCGGTCAGCAGCTGCACCCGCGGCTGCGCCGCGGCCACAGCGCTGTAGTGTCCGCGCTTGTTCCCCGCCACCACCTCCGGGTGCAGCTTGAGCAGCACCGTGCAGTCCGGGTTCTCCGCCAGCGCCGCATCGAGCATGCGCCGGAAACTTTCCGCATCGGCGCTGCCGTAGCGGATAGACGCATCACCGGCGGTCTGATCGACCACCAGCACGTAACGCTGCGGCAGCGGAGCGGCGGGATCGCGCTGATGGTTGTATTTGGAGACGCCGCCTTCGCGCCATGCCGCCAGCAGCGCGCGGGCACGCTGCAATTCGTCGGCGCGGCGCGGTGCGGCGATCAAGTGTTCCAGCCGCGACGGACGGCCGGCGTCGAAATAGATGCCGAGATCGTCGACCACCACCGACAGCGGCGGTCCGTCGCTGCCGAGACAGACCGAACGCAGAAAGCCGTCCTCCAGCGTGAGATACGGCAGGCCGTGATGCTCCGCATAGCGCTGCGCCTTGCGCGCACGCGCACCGCGGCCCCATCCGATCACGCCGTCCACCGGTTGCCACAGGCGGCCGCCCACGCTGCGCACCACCTTGCCGTCCAGCAGCACCCCCAGATGCGGTATACGGTCGATACCTGAGGAGAACACACCATAGCTCGGTATCCGGGCTACGCTTTGCCTAGCGCCGGACAGAAATGGGAGGGTGGGCAAAATGGCTGACATGGGATTACTCGCGAGCGCGCTGGGCCTGCTGCGCACCATGGACGAAAGTCTGTTCATGCCCACTGCGCACTACACCGTTGCAGCACAGCAGGTGGTGATACTCGAACACGGACGCAATCCGAGCACCGATTACTATCTGGCGCCGCGCTGCGCGCAACCCGACGCACTGCCCTGCACACGCATCGACATCCAACGCACAGCACCGGCGGATGAGCTGATACCGGCCGGCAGCTTCGTCGTCATCGTGCGTTACCTGAACTCGTCTTGGGCGGATCAGCTGCACCGTCTGCGGGGACAACTGGCCGGTGTGGCCTACTTCATGGACGACGATCTCCCCGCCGCGTGCAACGCCGCGGAACTGCCGCTGCGCTACCGCTACAAGATCCATCGCCTGTTTCACCGCCAGCGCGCCGCGCTGAGCGCGTTGTGCAGCGAGGTCTGGGTGTCCACCCGTCCGCTTGCCGAGAAGTATGCCGTCGTTCATCCCGTGCTCCTTCCGCCGGCGCCGCTGCTGCCGTCGGATACGGCGCAGCCGCTGGTGTACTTCTATCACGGCAGCGCCAGTCATCGGACCGAACTGCGCTGGCTGCGCGACATCGTCGCCGCCGTGCAGGAAGAGGAACCGCGCCTCACCTTCATCGCCATCGGCGACGACGCCGTGCGCCGCCTTTATGCACCGCTGCCGCGTACCCTGGTGCTGCATCCGATGGCGTGGGAGACCTATCGCGACAGCCTTCCCGCCCTCAATCATCACATCGGCCTGGCGCCGCTGCTGCCGGGCCGCTTCAACACCGGGCGCTCCGTCACCCGCTTCTTCGACTTCACCCGCCTGGGCGCCGCCGGGGTGTATACCGATGTAGCTCCCTATGCCGACGTCATCCACCACGGCCAGGACGGCCTGCTGCTTCCCAATCATCAGGACGCCTGGCGCCGCGCGATCCTGGATCTGGCCGCCTCGCCGCAGCTGCGCGCCGCGCTGGCCGGCAACGCCTCGCGGCGCATGGCGCAACTGGGCACCGAGGTGCGGCCGCTGCTGAGCAGCTGATGCTGCTTTAACCGCTTCGTGATCCCGTAGGAGCCGGGTCCTCTCGGCGAACATTCGCCCAGGGGACTGGGCTCCTACGGGTTTATTCGTCACCTTGTCGTGGTCAAGATTTTGCAACCGCCATTCAGCCCAGGACGTCTGACAATGCCGTGCCCTGGGGCAGCGCTGCACGCTCCACGCGCACGATGCCGCGCTCCTGCAATGCATCCAGCACCGCCTGCACCGAATCCTCCAGTCCGAGACTGTGGGTATCGACCCGCAGATCCGGCTGCTCCGGTTCCTCGTAGGGTGAGGAGATGCCGGTGAAGTGCGGAATCTCGCCGGCACGCGCGCGCTTGTACAAGCCCTTCACGTCGCGCGTCTCGCACACCTCCAGCGGACAGGCGCAAAAAATCTCCATGAAGTCGCCGGGCTGGAACAGGCTGCGCACCCGCGCGCGGTCGTTGCAGAACGGCGAGATGAACGCCGTCAGCGTAATGACCCCGGCCTCCACCAGCAGCTTCGCCGTTTCGCCCACCCGGCGGATGTTCTCCACCCGATCGGCTTCGGTGAAGCCGAGATCGCGGCACAGGCCGTGGCGCACGTTGTCGCCGTCCAGCACCGAGGTGCGGCAGCCGGCGAGATGCAGACGCTCTTCCACCGCGTGGGCCAGCGTGGACTTGCCCGCGCCGGAGAGGCCGGTGAACCACAGCAGCACGCTGCGATGGCCGTTCAACTCCTCGCGCCGCTGCCGGGTTACCGTACCGCGGTGCCAATACAAATCATGTGGCTTGCTCATTGCCGTACCTCCGCGTTGCCGCCCGCGCATCGGGCCGCAGTTGTTCCCAGCGCCACGCATGGCGCACGATGGTTTCCAGATCGCCGTAGCGCGGCGTCCAGCCCAACACCTGCCGCGCCCGCGCGGCGTCAGCCACCAGGCGCGCCGGATCGCCTGCGCGCCGTGCCCCCTCCTCCACCGGCACCGGCACGCCGCTCACCGCCGCCACCGTATCGATCACCTGTTGCACGCTGAAGCCGGCGCCGTTGCCGAGATTGAAGGACGTGCTCGGCCCGGCGCTCCACAGGTATTCCAACGCCAGCAGGTGGGCGTCGGCCAGATCGTCCACATGCACGTAATCGCGGATGCAGGTACCGTCCGGCGTGTCGTAATCGCGGCCGAACACCTGGAGTGCGGGACGCGTGCCCAGTGCGGCCTGCATGGCCAGGGGGATGAGATGGGTTTCCGGCTGGTGCCGTTCGCCCAGACGGCCCAGGGGATCTGCGCCGGCGGCGTTGAAGTAGCGCAGCGCCACCGCGCGCAGGCCATAGGCGACGGCGAAGTCGCGCAGCATTGTCTCCACCACGTGCTTGGTCATGCCGTAGGGATTGATCGGCGTGCACGGGTGGGACTCGTCGATAGGGACGTAGTGCGGCTCGCCGTACACGGCGGCGCTGGAAGAAAACACCAGGGCCGGCACCTGGTGATCACGCATGGCCTCCAGCAGGGTGAGCACCTTGGCCATGTTGCTGCGGTAATACAGCGCCGGGTCACGCACCGACTCGCCCACCTGGATCAGGGAGGCGAAGTGCAGGACGCCGTCGAAACGGCGCCCCTCGAACAGTGCCTCCAGTACCGTGCGTTCGCCGAAATCGCCCACCACCAGTTCGCCGCCCAGCAGGGCATCGCGATAACCGCCGCTCAGATCGTCCAGCACCACCACGCGGTGCCCGGCGTCGAGCAGGCATTTGACCATGTGCGAGCCGATGTAGCCGCAGCCGCCGATCACCAGCAATGTACGGTGTGGCCGGAGCGTTATCGGTAAGGTGCTGATCATGTTGGCGACTCCTCTGCGTGACATGATGCGCGGACGGCCTAGGCCACCGAGCGTTCGCCTTTGGCGGCCGCGGTGCCGGACAGCACCTGCACCGTGGCTTCGACCACGGCGGACAACGGCGGCCGCGGCTGCGGCGTCCACGGCTCGTCCGGATCCGGCAGGGGATCCAGGAACAGGCGGCCATCCTTGCGGCCGAGATATTTGCGCGCGATGTGGGCGTAGTCCTGCATGTTTTCCTCCACCAGGCGGCGGCGCAGGGCCGGTTCCACCAGCGACGGCGCGGGGCCGGCCGGCGCCGTGGCGATGGCGTGCTCTATCAGGCGGCGGCGCAGATCGGGTTCGATGCGCGCGCGCTGAAAGGCATCGATGAGATGTACCGTGTCGCCGTGCAGGGAACCGTTGACATGCCCGGGGCGCACGTCCAGCTGCTGCGCGATGTTGCCGCAGCCGATGGCATGCAATATGTCCACCGCCACATTGGGCGCGTTCTGCTGCTTTTCGTAAGGGCGCACGATGACGTTGTCCGTGCCGAAGACCGCATCCCACCGGTCCAGCAAGGCGCGATAGCCACCGTACTGTGGATTGCGCATGCGCTGGTAACGCAGATAGCGTTCGAAGCCGCGCCCCCAGGGGGGCTGCGCCACCATCTTCACCGCCTGGTTGTAGGCGGACTCCCACCAGCCGTCGTGGCGGCGCAGATACACCACCACGCGCACCTCGAAATCCCGCAAAAGCTCCTGCACGGGTTCCACCGCACGGGGCAGGACAAAGTTTTCGGAACTGATCAGGACATGGCGGCACGCCGAACGGGCGATCTCCTGCTCCAGCCTGCTGCGCAAATCCCGCAGCGGCGGCGCCGACAGGTCGACGCGCCTGGGCTTGCCGTGATCGAAACCCAGCAGCGTGCTGAACGTGTAATGGGCATCGCCGGCACAACCGGCGGCGGGGTACAGCAGGCCATGCTGCTGCAATGCATCGCGCTGCTGATTGAAGAACCGCTGTATCGCACTGGTGCCTGTCTTGTTGGTACCGATGTGAAGAAACAGTGTCGGAGTGTCCATGGGCACGCAGTTCCTGGCCGGGGTAGTGTTTACAAACCAATAGCCCCCGGCCCCCGGTGGATCAAGCTAATTGACCGCGCTGGAGCATGGACCCCAGGGGTACTGGGGTGTATCCCCGCGGCAAGGCAGGTATGCACGGGCATTGCCTTTCCCGATTCGTCGCCGGTGATCTGTTGCACCGTCCAGCCGCCCCCACCTGCGGTGTCCAGCGCGATCACGCGCGCCTCCGTGCCGGTGTTGACCAGCAGGTAGTGCTCGGACTCCCCGGAACGGCTGCGCAGCAGGTAGATGCCGCCGGCCAGCATGACCTGCGCCCGTTGGTCAGCATCGGCCAGCGAGTGCAGCAGGGCCAGCAGCCGCGCGACGGCGGTGGGGCTGCCGTCGGTTTCCAGCAGCGGCCGGTGGCCTGGCGCCGGTGCGCGCAGCGGCCAGTACAGGACGTAGTCCACACCGGCCACCGCGTCGTTGCCGCGCTGGATGGCGATCTCCATCAGGTGTTCCATTTCCGACAGGGCGCCGTGCCGCTTCTCGCTGGGCGTGTTCCATTCGGTCAACGCCAGCGGTACCTGGCGCCCGGTGCTGCGTTGCAGAGCGTCCTTGAGCCTCTGCACGCGCTGCGACAGCGGAAACGCAGGGGGAGTGAGCGGCGTAGCGCGGGCATAACGGTGGATGACGGCGAAATCGAAACTGTCGCCGGCCTGGGCCATGACTTCGGGCCACCAGGGCAGTGGGGCGGGCGCCGGCTCGCCCTGTTGCACGGCGGCGATGCAGGCCGGCGTCGTGAGGCCGGGGCAGGCGCGCCGGCTGTTGATGGCACCGGCGCGCAGCCGCGCCAGGGCGGCCGGGCCGAGCCGGTCGGCAAAGGCGACGCCGGCCAGGGTGCCCGGTCCGGCGGCACCGATGCGCACGGATGGATCCGCCGCGCGCATGGCGGCGGAGAACACCTGCAAGGCCTGGGCATATTCCTGCGCCGTGAGCGGAAAGCTGCCGCCGAGATAGGGCTCGTTGCCTATTTCCCAATGCACCGTCATGCCGCCGGCGGCGCGTTTGACCTCGCCGACCCAGCGGGCGGCCTTTTGCGCGTAGCGTTGCAGATTGGCGCGGCGATCACCGGCGGCACGGAACGCACCGTCGACGTTGACCACCATGAACACCTGCCCGACGCCGGCCTGCGCGGCATGGGCGAGAAACTCGCGATAGTCGGTGCGCGCCTCGCGCGCTGCAGGCGTCGCCGCCGCACCGGGCCAGTCCGCCGCCCGCTCCACGGCGTGTTGCTCCCAGTCGTAGTTGTCCGCCAGTTCGCCGCCGGGAAAACGCAGCGCGCCGAGCTGCGCCGCGCGCAACCCGGCATAGGCCTGCGCCTGCGACCACCAGGCGTCGTCATCGAAGTGGAAGAGCACGGAGGCACCGGCGACGCCGTGGTTGCCGCGGGTCCAGACAGGCACTGCCGGCAGCGTGAGCACCGGCAGGGCGACGGGCACGACACAGGGTGGTGGGGCTGCACCGGCGACGGCAACGAGCGTGGGCATAAGCAGAGCCCCCATCAGCCAGGCTAGGCCACGGCACCGCATGGTGTGACCGAAACCTAAACAAGTGTTCCGAATGGGTATCCACTTCATACCGGGTACTCCATAAGGGCGGGCCCTGCCCGCCGCAGCACGGCGCCCATGGGACGCCCTATGCATGGGTACAGTTTCGGAACATGTATTTAGCGGCCGATGGTCACCGCTGCCGGTACGGCCTGGCGCGCGGCGGACGATGGCGGGATCTGTGCCGCACCCATGGCCACCTTGGTATAGGCCGCTTTGATCTCCGGCAGACTGACCGTGGGCAGTTCGGCGTAGTCGGCGTGATAGTAATCGAGCAGTCGCTCAAACGAGCGCGGCGTCAGGCACTCCAGACCGAGACGCACGCCGCAGCGCTGCATCTTTCCCGGCAGTGCGGCGGTGGCGGCGCGCGCAGCCATGCCCACCCGGCACCAGTGCGCCCTGATCTCCTCCACCACCGTATTCATGGCGCTGAGATCGGCGATGCGATCGTAGACGGACAGGTCCGGCCCCAGAAAATCCATCATGGGGCGGGCGTGATGCAGCAGGCTGGAATGACAGTCCAGGTAAGCTTCGAGATGGCGCACCAGCAGATTGATGTCGGGATCGAAGGGCAGGCCGGCATGCATAATCGCCTGGGCATAAGGTGAGTTCGCGGCGAGCTCCCGTTTCTGGATCACGCGATTGACGTACATCGACAGGAAGCGCCGTATCGGATCGCGCGTCAGCGCGAAGCGGTAATAGCCGTCGTAGTCGGCGATGGCCGCCGCTCTGTTGTCGACGTCGCGGGCATCGGGACAGTCGCCGCCGATGAAATAGCGATGCACGAACATCGCCCGACCGTTGCGTCCGTGGCGTAGCGGATCGTAGTCGACGCCGTGCACGCAGGTATAGAAGAAAGTGAACAGCGAGGTGGTGCCCACCTTGGGTATGAACTGGTAGCCCAGTTGCAGTGCCGGCAGCGCGATCATGACGGACCCTCCGTGTTGGCGACGGCGATACCGCTGGCATCCAGCCATTCCTGGCGCGCGGCGTGCACGTCGTACCAGCCCGGTGCGTCACCTGCCTTGCGGCGCGCATCCATCTCCGCCTGCGCGGCCATCACCTGCCGCACCATTTCCACGATGCCGACCCAGCCGCCGACGGGAAGATCACGGCCGAAGGGCCCGCTCATGCTCGAATTGAACACCGTGCGCCGATCCAGTCCCTCGCGACTCGGCGACGGCAGGCCCGGCAGATGGGCGGCGCCCTGGCGCGACATCTGAAAGCCCACATAGCCCATGGCCCGCAGCCGCTCCAGCACCTGCGGCCACCACGGATTTATCTCCACCGAGATCAGCGGCGGCAACTGCTCCGGCGCCAGCGTCGCCAGCGACCTCACCGCCGCCAGCTCGCCGCCCTCGATATCGATCTTCACGTAATACGGCACGCCGTGGCGCGCGATCAGTCCGGCCAGGGTGCAGGCCGGTACCGTGATTTCCGTGGCCTTGCCGGCGCTGGCCTTGGACGCACTGAACAGCGAGCTCCACTCGGTCCAGTCTTCGTTGATGGTGAAGGCCACCTCGCCATCGGCGTCGGCGATGGCCTGGCGCTCGATCACCAGACGGCCTGCGTCGATCTGTGCCGCCAGTGTCCCGCCCAGCGCATCGGCCAGGGCCGGGATCGCCTCCACCGCCACCACGCGAAAGCCCTTGCTCAGGTAGTACCAGCTGTCGGAACCGTCGTTGGCGCCCACGTCGAAGATCAACCGGTCCTCCGTCTCGGTGCTGACCTCGCCGTAATCGGGCGCACGCTGCGGCACCAGTTCCAGCAAGGGGACCGTCGTGCCGTCCGGTGCGCGCAGCAGCACGCGTGCCGCCGGCTGTCCGGGCGCCAGCGCAATACGGGCCTGGAACCGTGCCGCCGCCGCATTGGCTCCGGCGGGATAGTCCCGCGCCATGCGCGGCGAGGGCATGTCCCAGTGCACTGAACTTGCGCTGCCGTCGATCTCCAGCGTGCAGCCTGCCGGCGCTTCACGCGTCAGCACCACCACGCCGCCCAGGTCGAAGGTCTCGCCGGGGATGATCAGATCAGGCGCGACGTCGACAGCGGCGTGCAGCACCCAGGGATGGGAAGCGCAGCGCAGCATCGCTACAGGCATGCAGCCGCCGCCTTCGGGCGCGAAGCGCGGCACGGCGCCGAGACGTTTCCTCAGTTCGGCGACGCCGGGAAAGCTGCGATAGGATTCGCGCGTCCCCTGATCGCCGCTGCCGATGATCTGCTCGATGAATGCGCTGTCGTCGGCCTCGCCGTTAGCCAGGCCCAGGGCACGCAGCACCGGCGCCAGCCTGTGGCGCGCCTCGCTACCGTCACCAGCCTGATAGATATCCTCATAGGCCAGCGCCATGGGCGTGGCGCCCTGCTCCACCAGGCAGCGCCATGCCATGGACAGCATGCCGTTGGCGCGCCGCTCATGGCTCACCAGTTCCTCCACCGGCAGAGGCTGGGAAAATATCTTCTCGTCCAGTGCGGCGTTGTTCTGGAACTCCGGCCCCCAGATGCCGCTGAGTTTGGCGTAGTGCAGCGACAGCAGCCGATCCAGCGAGGCATTGCGGTACAGGAACAGGTGACCGTAACCGGCACGGCTGGCGGCGGCGGCCAGCGCCTCGGAGATTTCCCATGGCACCGTTTCCACGCAATGCTTGATGAGGGCGCCGCTGTTGCAGATCTTCGTCATGGCGACGTCGAGCGCCGCGCGATCCCGTTCACTGATCCAGTGCTCGGTCACCGGACCGTAGATACGGCCGCGGTTGAACGGTTCGTGTTGCGTCGCCGGGCGTCCGGTACGGCCGAACAGATGGCGCGCCAAGTTGGTACCGCCGGTCCGTTGCAGCGTCCAGATGATGATCGGTTTCACCTCAATGGTGCTCGCGCAGACACTCATGGCCTTACCTCTTGCTGACATGATTCTGGATGGCGGCAAAGCTGCCGCTTCCCTCGTAACGCTGCGACAGATCGGCAGCGCCGAAACCTCCCTGTCCCTCGGCCAGCATCACCATGTAGCGGCGATACTCGGCGGCGTTGTTGTAGTGCTGTCCGCGCCGCACCTCGGTATGCACCTTGTCCTTGAAGCCGGCGTGGTACTTGAAGTGGGCGAGCCAGGCCGGCTGCGCCGAGCGGCGCACGTTGCTGGCGTCGTGCAGTCCCTGGGAGAAGCGCATCCACGGCTGGTAGCGCACCAGCGTCGTCTTCTGCGAGGTGAAGGCATTGGGCGCCGAGGGATTGGACAGGCGGTGGCGCAGGGTGCTGAGCCAGGTGGCGCCGTTGCCGTACATGCCGCTGCCCAGCCGCCACGAAATCAGCGGCGCGGCGTCGAACCACGGCGCCGCCTCGAACGGCGTCATGGCGGCCAGGTCCGCCTCCGCCAGATCGCCGTACGGATACATGTCGATCATGTAGGTGGAGACCGCATCGGCCCCTTCGGCCTCGGCCTCCGCCACGAACTCCTGCAAAGTACGCTGCTCACAGCCGTCGAACACCAGCAGCTCGTCGGCATCCACCAGCAGCGCCCACTTGCCCAGGCACAGATTGCCCAGCACCGCCTGCTGCCAGGCGACGCCGTAGTGCGATTTTTTGTATTCGGTATCGCTGGAATACAGCACCACGTCCGGCTGCTGCTGCAGATATTCGCGCGTGCCGTCGTCGGAGCAGTTGTCGACGAACACGAAGCAGCGCACGCCGAGCGCACGGTAGTGGGCGAGAAAGTGCGGCAGCATGATCATCTCGTTGCGCACCACCGTCACCACCAGCAGGCTCTGCTGCAACAGCGGCGCCGCCGCCTGCGGATCGCCGATCAGTTCCAGCTGGTTGCCGTCCGGCTTGATGCTGGGCGGCCAGCAGGTCGGCCAAAGCTTCTTGGGCCAGATTTCGTCGCCGCGGGCGCGCTCGCGCACCAGGTCCAGCCCGCGCTCCGTATCCATGTGCACCACCTTGGTGGGCGTCAGCGTGCTGGGGAAGAAGGTGTTCTCCCACATGCCCACCGGCGTGGCATTGCCGAAGGTACGGCGGCGCTGGTAGGACTCGTAGTCCTCGTCCACCGGGCGGATGTCGCTGAGGGACAGCAAATCGCCCACCAGCTTGTCCTCCATGAACGAGCAGGCCAGGAGCCGCGCCCCCTGCTCCGTGCGCTTCGCCGCCAGCAGGCGGCTGATGGCCAGGCGCGACAGGCAGTAGGCGCCGCCGCCGTCGGCATAGACCGACGGTTCCGGCGATTTGTCGATGCAGCGGCGGCCGCGCAGGGAATGGGACTTGGACTGGTGCCAGTCGCGCTCCATGCTGCCGACGTCGCGCCAGATGACGCGGCCGTAATAGTGATGCTTGCGGTAGCTCAGCGTGTCGAAATAGCGCGCCACGTCGAGATAGCAGTCATCGTCGATCTTGATCACGTACTGGGCGTCGGTGTTGCGGTAGATCCAGTCGAACAGCTTGAGCGTCTTCTGCGGCAGGTCCTCGTAGCGGTCCGACACGTTCAGCGCCAGCACATCATCCTGCAGGCTGTCGTCGCCATCGCCCACCAGGACGACGTAGGGTATGCCGCGGGCGACGAGATCCTGCACCCAGGTGGAGCGAATGGCGGCCACCCGGCTGTCGAGATTCTTGCGGCAGGAGTAGATCACCACCAGGGTGTCGCGCGGCCAGCCTTCAGCGGCCAGGGCGATGGACGGCGACGTCGGCGCCAGCAGTGCATCGTAGCGACTGCCGAAACGTGCGCGCACCTGGCTGACGACCTCGGCGCAGAAGCCGCGCAACACCGCGTCGCCGGGCAGGGCCATGAAGCGGCCCAGCGCCGTCAGCACCGGCGCCGGGATCCAGCGGCCCTCCGCGGTGTCCTCGATGGCCTTGCGCATCAGTTCGCCCAGCCGCATCAGGACCGAGGCCCCGCCCTGTGGCCCGCCGTCCGCCAGGGCATAGGCAGCGGCGAGCATGTCCACGCCCAGGTATTGATCGCGCGCCGCGGCGATGGCGATGGCGCGCTGCTCGAGATCGGCCACGGCGCGCGCCGCCTCGCGTCCGTCCGTCGCCTGCTGTGCCAGCTGCACGGCGCGCGCCGCCGCACATTGCAGCTCGTACACCACGCTGGCCGGGCGGCCCGATTCGTAACGCAGGGCGCGCGACAACAGCTCGCACGCTTCCGGATCCCCCGTCACCGGTGCGGCGGCCCCAGGCAACGGTGCGGCCGCGACGCGCAAGGCCTCGGCCGGCTCCGTCGCCAGCAACTGCTTGAGCAGGGTGCGTCCCGCCGCCGTCGGCGCGGCCGCAATGTGCGGCAAGGCGTTCATGCACACTTCCCGCAACATGGTTACCGCCTCGCGGTTGTCCCGGTTGCGGAAATAGGACAGCGATTCTTCCACCGCCTCCAGTTCGGCGGCAAGCTCCGCGCCGCCGCCACGCACGGCAGCGGCGATGCGCCCGAAATGCCGTTGCGCGCGCTGCATTTCCGGCGTCAGCTCCGCCACGCCGCAGGCGGCGGCGCGTTCCCAGAAGGTGGGATTGAGCCCGTAGTTGCGCAGCACCGCCGTGACGATGTCGCGCTGATGGTAATCGGTGTACAGCGCCAGGTCCGCCAGCAGAGTCAGTACGGTGTCCACCAGCTCGACATCGTGCAGGCGCGAAAACCATCCGCCGTTGAAGCCGTCGATGACCGCGATCACCGCATAACGGAATTTCTCCGCCAGTGCCTGGTCGATCTCGCCCTCCTTGCTCTGGGCCTGCACCTGCGCCGAGGCAAAACGCAGGCACTCCGTATTCAGCCAGCCGCCGGACAGGTGCTTGGACAGGCGGTAGCACAGGGCGGCGGCACGCTCGATGTGCCCGTCCGCCACCAACGACGGCAACGCCAGGCTCATCTTCCACAACTCGTCCGCGTGCTCCAGGCCGCTGAGCCGGTTGAAATCGACCAGCTCGCGCAGGGCGGGAAATTCGTTGCTGCGGCACAGCAGCGGCACGGCGGAGCGCATGAATTCATCGCGCACCTCACCCTTGAGGCGCATGTCGCGCAACACCGCCTTGACGTGTGCACAGGCCGAACCTCCGCTGCGAACCCGCTCGTTGAGTGCGTGCAGGGCGTCCCACAGCAGCAGGGTGCTGGCACCGTCCACCGGCAGACGCTCGACGTAGCGGTGCGCCAGCTGCGGCGCCACGGCGTACTCCTCCAGCCCCATGCGCTGGGCAAATTCCCGCAGCAGGCGTGCGTCATCGGATTCCATCAGGGTGATGAGCGCAGCGTAACGGGCGTGCTCCAGCGCCAGCAGGGCACGGTACTGGCGTTCCTGGCCTTCGCCCATGTGCAGCACTTCGGCGGTCCAGGCGGCGACGCGGGCACGGGTCAGCTCCAGCGGAGTCGGAGTGATGCTGTGCCCATCGGCATGAACCTCGATCACGCAGCCATGATCGTCCCCGACGTCGTCCCAGATATGACCCGGCAACTCGATCTCGAATCCGGCGTTGGGCACTGCCAGTTGCAGCGCGCCTGCCACATCGCGTCGCTCACGGCGCAGCACTGTGCATTCAATCGTATGGCCGTTGCACAGTACTTCGAACGACTGGACCGGGCGTTCGCCGCTCACGGCCCAGCCGGTAATGGAAAAGCGCCCCCATGATTCCAATTCGGCCTCGAAGCCGTCGACACAGGTGCGTATCTGCAATGCCTCCCTGCGCGGCATGTCCGGGGCGCTGTCTGTCACACCCACGTTGCGCAAGACGACATGGTTGGCCAGAACCTCCACCGGGCTGCCGTGCTGCATGGCGCGCACCAGTTCGTCGCGCACCGCATCGGTGGTGTCGTAGCGGAAACCCGATGCCAGGAATTGCGTGCCATATTTTTCGGCGATGTCGGCACGCTCCACCCAGCGCGGCGTAATGGGATGGGTGGTCCCGTTGACGCGCACGGCCATTTGCATGGGAGCCAGTGCGGGATTGATGGCCCAGCCGCGTATCTCGCGCAGCGTCACCTGCTCGATATAGCCGACGATCCCTTCGCTGTCGGGATGCACCGCCCGCTTCCTGCTGAAGGCCCGTGTCGCCGTAAGTAGCATGTTCATCGCTGTCGTACCGCCCTGCCCATTTATGACGCCTGCCCGATTGCGCGCGCCCACAGACTCCTGTACTCGAGAAAGCAGTGATTGATGGCCGCAGCCGAACCCGCGTGGGTCAACGGCATCAGCATCGCGTCCAGTCCGGCGTCGCGCAGACGCGAGGCCATCGCGCCCAGGTCGAAGGCGAAAGCGGGCCGCCCGCAACGCAGGGCGATGGACAGGGTGTAGCTGTAGGTTTCCGGCCACAGCGACGGCAGCCAGGCCACATGCGGGCCAAGGCCGAGCAGGCGCTGTTCCGCCTCATGTTCCAGATAACGCCCGGTCACCTGCACGCCGGCGTCTTCCAGCAGGCCGTCATCCAGGCTGTAGCCGAGCAGGACGAACTCAATGGGCAATTTGCGCCGGGCGGCGTCGCGTGCGCAGGCCAACAGCACGTCGTAACCCTTGATGCGGCCGATGGCGCCGATCACCACCACGCGCAAGGGTTCGTCCGGCATCAACTCGGGCAACAACATCGGGAGCCGCCGGTAATCGATTTCTTCGTGGGGCGATACCGTAAGTGCAACGTCGGGATAGTAACGGTGCAGGCGTTGCGCCACGTCCTGATCGGGAACCAGAACGCTGTCGGCGGCGCGCAGCATCTGGTGCTGGACGGTGCGCCAGTCCTCGATGCGGCTCACCGCAAATTCCGAACCCTCGCGCCACAGGCAGGCGTTGCAGCCCTGACTGTCCGGTTCGCCGCAATACAGGCCGGAGCGGTCCGCCAGATTGATGCGGGGACAGATCACCGAATAGTCGTGCACATTGACGTCGAACCGCGCGCCCAGGGCCTGGACCAGGGCCGCCAGCTGTGCCGGCGCCTGCGCCGTGTAGTCGACCAGTCCGTGGCTGTGCACCTGGGTAATACCCAGTTCGCGCAACACGCCCACAAGCCGCTCCACGTCCTGCAACGCGAACACCGGCAGGTTGGGCAGCAGCTTGAGCGAAGGATGGCTCAGGCAGACGTTTTCCGGATGGCCGAACTGCGGCCGCATCAGGAACACGCCCTGGCCAGCGGCGGTGAAACGTTGTACGTCCTCCTGCACGTGACGCTCGGAACCACCGCCGCGATTGTGGCTCACCACCAGGATATTTTCCCGCCGCACCTGGCGCTGCAAGCGCGCCCGATCGAGACGGCCGCGCGCCTCCGCCAGGGGGTCCTCGGCGATGAAGCGCGCAACGTCGGAACGGTAGTTGGGGTAGCGGCCGTCCAGCACCGTCAGCGCGGCGTCGATGCGCTTGGCCCGTTCTCCCTGGAACGATACCGAACCGAGATGGCGCACGAATACATCGGCGGCGATGAGGTTCTTCCAGCCGTGGGCGATGGCGCGCTGGCTGAAGTCGTTGTCCTCGCCGTAGCCGCGGCCAAAGGTCTTCGCGTCGAACAGGCCGATGGCCTTGAGGCAGCGGCGGGTGATGTACATGCAGAAGCCCACGGCGCTGGGGGTCTCCACCGCAATACCGGCGTTGACCTCGGCGGTGAGCCGGTCCAATTCACCGTAGCCCAGCTCCAGCGGATAGGGATTGTCGTGCAGGAACACCGGATAGCTGCACACGGTGGCGTTGTTGGACAAGGGCGTGACGCTGCCGACGTCGACGGCGCCATAGGCGGCTGCGTACAGACGATCCAGCCAGTCGCCGTAGACTTCCGTATCGGCATTGAGCAGCACCACGTCCCGTTCCGGGTGCAGCGCCATGCCGCGGTTCACCGTGGCGACGAAACCGAGATTCCGTTCATTGGTCAGCAGGGTGAACAGGCCGCGCGCGGCCAGTTGTTTCAGATCGGCGCTCAGTTCCGGTTCCGGACTGGCGTCGTCGATGACAATCACCTCGAACGAGGTACGGGCCGTGGACTTCAACAGGTTGCACAGGCAGTGCAAGGTTTCGAGACGGCCGCGATACACCGGCACGATGACGTCAACCGCGGCCGTGTCGCCGGTCTGCTGCGGAAGGGCATCCCATTCGGCACTGTCGATCACGCCCGGCAGCGGCGCCGCAATGGCCTGCTCGCCCGGCCCCGGCAGAACGCAGCGCCCTTCGGCCCGGCCGTTGCGCAGGTAGTGCACCAGCGGATTGATGCCCGCTTCCACTACGTCGGGATTCATGCGCAGGTAAAAGCCGCTGTCGAATTGCGGACAGGGTGCCCGCCCTTCCCTGCCGCCGAAGTCGAGGTAGTGGCGCAGCGGCTCGACGCGGGCGCGGGCCACGTCCTTGTTCTGTCCCAGGTAGTAGCCCACGTCGAACCAGGCGCTGGGCGACAGGTGCAGGTGACGCCCGACATAGGCGTAGTGCAGCAGGGTGTTGACGTTCTTGAGCCGGCCCTTGGCGTGGGCTCGGTAATAGGGCGCGTCGAACAGCGGCATCGGTCCGCGTCCCTCGCGGTCGCCCCAGGCCACATAGTGCTGCAGCGCCGGCACGGCGGCTTGGGCCACGTCGGCATTGGACTCCAGGTAATAGGCCTCGTCGAACAGTTTCAGCCGCCGGATGAGGCGGGCAAGGTGGCGATGATATGCGGTCAGCAGCCCGATGCGTCGTGCCACCGCATGCTCCAGCCGCAGGCCGGCAAGCAGCGTCATTCCGGCAAACATCTGTAGGCGCACTCTCAGGCGCATGTGGCGTATCCCCCTGGCGTTCCCTTGCTCATCCGTCGTAACCCGTGTGTCCGTGACCACCGCAGAATTGGTCCGGCTTCATCGCACCCCTTGCTGCCATCGGCCCTGGTCGCATGTGTGGTGACTCCCAATGCCGCTGTGCAGGTACGGAATATCGTCGGGTGTGAGCGATGCCGGTAAGGCAAAGCTAGCGCGTCAGAAGTCCGTGCCTAGGGTGATGGGTTGAAGAAGTGGGGGGGTTACGGCCTTCACCTACCGCACGTCTGGGTTCCCTCCCGCGGTTCACAACGGGAGGGCGATGTGCAGGTGGTTCAGGGGGACGGCGCTACAGGCCGAAGACGATTTTTGCGGCGACGGCGATTTGATAGAGGATTTGCGTGATGCCGCGCGTCACCTCGATGTTCTTGGTATCGACCCGCGGCAGCACCATGATTTCATCGCCCGGCTGGGGCACGAAATCCAGTCCCTCGGAGAAACTGCCGTCCTGGTGCAGTACCACGACGCGGGAACTGTCGGCATTCTGGGTGTAGCCGCCGGCCTGGGCGATGTAGTCGGCCACCGAAGACTCCCTGTCGAACACGATGGCGTTGGCGAACAGCACCTCGCCGTGCACCAGCACCAGCGAACTGGTTTCCGGAATGCGGATGATGTCGCCGTCCTCCAGCAGCGCGTCCTGTGCCTCGTGCTTGGCGCCGAGCAGGATCTGCCCGCGCGGTTCGACCCGGCGCGCGCGGTCGACGAACTGCAATACCAGATCGGCTTCCTTGGTGCGCAGCGCCGCCTCCTCGCTGGTGGCCGAGCGCGCGGTAAGTACGTAGGCCTCCAGGCTGCGCAGGGTGCTCTCCAGCATGTCGCGCTGCCGTTGCGCCACCGACTTGCGGAACAGCTGCACCGCCTCGTTGTTGGCCTGCGGCGCCGGCTTGACGCGGGCCAGCGCGTCCTTCAGCCGCGCGCCGTAAGGCAGCACCAGCACGTGCTCGCCCAGATGGGCGCCCTCGACGCGCACCAGGATCGTGCCCGGGTATTTGTCGGCGGTCACCGCCACTTCGTCGCCGTCCTCGATCATCACCTCGCCCGCCTCGGCCAGCGGATGGTATTCGCTGCGCCGCTCGGTGCCCACCTTGCGCACGATGGACAGGTGGGTGGCGGCGGGACGCGGCTTGGCCAACGCCAGCAGCTCGCGCGCCGAGATGCGATCCTTGTCGAATTCGAACTGGTAGGGATTCAGCACGTCGCCGCCGATGCGCACCGTGTGCTTGCGCGGCCCCACCACGACCGTATCGCCGTCGTGCAGCTGCAAGGGGGCGATCTTCCCCTCCAGCAGGAAGTGGTAGAGGTTGAACCGCGCCCGCGTCTCGCCGCTGCGCAGCACGCTGATGTCGAGAAAACTGCCGCGCTCCGCATCGATGCCGCCGGCACGGTCGAGATAGTACAGCACCGAATCGGACGACAGCCCGCCGTAGAGGCCGGGCTTGTGCACATAGCCGGTGACGTACACCTTCACCGGCTGTGCCGAGGCCAGGGTGACATAGACCCCGACATTGGAGCGGTACACCCGCTTGATGCGATTGGCCACCTGCTCGTTGAGCTCGGCATTGCGCACGCCGGCCACCGGCACCGGCCCCACATTGGGGATGAAGATATTGCCCTGGGGATCGACCGTGGCGGTGGCCTCGTAGGTGAACGCGCCCCACATGCGCAGGGTGATGTGATCGCCGATGGCGACCTGATAGTCCGGATTGAAGCCGCTGAACTGCTCGGCCATGAAGGCGCCGCTGAATATCTGCGCGCCGAACACCTCCGAGATGACGGCCGGCGGCGCTACTGGTGCCGGTGGCGGCGGCGTCAGCGGCGTCGATTCGGTGAGGCCACGCGGGCTGAGCGAAAGCGGATCGGACACCGCTGCGTGCAGCGCCGGCGACAGGAGCGCAGCAAGCAGCAGGAGCAGACCGACGGTGCGGCCGCGGCGTGGCGATGTGGTCGCTGCTCTCATGCTCAATCCCCGTGGTCCTGTATGGTGGCGATCAACAGCCGCACCACACCGTACAACAGCGACAGTGCCAACAGCGCCGTCGCCAGATTATGCAGGCGGCGCGGATAGTCCGCCGTCTCGGGCCGGCTGGGCGTCTGGATCACCGCCAGGCTTTTCAGGTTCTGCGTCGCGTCGATGCGCGCATTCTCCAGCGCGGCCAGGGCCAGTTTGTAGCCGTCCTCCGCAAAACGGGCCTGCAGGGTGAGCCCCTGAAACTCCGCGGCCAGCACGTTGAGCTGCTGCCCCTCCGGCGCCGCCACGCGGTTGCGTTCCTTGCTGAGCTGGGCCTTGAGGGCGCCCACCTGGTTCTTCAGCGCCACCACCTGATGGGCCTCGTCCTGCAGATAGGTGCGCAGGTTCTTCAGTTCCGCTTCCTGCCGCACCAGCGTGGTTTCCAGCTCCACCGCGATGCCCGACAGGGCCTGGGCATGGGCCACCGGATCGAGCACGTTGTACCGGTTCTGGAACTCGACCAGTTCGGTCGTCGCGCGCCGGTAACGCTTGCTCGCCTTGTCCAGCTCTCCTTCCGCGAAGGCCATGCGCTCGCGCGCCATGCGGTGCGACACCTCATTGATGAAGCGTTCGCTCTCGGCCAGGATCGCCTCCGCCATGGCGTGGGCAAACTCCGGCGTAAAGCCCTGCACGCGCACAGTCAGCAGGGCGGTGACGTCGTCGAAGCCGGCCTCGACGCGGTTGCGGTAATACTTCAGGAACCATTCCTGGCTGGTGTCGGGAAACAGGCGGTAAAACACATCGATCGGCTCCGCACCGTAGGCGGCACGCAGATCCAGCGTCTGATCCAGATGGCGCAACATGTCCAGGGACTGGATGTATTCGCGCAGATACAGCGTGTCCTCCCGCGCCGGCGGATTGATCCCGCCCAGCATCAGCGACAGTCCCGCGGCGGCCTTGCCGCTGTCGCCGGACTGGCGTACCGCAACCACCGTCTCGCTCACATAGCGATCGGCGGCGATGAAACTGTAATAGAACGCCAGCAGGGCCATCGGCAGTGCGATGAGCCACAGGGCCAGGCGTCCGGGGGTCAGCGCGTTCATGCCGCGCTCTGCCGCGGCCGCGGGTTGGCGCCGTCACCCTGCGCGCGCGCGCCTTCGGGCAACGTCACCGCGCCGCCCTGATAGGCACGGATGCCTTCCGCCACGTCCGGATACAGAATGGCCTGGCCGTCCTGCACCAGTACCGCGATGTCGCACAGACGGCTCACGTCGTTCATGTTGTGCGACACCAGGATCACGTTGGCACGCGCCAGCTTCTCTTCCAGCATCATCTTGCTCTTCTGGCGGAACTGCGCGTCACCCACCGACAGCACTTCGTCGATGAGGTAGTAATCGAAATCGAAGGCCATGCTGAGGCCGAAGGCCAGGCGTGAGCGCATGCCCGATGAGTAGCTCTTCACCGGCTGGTCGAAGTAGTGCCCGATCTCGGCGAACTCCTCGACGAAACGCACCTTGTCCGCCATGTCGTGCCGGTCGGCGCCGTATACGCGGCACACGAACTTGACGTTGTCGCGCCCGGTGAGCGTGCCCTGGAATCCGCCGGCCAGACCCACCGGCCAGGAGATGCGCCGCTCGGTCACCACCCTGCCCCGATCCGGAGTTTCGATGCCGCCGATCAGCCGCAGCAGGGTCGACTTGCCGGCACCGTTGCGCCCGATGAGCGCGATGTTGGCGCCTGCCGGAAAGGTGAAGGACAGATCGCGGAACACGTAATGCCTGCCATGGGTGGTGGCATAGGACTTGGTGAGGGCGCGCAGCTCGATCATGGGTTGGCCACCAGGACGAAACGTCGGTAACGGTAGAACCACAGGCCCGCGAACAGCGCGCACAGGATCCACAGCGGCACATAGCCGATGTCGATGCCCGGCACCAGGGGATAGGCAGCAAACATGGCGGCGCGCGACAGCTCCGTGGCATGCAGCAGCGGATTCCACAACAGCCAGGGCAGCAGATCATGGGGCAGGCGGGCGATGGGGAAGATGATCCCCGACATCAGGTACAGGGGAATGAACATGATGCGGATGACGATCTTCGCCGCCGGCAGGTAGCTCACCAGGATGCTGAACACCACGCCCAGCGCGAAGCCGAACAGGGCCATCTGCGCGAACGCCAGCAGGGCGTCCATCGGATGGGCGATACGGACGTCGAGTCCGGACAGTCCCATGGCAACGAGCAGCAGCGCGTATACCAGGGCGTAAAGCAGCACTTCGAGCAAGGCCCGGGTGATGAATACGTCCATGGGCGTGATGTGGCGGTAGGAAAACAGGGCGCGGTTGCCTTCCACCCCTTCCATGATGCGGATGGCGATGCTCTTGAACATGAAGAACGGCACCAGCCCGACCAGCAGGAAGACCGCGAAATCCACTCCCGGCACGACACGGTCGCGGATGAAGCTGAACAGGGTGACCATCACCATGACGTGGGCCATCGGCTCCAGCACCAGCCACAAGGCGCCGAAGCGGTGCGCGCCGAAACGGGTTTTCAGCTCGCGCAGGTACAAGGCGAACAGTACGGCCTTCTGTATGTGCCAGGCGCTGCGCGTCATGAGGTGTCAGCCTCCGTACCCGTCGCAGGGCCGCCGGGGCCGCTCCCGGAGGCTGTGATCATCGGCTCCGATCCCTGCATGTCGGTGTTTCCTTTCCCTTCCGGCGTCATAGCTATACAAATAGCCGCTGGGCCGTAGCCGTAAAATGGGTAATTCACGGTAGTGCAGCGGCCTGATGGCCGTAGCCGGGACGTCGACAGGGGGATATCCCCGGCGGGGACAGGGTCGGAACGCCGCGTCAGGCGGCGGGGGAAATGGTCAGCACCTGCACGGCGCCGTCAGCGACCGTCCAGCGCACGTCGAGGTCGAAGATGGCCGTACCGTACACCCGGCCCTCGCTGGCCGCCTGGTAGGCCGGCCTGGGGTCCAGCCGCAGCATCTGTTCGATGAAGCGGCGCAGCTGCGGCAGATCCGCCGCCCGCGCCGTGCAGACGGCTTCGGCCTCGGGCCCGAACACCACCGGCATCTGTGCATCGGGTGCCGCAGCGGCAAACCCGGCGCGGGCATCCGGCCGCGCGTCCGCATAGGGCAGATAGGGTTTGATATCCAGCACCGGCGTGCCGTCCATCAGGTCGGCGCCGCGCACATCGAGCAGCAACCGCCCCTGCTCGCGGCGGATACCGGCGATCTCGACCAGCGACAGGCCGATGGGATTGGGGCGATGGGTGGAGCGGGTGGCGAACACGCCGAGGCGCTGGTTGCCGCCCAGACGCGGCGGCCGCACGGTGGGCGACCAGTCACCCTGGCGCACGCCGTGAAACACAAAGGTAATCCAGAGATGGGAAAAACCGTCGAGACCGCGCACGGCCTCCTCGCGGTCATAGGGCGGCAGCAGCTCCAGCACCGCCTCGGCCGTGTCCATCAGGCCGCTCTGGCGCGGAATGCCGAATTTTTCCTTGAACGGCGAACGGATGACGCCGATGGCATCGAAGGTGAACTGCCGATGCGCGGGTGCTATGTCACTCACCGCGAAAACCAAATTATCGCAAAGACGCGGAGGAAAAGACTCCTGTTGCCAAAACAAATCATCCTCTGCGTCTCTGCGACGGGTTGTTGCCGTTAGCGGAACTGGCACAGATAGGCGCTTTCCACCAGGGCCTTGATGCCGAACTTGCTGTTGGCCGGGATACTGAACACCTCGCCCGCCTTCACCTCGCGCCAGCCGTTCTCGCCGGGCAGCGACACCGACACCTTGCCGGAAACGATGTGCATGATTTCGGCCTTGCCGGTGTTGAATTCGTACTCGCCCTGCGCCAGCACGCCGACGGTGGCATCACCCTCGGACTCGGTAAAGGAAATGGATTTGACCTTGCCGTCGAAATACTCGTTGACCTTGAACACTCTTGGCTCCTCAAACAAACGTGGTTGGATAAGTCAGGTACAAGATCAAAGAGGAAAGATGCAAGGGAAGGCGTGTGCTGCACGCACGGCTGTTTGAATCCTAAAGCAGCACGAGCGCAGCGAGCTCATTCCCTTGTATCTTGTAACTTGTATCTTGTATCTCTGTTTTCCTGCCGGTGCGCAGTGCGCACCCTACAACGACATGAAATACATTTGCAGCCGCTGCAACTGTGCCTCCGGCAGCGCCGCCTCCACTGCCGGGAACAATTCATTTTCCTCGAAGCGCACGTGCTCGCGCAGGGCGTCACCCAGGGCATGCAACGGCGCCAGCGGCGTCTCATGCGCATCCACAAGTTCCCCGATCTCATCGAGCAGGCTGCGCATCAGCACGTGCTGGCGCAGGGTCTCGATGATCAGGGGATGATCCGGCGCGCTGTAACGCGCAAAGAGCGGCAGCAGCCGCTCTTCCTCGGCGATGAAGTGAGGCCCCACTTCGGCCCGCCACAGCGCCAGCAGTTCCTGCACCGCAGCGGGTTGCACGTCCTGCGTCAGGTTGCGCAGCCGCCGCGCCAGCACCAGTGCCCGGTGGTGCTCGCCGGAAAGACCGTGCAGGGCGGCGTGGCGCTTCATCGGGCCGTCAGATGTACTCCAGGGCCTCGTCCGCCGGATCGTACACCCGACGCTTGATCTGCAATTCATGCAGTTCACGCAAGCGCTGCTCGCGGACGCGGACCGCATCCTCGCGCGTCGGGATGGTGACTTCGCCGAACAGCACCTGCTTGAGGAAGCGGAAGCCGAACTGCATCATCGCCACGTCGTCTTCCATCACCTGGCGGCTGGTTTCCTCGTCCAGCTCGAAGGCGTTCTGGAAACCCTCGGAGCGCACGAACTCGCGGAACAGGTCGACGTCGTAGCAGGCCATGAAATACATCTGGCGGCTGCGCAGCGAGGGCTTGCCGATGGTCGGGCCGGAAGACATCTTCTTCAGGATCAGCTGACGCCAGCCGCGCGACTGGTCGTCGTATTCGGCCACGCCCTGCTCCTGACGGTATTCGTCGATGGTCAGCGGGCGCTCGACCTCGTGCCCCTTGCAGTGGGGCTCCTTGACCAGGGCGTAGGAGCTGGTGTCGGTGTATTCGTCCTGCCTGCGCATGGAGATCAGGGCCACCGGATAGTAGCGGCAGGCGGTGGGCCGGTCCTCGTACACTGAGCAGCCCTCGGGGCGCATGAACTGGCAGGCGGTGCCGCCTTCCACCGGCTTGAACTTGATGCCGGCGATGCCGTCCTTTTCCAGCTCGTAGGGCACGGTGTACTGGCGCAGGAAGTCGCTGGAGGTCATTTCCAGCCGCGTTTTCAGGCGCAGCACGTCATAGGGCGTCAGGGTGATGTCGATGTTGGCGCAGCAGGCATTCCAGCAGCCGATGCCCTTGTGGCAGCTGAAGCTGATGGTCTTGCCGCCGTCGAACAGCTTGGGCATCACCGGGCTGGACGGAAAGGGGGATTCGATATGTGGGGTATCAGCCATGGATCTCTACCTCGATAAAACAGCCGGGAAAGGATACTAATGCAGCGGCCCCGGCGCCACCCTGCCGATTGGGTAGGGTGAGGTTCCGCCTCGATTCCCGTCAATTCGCTTAGAAAAATAACCAATTCTCTCGCCAAGACGCCAAGATCGCCAAGAAAACCCAAGTCGTATGGGCTGTGCGGTCAGATTTTGCCTTTCTTGGCGATCTTGGCGTCTTGGCGAGAGCAATGGTCTTTATCGTTCCAGGGCTATGGCACGACCAAAATTCTACCCCAGAAAAGAAACCGGGCGCCTTACGGCGCCCGGTCCCTGTGCCATCTACTGCAAGTCGGCTCTTAGTGAGCGGCCGGCTTGAACAGCTTGGACTTGTCCACCAGGTCCACGTGGGCGCGCTTGAACACGTTCCACTGCTTGGTGTTCTTGTCATAGATGGAGTTCACGAAGCAGTGCCAGTTCTCCTCATCGACAAAGTTCTTGTCCATGCGGTAGTAGAAGCCCGGGTAACGGGATTCTTCGCGGAACTGGATGTGCTTCATGTGAGCTTCGGCGGTCAGGATGCGGTGATAGTTCTCCCACGCACGCAGCAGTTCGTGGAGGTCCTTGGCACGCATCTTCAGCGCGTCTTCCTTCAGCATGTCCAGCTTCTCGGACGCCACCTTCAGCATGTGCTCGTTGGTGGTGTAGTAAGTGGCCACGCCCGCAACGTACTCGTCCATGATCTTCTGCAGACGGAACTGCAGCATCTTCGGAGTGATGTAGTTGGGGTTGACGTCGATCGCGGTGGAGTAGTCCTTGAACTGCAGGAAGGTACGCACCGGACGGTAGATCTCTTCCACCAGCTCTTCCACGGAGGTGTCGAGCTCGGGGGTCCAGTCCTTGTTGTCCAGCACGTACTGGACCATGGACTTGGCGGCCATGCGGCCTTCGGCATGGGAGCCGGAGGAGAACTTGTGGCCGGAAGCGCCCACGCCGTCACCGGCGGTGAACAGACCCTTCACGGTGGTCATGCCGCGGTAGCCCCAGTTCCAGCCCTTCGGCAGGTGGTCGGGCACGCCCGGCAGGGCCTCGTCGGTGGGAGCACCCACGTCGGTCGGACCGGAGGTCCAGATACCGCAGCAGCCGGAGTGGGAACCCAGCAGGTACGGCTCGGTGGGCATCAGCTCGGAGTTCTTCTTCTCCGGCTCGACGTTCTCACCAACCCAGATACCGCACTGGCCGACGCACATGTCCAGGAAGTCTTCCCAGGCTTCGGCTTCGAGGTGCTTCACTTCGCGCGGCGACAGGGTTTCCTTCAGCTTGGCGAGGGCGGTCACGGTGTCCATCCAGATCGGACCACGGCCTTCCTTCATTTCCTTCAGCATCAGGTGGTTACGCAGGCAGGAGGCCGGAACGGCAGCCTGGCCATACGGGGGGTAGTCGTTCAGCAGTTCCTTGTTCTTGACCATGTACACTTCGCCGGTGGCGTTGGTGGCCTGGGACTTGAACAGCAGGAACCAGGCGCCTACCGGGCCGTAACCGTCCTTGAAGCGGGCGGGAACGAAGCGGTTTTCCATCATGGTCAGCTCGGCGCCGGCTTCAGCGGCCATCGAGTAGGTGGAACCGGAGTTCCACACCGGGTACCAGGCGCGGCCGGTGCCTTCACCCACGGAACGCGGACGGAAGATGTTCACGCAACCGCCGGCGGCCAGCAGGATGGCCTTGGCCTTGTACACCATCAGCTTGTGGTCACGGGTGGAGAAACCGACGGCACCGGCAACGCGGCCCTTGTCGTTCTTGTCGTTGACCAGCTTGACGATGAAGACGCGCTCTTCGATACGGTCGGAACCGATGGCCTTCTTGGCGGCTTCAGCGACGATCCACTTGTAGGACTCGCCGTTGATCATGATCTGCCACTTGCCGGAACGCACGGGCTTGCCGCCGTCCTTCAGAGCGGGCAGGCCCTTGGAGCCGTCGTGACGCTCGCCGTTCTCGTCGGTCTTCCAAATGGGCAGGCCCCATTCTTCGAACAGGTGCACGGACTCGTCGACGTGGCGGCCCAGGTCGTAGGCCAGGTCGTCACGGGTGATACCCATCAGGTCGTTGGAGACCATGCGGGCATAATCCGCCGGGTCCTGCGCGTCGCCGATGTAGGTGTTGATGGCGGACAGACCCTGAGCCACGGCACCGGAACGGTCCATGGCGGCCTTGTCGACCAGCTTGATCTTGAATTCGCGGCCCAGCTGCGCTTCGGCAGCCTTGGCCCACGGCATGATTTCATAAGCGGCGCCACAGCAGGCCATACCGCCACCGATCAGGAGGATGTCTACTTCTTCCTGGACTACTTCCGGATTACCAAATTCACCAGCCATTGTTAACTCCTAAATTCGTTGGGTCCGTGGCTTACTTACGGATCAGCTCGGCCGGGTTGCCGGCGCGGTAGCCCTTCTGCTCTTCGTGGTTGAAGAAACCAACCTGAGCGATCTTGGCCATGTCAGCAGCCGGCTTGCCGCCGTACGGATCGATGGAGCCTTCCGGGGTGGTACGGATGGGGAACTTGAAGCGCTTCATGGTGCCGTTGCGGAACTTGATGGTCCACATGATGGAATCGGAACCACGCAGCGGCTGCACGGAACCGCCCAGCGGGACGATGTCGGCGTAGTGGCGGGCTTCGATGGCCTGCTGCGGGCAAATCTTCACGCAGGAATAGCACTCCCAGCACTGCTCGGGCTCCTGGTTGAAGGCGCGCATGGCGTGGCCGGTCTCGGAGCCGTCCTTGTCCAGCTTCATCAGATCGTGCGGGCAGATGTACATGCAAGCGGTCTTGTCCTGACCCTTGCAGCCATCGCATTTGTCGGTACGTACAAATGTCGGCATTTGTTGTGCTCCTTATGTGTTAACTGCAGTTAAGAATCCACACCGCGACGCGGCATTCAGTTGTCGTGGCGCTGATGAGCGCTCGGCAAGCAACTGCTGGCGCTGGCCCCTGTCACCATCCGGCCGCATGCGGCGCGAACCCCGAGACACCCAAACGGGGCCATCCAGTCCTAGGGACCGCTACCTTACTCGGCTAGCGGGGGGGTGCCAAACAGAACTATCTTTAGCTGGTATAAGCCGCCTTTATTGTTTGGCAAATGTCAGGTTTTCTATTCACAAAGAGATAGATCGGGGCGGCGGGGGCTACATTAAGAGAGGTATAACGGGATGCTCAGGTTTTGATATATTAGAAAAAAGTGATATGTTGTTAGACCCATTCTAATAAGTCCGCGAAGGACGAAGCACGAGGTCCGCGCAGTATACCGCGGGCCTCTTGTTTTCTAAGCACCTATTTAAGTAAAGCGCGAGTGACACTATGAGTGAGTCCACCAGTAGCAAGGCGGCGGCTAGCCGCATCGAAGTCAAAAACACCACCTGTTATATGTGTGCGTGTCGCTGCGGCATCCGCGTCACCCTGCGTGACGGCGAAGTGCGCTTCATCCAGGGCAACCCCGACCATCCGCTGAACAAGGGCGTCATCTGCGCCAAGGGCAGCTCGGGCATCATGAAGCAGTACTCCCCGGCCCGCCTGACCCAGCCCCTGCGCCGCAAGGCGGGTTCCGAGCGCGGCGCCGGCGAGTTCGAGCCCATCTCCTGGGAAGAGGCCTTCTCCACTATAGAAGAGCGCCTGGCCCACATCCGCGCCACCGACCCCAAGAAGTTCGCCCTGTTCACCGGCCGCGACCAGATGCAGGCCCTCACCGGCCTGTTCGCCAAGCAGTTCGGCACCCCCAACTACGCCGCCCACGGCGGCTTCTGCTCGGTCAACATGGCCGCCGGCATGATCTACACCATCGGCGGCTCCTTCTGGGAGTTCGGCGGCCCGGACCTGGAGCGCGCCAAGCTGTTCGTGATGATCGGCACCGCCGAGGACCACCACTCCAACCCCATGAAGATCGAGCTGGCCAAGTTCAAGCGCAACGGCGGCCGCTTCATCTCCATCAACCCGGTGCGCACCGGCTACTCGGCCATCGCCGACGAGTGGGTGCCCATCAAGCCGGGTACCGACGGCGCCCTGCTGCTGGCCCTGATCCACGAAATCATCAAGCAGGGCCTGTACGACCGCGACTTCATCACCCAGTACTCCAACGCCGCCGAGCTGGTGAACCTGAACCCGAACGACCCGGAATACGGCATGTTCGTGCGCTTCGAGGTCCCGCCCGAGGAGGGCTGCTTCGACCCGCAGAACAAGCTGTGGTGGGACCGCGAGCTGAACAAGCCCATCTCCACCCACACCCCCGGCGCCGATCCGCGCCTGCTGGGCGAGTTCAAGCTGTCCGACGGCACCCCGGTCAAGCCCTCGTTCCAGATGCTGAAGGAGCGCGTGGAGCAGTACACCCCGGAATGGGCCGCCGACATCACCGGTATCCCGGCCGCCACCATCCGCCGCCTGGCCCATGAAATGGGCATCACCGCCCGTGACGAGAAGATCGAGCTGCCCATCGCCTGGACCGACGTGTGGGAGAACGAGCACAAGACCGTCACCGGCAACCCGGTGGCCTTCCACGCCATGCGCGGCCTGGCCGCCCACTCCAACGGCTTCCAGACCATCCGTGCCCTCGGCATCCTGATGACCATCCTGGGCACCATCGACCGGCCGGGCGGCTTCCGCCACAAGGCGCCCTTCCCGCGCCCGATCCCGCCCTGCCCCAAGACCCCGACCAAGCCCGAGGACGTGCAGCCCAACACCCCGCTGAACGGCATGCCCCTGGGCTGGCCGGCGGACCCGGACGACCTGTTCGTGGACGACAAGGGCGGCCCGGTGCGCCTGGACAAGGGCTTCTCCTGGGAATACCCGCTGTCGGTGCACGGCCTGATGCACAACGCCATCACCAATGCCTGGCGCGGCGACCCCTACAAGATCGACACCCTGCTCATCTTCATGGCCAACATGTCGTGGAACTCCACCATGAACGCCGAGCAGGTGCGCAAGATGCTCAACGACAAGGACGAGAACGGCGAGCACAAGATCCCCTTCCTCATCGTCGCCGACGCCTTCCAGTCGGAGATGGTGGCCTTCGCCGACCTGGTGCTGCCGGATACCACCTATCTGGAGCGCCACGACGTGATGTCCATGCTGGACCGCCCCATCTCCGAGTTCGACGGCCCGGTGGACTCGGTGCGCATTCCGGTGCTGCCGCCCACCGGCCAGTGCAAGCCGTTCCAGGAAGTGCTCATCGAAGTGGGTTCGCGCCTGGGCCTGCCGGCCTTCACCGACGCCAACGGCAAGCGCAAGTACCGCGACTACCCGGACTTCATCACCAACTTCGAGACCGCCCCCGGCTCCGGCATCGGCTTCCTGGCCGGCTGGCGCGGCAAGGGCGGCGAAAAGGCGATCCGCGGCGAGCCCAACCCCAACCAGTGGAAGATGTACGAGAAGAACAACTGCGTGTTCCACTACGAGATGCCCAAGTCCTACCAGTACATGCGCAACTGGAACCAGGGTTATCTGCAGTGGGCGCAGTCCAACGGCATGACCCGCTACGCCGAGCCCATCAACTGCCACATCTATTCCGAGGTGCTGCAGAAGTTCCGCCTCGCCGCCCAGGGCAAGACCACTGGCCGCCAGCCGCCGGAGCACCTGCGCAAGCGCGTCGAGGCCTTCTTCGATCCGCTGCCGTTCTATTACGAGCCGCTGGAATCGCAGCTCACCGACAAGCACAAGTACCCGCTCAACGCGGTGACCCAGCGCCCCATGGCCATGTACCACTCGTGGGACAGCCAGAACGCCTGGCTGCGCCAGATCCACACCTATAACTACCTCTACGTCCATCCGGACGTCGGCGCCGCCGGCGGCTTCAACGACGGCGACTGGGTATGGGTGGAATCGCAGTGGGGCAAGGTGCGCTGCATGGCGCGCTACTCCGAGGCCGTGGAGCCGGGCACCGTGTGGACCTGGAACGCCATCGGCAAGGCCTCCGGCGCCTGGAACCTGGATCCCATGGCCAACGAGTCCAAGCAGGGCTTCCTGCTCAACCACGTGATCAGCGAGGAACTGCCCGCCCACGACGCCGGCGACCACGTCTCCAACTCCGACCCGGTCACCGGCCAGGCCGCCTGGTACGACGTGCGCGTGCGCGTCTACAAGGCCGGCGACGACGAACCGAAGGAAACCTTCCCGCAGTTCGCCACCATGCCGTCCGCGCCGGGCACCCCGCCGCGCCGGCCGTGGCAGAACTATTTCGCGGGCAAGTTCCAGAAGAAGTCGAACGGCTAACACCTGCCGCGGAGACGCAGAGACACAGAGATGAAGAGATCGTGATTCGTGCCCCGGCTCTCAGCCCGCACCAAAATCGCTCTGCGCCTCCGCGTCTCTGCGGCAGTCTTGTAATTAATTGACAGGTTTCAACCATGACTCAATTAGCACTCGTAATCGATTTGAACGTCTGCGTCGGCTGCCATGCCTGCGTGACCTCGTGCAAGCAGTGGAACACCTCGTCGGAGAAGTCCGGCCCGCTGTTCGATGATCGGCCGTACGGGCAGGACCCGACCGGTACCTTCTTCAACCGCGTGCAGACCTTCGAGATCGGCACCTTTCCGACGACGGAGACGCTGCACTTCCCCAAGAGCTGCCTGCACTGCGAAGACGCCCCCTGCGTCCCGGTGTGCCCCACCGGCGCCAGCCACAAGCGCGCCGAGGACGGCATCGTGCTGGTGGACTACGACAAGTGCATCGGCTGCAAGTACTGCTCCTGGGCCTGCCCCTACGGCATGCGCGAATTCGACGAACACCAGAAGGTGATGAAGAAGTGCACCCTCTGCGTCGACCGCATCTATGACCAGGCCCTGCCGGAAGCCGAGCGCAAGCCTGCCTGCGTGCTGGCCTGCCCGACCTCGGCACGCCTGTTCGGCGACGTGCACAACCCGGACTCCGAAGTCTCGGTGGCGATCCGCGAACAGGGCGGTTACCAGCTGATGCCCGAATGGGGCACCAAGCCGGCCAACCACTACCTGCCGCGGCGCAAGACGCGCATGCACATCCACGAGGATGAGCTGGTGCGCACCGACAACCCGCTCAAAAAGGAAGACATCCGCCACGGCACCAGCGACGACGTCACGCTGGACGATTGGCTAATGTAAAGAAAGTTTCGAGTTGCGGGTTTCGGGTTTCGAAGGAAACCCGGAACCGCAGTTCGGAACTCGAAACTAGAAACTCGAAACTGGAGTTAAACGATGCACCCGACATTCTCGGTTATCTTTCTGACCACCCTCATCGGCGTCGGCCAGGGCCTGTTCCTGGCCCTGTTCAGCGCCCAGGCCTACGGCATGGCCAAGCTGCTGCCGCAACAGGACGGCAGCTTCTTCGCCGTCGGCAGCTTCATCGCCCTGCTGTTCCTGCTCGGCGGCCTGTTCGCCGCAGTGTTCCATCTGGGCAAGCCCAGCTACATGTTCACCCGCGCCTGGCGCGGCATGACCCAGTGGCGCACCTCCTGGCTGTCGCGTGAGCTGATCGCCATGCCCGCCATGATGGGCCTGACCTTTCTTTATGGTGTGTTCCACTGGTTCGGCTGGGACGCCAACCTGTACGGCTGGGAAGTGAACGGCGCCCTGGTCAGCGGCCAGCTGTCGCTCACCGTCGGCATCCTCGGCGTCGTCGGCGCCCTGGGCCTGTTCGTCTGCACCGGCATGATCTACGCCGCCATCAAGTTCCTGCAGGAATGGTCCAGCCCGCTCACCGTGGTCAACTACTTCGTCCTAGGCACCGCCTCCGGCTTCAGCTGCGCCGCCGTCTACGCCGCCTACCGCGCGCCGGAACTGACCCACTTCTTCGGCGGCTGGGCCATCGCCCTCACCGTGGTGGGCCTGCTGACTCGCGCCGCCTCGCTGCTGCGCAACGCCCGCATCAAGTACAAGTCCACCGTGCAGACCGCCATCGGCGTACGCCACACCAAGGTGCAGCAGAAGGCCATGGGCTTCATGGGCGGCTCCTACAACACCCGCGATTACAACCACGGCAAGAGCTTCTCCTTCCTCAAGTCGGTGAAATGGATCTTCCTGCTGCTGGCCTTCGTGGTCCCCGCCATCCTGCTGTCCATCGGTGTCGCCAACACCGACGGCAACCTGCTGCTGCTGGCCTTCATGACCCAGTACGTCGGCCTGCTGTTCGAGCGCTGGTTCTTCTTCGCCCAGGCCAACCATCCGCAGAACCTGTACTACCAGACCATTTGAGGTCGGAGCTGCGCAAACAAAAAGGCGCCGCAAGGCGCCTTTTTGTTTGCTCCGTCCCCGGGGCTCCGCTCATCAGGAGGCCCAAGTTCTGGTGTAATATCATCCCCGAATTCATCTGGCGGTACCGGCCACACCCCGGTCCAGCCGCCCCCTAGCGCCGCCCCGGGATGGCAATATGGCAGTTGCGCGGACCAGTCACACACACCCTCTGCAGATCGCCGAAGTACGCGCGACTCCATCGCATGGACGGATCGGGATCACCTTCTGCCCCGGCAAGCATGATCGCTTCGCCCATACGGGCGCCTGGGAACGCGATCTCGACATCGACCTGGATGCCATCGCTGCATGGGGGGCGAAGCTGGTACTCACGCTGGTCGAACCCGCAGAACTCAAGGAACTCAAGGTGCCGCAACTCGGGCATGAAATACGGCGACGGGGCATCGACTGGCGTCATCTGCCCATCGCCGACTACTCCGTTCCCACCGAGACCTTCGAGCAGCAGTGGGTCACGCAGGGCCGCGAGATCCGCGCGATGCTGCGCAACGGCGACGACGTGCTGGTGCACTGCAAAGGCGGCCTGGGCCGCGCCGGCATGATCGCAGCGCGGCTGCTGGTGGAATTGGGCATGGCTCCCACCGAGGCAATCCGCGCCGTGCGCCGCGAGCGCAAGGGCGCCATCGAAACGCCGTCGCAACTGGCCCTGGTGCGGCGAACCCTGCCCATTGAAGACGCGGACCAGACTCTTCTTGATACCGCTGCCATGCAGCGGGTCGGCGGCCAACTGGGCAGCAACCCCGCCGGCGTTTTCCGGGACGACAGCGGGCGGCGTTACTACGTGAAGACGCTGGAATCTTCAGCGCATGCCCGCAACGAGCTCATCGCGGCCAGGCTCTACCAACTGGCCGGCGCGCCGACGCTGACCTACGTGGAAACAAAGGCGCCGAACCAGATCGCCACCGAGTGGGTCGAACTCGACAAGAAGTGCGTCGCCCATCTCAGTGCAGAGGAACGCAGACAGGCGCAGCAATGGTTCGGCGTGCATGCCTGGACGGCCAATTGGGATGCCGCCGGCTTCGACGGCGACAACCAGGGCGTGGTCAACGGCAAGGTGCTGACCCTGGATGTGGGTGGAGCGCTTTCATTCCGGGCCCACGGCGATCCCAAAGGGCCGGCGTTCGGCAGCTGCGTGAACGAACTCGATTCACTGCGCAGCGACAAGGGCAATACGCACGCGGTCGCGCTCTTTGCCGACATGAGTCCCGACGACGTCAGACAGGCGGTTATGGTAGTGACACGAATTCCCGACGAACAGGTCCGCCAGGTTATCATCGATAGCGGCGGCAGCGACGCGCTGGCCGACAAGATGGTCGCACGCAAAGCCCAGATGGCGGAACGCCTGGCGGAGGGTAACTAGACAACCGTTCCGAATTGGCATCCACCTCATACCGGGCACACCATAGGGCGGGCCCGCCGCAGCACGGCGCCCATAGGGCGCCCCACGCCTGGACCACTTATTTAGCTGAATGGGGTCGTGTTTGCATTGGCGCACGCTTCGGCAATAATGGCACCAGCCCTTCCGGCACGCCTGCCGGCCCCACCGATACCACAGGTAATGCAATGAAGACCTTGATGAAACCACTGCTCGCCGCAGCACTGTGCACCCTCCTTCTGACCGCGTGCGGCACGAATTCCGGCGTTGTCACCCTGGAGACCCTGGTTGATATGCAGAACGAATACCACGGCGAGCGTGTGGCCACACGCGGCGTGGTGCGCACCTTCGAGAAGCCACGCCATTACTGGATCGAGGACGACAAGCTGAATCGCGTCGCCCTCCAGCCGGAGGACCAATTGCCCGCGCTGGTGGGCCGCACGGTACGCGTGGTCGGTACATTCAGCTACACCCCGTCCACCGGACGGATCATCACCATCGAGCAAATGGAGCTTGAACTCTAGGAAGATCGGAAGGCCGCAATGAAAAAGGCGCCGGAAGGCGCCTTTTTTTATCTAGTTACCGCTTGAACAACACCTCACGAAGCGCCCTTCCTCAACGTAATGGTACGTTGGACTTCGTAAAGGAGTTCAGACACTTGTTCTGGCGCGAAAAAATCGGTCCCGATTGAAAATTGATCTCCGCCATATTTATAGAACACCAACCTCCTTGGCGAGTGAACAATCCCCCATCTTTTCGACTCTTCAAACACCTCAACGCCAGCCAACTCATCAACCGAGGCACCCCACAGAAAGTCCCGGCCACAACCAACGGAGAGCCCACCCGGACCAAAATCAATCTTGAATGTGTTTTCTGCCGCTGGGCTAAACAACCACTGAAACAGGCTGAACGAAGCCGCCACGGCGATCGCCCCCCAGTTTTTCGCAGCAGTCGCAAAAAATATGATTAAGCCCCCGATCCATAGACTCGCGAGAAGAACAATCATCCTCCGTCTCGCATCCGGAGTGCTTCGTGGACTGGCACCAATGATTTTCAGTTCTTTCATACAGAACGTGGATGTAACCGGCCTAGCCTAAAAAACGAATACGTCTCGACCGTCTGTCGCAACGCCGCCGCCATCCGGAAAGTTGACTCCCATGGAGTTGCCGGATTTCCATGTGTATTGCGGCCTGGAACTTTCTGGGTAATTCTTGAATTGCGATCCGAACGTGGATGTTCCTGCCGGCGCGCCGCCGGTGCCTTGGGACATAATCGGCTGAAGGGGGTTGGCAATAAGCATCTGCGTTGTCGTCTCTGCCAGAGCGGGATCAAAGGAACGCATCATACCCAGCGTCGTCGCTAATCCGCTTATCGCGTTCCTGAACTCTACGTGATTCCTGTCTGGCACGAAAATGAAGATGAACTGAAACAACTTCCGTTTCTCCTCGGCACGCGCCATGTCTCCCGCAATTTCCCAGGACAGTGCGGAGGCTTCGTGCAACAACAGTGCATCGTCAACGAAGCCGTAACCTGCCGGAAGGTTATCCGACATCAGATCATGCGGCTGCACCAAGTACGCCAGGCTGGCGGCGAGCACACAGCGAAATGCGGGCTCGCCCGAACCTTCCTGGAGCATCTGCCTCATTTCAGCCGCAATGGCCGGAATATCCTTGATGATCCGCATCTGGGTAAGACTCAGTGCCAGGATCGTCTTCTCGAGTTGATCGGGCGCTATACCATTAGCCTTTAGCTCAGCCTCAATAGTTGGCCTCATCTCCCGCAGCTGGGCTGCGAATTTTGGCGCCTCCGCCACGACGTCGATCTCATTGATCCGTGCGCTCACTTCATCCAGCAGTTTGAACAGCATATGAACCTCCTTATTCAAGTTCGATACTCGGACTCAGATTAAAGCCTTCCTACGCCTACGCGGGGAGCACCACATCCATACTAAGAGGTATAGCAGCGGGGGTCGTTCTGCCCCGGCCTGAGGATTACATTGATTTGCACGCCTTGACCTCCATGTGGGCTGCCCGGCAGAACGGCGTCTGCGGGAAAACAATCCGTGCCTGTGTCCTGGTTTATACGCCCATCGGAGCGGGGCGTTCAAGGCCGGACCTGCCCCTTATATGTAAGGTGTTGCGCCGTGGGCCTCCCTATCGCCGCGCCTCATGGCCCGCAAGGGCCGCCCAAAGACCTGTGTCTGCCCCTGTCGAACATTAATGCGATCAGTACCTCAGCACCTTTACTTTTTTTAATAACCAACTGTTTCAGTCCACTCCATTTCCTAATTTACGGTTAGCGTTTTTCGGGGGCATATCCATTCCCTGACGACGTCGTTGTTCGGTCTCAAGCAATGTAACCAACTCCGTGCTTAAATTTAGTGGTAACTAACCCTAAATTTGGTTTAAGGGTACTGACCGCTTTTCCCCATTCTTGACGATTTCACTGCTATTACCGAGCAACCGCAATACGAGATGTATTGAGTCCAACTACATATGAGGTGCTTTCTATCACCTCCAAAGGTAAATCCTATGAAACCGTACATGCGAATATTCGGCGGCCTGTTGATCGCGACGACGCTGTTGTGCTTTTCCGGTTGCAGCAGCGGTGGCGGCGGCAGCAGCAGCACCAGCGACACCAGCAGCAACTGGGATCAACTGGTATGGGATCAAAACAATTGGCAATAAACGCCGTTTTTACCTTCCAAGGGGAAAGATCATGAACAGAGTCTTGTGGAGCTCTTTTTTTGTCCTGTCGTTGGTAATAGCGGCACCTGCCATCGCCAGCGATCTCACCATTCCAAACAGTTTCACCGCGGGAACACCGGCTGTAGCCGCAGAGGTCAACGCCAACTTCACTGCGGTTGAGAGTGCGGTGGATGACAACGACAGCCGCATCACCGCCCTTGGGTCGGGCAAGGTGAGCATCAGCGGTGACACCATGACCGGCGTTCTCACCGTGCCCAGTATCGCCTACTCGTCGCCGCGCACCCATTACTTTGCAATATCCGGTGACTCATTCCTGCCCCGGGTGAACACCGTCGATTATGCCTGCGGTTACGGAAACGGTGGTTGTCGCATCAATATGACCACTGTGGAACGCCTGACAGCCACGGCCAATCTGCCGCATGGGTCACTCATCACCGGCTTCACGATCCACCTCTACGACAACGACTCCAGTAACGACCTGGACGCCTATATCTTTCAGCAGTTCTTCTCCACTGGCTATATGCAGCTCGGCAACACCGTCACCTCGACCAGCGCCTCGACCACCACACAGGCCCTGCCTGCCGTCGTGAGCCCAGCCCGTCAGGTCAACAACAACACCGGGTCTATCGTGATATCGGTAGGTCCAGCCAGCGGATCAACGTGGACATTGGGTTCGGCTAACTTGCTTATCCGCGGTGTTACCATCGCCTACACCATCAGCGAGGCTGAGTAATCGGCGGAGAAGGTAGTGTCGGGATATTTTGGGCCAGATGAAAAACTACCCTATATTTGGGGTCACGAGTTTTTCATCTGAGCCCAAATATCCAAGGTCACGGGGGATCAATTTTCTTCTCTCTCCGCGGACTCCAAAAAATGTGATTCCTCTTCCCAGTCTACACCGTACCAATCTGACGCAAGCCTTCTAAATTCTCCCAAATTGATCTCCTCCCATTCCCACCGCCAACACCATTGCTGGGCACCAGAGGCAAAGTACATCTTCGTGGAGCCCTTACCAAATATTCCGCCATGCAGAGCCTTATGGCTCCGACAGACATAGAACTTTTCTACGATAAGAGCATAAGCGGGAGGGTTCCTTAAAGAATTCCACCATACGAGAGCAAGGAGAATAGAAAACCCTATCATGGCAATGACCACTATCAAAATGACTGCCGAAATCAGCATCTTCATCATGATGGGCAGGGGTCATGGGCAAGGGACAGGTCTGTCCGCGCGAGCTTGCGGGCGTCGAACTACTGCAGGGATAGAATTTAAGGGCCTTTATGCTTTATTAACATCAATTCGGTACTCAACTATTCGATAAGTTTCTTGAAACCCAATGGCCTGAAAGAATCCTTGGGCCTCCACATTTGTCAACTCTGTATCTGCCGCCAATTCTGAGAATCCATTTTCCTTGCACCAATTGAGAAGGGCATTGATAATTTCCCTGCCCAGACCTTTCCCACGAAAAGCTGAAATTAAATACACACCTTCAAGATAGGCAACGGGGCTACTTAGGCAGCCATCAACAATATTTCTGGAGGAAAGTTCCAAAAACCCTATCACCTGACCGTTTCCATCTTCTACAAATTGGCAATGCCACTCATTGCTATTGAATATTTTCTCCATCTCTTCTTCATGAAACTCACTGCTAAGTGAGCAATAGAGATCACTTCGCATCTCTTTCCATTTAGGAAAATCCTTCTTATTTATCGGTACGAGTTTCATTGCTTCGAAACATAACGCTTAGCTAGCCCCGCCGCTGCTGCGGCATGAAGAAGCGATGCGCTCTCCAGCGGTAGCGCACGCATATGAGCTGGACGCCATATTGCGCGGCGTAGCGCTTGGTGCCGTTCTCTCCCGGACTGAGTGTCGCCTTGATCTGCACCCTGACCTCCTTGTGGGCTGCGCCGGCGGGAGGCGTGGGGGGCGTGCCTGTAGTCTGGTTTATACGCCCATCGGCGCGCGGCCTTCAAGCGTCGGGGCCTGATGCCTAATACTCAAACGAGCTTAGCCGGAGTTGAGTGCCCTGTCTCCATGCTCCTTCAATGCGGCACCACTACCCGAGAGGTCGCGAATTGGCCTCGACCCAGATAGCTAGCGTGTCGGCATCGATAGTGCCGGCAGCGAGTTCCTGTATCGTGAAGACGGCTTCCGCTTCTGAGGCGATCAACTCATGGCCGTTCAGTTGAAGGAACACATCGATTGCGGCCAGGGCGACACGCTTATTGCCATCCTTGAAGCAGTGATTTCTCGCAAAACCGAAGCCATAAGCTGCGGCGAGTTGGTAAAGGGTTGCGGGAGGGTTGCTATAGCTTTGGAGTTGCTGAGGACGTGCCAGGGTTGCCCCTAGCATGTCGTCGTTCACCGGGCCTTCCAAGCCGCCATGTTCCCGCAGGAGTTCTGAATGTATCGCGCTGATGGCGCGTTCGGATATCCACCGCGGATGCATTGTTACTTTGCCAACTGGTGAAGTGCGTTGCGGTATTTCCGGCGGGTACGCTCAAAGGCGGCCATCGTTGCCTCAAAATCGGGATCCAACGGAGTCAGGTGTAACCCCGTACTGTTTTCCTCAGCGAACAGTTGATCCCCTTCTTGCAGGTGCAGTCGTTCCAGCAGTTCTTTCGGGAGGATTACCCCGATGGAGCTGCCGACCTTGCGGAGTTTCAGGGTATGCATAATTTTGGCCTCTGCTACGGTTACTGGGGTGGATTATAACCGTAATTATAACTTCATACAAACACGCCCATCGGCGCGACTGGGAGCTGCCCTTGCAGGTACGGTTGGCCATGCCACCCCCTGTTCGAACCCCTTCCGACCGATTAATACCCCCATTACTGCAACCTATTTTTCCCCTTTCCGGCGCTGGTGTATGGTGTTTGCCTCGCCACCGGCGCGCCGGGCGGAGTACCGCCGCGCGCCTTGACATAAATCAATAAAATTCAATGGTGGCGCCGGTTTACAACACTGATCCGCCCAGGCGGGAGCAAAACACAAACAAGAGGTGACACCGATGATCAAGCCCGTTGGTTCCGATGAACTGAAGCCGCTATTTGTCTACGACCCGTCCAAGCACGACGCCCTCAAGCACGAGGCTGAAAGTCTGCCCTCCATGCTGCTCACCTCCCAGGCCGCCGCCAATGCGGTGATGATGGGTTCCGGCTACTTCAGCCCGCTGCCGGGCTACATGACCGTGGCCGATGCCATGGGCGCCGCCGAGAAGCTGACCCTGACCAACGGCAAGTTCTTCCCGGTGCCGGTGATGAACCTGACCACCAAGGATCAGGTCGACGGCCTCAAGGGTGCCAAGCGCATCGCTCTGCGCGACCCCAACGTCGAGGGCAACCCGGTGCTGGCCGTGATGGACGTGGAGAGCATCGAGGAAGTCACCGACGCCCAGATGACCGCGATGACCCAGAAGGTCTACCGCACCACCGACCCCGAGCATCCCGGCGTCGCCGCCTTCAACGGCCAGGGCCGCATCGCCCTGTCCGGCCCCATCCAGGTGCTGAACTTCTCCTACTTCTCCGAAGACTTCCCCGACACCTTCCGCACCGCCGTGGAAATCCGCAACGAGATCAAGGAGCGCGGCTGGAAGAAGGTCGTTGCCTTCCAGACCCGCAACCCCATGCACCGTGCCCACGAAGAACTGTGCCACATGGCCATGGACCGCCTGGGCGTCGACGGCCTGGTGATCCACATGCTGCTCGGCAAGCTGAAGAAGGGCGACATCCCCGCCCCGGTGCGCGACGGCTGCATCCGCAAGATGGTGGAGCTGTACTTCAAGCCCAACTCCGCCATGGTCACCGGCTACGGCTTCGACATGCTCTACGCCGGCCCGCGCGAAGCCGTGCTGCATGCCTACTTCCGCCAGAACATGGGCGCCACCCACTTCATCATCGGCCGTGACCATGCCGGCGTGGGCGACTACTACGGCCCGTTCGACGCCCAGACCATCTTCGAGGAAGAGGTGCCGAAGGGCGCCCTGGAAATCGAGATGTTCATGGCCGACAACACCGCCTGGTCGAAGAAGCTGAACAAGGTGGTGATGATGCGCGAGGCCCCGGGCCACACCAAGGAAGACTTCATCACCCTGTCCGGCACCAAGGTGCGCGAGATGCTGGGCCGCGGCGAAGCGCCCCCGGCCGAGTTCTCCCGTCCAGAAGTGGCCAAGATCCTGATGGAGTACTACCAGAGCCTGGACGCGTAAGCGTTACCGTCGCTGGAATAAAGAAGGGGCGCCTCGGCGCCCCTTTTTTTGTTGGCGCGAATCCGGCCGGATACAGGCCGCTTATCCCGTCAGCCGTCATTGCCCCGCCTTAAACAGCGATTTCGTTTCCCCATCCCGGGCATGACTCATCTATTATGGCAACGATAATCCGTAGCCTGAGTAACTCGGCACTGCAGGGGAGCGTGAACAATGTTGAGCGTTTCAGTACTGATCATCTCTCTCCTGCTGCAGTTGCTGGCCGTTTACTTCGCCCTGCGCCTGATCAAGGTGACAGGCAGGATGCCGGCCTGGATTTTCATCGCCGCGGCGCTCGCCTTGATGGCGCTGCATCACGGCATCAACCTGATGCCGTTGTTCGGTACCGGCCCGGTCACATCGCCCGATCTTTTCGTCGAATTGGTCGCCCTGGCCATATCCGTCCTGCTGGTGGTCGGCATCATCGCCGCACTGCGCACCGATGCCGAACGGCGACAGGAGCAATGCGCCCAGCCATTCCGCAGTCTGGCGGAAAGCATGCCGGACAACATCATCCGCTACGACCGGGACGGGCGCGTCACCTATCTCAATCCGACGCTCGCACAGCAGTTGGGCGTAACCGCCAGAGACCGCATCGGCAAACGCGTACGTGAATTTCATGCCGACGGCAGTTACGAAACCTATGCCCAGGCCATAGACAAGGTTCTTGCAACCGGCGAAGACCTGGAATTCGAGTTCGTCCCGCCGCTCAAACGCGATAGTCCGCGCATCCATGCCTTGCGCATAATCGCCGAGCGTGACGAACATGGAGTAGTCACGGGCGCGCTGGCTATCAGCCGCGATGTCACCGAACGCAAGCAGATGGAGGAAGCGCTGCGTTCCAGCGAGCAACGCTTTCATGCAATTTTCAATCAGAGCGTCGAACTCATCGGCCTGTTGTCGGCCGACGGCACCCTGCTGGAGGCGAACCCAGCCTCACTCAAACTGGCGGGGGTCGACGCGGCTGCGGTTCTGGGCAAACCGTTTTGGGAAGCACCCTGGTGGAGCCATTCTGCCGAATTGCAGCAGCGGGTGCGCGAGGCCATCCGTGAGGCGGCGACCGGTCACGTCGTCAACTTCGAGGCCGCGCACCCGGATAGCAACGGCAATATTCGTTATGTCGATTTCTCGCTCAAGCCGGTCACCGACTCCGACGGCCGGATCATTCAACTTATTCCCGAAGGACACGACATCACCGAACGCAAGCATGCGGCGACTGCACTGGCGGCCAGTGAACGGCAATTCCGCAGCCTGTCGGAGAACTCCCCTGACAACATCATCCGTTACGATCGGCAGTGCCGCACCATCTATTACAACCCAAGGGTCACGCAGACGCTGGCCGTCGACCACACAAGGATACTCGGCCGGACGCCCACCGAACTTGGCTACGGCGGCAGTGAGATCAGCGCCGATTACGAAGGACACATCCGTCGCGTGCTGGAAAGCGGTAAAGCCGATGATATGGAACTGACCGTTCCACATCCCGACGGCACCTTGCGCAATCATCTCGTCCGTTTCTCCGCCGAGTACGATGACCAGGGCGAGATAATCGGCGTACTCGCAATCGGACGCGACATTACCGCGCTTAAACAGGCCGAGCAGGACCGGCAGCACCACGCCCAATTCCTCGCCAATATGGACCGCGTCAACCGTGCTATCCAGGGCACCAATGATCTGGATGCCATGACGGCCAGCGTGCTCGACGAAGTACTGGATATTCTTGACTGCGATCGCGCTTTCCTGCTCTACCCTTGCGATCCTGAGTCACCCACATGGTCGGTCCCGATGGAGCGGACCCGGCCGGAATACCCCGGGGCTCGGGCCATGGGAGCCGAGATTCCCATGGCCTCCGGAACAGCCATGAAGATGCGGCTGCTCCTGGACGCGCCCGGAGTCGTCAAGTTCGGTGCGGGAATGGATCACGCCGTGCCGACGGACCTCGCAGAGCGCTTCGGCATCAAATCGTTGATGTCGACCGCCATCACTCCAAAAGTCGCCAAGCCCTGGGAATTCGGCATTCAGCAGTGTTCATACGAACGCCACTGGACGGCGGATGAAGAACATCTACTCGAAGAGATTGGCCGACGTCTGACCGATGGGCTAACCAGCCTGCTCATACTGCGTGACCTGCGCGCCAGCGAGTTGCGATATCGCCGCATCGTCGATACTGCCCGCGAGGGCGTCCTGGCCGTAGATGAGCATGGCCGGGTGACCTTCGCCAACGCTCATCTGGGCGAAATGCTCGGCTATACACCCGAGCAGCTGCAGGATCGCCTGGTCACCGACGTCATGCTGGAAGAGGATCTGAATGATCACCAGCTAAAGCTGGCCAACCGCGAGAAGAACCGCGCCGAGACCTACGAACGCCGCCTACGCAAGAGCGATCAGACGCTCATGTGGGCATTGGTTTCCGCCACGCCCATTTTCGATGAGGGGCACTATCGTGGCGCTCTCGCCATGGTCACCGATATAACGGCACTCAAGGAAGCGGAGCTGCAGTTGCGCCTGCGTGAAAAATATTCCCAGTCCCTACTGCGCCTCTCTCGCCGCCTGGAACAGGCGCAATCACCTGGCGACGCGATCATCGCGGCACAAGACGAAGTGGTAGCCATGCTCGACTACCACTATCTGGTGGTATATCTGCTGAGTGACGACCGCAGTTGCTTCAAGGTGCTGGTCAAGGAAGGATCGCTGAACGACCTGATCGACAAGTTCTCCGCCACCCTGCACATCGCCGGAGACCCGATGCTGGAGGAGATCGCGACGGCGCAGGACATCGTGGTGGTCGAAGACGCCCGTACCGACCCTCGCACCAACAAGGCCATCGTCGAGCAGATGAAACTGCTGACGCTGATCAACGTGCCGGTCTTCCTCTCCGGCCGGCACCTGGGCACCATTGCCACCGGCACCATCGGCGATCAGGAGGTGCGCAATCCTACTCCCGCCGAACGGGAATACCTGACGGCGATGGCCAGCCACATGGCCGTCACCCTAGACCGCATGGTGCTGCTGGCGGAACGTACCCGGGCGGAGGAAGCACTGCGCAGTCACAAGGAACACCTGGAAGAAGAGATCACGCAACGCACCGAGGAATTGCGTCTGGCCCGCGATGCGGCCGAAGCCGCCAATAAGGCAAAGAGCGCATTCCTCGCCAATATGAGTCACGAACTGCGCACGCCGCTCAACGCCATCCTGGGTTTCTCCCAGATGCTGCGTCAGGAATCGGATTTGAATGCCACACAGCGGGAGAACATCGACATCATCAATAACAGCGGCGAGCACCTGCTCAAGCTGATCAACGACGTGCTGGAAATCGCCAAGATCGAGGCCGGCAAACTGCAGCTGGAATCATCCACCTTTGATCTGCATGGCCTGGTGCGGGACGTGACCGACATGATGCGGCAGCGGGCGCAACAGAAGGGGCTGCGACTGTTGCTCGATCAGGCATCGGAATTTCCACGCTACATCAGGGGCGACGAGGCGCGCCTGCGCCAGGTCCTTATCAACCTGGTCGGCAATGCGGTTAAGTTTACCGATGAAGGCGGTATCACGGTCCGGCTCGGCGTCCGCGCCAATACGCGGCAGCACCTGCTGATCGAGGTCGAGGATTCCGGCCCAGGGATCAGCGCATCGGACCAAAAGCACCTGTTCACGCCTTTCGTCCAGCTGACCGAGGGTATGACCCACGGCGGCACCGGCCTGGGCCTGTCCATCGTGCGCCAATATGTCCAATTGATGGGCGGCACCATCACGGTGGACAGCACACCCGGCAGGGGCTCGCTGTTTCTCGTTGATTTGCCCCTGGAAATTGGTGACGAAACGGACATCAACCGGCTGGACGGCAAGGTGCGCAGCGAGGTGGCGGCCCTTGCCCCCGGACAGCCCGCCTATCGCATCCTCATCGCCGAAGACCAGCGCGACAACCAGCTTCTGCTCGCCCGGCTGATGACCGACCTTGGGCTGGAGACAAAGATCGCCAATGACGGCGCGGAATGCGTTGCGCTGTTCGAGACCTGGCAGCCGGACCTTATTTGGATGGACCGGCGCATGCCGATCATGGACGGAATCGAAGCCACCCGCCGCATCCGCAGCCTGCCCGGCGGCGACCGGGTAAAAATCGTCGCGGTTACGGCTTCGGTATTCAAGGAGCAGGAACCGGAACTTCGTGCCGCCGGTATCGACGAAAACGTGCGCAAGCCGTATCGCTTTCACGAAATCTACGACAGCCTTGGCCGCCAGTTAGGGCTGAAGTTTATCTACCAAACGGATACGACGCCCCCAGTCGAACACCAGGCGCAGATTCTGTCGGCGGGGCAGCTGTCGGCGTTGGCGCCGGGGCTGCGCGAGGATCTGCGCGGCGCGCTCGAGTCTTTGGATCGGGTGCGAATCGACGCCGCAATCGCCCGTATCCACGATACCGACCCCGAACTCGCCGGCACCCTCTGGCAACTGGTCGATGAATTCAATTATCCTCACGTGCTGGACGTGATTCAGACTGTGGCAGGGACGTCGCGCCCCCTCGACGCACCGTGACGTTTGGCAGAGAGCCTTTATGACCACAGCTTATACAGGGTATATCCTGGCCGTCGACGATACGCCGGCATCCTTGCGACTGCTCACCGACCTGCTCAACGGCGCCGGCTATACGGTCCGCTCCGCCATCAGCGGCGCGCTGGCGTTGCGCGCCGCCAGGCTCGAACCGCCCCAGCTCATTCTGCTCGACATCAACATGCCGGACATGGACGGATTCGAGGTCTGCCGACTGTTGAAGGAGGAACCGCAACTGCGCAACGTGCCGGTGATCTTCGTCAGCGCCCTGTCGGAAACCCAGGAAATACTAAAAGGATTTGATGTGGGGGCAGTGGACTATGTCACCAAGCCGTTTCAGCGGGAGGAATTGTTGGCGCGGGTGCATACGCATATCGAATTACACCAATTGCGCTTCCACTTGGAAGAGACGGTGGACGAACGCACCCGCTCGCTACGCGAAAGTGAGACCCGACTGAAGGCAAGTCTGCTGGAGACTGTCGGCGCCATAGCTGCCATGCTTGAGTTGCGCGATCCCTATACCGCGGGACATCAGCGGCGCGTAGAACACATCGCCAATGCCATTGCCGGTGAACTTGGACTGCCGGAGCCTGTTGTCGAAGGACTGCGCGTGGCTGCTGTCGTACACGATGTCGGCAAGATCTATATTCCATCTGAAATTCTCAGCAAGCCCGGCCATCTCACCAAACCGGAGTATACGTTGATCAAGAATCACCCTGGCACGGGCCACGATATCCTCAAGGGCATAGACTTTCCCTGGCCGATCGCCAAAATCGTGCAGCAGCACCACGAACGCCTCGATGGTTCCGGCTATCCGCAAGGCCTGCACGGCGATGAAATCCTGCTCGAAGCGCGCATCCTGGCGGTGGCCGATGTTATCGAGGCCATGGCCTCGCATCGCCCTTATCGTCCCGGACTCGGCATCGACGCGGCGTTGGAGGAGGTTAGCTCGAAACGCGTCACTCAATTTGATCCCGCCGTCGTCGACGCAGCCCTGCGCCTGTTTCGGGAGAAGGGATTCCAGCTCGAACAGTAGGGAGCGTCGATGGGGCGAACAGGCTGCGTTCCACCCATCCTGTTCTTACGGCAGTCACGTCAGCAAACGCCACCGACTTCCCTTTTAGGATCGGCAGGGCAAGGCATAGCCCATCGACGCCACCCAGTCACATCTTTATATAGGTAATGGCGCTGATGACGGCGCCCTGCGGATCCTGGATCACGCAGAAGCGGCCGACCTTGGGTATGTCCCGCGGCGGCACCAGCACTTTCCCGCCCAGCTTCTCCGCCGTTTTCGCCGTCGCATCGACATCGTCGACGGTGACGTAGGCGCCCCACATCGGCGGCATGCCCTGGGCTTCCGGGGGCGTGGCCATGATGCCGCCGACACCCATATCGTTGCCGCCGACCTTGACCACGGTATAGGTCATGCCCGGCATCGACATGTCTTCGGTTTCCCAGCCGAACAGGCCACTGTAAAAGGCCTTGGCCGCGGCGACGTCCGTGGTCATCAGTTCGCACCAGCTGAACGCCCCGTGCTGCATGAATTGCTCGTTCATCTTCAGCGTCTCCCTAAAGGGGTGGCGGACCGGGAGTGGAGGTCCGGCCACGTGTAATTCATTTACCTACGTCGAGATTGCGCACTGGCATGTGCGCTGATGCAACGGCACCGTCCTTAGTAAAGGCCGTTCTACCCAAAATTCAAGGACCGCCCCATTCGGGTATCGATCTGCTATCTTTTAGCGACGATATTGATTTCGGTAACACCATGGCCATATTCGCCTGGAACGACAGCCTGAGCGTTGGACTCGCCAGCGTCGACTACCAACACCGCCGGCTTGTGGAGATGGTCAACCAGCTGGACGATGCCGTCTCCACCGGCAGCGATGAACAATCCCTGCGCGCCATCCTGCGCGGCCTCTACGACTACACCTACTATCACTTCACCACCGAAGAGGAGATCATGCGTGCCGCCGGCCCGGCGCTGGCGCAGCACTATGCGCTGCACAAGACGCAGCATGACGATTTCACGCGCAAGATACGCCCCCTCGCCGACAACGCCCCCCTCGACTCCACCAACCTCAACGCCGCCGTGCTTGATTATCTGGTGACCTGGCTGGTCGAGCACATCATGGGTTCGGACAAGGATATGGGACGACTGGTGCTGGAACGCAGCCAGCCGGGCGATACTCCCCCGGACCTGCCGGCCGCAAACGAACCGCCGGCGGCTCCCGACGACATTCAGCGCAACCTGCTCGGCGCCCTGCACGAAAGTGAACTGCGCTTTCGTTCCCTGGCCGACAGCGTACCGCTGCTCATCTGGATCGGCGACGACGCAGGCAGGCGGGTCTTTTTCAACAGCGCCTGGCAGCGGCTCACCGGCCTCACGCCGCAGGAACTGGCCAGCGACCGCTGGCAGGAATGCATCCATCCCGACGATCGGGCGGATTATCTCGCCGCGCTGAAGGTCGCGGGCCGTGACCATGCCGCGTTCACGCACGAATTCCGCGTGCGCCGGGACGACGGCAGCTATCGCTGGTTCCTGGAAAGCACGGTGCTGCGCCCGGCCCAGGGCCGCCGCTACTCCGGCCTTATCGGGTCGGGCCTGGACATCACCGAGCGCAAGGCTGCCGAACAGGTGCTGCTCGACTCCCGGGCCCAGCTGGAGAAGGAGGTGGCGCTAAGAACCGCCCAGCTCACCGAGGCCAATACGCGGCTGCAACGGGAAAAGGAGGAGCAACTGCAACTCAACCGCAAACTTTCCGATACGCAGGCCCAGTTGCTGCAATCGGAGAAGATGGCCTCCGTCGGCCAGCTCGCCGCCGGCGTTGCGCACGAGATCAACAATCCCATCGGCTTCGTCACGTCCAATCTCCATACCCTGCACGACTACGTGGAATCGCTGCTGCAGGTCGTTGATGCCTATGATCAGCTGGGCAGGGACACGGACGAGATCACCGGATTGAAACAGAAAGTGGATTACGCCTTCCTGCGCGACGACATCGGCAAGCTGCTGCTGGAGTCGGAGGACGGCGTCGAGCGCGTCAAGCACATCGTGCAGGATCTGAAGGACTTCTCCCATGTGGATCAGGCCGAATGGAAGCCGGCCGATCTCAACAGCGGGCTGGAGTCGACGCTCAACATCGTGCACAACGAACTCAAGTACAAGGCCGTGGTGGTGCGTGACCTCCACCCCCTCCCCTTGATCGAGTGCCTGCCGCAGCAACTCAATCAGGTGTTCGTCAACCTGCTGGTCAATGCCGCCCATGCCATAGATCAGCAGGGCACCATCACGGTGCGCACGCAGGCGGTGGCCGACGGCGTCAGCATCGAAATCAGCGACACCGGGCACGGCATAGCGCCGGAACACCTGGGCCGCATTTTCGATCCCTTTTTCACCACCAAGCCCGTCGGCCACGGCACCGGCCTGGGGCTGTCCATCGCCTACGGCATCGTCACCAAGCACGGCGGGCGCATCGAGGTGACCAGCGCGGTGGGCAAGGGCAGCACCTTCCGCATCGTGCTGCCGCTGCATCCCCTAAAACCCGAGGCACAGGAAGCGGAGGCCCGCGTTCCCGCTTAGCGCATTCCCGTCGTCCCACCGCCCGCCGTGCCGGAACCCGCGCAGGGCGGGCGGAACAAGGTGAAACCCATCACTTTCAGAGCAGAAATAGTTCGAATGAAAAAAAGGGGCGCCTTGCGGCGCCCCTTGCGACTCCCAGCCGGCGCGTGACGGTCGCGCCGGGACTGCTCCCCGGTTACTTCGGTCCACCCAGCGCAGCGGACGGGTCTTCCTCGTACATGGCCGGCAGCGAATGGGCGATGCCCTTGTGGCAATCGATACAGGTCTTGCCCTGATCGAAACCTTCCACATGCTGCGCGCGGCCGCGCCGGCCCTGCTTGGTGTAATCCATCGACTCGTAGTCATGGCAGTTGCGGCACTCACGCGAGTCCGTCTTCTTCATGGAGGCCCAGACATGGCGCGCCAGCTCCAGCCGCTTGGCCTCGAACTTCTCCGGCGTGTCGATGGTGCCCAAGGCCTTGTGCAGCAGTTCGTTGCTCGCCTGGATCTTGCGCACAATCTTGTGCGTCCACTCCATCGGTACGTGGCAGTCGGGACAGGTCGCCCGCACGCCGGTACGGTTGTTGTAGTGGATGGTGTTCTGGTACTCCATGTAGACATTTTCCTTCATCTCATGGCATGAGATGCAGAACTGTTCGTTGTTGGTGGCCTCCATGGCGGTGTTGAAGCCGCCCCACAGGATGATGCCGGAGGCGATGCCCACCACCAGCAGGGTGCCCATGGAGTACCGCGCACTGGGCCGTTTCAGCATGGCCCACCAGCTTTTTTTGTCTTCATTGGACATGGCTGTATCTCGCTCTCAAATTCGTGCTCATCGACGGCCGCCGCAACCCTGCGACGGTCCCGAGCGAACCGGCGCTGCGCGATTACCTGCCACTGACGGCAGGCAGCGGCGCAAACGTGTTTTCCACCAGCGGCTTGGCCTCCGCCTGCGGCACATGGCACTGGGTACAGAAGTAGCGCCGCGCCGACACATTGGCCAGATCGTTGCCTTCCCGATCGCTGAAGTGAGTCTGGCTGATCTTGGTCGCCTTGGCCTGCTTGTAATTGGCCCAACTGTGGCAGGTCAGGCATTTGTTGAATTTCAGGTTGATGACGTAGCCCTCGTTGGTGTGCGGAATCAAGGGCGGCTGCTGCACGTAATCGCGCGGAATGGGATCACGGTCCTGCCAGTGCTTCAGCTCGGCTGACTGTGATGCTTCTGATATGTCCTGATCGCCGCGCAGCGAAACGACCTTGTCCGCCGCCATCAGCGACGTACTGCCGAAAACACCAAGCAACAGCACTCCTCCCAACACCATCGACCTTTTCATGGCGTTACCTCCGTCTTATGCGCAAACTGGCTGGTTGTCGAATTGTTGAATCTGGTACTGACGTGAAACACATCCTTGCTGCACACGTCGATGCAACGGCCGCAATTGGTGCAGTTGCCCGACATGATGACCGGTCCTGTATTCTGCTCCGCCCCTTTCAGGGCCGGGCGTATCACCTGCGGTTCCGGGCAAACCGCGTAGCAGTCCATGCAATCGTTGCAGCGTTCGCGCGCAGCGGCGGATACGCGCAACACACTTAAATGTCCCAACAGGCTGTAGAACGCGCCGACCGGGCACAGATGACTGCACCATCCGCGGCGGCTGACGAACAGGTCGAACAGGAAGATCGCCAGCACCAGCAGCCAGGCGAAGCCCACGCCGAAGATCAGGCTGCGGTAAACAATGGACACCGGGTTGACCAGTTCCCACAGCAAAGTCCCGGAGACCAGCGCCAGCAGCAGCGTCAGTCCCAGAATCCAGTAGCGCGTGTTGCGCCGGAACTGGGCGGTGTGCCTGATGCCCAGGCGCTGGTGCAGCCAGGCCGCGGCATCGGTCACCAGATTCACCGGGCAGACCCAGGAGCAGTAGACGCGGCCGCCGACCAGCAGATAGAACACCAGCACGATCAGTGCGCCGATCAGTGCGGCCTGCTCCGGACTGTGCCCGGTCAGCACCATCTGCAACAGCAGATAGGGATCGGTGAGCGGCAACACGTCCAGGGTCAGGCTGGAGGCGATGGTGCCCTTGACGATCCACAGGCCGAACCACGGCCCGGCGAGGAACAGCGCCAGGATCGACAGCTGCGCGGCGCGGCGCAGCAACAGCCAGCGATGGGCCGCCCACCAGCCCTTGCCGGCGATTGCCTCACTGCCTGGACGTTGACCGGGCTGCATCACAAGCCCTCCCTGCCGCGCTTGAGCGTGTCCAGCGGGTTGTCGCCGAACGGCGTCGGCGTCGCCGCTTCATCCACGATCAGGCCGCGGCCTTCGTAGTCGTAACGCATGCCTTCCGGCAGGTTGTACTCATGCTGCTGGTCCGGCGTCACCAGGCTGCCGCCGGCCTTCTCCTTTTCCTTCCAGCCCAGCCGGTAATGCTTGCCCAGCATGCCCTTGGCCAGGTGCAGCGGCAGCACCTTGATCGCCGCCTCCTCCAGGATGCAGGCCTTCTCGCACTTGCCGCAGCCGGTGCAGGCCTCGGAGTGCACCACCGGGATGAACAGCGCATGCTTGCCGGAACGGGTGTTGTGCTGCAGCTCCAGCGTGATGGCCTCGTTGCGGATCGGGCAGATGTTGTAGCAGACCTCGCACCGCAGGCCCTGGAAGGCGATGCAGCTCTCCTGATCCACCACCACCGCCAGGCCCATGCGCGAGTCGTCGATCTCGGTCAGGCCGTGATCGAGCGCACCGGTGGGACAGGCCTTGATGCAGGGAATGTCCGGACACATCTCGCACGGCACCTCGCGGGCGACGAAATACGGCGTGCCGTTGGCCACCTCCTCGCCCAATTGCGACAGGCGCAGGGTGTCGAACGGACAGTCACGCACGCACAGGCCACAACGCACACAGGCACCGAGAAAGTCCTCTTCTGCCAGCGCGCCCGGCGGCCGCAATGCGGTGGCGGGCAGCGACGCGGCCTGGCGCGAGTACAGGCCCACGCCGAGGCCGAGCAGGGCCACGCCGCAGGCGGTCTTGGCCATATCGCCAAGAAACCGCCGCCGGCTGACGCCCATGCTGTCGTTGCTGTCGCTCATCGCCTGCCTGCGCCCTGGTTACGCCCGCTCCACCTTGACCGCGCACTTCTTGAAGTCCGTCTCCTTGGAGATCGGACAGGTGGCGTCGAGGGTGAGCTTGTTGACCAGGCGACCCGCGTCGAAGAACGGAATGAAGATCAGTCCCTTCGGCGGACGGTTGCGGCCGCGCGTCTCCACCTGGGCGACCACTTCGCCGCGGCGGGTGACCAGCTTGGCCATCATGCCGCGCTTGAGGCCGCGCGCCTGGGCATCCTCGGGATGCATGAACACCAGGGCGTCGGGGAAGGCGCGATACAGCTCCGGCACGCGGCGCGTCATCGAGCCGGAATGCCAGTGCTCCAGCACGCGGCCGGTGCACAGCCACAGGTCGTAGTCCTTGTCCGGCTCTTCCGCCGCCGGCTGATAGGGCAGCGCGATGATGTTGGCCTTGCCGTCCTTCTGGCCGTAGAACTGCCAGCCGGCGCCGGCGGGAACGTGCGGATCGTAGCCCTCGCGGTAGCGCCACAGGGTTTCCTTGCCGTCCACCACCGGCCAGCGCAGGCCGCGCACCTTGTGGTAGTGATCGAACTCCGCCAGCTCGTGGCCCTTCTTCGGACCCTCCAGCGAGAAGATGCGGTACTCCTCGTACAGGCCCTTGTGCACGTAGTAGCCGAAGTGCTCCATCTCATCGTTGTCGTAGACGTTGCCCTGGGAATCGGTCACCTTCTGCTTGGGGAACTGGTTGATGAAACCGTTGGTGAACAGGACTTCGTACAGGGTCTTGCCCTTGTACTCCGGCTTCTTGGCGATCAGTTCCGCCGGCCACACCTCTTCCACTTTGAAGCGCTTGGCGAACTCCATCACCTGCCACAGGTCGGAACGCGACTCGCCCGGCCCCTTCACCTGCTGGCGCCAGAACTGGGTGCGACGCTCGGCGTTGCCGTAGGCGCCTTCCTTCTCCACCCACATCGAGGTCGGAAGGATCAGGTCCGCCGCCATGGCAGAGACTGTGGGATAGGGATCGGACACCACGATGAAGTTGGCGGGATTGCGCCAGCCGGGATACAGCTCCTCGTTGATGTTCGGACCGGCCTGCATGTTGTTGTTGCACATCTGCCAGTAGCAATTGATCTTGCCGTCCTTGAGCAGACGCGCCATCAACACCGCATGGGCACCGACCTTGCCGTTGAGCGTGCCTTCCGGCAGCTTCCACACTTTCTCGGAGAAGGCGCGGTGATCGGCATTGGCCACCACCAGGTCTGCCGGCAGGCGGTGGGCAAAGGTGCCGACCTCACGCGCGGTGCCGCAGGCGGAAGGCTGGCCGGTGAGGGAGAACGGGCCGTTGCCCGGCTCGGAGATCTTGCCGGTGAGCAGATGAATGTTGTAGACGAGGTTGTTGGCCCAGGTGCCGCGGGTATGCTGGTTGAAACCCATGGTCCAGTAGGACACCACCTTGCGCTTCGGATCGGCATACAGCTCGGCCAGTTCGATCAGGTGTTCCTTCGACACGCCGGACAGCTTGGAAACCTTCTCCACCGTGTATTCGGCAACAAAGGCCTTGTACTCGTCGAAGCTGCTCGGATCCATCTTGCCCGCGTTGCCCTTGGGCTTGCCGTCGGCACCGGGATAGCCGTTGCTGGTGGCCTTCTGCTCCAGCGCATGGGTCGGGCGCAGGCCATAGCCGATGTCGCCCTCACCCTTCTTGAAGTTGACGTACTTGGCGACGAAGTCCTTGTTCACCGCGCCCTTCTGGATGATGTAGTTGGCGATGAAGTTGAGGATGGCCAGATCGGTCTGCGGCGCGAACACCATGGGGATGTCGGCCAGTTCAAAGCTGCGATGTTCGAAGGTGGACAGCACGGCGACCTTGACGTGATTGGCGGTGAGGCGGCGATCGGTGAGGCGCGACCACAGGATCGGATGCATCTCCGCCATGTTCGAGCCCCACAGCACAAAGGCGTCGGCGTGTTCGAGGTCGTCATAGCAGCCCATGGGCTCGTCGGCGCCGAAGGTGCGGATGAAGCCGGCCACGGCGGAGGCCATGCAGTGACGGGCATTGGGGTCGATGTTGTTGGAACGGAAGCCGGCCTTGTACAGCTTGGCCGCGGCATAGCCTTCCCACACCGTCCACTGGCCGGAACCGAACATGGAGATGCTGGAGGTCAGCTGGTTCGCCGGCTTGCCGGCATTGGCCGCCATGTCCTTCTTCAGCGAGGTCTTCCACTTTTCGGCCATGATTTCGAAGGCCTGATCCCAGCTGATGGGCGTGAACTCGCCTTCCTTGTCGTACTTGCCGTTGGTCATGCGCAGCAGCGGTGTGGTCAGACGATCCTTGCCGTACATGATCTTGGACAGGAAATAGCCCTTGATGCAGTTGAGGCCGCGGTTGACCGGAGCATCCGGATCGCCCTGGGTCGCCACCACGCGGCCGTCCTTGGTTCCGATCAGTACCGAGCAGCCGGTACCGCAGAAGCGGCAGGCCGCCTTGTCCCAGCGGATCTTGGTTTGCGTCGAGGCCAGCGCCGACTTGATGCCGGGCAGGGTGACACCCGCAGCAGCAGCCGTGGCTGCGATGGCATTGTTCTTGATGAAATCACGCCTGGTCAGTTTCATAGCGAGGCCTCCTGTTCGGCAGCGTCATTCTCGAAATGGTGGTAAATCATGGCGGCGGACAGCACGCCGTCGATGTCGTACATGTGCATCACCGTTTCACCGGTCATGCGTTCATCGTCTTCCTCCACCGTCACCACCAGCTTGCCTTCCGGGGTGACGGCGTGAATCTCGACGCCCGGCAACTGCGTCAACTGCGTCCGCACCGCGTCGATGCGCTCGGGGCGCGTATGCACCAGCACACCTGCGATGGAGATGGCGGACGATCCCTGGTTCACGGACTCATTCATGCTGATACCTCGACGGGATGGGAGTGGTAATGCATGGTCACGGCCGCCGCCGGACAAGGGCGGACGCAGGCGCCGCAGCCATTGCACAGCGCCGTGTTCATTTCGGGTTGGGGCACGCGGCCGATGGTGGGGCGGAACTGGATGGCGCGCGTCTCGCACTGTTCGCCGCAGGTGCGGCACACCACACCGTGGTGGGCGAGGCAGTTGTCGCCGATGACGGCCTGCAACTGCCAGGGCGCCTCATGCTCGTAAGCACGCAGGGCACCGCGCGAGCATTGTTCCAGGCAGGCGCCGCAGAAGGTACACTCGCCGTGCTGAAAATTGACCTTGGGGAATCCGCCGCGTCCGGCGATGAGCAAACCCTGGGGACAGGCACTCATGCACTTGCTGCAGCGGTCGCAGCGATCGACGAACAGCCACTCTTCCAGCGCCCAGGGCGGACGCACTGCACGCCGCTCACCGCGTATGTCGCCGCGGAGGAATTGCGTCCGAGTGATCGCTGTCTCCATCATGCCGCACCCCAGGTAAAACGCTTTGTCGCTATATGCGTACAAACGCTATGGCTTTGACCCATGCAGCGGCCTTGATGTAGGTCAAGCGAGGGGAAGCAGGCACCGCGATGCAAACGTGCAAAAACCGCTTTAAACCGGAAAAAACGCCCATATTTCCAATGCATACGGGCATAAGAGACATCCATGCCCTCTGTGGTGGTACTCCTTCAGAGGTACAGGGTGGTAGATGGAATATTTCACGCGCACAGCCTCGCAAGGCTTGCATCGCTACGCGCTACAGGCTAAACACTGTTCCCATGATGAACACGCTCACCGATCCCTTCGGCAGAAACATCACCTACCTGCGCCTGTCGGTCACCGACCGCTGTGACCTGCGCTGCTTCTACTGCCTGCCGCAGGGGTTCACCGGTTTCGAAGTGCCTGAGCACTGGCTGAGCTTCGACGAAATCGAACGCGTCGTCGCCGCCTTCGCCGAGATGGGCGTGCAGCGCCTGCGCCTCACCGGCGGCGAGCCCCTGGTG
>PGZL01000010.1:142887-189465 GCA_002840095.1 Gammaproteobacteria bacterium HGW-Gammaproteobacteria-1 | reverse complement strand
GCTTGTCCACGTCGCCTACGGCGTACTCAAGTCAGGAATGCCATTCAATCCGGCACTTCATGGGCTCGCGTGTGCTTGACCTGGATAACAGTATCTACAAGGCTATTGCCCGTGGCCGTTTCCCATCCGCCCCGGGACATGGTGAAATAGACCTCATGAAACGCATCGCACTCATGCTGTCCACCCTCGCCCTGTTCTCCGCCGCCGTCCTGGCCGGGCCGCTGGAAGACGGCTTCGCCGCGTTCAAGGCCAAGGACTATGCCAGGGCGCGCCAGCTGTGGCAGCCGCTGGCGCAGGAGGGCAATGCCGACGCGCAGTTCAACCTGGGACTGCTGCATCACAAGGGCTGGGGCGTGGAGCGCGATCTGCGCCAGGCCCACGAGTGGTATACCCAGGCGGCCAACCAGGGCCAGGCCGACGCCATGTACAACCTGGGCCTGATGTATGCGCGGGGCGAAGGGGTATTCCGCAGCGACCGGCAGGCGGTACCGCTGTTCGAGCATGCGGCGGCGCAGGAGCATGTGCCGGCGATGTACACCCTGGGCGTGATGTATGCCTACGGCATGGGCACCCGGAAAGACGTGGCGAAGGCGATCGCGACGTGGGAACAGGCGGCGGCCAAGGGCAGCAGCCAGGCGCGCGAGGCGCTGGCGCGGGCCTATGAGGAAGGCATGTTCGGCCTGGCAGCCGATCCCGCCAAGGCGGCAGAGTGGCGTGACCGGAAGTGAACTGAACACTGCATTTGCTCTCGCCAAGGCGCAAAGAACGCCAAGAGGCTGAGAACTGTAGTGTTCACCTGTGGGAGCCCGCTGTGCCGGGCGATAGCGGTGCCACGACAGGCACCATCACCGGATGATGCCTTCCATGACAAAGAATCGGGCTCCCACCGAAATCCCTGCCGCATGTAGCACATTGTTTCCTTGGCGCGCTTGGCGTCTTGGCGAGAGTTGAGCCTTGAGATTCGAAGGAGCGATCACGGCATGGAATCATCGAACGAATCCCCCCGCGCCGTATTCGAGGCGCGCGGCCTGACCAAGGTCTACCAGATGGGCGAAGTGCAGGTACAGGCACTGCGCGGGGTCGATCTGGAGCTGTGGCCGGGCGAGTTCGTGGTGATGCTCGGCCCTTCCGGCAGCGGCAAGTCCACCCTGCTCAACATTCTCGGCGGCCTCGACGTTCCCACCGCCGGCACGGTGCGCTACGAGGATCACGACCTTTCCGTCTACAACGACACCGCCCTCACCCGCTACCGGCGCGAGCACGTCGGCTTCGTGTTCCAGTTCTACAACCTGATTCCCTCGCTCACCGCGCAGGAAAACGTGGCGCTGGTGACGGAGATCGCCGAACGCCCCATGGCCCCGGACGAGGCCTTGCGCCTGGTGGGCCTGGGCGACCGGCTGGATCACTTCCCCGCCCAGCTCTCCGGCGGCGAGCAACAACGCGTGGCCATCGCCCGCGCCATCGCCAAGAACCCGGCGGTGCTGCTGTGCGACGAACCCACCGGCGCGCTGGACGTCACCACCGGCATCGTGGTGCTGGAAGCCATCAGCCGCATCAACAAGGAACTGGGCACCACCACCGTGGTGATCACCCACAACAGCGACATCGCCGCCATCGCCGATCGGGTCATCCACATCAGCGACGGCCGTGTCGCCAGCGTCGAGCGTAACGCGCAGAAGATGGACCCGAAGGAGCTGCACTGGTAAGCGCCCATGACCGCCCTCGACCGCAAGCTGTGGCGTGACCTGTGGCAACTGCGCGCGCAGATGTTCGCCATCATGCTGGTGATGGCCTGCGGCGTGGCCACCTACATCATGTTCGGCAGCACCCTGGACTCCCTGCAGCAAAGCCGCGGCGACTACTACCGCGATTACCGCTTCGCCGATGCCTTCGTCTCGCTGAAGCGCGCGCCGCAGGCGGTCAGTCCGCGGCTGGAGGAGATTCCCGGCGTCATGGTGGCGGATACGCGGGTGACCGCCTGGGGCTCGGTAGACATGCCGGACTTCCCCGAAACCATCACCGCCCTGATCACCTCGCTGCCGGATCACGGCCCGGCCCTGCTCAACGATCTGTACCTGCGCCAGGGCCGCCTGGTGGAAAGCGGGCGCGACGACGAAGTGGTCATCGACCATTCCTTTGCCACAGCCCACGGCCTGCGCCCCGGCGACGCGCTGCCGGTGATCATCAAGGGCAAACGCCGCGTGCTCACCATCGTCGGCACGGCCATGTCACCGGAGCATATCTACCAGCTGCGCCCCGGCGCCTTCTTCCCCGACGAGCTGCGCTATGCGGTGATGTGGATGGCGCGCACGCCGCTGGGCTACGCCTACGAAATGAAGGGCGCCTTCAACAGCGTGGCCATCCGCCTCGACGGCAGCCGCAGCGTGGAGCAAGTGATCGACCACGTGGATGACGTGCTGGCGCCCTACGGCGGCCTCGGCGCCTACGCCCGCGCCGATCAGCTGTCGCACAAATTCCTCAGCGAGGAATTCAAGCAGCTGGGAACCATCACGCGCATCTTCCCGGTGATCTTTCTCGGCGTCGCCGCCTTTCTGCTCAACATCGTCGTCAACCGCCTGGTCACCACCCAACGCGAGCAGGTGGCCGTGCTCAAGGCCTTCGGCTACAGCAACGCCGCCATCGCCCTGCACTACATCAAGCTGGTCATGATGGTGGTTGCCCTCGCCGTCATCGTCGGCCTCGCCGCCGGCATCTGGCTGGGGCGCGGCCTCAGCGGCATTTATCTCGGTTTCTACCGGCTGCCCTACCTGATGTTCGTGCTGCGCCCGGCGCTGGTGGTGTACGCCACCCTGTTCACCGCTGCCGCAGCCACCCTCGGCACCCTGCTGGCGGTGCGCGCCGCCGCGCGCCTGCGCCCGGCCGCTGTTCGAGCGCATCGGCTTCAAGCACGCCCTGGCACAGCCCACGCGCATGATCTTCCGCCACATCGGCCACCGTCCGTTCAAGTCGGCGCTCACCGTGCTCGGCATAGCCCTGGCCGGCGCCATCACCACCACCGGGCTGTTCCAGGGCGACACCGTGGGCTACATGATGGACATCCAGTACAACGTGGCCTCGCGCGAGGACATGTCGCTGAGCTTCACCGAACCCAGTTCCCATCGCGCGCTGTACGAACTGGAGAGCCTGCCCGGCATCGCCCACGGCGAGGTGTTTCGCAACGTGCCGGTACGGCTGCGCAACGAACACCGCAGCCACCGCACCTCCATCCGCGGCGTCGAGACCGGCAACCAGGTCAAGCGCCTGCTCGATGTCGATCTGCGCCCCCTGCCCATCCCGACCGACGGCCTGCTGCTCACCGACTACCTCGGCCACCTGCTCGACGTGCGGCCCGGCGACATGCTTACCGTCGAGGTGCTCGAAGGAAACCGGCGCACCTACCGGGTGCCGGTGGCGGGACTGGTGAAGGAATACCTGGGCATGTTCGCCTACATGGACATCGCCGCGCTGAACCAGATGCTCAACGAGGGACACGCCATCTCCGGCGTCTGGCTCGCGGTGGATGAAAACGCCTACGCCGATCTGCACCGCCGCTTCAAGGGCACGCCGCGCGTGGCCAGCGTCGTGGAACGGACCCAGGACATGCACAACTTCAACCGCATCATGGAGGAGACCATGCTGTACATCGCCTTCATCTCCACGGTGTTCTCCTGCATCATCGCCGTGGGCGTGGTGTACAACAGCGCGCGCATCATCCTCACCGAACGCAGCCGCGAACTGGCCAGCCTGCGCGTCCTCGGCTTCACCCGCGGTGAGATCTCCTACATCCTGCTCGGCGAACTGGCCCTGCTCACCGTCACCGCCCTGCCCCTCGGCCTCTGGCTCGGCTATGCGCTGTGCGGCTATATTGCCAGCACGCTGCAGAACGAGCTGTACCGCGTGCCGCTGATCATCGACACGGAAACCTACGCCTTCTCCGCCGCCGTGGTGGTGGCCGCCACCGCAATCTCGGCACTGCTGGTGAGGCGCAAGCTGGATAAACTGGATTTGATAGCGGTGTTGAAGACCAAGGAGTAGGAGCCCACTCCGTGGGCGAACCGGCGCTTGACCCGACACTGTTCGCCGAGAGGACCAGGCTCCTACAATGGGCACGACACAGGGCTTGCAGGATGTAGGGTGCGCACCGCGCACCAAACCCAAGCCGGGCATCGGCACGGTGCGCAATGCGCACCCTACGGAACTGATTTTTGCCGGCACCATTCGCCGCAAGGCCCCGGCTCCTACAATGGAACCGGGAATGATCAACCACAAGGAATGAACATGCACTGGCGCAGAAACCTCTCTCTCGGCCTCATCGCCCTCGGCATCCTCGTGCTGATTGCCCTCGGCTTCCGCCAGCCGCCGCGCGGAGTGGATCTGGCCGCAGTCCACACCGGCCCGCTTCAGGTGACGGTGCAGGAGGAAGGCAAGACCCGCGTCATCGACCGCTACGTCATCTCCGCGCCGGTGGCCGGCTACACGCCGCGCATCACCCAGCGCGTGGGCGACAGCGTCCGGCACGGCGAGACTATCGTGCAACTGGAGCCGCTGCGCCCGGCAGCACTGGATGCGCGCAGCCAGGCCGCGGCAAAAGCCCGCGTCGCCGCCGCCCAGGCAGCCTTGCAGGCCGCCGGCGAGCAGGCCGACGCCACCGCCGCCGAAGCGACCCAGGCCGAGGCCGAATACAGGCGCCTGCAGGAACTGAGCAGGCAACAACTGGTGTCACCCAACGACCTGGAACGTGTCCGCGCCCAGGCCGCCGCCAGCGCCGCGATGCAACGCTCGGCCCGCTTCGCGGTGGAGGTCAGCCGCCATGAACTCGACGCGGCACGCACCGCCCTGCAATACGCCGGCGGCGACACCAGCTCGGGCGCGCGCATCGCCGTCACCACGCCGGTGGACGGCCGTGTATTGAAGCTCTACCAGCAAAGCGAGGGCGTGGTGAACGCCGGCCAGCCCCTCGTCGAAGTGGGCGACCCCCAGCGGCTGGAAGTCGCCATCGAAGCCCTGTCCTCCAACGCCGTGCGCATCCAGCCCGGCATGCGCGTCCTGTTCGAGCGCTGGGGCGGCACGCCGCTGGAAGGCCGCGTGCGCCTCATCGAACCGGTAGGCTTCACCAAGATCTCCGCCCTCGGCGTCGAGGAACAACGCGTCCTCGTCATCGCTGACATCGCCGCCCCGCCACAGCAATGGCAAACCCTCGGCGACGGCTACCGCGTCGACGCCCGCTTCATCCTGTGGGAAGGCGATTCAGTATTGCAGGTCCCCGCCAGCGCCCTGTTCCGCCGCAACGACGGCTGGGCCGTATTCGTCGCGGAAGACGGCCGTGCCCGCCTGCGCGATGTAAAGCCCGGCCAACGCAGCGGGCTGGCGGTGCAGATCCTGGACGGACTGAAGGAAGGCGAGAGCGTCATCATCCATCCGGATGAGACGGTCGGGGATGGGGTTAGGATTGCCGAGAGGTAAGCAGCGGATTCCAGACATGAAGTAGCGAGTCGTCGCGCAAACCTGCGGTCCCCAATACTGACGCGACTATCAATACCTGCGTAGTAGCCGCGTGCAGAACTTGGTTACTGCGTGGTTTCACGCTTGTGTGTGCTATCGTACAGACCGACTTTGGATGGTTTTGTTACCCTTGGAGCAAGCAGGCGAGCCTTTCAGGCGATCCAAAACCTATTAAGTAGCATGCCATGACCCGTCCCGCTGGAAAGAAAAAATCAGATAAGCCCGAAGCACCTGCGGAAAAAAAGAAGCCATCCATTCCGGTCGAAACGACGGATAAGACGTTGCGGGCGTTGCGCCCGTACATGGTCGGCATCGGCGCCTCCGCAGGCGGTCTTGAGGCACTCTCGGCATTGATCGCGGCCCTGCCTACCGACCTCGGCATTTCCTACGTCGTTCTCCAGCATCTTTCCCCCACCCACCGCAGCATGATGGCGCAACTGCTCGGCCGCGAGACTGCGATGGCCGTGCAGGAGGTGGAGAACGGCGTGCAGCCGGAGCCGGACACCATCTATGTCGCCCCCGCCAGCAACAACGTCAGACTGAAAGACGGCTGTTTCGAGCTTATTGAGGGACCCCGCGAAGCGACTCCTCGCCCCTCGGTAAGCATGTTCCTTACCTCGCTGGCGGAAGAAAAGACCGAGGATGCCATCGGCGTCATCCTCTCGGGTACGGGGAGTGACGGTTCCGCCGGGCTACGCGACATCAAGGCGGCGGGCGGTTATACCTTCGCCCAGGATCCGCAGACCGCCAAATATGTAGGCATGCCGCAATCTGCCATCGATACCGGCTGCGTGGACTGGGTATTGTCGCCGGAAGGAATCGCCAAGGAAATCGCCGTCATCGCGCGTTCGCACGGCTCAGTGACCGTCGCCAATACACCGCCGGTCGGCGCAACCACGCTGAAGAAACTGCTGATCAAGGTCAAGCAGCAAACGCGCATCGATTTTTCTGGATACAAGGAAGGTACGCTGTGGCGGCGCATAGAACGGCGTATGGCAGCCACTCACGTCGGCAGCCTCGATGATTACCTGGCACTGGTGGATGCCAACCCGGAAGAGCTGGAGCATCTGGGCAAGGATATCCTGATCTCGGTCACCGCCTTCTTCCGTGATCCGGCCTCGTTCGCCGCCTTGCGCGCCTTGCTGCAAGGCATCATCCAGACCAAGCGGCCCGGTGACGAGATTCGCATCTGGGTACCCGCCTGCGCCACCGGCGAGGAAGCCTACACGCTGGCGATCATCCTGGCGGAGATGCTGGGGCCGAACGTCAATCAGTTCCGCATCCAGATCTTCGCCACCGACATCGACCTCAATGCGCTGGCGGTTGCGCGCAAGGGTTCCTATCCCGAGAGTGCGCTGGTCGATCTCGAGCCGGGACTGGCGATCCGCTATTTCCAGAAGGTGGGGAACCACCTCGAAGTATCGCGCACCTTGCGCGACATGGTGGTGGTGGCGCGACAGAACCTGGTGCAGGACCCGCCCTTCCTGCGCCTCGACCTGGTGAGCTGCCGTAACGTGCTCATCTATCTGCAGAACGAACTACAGGCCAAGGTGCTGTCCACGTTCCACTACAGCCTCAATCCCAATGGCCTGCTGTTCCTCGGCAAGTCGGAAGGCATCTTCCAGCAGGAGGCGCTATTCGATGTGCTGGACAAGGCATCGCGCATCTACCGGCGTGGCCCGGGAGAGTCCAGACTCAGCGTGTCCGCCTTCCGCCTGCCCGACTCGGCGGAGCGCAACATCCCCAAGATCATCGCCGATTCCGAATCGCGCCTGCTGGACGAAGCGGTACGCCGCTATGTTCCGGCCACCGTGCTGATTAACGGCACGTTCGATATCCTGCACATGCACGGTGATGTCAGCCCCTATCTCGCCATCGTGCCCGGCAAGCCCAATTTCAACCTGCAGAACCTTCTGCATCGCGAACTGCGCGCCGACCTGCAACTGCTGCAGCATCAGGCCGAGCACAAGCAGGAGTCGGCGATCGGGCGTGCGCACCGTATAAAAATTGGCGAAGAAATGCGCGATGTGCGCCTGGTCATTCACCCGCTGGATCGCGGGGTGGTCAATCCTTTCTACCTGATATCATTCGAGATCATGCCGCAGGCAGTACCGGCGGCAGGACATGGGGAGGAAGTGCCGGTCACTGCGGAAGGCCGTAATGTGCGCGAACTGGAAGAGGAACTCATCTCCACGCGAGAGCGCCTGCAGACCGTAATTGAGGAACTAGAGACCTCCAACGAGGAAATGCAGGCGCTCAACGAAGAAGTAGTAGCGGCCAACGAGGAACTGCAATCCTCCAATGAAGAACTGGAAGCAGCCAATGAGGAGCTGCAATCCACCAACGAAGAACTGACCACGGTCAATGAGGAATTGCAGGTACGCTCCGGTGAATTGAGCGATCTGTTCAATGACCTCGAGAACATCCAGAACAGCGTCGGCTTTCCCATCATGGTGTGCAACTCCCATCTTGAGCTGATGCGCTTCAACAGCCCGGCGGCCGCATTGTTCTCACTTTCCTCGGTCTCCATCCGCCAGCCGTTGCAGGGTATGCGCCTGCCGGTAGGGATGAGTGAATTTTCGACCGAAGTGCATGACGCCATCGTCAGCAACCGCGTCAGCGAGAAGCATATCTTTTCCAACGAGCGCCATTACCTGCTGCACATTTCGCCTTACGAGACCAAGATGCGTGGAACGCGCGGTGCAATTATTGTGCTGCTCGATCACACGGAACGCCTGGTGGCAGAGCGCGACGTACGCAAGAATCGCGAGATTCTGCTGGCGATCATGAACAACTCCACTTCCATCATCGCGCTCAAGGACCTGGCCGGTCGATACGAGTTCGTCAACACCGAGTTCGAGAAGTTTTTTGGCCTGGAATCGAACAACGTGCTCGGCAAGACCGATGCACAAGTGCTGCCGCGTAAAATTGCCGACGACTTCCGCGCCAAGGAACTGGATGTAATGCGCCTGCGTACCTCGCTGGAATTCGAGGACCACTTGATCTTTTCAGCCGGGCGTGAGCGCTTTCTGCATTCGATACGTTTCCCGCTGCTGACCGACGACGGAGTGGTGTACAGCATATGCACCCAGTCCACAGACGTCACTGAGCACAAGCGTGCCGAAGATCAGTTGCGCCTGGCGGCACGTGTGTTCGACCGTTCCGGTGAAGGCATCGTGGTTACCGATGCACGCCAACGCATTCTTACCGTCAACAGCGCATTCACCCAGGTAACCGGCTATGCGCCCGAAGAAGTGATCGGGAAACTGCCCACGCTGCTGGCTTCGGGAAAGCAGGATGCCTCTTTTTACAAGAGCATGTGGACCCACCTGGAAACGTACGGCTGGTGGCAGGGCGAAATATGGAACAAGCGCAAGAGCGGCGAGGTATATCCGGAATGGCTCACCATCAACGTGGTGAACGACCCGGACGGAAACCTCCTCAATTATGTCGGAATCTTCAGTGACATTTCCGTGGTCAAGGAGTCGCAGCGCAAGGTCGAGTTCCTCGCCACACACGATGAGCTTACCAGTTTACCCAACCGTACCCTGTTCCTGGATCGCCTGCGTCAGGCCATTGCCCATGCCGAACGTAGTGGCGAATCCTTTGCTGTGCTGTTCATCGACCTGGACAACTTCAAGGTAATCAACGACTCCATGGGGCACGCGGCGGGCGACGACCTGCTCAAGGAGATCGCCGGGCGCCTGCGTGAATGCGTGCGTGGCGGCGACACCGTGGCACGCTTCGGCGGCGACGAATTCGCACTGCTGATCGAGGAGGCGACCGTAGCCGAAGCGGAGATGACTGCGCACCGAATCGCAGATGCCATGCTGCGCCCGCACCCCATCGGGCGGCAGAACGTGTATCCCGGCGCCAGCATCGGCATCTGCCTGTACCCCGACGATGGCCTCGACCCGGAGACACTGCTCAAGAACGCCGACAGTGCCATGTATCAGGCGAAGGATGGCGGCAAACGCTCACACCACTTCTTCACCAACGAGCTGAAACAGGCCGCCGACGAGCGTTTGAAACTGGAGACGGAGTTACGCGGCGCCATTGAACGCGAGGAATTGTTCCTGCTGTATCAGCCGCAGGTGGACATCGAAAGCGGGCGTCTGGTCGGTGTCGAGGCACTGGCACGCTGGAGGCACCCGGCGGAGGGACTGATCCCTCCCGCCAAGTTCATACCGCTGGCGGAAAAGACCGGCATCATCGACCGTTTGGGGGAATGGGTCGCAACAACCGCATGCAGGCAGATGGCGGCGTGGCTCGAGCTTGGGCACGACATCCCACGTGTGTCCATCAACATATCGCCCTACCAGTTTCGCCGCAGCAACATCCCTGCACTCATGCTGCGCCTGCTGAGCCAATATCGGCTTGAGGCCAGCCGCGTAATGGTGGAGTTAACCGAGAGCGCGCTGGCGGAAGACACCGAGCAGGCGCACCAGTTGCTGCAGGAACTGAAATCGCTCGGTATAAAGCTCAGCATTGACGATTTCGGCACCGGTTATTCATCATTGGCCTACTTGCGGCGCATGCCGATACATGAGCTGAAAATCGCCCAGCATTTCGTCATCGATATTGCGACCAATTCTGATGCGCAAGCCATCGCCAAGACCATCTTGCTGATGGCGCAGGCGCTGGGTTTCAGCGTCGTCGCGGAAGGCGTTGAGACCGCCGAGCAACTGGGAGTGTTGCGCGGCGCAGGCTGCGATATAGGCCAGGGTTATCTTTTCGCCCATCCACTGAGCGCCGACGCTCTGATCGCGCGCTATTGCAATGAAGCGGTGACGTGAACCAACCAGAGGAAACAGATGCCGCATCGACACAACCCAAAGCAGAACCGTCTATTGGCGGTTTTGCACGAGCACGAATTCGAAACCCTACTCCCCCATTTGCAGCTGCTGCACCTCAAGGCTGGAGACACTCTGGCCGAGTCCGGTCAGGTCCTCGAACATGCATTTTTTCCCATCGACAGTGCGATCTCACTGTTTTACCGCCTGGAGAACGGCGAATCGGCGGGCGTGGCGGTTATCGGCAATGAGGGTATGTTCAGCGTGGCGCAAGTGCTGGGGTGAGAGGTCATCCCCTACTGGGCCACTGTGGAGACTTCCGGTCATGTCCTGCATATCGCCGTCGCTGCGCTGAAGCAAATCCTCAAACGTTCGGATGAACTGCGCAACACCATATTGCTGTACGCGCAGGCCTCACTGACGCAGATCGCGCAAACAGTGGTGTGCGGCAGGCACCATTCGTTGACCCAGCAGTTGTGTCAGCACTTGCTGATGATCAACGACAAGTCGCTGTCCGACGATTTTCGCCTGACTCACGAGGCCGTATCTCGCATGTTGGGTGTGCGTCGCGAGAGCATCACCGAAGCGGCGGGCGAATTGCGCGACCAAGGCCTGATCGCCTACAGCCGGGGACATGTTAAGGTACTGGACCGACCACGCCTGGAAAAGATGTGCTGCGAGTGTTATGGCGTGGTGCGGGAAGAATTCGCGCGCTTGCTGGAAAACACCTGATAATTCATTCTGCGAACAACCTGGGATAGACCGCGGACAAATTGAGCGTGCGCGTCGCGCACACCACCCGCGCGATGCCGCAGGCAAAGCCAACTATGCGCAAGCGTTGTGTTTCTGAGCTTTATCCTCCTCGAATCCAATCACCATGCGAAGGCCGACGGCACGTAACAAAGGAAAAAGGTGACAGATTTATTTTCCGTAGCGTAAAGCCCAATAGACGATGTCATGTTGGGTTACGCCTTGTCAGGCTAACCCAACCTACATTTCTACATTCCGGGGTTCCTGCGTGCGCGGAGCGCACGCCACCCGCGCGATGCCATCAGGCGAGCCGGGTTTGACTTTCAACCCCTTTGTCTCGCCGAGTAGCGCAGCTCAAAACGGACAGGCCCGCAGGGGACGCGCCACGGATGGCGCGTCTTTCGCCGTCAGGACAGGGACGTCCTGTCGGCGAAACCCCGTTTTGAGCGAGCAACGCAGGGCACCGCGATAGCGGCGAGACATCGGGGCGGCCTTTGACGTACATGGAAGTACTAATGTCGCGGGCGCATGGATGCGCAGGAGCGACGCTTTGATTACTTTCTTTTCGGCCGAGCAAAAGAAAGTAATCCGGCGTAGGGGGACGGAATCCCCCGTCAGAATCGGCGCGCGGAGCGCACCTTAACCTCCATCACCATCACGATGTTGGGCTTCCTGCGTCAGCCCAACCTACCACTAGGCGGAGGGAAAAATCAGCGGCGCCTGCGGCGCCCCGCCTCAGCGCTTCCGCGCCTCCTCCTCCATCTGCTCCAGTGAAATGTGGCGCACGTCCTTGCCGCGCACCAGGTACACCACGTATTCGCAGATGTTGCGTGCGTGGTCGCCGATGCGCTCCAGGGCGCGGGCGGCCCACAGCACGTCGAGGGAACGGGTGATGGTGCGCGGATCTTCCATCATGTAGGTGATGAGCTGGCGGGTCAGGGCGTCGTATTCCTTGTCGACGTTGATGTCATCGCGCGCCACCTGCACCGCCGCTTCGGGGTCCATACGGGCGAAGGCGTCCAGTGCGTCGTGCAACAACTGGCGCACGTGGTTGCCCAGGTGCACCAGATCTTCGTAATGGTTGCGATGCTGCTCGCGGCCGCCGGTAAGACGCATGGCGATGCTGGCGACGCGCTCGGCCTGATCGCCGCAACGCTCCAGGTCGGTGATGGTCTTGATCACGGCGACGATGAGGCGCAGGTCGCTGGCGGCGGGCTGGCGCCGGGCCAGGATGCGCGAGCACTCCTCGTCGATGCTAACTTCCATGGCGTTGACCTTGAGGTCGCCATTAATGACCTGTTCGGCCATTTCGGTGTTTTCGTCCATCACTGCCGTCAGTGCGTCAGCGAGCTGCTGCTCAACCAGGCCGCCCATGGTCAGCACACGGGTGCGGATATCCTCCAGCTCGACGTTGAACTGCTGGGAGATGTGCTGGCCGATACTCATCTTGTCCATTGCTGCGTTTCCTTCTCGCCGATACAGCGTTTCGAAGTTGTCTGCCGTCTGCGGCGCGGGAGTTGCCCGGCGGCCGCGGGTGGCGGGCTGAAGCCCGCCCTACAAATATCGGTGCGCGGTGCGCACCCTACCAACTGTATCTGGTGCGCAGTGCGCACCCTACATCCATCAACCGTAGCGACCTGTGATGTAGTCCTCGGTCTGCTTCTTGGACGGGTTGGTGAAGATGGTGTCGGTGTCGTTGTATTCGATCAGGTCACCCATGTACATGAAAGCAGTGTAGTCGGAGACGCGCGCCGCCTGCTGCATGTTGTGGGTGACGATGACGATGGTGTACTGCGACTTCAGCTCGTTGATCAGTTCCTCGATCTTCAGGGTGGAGATCGGGTCCAGGGCCGAGGCCGGTTCGTCGAGCAGCAGCACTTCCGGCTCGATGGCGATGGCGCGGGCGATCACCAGGCGTTGCTGCTGGCCGCCGGACAGACCCATGGCGTTGTCCTGCAGGCGGTCCTTGACCTCGTCCCACAACGCGGCACCGCGCAGGGCCTTTTCCACCGCCTCGTCGAGGATGCGGCGGTTGTTGACGCCCTGCAGGCGCAGGCCGTAGGCCACGTTCTCGTAGATGGACTTGGGGAAGGGATTGGGCTTCTGGAACACCATGCCCACCTTGCGGCGCAGTTCGGCCACGTCGACGCCGCGGCGGTAGATGTCCTCGTTGTCGAGGATCACCTCGCCTTCGATGCGGCAGATGTCGATGAGGTCGTTCATGCGGTTGAAGCAGCGCAGCAGGGTGGACTTGCCGCAGCCGCTGGGACCGATGAAGGCGGTCACGCGCTGGGCCGGGATCTTCAGGCTGATGCCTTTCAGCGCCTGGTCACCGCCGTAATACAGGTTCAGGTTGCGCACGTCGAGGCAGATGGACTCGTCGTCGAGCACGAGTTTCTGCCGTTCCTCGCCCTCGAACAGCTGGGCGCCGATGGCGTGGGTGCGCACTGCGGACTGGGTGCTGGTTGTCATGTCCATATCCTTGCCTATAGCGTTCATTGATCTATATACCGGTGTGCTGTCACGTCAATCGGACTCGCTGCGATACTTTTCGCGCAAGTGGTTACGGATGCTGATGGCCGCCAGGTTGAGCAGCACGATCAGTATCACCAGGGTCAGGGCGGTGGCGTACACCAGGGGCCGCGCGGCTTCCACGTTGGGGCTCTGGAAACCGACGTCGTAGATGTGGAAGCCCAGGTGCATGATCTTGCGCTCCATGTGGATGAAGGGCGCGTTGCCATCGATGGGCAGGGTCGGCGCCAGCTTGACCACGCCCACCAGCATCAGCGGCGCCACCTCGCCGGCGGCGCGGGCAATGGCCAGGATCAGGCCGGTCATCATCGCCGGGGTGGACAGCGGCACCACCACCTTCCACAGCGTCTCCGCCTTGGTGGCGCCCAGGGCCAGGCTGCCCATGCGGATGGTGCTGGGGATGCGCGCCAGTCCTTCCTCGGTGGCGACGATGACCACCGGCAGGGTGAGCAGTGCCAGGGTCAGCGAGGCCCAGAACAGGCCGGGGGTGCCGAAGGTGGGCGACGGCAGCGCCTCGGGATAGAACAGCTCGTCGATGGAGCCGCCGAGGAAATAGACGAAGAAGCCGAGGCCGAACACGCCGAAGACGATGGACGGCACGCCGGCCAGGTTGTAGACCGACACGCGGATCAGGCGCAGCAGCGGCCCCTGCTTGGCGTACTCGCGCAGATAGATGGCGGCGAGGATGCCGAAGGGCGTGACGATGATGGACATCACCATCACCATGGTCACAGTGCCGAAGATGGCCGGGAAGATGCCGCCCTCGGTATTGGCCTCGCGCGGATAGCCGCCGACGTATTCGGCAAAGCGCTCGGCGTAGTAACCCAGCTTGGCGAAGATGGACATATTGTTGGGCTGCGAGGCGCGCACGATGTTGGCCACCGGCACGTTCACCTTGCGCCCGTCCATGATCTCCGCCACCAGGGTGTCGCGCTTCACGTCGCGGTACAGCACTTCGAGCTGCTCGGCATAGCGGGCGTACTCGGCATCCAGCTCGGCACGCTCGGCCGCCATCTCCGCCTTGCGCTGCGCCACTTCCGCCGCCGGGATGTTGGGGTCCAGCGCCATGAGGCGCTCGTCCAGGCGCAGACGCTCCATGCGGAAGTTGACCTTGCCGATGTCCTGGCGCTCGATCTTGCGGATTTCATCGTGGATGGCATTGGCCCGTTCCACGCGTGCCAGCAGTTCCGGCCACAGGGCATCGCCCTGGGCGATGCTGCGCCCCTCTTCCTTCAGCTCCAGCAGATAACCGTAAAAATTGCCCCACTCGCGCCGCTCCAGCATCGTGGCGTGAACCGGGTAGCTGGGCTCGCCCATGCGCGGCGCCAGGTACCAGACGAAATCACGGCCCAGGGTGTCGCGGTTGCCCTGCTTGATCAGATGGCGCTCGACCAGCTCGGCATGTCCGGTCATCTGCACGCCGGCATCACGCAGCACGGAAGAGGCCAGCTCCTCGCTGCGCACCAGCTCGCCCAGCACGCGCTCCACCGAGCCGTCCGGACTGGTGACGTTCACTTCCATCAGGGCATGGGGCCAGAAGTGGCTGAAGCCGCGCACGGAGATGAGCAGCAGCAGGCCCAGCACCATCACCATGCTGGCCGCCACGGCACCGGCGTTGAGCCAGATCCACGGCGCGCCGCTCTTGCCCCAGGTTTTGATATTCACAAGACTCATGACTAGGCGCTCCGGATCACAGGGTGCTGTAACGCTTGCGCAGGCGCTGGCGCACGATTTCCGCCACGGTGTTCATCACGAAGGTGAGCACCAGCAGCACCAGGGCGGCGAGGAACAGCACGCGGAAGTGGGTGCTGCCCAGCGGCGTCTCCGGCAGTTCCACCGCGATGTTGGCCGACAGGGTACGCATGCCCTCGAAGATGTTGAAGTTCATGATCGGACTGTTGCCGGTGGCCATCAGCACGATCATCGTCTCGCCCACGGCGCGGCCGAAGCCCATCATCACCGCGGCGAAGATGCCGGGGCTGGCGGTGGGCAGCACCACGCCCACCATGGTCTGCCACGGTGTGGCGCCCAGCGCCAGGGAACCCTGGGTCAGGTGGCGCGGCACGGTGAAGATGGCGTCCTCGGCGATGGAGAAGATGGTGGGGATCACGGCGAAGCCCATGGCGATGCCCACCACCAGGGCGTTGCGCTGGTCGTAGGTGATGCCGACGTCGGTCAGCCACTGGCGCATGCTGCCGTTGAAGAACCACAGCTCCAGCGACGGGCTCATCACGATGCACAGCCAGCCCACCAGCAGGATCACCGGCATCAGGATCGCCACCTCCCAGCCGGGCGGCACCAGCAGGCGCAGGCGCTCCGGCAGGTTGGCCCAGGCATAGGCCACCGCCAGCATGGCCAGCGGCATCAGCAGCAGGATGCTGAACACCGCCGGCAGGTTGTTTTCCATGAACGGCGCCAGCCACAGGCCGGCGAGGAAACCGAGGATGACCGTCGGCAGCGCTTCCATGATCTCAATGCTCGGCTTGACGAAGCCGCGCAGGCGCGAGGTCATGAAATAGGCGGAGTACAGCGCACCCATGATGGCGAGCGGGATGGCGAACATCATGGCGAAGAAGGCGGCCTTGATGGTGCCCAGGGTGAGCGGCGTCAGGCTCAGCTTGGGCTCGAAGTCGTCGCTGCCGGAGGAAGCCTGCCAGACGTACTCCTCACCGGCGCGGTTTTCGTACCACACCTTGCCCCACAGGGCCTTCATCGATATCTCGGGATGCTCGTTGTACAGATTGAGGTACTGCATCCGGCCGCCGGCATCGGTCACCAGCAGGGTGTCGTTCACAGGCGACATGGTGATGCCGGTGATGGCGGCGTCACTCACCTTCTCCATCAGCACGGTGCGTCCGGAGGTGGTGAAGTGCGCGGCGACATGGCCGCCGGCGTCGCCGGCGACGAAGCCCTTGCGCGAGTACTCCGGCGCGATGAAGGTGATGGCGCCGGGATGCGATTCGAAGTCCCGGATATGCGTCAGGTGATACTGATTCTGCTCGTCGCGCACAGGGAACCACTGCGCCACGCTGCCGTCGGAACCGCCGATGATGATCGACACGGTGCCGGAGAGGTAGCGCATGGCGGCGATGGTGGCGCCGTCGGCCACGGCGTGCACCCGCTCCAGCAGGCGCGGCTCGTCGGGGTCGACGATGTCGTAGTGCGACACGTAACCCTCCGTGTCCGCCACGAACAGGTTGCGCATGCTCTTGTTGATCAGGATGTGGGTGGCCCGGCCCGCCAGCTGCGGCAGGGGATAGGATTGGCGCTTGATCTCCACCTCGCCGGTCATGAACGACACGGCGGCGCTGTAAATCGCCAGCGTCAGGCGGCCGTCTGCCGTGGCGCCGGCCAGGGAGAAGCCCTCGCCCACGGCCTGGATGCCGACCGCCGCCAGGGGCGCGCCCTGCTCGTCCAGCACCAGGGGCTGCTCGCCCAGGGGGTAGGTGATGGCCGGCTCGGTGTGGCGCACGTCATCGGGATAGGTCACGGTGTATTCATGCTGGGTCACCAGCACGCGGCCGTCGGACAGGCCATGGGCCAGCAGGCCGTATTTCACTTCGGCGGGGGCGCTGCTCACCACGTTCACACCCTCCGGCAGCGGCAGGGACACCTGCTTGAGCAGCTCGCCGTTGCGCGGATTGAGGAAGGTCACGCGGCCGTCGCGGCCATAGACGCCGGCCACCTCGGTATAGCGCTCGGTGGCCACATCGACCACCTGGTCGCCCGCCACGCCGGCCGGCATGGCATAGGCCGCCACCGGCGTCACCTCGGCGGAACGCAGCATGGGAAAGACTTCATAGAACAGGTAGACAAAGATCAGCGCCAGGGCGACCACCACCCCAAGTCCGCCCACGGCGACGCCGTAACGGGAGATGCGGTCCTTGGCGTAGCGCCAGCGCCGCAACCGGGCGCGCTGCTCGCCGCTGGGCAGCAGGGAAACACGGGCGCCGTCCGCGGGGACAGCATTGACGACGGTATCGGTCATGGGTCGGCGTTCTCGCGGCAGCGATAAGGCAAAAGAAGACAGGACGCTACGGTATTACACAAATGTTACAAATGGATTACATAAGGGCAGTTGCAAGATACAAGAGTAAAGATACAAGGGAATGTGCCCGCTATGCGGGCGCCGTTTGATATGCGGCGTGCGCGTAGCGCACTCAATCCCTTGTATCTTGTAACTTTTCTCTTGTATCTGCCTTACAGCGCGTGGAACTGGCGGAACTTGGCGATCAGCTCGGTCGGTACCGTCTTGCTCTGAGCCTTGCTGCGCACGTAGGCCACGGTGGCGCGCTTGGGGCCGGCGCCCACGTAGGTGAAGACGTAGGGGGCTTCACCCGCCTGGCGGAAGGCCTTCAGCTCCTTCCAGCTGTCGAACACGTAGTGGCGGCCGTCCTTGAACACCTCGCCGTAAAAGCCTTCGGCAGCGCCCTCGGTCTTGCCTTCGAACAGGGCGACCTGGCCCAGGCCGGCGACCTTCTTGCTCTCCGCCTTGGTCAGGCCGAAGACGACGGTTTCACGCTTGGGACCGGCACCGATGCGGGTCAGGGCCAGGGGAACTTCCTTGCCGGCAACGGCGGTCTTGTACAGTTCGGCGTCGCCGAACACCCAGATACGGCCGTCCTTGTGCGCCTCGAAATACTGCTGCGGCAGCGCCGCCTGGACGTCGGCCGCGGCGGCCTTGGTCATCTCGGTCTTGGCATCGCCCTTGGCCGCACCCTGCTCGGTGGTGGCGCAGCCCGTCAGACCCAAACCCAGCAGCGCCACAGCGGCGAGCGTCATCCTGCTTTTGTTCGCAAGCATCGTTGATTCTCCTGTTGATTCGAAGAGGACAGCTACGAGATACACGTGATGGGGTGCGCTGCGCGAACACCGCATATAAACGGTGTCCGCGCAGCAGGTACATTCCCTTGTATCTTTACCCTTGCATCTTGTATCTGCGTTTTACAGGCCGAGCTTTTCCAGCTCACGCTTGACCACGGCGGCAGGCAGCGGGATGTAGCCGTCCTTGACCACGGTTTCCTGACCCTGCTTGGACAGCACCAGCTTGAAGAACTCACGCTCCATCGGCGACAGCTCGCGGTTCGGGTGCTTGTTCACGTAGACGTACAGGAAACGGGCCATCGGGTAGCTGCCGTCGGCGGCATGATCGGCGTCGGCCGGGGCAAAGGGCTGACCCTCGGCCTTGGCCAGGGGCACGGCACGCACACCGGAGGTGATGTAGCCGATGCCGGAGTAGCCGATGCCGTTGATGGACTCGGTCACGCCCTGCACCACCGAGGCGGAACCCGGCTGCTCGTTGATGGACGCCTTGTAGTCACCCTTGCACAGGGCATGCTCCTTGAAGAAGCCGTAGGTGCCGGACACGGCATTGCGGCTGTACAGGGTGAAGTCGCGGTTGGCCCACGCACCGGTCAGGCCCAGCTGGCCCCAACGGGTGATGTCTTCCTTGCCGCCGCAGCGACGGGTGGCGGAGAAGATCGCATCCACCTGCGCCATGGTCATGCCCTTGATCGGGTTGTCCTTGTTGACGTACACGGCCAGCACGTCAATGGCGACCGGCACGGCAGTCGGCTTATAGCCGTACTTGTTCTCGAAGGCCTGGACCTCGGAGGACTTCATGGTGCGGCTCATGGGGCCGAAGTTGGCGGTGCCTTCGGTCAGCGCCGGGGGAGCGGTAGAGGAACCGGCGCCCTGGATCTGGATGTTGACGTTGGGGTAGAAGCGGGCATAGTCCTCGGCCCACAGCGTCATCAGGTTGTTCAGGGTATCGGAACCGATGCTGGAGAAGTTACCGGACACGCCGGAGGCGCGCTGATATTCCGGCAGGCCGGCGTCAACCTTCGGCATGGCGGCCATTGCACTGCCGGCTACCAGCGCCGAGGCCATCGCGGCCGCGACGAATACTTTCTTGAAAGTCATACAGGTCAATCCTCTGTCAGGGTAGGTTGAAACAAGGACCGGAGCCATCCGCCCCCGCTTTGCAACGAAACGCAGTATGGGAACGCGATTTGTCATATGTATGACACTCGTGTTACGTCTTTATGACAGCGCTCCCGTCTGGCCCGGCCCTTCCGCAGCAGGTACCATCCCCCCATGACCTGCGCCGAAACAACCGCTCCTGACTACGAAATCCTCGGCCCCCTCGGCGGGACCGAGCTGCGCCTGCGCTTTCGCGGCCCCTATGCGGGGCAGGAGATAACGTGGGATGCGCACTTTATGACACGCTCACATTACGGTACGGAGACGATGCGCAACTTCATCGACATCGGCGCGGAAGGCCCGCACGGCCGGCAGCTGACCGTGGTCCTCGACGTGGACTGTTTCGATACCCCCACCCTGCGCAAGGCCATCATCATGGTGCGCCAGTATCGGCGACTGCGTCCGGGACGGCACGAATTCGGGAGCTCCGCCGGATGAACGACACCCCTCTGCTCAGCAAGGATCCGCACACCATCGCCATGGCCCTGCTCGGCCGCACGCCGCTGTTCTCCGCCGTCTCGAAGGAGACCCTGAACACCCTGGCCGCCGGCGCGCTGCTGCGCCGCTACGATCGCGACGCCCCGCTGTTCCAGGCCGGCGATCAACCGGAATACCTGCACCTCCTCGTGCACGGCAGCGTGCAGCTCAATGCCGGCACACCGGACGGCCGCGAGGCGGTGGTCGAACTGCTCCACCCCATCGACACCTTCATCATGGCCGCTGTGCTCACCTCGCAACCCTACCTGATGTCGGCACGCGCGGTGGAGCCGGCCCAGGTCCTGCTCATTCCGGCCCGCCTGCTGCTGGCCGAGCTGAAGACCAACCCGGAGCTGGCCCTGACCCTGCTCGGCTCCATGGCGCAGCAATACCGCCATATGGTGCGGGAAATAAAGGACCTGCGCCTGCGCACCGCCTCGCAGCGCCTCGCCGTGTACCTGCTGCACCTGGTGGAAAACGCCGGCAGCGATCAGGCGCGCCTGCCCTGCGACAAGAAACTGCTCGCCGCCCGTCTCGGCATGACTCCGGAAAGCCTGTCCCGCGCCATTTCCGAACTGCGCCGTCATGGCGTGAACGTGCGCGGCGACGAAGTGCGCATCACCGACCTGCAGACACTGCACGAGTTCTGCCGCATCGATCAGCTGCTGGATACGCTGGAGCAGGATTTGAAGGTGATGTTGCCTGGTGAAAAGCAGGTACAAGAGTAAAGATACAAGAGGAAAGTGGAACCCCGTTTTTTACTTGTATCTTGTATCTTTCCTCTTGTATCTGCTTCAAAGAGCCCAAGCAGGCACCAGCCGCCCCGCCTTGCGCATCGCCGCATCCAGGGCGCGGTAATCCGGCTCCTTGGCGCCGACCAGGGCCCAGAAACGGGTCGAGTGATTCATGTGCACGGTGTGACACAGCTCGTGCACCATGAGATAGCGCACCTGCTCCGGCGGCAGGAACAGCAGGCGCCAGTTGAGGTTGATCACCCGCTTGGTGGAACAGCTGCCCCAGCGCGTCTTCTGGCCGCGGATGGCGTAGCCGTTGCAGGTAAAACCCAGTTCGTTGGCCAGGGACAGCAGGGCCGGGCCCAGGGTCTGGCGGGCGCGCTCCGCCAGCCAGCGTTGCAGGACCTTGTCCCATTCCTCGCCCTTGTGCTGCACCAGCAGGCCGCGCCCGGCCCGCTCCCAGCTGCGGTTGCTGCTGCCGCTGCGGTATTCCAGCCGCCAGTGCTCGTCCAGGGCCGCCAGGTACACATCCTCCGGCGCCACACGCTGTGCCGGCTGGCCGGCATGCTCGGCGCGCATGCGCGTCAGGGTGGCGATCAGCCAGTCCCGGTGCTGGGCCACGAAACCAGGCAGCGCGGCGCGGTCGTGCCGCTTGGGCAGTACCAGTTCCACCCGTCCGGGCGGCACCACGCGCAACCGCACGTAGCGGGCGCGGGCACTGACGCGCACGCTGGTTTCAGGCGCCGCGCCGGGCCAGTCGATTTCGGGGAACTCGATCATCGATCAATTAACTGATTCAAGGTCAAGGTTCAAGGTTCAAGGTTCAAGGTTCAAGGTTCAAGGTTCAAGGTTCAAGGTTCAAGGTTCAAGGTTCAAGGTTCAAGGTTCAAGGTTCAAGGTTCGGCGGGAGTGTGCCCGGGATTCCTTCGACTTTGAACATATTCGCACGACAGCGGGAGTAGAATCGCCCCATGTACAAATACGGCGGCGTCGTCATACATCAGGACCGGGATGAACTGGGCAGCCTCGAAGTGGTGGAGGACGGCTACCAGCGTTCGCTGCACTTCGGTTCGGAACCCAAGCAGAGCAGCATGGACCTGCACAACCCGCTGCGCCTCGCCCTGACCTACACCCGCGCCATGATGAGCGCGCTGCTGTTCAACCCCACGCCGCGCAAGGTCCTGCTGCTCGGCCTGGGCGGGGGCTCGCTGGCCAAATTCCTGCTCTATCACTTTCCCGCCTGCCGTATCGACGCGGTGGAATACCGCGCCAGCGTCCACCGCCTGGCGCGGGACTTTTTCCAGTTGCCGGACGACCCGCGCCTCACCCTGCACTTCGCCGACGCTGCCGATTTCATCCGCCAGGCCGATGCCGGCTACAGCGACTACGACCTGGTCCTGGTGGACGCCTTCACCGCCGACGGCGTCGCCCAGGAGACCTGCGGCCTGTCCTTCTTCGAGGCCTGCCGCACGCGCCTCGCCGCCGGGGGCGTGCTGGCCGCCAACCTGTGGTCGGGCGATCGCATCCGCCTGGACGACATCATCAACGACCTGGGCGACGCCTTCGACGGCCGCCTGCTGCGCCTGCCGGTGGAGGGCAAGGCCAACGTCATCGCCCTGGTCATGCAGCAGGGCAAGCCGCGCCGCGAGCTGCGCCGCCTCGACCCGCTCGCCCGCGACCTGCAAAAGGCCCTCGACCTGGAGTTCGCCTCCTTTCTCAACACCCTGCGCAAGAACAACCGCTATTTCGGGTTGTAACGGCAGTCGCAAGTGACAAGTGATGTAGGCCGGACATAGCGCAGCGGTGTCCGGCAACCCTGCCCGATACCGCTGCGCTTTATCGGGCCTACGTTTTCCTGAAGCGCTGCGCCAGCCACGCCAGCAGCGTCACCCCCATGGCGAAGCCCAGCAGTCCCACGGCCACCCGCAGATCGGACAGCTTTTCCGGCGCCCACAGCAGGACGCTGCCCAGGCCCAGCATCATGCTGCCGGAGAGCAGCTTGAGCAGGGCGCCCTCCTCCGGTTGCAGCTTGCGCGAACCGAGGGTCCAGCTGAACAGGCCGACGATGACCAGCAGCGGCACTATATAGATGGCGTTGTACAGGAGGAGGTACAGGTAGTAACTGGCGCTGGGCAGCTGGTGCAGGGTGAGCAGGCGGGTGTAGAGCATGGGAAACCCGGCGGTGCACAGCAGCTCGTAGCTGTTCACCGCCAGCGCCAGCAGCACGGTGCCGAGCAGCAGCGCCGGCAGGTGGTCGGCCCGCAGCAGTCCGCGCACCCGCTGGTAGATGCCGGGCTTGGCCGCTGCCGGGATGGACAGGCTGGGCCCGCGTCCCGGCCGGACATAGTCCTTGATGTTGACCAGCCCCATGACCACCGCCAACCCACCGGCCAGCAGGGTCACCAGCTGCAGCTGCCCCACCACCAGGAACACGTTGAGCCAGGCCGCCATCAGGGCGAAATAGACCAGGCCGGAAATGAAGACGAACACCCCGCCCACCAGCAGCATGCGGCGGCGCCCGCCGGCGTGCACCAGCAGGCTGAGCAGGAACAGCAGCACGAAGAAGGCGCAGGGGTTGAAGGCGTCCAGCCCGGCGATGACCACGGTGATCAGGGGCAGGGAATCCATGCCGCCGCTGATACCGGCGAGGCCGGCCTGGGCCAGCAGTTCCGCCGTCCCCGGCGTTGCCGGCGGCGGCATGCCGTTCCCGGCAACCAGGCTGTCGTGGCAGCGGGTGAGCTGCCGGCGCAGGAAACGGCCCACGCCCTGGGGGTTGTCGTAACCCACCGTCATGGCACCGCAGAACAGGAAGGCGGGCACCGACTGCGCGTCCCGCCCCAGGGCGGCGGCCATCTCGCCGTAGAGGGCGGCATTGTCGCGCTGGCGGCTCACCTCCAGCTCGTGCAACCGCAGCCATGGCAGCTCCGCCGCCATGGCGGCCACGTCGGGCCGCGCCTCCTGGCAGTGGGGGCAGCTCTGCGACCAGAAGAAATAGAGATCCACCGTCACTGCACCGTCCGGCGCCTGCCGCCACCAGGGCTCCTCGCCGGCCCCGGCCAGCAGGGGCCAGGCCAGGAGCAGCAGCAGTGCATAGCATTTCCATCCCGTCCGGCGACATTTGTTCATTTAATTTTCTTATCCATTAACTGAAATGCTTAAGCAAATACTTGTAGTTCACCCGCCACAGGCCCCACAAGCCGCTTTAACTTCCTGTCCTAACTTGCGGTTCCGCTCCGGATTTTGACACCCCGCAAAATGTTGCGCAGGGGCCACCCTACGCCATTGCGGCCGCGATGAGGGTGTACTGCGGGTTTTCCCTCCCTGGCACCAAAACTGTAACCGTCTATCGTTAGGCTTCCCAAAACCGCAATGGGTCCACCGCGGTGGCAGCAAAGATAGACAACGGGAGGGTGATTATGCACACGGAAAATCTCGAACTCATCGGCGATCTGCCGTTCCATGTAATGCTGGCCTGCAGCCCTCTCGGACTGGTGCGCGCGACCGCGCGGCACCTGCGCCATGACGGCATGACGGTGGATACCGGCACGGTCACCCTGGACGAGCAGGCCGAGGTGGAGCTGTCGTTCACCCAGCGCCACAACGGTGAGTTCATCACCCATCGCATCCGCGCCCGCGTCAGCGCCTCGTCGCGCGGCAGGGCCGTACTTGCCTTCTGCGACTACGCCCGCACCACCCAGGAAGTATTGCGCAAACTCTTCCATGGTGAAACCGCTGTACCGGCCGCGAGCCATGGGCGCCCCCTGCCGCGCCTGCGTGCTCCCGCCTGGATGCCCCCCACTCTTCCCCCCCGCGGTCGTTTTGCCTGAAACGACCGCTTTTTCTGGCAACTGCCGCAGAATTGCGACGCCACCCCCGGCGTCGCTTTTTTTTTTATGGAGCAGTGGCAAGTATCAAGTGACAAGTTGCAAGTGAATGAGTGCGCTGCGCGCACGGTGATTTTTATTCAGAACAGCACGAGCGCAGCGAGTTCGTTCACTTGCAACTTGTCACTTGCAACTTGCAACTGCTTTAAGCAATCCGCTCGGGCGGGAAATCGATGGTGAAGGTGCTGCCCCTGCCCGGCTTGCTGTCGATGCGCAGGCGGGCGTTGTGGCGGGTCAGGACGTGTTTGACGATGGCGAGGCCGAGGCCGGTTCCGCCCACCTCGCGCGAGCGCCCGGTATCGACCCGGTAGAAGCGCTCGGTGAGGCGCGGGATGTGTTCAGGTGGGATGCCGATGCCGCTGTCGTTGACGGAGAAATGGGCGCCGCTGCCATCGCGCCACCAGCGGATCTGGACCTCGCCGCCCGCCGGCGTGTAGCGCACGGCATTGCCGACGATGTTGGAAAAGGCGCTATACAGTTCGCGCTCGGCGCCGTGCAGACGCAGGCCCGCATCGGCCTCCAGGGTGACATGATGGCCCTTGTCGCCGGACAGCAGCTGCGCGTCCTCGCGGATGGCCGCCAGCAGCGCCGGCACCTCCACCAGTTCGCGCGGCGGGCTGGAACGGTCGGTCTCCAGTCGCGACAGCATCAGCAGATCGGCCACCAGATGCTGCATGCGCGCCGCCTGCTGGTGCATCAGGTCAAGGGAGCGCTGCCAGCGGGCGGCGCACTCGTCGCCGCTGTCCATCAGGGTCTCCAGAAAACCGCTGATAACGGTCAGCGGCGTGCGCAATTCGTGCGACACGTTGGCGACGAAGTCGCGCCGCATCTGTTCCAGGCGCTGCTGCTGGCTGATGTCGCGCGCCACCAGCAGGCGCTGGTCGCGGCCGTAGTTGATGAGGTGCACGCTGAGGGTGAGGGCATCGTCCACCGGCGAGGGCATGCGTAGCGGCTCGCCGCCGTGGCCGTTCTGGTTCAGGTAGGTGATGAAGTCGGGATGGCGCAACAGATTGTCGATGGCCTGGCCCTTGTCCTGCGAGGAGTGCAGGCCGAGCAGGCCGGCGGCAGCCTCGTTGAACCAGAGGATTTCATCCTTGCGCCCGATGACCACTGTGGCATCGGGCAGCGCCGAGGTCGCTTCATTGAAGCGTTCGAGGATGTCTTCGAGCTGGCGCTTGCGCTGCTGATGCTTGCGCTGGCGCTGGTAGAGAAAGTGAAACACCTCGCCCCAGATGCCGCCCGCCTCGGGAATGTTGCGCGTCTTGCCGCTGCGCAGCCAGTTCACCAGGCGACGCAGCTGCCAGGTGTGGAAGCCCAGGTAGGCCACAAGGCCCAGGCCCCAGCCCAGGGGGAAGTTGCGCAGCACCGCCCCCAGCAGCGTCGCGGCCAGCAACACCCAAAACAGGCGCAGGAGTTCCGGTATCCAGGGATTGGGCATGGGCGGCGGTTTCTGCCTAGACCTGCTGCGAGAATCGATAGCCGGCGCCGCGCACCGTCTGGATCAGGTTGTCGTGGCCGCTGGGCTCCAGTGCCTTGCGCAGACGGCGGATGTGCACGTCCACCGTGCGTTCCTCCACATAGGCGCCGCGCCCCCACACCATGTCGAGCAGTTGCGAGCGGCTGTACACGCGCTCCGGGTGGGACATGAAGAAATGCAGCAGGCGGAATTCGGTCGGCCCCATGTCCACCGCCTGTTCGCCGGCGGTGACGCGGTGGCTGGAGGTGTCCACCTTGAGGCTCTCCACCGCCAGCACGCCCTCTTCGTCGTGGGGCAGGCTGCGGCGCAGCACCGCCTTGATGCGCGCCTGCAGTTCGCGGGTGGAAAAGGGCTTGGCGATGTAGTCGTCGGCGCCCACTTCCAGGCCGCGGATACGATCGTCTTCCTCGCTGCGCGCGGTGAGCATGATGATGGGGATATCGCGGGTGTAGTCGTCGCGGCGCAGGCGCCGGGCCAGCTCGATGCCGCTCATGCCCGGTAGCATCCAGTCGAGCAGGATCAGGGCGGGCAGGCCGTTGGCGAGCACCCGCTCCGCCTCCTCGGCACTGGCGGCCTGCAGCATTTCAAAGCCGGCGCGCTCCAGGGCCATGACCACCATCTCGCGGATGGCCGGTTCATCTTCGACGATAAGTATGGAATTCGCTGTCATATTTCTGAAACCTGATGATGAGTCACCGGTAACATTAAAGACGGTTAATGTGACAACCGCGTGACACCCATCCCGCCGCGGTTCGGCATCTGTCATCAGGCTGCATCATACCCGGTTTTGCGTCCGCGTCGGCCGCCGTGCCGCACAGCTATAGTTGAATGAGCGGCGGCAACACAACGGAGGCCACGATGACGGCAAAGCCGACAGCGTCCGGAACGGCGGGAAACCGACTGCGGGCCGCAGCCTTGTGGCTGGCGCTGTGCCTGGCCGGATGCGCCGTCGCACCGCCGCCGCGCGACGACGGACTGGCCGCCTGCCGCGGCCTGTTCCAGGATTTGGACGCGGGGATCACGGCCGCGGGAGTGCGCGACGAAGGCCCCTATCCCGTGCCCGGCTTTCCCTATCTGCGCAGCACGCGCCTGCTCGCCTCGTTCCGTGACGAGGTGGGGGCCCCGGCGCAGTTCGCCGCCTGGGCCGGGCACATGGCGCAGCTGGACACCACGGCCCGGAGCCTGGAACTGCGCAACCTGGGTCACGACGACGCGGCCCTCGCCGCCGAACTGGCAGGCTGCCGCGCCCGCCTGCTGCGCGACGACCTGGCCGCACCGGGACGGCGGGCACAATTGCGCGACGCCGTCGTGGTTCCCGACGACTACCTTTTCGCCTGGCGGGTGGCGGGACTGTACCCGCTCACCGCGCCCCTGGTGTCGCTGGGCGTCGCCGCCTGGCACCGGGATACCCGCGCCACCTTTGCCGTGCCGCTGGAGGAGCTGCCTGTTTCCGGCACGCTGCACCGTTGGGCCGTGCCGCGCGACGCAACGCTCGACCCGGAAGAGATGCGCTCCGTCCTGCACGACAGCCGCGATCCCCTCGGCCTGCCGCAACCGGAGGCGGCGGCGGCCCGCCGGCTGTTCGACACCTTCGCACCGATATGGGAGGTGGACGTGATGGACGACAACGATCGCATCGGCCTGCCGCAGCGCGATGGCCCCACGGCCGACATCGCCCGGCCCACCGAATTTCGCCTGCTGTCGCACACCCGTTTCGGCGACCTCGGCCTGCTGCAACTGAATTACCTGGTGTGGTTCCCCGCCCGTCCCGGCGACGACATCTACGCCGGCCGCCTCGACGGCCTGCATTGGCGCGTCACCCTGGGCCCCGACGGCGAGCCCTGGCTATACGACGCCATCCACCCCTGCGGCTGCTATCACCTGTACTTTCCCACCCGCCACCTGCGCCTGCGCACCGATCTGCCCTATTTCTATTACGAAACGCCGCTGCTGCCGCAGGCAGCGCCGGAAGGACGGCCGCTGGTGCTGCGCATCGCCCACCGCACCCACTTCATCCGGCGGGTGTATCCAGCAGCGCAGGGGGAAGACCGGCCCGCCGCGCCGCTGGCATGGGAGGACTACGATCTGCTGCGTGCATTGCCCGAGGCCGGCGGCCACCGCAGCCTGTTCGGCGCGCACGGCATCGTCGCCGGCAGCGAACGGCCGGAACGCTGGATTCTCTGGCCCATGGGCATACGCTCGCCCGGCGCCATGCGCCAGTGGGGACGCCACGCCGTCGCCTTCGTCGGCCGCCGCCACTTCGACGATCCCCGACTCATCGAAACCCTGTTCGAGTACCGGCCATGAAACACCTGGGCTGGTTGGCCTTCCTGCCGCTGCTGCTCGCCGCCGAAGCGCTGCGGGTGGACGTGGCACACTTTTCCACCGGCGACATGGCGGGTTGGCAGGAACGGCAATTCCGCGGCACCACGCACTACGCGCTGGGCGACGATCAGGGACGGCGCGCCCTACGCGCCGATAGCCATGCCGCCGCCTCGGGCCTGTTTCGCGAGATCGAAGTGGATCTCGCCGCCACGCCCTATCTGCACTGGTCATGGAAGGTGGACGGTGTGCTGCACGGCAACGACGAGCGCAGCCGCGGCGGCGACGACTATGCGGCACGCATCTACGTGGTGTTTTCCGGCGGCCTGTGGTTCTGGCGCACCCGCGCCGTCAACTACGTGTGGTCCAGCCACCAGCACATCGAGAGGACCTGGCTCAACGCCTACACCGGCAATGCGCGCATGATCGCGGTGGAATCCGGCGCGACCCACGCCGGGAAATGGATCCACGAACGGCGCGACGTGCGCGCCGACTACCGCCGCCTGTTCGGCGAGGAGCCCGGCCGCATCGTCGCCGTGGCCTTGATGACCGATACCGACAACACCGGCGCCACCGCCGGGGCCTGGTACGGCGACATCTGGTTCAGCGCCGAGTAAGCGGTGTTATCATCCGACACACCCACTGCTGATACGCAGCGGGCGAATTTTCTCTGCGCCTCTGCGTCTCGGCGACAGATGTGTTTTGGGATTCACCCGTCTCACTTCACCACGGAGCACCCCATGTTCACCGGCATCATCCAGGGCACCGCCGAGATCGTCGACATCGTCGAGAAGCAGGACTTCCGCACCCACACCGTGCGCCTGCCGTCGCAGCTACTGCCCGGCCTGCAAGCCGGCGCCTCGGTGGCCCATAACGGCTGCTGCCTCACCGTCACCGCCATCGACGGCGATCGCGTGTCCTTTGACCTGATGCGCGAAACCCTGCGCATCACCAATCTCGGCCTGCTACGGGTAGGCGACCGGGTCAACGTCGAACGCGCCGCGCGCTTCGGCGACGACATCGGCGGCCACGCCATGTCCGGCCACATCATGGCCACCGTCGAGGTAAGTCAGGTGCTGGAGAGCGAGAACAACCGCCAGGTGTGGTTCCGCGTGCCGGCGCAACTGGGCAAGTACGTGTTCACCAAGGGCTACATCGGCATCGACGGCATCAGCCTCACCATCGGCGAGGTGCGCGGCGACGAATTCTGCGTCAACCTGATCCCCGAGACCCTGGTCCGCACCAACATCGGCACGCGCCGCCCCGGCGATCGCATCAACATCGAAATCGATCCGCAGACCCAGGCCATCGTCGACACCGTGGAACGGGTGCTGGCGGAACGGGGCATGGTCTAAATCGGAAGAAGGTGCTGCAAAACCAAACTCTCGCCAAGACGCCAAGCACGCAGAGAAAAGCCAAAGCATGATGCATTTAGGCCCGCGAAGATGGCGGCGATAGAAACAGCCCTGCGTTGTTTTCTTGGCGTGCCTGGCGCCTTGGCGAGACTAATTGCGCTTTACCGACTCATTCGCCTTCGAGCAAGCTGACCTGCGCCTCCGCTGTCTTCCTGTCGATATCGAACTGCGCCACGCAATACTCGGGCACTTCGTCGATGGGGGTGGGGTCGTCGGCGCAACTGCAACCGGGGATGATGCCGCGGTAGGACAGCCCCACCTTGGCGCGGATCACATCGTCCAGCTCGGTGACGTTGATGATGATCGCGCTGAAGCCCTCGGTGATGGCATAGCTGGTACGCGTCAGCCCCTGCTGCAAGGGCAGCAGCGTGCCGTCCAGCCCTTCGATCTCTTCCTTCAACACGGATTCGAACGCGGGTGTATTCCATGCCTGCATGGCCTTGTGCAATCTAATCATCACTTTGCCCCCCATCATGGTGCGCAGTGCGCACCCTACGACTGAGTACAATTCATCGCCTTGCCCTCCGTTAATGATTGGTGCGCGGTGCGCACCCTACGGGCTGGCTAATCGCGTTACATGTAGGGTGCGCACTGCGCACCGAACTTACTCGCCGAAGGCCCCTGTCGCCGGTGCATTTCCACCACCCCAAGCTACCGGCAACACACCCTCCCGCACGTAGCGATGAAAGCTGGAATATGGCCAATCAACGACACGCTGTACATAACCATGCTTAACCGGGTTCCAGTGCAGGTAATCCAGATGCCTGCTGTAGTCCGCCTCGTCCCGTATCTGGTGTTCCCAGAAACGCCGCTGCCACAGGCTTCCTTCATGACGCGTGCGACGGGACAGAGAAACAAGATCGCCGCGGCAACCGAGCTCGCGCGTCACCAGGCGCTTGATCATGCCCCAGCGCTTGCCGAAATCCGCATCCCCTTCCGGCAGACACCAAAGGCAATGCATATGATCCGGCAGCAGCACCCAACCATCGATTACGAAGGGAAACAGTACGCGCACCTGCTGGATGGCGTGCCGCAGTGCTACGCGCACCGGATCCTCCATCAGTATAGGTTTGCGTCCGAGGGTTGCCAGGGTGAAGAAGTAGATTGCACCGGGTGCATGGGAACGACGATAGTTTGGCATCGGCTTCGTCCTTGAAGTTGATTTGCCTTTGGTACAGCGATTTGGTGCGCAGTGCGCACCCTACATTGTTTCGGTGCGCACTGCGCACCCTACGAATACCCGGACATCCGAGCCGGGGTAGGGTGCGCACCGCGCACCGGATACTTACTTCTCCAGCTGGCTCACATCCCGCACCGCGCCGCGCGCGGCGGAGGTGGTCATCGCCGCATAGGCCTTGAGGGCCGCGGACACCGGGCGCTCACGGTTGAGCGGCTGCCAGGCGGCCTTGCCCTTGGCCTCCATCGCGGCGCGGCGCCGGGCCAGCACCTCGTCGGACAGGGCGACGCGGATGCTGCGGCCGGGGATGTCGATCTCGATGCTATCGCCTTCCTCGATGAGGCCGATGGCGCCGCCCTCGGCGGCTTCCGGCGAAACGTGGCCGATGGACAGGCCGGAGGTGCCGCCGGAGAAGCGGCCGTCGGTGATCAGGGCGCAGGCCTTGCCCAGCCCCTTGGATTTCAGGTAGCTGGTCGGATAGAGCATTTCCTGCATACCGGGGCCGCCACGCGGGCCTTCGTAGCGGATGATCACCACGTCGCCGGCCTTGATGCTGTCGTTGAGGATCGCTTCCACCGCGCCGTCCTGGCTTTCGAAGATGCGCGCCGGACCGGAGAACTTGAGGATGGACGCATCGACGCCGGCGGTCTTCACCACGCAACCGTCGAGGGCGATGTTGCCGTACAGCACGGCGAGGCCGCCGTCCTTGCTGTAGGCGTGGGCCACGTCGCGGATGCAGCCTTTCTCACGATCGGTATCCAGCGTTGCGTAACGCTTGTTCTGGCTGAAGGCCACCTGGGTCGGCACGCCGCCGGGAGCGGCACGGAAGAAGTCCTTGCGCTTCTGATCCCCGGTCAGGCGTACGTCCCACAGCGCGATGGCCTCGGCCATGTTGGCCGCATGCACGGTCTTGCACTCGCGGTGCAGCAGGCCGCCGCGGTCCAGTTCGCCGAGGATGCCGATAACGCCGCCGGCGCGGTGCACGTCTTCCATGTGATAGGTCTGGATCGACGGCGCCACCTTGCACAGGTGCGGTACCTTGTGCGACAGGCGATCGATGTCGGCCATGGTGAACTTCACACCGGCCTCTTCCGCCGCCGCCAGCAGGTGCAGGATGGTGTTGGTGGAACCGCCCATGGCGATGTCCAGGCTCATGGCGTTCTCGAAGGCCTCGAAGGTGGCGATGGAGCGCGGCAGGACCGAGGCGTCATCGCCTTCGTAGTAACGCTTGGCCAGGGCCACGATCATGCGGCCAGCCTCCTTGAACAGGCGCTCGCGATCGGCGTGGGTCGCCACCAGCGAGCCGTTGCCGGGCAGGGACAGGCCCAGCGCCTCGGTGAGGCAGTTCATGGAGTTGGCGGTGAACATGCCGGAGCAGGAACCGCAGGTCGGACAGGCGGAACGCTCCAGGGTGAGCACGTCGGCATCGGACTCCTTGCTGTCGGCGGCGGCGATCATCGCGTCCACCAGATCCAGCGCCACGGTCTGCTCGTGCAGCACCGCCTTGCCCGCCTCCATCGGCCCGCCGGAAACGAAGATGACGGGGATGTTCAGGCGCAGGGCGGCGTTGAGCATGCCCGGGGTGATCTTGTCGCAGTTGGAAATGCACACCAGCGCGTCGGCGCAGTGGGCGTTCACCATGTACTCGACGCTGTCGGCGATGATCTCGCGGCTGGGCAGCGAATAGAGCATGCCGCCGTGGCCCATGGCGATGCCGTCGTCGATGGCGATGGTGTTGAATTCCTTGGCCACGCCGCCGGCCGCTTCGATCTCGCGCGCCACCAGCTGGCCCATGTCCTTGAGGTGGACGTGTCCCGGCACGAACTGGGTGAAGGAGTTGGCGACGGCGATGATGGGCTTGTTGAAGTCGTCGTCCTTCATGCCGGTGGCGCGCCACAGGGAACGGGCGCCGGCCATGTTGCGGCCGCGGGTGGTGGTCCAGGAACGGTAAGCGGGCATGATGCGACTCCGGATCGATATATCGGGCCGGGTAGTTTATCCCGCCCCATGGCCCGGTGACACCCCTGCCGGGCAGCGCAGGCCTACACTGTTAACAGGCGCAAGGCCCGGCAATAACCACGCAGAGTCACGGAGAAGGGCAATAAGCCGCTGCATTGGGCGTTCGCCTCCGTGTTCCTCGCGGCTCGGAATGCTGCCTTGCGGATTTCGCGCCGATGGCGCGGAAGGAGGTCGCCGATGCAACCGCTGCTGTTCCGTCACGCCATTCCCCGGCCCGGCGGCCGGCGCGCCGCCATTGCCGCCAGCCACTTCGTGGACGAAGGGGAACTGGCCCGCACCCTGGCCGAAGAGGCCCGCCTTGATGCGGCAAAGCAGTCGCGCATCGCGGCCTGGGGCCGCCCGCTCATCGACCACGCCCGGCAGCATCCCCACCCGCTGGATGCCTTTCTGCACGAGTACGCCCTCGCCAGCGAAGAGGGCGTGCTGCTCATGTGCCTGGCCGAGGGACTGATCCGCATCCCCGATGCCGACACCGCCGACCGCCTGATCCGCGAAACCCTCGGCGGCGCCCGCTGGGAGCGGCACCTGGGAGCGGAGGGCGGCGCACTGGTCAACGCATCCACCTGGGGCCTGATGCTGGCCGGGCGCATCGTCCGCCTCGACGACGACGCGCCCGCCCTGCTGCAGCGTCTCGTCGCGCGCAGCGGCGAGGGCGTGGTGCGCGAGGCGCTGCGCCGGGCCATGCACCTGCTGGCGCGCCAGTTCGTCATGGGACGCACCATCACAGAAGCCGTCGCCCGCGCCGGGCGCGACAGCCGCTATCGCCACTCCTTCGACATGCTGGGCGAGGCGGCCATGAGCGAGGCCGATGCCCTGCGCTACGCCGCCGCCTACAGTGAGGCCATCGCCGCCCTCGCCGCCGCGGACAGCACCGACCTCAACGCCCGCAACGGCCTGTCCATCAAGCTCTCCGCCCTGCATCCGCGCTATGAAATGGAACAGCGCGAACGGGTGCTGGCCGAACTGCTGCCGCGCCTGACGACGCTGCTGGAGCAGGCCTGCGCCGCCGGGGTTCCGGTCACCCTGGACGCCGAGGAGGCGCGGCGGCTGGAACTGTCGCTGGACATCTTCGAGGCGGTGGCGCGGCACGGCCCCCTGCGCCGCTGGCCCGGCCTGGGCCTCGCGCTGCAGACCTATCAGCCGCGCGCGCCGGCCGTGCTGGACTGGCTGGCGGAGCTGGCTGCGCACCGTGGCGCCCCCATCACCCTGCGCCTGGTGAAGGGAGCCTATTGGGACAGCGAGATCAAGGCCGCCCAGCAGCAGGGCCTGCCCGGCTATCCGGTGTTCACCGACAAGGTGCACAGCGACGTGTGCTACCTCGCCTGCGCGCGCCGGCTGCTGGCCCAGCCGCAGCACTTCTACCCCCAGTTCGCCAGTCACAACGCCCACACCATCGCCGCGGTGCGCGCCCTGGCCGGCGATACCCCCTTCGAGTACCAGCGCCTGCACGGCATGGGGGCCGCGTTGTACGACACCGTGGTGGCGCAGTGGGGACTGCCCTGCCGCGTCTATGCACCGGTGGGCGGGCACCGCGAACTGCTGCCCTACCTGGTGCGCCGGCTGCTGGAGAACGGCTCCAACACCTCCTTCATCAATCGCATCGCCGATCGGGCGCTGCCGCCGGAACGGCTGCTGGCCGACCCTGCTGCCGCGGTGCTGGCGCGGGACTGGCGGCCAACCCTGCCCGCACCGCACGACCTGTACGGCACTGCACGCACCGCCGCCCGCGGCACCTGTCTCGACGATGGCTCGTCACTGGCGGACCTGCACGCGGCGCTGCGCCACGCCCTGGCGGAACCCTGGCAGGCCGGGCCGTCCGGGGGCAGCCGCAGCGCCGTGGTGTTTCCCGCCGATCGCCGCCACACCGTCGGCGAGGTGCAGATCGCCTCGCCGGACCTGGCCGCTGCGGCGCTGGCGCGGGCACAGGCGGCCTGGCCCGTCTGGTCGCGCCGCCCGCTGGAAGAGCGGGCGGCGCTGATCCGGCACGCCGGCGATCTGCTCGAACAGCAGGGCGCGGCCCTCGCCGCGCGCATCGTCATGGAAGGCGGGCGCACCGTGCCCGACGCCCTGGCCGAGGTACGCGAGGCGGTGGATTTCTGCCGCTACTACGCCGTCAATGCCTTGGAGGTGCTGCGCGAGCGCACCCTGCCCGGCCCCACCGGCGAGGAGAACCTGCTGCGCAGCGAGGGCCGCGGCGTTTTCCTCTGCATCAGCCCGTGGAACTTCCCCGTCGCCATCTTCACCGGCCAGGTGGTGGCGGCCCTGCTGGCCGGCAACACCGTGCTGGCCAAGCCGGCACACCAGACGCCCCTGTGCGGCGCGGCGGTGATTGCGCTGCTGCATCAGGCCGGCATCCCCACCGAGGTGGTGCAGCTGTTGCCCGCGTCGGGCACGCTGGTGGAGGAAAACGTGCTGACGGCGCCGGCCCTGGCCGGCGTGGCCTTTACCGGTGCGGTGGACACGGCCCACCGCATCCAGCAGTGCCTGGCCGGGCGCCGCGGCCCCATCCTGCCGTTCATCGCCGAGACCGGCGGCCAGAATGCGATGATCGTCGACAGCTCGGCCCTGCCGGAACAGGCGACGGCGGACATCCTGCGCTCGGCCTTCAACAGCGCGGGACAACGCTGCTCGGCGCTGCGGGTGGTGTTCGTACAGGAAGAGGCGGCGGACCGGCTGATCGAGGTGCTGACCGGCGCGATGGCGGAACTGCGGGTGGGCGACCCGCGCCTGCTCGCCACCGACGTGGGACCGCTGATCGATCGGGAGGCCTTGCAGAAGCTGGAAACCCATCTGGCGGAACTGGAAGGCTGCGGCCGGCTACTGGCGCGCACGCCCCTGCCCGCCGACTGCGTGCACGGCGCGTTCCTGGCGCCGTGCCTGTATGAAATCGACGACCTGCGCCTGCTGCAAACGGAACACTTCGGCCCGGTGCTGCATCTGCTGCGCTACCGCACCGACGACCTCGATGCCGTCATCGACCGCATCAACCACCTGGGTTACGGCCTCACCCTGGGCGTGCATACGCGCATCGCCGCCGTGGGCCGCTACATCGCTGCCCGGGTCGAGGCCGGCAACGTCTACATCAACCGCGACATGATCGGCGCCGTGGTCGGCAGCCAACCCTTCGGCGGTCGTCACCTGTCCGGCACCGGCCCCAAGGCCGGCGGCCCGCACTACCTGCTGCGCTTCGCCGCCGAGAAGACGGTGACCACCAACACCGCCGCGGTGGGCGGCAACGCAGCGCTGCTCGGGCGGCCCCAGAGTCAAATACCTGCCGCAGAGACGCAGAGGCGCGGAGAAAAGACTCAGTAACGCAAATATGTGTAAAGGGTGCGGATGCGGTATTCGTCGCCTCGCTCACCCGTTGCGGTGCCGCAGCTCCAGACGCCGCACGAACTCCGTCAGTACCTGCCGGTACAGCTCCTCTTTCAGCACCTGATCCTCCACCCCGGCATCGAGGTTGGGATTGTCGTTGACCTCGATGACGAAGATGCCGCGCTCGGTCTGCTTGAGATCCACGCCGTAGAGGCCGTCGCCGATGAGGTTGGCCGCCTTGAGCGCGACAGCCACCACCTCCGGCGGCGCCTGCTCCACCGCCAGGGTCTTCCAACCGCCTTCCTCGAAGGTGCCGTCCGATTCATGGTGCACGATCTGCCAGTGTTTCTTCGACATGAAGTACTTGCAGGCGAACAGCGGCTTGCGGTTGAGGATGCCGATGCGCCAGTCGAATTCGGTGTAGAGATATTCCTGTGCCAGGATCAGTTCCGAACTCTTGAACAGACGGTCCGCCTCCTGCCGCATCTGCTCCGGCGTTTCCGCCTTGACCACACCGCGCGAGAACGAGCCGTCCGGCACCTTGAGCACCATGGGATAGCCGATGGCGTCCTCCGCCGCCTTGAGATCGCCGCGACCGGCGATCACCGTGCGCGGCGTCGGCACCTTGTTGGCGCGCAATAATTCGGCCAGATACACCTTGTTGGTACAGCGCAGGATGGATTGCGGATCGTCCATCACCACCAGGCCTTCGCTCTCCGCTTTCTTGGCGAAGCGGTAGGTGTAGTGATTGATGTTGGTGGTCTCGCGGATGAACAGGGCGTCGTATTCCGCCAGGCGCGAATAATCCTTGCGGTCGATCACCTCGACGTCGATGTCCATGGCGCGACCGGCCTTGATGAAGCGCTGCAGGGCCTTCAGGTTGGAAGGCGGCAGCGGATCGTCCTTGTTGTAGAGGATTGCCATGTCGTAGCGCGCCTGGCTGCGCGACTTGGGCGAGCGCCAGCGCTTCTTCAGATAGCCGTTGAGGCGATCGACGAAGAATTCGCGGTTTTCCCGGTCCAGCTTGTGCAGCGACAGCGGCTTGATGGAATCGATGTGCCAGCCGCCCTCGGCGCGGCGGAAGCCGACCCGCAGCAGCGGGCAGGGAAAGGTCTCGAAGATCTGCCGCGCCAGGTCGGCCAGCGGCTCGAACAGGCACTTGCCGAAGAACACGTCCATCTCGAACACGCGTTCAAAACTGTCCTTGCGGTATTTGCGGAAGCTCTTCGCCACCTCTTCGTCGAGGTTGACCGCATTGAGGCTGTACATGGCCTTGCTGGACAGATCCAGCATGCTCTTCACCGACGGAATCACCTTGTGGTTGCGCGCCTCGGCCAGCAGCGAGCAGTAATAGGCCACGCTGAGATATTTGTAGCTGCGGCACAGGTTGATGACCTGCACGTGCTTGAGGTTGAAGTATTCCTTGCCGGTGAAGTAATCGTCGACGTTGACCACCGGATAGCCGAGGCCGTCGAATTTCCAGTCCGCGGTATCCTCCACCACGATAATCTGCGTCGTCATGATCCTGCTGCTGACCTCTTGCGCGCCGTCCTGTTGCGCGTCGTTGCCTGCGGTTTGCGGATGATCAGCACGGAACGCTGGCCGGACTTGCCATAGCGCGCCATGCGTTCGAAATCTTTCTGCGGAATGGGCATGTTCACGCAGTCGGTGACGGTCTTGCCCTTCTCCCGATCCACGAAGGAATCGTGCACGTAGATGAAGTGATCGTCGAAGCCGGTCACCACCACCCAGTGCGGAAACTTCTCCTGGTAGATGCGGTAGGAACTTATCAGCACCAGCGGAATGGCGCCGTGAGCGAATTCCTGTTTTATCTCGCTGACCGTGATGCGGCGGTAGTGCAGCGGTAACCCGAGCTGCGCCATCTCCTCGGTAAAGTCGTCCTGCACCAGGCGGATGACTTCCTTCTTCTCCTCCGCCCGCACCGAGTCGACGAACAGCGCGCTCTCGTCGTTGACGTACACCTCCACCTCGAAGCCGCGGTGATGGGCCGACAACGCCAGCCCGAACGGCCCGCAGCCGCCGTGGCCGGAGGTCATGAACACGGTGGTGGACTCGCGCCACAGACGCAGTTCCAGCCGGCGGTTCAGTTCGATGGAGGGGTCCAGCGCGCCCATGGCCATCATCAGCGCCGCCGGGCCGCAGGTGAATTCCAGGGTCTGCTCGTAATACGGCACCCGCGCCATATCCGGCCGCAGCGACGGCACCAGCCGCTTCTCGTAGCGCAGGGCGTCCATGTGGTCTTCGTAATAATCGTCGTAGAAACCGAAGCGGCGATAGCCCATGGCTTCGTACAGCGCAATGGACGAGGCATTGTCCATGCGCACCTCCAGCCGCAGGGTGACGCAGTCCTGCGCCAATACCGCCTGTTCCGCCGCCGTCACCAGCCGGCGGCCGATGCCGTGGCCGCGATACTGCGGATCCACGGCGATGGAATACATGCGCGCCAGCGAGGTGCCGGCGTTGAACAGCACCAGCACGTAGCCGTGTACGGTGCCGCCCTCCTCGTCGAGCAGCAGCGCCGCATGGGCCTTGGTAATCATGTGCCGGAAACTGCGCCGCGACAGGCGATCGGTATCGAAGCAGCGGTTCTCGATCTCCACCAGGGCGTCGATATCTTCTGCTGTGGCAGGGCGGATCATTTGTGGCCTCTTTGGCGCCGCATATAAATGTTTGTGCGCTACGCGCGGATTTATTGGGTCGGGGTTCCGCCCCCGTACGACGTGTTACTTTCTTTGCTCCGCCAAAGAAAGTAACCAAAGAAAGGCGGGCCCGACTCCCGCGCCCTTCGGGTACCCTGCGCTTCATTCGGCACATCCCTGTGCCTCACCCTTCGGGCAGCCTGCGGCTGTGCAAATCGGCAATCCTGCCGCTTTGTCTCGCCCGAATCGGCGCTCGCCTACGCGCCGTCCTGGCGCGAAGGCGAGGACCCGCCATCCCTGGCGGGTCCCCTTCGGGCTTAATCCGATTCGGGCTGCGATGCTCGGCGCGGCAGACGGGGGGAAACCCAAACGTCAAAATCAAAACCCAAAGTCAAAATCGTGTGCGCGCAGCGCACACCGTCCAGCGCGATGCCGTCAGGCGAGCCGTCTTGATTTTCAAACCCCTTTGTCTCGCCGAGAGCAACGCAGCCCGGGGCGGAATAGCCCGCAGGGGGCGCGCCATGGATGGCGCGCATTCTTCCGTCGGCACACGGACGTGCCGTCGGAAGAACCCGCCCCGGGCGCCTTTTCTTTCGTTAGTTTCTTTTGGCCGAGCAAAAGAAAGTAACACGTCGTACGGGGGCGGAACCCCGACCCAATAAAACCGCGCGACAGCGCGCACAACCCACCCGGAGTCCGGGGACGGAATCCCCCGCCTTAACAGCGCGCGCAGCGCACGTCCCCTCTTTAAAAATCGCCAAAACAACGCTGATCAATCTAGCACGCCCCCATGCATTACACTACGCACATCCACGACCCGAAAAGCCGACCATGCCCACACCGCCCCCCGCCCTGCGCGACATGCTCGCCGCCCTGATCGCCGCCCCCTCCATGAGCAGCGTCAGCCCGGAATTCGACACCAGCAACCGCCCGGTCATAGACCTGCTGGCCGTGTGGCTTTCCGGGCTCGGCTTCACGGTGGAGGTGCTGCCGCTGCCCACCCAGCCGCACAAGGCCAACCTCATCGCCACCCTGGGCCAGGGGCCGGGCGGGCTGGTGCTGGCCGGCCACACCGACACCGTGCCCTACGACGAAGGGCGCTGGAACCACGACCCCTTCCGCCTCATCGAGGCGGACAACCGCTTCTACGGCCTCGGCACCTCGGACATGAAGGGCTTTTTCGCCCTCGCCATCGAGGCGGCGCGCGGCCTGCGCGCCGGCGAGCTGAAACACCCGCTGATCATCCTCGCCACCGCCGACGAGGAAAGCTCCATGGACGGCGCCCAGGCCCTGGTGGAGCTGGGCCGCCCGCGGGCGCGCTACGCCGTCATCGGCGAACCCACCGGCCTGCGCCCGGTGAACGCCCACAAGGGCATCCTGATGGAAGGCATCCGTCTCACCGGTCGTTCCGGCCACTCCAGCGACCCCAGCCTCGGCAACAGCGCCCTGGAGGGCATGCACAAGGTCATCGGCGAACTGCTGGCCTGGCGCGGCGAGTTGCAGGCCCGTCACCGCGATCCCCGCTTCACCGTGCCGGTACCCACCCTCAACCTGGGCCACATCCATGGCGGCGACAATCCCAACCGCATCTGCGGCCAGTGCGACCTGCACATCGACCTGCGCCCACTGCCCGGCATGGAGCTGGACGAACTGCGCGCCACCATGGAACACCGCCTGGGCGAAACCCTGGCCGGCAGCGGCCTGCAACTGGAGGTGCGGCGCCTGTTCCACGGCACGCCCCCCATGCACACGCCGGAAACCTCTGCCATCGTCCAGACCGCGGAGCGGCTCACCGGCCACAGCGCCGAGGCGGTGGCTTTCTGCACCGAAGGGCCGTACCTGAACCAACTGGGCATGGACACCGTGATCCTCGGCCCCGGCGACATCGCCCAGGCCCACCAGCCGGATGAATACCTGGGACTGGAACGGATCGATCCGATGGTTGGGATCTTGAAGGGGCTGATCGCGCGGTTTTGTTTGTAAAGGCAGTTGCAAGTGACAAGTCTCAAGTTCCAAGTCAAAGCTCCCTTGGTTTTTCTTGCAACTTGAAACTTGGAACTTGCCACTTTCCGACTGGACATTCCCCTCCGCTGCCCGGAAAATGCCCAATCAGAACAACAGGAAGGAAAGGATCCGCTTGTGACCACGCCCACCGACGAACAGGCCTTTGTCCGCTGGTTCCGCGGCTCCACGCCCTACATCAACGCCTTCCGCGGCCGTACCTTCGTCATCACCTTCGGCGGCGAGCTGGTGGCCGAGGAACAGTTCGCCAGCTTCGTGCACGACATCGGCCTGCTCAACAGCCTGGGCGTCCGCCTGGTGCTGGTGCACGGCGCGCGGCCGCAGATCGAGGAGCGGCTCCATGCCCGCGGCATCGAACAGCAGTACGCGGCCGGCTTGCGCGTCACCACCGGCGAGGCCCTGGCCTGCGTCAAGGAGGCCGCCGGTACGGTGCGGGTGGAGATCGAGGCCCTGCTCTCCATGGGCCTGGCCAACTCCCCCATGGCCGGTGCGCACATCCGCGTCGCCTCCGGCAACTTCGTCACCGCGCAGCCGCTAGGCGTGCGCGAGGGCGTCGACTACCAGCACACCGGCGAGGTGCGGCGCATCGACGGCGAGGCCATCCAGAAGCAGCTGCACGACGGCGGCATCGTGCTGCTCTCGCCCATCGGCTACTCGCCCACCGGCGAAACCTTCAACCTCAGCGCCGAGGACGTGGCCACCGCCACGGCCATGCAGCTGCGCGCCGACAAGCTGATCTTTTTCACCGATGCCAAGGGCGTCACCGACAGCCGGCGGCGGCTGGTGCGCGAGCTGGGCCTGGCCGACGCCGAGCAGGCACTTACCCGCAAGCTGTCCGAAGAAATGGCCCGCTGTCTCGGCGGCGCCCTGCGCGCCTGCCGTGCGGGCGTGCGCCGCGCCCATCTCATTGATCACCACATCGACGGCGCGCTGCTGCTGGAGCTGTTCACCCGCGACGGCATCGGCACCCTGGTCAGCGGCGAGCTGTTCGAGGGCACGCGCCGCGCCACCATCGACGACGTCGGCGGTATCCTGGAACTGATCGCCCCGCTGGAGGCGGACGGCGTGCTGGTGCGCCGCTCGCGCGAGCTGCTGGAAATGGAGATCGATCAGTTCGTGGTGACCGAACGCGACGGCATGATCGTCGCCTGCGCCGCGCTCTATCCCTTTACCGAGGAACAGGTGGGCGAACTGGCCTGCCTGGCGGTGCATCACGACTACCGCAAACAGGGCCGCGGCGACACCGTGCTCGCCTACATCGAAAAGCAGGCGCGGGACATGGGCATCGAGCGGCTGTTCGTGCTCACCACCCGCACCGCCCACTGGTTCCTGGAACGCGGCTTCCGCGAGGCCGACATCAAGGCCCTGCCGGTGAAAAAACAGGCCATGTACAACTGGCAGCGCCGCTCCAAAGTGTTCATCAAGGTGCTGTGATGGGGATAAAGGCGACAATCCAACGCAGAGACGCAGAGGCGCAGAGATACTGCTTTGTGGGAGCAGGGCTATGCCGGGCGATGGCGGCGCTTGGACAGTTCCCATCGTCCGATAAATCGGACTCCTACACAATTATCTCTGCGCCTCTGCGCCTCTGCGTCAGATGTTTTTGTTTGCCCACGTCAGGGGCGGCGGCATGCTGATGACTACCCGCACCGAGCCCATGCGCCCGTTCCTCAAATGGGCCGGCAACAAATACCGCATCATCGAGCGGGTGCGAGCGCGCCTGCCCGCCGGCCGCCGCCTGGTGGAGCCGTTCACCGGTTCCGGTGCCGTGTTCCTCAACACCGACTACCCGCGCTATCTGCTGGCCGACAGCAACAAGGACCTTATCGATCTCTACAACACGCTGAAGAAGGAAGGCGCGGCCTTCATCGCCGACTGCCGCAAACTGTTCCGCCCCGGCAACAACAACGCCGAGGCCTATTACCGGCTGCGCGCCGAATTCAATGCCTGCGCCGATCCCCGCCGCCGCGCCGTTCTGTTCGTCTACCTGAACCGCCACGGCTACAACGGCCTGTGCCGCTACAACGCCAAGGGCGGCTTCAACGTACCCTTCGGCCGCTACAAGAAACCCTATTTCCCCGAGAAGGAGATGCTCGCCTTTCACCTCAAGGCCAAACGCGCAGTGTTCCGCCACGAAACCTTCGAACGGACTCTGCGCAATGTGCGCGAGGGCGACATCGTGTATTGCGACCCCCCCTATGTGCCGCTGTCCGTATCCAGCAGCTTCACCGCCTATCACGCCGACGGTTTCAACCTGGACCAGCAGCAGCACCTGGCCGACATCGCCGCCGGTGCGGCACAACGGGGCATAACGGTGCTAATCTCCAACCATGACACCGCCTTCACCCGCACTGCCTACCAGGCGGCGGACATAGAACGACTATCGGTGCAGCGCTCCATCAGCTGCCACGGGCACAAGCGGCGCCGGGTGGACGAGTTGCTGGCCCTGTACCCGGCCGCCGGCTGATACGCTGCCCCAGGGAGAGGCATGAGACAGCACACGCAGAGCAAGGGTACTTACGTCGGCCGGCAGCCCATCTACGATCGGGCCCTGGATGTCTATGCCTACGAACTGCTCTACCGCCGCGGCAACGTCAATCGCGCCACCTTCTCCGACGGCGACCTGGCCACCACCCAGCTGCTGATCAACACCTTCATGGAAATCGGGCTGGAGAACATCGTCGGCAGCCGGCCTGCCTTCATCAACATCACCGGCGATTTCTTTACCGGCCAGTATCCCCTGCCCATGTCCCACGAACAGGTGGTGTTCGAGCTGCTGGAAACCGTCGAACCCACCGCCGAGGTCATCAACGGCGTACGTGGGCTGGTGGAGCAGGGCTACCGCATCGCCCTCGACGATTATCTGCTCCGGCAGGACACGCTGCCGCTGCTGGAGCTGGCCTCGTTCGTCAAACTGGACGTGCTGAACATGCAACGGGACGAATTGGCGCGCACCGTCGAGCGGCTGCGGCGCCGGGACCTCATGCTCATCGCCGAGAAAGTGGAAACCCCTGCCGATTACGACGCCTGCCGGGAACTGGGCTTCGATCTGTTTCAGGGTTATTTCTTCAGCTATCCGGACGTCATCCAGACCCACACCAATACCGCCAATCGCAGCGTGGTGATCCGCCTGATCGCTCAGTTGCAGGATCCGTCCATCGACCTGCGGGAAGTGGAGACGCTCATCGCCCAGGACGTGATCCTCTCCTTCCGCCTGTTGCGCTACATCAACTGCGCCACCTTCGGCCTGCGCCGCGAGGTGGATTCGATCCGTCAGGCCATCATGCTGCTCGGCCTTGCCACGGTGCGCAACTGGGCCACCCTGCTGCTGTTGTCCCAATTCGACGATCGCAAGCCGCGCGAATTGATGACCATCGCCCTGATCCGTGCCCGCATGTGCGAGCTGCTCTCGGTCACTGACCCGCGTATCGACGCCGGCCAGGCCTTCACCACCGGGCTGTTCTCGCTGCTCGACGCCATGCTCGACGTGCCCATGGAAAACCTGCTCGACCAGATGCCGCTGTCGCTGCCCATCAAGCTCGCATTACTCAATCGCGAAGGCGTGCTCGGCACCCTGCTCGACGACGTCGTGCGTTACGAACGCGGCCAATGGGACGGCCTGGCCGAACGTGATGCGGTTTCCATCGACTACAACAGTGCCTATCTCGCGGCGATGAGCTGGGCCGACAACAGCAGCAAGGCGCTGCGCGCCGCCTGATGGGCAAATGTCGGCCTGGGCAGCCGCCGTGCGATGACAGGGAGGACCACACGCAACCATGGACAAACATAGTGAAGCCCTCCGTATCGTCGGACTGTATGTGGTGTTCGCCGCGCTGTATATCCTGTTTTCCGATCAGCTGCTGCAACTGGTCACCGACAATGCCGCAACCATGGCGCGGCTGCAGACCGTCAAGGGCTGGGCCTTCGTCGCCATCACCGGCCTCCTGCTCTATCACCTGATCCAGCGCAGCATCGGCATCGTGCTGGCCTCGCGCGAAGAGGCGCGGAAAAGCGAACAGTATTTCCGCAACACCTTCGAACAGGCGGCCGTGGGCATCGCCCATGTGGCGCTGGACGGACACTGGCTGCGGGTCAACAGCAAGATGTGCGAAATCCTCGGCTACAGCAGCGACGAGTTGCACTCCCTCACCTTCCAGGACATCACTCACCCCGACGACCTCGCCACCGATCTCGACGCGGCCCGGCGCCTGATTGCCGGGGAACTCAACACCTATGCCGTAGAGAAGCGCTATCTGTGCAGGAACGGCAGCAAGCTGTGGGCCAATCTCACGGTGTCGCTGCACCGCGACGGCCGCGGCGCGCCGGAATACTTCATCTCGGTGGTGGAGGACATCAGCGCACGCAAGAACGCCGAAACCTCGGCCCGCTCCGCCACCGTCGCGCTGGACCAGGCCCTGCTGCAACTGGTCCACTCGCTCGCCCGTTCGGTGGAAAAGCGCGATCCCTATACCGCCGGCCACCATGAGCGCACCGCCCTGCTGGCCGGCGCCATCGCCGCCCGCATGAACCTGCCGCCCCTGCAGCAGGAGGGCATCCGCCTCGGGGCACAGATCCACGACCTCGGCAACATCTACGTCCCCACGGAAATCCTGAACCGTCCCGGCAAGCTGAACGACTACGAGCTGGCCCTGGTCAGGACCCACCCGCAGGTGGGTTACGACATCCTCAAGGACGTGGAACTGCCCTGGCCGGTGCAGGACATGATCCTCCAGCACCAGGAACGGCTGGACGGCAGCGGTTACCCCCAGGCCCTCAGCGGCGACGCCATCATCCTGGAGGCGCGCATCATCGCCGTGGCCGATGTGGTCGAGGCCATGACCTCCCACCGTCCCTACCGCCCGGCCCGAAGCCTCGCCCAGACCACGGAAGAGCTGCGCAACGGCCGCGGCGTGCGTTACGACGCCGTGGTGGTCGACGCCTGCCTGACCGAAATCGAAGCCGCCGGCTTGCCCTGGCCCGCCAACTGATATAATCCGCTCCCCACTCTCACAGCGACTGCCGCCATGACCACCGCCAACCACCCTCTCTGGACCGCCCATTGCCCGCAGGATTGGGTCATGGAAACCGATGAGGACAGCGTGCTGCTGTACGACCCGGACAACGGCGTCGGCACACTGGAGATCAGCTGTTTCTGCAAAGAGGACGGCAGCACCACGGCGGAAGAACTGCTCGACCTCGCCGCCGACACCATCGCCTCCGGTGCGCGCCGCATGGACGTCAACCTGGGCGGCATGGACGGCCTGCTGTTCTTCTACACCGAGGAAGGCATGGCCTGGAAGGAATGGTATCTGGCGGCCGGCAGCTGCATTTTTTTCATCACCTACGACTGCCCGGAAGAACTGGAAGGCGCCGAGGACGACGAGCTGGTGGAGATCATCGGCAGTCTCAAGATCAAATAAGTTTCGAGTTTCGAGTTTCGAGTTTCGAGTTTCGAGTTTCGAGTTTCGAGTTTCGAGTTTCGAGTTTCGAGTTTCGAGTTTCGAGTTTCGAGTTTCG
>PGZL01000010.1:0-142871 GCA_002840095.1 Gammaproteobacteria bacterium HGW-Gammaproteobacteria-1 | reverse complement strand
TTTCGAGTTTCGAGTTTCGAGTTTCGAGTTTCGAGTTTCGAGTTTCGAGTTTCGAGTTTCGAGTTTCGAGTTTCGAGTTTCGGCAAGAGTGTGTCGTGGTTTTCCGAAACTCCAAACTCGAAATTTCTTTCATATGTAGGATGGGTAGAGCGTAGCGAAACCCATCGCGGTGTTGCCATCGACGCCGACATGATGAATCTAAACTTCAAACCAGAAACTATCCTTCCAACCGGTCCAGCCGCCAGGCTCCCTTGTCGCCGTCACGGCAAACGCCGAACACGAACGGATTGCGGATAGCGCGCAGCTCGAAACGCAAGTCGCTGAACCAGGCGCAGGCGCCGGCGGCGCGCAGTTCCAGGGCATGCAATGCCGGGTACCAGGCAAAACGGCGCATCCCCGCCAGCGCCTCCGCCTGCCAGGCGGTGCGGGCCACGGCAGTCTGCTCCTCGCCGCTGCCGAACTGCGGATAGTAATTCCAGCGCAAATCATTCCGCGGACGGTACAGGGCGGCGAGACGGACGAAGAAGCCCGCCGTACCCGTCGCTTCCGGCGCGGCTGCACGACGCAGCATGTTCACGTCGGCGACATGAAAACCGTGGGCATCGCGCACGATGATCTTCCAGTTGAACGGCGACAGCGGCTGCGGCAGGGCAACCACGTCCACTGCCGCCACACCGCGCGCGGCGGCCAGACGCGCCCCCAGGTCACGTGCCTGCTCCATCTGCCAGGTCTGCAACGCCACATATCCCGTCAACAGCACCAGTCCTGCGACGGCAGGCAGGCGGCTGCGCCACCCCCATGCGGCCAACAGGCCCGCCACGATGATGGCGCTGAACCAGGGGTCGATGATGAAGATGGCCGGCAGCGCCATCTGATAGTCGCTGAACGGCGCCAGTACCATGGTGCCGTAAGCGGTGATCACATCGCCGCACACGTGCAGAAACAACGATGCCAGGGTTACGCCGTAGAACGCGCGCCAGGGGTAACGCCTGCGCCACAAAAGGGCGAACGCGAAGGACAGCAGCACTGCCCACAAGGGCAGAAGAGGCAGGGAGTGGGTGACGCCGCGGTGCAGGTTGAGGTAGGTGAGCGCGTCGCTGAAGAAGCGGATGACGAAGTCGCTGTCGGGAAAGGCCGCGGCGAGAAATCCTGCCAGCAGACGGCTGCGCATATCGAGCCGATCGGGACGCGGCGCAGCCGGCGCCGTGGTACGCGCCAGCAGCATTCCGCTCAGGGCATGGGTCAGGGTGTCCATACCCTAATTGTAGGAGCGAATCGTATTCGCGACCGGCGCAGGATGCATCGCGGCAGTCAGGCAACGGATGCTCGACGTCGCGGTCGCCTGATAAAGCGGGTTCCCACAATGCCTCCTACTTGCCGGCGCGGATCAGTAAATCGTAGGGTGCGCACCGCGCACCAATCACCGCACCTGGCATTACATGGTGCGCAGTGCGCACCCTACGTCATTTTCCGGCGCGGATCAGCCCACCCAGTCCCGCCTCTTCCATGGCCTGGTTGAGACGCGCCCGCACCTGTGTCGGCTCATCCATCTGCAGCACCTCGCCGAGCAGCGCCTGTGCCTTCTTGCGGGTGATGGAACGGATCATCCACTTCACCCGCGGCAGGCTGGACGAGCTCATGGACAGGGAGTCCACGCCCATGCCGAGCAGCAGCACCGCCGCCGCCGGATCGCCGGCCATTTCGCCGCACACCGATACCGGCTTGCCGTACTTGTTGGCGCCGTCGACCACCTTGACCAGGGCCTGCAACACCGCCGGATGCAGCGAGTCGAACAGCTCCGCCACGCGTGCGTTGTTGCGATCCACCGCCAGCAGGTACTGGGTCAGGTCGTTGGTGCCGATGGAAAGAAAATCCACCCGCTGCGCCAGCCGGTCGGCCTGAAACACCGCCGAGGGCACTTCGATCATCACGCCGACGCGCGGCATGCTGACGTTCATGCCCTCCTCGCGCAGTTCTGCGCAGGCGCGCCGGATCAGCACCAGCGACTCGTCCACCTGCGACAGGTTGCTCACCATGGGCAGCAGCAGGTTGAGGTTGCCGGTGGCGGCATTGGCGCGCAGCATGGCGCGGATCTGGGTCAGGAAGATTTCCGGGTGATCGAGGGTGATGCGGATGCCGCGCCAGCCGAGGAAGGGATTGTCTTCCTTGATGGGGAAATAAGGCAGCGCCTTGTCGCCGCCCACGTCGAGGGTACGCATGGTCACCGGCCGCGGCGCGAAGGATTCCAGCACCTGGCGATAGACGTCGAGCTGATCCTCCTCGCCGGGAAAGCGGTCGCGGATCATGAAGGGGAATTCGGTGCGGTACAGGCCCACGCCCTCGGCGCCGGAGTTGAGCGACGGGCGGATGTCGGACACCAGGCCGGTGTTGGCGTACAGCGGCACGCGCAGGCCGTCCGGGGTTTCCGCCGGCAGGTTGCGCAGCGCCTGCAGCTCGGCGGTGAGTTCCGCCTCCTCCTTTTGCAGGCGCTTGTATTCGCGGCGGATGTCCCTGGACGGATTGACGTAGACGCGGCCGGAATAGCCGTCGGCGATGATCTCGCGGCCATGCACCTTGTTGATGGGCAGATCGACCACACCCATCACCGCGGGCACGCCCAGGGCGCGCGCCAGGATGGCGGTGTGCGAAGTGCGCGAACCGCGCATGGACACCACGCCGGCCAGCCGCTTGGGCGGGACTTCCGCCAGCATCGAGGCGGTGACGTCCTCGCTTACCAGCACGGTGTTCTTGGGATACTCCACCGGCTTGCGTTCCTCGCCCAGCAGATACTCCAGCACGCGGCGGCCGAGATCGCGGATGTCCTGCGCGCGCTCGCGCAGATAGGCGTCCTCCATCTGATCGAAGATGCGTACGTGTTCCAGCACGGTTTCGCGCAACGCGCTCGGCGCCCAGCTGCCGGCCTTGATGCGCTTCACCGTATCGTCGATGAGCGAACCCTCCTCCAGCATCAGCAGATAGGCTTCGAACAGGGCACTGTCGCTGGCTGGCATGGTGGCGCGCAGGCGTTTCAGCATGTCCGAGATGTCCTTGCGCACCGCGCGCACCGCGGCACGGAACTGCTTCAGCTCGGCGGCGCTGTCCTCCACCACCAGATCGGGCACGGTGTCGATGTCGGTAGAGGAATTGACCACCACGATGCTGCCGATGGCCACGCCCGGCGCACCGGGCAGGCCGGGCAGCGGGCGGTGATCCTCCAGCTGGCCCTGGCGCAGCAGCACGTCGATGTCGCCGCTGGCCTCGGCGTGGGCGATGGCGCCCGCCAGCTGCGCGGCGATGGTGACCAGGAAGGTGACCGCATCCTCGTCGAAGCGCACACTGGTGCGTGACTGCACCACCAGCACGCCATTGATGGTGCGGTGATGAATGATGGGCACGCCGAGAAAGGCGTGGTAACGCTCTTCGCCGGTTTCCGGGAAATACATATAGCGCGGATGGCTGGGGGCGTCGTCCTTGTTGACCGGCTCGGCACGCTCGGCCACCAGGCCGACCAGGCCCTGGTTCCAGCTCAGGCGCACCTTGCCCACCGATTCCTGATGCAGTCCCTCGGTGGCCATGAGCACCAGCTCGCGGGTGGTGTTGTGGGCGAGATAGATGGAGCAGACGTCCACCGCCATCTCTTTCTGCACCCGCTGCACGATGATGCGCAGCGCCTGTTGCAGATCCTTGGCGGCGTTTACCTCCTGTATGATGCGGCGCAGCGTCTGCAGCATGAAGATGTCCTGAGTGTGGTGTGATGCTTCGTTGTATGGCGGTATCCGACTACCGCTCTCGCCGTAGGAGCCCACTCCGTGGGCGAATTGGCGCCGATTCAGCCGCCGTTCGCCGAGAGGACTCGGCTCCTGCACTTATTGCGTGCCGGCCCGCCGCAGGCGCGCCGGTCGCGCCGCCACCGCGGGCGCCAGCAAAGGAGCCAGCTCGGTGAGGGCCCGCTCGTAGACCCGGCGCTTGAAGGCCACGATCTCATCCAGCGGCTGCCAGTAGGACACCCAGCACCACTGATCGAATTCCGCCGGCATGTGCCGGTCGAGCTGCACCCGGCTGTCGTCGGCCAGCAGGCGCAGCATGTACCAGCGCTGCTTCTGCCCGATGCACACCGGCTTGCTGTGGTGGCGCACCAGCCGCTCCGGCAGGCGGTAGCGCAGCCAGCCGCGGGTGACGCCCAGCACCGCCACGTCGTCCGGACCCAGGCCCACCTCCTCCATCAGCTCGCGGTACAGCGCCTGTTCGGGGGTTTCGTCGCGCTGGATCCCGCCCTGGGGAAACTGCCAGGCGTCCTGACCGATACGGCGCGCCCACAAGACCTGCCCCTCCCGATTGCTCAGGATAATACCGACATTCGCCCTGTAACCTTCCGAATCAATCACTTACAAAACCACCTTGAGGACATATATCAAGGATTTTTTCACAAGCGCCGCCCGCGCGCAAATATGTTTCGGCGCGGCGGCACGCGGCGAAAAAGCAAGCGTCTATCGACCGCGTGGGGGGAAAATCCCGGCCGTGACCTTGCTAGAATGTTGGCCTCCGACTAGCGAGTCCGACCCATGACCCTGGCAATCTTCGATCTGGACAACACCCTGCTCGGCGGCGACAGCGACCACCTGTGGGGCCGCTTCCTGGTGGAGCAGGGCATCGTCGACGGCGAGTATTACGAACACGAGAACAACCGCTTCTACGAGGAGTACAAGGCCGGCACCCTGGACATCCGCGCCTACCAGCGCTTCGCCCTGGCGCCCCTGGTGGGACAGGAGCCGGAAACCCTGGCGGCCTGGCACCGGCGCTACATGGCCGAGAAGATCGCCGCCATCATGCTGCCGGCGGCGCGCACCCTGCTCGACTGGCACCTGGGCCAGGGCCACTTCCCCCTGGTGATCACCGCCACCAACAGCTTCATCACCGCGCCCATCGTGGCGGCCCTGGGGGTGGAGGACTACCTGGCCACGGAACCGGAACTGGTGGGCGGCCGCTATACCGGCGACGTCACCGGCATCCCCACCTTCCAGCACGGCAAGGTGCAGCGGCTGGCGCAGTGGCTGGAACAGACCGGGCACAACCTGGCCGGCGCCTGGTTCTACAGCGACTCCCACAACGACCTGCCGCTGCTGGAGCAGGTGGACCATCCAGTGGCGGTGGACCCGGACGACACCCTGCGCAGCCACGCCGAGGCCAGGGGCTGGGACATCATCACCCTGCGCCGGGGCGAACGGCCGCTGCCGCTCGCCAGGGACGAGGTGCGAGGGACGATGGACGAAGAGGCATTGTAGGAAGCCACTCCGTAGGCGAAAGCCGCTCCGATCCAGGCACGGTTGGCCGCGAGGACCCGGCCCCTGCCTGTCCGTCCTTGCGCCTCGTACCTCGCTGGCGCAGCCAGCGCCGGGCAGGCACAATGGCGTAACACCTACGGAATTCACGCCCGCGATGCACCGCTTTTCCTTCCCCCTGTTCAGCGCCCTGGCCAGCGCCCTGCTGGCGCTGATCTTCGCCCTGATCGGCTTCCTGTTCTGGCAGCACGACCGCAGCGAACTGGAACAGGGCCTGGCGCAGGAGTCCGGCGCGCTGCGCACGACCTTCGAGGTGGCGCTGTCCGACCTGGAGCAGCAGATGCTCACCCTCGCCTCGATGGTGGCGGCGGACCCGGAAGTGCAGTCGCTGTTCCGCCGCGGCCAGGAAGCGCTGGCGGCCGAGGGCGGCGGCCCCGGCGGGGCGCGAACCGCGCGCCTGCGCGACGAACTCTACGCCCAGGTGGCCCCGGCCTGGATCGACATGCAGCAGCAGTTCGGCCTGCGCCAGCTGCACTTCCAGTTCGGCCCCGGCTCCCTGTCCTACCTGCGGGTGCACACGCCGGAGAAATTCGGCGACCGCATGGACGGCCTGCGCCACATCATCGAGGACGTCAACGCCGACCAGCGGCCGCGCACCGGCTTCGAGACCGGCCGCATCTATTCCGGCGTGCGCGGTGTGGTGCCGGTGTGGTACAGCGGCGGCGGCGAGCGCAAGTACATCGGTGCCCTGGAGGCCGGCACCTCATTCTCCGCCCAGCTCGCCCGCCTCGACCGCCAGTTCGGCGCCGGCTTCGCCATCCTGCTCAAGCAGCAGCACGTGGAAGGCGCGGTGTGGAACCAGTACCGCCCCCTCAGCGGTCCCCGCGCCGAGCAGGGCTGCGGCTGTTACCTGGAAGCGGCCTCGCGCGACGAGGTGCGGGGCTGGATGAACGACGCCCGGCTGCCGAAACTGGCGGGTGACGCCATTCTGTCCCATCTGCTCGCCGAGGGGGACAAGACCTGGCACCTCACCCGTTTCCCCCTGCGCGACTACCTGGGCAAGGTGGATCCGGCGCGGCCGGCGGTAGGTTCGGTGCTGGTGTGGCGCGACAAGACCGCCGTCATCGCCGCCTGGCAGCGGCACCAGATATATACCCTGCTCGCCCTGCTGCTCGCCTATCTGCTGGCACAGGGACTGTTGACCTGGCTGCTGCGCACCACCCGCCGCGGCCTGCAAAGCCGCATCGACGAAGCCACCGCCGCGCTCAGCGTCGCCGGCGAACGCCTGGACATGGCCCTGCGCGGCGCCGACCTGGGCCTGTGGGACTGGCACATCCCCAGCGGCCGGGTCACCTACAACGCGCGCTGGGCCGACATGCTGGGCTACACCCAGGACGAAATCGCGCCGCACGTATCCAGCTGGGAAAAGCTGGTCCACCCCGACGATGCGCCGGACATCGAGGCCGCCCTGCAGCCGCACCTCAAGGGCGAGACGCCGCTGTACGAATCCGAACACCGCATGCGCCACAAGAACGGCCACTGGGTCTGGATCCTGGATCGCGGCAAGGTGATGGAGCGTGCCGCCGACGGTACGCCGCTGCGGGCCGTGGGCACCCACCTCGACATCACGGCACGCCGGGCCGCCGAAGCCCGCCTGCGCGACAACGAGGCCATGCTGCGGCGGGCGCAGTCGGTGGCCCGCGTCGGCAGCTGGGAGCTGGACGTCGCCAGCGGCCGGCTGGACTGGTCGGCGGAAACCTACCGCATCTTCAATCTCGCACCCGGCACGCCGACGGACTACGCCCTGTTCCTTTCCTTCATCCATCCCGACGACCGGCCGCACGTGGACGCCGCCTGGCAGGCCGCCCTGCGCGGCGCCCCCTACGACATCGAGCACCGCATCGTGGTCGAGGGCGAGACGCGCTGGGTGCGCGAAATGGCGGAGCTGGCGACCAACGCCGGAGGCGCGCTGGTGTCGGCCCTGGGCACGGTGCAGGAGATCACCGATCTCAAGCAGGCGGAAGCGGCCCTGCACGAGGTGTCGCGCCGCAACGAGCTGCTGCTCACCGCCGCCGGTGAGGGCATTTACGGTGTCGGTCTCGACGGCCGCACCACCTTCATCAATCCCGCGGCACTGGCCATGCTGGGCTATGCCGAGAGTGAAATCATCGGCGTGCAGCAGCACAACCTGTTCCATCACCACCACCCCGACGGCAGCGACTACCCGGAACGGGAATGTCCCCTGTGCCTGACCCTGGCCGACGGCAAACCGCGCCGCACCGACGACGAGTGGTTCATCCGCAAGGACGGCAGTTTCTTCCCGGTCACGCTCACCGTCACTCCCATCGAGGAGCACGGCCGCCGCACCGGCGCGGTGGCCATGTTCCAGGACATGACCGCGCGCCGCGCGGCGGAAAACGCCCTGCACGCCGCCCGCGCCCGCCTCGCCACGGTGATCGAAAGCTTTCACGGCGGCATCCTGCTGGAAGACCAGTCGCGCCGCGTCGCCCTGGCCAACCAGACCTTCTGCGACCTGTTCGCCGTCCCCGCCGCACCGGAGGCGCTCATCGGCAGCGATTGCGCAGCCAGCGCCGAGCAGGTCAGGCACCTGCTCGCCCAGCCGGACCGTTTTACCCGGCGCATCGACGAAGTGATCGAACGCCGTGCGGCAGTCATCGGCGAAGAGCTCAACATGGCCGACGGCCGCGCCCTGGAACGCGACTACCTGCCCATCGTCGGCGGCGACGCCTTTCTCGGCCACCTGTGGCTGTACCGCGACATCACCGAACGCAAGGAACGGGAACTGGAACTGCGCCGCCTCGCCACCACCGACATCCTTACCGGCCTGCCCAACCGCCGCCACTTCCTGGAACGCATGGAGCAGGAACTGGCGCGCTTCCACCGCTTCGGCAAGGCCACCGCGCTGCTGATGATCGACATCGATCACTTCAAGCAGGTGAACGACCGTCACGGCCACGCCGCCGGCGACGCCGTCCTGCGCCACTTCGCCGGACTGACGCTGGGCACCCTGCGCAAGATCGATCTCGTCGGCCGCCTCGGCGGCGAGGAATTCGCCCTGGTGCTGCCCGGCACCGACGCCGAAGGAGCCGACCTCTACGCCGAGCGCCTGCGCCGGACGGTGGAGGAACACGCCTGCCTCGCCGGCGCGGTGGAGGTTCCCGTCACCGTCAGCATAGGATTCACCCTGTTCGCAAGCACCGATACCGGCACCGACCTGCCCCTGGCCCGCGCCGACGCCGCCCTCTACCAGGCCAAGCAGGACGGGCGCAACCGGGTGGCTAGGGGCTAGGGGCTAGGGGCTAGGGGCTAGGGGCTAGGGGCTAGGGGCTAGGGGCTAGGGGCTAGGGGCTAGGGGCTAGGGACTAGGGACTAGGGACTAGGGACTAGGGACTAGGGACTAGGGACTAGGAATATGCTCGTTTCACTCGCATTTTTTGTTATAAGAATACCCGTGCGCGCAGCGCACTCATCCCCTAGTCCCTAGCCCCTAGCTCCCAGCCCCTGCTTACATGCGCCGCTCCCTGCTCCCGCTACTCCCGCTACTCCTGCTGCTCACCCTGGCCAGCCTCACCCTCGGCCTGGCGGTGGGCAGCGTGCCGGTACCGCTGGACCAGGTCTGGCCGGCGCTGTGGGACGGCACCTCGCCCCACGCCCTGGTCATACAGGAACTGCGCCTGCCGCGCCTGCTCGCCGCCTTCGCCGTGGGCGGCCTGCTGGCCGTGGCCGGGGCGCTGTTGCAGGTGCTGCTGCGCAACCCCCTGGCCGATCCGTACATCCTCGGCCTGTCCGGCGGCGCGGCGGTGGCGGCCCTGCTGGCCATGCTGGCCGGGCTGGGCAGTTACTGGATCAGCGGCAGCGCCCTGGCCGGCGCCTTCGGCTCCATGCTGCTGGTATTCGGCCTGGCCCGCGGCGCCGGCAGCTGGACGCCGACGCGGCTGCTGCTCACCGGCGTGGTGGTGGCCGCCGCCTGGGGCGCGTTGATCAGCTTCCTGCTGGCGGTCGCGCCGGAACACAACCTGCGCGGCATGCTGTTCTGGCTAATGGGCGATCTGTCCCACGGCGGCGAATGGCGCGCGCCGCTGGCCCTGCTGGGCCTGGGCCTGCTGCTGCTGTTTCCCTTTGCCCGCGAACTGAACCTGCTGGCACGGGGCGAGATCACCGCCGGCAGTCTCGGCGTCCAGGTCGGCCGCCTGCGCCTCCTCATCTACTTCGCCGCCTCCCTGCTCACCGCCGCCGCCGTCACCACCGCCGGCAGCGTCGGCTTTGTCGGCCTGGTGGTGCCGCACATCCTGCGCCTCGCCGCCGGCTCCGATCACCGCCTGCTGCTGCCCGCCAGCGCCCTGCTCGGCGGCAGCCTGCTGATGCTGGCCGACACCCTGGCGCGCAGCGTCATCGCCCCGCAGCAGCTGCCGGTGGGCGTGCTCACCGCCCTGCTCGGCGCGCCGGTATTCCTCTATCTGTTGCGCCGGGAGGCCGCCCGCTGATGGAACTGCTGCGCGCCGCCTCCCTCGACGTGGCCGTGGCCGGCCGCCGCCTGCTGCACGGCCTCAACATCGCGGTGCAGGCCGGCCAGTGCTGGGCGCTGCTCGGCGCCAACGGCAGCGGCAAGACCACCCTGCTGCACACCCTGGCCGGCCTGCGCCCGCCCGCGGGCGGCAGCCTCTGGCTGCGCGGCACGCCCCTCGCCCGCCTGCCGCGCCGGCGCGTGGCGCAACTGCTCGGCCTGCTGCCGCAGGACAGCAGCGACGGCTTTCCCGCCACGGTGCTGGAGACCGCCCTCATCGGCCGCCATCCCCACCTCGGCCGCTGGCGCAACGAAGACGCCGCGGACGTCGACAAGGCACGCCGCGCCCTGGCCCAGGTGGAACTGACGGCGCTGGAATCCCGCCCCAGCCACACCCTGTCCGGCGGCGAACGCCGCCGCCTGGCCCTGGCCACCCTGTTCACCCAGGAACCGCAACTGCTGCTGCTGGACGAGCCCACCAACCACCTCGACCTCAGCCACCAGATGGCCGCCCTGCACCACCTGCGCGCCCTGGCCGACGACGGCGAACACGCCGTCCTGATGGCGCTGCACGACGTCAACCTCGCCGTCCGCTATTGCGACCACGTGCTGCTGCTGTTCGGCGACGGCAGCTGGCAGGCCGGGACAGCCGCCGAACTGCTCAACGAGACCGGGCTGTCGCGCCTCTACGGCCACCCGGTGGTGCAGGTGGCCGGGCCGGAGGGACAGCGGGCATTCCTGCCCCGTTGAACCGCAGCTGCGGAACCTGCTGCAATCATCGGGGCAGGACTAAGACATAGCTGCGGGGGAACACGGCACCTGTAGAAGCCATTCGAAAACAAAACAAGAAATCCACCGGGAACACGGGCCATCCCTGTGCTCCCTGTGGCCAGGTCCTTGCGCTTTGGATTTTTGAGTTAGGTTCCAGTCGTTATCCCGCTGCGCCGTGCTCGCCGGGTTCGCCGGCCTGGTTTTTCCGTGCCCTTATCCCTGCGTTTTCAGGTACAGTTATTCCGTATAGGGAGGGGAACCATGCGGCCTAGGGAGATGGGGGTATACCTGAAGTATCTGCTGCTGGCGCTGGCGGTGATCCTGCTGGTCGCCACCCTGCAGACGGTATTTTTCATCACCCATCCCAACTGGCGCTTCTTCGTGCTGCCCACCGTCGTGGCCATCCTGTTCGGGCTGCTGCTGGGCCACGTGGCGGTACTGAAACGGCGGCTGGAACTGGCCCAAGCCGAACAGGAACAGCTGGTCACCGAGCGCGCCTGGAAGCTGGCGCTGCAGAACTCCGTCCTCGACAGCATCGGCCACCGCCTGCCCCTGGCGGACATCCTCACCACCCTGGTCGAACGCTTCGAGCACCGCCATCCCGAAGTCCTCTGCGCCTTTCTCCTCCTGGACCGGGACGGCCGGCGCGTCGACGACTGCGTCGCCCCCAGCCTCCCGCCGCACAGCCTCCAGCCGCTGCGCGCGGCCGACTTCGGCACGCCCGCCCTCACCGGGTTCCTGGCGGTGCCGCGCAACATCGCCGACTGGGGCGCCGTCGACACGCCGGCCCCGCTGCGGGAGTTCGCCGCCGCCAGCGGCATGCGCACCTGCTGGTCGCAACCGCTCTGGCCCCACGAGGGGCCGCCGCTGGGCGTGTTGCTGCTGTGCCGCCGCAACGGCGCCGAGCCCAGCGGCGAGGAACAGGATCACTTCGACATGGTCACCCGCCTGGCGGTACTCGCCGTCGAACACAAACACTCCGACGAGAAGATCGTCGTCATCAACGACCAGCTCACCGCACTGATCGAGGCGATCCCCGACGCCATCTTCTTCAAGGACGGCGCCGGCCGCTGGCTGGTCACCAACGAGGCCGCGAAGCAGCTGTTCCAGCTGCACGGCTGCGCCTGGCAGGGACGCACCGACAGCGAACTGGCCGCGGCACGCCCCGCCTTCCGCGCCGCCCATGAGTCCTGCCTGGACGACGACGAACGCGCCTGGCAGGCCGGCGACTTGATGCTGTTCGAGGAGCAGGTGGGTGCGGAAGACGGCGACGCCTACACCTTCGAGGTGCGCAAGATGCCGCTGTTCCAGCCGGACGGCCAGCGCAAGGCCATGGTGATCATCGGCCGCGACATCAGCGCGCGGCGGCAAAGCGAACAGGAGCTGCGCATCGCCGCCATCACCTTCGAATCGCAGGAAGGCATGCTGGTGGCCGATGCCGACGGCATCATCCTGCGCGTCAACGCCGCCTTCACCGAGCAGACCGGCTACGGCACCGACGAGGTCATCGGCCGCATGGTGGGCCTGCTCAAATCCGGGCGCCACGACGCCGAGTACTACCGCACCATGTGGGAGGCCCTGAACAACGACGGCTACTGGCAGGGCGAAATCTGGAACCGGCGCAAGGGCGGCGAAATCTACCCGGTGTGGCTCACCATCACCGCCGTCACCGACAGCGAGGGCCGGCTCACCCACTACGTCGGCACCTACTCCGACATCACCGAACGCAAGGAGGCGGAAGAGCGTATCCGCCACCTGGCCTTCTACGACCCGCTCACCGGCCTGCCCAATCGCCGCCTGCTGCTGGATCGCCTGCAACACTCGCTCGCCGGCAGCAACCGCAGCGGACGCCACGGCGCCCTGCTGTTCATCGACCTGGACAACTTCAAGACTCTCAACGACACCCAGGGCCACGTGGTCGGTGACATGCTGCTGACGGAAGTGGCGCAGCGGCTGCAAGGCTGCGTGCGCGAAGGTGACACCGTGGCCCGGCTCGGCGGCGATGAATTCGTGGTGCTGCTGGACGACCTGAACAGCGAACTTTCCCATGCCGCCGCCCAGGCCGAAGCGGTGGGCGAAAAGATCTTCGCCGCCGTCAACCAGCCCTACCTGCTGCGCGGCCGTCAGCACCACAGCAGCCCCAGCATCGGCGTCAGCCTGTTTCTCGGCCACCGCGAAAGCAGCGAGGAACTGCTCAAACGCGCCGACCTCGCCATGTACCAGGCCAAGTCCGCCGGACGCAACACCATCCGTTTTTTCGATCCGGCCATGCAGGCGGCGGTGGAACAGCGGGCCGAAATGGAGGTCGATTTGCGCCAGGCCCTGGAGCAGCAGCAGTTCGCCCTGCATTACCAGATCCAGCTGGACAGCGACGGCAGGCTGCGCGGCGCCGAGGCCCTGCTGCGCTGGACCCACCCCGGGCGCGGCGCCATCGGACCGTCCGAGTTCGTGCCCCTGGCGGAGGAGACCGGCCTGATCCTGCCCATTGGCCGGTGGGTGCTGGAAACCGCGTGCACCCAACTCAGGCAATGGGAAGATCATGCCATCTGCCGCAATCTGAAACTGGCGGTCAACATCAGCGCCCGCCAGTTCCGTCACCCGGAGTTTGTGGAACAGGTACGCGCCACGCTGCAGCACAGCGGCGCCGATCCCTCGCGACTGAAACTGGAACTGACGGAAACCCTGGTACTGGACGACATCGACGACACCGTCCGCAAGATGAGCGCCCTCAAGGCGCTGGGCTGCCGCTTCTCCCTCGACGACTTCGGCACCGGCTATTCGTCCCTCGCCTACCTGCGCCGCCTGCCGCTGGACGAACTGAAGATCGATCAATCCTTCGTGCGCGACATCACCATCGACAGCAACGACGATGCCATCGTCCGCGCCATCATCGCCATGGCCCACAGCCTCGGCCTCGACACCGTCGCCGAAGGCGTGGAAACCGAGGCGCAGCGGCAATTCCTCCACCGCCACGGCTGCAACGCCTTCCAGGGCTATCTGTTCGGCCGGCCGCTGCCGCGCGATGAATTCGAAGCGCAGCTGTCGCGCACATCAAGCTAGACCGCGCAGGTCTCCGCCTTCCCCTTGCCGGGGTTCACTGCGTCGACCGGTGCACCGCCATTCAAGGACGGCTGCGCTGACAAGATGGACAAGATTTCTCAAGATGAACGAGACTGGAGAAATATTGTTCATCCTGCATCATCTTGTGAATCTTGTCTGAGATGTTGTTTCTGCATGCAAGCTTGTCGGACGCCTCACGGCGAGATGAACAAGACCGAAGAAATCCTGTTCATCCTGCATCATCTTGTGAATTTCGTCTGAGATGTTGTTTCTACGTGAAAGCTTGTCGGACGCCTCACGGCGAGATGAACAAGACCGAAGAAATCCTGTTCATCCTGCGTCATCTTGTGAATCTTGTCTGAGATGTTGTTTCTGCGTGCAAGCTTGTCGGACGCCTCACGGCGAGATGAACAAGACCGAAGAAATCCTGTTCATCCTGCATCATCTTGTGAATCTTGTCTGAGATGTTGTTTCTGCGTGCAAGCTTGTCAGGCGCAGGATGGGTAGACAGCGAAACCCATCGTTTCCGGCACGACAAAGGGATCAGCCCTGTTCCAGCCAGCGGATCAGTGCTTCCCATTGCCTCTGGTCCTGCGCGGCGCCGGAGCGTTTGATGTCGTGTACGCCGACACCGGTTTCGGCGGCGCGCACGTAGTTCTGGGTATCGCGCAGACGGGCGACGAAGGGGATGTTGAGGGAGTTGAGGAATTTTTCCAGCGACTGGTAGACCTTGGTGTTCTCGCGTACGCGGTTTGCCACCACGCCGACGCGGATGTTGCGCGCCCGTACCTTGGCCACCAGCAGGAGATCCTGGACGAAGCGCGAGGCGGCATGGATGTCGATGGGCGAGGGCAGCACCGGGATCAGGATGGCATCGATCTCGCGCATCAGTTCGATGAGCTGGTGACCCTGCACGCCGGCAGGGGCGTCGAGCACCACGCGTTCGGCACCGTCGGGAATGCGCAGCAGGAAGGAGCGGGTGACGCCGGACACCACCGGACGGTGGGCGGACACGCCGTGGATCGGCTTGGCCTCCTTGCTGCGCAAGGACAGCCACTGCATGGAGGAACCCTGCGGGTCGTGGTCGATGAGCACCGTGCCGCGGCCCTGGCGGGCGTAGTAGCTGGCCAGGTTGGTGGCGATGGTGGTCTTGCCGCAACCGCCCTTGGCGTTGATGACCAGGATCTGTCGCACCGGCGCGGCATGGCCCGCCGCCCGGCCCAGGGGCTGGGTGGCACCACGCAATGCTGTCGGCATGCCCTGTTCCATTACCCGTGACACTCTTTCCATAAAGATACAGACCAAACCTAATCCATTACGACAAGTTATGGCTGTAACTTTAACACATACTTGGATTTTCTCTCCAAGATGATTTTAGCTCACGGCGCCCACCGATGTCGGGATATGCCTCACAAATGCAGGCACCGCTAGCGCTCGATGACGTAGAACAGGTCGGCGCCGCTCTGCTCGCCCTGCTCCATCTTCAGGCTCCAGTGGGAGGACAGCTGATAGCGCAGCCGCAACCGGTTCGCGGTATCCCACAGGCCCACCGCATACTGAAGGTATAGACGCGGGCTGAGGTACTTGCCCAGCACCACGGCGGCCTCGCCGCTGCCGCTGCCCTGTTCCAGGCTCACCTCGTCCAGGCCGAATTGCAGGGCGATGCCGCGGGCGGCCCGCTCGCCGCCCAGGGCGAAGGCGGCGCGGTAGAGGGCGTCGGCCTCGGTGCGGGAGGTGGCGGTGAGGGGCCGCCCCAGCACCAGCCAGGACAGGGCCTCGCTCTCCTCCAGCACCGGGACCGAGAACAGGCGCAGGCGCGGGTCCTTGAGCCGACCGCCCACCTCGACCCCCACCACCTGGTCCGGATCGGGCAGGGGCCGCACGGCGCGGATGTCCAGGCCGGGATTGTCCGGCGGGCTGTCCACGAACAGCAGGCGGCCGCGCTCCACCACCAGCTTCTGGCCGTAGGCCTCGTAGCGGCCGTCGTGGATGTTGAGCTCGCCCTGGGCGCGGGTCAGGCCCGGCGTTTCGCCGCGCAGCGCCACCGCCCCGGCCAGGCGGCCGGAAAAGCCGTAGCCCTCCAGGCGCACCCGCTCGCCGGCGACCAGGCGCAGGTCCAGCACCAGGCGCCAGCGGCGCAGCGCGGCCTCCTCCTCGACCGCGTCGACGATGACCTCGTCCGGCGACACCTCGACCACCGTGGGCAGGCGCGGCAGGTTGATGTCCGCCTGCGGCACGGTGAGCTGGCCGCTGACCGCGACGCGGATGCCGCCGGCGTCGGCCCTGGGCTGGCCCGGCTCCCGGCCCCACTCCAGCACCACCTTGAGGTCGGGGGAGACCAGGGCGCGGGCCTGCACCAGGCGCAGCAGCTCGAACTGTTCGCCCTTGAGCGTCACCTCGGCGCGCCAGCGGCCGAGACGCTCGGAGACCAGCCGCCCGCCGACCGCCAGGCGGCCCGGACCGGAGCGGGCGCTGCCGCTCAGGGTCAGGCTGCGGCCGTCGGCGGAGTGCCCCTCCAGGGAGATTTCATCGAGGCGGGTGCCGGCGGCCGGCAACAGCACCGCGCCCTCGCGCAGCGCCAAATCGCCGGTCAGGGCCGGATCGCCCACGCTGCCGGCCAGGTTCAGGTGCATCTGCAAACGCCCCTCTGGACGCAGCAGGTTGGGCTCCAGGTAGGTGAGCCAGTCCAGCCGATCGGCTTCCAGATCGAGGCGGCCCTGCACCGGCTGGGCATCGGTCAGGGGCAGGCCCGGCATCCAGCCCGGCAGGGCGACGCGGGCCGTCATGCGGCCGCCGTCGGCGGCCTCCGCCTCCAGCCGGGCGGCGAGGCCGGCGGCATCGCCGTCCACGTCCAGGCGCAGGGTGCGCAGGGCGCTGTCCACCGCCCCGTCGGGCAGGCGGTAGAGCAGGCGGCCGTCGGCCACCGCCAGGCGGGCGGTCAGGGCGGTCATGCGCGCCTCTTCCCCCTCCGCCGCCACCGCACCGCCGGCGCTGCCGCTGAGGGCGATGTCCGAGCGCGGCAGCCACGGCTCCAGCAGGTCCAGGGGGATGCCGGCCAGTGCGGCGGTGGCCTGCCAGGCCCCGGCCTCGGCGGTGACGTCGGCACAGGCATGGGATCGGCTGACCTTGCCGCCCTGCCCCTGCCAGCACCAGGGCTGCAGCGTGCCGCCGCCCCGCCACCACGCCAGCCGCGCCGGTGCCGCCTGCCAGGTGCCCAGCGCCGGCAGCGCCAGGCGCCCGCTGGACAATTCCCCCTCCCAGCGTGTTCCGGTCCAGGCGCCGTGGGCGCGGACGGCCAGGGTGCCGCCGCCGGCCAGGCCCGCGTCCAGGCGAAGTTCGTGCCGCGCCGCACTGCCGTCCAGGCGCAGGCGTGCCGTTTCCAGCCGCTGTTCGCCCCGCGCCGCATCCTGTAGTTGCAGGTCGACGGCCCAGGGCAGGACGCCCGCCAAATCGACGTCCGCCCGCAGCCGCCCCTGGGCCAGCGCGGTTCCGGCATAGGCCAGGGCCCTGCCCTCGCCTTCCAGGCGCAGGCGCGGTTGCCGCAGCGGACCGTCGACCCGTCCCTTGAGGCCGAGGCTACCTGCGGCGCCGGGCCACAGCCCGGCCAGATCCGCCGCGTCCAGCTGCCAGCCCAGGGCCCAGGCCTCGCCCACCTCGCCCCGGGCCGACAGGCGGGCCTTGCCGCTGCGCAGCTCCAGGCGCGAGACCGCCAGCTGTCCATCGTCGAGGCGGGCAGTACCGTTCAGGCGCAGCGGGCGCCCGGCCAGGGTGCCGCGCAGTTGCAGCCGGGTCAGTTCCAGCGCCGGGCGGCCGTCGCGCAGGCTGCCGTCGGCCGCGGCGCTGAAGTCCAGGGCACCGTCCCAGCGCGGGTCCAGCTGCCCCGGATTGACGTGGGTTCCATCCAGCTGCGCGCGCCAGTGCAGGCCGTCGCGCCAGCCCACGGCGCCCCCGCCCTGCCAGGCGCCGTCCAGCCACTGCCCGGTCAGGGCCGGGAATTCCACGCCGTCGGCATTGCCTGCGAAGTCGGCGCTTGCCTGCACCGGCGGCAGGTCTTCCCGCGCGGCCTCCAGCGTGGCCCGGCCACGGTAGTTGCCCGGCAGGCCGCCGGCCTCGAGGCTGCCGTCGCTGCGCCAGCCGGGCAGCAGCGGGTGGCTGAAGCCACTCCAACTGGCCTCGAGCCCGGCCTCCGCCGCGCCGCCGTCCCACCGGCCCGACAGCACCACGGCGCCGCTCCCCGCTCGCGGGGTCAGGGCCAGCCGTTCCAGTTGCCAGCGGGCGGCGGCGTAAACCAGCCGCCCGGCGTAGCCCCAGCGTCCCGTGCCTGACTCGTCCGCCTCACCTTCCGCCTCCAGGATGAAGTCCGTGCCGCTGCCCGACAGCCGGGCGCGCCCACCCAGCTCCAGCGCCGGCCACTGCGCCTGCACCGCGGCCAGGGAAAGCGGCGGCAGGTCCAGGGTGGCCTGCCAGCGCAGGGGGGCCGCCTGCCAGGCCACGCTGCCGGCGGCGTCGAGGGCGAAAGGCGCGCCCAGATGCGCCTCGAAGTGCGGCTCGGCGTAGGTGCCGGTGACGCGGCCATCGCCACTCACCTCCAGCGCCGAGCCGGATTGAAGCCCGATCAGCCCGGCGTCGAAAGTCAGCGCCCACTGCGCCCCCAGGTCCGAGGCCGTGCCGGGGCCGGTGGCTAGCTGGCCGTCCAGGCTCAGGCTGCCCCAGGGGCCGCGGGCGCGCAGGGGCGCCAGGCGCAGGCGGCTGTCGCGCCACAGGGCGGCCAGGGTGATCTCGTCCACGGCCAGGGGGGCGGCGTCCGGCCGCAACAGGGTGAGGTCGCGCAGGACGCCGTCCTCCACCGCCAGGGCCAGGGGCAATATCAGCGCCGTGGGCGGGGCGGCGTCCACGCCCTCCGCCGCCGCGAGCTCCAGCCTGACGCCCTCGGCCACCACGTCGCGCAGGGCCAGCCGCCCGCCCAACAGCCAGCCCGGCCGCCAGTCCAGCGCCAGGGTGTCCACGGTCAGCCGTGTCCCGTTTTGTTCCAGGCGCAGGTCATCCAGCCGCAGCGGCCCCAGCAGCCGCCCGCTCACCTTCCCCGCCGCCAGCCGCCCGTCCAGGGCGGCCGTGGTCCGCCCCCAGGCCCAGGCCAGGCCGGCCTCGGTGGCCAGCAGCCACCAGGCGGCGGCACCGGCGGCCAGCAGCACCAGGAGGGGGATGAACCGGAGCAGGCGCCTGAACCTCATGGCGCCCCCCTGGCGGCTGGAACAGAGATGCAAGATACAAGTGACAAGATACAAGTGAATGAACTCGCCACGCTCGTGCTGTTATTGAAAACAAACAGCCGTGCGCGCAGCGCACTACTTGTGAGACTTGCAACTTGCCGCCTCACAGATCCGGCCCCACGGTGATGTGCAGCCGCCATTCCGGCCGCGCCTCGTGCACCGGCGAGGCGACGTCGAGGCGCAGGGCGCCGAAAGGCAGACGCCAGCGCAGGCCCAGGCCGGCGCCCCTCATCAGCACGAAGTCGTCGTCGTCGAAGGCATTGCCCACGTCGTAGAACACGGCGCTGCCGAAGCGCGGGCCGAAGTAGTACTCGTACTCGGCGGACATCACCAGCAGGTGGCGACCGCCCAGCACTTCGCCGGCGGCGTTGGTGGGGCCGAGGGATTTGTAGGCGTAGCCGCGGATGGAGTTGTCGCCGCCGGCGAAAAAGCGCAGCGAGGCCGGGATGCGCTCGAAGTCCGGGGTCTGGCTACCGCCCAGATCGACACGGGTGATGAGGCGGCCGCCGGCCAGGGGGACCACGGCCTTGGCGCGCAGTATGCCTTGCAACAGGCTGGCGTCGGAGCCCAGGGTCTCGCTGGCGCCGCGCAGTTCGGCACCGAGGCGCCAGCCGCGGGTAGGGAACAGACGGTCGTCCGCCTCCACCCGCAGCCAGCTGGCGCTGGGCAGCACCAGGGTGGTGGTGTCCTCCTGGTCGGCCACGGCGTAACTCTCGTTGTGCACCGTAAGCGCCAGGGTGCGCTGCCAGCGCGCCAGCATCAGGGTGAACCCGGCGCCGACGGTAATGGTTTCGCGCGTGCTGGTGTCGAGATCCTCGCGCTCCCAGCCGCTGGTGAAGGAAAGAAAGTCGGTGGTGGGGTGAGACAGCGGAATGCGGTAGACGCCCCGTATGCCGGACTGGACCTCGGAGATGGTGGTTTCCACGGTGAAGCGGTGGCCGTCACGGTTGACCCGGCGCCGCTCCATGCCGACGCTGATGCGCGGCCCGGTGTCGGTGCCGTAACCCAGGCCGAAGGTGTAGCGGTTGTCCGGCTTGAGGCGCAGGCGCACCTCCACCGGCACCTGTCCCGCCACGGCGGTTTCCGGCTCGGCACGCACCTCGATGAATTCGAAGTAGTCGCTGTCGGCCAGCCCGCGCTGCAGATCGAACAGCCGCTCGGCGTCGTAGGGCTCGCCGCTGGCGAAGGTGAGGTAGCGCCGCAACAGCTCCTCGTTCAGGCCGACCGCATCGAAATGTATCGGCCCGAAGGCGTGGCGCGGCCCGCTCGCCAGGTGCAGCACCACCCGCGCGCTGTCGTCGGCCAGGGTCACCTCCAGCGCCTGGCGCAGCAGCTGCGCCCCGAAGTAGCCGCGATCGCGCGCCAGCTGCAACAGTTCGCGCTTGGCCCGTTCGTAGGGACCGTGCTCCAGCACGCCGCCCACCCGCAGCGGGAAGGCCTCGCGCCAGGCGGCAAAGGCGGGGTCGGCCGCCGCCGCCCCCTCCACGTCCAGGATCAGTTCGCGCACCCGCACCGGCGGTCCCGGCGTGACGCGGTACTGCGCCAACCAGCCGCCGTCGCGTTCAGTCAGATCCGCCTGCACTTCGGCCTTGTAATAGCCGAAGGGACGCAGTGCCTCACGGATTTCCCCCGTGGCGCGCTGGTGCAGGCGGCGCAGGCGGTACACCTCCAGCAGCGGATGCTCGCGCTCGGTCGCCAGGGTCAGGCGCTGCATGACGTTGTCGTGCAGCACGCCGTCGATACCCTCGACGCGCACCTCCACCGCCAGCGCGCCCCACGCCACGACGGGGACGAGCAGCAGCAGGAACAATGGGAGGCGGATACGGTTCATGAGGTAAGCGGCGTTGGAGATACTCATATCCTAACCCATAGGCTGGTATGTAGGCCGGACATAGCGCAGTGGTTTCCGGCGGGCGCCGCCCGATACCGCTGCGCTATATCGGGCCTACGGAACCGTCTTCTTGACCTTCCATCCCTGCGGCGCGTAAAGTGCGCCCCACGTTTCAGGTGTTCCAACGGACAGCCGTCCGGCGGAATGAAACGGGAAGCCGGTGCGCGAAGTTCTCCTTCGCAATTCCGGCGCTGCCCCCGCAACGGTAGGCGGTTTAAGGCGAGTCACGAAGCCACTGTGTCCAACGACATGGGAAGGCGACCCGCCAGGGGATATCCCCGACCGCGAGCCCGGAGACCGGCCTGAAACGACGAGCCTTATGAGGCTCATCGTTCCAGTGCTGCGGCGGGCGGCAGGGCGAGCCGACTCTCTCGACTCCCTCACTCCCCCTCCTGCACTGGTTTTACCGTCATTCATCACGCGCGGGTGAGCGCGAGAGGAAAACCATGCACCGTCACAACCGCATTGCCGCCGGGCTGCTGCTCGGCACCCTGTCTTCCATACTGCACGCCCAGGAATCCGTCGAACCGGTGCTGGTCACCGCCACCCGCAGCGAATTCCGCGATACCGAGGCGCCCTACGCCTCCGAAGTACACGGCCGCCGCGACATCGAACGCTCCGCCGCGGTCAGCCTGTACGACTACCTGGACCGGCACAGCTCGCTCAACGTCACGCCCGGTTTCGGCAACCCCTTCGTGCAGAAAATCGACATGCGCGGCTACGGCATCGGCGACGGCCACCAGAACATCGTGGTCACGCTCAACGGCCGCCGCCTCAACAACATCGACATGGTGCCGCAACTGCTGAGCGCCATCCCGCTGGCCAGCATCGAGCGCATCGAGATCACCAAGGGCAGCGGCTCGGTGCTGTACGGTGACGGCGCCACCGCCGGCGCCATCCACATCATCACCCGCGACATCGACGGCGCCGCCGTCATGGCCAGCAGCGGCAGCCACGGCATTGCCGCCAGCAGCGTCGCCGCCGGCATCAACGGTGACTACGCAGGCCTCACGGTCACCGCGGAAAACTACCGCCAGGACGGTTTCCGCGATCCGGACACCGCCGGCACACGCGACGCCGCCGACAGCGACAACCTGCAGGCCCTGCTGCGCGTCTATCCCAGCGACAGCGTGGAACTGCGCCTGGGCAAGGCGCTGAGCTGGATCGACACCGTGTACGGCAAGGGCCTGACCCAGGCGCAGTTCGAGGCCGATCCGGCGCAGAACGGCGGCAAGACCTATACCGGCCAGACCTTCCGCGCCGACAACTCCAGCATCGGCCTGAGCGCCGATCTTGGCAGCGCCTTGCGCCTCAGCCTCGATCACCACCGCGAGGACAAGCGCTCGGAATATTCCAGCGGCTGGCGCTCCGACTACGATTACCGCTCCACCGATCTCGCCCTGCATTACAGCGCGGGCGATCTCTTCGTCGGCGCCGGCCTGCAAAATTTCGACGGCAGCCGCAAGGGCAGCTACGACACCACCGGCAAGGAAAATACCGGCCACTACGCGCAGGGCCACTATCGCCTCGGCGCCACCACCGTCGCCGCCGGCGTGCGGCGGGAAACGGTGCGCTACAGCTACCGCCCGACGGCAGGCAGCGTACTCGCGGACGATCACACCCTCGATGCCTGGGACGTGGGCGTCAACCACCGCCTCGATGAACAGCTCACCCTGTTCGCCAGCTACAACAGCGCGTTTCAGGCGCCGGACATCGATCGCTTCTTCAGCGGCGGCAGCTTCAACGCCTTCATCGTCCCGGCGCGCAGCCGTACCCTGAACCTCGGCCTCAACCACGTCGGCGCCGGCAACAAGCTGAAGCTGACCGCGTTCCACATCAGCCTGGACAACGAGATCTACTACTACAGCACCGGCGACTGGCTCACCAGCTACAACACCAACATCGACAAGTCGCACAAGTACGGCCTGGAAGTGCAGGACAGCTACCGCTTCAACGAGCGGCTCAACGGTTCGTTCAACTACGCCTGGACCCGCGCCTACATCGACAGCGAGGACGCCGGCGGCGGCGCCTATGACGGCAAGGAACTGCCGGGCGTCTCCGAACACAGCGTGGTGCTCGGCCTGGGTTACGCGCTCACCCCGCAATCGCTGCTGACCCTCAGTCACAGCTGGCGCAGCGAAACCTGGGCCGCCGAGGATTTCGCCAACAGCTTCAGCCAGAAGCAGGCGGCCTACCACAGCACCGGCCTCGGCTACAGCCACAGGCTGGAGCGCATGGAACTGTTCGTGCGCATCGACAACCTGTTCGATCACGCCAACGGCCTGTGGATCAGCGACGACAACATCTATCCGGTCAACTTCACGCGCACCTGGCGCGTGGGGATACGGGCGGAGCTGTAGGATGAGCGGCGCAGCGCGCATGCACGGCACGGAATCACACGACGGCTGGCGCCGTCATGCGCTGCCGCTGTTCATCCTGTTTTCCGCGACCGCGCATGCGGCGCTGCTGGTGACGTGGACCGCGGCAACGCCGCGTGCCGGCACCGCATCGTCCGCCGCTGCCACGACCCTCGCCGTGGTCATGGCCGCGCCGCCGGCAGAGCGGACGATACCGACTGCGCAGGAAACCGGTAGTAAAAATCAGCCGCGCCGCGTCCATACCGAACGCAGCCAACGGCTGCGCGCACAACCTGCAACAGCGGCCGTCGCCCGCGCCGAGCCGGCGCCGCCCGCCGCGCCGGCGGATGCAGGCCGGCGCACCGATTCTATGAATTCAATGGAGCCGTCCCCGGAAGGAGCCGAGTCCTCTCGGCGAAGGATGGAAATCGACTCTGACCCCAATTTGAATGTCGCGGCAGCAGTGGAGCGGGATGCAGGCAGCGAGGCGGAAAACATCAGTGCCCGCGTCGACCTGGAACTGACGCGCCATTTCCACTACCCGTCGATCGCCGTGCGCCGCAACTGGCAGGGCATCGTCCTGCTCGGCTTCCGCATCGGCATCAACGGCGACATCGAAGCGGTCCACATCGCGCGCAGTTCCGGCTACGCGCTACTGGACCGCGCCGCCCTCGGCGCGCTGGGCAAGATACAACGGGTGGCCCTGGACCACGGCCCGCTGCGCGCGGCTCTCGATCTGCAACTGCCGGTGATCTACCGGCTGGAGGAAAGCTGACATGGGACACCGTCTTTCGAAGATCTACACCCGCACCGGCGACAAGGGCAGCACCGGCCTCGGCGGCGGCGTGCGCGTCGACAAGGATCACGTCCGCGTCGAGGCCTTCGGCACCGTGGACGAGCTGAACAGCGTCATCGGCATGGTGCTGGCCTGCGCGCTGCCCGACGCCGTCCGTGCCGTACTAGACGACGTGCAGCACGACCTGTTCGACGTCGGCAGCGAACTGGCGCAACCGGGACGCAACCTGATCCCCGCCGCCTACGTCGACCGCCTGGAGCAGGTGCTCGACGGTTTCAACGCCGACCTGCCGCCGTTGAAGGAATTCATCCTCCCCGGCGGCGGCATGGCTGCGGCCCACTGCCACCTGGCGCGCACCGTGTGCCGCCGCGCCGAACGGCGCGTGGTGACCCTGGGCAGGAGCGAGGCGATCAACAACGAAGGGCTGCGCTATCTCAACCGCCTGTCCGACCTGCTGTTCGTCCTCGCCCGCGTGCTGGCCCGCGCCGACCGGGGCGAGGTGCTGTGGCAGCCGGGCAAGAACCGCGATGCGTGACGACTCCCGGTGCGCAGTGCACACCCTACGAAATCAATTACACCCACACGTAGGGTGCGCACCGCGCACCAATCCCCGCTCCGCCCATGAATAGACTGCTCACCCTCGCCATGCTGCTCTGCCTGAGCGCGCCGGCCGCCGCCTGCCCGCGCATCGTCAGCCAGGCGCCCTACATCACCCGCACCCTGCAATGGCTCGGCCTGGAGCCGTGCATCGTCGGTGTCGGCAACTACGACACACTGGACCTGCCGCACACCGGCGGCGTGCTCGATCCCGATGCCGACACCATTGCGCTGCTGCAGCCGCAGCTGATGTTCAACGCCGACTGGCTGGAGGAGGCACGCTGGCAGGCGCTGGCACCGCCCACCGCGCGCGCTGTCACCCTGCACGGATTTTTGTCCATGGCCGAGGTGGAAGAAAACCTGCGCATCGTCGGCCGCGCGGCGCAACTGGACGACGCCGAGGCGCGCGCGGCAAGCTTTGCGCAGGCATGGCGGGCCGCCGCGGCACAGGTGCAGGGCAACGGCCGCCGCGTGCTGCTGCTCTCGGCGTGCAGCGGCACGCCCTACTCCTTTGGCCGCAACACCTGGCTGCACGATCTGTTCACCGCCGCCGGCTTCACCGTGGCGGAGGATGCCGAGCGGCTGCGCCATCTGCGTCCCGGCGAGACAATCACCGACATCGGTACGCTCGCCGACAGGCAGCAGGCCGAGGTACTGTTCGTGTTCGAGCGCAAGGCGGCGCAACAATGTGCACTGATCCGCCCGCAGCGGCCGCTGCCCATCGTCAGCCTCGACGGCGAAAATTTCCTGCACCCGGCGCCGTCGCTGCTCGAAGGCCTGGCGGAGTTGCAGGCCAAGCGGGCGCAATGGAGCGTCCCATGACCACCAAACATCGCTACGACGATGCCGATCGCGCCGCCGTCTACCGCGCCATCGCCGAGCGGCGCGACATGCGCCATTTCCTTTCCACGCCCGTCGCCGCCACAGCCCTGCAACGTCTGCTCAGCGCCGCGCACCAGGCGCCCAGCGTCGGCATGATGCAGCCGTGGCGCTTTGTGCGCATCACCGACACCAACCTGCGGCTAAGCATTCATGCACTGGTGGAAGAGGAACGGCTACGCACCGCCGATGCCCTGGGCGAGCGCCGTGACGAATTCATGCGCCTCAAGGTGGAGGGTATCCTCGACTGCGGCGAGCTGCTGGTGGCGGCGCTGATGGACGGACGCGAACGCCACGTCTTCGGCCGCCGCACCCTGCCCGAGATGGACACCGCCTCCCTCGCCTGCGCCATCCAGAACATGTGGCTGGCGGCGCGCGCCGAGGGACTCGGCCTGGGCTGGGTGTCGTTGTTCGATCCCGACGCGCTGGCGCGCCTGCTCGCCATGCCCGAGGGCAGCCGGCCGCTGGCGGTGCTGTGCATCGGCGAGGTGCAGGAATTCTATTCGCGCCCAATGCTGGAACAGGAAGGCTGGACCCGCGGCGGCGATATCCGCGGGCTGGTCTATGAAAACAGCTGGGACATGCCCGGCTGGCCGGAAAATCAGATACAAGAGCAAAGATGAAAGATACAAGGAAAGGAACGCACTGAGTGAACCGTGATTTGAATTCAGAAACAACACGAGCGCAGCGAGTTCATTCACTTGTATCTTGTCACTTGTATCTTGTATCTCTCCATCTCGCTGGATGCGCTGCATCCTATATCAATCCTACAGAACTGAAGCGGGAGACATGAACGACACATTGATGATCCAGGGCACCGGTTCCGATGCCGGCAAGTCCACGCTGGTGGCGGGGCTGTGCCGCGTGCTGCACCGGCGCGGCGTGGCCGTGGTGCCGTTCAAGCCGCAGAACATGGCGCTGAACAGCGCCGTCACCGTGGACGGCGGCGAGATCGGCCGGGCCCAGGCGGTGCAGGCTCAGGCCTGCGGCCTGGAACCGCACACCGACATGAACCCGGTGCTGCTCAAACCCAGCAGCGACACCGGCGCGCAGGTGATCATCCACGGCCGCGCCCTAACCGATCTCGATGCAGTCGCCTATCACCGGTACAAGCCGCGCGCCATGGCCGCGGTGCTGGAATCCTACGCCCGCCTGCGCACGCAGTACGGCGTCATCATGGTGGAAGGCGCCGGCAGCCCTGCCGAAATCAACCTGCGCGATCGCGACATCGCCAACATGGGCTTCGCCGAAGAAGTGGACTGCCCGGTGGTGCTGGTGGCCGACATCGACAAGGGCGGCGTGTTCGCCCAAATCGTCGGCACCCTGGAGTTGTTGAGCGACAGCGAGCGCGCGCGCGTACGCGGCTTCGTCATCAACCGCTTTCGCGGCGACCTCGCCCTGCTGCAACCGGGCCTGGACTGGCTGGAGCAACGCACCGGCAAGCAGGTGTTCGGCGTCCTGCCCTATCTGCACGATCTGCACCTGGAAGCGGAGGACGGCCTCGGTGGGCGGCTGCATTGGCAGGCCGATGCAGCCGACAGGATCACCGTCTCCGTACCGCTGCTGCCGCGCATCAGCAACCATACCGACTTCGATGCCCTGCGCCTGCATCCCCAGGTGGAACTGCACTTCGTCGCGCCCGGCGAGACGCTGCCGCCCAGCGATCTGATCATCCTCCCCGGCAGCAAGAGCGTGCGCGACGACCTCGCCTTCCTGCGCCGACAGCAGTGGGACGCGCAGCTGCTGCGCCACCTGCGCTACGGCGGCAAGGTGCTCGGCATCTGCGGCGGCTTCCAGATGCTGGGCAGCGAAATCCGCGATCCGCGCGGCATCGAAAGCGCCCCCGGCAGCAGCGCCGGACTCGGCCTGCTGGACATGCACACCGAACTGTTCGCGGACAAGCAGTTGCAACGCGTACAGGGACGGCTCGCCCTCGACGACGCGAAGGTTACCGGTTACGAGATCCACTGCGGCCTGAGCACGGGCCCGGCACTGCAACGCCCGGCCGTGCATCTCGCCGGCGGCGATGACGGCGCGGTTTCCGCCGACGGGCAGATCATCGGCACCTATCTGCACGGCCTGTTCGACCAGCCCGCCGCCTGCGACGCTCTGCTGCGCTGGGCCGGGCTGCACAACGTGTGCAGCCCTGACTACCCCACCCTGCGTGAAAGCCAGCTCGATCGCCTCGCTGATGCGATGGAACAACACCTCGACCTCGCCGCCCTCCTCTCGATGTAGGGTGCGAATTGCGCACCGAAAGAGACCTCCGTCGCTCCCGCTGCTGGTGCGCATTGCGCACCCTACAATCCTGCGGGAGCCCGATTCATCGGGCGACAGGCCCGGTGGATATGCCGCAGCCGCAACACATTCCCGTACAATACGCGGCACACATCAGGAGAGAAAAACATGACCACATTTGCGGAAATCCTGCCCACCCTGCCTGCGGTCGACGGCATCGCGCGCATCGAATTGACGCTGCACGGCAACAGCGACATTGCTGCCCTCATCGAGAACAAGCCCGGCCAGGCCGGCTCGCTGCGCGTGTATCACGCCCTGTGGCAAAAGCACGGCCGCATCGACGCCGCCGCCGCGCAGGAAGGCATCGCGCTCTATGCCGAACACAGCGCGGACGCCCGCGCCCATCCCGGCAAGCACCCCAACATCGATCGCCTGCTGGACATCGTCGCGCAGGGTCTGAGCTACGACCTACGTATCGTCAACTAAATCCAGCCGTGGGAGCGGCTCCGCCGCGAAAGCTTTTTGGCGCCATGAACATCGCTTCGCGGCATAGCCGCTCCCACAACGATACGCGGCCCGACCGCGACGAGGACAACACCATGGTTCAACCCATCGTCATCATCGGCACCGGCGAAATGGCCGGCGTGTTCAGCCGCGGCCTGCTTAAGCTGGGCCATCCCATCGTGCCGGTTACGCGCCGGATGGACATGGACCAGGTCGCTGCCACCGTGCCGCAGCCGCGGCTGGTGCTGGTCACCGTGGGCGAAAACGATCTGCAGCCGGTGCTGGCGCGCATTCCCGCCCCCTGGCGTGATCGCCTGGGCCTGTTGCAGAACGAACTGCTGCCGCGCGACTGGCAGGTGCACGGCATCGCCGCACCGACGGTGATCGCGGTCTGGTTCGAGAAGAAGAAGGGGCAGGACTACAGGGTGCTGGTGCCCTCGCCGGTGTACGGCCCGGCCGCACCCGTCATCACGAGCGCGCTGGAGGCACTGGACATTCCGGCGTGGGAGTTGAACAGCGCGGAGGAACTCACCTTCGAACTGGTGCGCAAGAACGTCTACATCCTCACCACCAACATCGCCGGCCTCGCCCTGCCCGCCGGCACCGATGTGGACGCGCTGTGGAACCGGCATCAGGCGCTGGCGCGCGAGGTGGCCGGCGAGGTGATGGACATCCAGTTCAAGCTGATCGATGCGCAATTGCCGCGCGAACAATTGATCGCCGGCATGGTGGCCGGCATTGATGGCGACCTGCAACACAAGTGCATGGGCCGCTCCGCCCCGGCGCGCCTGGCCCGCGCCCTCGAACATGCCGATCAGTTCGGCCTCGCCGTGCCGCGCCTGCGCGCCATCGCCGCAGGCTAGTTCTCAGCGACGACGCGCCTCAGCCAGCGCCGCACACAGGCGCTCGGCACCATCGATGAAGCGCGGGCCGGCGCGCTGCAGCAGATCGGGGGGAACAAAATACAGGTTGTCGTGCCGCACGGCGGCCAGCTGCGGCCAGCGTTTCCAGTCGTCGAGCCAGTCGGGCCGCTGTTCGGCCATGCCGCTGGCGACGATCACCTGCGGATCGGCGGCGAGTACGGCTTCAACGGAGATCTGCGGCGCCAGTGCAGGCAGTGCGGCGAAGACGTTGCGGCCGCCGCACAGTTCGATGGCGGCGGAGATCAGGTGCGCGCCGTTCACCGTCATCAGGGGCTGGTGCCACACCTGGTAGAACACCGTCAGCGGCGCGGCCTGTGCGTTGCGCTCGCGCAGGCCTTGCAGGCGGGCGCGAAAATCCTGCGCCGCAATCTGCGCCGCCGCATCGGTGGCGGCGAGCAGCCCCAGCTGTTCCAGCATGCGGGGAATATCATCCGGCGTGCGCGGCGCATGGCGAAAGACGGTCAGGCCCAGCTGCTCCAGCCGCTCCAGTTGCGCGGGGTTGTTGCCGCTCTCCCAGGCGACAATCAAATCGGGCTGCAATGCCAGGATGCGCTCCAGGTCCAGCGCGCTGTAACCGCCCACCTGCGCAATCTGCCGCGCCGGCGGCGGCCAGTCGCTGTAGCTGACCACGCCCACCACGCGCGCACCGGCGCCGGCGGCGAACAGCAGTTCAGTGAGATGGGGCGCCAGGCTGACGATGCGCTGCGCGGGGTGTTCCAGCGTCACGCGACGGCCGCTGCTGTCGACCACGCTCAACTCCGCCTGCGCCAGCAGCGGCAGGCACAACAAGGTCAGCAACCAGCACTTCACGGCGCAACTCCGTCGCGCAGCAAGGCCGCCACCGCCGCTCGCTGCTCGCGCAGTGCCCAGTCCAGCGCACTCATGCCCTCGCCGTCGCGCAGGTCGCGCTGCGCACCGGCGGCGAGCAACTGGCGCACCACGTCGATCTCGCCTTCCTTGGCGGCCCAGATCAGCGCAGTCCAGCCCATGCCGCGATCCTGCACGTCGACGGCGGCACCGCGCGCCAGCAGCAGCTGCACGGTGTCCACGTAACCGTTGGCGCCCGCCACCATCAGCGCGGTATAGCCGCCCTTGTCCAGGGCGTTCACGTCGGCCCCGTGCTCCAGCAGCACGCGCACCACCGGCGTGTGGCCGTTGCCCGCCGCCTTCATCATCGCGGTCCAGCGGCAGTCGTCGCAGGCGTCCACCACCGCGCCGCGCGCCAGCAGGCGCTGCACTCCGGCCAGGTCGCCGTCTTCCGCGGCGCGGATCAACAGGGTCCGGCCGTGCCCGTCGCGCTGCTCGGTATCGAGGGCCTGGGCGATGTAGTACGCGGCGAGGCCCAGCAGCGCCAGCAGGGCGATGAAGAGGTAGGGACGGCGATAGGCGAAGTCACGAATCATTTGCGTACATGCTCCAGGGTCGTGCCGAAGTAGGAGCCGAGTCCTCTCGGCGAGCAGTGCCGTTCATTAACGTCTTCGCAGGGTGCGCATTGTGCACCATGGCGGCCGCCGCGCGTTCGGTGCGCGGTGCGCACCCTACGGGCTTGCGGTGGCGCGTTCGCCCACGGAGTGGGCACCTACGGAAAATAGTGCGGCCTCCAGCCGCTGCCACTCGGCCTCGGCGCCTGGGAGGCCGAAGCGCAGCGCATCCGGCTGCTCGAAGCGGCGCACCAGTATGCCCTGTTGCGCCAGTGCATGGTGGATGCGTGCCGCGTCGGCATGACGCAGGTACTGGAACAGGGCGCTGCCGCCATGGGGCGCAAACCTCGCCTGCGTCAGCAAGGTCTGCAAACGCGCACCGTGCCGCAACAATTGCGCGCGCATCGCCTCCTGCCAGGCCGTGTCCAGCAATGCCAGGCGCGCCACCTCGCGCGCCGGGTGGCTCACCGCCCACGGCCCGAACATGGCCGCCAGACGTTGCAACAGTTGCGGCCAGGCCAGCACGAAGCCCACCCGCACGCCCGCCAGGCCGAAGAACTTGCCCAGGGAGCGCAACACGATCAATCCCGCCACACCGGACTCCATCGCGATGCTGTGTTGCGGCGTGGCATCCATGAAGGCCTCGTCCACCACCAGCCAGCCGCCGCGGGCTGCGAGCCGCGTATGCCAGTCCAGCAGCTGCGCCGGCGCAAAGCGCGTGCCGGTGGGGTTGTTGGGATGGACCAGCAGCAATACGTCGAGCGCATCAATCTGTGCCTCGATCGTGTCCGCTTGCAACGGTATTACCGTGTGGCCGGCACGACGCCAGGCGTGGGCATGTTCGGCATAGCTGGGTTGCAGCATGCCGACCCAGCCGGGCGCGCGCAATTGCGGCAACGCCTGGATCGCCTGCTGTGATCCGGCACAGGGCCGCAGGTGCGCCGTACCGTAATAGGCGGCCGCGGCCTCGTGCAGGCCGTCGTCATCCTCGGGCAGCCGCTGCCACACCTGGGCCGGCAGCGGCGGCACCGGCCAGCCCTGCGGGTTGATGCCGGTGGAAAGATCCAGCCAGTGTTCCAGCGCAATGCCATGGTCATGCGCCGCCTGGCGCAGGCGGCCGCCGTGGTGCAATGCAGTGCAGTTACCGTTCATCCAGCGATGCCTTTCAAGTACTGAGAACCCAACGCAGCGACACAGAGGCGCAGAGTGGCGAGTATACGTAGGATGGGTAGAGCAACGCGAAACCCATCATGTGGGCTACCGCGAAAGACGATGGGTTTCGCAGCACCACTCCCGCGCATCCATGCGCCCGCGGATTTGGTGCATCCATGCACGTCGCTCTACCCATCCTGCATGTCACAGAGCCAAGTAACCCGGCGCGCACGGGGCGCAGTGACTCCGCTGCAAAAGTTCTCCGCGTCTCTGCGCCTCCGCGACAGGTGGTGCATTCACAGGAACAGCGCCGCCGGCAGGATCGCCGCCAACCACAACCACAGGCTGTGCTTCACCAGCCGGATAGCGCGCGCTATATCCGTCGCCGTCGGCGCCGTTCCCTCGCCCAGCAGCGGGCGCTCCTCCATCACGCCGTGATACACGGCCGGCCCGCCCAGCTGCACGCCCAGCGCACCGGCACCCGCCGCCATCACCACGCCGGCGTTGGGGCTGTCGGTAAGGTGGCCCTGTTCGCGCCAGCAGCGTAGCGCACGGCGGCCGTCGCCGAGCAGCGCATAAACGAGGGCGGTCAGGCGGGCGGGGATCCAGTTGAGCACGTCGTCGAGCCGGGCGGCTGCCCAGCCGAAGGCAAGATAGCGCTCGCTGCGGTAACCCCACATGGCGTCGAGGGTGTTGACCAGGCGGTACAGCACGGCACCGGGGGCGCCGAGCAGCAGAAACCAGAACAGCGCACCGAACACCGCATCGTTGCCGTTTTCCAGTACCGACTCCGTCGCCGCCCTGGCCACGCCGGTGGCGTCGAGCACGGCGGTGTCGCGGCTCACCATCCAGCCCACCCGCTGCCGCGCCAGGGCCAGGTCGCCGCCAGCCAGTGCCGTGGCCACGGTGCGGCCGTGCTGCGCCAGGCTGGTGGCGCCGATGGCGAGATACAGCAGCAACGTTTCCGCCAGCACGCCTGCCTGCGGCACGGCGGCCAGGGCCGCGGCAAGCAGCACCGGCGGCAGCACCAGCACGATCAACGCCAGCACGCCCGCCATGCGGCGGCGCCGGTTGAGCCTGAGCTCCAGCGCGGTGGCCAGGCGGCCGAATCCCGCCAGGGGATGATAACGGCGCGGCTCACCCAGCCACAGGTCGAGCAGTATCGCGCATAAGCAGATCAGGGCAGTGGTCATGATTCCGTCTTGGGTCGGCAGCGTGTGCCGTGTCTGCGTGGTTCAGGTCCGGCGGTCGTCGACGAGGCGGCTCAGTTCGCGCAGGGTCTGTACCAGCGCGTGGGATGCCGCCGCATACTCCTGGTGCAGCACACGCTCCGCCTCGGCGCTGCGGCCCGCGTCGTGCAGATGGACGACCTCGCCGGCATGGCGGTGGAAGGCGGTGTGCTGCTCAATCAGCGTCCAGTACAGGGGCTGGTCCTGCCACTGGGCGAGGTTGTCGTAGAGCCAGCGGCCCAGTTCGCAGCGGTTGTCCTGCGCCACGGTGTGCAGGTCGACATCGGCGACGGCCACACCCAGCAGATATTTCTGCAGGTGCACCTTCCAGGCCACGTGGATGTTGATGGCGTCGAAGAAATTCATTTCCTGCCCGCGCTCCGGCGGCGGCCTGCCGCCCCGCGATTATACGGCACGACGACGGCGCAATTGGAGTAAACTGGCACCATCCCACAGCAGAGTATCCGATGCCATGGACATCACCGCACTGCACGCCGCCCGCGACCGGATCCAGGCCGATCCCCGTTCCGGCCAATCGCTGTTGCTGTACGCGCTGCTCAAGACCCTGTCCATACCCCTGGGCGGTCATGCCTATCTGCTGACCAAGCTCAGGGAAATGAACCCGGACACCCGTCGCCTCGCCTATGATCTGATGGAGCTGATGGTGCAGGGAGGCCCGGCCCAGGCGGCCTGGACCGAGGCAATGGCACAGATGGACGCCGCCATTGCCGGAAAGTGATTTTCCTGCCGCACGGATAGTTACCCCCAGCCCGTAACGACGCCATGGATCGAACCCTGTTCCAGCGCCTCACCAGCAGCGAGCTCGACAGCTATGCCGGCGAGCTCGATCATGCCGTGGAGCATCACGTGCGCTGGCTCAACGGCATCAGCCGCGCCCTGCTCTGCGGCACCCCGCCAGACAACGGCGACCTGGCGCCCGAGCCCCACCTGCACTGCCACTTCGGCCGCTGGTATCACGGCATCGACAATCCCGCCCTGCTGCAACTGCCGGAGTTCGAGGCCATCAGCCCGGTGCACGAAGAAATGCACAAGGTGGCGCAGCAACTGCTGCTGGCGCAACAAGGCAATGCAGCCTTCGACCCCGCGCTGTACGACCGCCTGATTCATCTCGGCGATCAGCTGCGCGAGCGCATCGGCAGCCTGCGCAGCGGCTTCAAGCACAACATGAACCTGATCTCGCTGCTGATGGGCAAGGTGTTCGAGAACGCCGCCGAGGGCGTGCTCATCACCGATCCCGCAGGCATCATCCTCAGCGTCAACCACGCCTTCAGCGAATTCACCGGCTACAGCGCCGAGGAAGCCATCGGCAAGACACCGGCCCTGTTGCGCTCCGGCCGCCAGAGCGACGCCTTCTACCGCCACATGTGGCTGACGCTGCAGAATGAGGGGCAGTGGGAGGGCGAAATCTGGAACCGGCGCAAGGACGGCAAGCACTACCTGGAATGGCTCACCATCTCCGGCGTACGCGACGAAGGCGGCACCATCACCCATTACGTGGCGGTGTTCTCCGACATCACCACGGAAAAGGAAAACGAGGAACGGCTCTACCGCCTGGCCCACTACGACCTGCTCACCGAACTTCCCAACCGCATGCTGTTCTATGACCGTCTGCGCCAGGGCCTGCTGCGGGCGCGGCGCAGCCGACGCCGGGTGGCGATCATGTTTCTCGACCTGGACGGCTTCAAGCAGGTGAACGACGAGCTGGGCCACCCCGCCGGCGACGAGCTGCTGCGCCAGGTGGCGCGGCGCCTCACCGGCGTGCTGCGCGCCTCGGACACCGTGTCACGTTTCGGCGGCGACGAATTCACCGTCGCCATTCCCGATCTCGCCCCCGGTGACGACGTCAGCCGCGTGGCGCAGAAAATCATCGAGGCAGTGGCCAAGCCCTACTATCTCGGCAGTCATCGTGCCCAGGTCACCACCAGCATAGGCATCAGTCTGTTCCCCGATCACGGCGAGGAACCGGACGCCCTCATCACCCACGCCGACATGGCGATGTACGAAACCAAGAAGGGCGGCAAGAACAATTTCCGCTTCTTTGAAGCGTAGTTTCGAGTTTCGAGTCATAAAAAAACCGGCGCCCTTGCGGGCGCCGGTTTTTTTCGAAACTTCAAACCCGAAACTCGAAACTGTTATTTCAGGCTTTTCCCCACCACCTCGGCCAAATCCCGTGACAGCGCCGGCAGCGCGCCGATGCGTTCGAGCTGGGCGCGCATCAGTGCCTGCCGCGCGGTATCGTAACGCCGCCACTGCGTCAACGGCGTCAGCAGGCGGGAGGCGATCTGCGGATTGAGCGCGTTCAGTTCGCAGACGTAGTCGGCGAGGAAGGCATAGCCGGAACCGTCCGCCTCGTGGAAGCGCACCGGGTTGCGCGCGCAGAAGGCACCGACAAGGCTGCGCACGCGGTTGGGATTCTTCAGGTTGAAGTCGGGCGAGGCCGCCAGGCGCTTCACTTGATCCAGGGTGCCCGGCACCGGCGCCGTGGCCTGGATGGCGAACCACTTGTCCAGCACCAGGGCGTCGTCGCGCCAGCGCGCATAAAAGGCCGCCAGCGCCTCGCTGCGTTCCGGCGCGCCGCTGTGCACCAGGGCGGTCAGTGCCGCCATCACGTCGGTCATGTTGGCGCCGGCGCGCAGCTGGCTCATGGCCAGACTGCGCACTTCATCGTTGCCCATCTCCACCAGATAGCCCAGGCACAGGTTGCGCAGGCGGCGCCGGCCCATGGCGGCGGCATCGATGTGGTAGGGTCCCTCGTCGGTCAGCCGCTGCCAGGTGTCGAGCAGGGCTTCGCGATGGGTGAAGCCGAGATTGCGGCGCAGGTACTGGCGCGCCACGTGGATCGCCTGCGGGTCTACCACCGTCATGGACTCCGCCACGTATTCCTCCGCCGGCAGGGTCAGCGCCTCGGCGACGAGCGCCGGGTCGAGGGTGCCGTCGGCCAGGGTACGGGCGAAGGCGGCGGAGAAATTCCCGTCCAGTGCCGGGCGGCCGTCGCTGTGCAGCACGTCGATGAGGCGCAGCAACACGCGCAGCGCCAGCTGCTGGCCGGCCTCCCAGCGGTTGAAGCTGTCGTTGTCGTGGCCCATGAGAAAGGCCAGCTCGCCGTCGTCCAGCTCCAGCGCCAGTTTCACCGGGGCGGAAAAGCCGCGCAGCAGCGAGGGCACCGGCTCGGCCGCCACGCCGCTGAAGGTAAAGCTCTGCACCTCCTCCGTCAGTTCCAGCACCCGCTCCGTCCCGGTCGCGGCCGTTTCGCCCACCAGCCGCAGCGGCAACGGTGCGCCGCTGCCGTCGAGCAGGGCGGTGCGCAACGGAATGTGAAACGGCAGCTTGTGCTCCTGTCCCGGCGAGGGCGGACAGGACTGGCGCAGCGTCAGCGTATAGCTCTGCTGCGCCGCATCGTAGCGCCGCTCGACGGCGATGCGCGGCGTGCCGGCCTGGTCGTACCAGCGTTTGAACTGCGCCAGGTCGCGGCCGGACACGTCCATCATCGCCTGCACGAAATCGTCGGTGGTGACCGCCTGGCCGTCGTGGCGGGAGAAATACAGATCGGTGCCCTGGCGGAACAGCTCGGGGCCGAGCAGGGTGTGCAGCATGCGCACCACCTCGGCGCCCTTTTCGTACACCGTGAGGGTGTAGAAGTTGTTGATCTCCTGGTAGCTGGCGGGACGCACCGGATGGGCCAGCGGACCGGCATCCTCCTGGAACTGGTGGGAACGCAGCAGGCGCACGTCGTCGATGCGCGGCACCGCGCTACCGGTCATGGCGGCGGTGAACTGCTGGTCGCGCAGCACGGTGAAGCCTTCCTTCAGCGACAACTGGAACCAATCGCGGCAGGTGACGCGGTTGCCCGACCAGTTGTGAAAATATTCGTGGCCGATGACGCCTTCGATGGCCACGTAGTCCGCATCGGTAGCGGTGTCCTGGCTGGCCAGCACGTAGCGCGAGTTGAAGATGTTGAGGCCCTTGTTCTCCATCGCCCCCATGTTGAAGTCGGACACGGCAACGATCATGTAGATGTCGAGATCGTATTCGCGGCCGTAAGTCTCCTCATCCCAGGCCATGGCGTGCTTGAGCGAGGCCATGGCATGACTGGTCTTGTCCAGGTCGTGGCTGCGCACGTACAGCCGGAGCGCCACCGTGCGCCCGCTGCGGGTGGTGTAGCTGTCCGTCACGCAATCGAGATCGCCCGCCACCAGGGCAAACAGATAGCAGGGCTTGGGAAAGGGGTCATGCCAGGTGGCGTAGTGACGGCCGTCGTCGCGCTCGCCCTCGGCCACCAGGTTGCCGTTGGCCAGCAGCACCGGGAACTTCGACTGCTCGGCGATCAGGGTGGTGGTATACACCGTCATCACGTCGGGCCGATCGGGAAAATAGGTGATCTTGCGGAAGCCTTCCGCCTCGCACTGGGTGCAGAAGTTGCCGCCGGATACATACAGGCCTTCCAGCGCCGTGTTTCCCGCAGGATTGATGATCGTCTCGATCTCCAGGGTGAACGCGTCGGGCACCTGGGCGATCACCAACGTGTCGGCGTCCACCTGGTAATCCCCGGCCGTGAGGGGCTTGCCGTCCAGCCGCACCGCATTCAGTTGCAACTCCTGGCCGTCCAGACGCAAGGGCCCGGCGGCCCGGCGCTGCCACCGCGAGCGCGCCGTGACGCGGGTACGCAATTCCTCCAGCTCGAAACGCAAATCGATGCTCTCGATATGGAAGGGATAAGGCGCGTAGTCTTTCAGGTAAATGGTGTTGGGCATCGAAAAAGTTCCAAGTCGCAAGTTGCAAGTTACAAGTGACGAGAATGAATGGTGTTGCTTTTAACTTGTCACTTGCAACTTGTAACTTGTATCTGCCTTATAAAGCCAACGCCACCAGGCAGCTGACTTCAATGACTTCGAGCAGCGCGCCGGCGGTGTCGCCGGTGGTGCCGTGGATGTGTTTGAGCATCAGGCGGCGCAGCAACCAGGCGACCACGGCCAGGATCAGCAGCAGGCGCAGGCCGGACCAGCCGAACAGCAGGGGCATGGCCAGCGCCACGAGTACGAGCACCAGCCAGCCGGCATCGCGCGGCAGGTGGCGCGCCAGATCGGCGCCGAGCCCGTTCTCCCGCACGTAGGGCGTGGTGAGAAACAGCCATATCAACAAGGTGCGGCCGAGGATCGGGGTGATCAAGAGCACCAGCCACAGCTCGGCGCGCAGCAGCGCGGTGAGGGCGGCGAATTTCACCAGCAGCAGCATCACTACCGCCGCCACGCCCGCCGGACCGCTACGCGGGTCCTTCATGATCTCCAGGGTGCGTTCGGGCTCACCGCGCCCCCCGAGCCAGGCGTCGGCGCTGTCGGCCAGGCCGTCCAGGTGCAGCGCGCCGGTGACGATGACCCAGGCGGTGAGCAGCAACGCCGCCTCCAGCCAGGGATCGGGCGTCCCCAGCACATAATCCAGCCCCGCCAGCAGCAGGCCGATGACGGCACCCACCAGCGGATAGGCCAGCAGCGAACGGCCGCGCGCCTCCGGCGTCGGCACCTCCGCCAGGCGCACCGGAAAGCGGGTCAGGAACTGCAGGGCGATGAGAAAGCTTTGCATGGGGGCAGAGGAACTGGGACTCGGGGGCGGAATTATAAACCTGAAAACTTCATTTACTCTCGCCAAGACGCCAAGAACGCCAGGAAAGACACGGCGCCAATCGCCTTCGCCTGTCCGCTTTAGGCGGTGTCGGGCGGAGCCCAACCCGGCCGACGGAAAGGCATTCTTGGCGCGCTTGGCGTCTTTGCGAGAGTCCAACAGTGTGGTGATTGCCCCCTAAAGCCTGCCGTCGTGAAAAACCAGCTGCGGCAGGGCCTCCGCGCCGCAGCCGTCGACGCGGATACGGGTGATGGCGGCGTTGCCCACCTGAAGACGGAACATCTTGTCCAGCGGCATCGCCAGCACCTCGCGGATGATCATGCGCATCATGCCGGCGTGGCCCACCACCAGCACATGCTGTCCGGTATGGCGCTCAAGCAGTTCGTTCCAGCCGGCGGTGACGCGATCCCGGAATGCGGGCAGGGTTTCTGCCCCGGGCGGGGTGTGATGCAGGGGGTCGCGCCAGAAATCCGCCAGGCGCTGCGGGTCTTCCGCCAGCAGTTCCTCCGCCGTCCGCCCCTCCCAGGCACCGAAGCCGATTTCCATCAGGCGCGCGTCGAAATGCAGCGGCAGGCCGTGACGCGCGGCCAGTTCCTCGGCGAAGGCGGCGCAGCGCTGGAGCGGCGAACTGACGATGGCGTTCCACGGGCTGTGATCGCCCACCGCCTCGCGCATCTGCCGCCAGCCCTTCTCGCTCAGGGGATCGTCCAGCTGGCCGCGGTAGCGGCGACCGCCCACCGGCTCGCCGTGACGGATCAGATCGACAGTGGTGGTGGTGTGCGCAGGCATGCGGCACACCCTACAAACAGCGCGGGGGAAATACAAGCGGCTGCCGGGCGTCACCGCGCCCGACAGCCGCGGCCGGGGCTCAGGCGGTAGCGGCGCTGCTCTTCTGCTCGATGGCGCCGAGCATCTGCACGATCTGGCGCGACAGCGGCTCGATCTTGAGGTACTGCTGTTCCGCATCGGCGGCATTGCCGGACTCGCGCAGGCTGATGATGTTGCGGATCAGGCTATGCAGCTCCGCATGCGGCAACTCCAGCTGGCGCATCTCCGCCATGCTGCCGTATTGCTGCATGCCTTCGCCGTAATACCACTTGCCGAGTATGCAGTCCTTGTGCGAGACGGCCTGCTCCCGGGTCAGGCTGCCCTTGCCGTCGAGGTATGCACGCAGCTTGCCTTTCCAGGCCAGGTGCGCGGTTTTGGCGGCGGTCAGCTCCACGCCCTTGACGTTGGTGCGGAAGCGGGCCACCAGGGCGCGCAGCCGGTCCATGTGCTCGTGGATCTCTTCCGTCGCCGTCATCGTCTCGGCGGCGGTGCGGGTGGTTTCCTCCGCCACACCGGCGATGTTGGTGATGGAGCGGTCCATCTCCCCGGCCACCTGGCTCTGTTCCTCGGCGGCGGTGGCGATCTGGCTGCTCATGTCGGTGATGGTGGCCACCGACCGGACGATGCGCTCCAGCACACTGCCCGCCTCGGAGGTAGCGGAGACCGTGGCCTGCGCCTGTTCGCGGCTCTGTCCCATCATCTCCGCGGCCTTGCGTGACTGGGTCTGCAACCGTTCGATGATGGCGCGGATCTCCTCGGTGGATTTCTGCGTCCGCTGCGCCAGGACGCGCACCTCGTCGGCCACCACCGCGAAGCCGCGGCCCTGCTCGCCGGCGCGCGCCGCCTCGATGGCGGCGTTCAGGCGATGCCGTTGATCACCTCCAGCACCTGCCCCACCTCGCGGCTGTCCTCTTCCAGCTGCGCCATCACCCCGGCGCCCTGTTCCACCTGCTGCGCCAGGCTGTCGATGCTGCCGATGGTCTGTGCCACCACGCGGCGGCCGGCTTCCGCCTCATCCTTGGCCTGCCCCGCCGCCTCGGCGGTACGCGAGGTGTTGCGCGCCACTTCCTGTACGGTGGCGGCCATTTCGTTCATGGCGGTGGCGACTTGGTCGATTTCCGAGTGTTGGCGCTGCACGCCGCGCAAGGTCTCCTCCAGGCGCTGCGCCACGTCGTCGATGGTGCCGCTGACATGCACCGTACCCTGGGTCACGCCGCCGACGATCTGGCCCATGTGCGCCACCATGTCGTTATAGGCGACGAACATCTGGCCGATTTCGTTATCGCGGTTCTTCACCTCCAACGAATGGGAGAAATCGCCCTGCTTCACCGAGTCGAGATGTTCGCGCAGGTGGGTTATCTGCTGCATCAGCACCGTCATGCCGAACATGCGGCCGAAGGTCACCAGCAGCAGGATGGCGCCGGTCATCACCAGGGCCAGCTGGCGCTGCTTCTCCACCGCGTGCGTGGCGATGGCTTCCATCATCGTGACGCCGGCGTTCATTTCCTTCAGCACCTCCAGCGAGCGCTGCTGGATGGCGTGCACGCGCTCCGCCGCCGGCTGCTCCACATAGGCCACGATCTCCTGCCGGTACTCCTTCCATACCTGCCCCACCTTTTGCAGCTGGGCGCGTACCGCCGTGTCCGTCACCACGGCAATATCGCGCTGTGCGTCACCCTGCAACAGGGCTTGATGCACGCTTTCGAACTGCGCGAGGGTGGCATACACCGTTTCCCTGCTTTCGCCCCCCTGCCCGGCGAGCAGCGCCTCCTTGGCCACCTTCTGGCTCAGCATGCGCTGTGCGCCGGCGACGTTGATGCTGGTGGCGTCGGTCCCGAAACCGTAGAACAGCGAAGCGGCGACGATGGCCGCGGAGATGAATATCAGGGCGTAGGAAAACAGGTACTGGCGGTCCAGGGTGCGGATACCTAAGGTATGCAGCGCCTGTTGGATCAGATGCGCGATCAACTGTCTCATAGCAAAACTCCTCTTTGCTTCAGTACGCACCGTTACCCGGTGCCTGCCCAATATGGGCAAATCAGCTCTCTGCCGCCGGCTTGAGTACGCCCCCCTCCAGCATGCGGGTGAATTCGTCCGCGTCGACCGGGCGGCTGAACAGAAAGCCCTGCGCATGATCACAGCCCATCTCCAGCAACAGCCTGCGCTGCGCCTCGGTTTCCACCCCTTCCGCCACCACGCTCATGCCGAGGTCGTGGGCCAGGGCGATGGTGTTGCGCACGATGGTGACGCTGTGGGCCGTGTCGGGAAGCCCCTTGACGAAGGAGCGATCGATCTTGAGGCGGTCGGCGGTGATTTCCTGCAGCCGCGCCAGGCTGGAATGGCCGGTACCGAAGTCGTCGATGGAAATGCGCACACCGTGTTGGCGCAGCCAGCAGATGCTGCGTCGCGCACGGCGCGGCAGCGACATGGCGACGCTTTCGGTGATCTCCAGTTCCAGTGAGTCGCGCTCCAGGCCGTGCGTCGCCATGGCATCGCACAAGCCGCGCAGCAGGCTGCGGTCCACCATCTGTCGCGGCGACAGATTGACGGCCAGCACGAAGCCCGCCTCCTGCCGCCGCCACCGCGCCGCCATGCGGCAGGCCTCGGTATAGACCCAGGCGCCGATGCCGACGATCTGTCCGGTATCCTCGGCCACCGGCACGAACACATCCGGCGCCACGATGCGCCCGCCGTCGTACCAGCGCAGCAGCGCCTCGCCGCCGACGATGCGACCGCTGGCCAGGTCCACCACCGGCTGGACCAGCAGCAGCAGATCGTTGCGCGCCAGCGCGCCGCGCAGGCGCGTCTCCAGCACGAGCTTGTCCTGCAGGTAGCGATCGTCGCCCCGGGTATAGACGGCGGTGTCCAGACCGGCGTTCTTGGCCTGGTACATGGCCTGGTCGGCGCGGCGCAGCAGGGTGTCGGCGTCGTCGCCATGCTTGGGCAGGCAGCTGATGCCGATGCTGGCGCCGATGTACAGCTCCTGTCCCTCGATCAGGAAGGGCTGCGACAGCACCGTGTGCATCTTGGCCGCCACTTCCATGGCCGAACGGCAGGCGCCGTCATCGTCGTCCGCGGCAGCGGCGGCGGCGGTGCACACCACGATGAATTCATCGCCGCCCTGCCGTGCCAGCAGGTCGCCGTCACGCAATATCCCGCGCAGGCGCCCCGCCACCGCCGTCAGCAGCGCATCGCCGATGTGATGTCCCAGCGAATCGTTGACCTGCTTGAAGCGATCGAGATCGAGAAACAGCACGGCCAGGGGCTGCGGCCGGCGCTGCCCCTGGGCGATGAGCAGGCGCAGGTGCTGCAGCAGGAAGCTGCGGTTGGCCAGCCCGGTGAGACCGTCGTGATAGGCCAGGTGACGGATGCGCTGTGCATCCTCCTTGCGCCGGCTGATATCGGTGAAGGCCACCACCGCCCCGGTGAGGACGTCGTTTTCGTACAACGGCGTGGAATGGCATTCCACCGGGAAACGGCTGCCGTCGCGCCGGGTGAACACCTCCTCGCCCTGATAGACGATGCCGTCGCGGAATACGCCCAGCAGCATGCAGTCGCCCCGCGGCAGGGGAGTGCCGTCGCTGCGCCGGTCGTGGAAGGCGTCGTGGGCGTTGCGGCCGAGCAGCTCCTCCTCGCGCCAGCCCAGCATGCGTTCCGCCGCCGGATTGAGAAAGCGCAGGACACCGTCGCCGTCGACGCAATACAGGCCCTCGCCCAGCGCCGCGATGACCGTGCGGTGATAGGCATGGACGCGGCTCAGTTCGTCCGCGGCGCGCCGCTGTTCGGTCACGTCGCTGTAAATGCCGATGTAGCGCAGCACCGTCCCGGCGCCATCGCGCACCGCCGCGATGGACAGGCGCATCAGCACCAGGGCGCCGTCGCTGCGCCGGTTCCATATCTCGCCGCACCAGGCTCCCTGTTCATCGATCGCCTGCCACATGGCGCGGTAAAAGGCGGCGTCATGCGTGCCCGACTTGAACAGGCGCACGTTGCGGTACATCAGCGTGCGCCCCGGGTAACCCAGCATGGCGCCCAGCGCGGCGTTCACCGCCTGTATGGTGCCGCCGGCGTCGGTGACCAGGATGCCGTCCAGGGCGTGCTCGAACACGCTGTCCGACAGGCGCTGGTGCTGCTCGTACTCCTGCCGCAGGTCCACCAGCTCATTGAAGGCGGCGGCCAGCAGCGCCATCTCGCCGTCGCCCACCGCGTCGGCGCGCGCGACGGCGGCGGGATCCTGGCGCAGGATCCGCACCGTGCGCGCCAGTCCGGCCAGCGGTCGGCCATAGGCACGCAACAGATAAAAACCGTACAGGGCCAGCAACAGCAGCAGGGCGCCGCCGGTCACCACGGTAACGAAGCCGCGCCCCCAGGCGGCCAGCAACTGCTGCTGCGCCGCGGCGGCAATCCACTGCACCACCTGGCTTTCGGCCGCGGCCAAAGCATCCAGCTGCGCCGCCACGTCGCCGCGCGACAAGGCTGAGGCGGCCGGGCCGGCACAACGTTGCAGCGCCGGCTCGCTCACTCCCTGCGCCGCGGCAGCCACCGCAGCGGCCAAGGCCGGCGGCAAGCCCCATTCGACCCGACGCCGCACCTGCTCGTCCAGTCGTGTCGCCAGGGTGCACAGTTCAAAGACGACCGCGCCGCCCGCGGCGCCATGGCCGGTGGCACCCAGCCAGGCGGCATCCCGCTTCTGCGCCACATAATCCATGCTGCGCCACAGGGTGAGCCATGCCGCCACGGGGCCGACCAGAGATGCCGGTAAGTCGGGCGCCCGCACGGCCTGTGTCCGTTCCGCCAGTGAGCGGTAGCCCAGCAGCAGCTCAATGCCATCCGTCGTTCCGTCGTCGACCGCGCGCCGCAGGCGCACCAAGTTCATTTCACCGTCGTCTGCGACGGAGCGGACGGCGCCTGAGCCCGGCAACGGCGCGGCCGCCAGCGCCGCATCGGTCTGCCCGCGCAGGGTCGCCAGTTCGGTTTGCCCGGCACGCCCCGCGGCATGCAGGCGCACGCTGGCGGCCTGCTCTTCGCGCAGGGCACGCAGCAGGTCCGAAGTGTGGCGCAGGTGCGCCACCACCGTCCCGGCCGCTTGGACCTCGCGCAGGCGCCCAGCCGCGTCCAGCAGCACCAGGCCCGCGGGCACGGAGAGCAGCGCGGCAACGATTAGCGCGAAGAGGAAATAATGTCTGAACAATCGCATGGATGCGCGCTACGGCGCGGTGGCCGCCTCAGTGGGTACCATGGCCCTGTACCGAGGCATAGAGACGGATCAGGGCCAGTTGCACATCGCCCGATTTCTGGCGCACGGCCTTGAGCGCCTGTCCGGCGTCGACCTGCTCCCGGTGCTGCACCTCGCTCAGCACGGCGCCCACCACCGCATGGAATTCGGCGTGTACCCGGTGCAATTCACCGTATTCCGGCAGGGTGCCGAATTCACGCCGCGCTGCGCCGTGAATCCATTTTCCCAGCGTGCACAGGTGATCGGCGGCGGCGGCGTCCGCCGGGTAGTGGGCGGCATCACTCCCCTTCAGCTGATCTTCCAGCCGCCGTGTCCAGGCAATATGCGCGTCGAGCGCCTCCTTCATGTTCAGGCCGCTGAACTCTTCCTCACCGGCGGCGAACTCCACCGGCCGGAGCGCAATGACCTCGCTTATCTCGCCGCCGCCCTGCGTCACGCCCTTCAACCACGACAATATGCCCACAGGTGCCCCCGCAACTGATGATTTGTAGTTATGTCGCCGCCGTTTTATGCAACTGCGGTCGCTTGTCCGCCGATTCCGGCAAGCAATACTCGTGTCACTGACGCCTAGATGGCGATCAGCCCCTGCTGGAACGCCAGCCGCACCAGCTGCGCCGGGGAGCGGATGTCCAGCTTGTGCATGATGCGGGTGTGATGCACCCCGGCAGTCTTGGGGCTGATGGAGAGGATGGCGGCGATGTCGTTGACCGAGTGGCCCTCGGCCAGGAGACGGAACACTTCGAACTCCCGCGGCGTCAGCGCCGACAGCAGGGGACGGGGCGCCGACTCGCCGCCCGCGCTGAACAGGCGCCCGGCCAGGGTCGTATCGAAATGCTTCTCGCCCGCCGCGACCCGGCGCACGGCGGTGACGATCTCCGCCGGCGCCGCGCTCTTGGTGAGATAACCCGCAACGCCCATGTGCACCGCCTGGCTGAACAGGGCATCGCTGTCGGAGATGCTGAGCATCATGATTTTCGCATCCGCATCCCGGCGCCGGATGCGGCGCACGGCCTCCAGGCCGCCGATGCCGGGCATGCGCATGTCCATCAACACCATGTCGGGACGATGGAGATCGTACAGGCGGTAGGCCTCTTCGCCGGTGGCCGCCTCGGCCACTACTCCAATACCGTTGCTTTCCAGCAGACGGCGCATGCCTATGCGCACCACCGGATGATCATCCGCCACCAGGGCGGAAATATGCTCGCTGCTCATTACGTTCCGTTGTCTATGAAGGACGCGGCGGCGCGTGCCGCCCGCAATGTAAGCAAGATGCCTTCTGACGGAAAGTAGTGAAATAGGTAAAACGCGTATTTTCTATTATGGAGTTTGCCTAGTGGGCATTAGACTTGGAACAAGTCGAGGTGAATCGCATTGCAGATGAGGAAACGGTGCGGTGCTGAACCGGTCTGTGGAATAAAAATGACGGCACAGGCGCCCGGCCACGCCTGTGCCCACTTCTTCTTATGGCGTGATGACGCCGTGACGCAGCGCCAACCGCACCAGCTGCACCGAAGTGGTCACTTCCAGCTTATGCATTATGCGGGTGTGGTGCACACCGGCGGTCTTGGGGCTGATGTTGAGTATGCCGGCGATGTCGTTCACCGAATGGCCTTCGGCCAGCAGGCGGAACACCTCGAACTCGCGTGGCGTCAGGCGCTCCAGCAGTCCGCCGCGACCGCCGCCAAGGGCGCGGCCGACCAGATCGGGGTCGATGTACATCTTGCCCTCCGCCACCGCGTGCACCGCCTCCAGCAGCGTCGCCGGCGCCGATTGCTTGGTGAGGTAACCCAGCACGCCGGCCTGCAGGGCCCGCGACAGCATGGCCTCGTTGTCGTGCACGCTGAACACCAGCAGGCGGGCGTCGCCGTCCCGCGCCAGGATGCGTCGCGCCGTTTCCAGCCCGCCCATGCCCGGCATGGAGAGATCGAGCACGACCACGTCGGGCGCCGTCTTCTCGTACAACTGGACGGCCTCCTCGCCGCTGTCGGCCTCCGCCACCACGACGCCGGTATTGACCTCCAGCAGGCGGCGAAATCCGGTGCGCACCACCGGGTGATCGTCCACCAGCAACACCCTGATCGTCTTAGTCTCCATCTTTCACCTCCCGGTGGCTTAACGGCAATGTTGTACGTATGGTTGTCCCCATTCCCGGTCCGGTGGTGACGTGAAATTCCCCGCCCACCGCCAGGGCGCGCTCGCGCATGCCGATCAGGCCGTAACCATGGCCGTCCGCGTCGGCGGTGATGCCGCGGCCGTCGTCGCGTACGCGCAGTTCGAGCATGCCGTCCAGCGGACGCAGCACCAGCTCCACCCGGTTCGCCTCGGCGTGCTTGGCGATGTTGTTCAGCGCCTCCTGGGCGATGCGGTAGGCAACCAGCTCCACCGAATGCGGCAAGGGCGGCAGCGGCTCCAGCAAGGCTTCGAGCACGACGTCGGGCCGATGGCTGCGCCACTGGCGCAGCAGTTCATTCAGTGCCTCCACCAGGCCGAGATCGTCCAGCAGTGCCGGGCGCAGGCGGTGCATCATGTCGCGCACCACCCCGTAGACCTGCCCGGCGACGGTGTTGATGGCGCCGGCGCACTCGCTGATGGTGGGACTGCGATCACGATTAATCTGTAGCACACACTCGGCCTCGGCGCGTATGGCGGTGAGCGACTGGCCCAGCTCGTCGTGCAGCTCGCGCGCCAGGTTGGCCCGCTCCTCCTCCTGGATGGCCAGGGCCATGCGCGTCAGGCGCCGGTTTTCCTCCAGCAGGTGGGCGGTCTCCTGCTCCGCCCGCTTGCGATCGGTGATGTCCTCGCCGATGGACTGGAACTCGCGTATGGTGCCGTCGTCATCGAACAGCGCCCGGTCCATCCAGCGCTGCCAGCGCTGCGTGCCGTCGGCCTGCTGCACCGGAAACTCCATCACCACCACCGGCTGGGCGCGGTACAGCGCCGCATCGAAACGGCCGGCGCCGTGATGGAACAGGGGAAAACCGCCCTGCTGCATCAGCTCCTCGCGCGACACCTGGAAATAGCGGCAATAGGCCTCGTTGACGTAGCTGATGCGGCCGTCGGGGTACCAGCGGCAAATCATCTCCGGGATATCCTCCAGGATGGTGTGATAGAACTGCTCGCGCAGTTGCAGCGCCTGCTCCGCAGCCCGGCTATGTGCCAGCAGTTCGGCTTTGTGGCTCAGCGCCGCGGCGGCCCGCCCGCGCTCGGCGCGCAGGTGTCCCATGCCCCACGCCAGCAACGCGCCGCCCGCCAACAGTCCGGCCCCCACCGCCAGCAATACCGGCAGGTCCAGCGCAGCCCCGCTGCCCAGCCAGATACCGGACACGCCGCCCAGGACGGCGGCCGCAGCCAGCGCCGCCAGCGCCGGCCAGCGCGCATTTTCCGCGGGTATCCGCTCGGTTACCGGTTGCATGGTCCATCCTCCGGTCGGGAGGCGCTAGCCGAGGCTGGCCTTGGGGCGGCCGATATAAAACCCCTGCACATAATCGATGCCGGCGTCGCGCACATGCTGCAGCACCTCGGCGTCCTCCACGAATTCGGCAATGGTACGGATCCCCAGATCGTGCGCCATCGCCGCCATGTGGCGCACAAAGACCTGGTCGCGCTCGTCGTGCATCAGGTTGATGATGAAGTCGCCGTCGATCTTCACGTAGTCGATGGGGAAGTGCTTGAGGTAGTGGAAGGAGGAAAAGCCGGAGCCGAAGTCGTCGATGGCGAACTGGAAACCGCGCAGCTTCAATTCGCTGACGAAGCTTTGCAGCAGGGCCAGGTTGCGTACGGTTTCGCGCTCGGTCAACTCGAACACGATTTGCGCCGGGTTGATGCCGCAGCGGCTGACCAGCTTCTCCACCGTCGGCACGAACTCCGCCAGGATCAGCGCCCGCGGCGACAGGTTGACGAACAGCTTGCCGCTGTAGCCGGTGCGGCGCACCGCTTCGAAGCTGTGCTCCATCACCTGGTAATCCAGCTTGTGCACCACGCCCATGCGTTCCGCCACGTCGATATAGTCGGCGGCCACGGTCACCGCGCCGGTATCGTCCTGCATGCGGCTCAGCATTTCGTAGGCGAAGGGCGTGCCGTCCTCCGTGGTGATGATGGGCTGGAAATAGGGGATGAAACGCTTTTCCTCCAGCGCGGCGAGGATGACGAAGCTCTGCGCGCCGATGCCGCGGTAGATTTCGGCGATATCGTTGCTGCCCGCCAGCAGGGCGCGGTTCTTGCCCTCGCTCTTGGCACGGTACATCAGGTTGTCGGCAACCAGGAACAGGTCGCGGGCGGCGGTGGCGTGCTCCGGGCACAGCGCGATGCCGACCGACACGGTGACGCGCACCGGCTTGCCGTCGGGCGCCGTCAGGGTCAGCTGCGAGCTCTGCTCCACCAGCCGCTGCGCCGCGGTCCAGGCCTGGTTTTCCGGCGTGTCGGTGAGCAGCACCACGAATTCGTCGCCGCCGTAGCGGGCCACCACGTCACCCTGGCGGAATACCTGCTTGAGCAGTTCGGCGAAAGATTGCAGGAAGGCGTCGCCGAAGGCATGGCCATAGGTGTCGTTGACGCCCTTGAAGTTGTCCAGGTCGATCATCAGCAGGCCGAGGCGCTCGTCCTTGCGCTGCGACCGCTCCATCTCATACTCCATCAGCTCCCAGAAGGCGCGCTGGTTGTACAGGTGGGTGAGCGGATCGCGCGTGGCGTAGTACTCCAGTTCCTTGGTGTACTTGTAGATGGCCTTGACCGAGCCGACCACGTTGAGCAGGGTGGAAAGTATGCTCTCCATCACCAGCAGCCGCATGGGGTCACGCCCCAACCCGGCCTGCACGCCGATGCCGACGATGCCGCCGATCTTCGGTGTCTCGACGAACAGGCTCTTGCTCTGCAGCTCGATGTCCGCCTCCGACAGCGAGGGCATGTCGCAGCTGGAATCCGCCACGTTGTGATTGACCTCCACCGTGGTCATGCCCTTGAAGTAGGGATGGCGCTGCAGCACTGCGCGCACGCTGCGCTCCAGCACCTGGGTCATGTGCGGCGAGGGCTTGTTGCGCCAGAAGATTTCCAGGTCGAACAGTTCCTCCTCCACCTTGAACACCGAGAACAGGACGTAGGCCTCCATCACCTTGTTGATTTCCAGCAGCAGGTGATTGACGTATTCGCGCCAGTCGCGCACCACCTCGGAGGTGATGATGAAGCGCTCCAGCAGGCGGATCTCGAATTCCAGCAGATCCTTGTCCACGGCGAATTCGCGCAGGCGCGTCACCAGGGCGCGCACTTCGGCCAGGATGTCGTCCAGCTCGCGGAATCCCACCTGGGACTCGTCCATGGCGAAGTTGGCCAGGTCGGACACCTTGTTGACCAGCCCCACCCGGCCGCGCAGCAGGCGCACCGAGTGATCGATGCGGCCGTGGATGAACATCGCCACCAGGAAGGCGCCCACCAGCATCACCGGCACGATCAGCCACAGGGCCGACATGAACCCGGCGCGGGCCCGTTCCAGCACCGGACGCAGGTCCTGGCGCAGATCGATCACGCCCAGCGTGTCGCCCACGACGGCATTGGTATGGCAGCCGAGGCACTCCTCGCGCGCGCGCAGCGGGTAGACATGACGCAGGCCGTTGCCGTCTTCGCGCACCACATTGTTGCCGTCGCGGAAGGCCTGGGCGATGGCGGCGTCGGGAACCGGTTGCTCGATGGGACCGAACCGCGCTTCCACGATTTCACCGCGGTAGATTTCCAGACTGTAGGGGGTATCGGCGAAACGGCCGCGCATGGCGGCCAGGAACTCCTCCAGCTCGGCCCGGGTCCAGCCCTTGCGCATCACCTGGAACATGGCGTCGAAGGTCTGCCCCGCCAGCACCCCGGACACCTCGCGCGCATCCTCGCGCACGGTGCGATCGTAGAGTGAGGCCACCACGGCATAGGCGCCGGCGAACAGCAGCAGGGAACCGGCCAGGGCGGCAAGGAGCATGAAACCTTTAATGGTACGGAACTGATGCCACATAAGGATGGCCTTTATTTTTTTTATGGGACGACCGCGACGGCCAGATGACACCTCACAAACAGGCACGCCACGGGTGGTAACTATCACACACCCATTCACCTACGAGGTATTGGGATATTCCTTATCACTAAGGATAGTCGTTAAAAGCAGATACAAGTTACAAGTGACAAGTTGCAAGTGGGTCGCGTGCGCTGCGCGCACATATCAATAATTTCTAATATTTATTCTTGCCACTTGTCACTTGTCACTTACCCCGGCCTCGGTAAAGGTCGCCATCTCACCGTGCAGCCGGCAGGCCAGCTGCAGCAGGGGCAGGGCCGCCGCGGCACCGCTGCCCTCACCCAGACGCAGGCCGAGACTCAGCAGCGGATGGGCCTCCAGCGCTGCCAGCAGGCGGCCGTGGCCACGCTCGGCGGAGGCGTGGGAAAACAGCAGCCAGGGGCGTACGTCCGGATTGATCTGCACCGCCATCAGGGCGGCAGTGGTGGTGATGAAACCGTCCACCAGCACCGGCACCCCGGCCTGGGCGGCGGCGATATAGGCGGCGGTAAGCGCGGCGATCTCGAAGCCGCCGACGCAGCGCAGGATGTCCAGCGGCTGTTCCAGCTCGTCGCGATGCAGGGCCAGGGCGCGCCGCACCACTTCCGCCTTGTGGCCGATGCCGGCGGCATCCAGCCCGGTACCGGCCCCCGCCACCAGGGCCGGATCCAGCTGCAGGGCGGCGCAGGCCACCGCCGTCGCCACCGCCGTATTCGCGATGCCCATTTCGCCGCCGATGAACAGGTCCGCGCCGGCGGCAGCGGCACGTTCAACTGCCTCGCGCCCCGCCGCCAGCGCCTGGTGCAGCTGCGCCTCGCTCATCGCCGGACAGCGGCAGAAATTGGCGCTGCCGGCGCCGGCGCGCCGGCTCACCACGCCCGGCAGCGGCTCCACCTCCGCCGCCGCGCCCACGTCCACCACCTCCAGGGTCGCGCCCAGCGCCCGCGCCAGCACGCTGATGGCCGCGCCGCCGCGGGCGAAGTTGCGAATCATCTCCACCGTCACCGCCTGCGGAAAGGCCGAAACGCCCTCCTCGGCGACGCCGTGATCGGCGGCGAACACCACGATGCGCACCCGATCCAGCTGCGGCCGTTCGCGCCGCTGCAACCCGGCCAGCTCAATGGCCAGTTCCTCCAGCCGGCCCAGGGCGCCCGGCGGCTTGGTCAGTACGCCCTGGCGGGCCTGGGCGGCGGCAATGGCGGACGCATCGGGGGCGGGAACAGGCTGTTGCAGCCAGGCGGCGGGCATAAACGTAATCCTTGTGTGGGAATCTGGGCAGGGACGCATTTTCACCCAAACGGGCGCCAATGCAAAAGATTTGGATCAAGAAAAGCAACTTCACAAAGCTTTCAACGCAAAGACGCAAAGGGCGCAAAGGGAATGAGGGTTATGCCCTGCTCGGTGTTTGCGCAAAGCAGGTGTTGGTGGCAAGACGGCGCTTGTCACATAAACCTTTGCGGATCTTTGCGCCCTTTGCGTCTTTGCGTTGAAGGGGGTGTCTTCTTACTTGAGCGCCAGCGGCAGGCCGGCCGCCACCAGGGTGACGTGATCGCACAGCCCGGCCAGCCGCTGGTGCAGGCGGCCCGCCTCGTCGCGGAAACGGCGCGCCAGGGCGTTGTCGGGCACGATGCCCCAGCCCACTTCATTGCTCACCAGCAGGACATCCCCGGGCAAGCCGGGCAGGGTTTCGTAGAGGGCATCCAGCTCCTGCTGCATGCGCGACGGTTCGACGGCCAGCAGGTTGCTGAGCCAGAGGGTGAGGCAGTCGACCAGCAGGCAGCGCTCCGCCGCCGCCTGCTGCCCCAGCACCCGGGCCAGTGCCAGCGGCTCCTCCACCAGCGCCCAGCCGGCAGGGCGCTGCGCGCGGTGATGGGCGATGCGCGCGGTCATCTCGGCATCGGCCGCTTCCGCGGTGGCGAGATAGACCACGTCCCGGCCGGACGCCGCAGCCAGTTGCTCGGCATGGCGGCTCTTGCCCGAGCGGGCGCCGCCGAGGATGAGGGACTTCATGTCAGGGCCGGGAGCGGATGGGAACAGGCGGCGGGACGGCGATCATCGTGCGGGGGGCTCCGCCGGATCAGGCGGCCCAGCCGGCGAGGGTGAAGATGGCCAGCAACGCCAGCCATACCAGCGCCGCGCGACGGATGAGCGCCAGAGTTTCGCGGATATAGCTGTCTTCCTCGGCCAGGTCCAGCGGCGTCTCGTCGTCGTCCACGGGCTGGTAGCGCAAGGCACCGAAGCCGCTGGCGATGAGGATGAAGCGGCTGTCCTCCAGCCACTTGGGGGCCTCCTCGCGCCAGTAATGCATGGCGTCGACGAAGCTGCCGCTGAGGGCATAGCCCAGGGCGGTGAGACGGGCCGGCAGCCAGGCCAGGATGTGGTGCATGCGCCGCGCCGCGGCGGCGAAATCGCCCTGCTCGCTGTCGATGCTGCGGCGCAGGTGACAGCTCAGGCGGTACAGCAGCGCCCCCACGGGGCCCAGCAGGATGAACCAGAAGATAACGCCCATGAAGCGTTCGTTGGCCTCCACCAGCATGGTCTCCAGCATGGCCCGGGTCAGTTTGCGCGAGCTGTCCACTGAAGCGCCGCCCAGCAGGTCGCCGGCATGGAGAAAGGCCGACTCCTCGTCGCCGCGTTCGCGCGCGTCGAGAAAGGCCTCCACTTCCGCCTCCAGATCGCGCGGCCCGAAGCTGTAGAGCAGCACCAGCACGGCAAACAGGAAGAACAGCGGCCAGCCGACGGCGCTGAACAACGCGCCGAGCAGCAGCACTCCCAGCACCGGCGCCAGGATGGCCGCTGCCACGCCGACGGGGCCGTCGCTCCAGGGCTGGTGGCGCACCTGGGTCACCAGGGCATCGAACCAGTTGAAGCGGCGCATCTCCTCCAGCGAGCCGAGGAAGCGTTCGAGAAGAATACCGAGCAGGATGGCGATTAAGGTCATGGCGCTAGTTTCAAGTTTCAGGCCCGGAGTTGCAAGCCGTTACGGGGTTGGCGGGAAACACCGCCGGTTCCGACCCGGAGCAGTATAGACTTCGCGCCGGGGCACGCGGGGAACCAGTGCCGGAAAACATGCTGCCGTTCACGCTACGGCGTCGCCGTCCGCCGCCAGCAGGGCATGCAGCCGCGGCCAGTCGAAACAGGGACCGGGGTCGGTCTTGCGTCCCGGCGCGATGTCGCTGTGGCCGGCGATCTGCCCCGCCGCCAGCGCTGGATAGGCGGTGCGCAGCGCCCGTATGACCTCGTTCAGCACCTCATATTGCGCCGCGTCATAGGGCGTATCGTCACTGCCCTCCAGTTCGATGCCGATGGAGAAATCGTTGCAGCGCTCGCGGCCGCAGTAACAGGATGCACCTGCGTGCCAGGCGCGCAGGTGCAGCGGCACATACTGCACCAGTTCGCCGTCGCGGCGGATCAGCAGGTGCGACGACACGCGCAACTGGTGGATGTCCTGAAAATAGGGGTGGACCGCCGGGTCCAGGGTGTTGGTGAACAATGCATCGATCCAGGGGCCGCCGTATTGGCCCGGCGGCAGGCTGATGCCGTGGATGACGATGAGTTCGGGGCTCACCCCGGCCGGGCGTTCGTCACAATTGGGGGACGGCTGCTGGCGCGCGGCGTCGAACAGACCTGATACCGGGTCCACACGCATGCTCAGGGCGCCTCCTGCGCCGGCGCGGTCAGTGCCGCATCGACGGCGGCGCGCAGGCGCACGGCTTCCGCCTCGCTGTGCACCTCGCAATGGAACTCGCCGGCGCGAAAAAGAAACATCGCCGGCAGGTGGAACACGCCGAATTCCCGCGTCAGCGCCATATCGCGCTGCGCATCCACTTCGAACAGATGCAGATCGGCAAACAGCCTCTCCTCCGCCGCCAGCACCGCCTTCAACCGCCGGCAGGCGCCGCAACCCGGCCCGGTGAAGATGACCAGGCTGGCGCCGGGCGTGGCATCCAGCACGTGATGAAACTCGAATTGTTCCAGCGGGGCGAGGGGCATCGCGTCAGAATTTGCACAGGCCGCGCATGACCAGGTCGGCAAAGCTGACGATCCCCACCACCTTGCCGTTCTCGATCACCGGCGCGCGGGTCAGGTCGAAACGGGTGAACAACCGGGCGCAATAACGGATATCCATCTCCGGATCGACGGCGATCACCGGCTTGGCCATCACCTCATAGACATTGACCCGTTCCGGCGAACGATCCTGGCCCAGGACGTGGCGCGCGATGTCGGAAATCAGCAGCATGCCGTATTCGTCGTCCGCATGACGCTTGTCCACCATCAGGCATTCCGCAGTGGTATCGCGCATCAGGCGCAGGGCCTGGCTGACCGTGGCCATGCCGTCGATCACGTCGAAGCGCCCGTTCATCGCCTCGCGCACCCGGACTATCGCTTTGTCGCTCATAGTTCTTCCTCCACCACCGCCGTCAGCTTCTGCACCTGCTGTGCCACGCCCATCGCATCCTCCACGTCGATCTGGAAGGCGATGCCGGTACCGGGCTTGGCGTCGAACTGCCCGACCTCGGCCACCTTTTCCAGTATCTTGCGGCTCAGGTGCTCCTCGACCAGAAACAGCACCATGTCGCGCTGCGTCTCCAGCGTCAGGCCGAAAAAGGTCTTGGCCTGCTTCAGCCCCTCGCCGCGCGCCTGGTTCAGCACCGTGGCGCCGGTGGCGCCGGCGTCCCGCGCCGCCTTCAGCACGGCGTCGGTCTTGTCGTCCTCCAACAACGCTATCAACAGCTTGAAATGCATAACAGCCTCCTTGGTAGGTCAGCGGAGCTCAGTGCCGCAATGTCATGGCAGGTGCCGGGCACGGCGCGCGCGCCATTCGCTTATCTGGGCATAGCCCATTACAGAGATGATCGGAAACAGGCAGGTGGTGGCGATGAGCCCGAAACCGTCCAGCAGGGGATCGCGTCCCGGCACCTGCGTCGCCAGTCCCAGGCCGAGGGCAGTGACCAGGGGCACGGTCACGGTCGACGTGGTCACCCCTCCGGAATCATAGGCCAACGGCACGATGGCGCGCGGCGCGAACAGGGTCTGGATGATGACGATGACGTAGGCCGCGATAATGTAATAGTGCAGCGGCGTGCCGGTAACCAGGCGGAACGTACCCAACACGATGCCGAAGGCGGCACCCAGCGCCACGGCGACGCGCAAGCCCAGGACGCCGATGGCGCCGCCGGACACGGCATGCGCCTTGAGCGACACGGCCATCAGGGCCGGTTCGGCGATGGCCGCCGCGAAACCGACGGCCGCGCCGAAGGCGTAGACCCACAGATAATCGTGCCACTGCGGCGTTGCGGTCGCCTTCCCGGCACCGAAGATGAAGGCGGGGTCGGTGAGCTGCTGCGCCATCAGGCTACCGAGGGGAAACAGGGCCTCCTGCAGTCCAATGAGGAACAGCGACAGCCCGATCAGCACATAGACAAATCCCGTCAGCACCTGCTTCAGGTGCGGAATGCGCTGGCGCAACACGAACAGCTGGAAACCGAAGATAACCACCGCGATGGGCAGCACGTCACGCAGGGTGCCGCCGAGGGTGTCGAGGATCAGCTGCAGGTGACCGTTCATATGGCCATCCCGTAGCCCATGACGAAGATCATCGGCGTCAGCGAGGCGAAGGCGATGAGTCCGAAGCCGTCGGTCATCGGATTGCGTCCCTTGATGGAGGAAGCCAACCCCACGCCGAGGGCGGTGACCAGCGGCACGGTGATGGTGGAGGTGGTGACGCCGCCCGAATCGTAAGCGATGCCGATGATCTCCGGCGGTGCAAACATCGTCATGATCACCACGCCGAGATAACCGCCGATGATCAGGTACTGGATCGGCCAGCCCTTGAGTATGCGCAACACGCCGATGACGATGGCACAACCGACTGACAGCGCCACCGTCAGGCGCAGGCCCGAGGCGTAGCTCTGGCGCGACTCATCGGTGTCCGCGATCATGCCGCCCGCCGCGGCAACCCGCGCCGCCTCGTTGCCGACGGCGATCAGGGCCGGCTCGGCGATGGTGGTGCCGAATCCCAGGGCAAAGGCGAACGCCAGCAACCAGAGTACGCTGCCCTTGCGGGCAAAGGCATGGGCCATGTTCTCGCCGATGGGAAACAGCCCCATCTGCAGGCCGCGCACGAACAGCGCCAGGCCCAGCACCACGAACAGCACGCCGATCAGGATACGGCCGAACTCAGGGATCGGCTGTTGCAGGACTACCAGTTGGAAGAAGCCGATGACCAGGATGATCGGCAACAAATCACGGATGCTGTCCCACAGGGGGCGCAGGAACGGCTGCATGGCGGCGTTGCGTCGTGAAAGATGTCGTTAGGATTGAGTCCCAACGTTACACGAATACGCGCCGGCTGTTAACAGGATGTTGCGCCGACGGCCGCTGCGGGCCGTGTATAATCCGGCGGAAAACCTCCGGGAGAGAAACATGGAACCGCTGCTCGCGCGCCTCACCGAACTCACCGGCTCGCTCGCCGGCCTGCTGTGGGGCAATCCCATCACCCTGCTGCTGCTGCTCGGCATCGGCCTCTACCTCACCCTGCGCATGGGACTGGTGCAGTTGCGCGGCTTCCGCCACGCCACCCACATCCTCGGCGGCCGTTACAGCGACCCGAGCCACCAGGGCGAGGTATCGCATTTCCAGGCCCTGGCCACCGCCCTCTCCGCCACCGTCGGCACCGGCAACATCGCCGGCGTCGCCACCGCCATCACCCTGGGCGGCCCCGGTGCCCTGTTCTGGATGTGGATGACCGCCTTCTTCGGCATGGCCACCAAATTCACCGAATGCACCCTGGCGCTGAAGTTCCGTGAAGTGGCCCCGGACGGCAGCGTGGCCGGCGGTCCCATGTACACCCTGCTGCACGGCCTCAGGATGAAGCGCATGGCCGTGCTGTTCGCCGCCTTCGCCCTCGTCGCCTCCTTCGGCATCGGCAACATGGTGCAGGCCAACTCGGTGGTGGACGGCATCGCCTTCATCTGGCCCGAGCTGCGTCAGGATGCCTGGCTGGTGGGCGTGGTCATGGCCATCCTGGTCGGCCTGGTGATCCTCGGCGGCGTCAAGCGCATCGCCCGCGTCGCCGCCACCCTGGTCCCCTTCATGGCCATCCTCTACATCTCCGCCGCACTGATCGTGCTGTTCAACCACATCGAGGCCATCCCGGGGGCCTTCGCCACCATATTCAATTACGCGCTCAATCCCTGGGCCGCGGGCGGCGCCGCGGTGGGCGAAGCCATCCGTTGGGGTGTGGCGCGTGGCCTGTTCTCCAACGAGGCCGGCCTCGGCTCCTCCCCCATGGCCCATGCCGCGGCAAAGACCAACGAGCCGGTGCGCGAGGGCCTGGTGGCCATGCTCGAGCCCTTCATCGACACCCTGGTGATCTGCACCATGACCGGTCTGGTGATCGTGGTCAGCGGCGCCTGGGAAGTGCGGCCGGAGGAAATGAAAGGCGCGGCCTTCACCGCCTTCGCCTTCAGCGAATCCCTCGGCACCGGCGGCGCCATCGTGGTGGGCCTGGGCCTGGCCCTGTTCGCCTTCTCCACCATCATCGCCTGGTCCTATTACGGCGATCGCTCCGCCTACTTCCTGTTCGGCGAAAAGGCGGTCATGCCCTATCGCGTGGTGTTCACCCTGCTGGTGGTGGTGGGCGCCGCAGTGCCGCTGGAGCTGGTGTGGAATATCGCCGACATCACCAACCTGCTGATGGCCCTGCCCAACCTGCTGGCCCTGGTCCTGCTGGCCGGGTTGGTGAAGAAACTGAAGGACGAATACTTCAAGGGGCCAGGGAAGAGCGGAGATACAAGATACAAGTAACAAGATACAAGTGGATGAACTCGCTGCGCTCGTGCAGTGTTGAATTCAAACCACCGTGCGCGCAGCGCACACCTTCCCTTGCATCTTTCCTCTTTGCTCTTTTATCTGGTTTTGGGCGCTTATCCACCCTACCAACCGTGGTTACAGGTACAATCACGCCATTCCCTTCCCAACCAGGAGACTTTCCGATGACTGCCAAGATCACCGATTCCGGATTGAAGTACGAAGACCTCGTCAGCGGCGAGGGCGATGAGGCCAAGTCCGGCCAGATGGTCACCGTGCACTACACCGGCTGGCTGGAAAACGGCAACAAGTTCGACTCCAGCAAGGACCGCAACGATCCTTTCCGCTTCAAGCTGGGTGCGGGCCAGGTCATCCGCGGCTGGGACGAAGGCGTGGCCGGCATGAAAGTGGGCGGCACCCGCAAGCTGACGATCCCCGCCAACCTGGGCTACGGCTCCCGCGGCGCCGGCGGCGTCATCCCGCCCAATGCAACGCTGATCTTCGACGTGGAATTGCTGGCGGTCAGCTGACGCCATGGCGCCGGACGACGTTTCCGTTTACGACGTGCGCGAGGATGTGCGCCGCGCCCTGCACGAAGATGTGGGCAGCGGCGACATCACGGCGATGTTGATCGACGAGGACAAGCAGGCCGAGGCCACGGTGATATGCCGCGAGCACGCCGTAATCTGCGGCCGCCCCTGGTTCGAGCAGGCATTCCAGTTGCTGGACGCCGCCGTACGCATCGACTGGCGGGTACAGGACGGCGACACCGTCAGCGCCAATCAGATCCTCTGCGTCGTTTACGGTCCGGCCCGCACCCTGCTCAGCGGCGAACGCAGCGCGCTCAACTTCCTGCAAACCCTGTCCGGCACCGCCACCGAGGTGCGGCGCTACGTCGCCGCCCTCGACGGCAGCGGCGTCGAGTTGCTCGATACGCGCAAAACCCTGCCGGGACTGCGCCAGGCCCAGAAATACGCCGTGCGCTGCGGCGGCGGCCGCAACCACCGCATGGGGCTGTATGACGGCGTATTGATCAAGGAAAACCATATCGCCGCCGCGGGCTCCATCGCCCACGCCGTCGCCCAGGCAAGGCACCATGCGCCGCACGATATTCCGGTCGAGGTGGAAGTGGAGGACCTGCAACAGTTGCACGAGGCACTGGCGGCCGGCGCCGACATCGTATTGCTGGACAACATGGACCCCGCCACCCTGCGCCAGGCGGTGGAGATCACCCGCGGCCAGGCCAGGCTGGAGGCCTCCGGCGGCATCACCCTGGACAATATCCGCAACATCGCCGATACCGGCGTCGACTACATCTCCATCGGCGCCATCACCAAGAATGTGCGGGCAGTGGACCTGTCGATGCGGATTGTTATGTAGTTTCGAGTTCGAGTTTCGAGTTTCGAGTTTCGAGTTTCGAGTTTCGAGTTTCGAGTTTCGAGTTTCGAGTTTCGAGTTTCGAGTTTCGAGTTTCGAGTTTCGGCAAAATTGTGTCGTGGTTTTTCGAAACTCCAAACTCGAAACTTTCTTACAGCAATCTATCAAACTCCCCCACCGCCACCGGCGGACTGAAGTGAAACCCCTGCAGAAAGTCACAGCCCTGCTGTTGCAGGAAAGTGAGCTGCGACGCCGTTTCCACGCCCTCGGCCACCACGCGCAGGCCCAGGCTGTGAGCCAGGCCGATAATGGCGGAAACGATGGCGGCATCTTCCGCACTGCGTTCGATATCACGAATGAATACGCGATCGACCTTCAACTCGTTGATGGGGAACCGTTTTAGATAGCTCAACGACGAGTAGCCGGTACCAAAGTCGTCCATGGCGATGGCAAAGCCCATGTTGTGCAGCTGCGCCAGCATACGGATGGTATCCAGCGCATCGTCCATCAGCATGCTTTCGGTCAGCTCCAGAGTGATGTGGCGCGGGTCGATTCCGGCCTCCCCAACGATACGCCCGGCCAGCGTAATGAAATCCGGGTCATGGAACTGGCGCGCGGAAATATTGACTGCAACGCGCAGGTCGCGGTGTCCCTGGGCGTGCCACTGCGCCAGCTGCAGGCAGGCGCTGCGCAGCACCCATGCGCCGATGGGAATGATCAGCCCGGTTTCCTCCGCCAGGGGAATGAAGTCGGCCGGAGCGACCAGGCCCAGCTCGGGGTGGTGCCAGCGCAGCAGGGCCTCGGCCGCCACGATGCGGCAGTGACCGGCATCGAGCAGCGGCTGGTAATACAGTTCGAATTCGCCCCGCTCCAGCGCACGATGCAGGGCACTCTCCAGCGCCAGGTGTTCCAGTGAACGGGCATTCATCGCCGGGGCGTAGAGTTGGAAGCTGTTGCGGCCGCTGTCCTTGGCGCGATACATGGCGATATCCGCATTTTTCACCAATGCCAGGGCCGAATCGCTGTCATCTGGATAGATGCTGATGCCGACACTGGTGGTGACCACCAGCTCATGCTCGTCGACCCGCACCGGGCACATCAGCGCCCCGATCAGGCGGAGCGCGATTTGTACTGCATGATCCGGACTTTCGATGTCGCTCAGCACGGCGACGAATTCATCGCCCCCCATGCGCGCCACGGTGTCATCCTCGCGCAGCACATTGCGCAGGCGATGGGCGACGGCCACCAGCAGGCGGTCACCCACCTCATGACCGAGACTGTCGTTGATGCGTTTGAAGCGGTCGAGATCGATGAACAGTACCGCCAGTTGTCGCCGGTTGCGATGGGCATGGGCCAGCGCCACACGCAGCCGGTCCTCCAGCAGGCGGCGATTGGGCAGGCCGGTGAGCACATCGTAGTAGGCCAGGTGGCGGATGCGCTCCTCGTTTTCCTTCATTTCCGTGATGTCGCTGAACAGCGCCGCGTAGTGGGTCAATCTGCCCTCGCGGTTCCTTATGGCGGCGATGGTCAGCAACTCGGGGAATATCTCGCCGCTCTTGCGTCTGTTCCATACCTCGCCCTGCCAATACCCGGTCTGTCGCAACGAGTCCCACATGGCATCGTAAAAGGCCTTGTCGTGCCGGCCGGAACTGAGCATCGCCGGCGTATTGCCCACCACCTCGCCCGCGCCGTAGCCGGTGAGACGGGTGAAGGCCGGGTTGACCGAAATGATGACCGAGTGCTCGTCGGTCACCATGATGCCCTCAAGCGAACTCTCGATGACTCTTTCCGCCAGATGGAGATTGCGCTGCGAGACGTTGAGCGCTTCATCGCGATCCCGCAGGGCATGTTGCAGTTCCTGCACATAAACCAGCTCCATCCCGCTCAGGATGTCGCTGAAGCTCACCACACCGGCGAGAGCGCCGTCATCGCCCAATACACCGATGTGTCGCAGTTTGCTTTCACTCAGCATGGCGCGGACGCGATACAGGCTGGTGCGCTGCCCCACGGTGAGCAACGGTCGGCTGGCCAGCCCGCCCGCAAATTCGTTGCCGCACTTCTGCGCAACCAGGCGCACGACATCGCGTTCAGTCAGAATGCCCCAACTGCCGTCGGCGTAACTCACCACCACCGCATCGGTCACCGCCTGCCGCATCAGGGCGGCCACCTGCGCCAGGGTCGCCGTCTCGGGCAGGGACTGCAGCCCGCTGCGCACCACCGAATCGACACTGCGCAAGCGCAGGTAGTGCTCGATACCCTGGTTGAGCACGACATCGGTCTGCGACACGATGCCGCGACGAGCGCCGGCGGCGTCCGTTACCAGATAGTGGCGCACATGCTCTTCACGGAACTTGACGGCCAGTTCCTGCAGGCCGAGCGCGACATCCACCGTACGCACCGGTGCGCTCATCACCTCGCGCACCGGGCGGGTAAATGCTGCGGGATCGTCGAAATCAACCAGCAGGGCGTCGCGCTCGGTCCAGATCCCCAGCACCACATCGCCGTCCATCACCAGGATGGAGCTGACCCGAGCCTCGCTCATGCGGCGCGCGGCCTCGAACAGCGGTAATTCGGGGGGACACTCGAGTATGAAGGGTTTGACGATCTGTCCGATGGACACGTCGGAGGACAGCAGAGAATTCAGGCTCGGCTCCCCTGCCAGGGGCGCCCGCAGTTCACCGGGTTTTGCCATAGGAATTGCAGCCTCATTACCGAGGTCATACCGCAGTTCCACAAGGTCGACACACGGAGGGTAACAAGGGGCCGTCCCTGAACCCGATGCCGCGAACCACTGCGTTCGGGGCCGCACAAGATTAACACGGGCAGCGGCGCGATGGCCGCGAAAATTGGTGCCGTTGAGAGGAGTCGAACCTCCGACCTACTGATTACGAACTCTGCGCGCGCCTGTTTTGGAACTATCAGATCAACACCTTACATTCCGTGCCTAGTGTTTTTTGTTCATGTGGTGCATTGAGTGTTCCAGGCGCTTTACATTACGTCCCGGAGCGGTCCCCGTGCATCGCATCGAGAACGCTCTTGCATGCGTATTCGATGGCCTCTGCGTACACGACTTCAGGCGGCACGGGATTCACTCTCTCCATGGCTAGATCGAACTGGCTTTTCCCTCTCGTGATGGCGTTCACCGTCGTCTGAGCAAGCATCTTCTTCTCCGGCACCGTGAGCAGGCTGCAGCGAAGCGGAACATCAACAGCCTGGTAGCTGTATACCCTGCCGGAGGCATCCGTTGCGACCTTCGTTGTTTCGCTGCTCGGCGAGAAGTGGGCATAGAGAATGTGGGTGTAGCCGTCGCCACTGACGGCGTTCAGCCAGTCGTCGTTTACCACCATGTCGCCTATCTCTGTCACCGCATACCCCGCTGTCTTGAGGCGGGCTACGGCGTCTGTTCGCACCATCTCAAACAAGATCGGGTTTTGCGAAAGGTCGCCCGTGGCATCGCGGTTATCGATCGCCAGCACGACGCGGGAGACCTTTGCGCTGGGAACAGATTGATAGACCTTCGCTGGGGTGGAACTGCACCCGACGGCCAGCGCCAGGAGCGCCAAAAACAAGGCCCGTATTAAGGGACAAGGGAGTGTATCCATGTGGTCGACCTCCTGATCTGTCGATACCTGACATGCCGCAAGGAGCGGCGAACGCAATTATGAGGGTTTGTCAATGGAATACCAAACAACAAAAAAGCAGCGGGCTGTTATCGCAGGCGACGTGGCCGCCTTGGTCGATGTCTTGGCATCTCTTGGGGGGCGTGATATGCGGCTATTGCGGAAGCGCATCAGGTCTGGCGACATGGCCAGGCTGCACGAACAGGTGCGGCGCCTTTTCAGGACGGTGACCTAGCGCCACCGGCCCTGCTGTTCCAGTTTGGTCTTGGCCTGGTCGCGCTTGCGCTGCTCGGCCAGGGCCTCGTTTATCCCTTCCAAGGTGGCCTGGCGCATCTCCTCGAACCGCTCCGGTGTGATGCGCTGCTCCGACTTTTTGCGGGCCTCGGCATCCAGGAACCGTTCCTTGTCCTGTATCTCCCGGTCCATACGGGCGCTCTCGAACTCCTGCCCCATTGCCCAGCGTATCGGCCGCAACTTGACGCCGAAGCTGGCCGCCAGCGCGTCGCGGGTCAGTACCTCGTTGCCCATGCGATCGAGGCCGGTGAAGCCCTGCAGGCCGAGCAGTGCGGCGGTGTCGTTGGCGGCGTCGACCACGGCGCCGGCCAGGCCAGGCTTTTCGCCGGCGGCCTCTGCCTGGCGCTTGTCGTTGGCCAGCCCCTCGACGACGCGCTGCTGGTGGTAGCTGCCTGGCACCGCCGGGTTGCTGGGGGTCCATGCTTGGTACAGGTAGGCGGCGGCGGCGCGGATCTTCTCTTCCTGCGGGGCGCCGGGCGCGTAGATTTCCTTGCCCTTCCAGTCCTCGTTTGCCATCACGTCCAGGATGGAGTGCAGCGGGTTGCCGCCGAACACCGACGAGCCCCAGAAGTTGGCGACGTAGGGCACGGTGGGCAGCTTCTCGCGGCCGCCGGCTTCATCCATGAATGGGTTTCCCAGGGCGTGGGCGCGGCCGAGGGAGAGACGGTAGCCCTCCGGACTGGGCAGGTGGATGGTGTTGCGGGCGCCCCACAGAGCGCGTCCGCGCTCCCAGGGTGGAGATACCGTATCCTCAGCCTCTGCCGTCGCCCAGTATTCACCCGGTCCCATGCCGTCGTGCACCAGAGCGGCGTAATTCATCGCCTCGTACGCTGCGGCGATGGCCAGCATGCGCTCGGGGTGTTGCACGGCGTTGCGCGCAATAGCTGGTATGGCAAAGTAGGTGTAGCTGATGAAGGGCACGCCGACGGGGAAATCGCGGATGATCTTAACGCCTTCAGGCAGGTCATTGTAGTCGAAGAAGAATGCCTGCGCCTCGCGCGCGGCCACGTCTGGAGCCGCGCCGCGCCGGCGCTGGGCGCTGAACACGGACAGTTTGAACACCTCGTCTTCCATGCGGTACAGCTTCTGCGCGCTATGCGCGGCCACGTCCACCGGCTTCTTGAGAAACCGCAGGCCTGCGATGGCGGGGCGCCCCATGGCTTTGGCCAGCTCGGCGCCGCTGCCCATCCGGGTGGGCGCGCCTGCGACGGCATTGCGGCTGTTGATCCACCACTCCTTGAGGCGCATCACGGCCGAGGCGGACACGGCGGCATCCGGGATGTCAGGCTGCGTGCGCAGCTGCTCCGCCAGCTCTTCCAGGGCGCGGTTATGGCCGCCCTCGCTGCTCTTCAGCAGGGAGCTGCCCCAGTCGGTCCCGAACAGGCCGGAATCGCGCGCCTCGCGCCATACGGCGCTCTTCTCTCCCTGGATCAGGTGCCTGATGCCGTCGCCCAGGTCGCGCGCCGAATAGCCGGCCATATGCAGCATCTCGACGTTCGACCAGGTGTTGTTGAAGTGGGTTACCGGGTTGTAGACGGTCTTGTACAGCTTCCAGCGGGCGAGCAGGTCGCGGTACACGTTGCCGATGGGGCCGGAGGCGAACGGCGCGCGGCCGTAGTTACTGATGCCGTTCCACACGTCGGGGCGCACATACTTGCCGGCCAGGGCGCCGTACTTCTGGAGCGGGCTGTTCTTGTTCACCCTGGACTTGGGGACCTCAACCCAGTCTTTACCCTTGCTGCTGCGCGGTGCATCGCTGACCCATTCGCCATGTCGGGCGACGGTGTCAAACAGCGTGGCCAGGCTCATGTCGTGCGAGGCCTCGGCCATGCCGCGCACGTAGCGGTAACCTGCGTCGTCGATCTCGCCCCAGCTTTGGCGCTCGGCCTTGGTCCAGTCGCGGTGCAGTAGTACGCCATCCTTGTTGCTGCCGCGCACACCCCAGCGGCGTGCGGTCGGGGACAGGTGTTGCGTCCCTGGAATGCTCAAACCGGTATTGTTATCCAGGTGTGATGGACGCTCGCCGGCCCGCGGAACTCCGTCTGGTTTTGCCAACCTGGTTCCGGGGATTTCGACGGGCGAGCGAGGAACCTCGTCGCCGGCGAAGATGAACGAGCGCACCTGCCCGTTCTGCTCGCCGACGTACTCGTGCAACTCCACCTTGCCGATCTGGCGCAGCCTGGCCTTCATGCCGACCAGGCCTTCGAGGCCGGTGGCGTCCAGCTTGTCCGCGGCCTTGCGCTCGATCTTGTCGACCTCTGCCTTCAGGCGGTCGAACTCGTCCACCAGGCGGGCCGCGCCGGGGCTCAGGAACTCGCGCTGGAACACGTCGTCGGTGCCGCGTGCAATAGTGTAGGAGCCGGCCAGGCTCTGCCCCTTGGCCTTCATGAACGCCTTGTCCAAGCCCAGGTGCTTGGCGTAGTAGCGGTGCAGGTAGCCGCCCTCCTCCATCTCCGCCGGCAACATCTTCAGCTCCTTCATGCGGCGGGTGATCTGGGTCAGGTAGTCGTCCAGCGCCTGCGCCTGGCGGTGGATGATGTTCAGGTCCTTGACGATGCCGCGGCGCTCGATGAGGTCGGCCATCATGGCGCGCTCGGCCGGCGTGAACTTCTCGGCCAGGTGCTTGCCCACCTGTTCGGTCTGGCGGTCGATGATCTGCCGCATCAGGCGCTGCTTGGTCTTCAGTTCGCGCAACTCGGCCGGGCCGCGGCCGATAAGCGGCAAGCCTTCGACCCACTGCCCCAGGCGCAGACGCGCATTGTCGGCGATGCTGCCCGGTCCCAGCAGACGGGTGCCGCGGGCGGCGTTGAACAGAATGGCGCTGCCAGCCGCGCCTGCGGCCACGTCCAGCCACCAGCGGGCGCTGCCCGGCTCCTCGTCGGAGAGCGTGGCGCCGGCCACGGCTCCACTGAAGGCCTCGGCGGCAGCGCGGCCGGGATGGGCGCCGATGTCCTTGGCAAACTCACGCCCGGCCACCCAGAACGGATTGGCGTAGAAGGTGGACTGCGTGGGCAGATCCCCCTTGGTGCGCAGGCTGTTGCCGGCGCTGTCGATCACGTCCACCAAGGTGCGGCCTGTGGCTTCGGCAAAGGCGTGCATGTTGCCTGCGGCGGCCGGAGAATTGGCGCGCACGATGAATCCGCTGGCGTTGGTCTGGTCCAGGGCGGAGAGCAAACGGTCAGAACCGCCTCCCTTGCCGCTGCGCAGCTCGCGCATCTCGGCGGCGCTCAGTTCCACAAAGCCCACAGGGCGGTTGTCATCGTCCAGGAGCAGCGCGCCCTCCTTGTCCTTGCCGTGTTGCTTCAGGGCGGCGTGGGCGGCCTCCGGCGACTCCAGGGGCTTGCTGGTGGGCTCGCCGCCGGTAAGGCGGCGTTCGGTGACGGGCAGGGCCTCCTTGCGCGGTGCTGCGCGGGTGGGGCCGGTCATCTCCCGCCCGTCGGGTGCGAAGGCGGAATGCACGCGACCACCGGGGCCGATCACCACCCCGCCCTCCAAGCGGGTGCCGGTGCCGTCGAGCAGCCCGGCGAGCTGGAGGGTGAGCGCGCGGTCTGCGTCGGACTGCGCCACGGCACCGCTCGGGTGGTTGTGCGCAATCCAGGCGCGGGCGCCGCCCGGCGTGTTGGTGATGGCGCCGGCGACCAGGGCAGGGTCCACAGCGGCCGCGCCCTGCGCGCCACGATGCAGCCGAGCGATGCGCAGAACATCGCCGGCATCATTGGTCACGACAGCGAGGAAGGACTCCTGCGCATCGCGCCGAATCGGCGCCACAACATGAGCGACATCCGCAGCAGATGAAACGCGAGAAAGGCCGCTGGGGAAGGTGCCTGTCTGAACGTGCTTAACCGTGCGGCCAAGAGTGCGCAGAGCTGCGCCGTGGTCGGCGTCGGCGGCGTTACGGGGAAGGAAGAGATCGGCGGCGGGCTCGCCCGGCCGATATGCAGAACCTCGATCCGGCGAGCGTATTTCAAAGCCTGCTCCTAGTGTTTCTCCAGACGCCCCGCTTTCGCCTTCTCGTGGGCCTCGTCCTGCTGGCGCTTCACCTCGGCCAGTCGTTCCCGCAGGAATTTCTCGTACTCCTCCGGCTGGTCCAGTAGATCCAGCCGGCCGCGCTCCTTCAGGTAGGTGTAGGTCGACATCGCGTGCTCCTTTCTTCATCAGCTCCAGATTGACGTGGGCTCTTTCGAGAGCCTGGCTGATCGTCTCGCCAGAACGAATCCGGGATACCCCGAAGTTTATACCAGTGCCGGCCTCCTTGCCCGCCTTGGTGTGCGGGAGAGTATCGAGGCCCTGCGCACGCGCGTACTCAGCGGCTCGGGTGTTGATGCGCTCCAGGGCCTGCGCGAGTGCACCGCGGTCGACGCCGAGGGCTACCGCGCTCATCTCGTCGCCGCCGTGGCGGAACAGATTGACGTGGCCAGGCAACGGCTCCATCTCCTCGCGGATGATGTCGGCGAATGCGCGGAACACCTTGTCCGCACCAGGCTCGCCGAGGTGGGCATTCAGTCCGCCGAGATTGACCAGGTCGAGGGCGACATAGTGGCCGTCCACGTCGGGGTGTTCGTTGACGTAGTCCAGGGCGCGGTTGAGGGTGGATTCCCGGTCGGCGCGGCTCTGTAATCCGGTAAGGTGATCGCTGGTCTCCTCCGGGCGGAAGGCCTCCGTCTGCTCCGGCGTGAGGCCGTGCTCCCGCGCCTTGCTCTCGTAGGCATCTAAGCGCAGATCGTGCTCCCTTCGGAAGGGAGGGATGACGCCGACGGACTCCCCGATGGGGGTGGCCTGGGCGACTGCTGGCGGCGCTTCGTCGATGGGGGTGAAGCCGCGCTTAGGCTCTATTGTCGGCAAGGCGCTCGCCGGCTCGATGCGCGGACGAACCATCAGGCCGTCCTGTGTCTCGACGATATCGACCAGGGATGCGGCATATTCATCGGTGGAAGCGAAGCCCTTGGAGAGCGCCTCCTCTTCGAGCAGCGCGCCTGCGCGCTCATCGCGCAGGCGCGCCATGTAGCGGCCGAAATACTGCGCGGCACTGGCTGTGGTGAAGTCGGCCAGAGCGCCAACTGTGAGTCCGACGCCGGCCTGCAACAGGCGCGCCTCGGCTTCCTCGGCGCGGGTCATCTGCTCCGCGCCCTCCGGCTTGCGCAGGAACTCCAGGGGAGTGCCGACAGTAGCGCCCTCGGCGACGAATCCGCCCGGGGTTTCCACCACTGGCGCCAGTCCGCGCGCCGCGCGCACACCGCGCAACAGCTGCACGCCCTTGACGAACGGCAGCAGGCTGCCCGCCATCTCGCCGCCATAGCCGGCAATGGGGTGCTCAGCCAGGCGGGCCTGCTCGTCGAGATTGGCGGCACGATTGGCGGCGCTGAATAGCTGGTCGGCTTGCGCATCCCCGCTGGTGACCGGAAAAGACGCGTCGGCATTGTTCAGCGTCATGCCGCGTACAAGCCCCTCGATTCCGGTGCGCAGCGCCCCTTCCGGCAGTATCTGCATCGCCTCGGTGCCGCGAATGGCGCTGACGCGTGCTGCCTGCTCGATTGCCGCCGACGCTTCAGGAAGATGGAGCTGAAGCAGGGCGCGGTCTTCCGGTGACAGAGACATCGTGCCTTTCTCCACCTGGCGCAGCAATCCGCCGTACTCCTCGTCGCTCATGTCGCGGCGGCCTGCGCGCATATCCTCCAGCAGTTTCCCCGGCAAACGCTGCGGGGTGCGCGGAGATAGCGCCTCTGCCAGTGCCGGATTGCTCGGCGTGACCTCGGGCGCCCATGAGGGCAGCAGACTTGGCTGATTCTCGGGAAGCGCCGATTCGGGGGGGGTGAGGCGCGTCCCCGGCGCCACCATGATGCGCGGCTGCGGAACAATGTCAGGCCGCTCCACCCCTGGCATGGCACTTTCGGCTAGGTTTTTTGGGGTGCCGGGCGGTGCGGGCGTGGGTTGTGCGGGAGCGGCCTGAACAGGGGTAAAGCCCCGCTTGGGGGCTTCAAATTCAGTGAGAGGACGGAAGCCGCGGCGCGGCTCCTCGCCCTCGGAAACGGGGACGAAGGGCATCAGTAGTAATACCCGATCAGCTTGCCGCCCTCGCGCACCTCGAAGCCGCGGCCTTCGACCCACTGACCCAGGTTGGTGTAGCCCTCGGCGCCGGCGCGGCGGCGGGCGTCGTCTTGTGAGTTGGTAGCGGCTTGCTGCGGCGGGCTTTCTGTTATCTGCTGCTGGAGCGGCGGCGGCTCCTTGCCGGGGCGCATGATCGACCAAAGGGCGGCCGACTCATTTTGCACCTCGTCGGCGCCGGCATATTTGCGGCTGGAGCGGGTGCGCAGCACGATGTCGTTCCACAGCGCCTCGTCTGACTTCGCCTTGCTCTGCAGTTTCCAGAGGATCGCCTCCTCCGGCTGCACGCCGAGCGTGTCGGAAATAAAGGCGGTGTCCTTCTGCAGAGCGGTGCGCCCGTCGCCGCTGGCGCTGGGCGGGACGCGCAGGGCGGTGCCTGCGGTGTCCTTGGCCTCGCTGTAGTCCCACCCGCCCTGGAGATTGGGGCGGGCGTCCATATAAACCTCCTGGCCATCCTGGCGCCGCACCTTGACGCGCGTGGGGCGGGGCGTGGTTTTCTTGTTGGCGATATCGGCGCGCAACAAGGGGTTGGTTTGCTCGCTCTGGAGCACGTCGGCCAGTGCCTGATAGCGCAGGTCCTCGGTATCGGCCTGGCTGGTGCGAAGCCTGGCAAGCGCATCCACCGCGCTTGCTTCTCCGACGATGGGGTTCCCCGGATCATAGGGGTTGTAGGCCACGCCGCCGGACAAGGCGACCGGCGCAGTGAGCGCCTTGTCGTTGCCGAGGTTGCCGAGCGCCACCGCCTGGCCCAGCCCGCCGCTGTTCTGCTCGATGCCGGCCACGCCGCGGCGCAGAGCATCGGCGCGCGTAGCGGCGATCTCGCCTTCGCCGATCTTCTCGGCATCCAGTCCGGCCTGCTGCATGGTGATGTTGCGCTCAGCCTGCATTGCGGGGCTGAACTCAGTGGATGGTAAGGCGATGTTGTAGCCGTCCTCGGTCTGTTGCGGCCTGGTGGGAGAGCTGGTCAGGCGCAGCTCCTCCAGAAGCCTGGCGCGCTCCAGGGCGGCGGCGGCCTCGTCGCGGGCGCGCACTTTGTCGCGGGCCTTCGGGCCGTAGGCCAGGTAGTCCATGAACGTTGGGGTAGCCATGACGCGCGTTATTTCCAGCCGCCGGACATGTGTGCGTCCCAGCTGCTGCTACCGCTGCTTGAGCTGGACGTGGACTGCGCGTTGCTCCCCTTGCCGCCGTAGAAAATGCTGGACAGCAGCTCAAGTTCCTTCAGGTAGGCATCATGCCGCTGGCTGGCTCCGGCGGACTGCAACGCTTCGGTTTCCTTCTTGATGGCATCCATGCGCGCGGAGTAATCGTTGTCGGTGATCTGCCTGGCGCGCTGGCGCTGGAATACGCTCATCGACGGGTCGGAGGTGATCTCGCCAACCGCTTCGGCACGCGCCTTGACCGCAGCGGCCTCACGACTGGCCCCGGCTCCGCCCAGGCTGCGCAGCTCTGCGTCGCTGGTTGGCCGATACTCGCCCCCTCCTTGCGCAAAGGTGCCAATACGCCCTCCCGATAAAGCGTCCATCTCGGTGAAGTAGCTGCGTAACTGCTCCGGAGTGAGCATGTTTGAGCTGCTTTGACTCGTGCTGCTGTTATGGCTGCTACTCTCGCCGCCGCCCATGCCGAAGCTCATGACACGTCCCTCGTGAATCGTTGATGCCAGCTCACCCGTCCATCGCGCTTCACCAAGTGGGACGCAATGGAGATCGCGTCGGGATTGGCGGCGGTGATCAGCGGGTAGAGCCGGAGATATGTGTTCTTGGGCGCCCAAGGCGCGACGATGGCCGTAGCGATATACACATGCTCGCCATGAGCCGGGTCAAATACTTTCAGCTCGCGCACGATCTCGTCATGCGGCACATCGCGCAGCATGGCCAGGGCGGCGGCATTGACGCGATACCAGCTCGCCCAGGCCAGCAGGCGGTCTTTCTGATCGGCCACCATGACCCATCGTCCTGACTGCCATTCCCAGTCCAGGCGCACGCGGATAGCCTCTTCCTGCCCCACAAAGGGCGAACCCTCACGGCACATCATGGCCATGAGGGTTTCCACTATCGGATGCGCCGATTCTGGCATCAGGCGTCGAAGGAAACGCAATCGAACACGATCGCCACCTTGGCGGTATCAACCTCCGCGCTGGGCTTGATGCGGATCTCGGTGTCGGCGGCGAAGTACCAGCCCTTGAGGGCTGCGCTGCCGGCGGCGCCGATCACGGCGTCCACCTTGTCGGCAATCGCCTGGGCCTCGGCCTCGACATACGCGGCGCTGGCGTCCATGGCCAACTTGGCGACGGACGGCGCCACAGTTCCGGCGACGGCATTGAGATTGATGCTGCCGAACAGGGTGACGTCGGCCTCGGTACCGACCGTGGCGGTGACTGCGCCGCCCTCGGCGGTCTTGATGATGGAGGTCATGCCGCGGACCAGGGTGCCGCCGGGGATGGTGAGGAATGCGGCTTCTTCGTTGGCGCCAACGGTGTACTCGCCAAAGTCGATGGTCTTCACCAGCGGATAGCTGCGCGGGCTCTGCCCGCGGTTGCGTCCGACGAGGGCGCGGATGTTGTGATCAGCTGCTGCCATGATATTTACCTCTGCTGTTATGCGGCATCCGCCGCCGTGATTGGAACTATGATAGTAACACTATGCGCGCACGGAAAGACCCTGTGGGCGTCAACATCAACGCCCGGCTACTGTCCGCGTCGGGATTGGTGGCATAAAACGCGCCTGGCGCGTCCTGCCAAACCACCAACCAGCCGCCAACCTGGCGCCCCATGCCATGACGCACCTCGATCGGGATGCCGTTTTGCGCATCCACTTCAATGAGATGGGTACTGATTTCGGTCTTCATGCGTTCGCCATCTGTTTTGCAGCCTTGGATGCGATAAGCATCCCATTGACCGTTTCCTGTATCGCTATTACTTGCGCCTGTGTTGGAGGGCTGCTGATGATCTGGTCCAGCGCGGGAACCGCTGCGGCAAGCAGTACCGCGCCGCCGGTGGAGCCCGTGGCAAAGTCATTGGTTGTTACTACCGGATGTTGCGGGCCTTCGAAAGGTCCGACGAGAACACTCGGTGCCTTGATCTGGCCCAGGAAGGCTCCGCCCGATACAGGGACGTAACCCGTGCCCTCGGAGCCTGCGTTACCTATCTGCAATAGTTGGGCACCGGCAAGGGCATTGATGGTGCCTGCGAGTTGGCGCAGTGCGGCGTTTACCTTCTGATAGTCGAGTGGATAGTTCTCGCCGAACTCCGGGATGATGACGGGTGTGGTCATGGGTTTCCTCCGCGGTACTGCGGTTCGAAGTCGATGATCTCAATGTGGCACGGCGCGGTAATTCGATGCCGGAAGCTCTGCCCTGCCAGGCGGGGAGAGAACTCTCTGCGCACTGGGCGTAGCGGACGTGTCTGGCCAATGACGCCTGTCACGTCGCCCTGCCAGGTGGGGATGCTCTCATCGCTCAGGCTGAAGGTTGTGCTGAAAGTGGTGTTGTCGGCGTAGGCGGTGTAGCTGGCGCTGCCGCGCGTTGAGCCATGCGCTCTGATCACTGCGCGGGGGAGGTGGGCGCGCCCGTATTCGTTGGGCTGGTGGTCCCATGTCTCGTACACGCTGACCACGTCGGTGTGCTCCCCGGCCAGTGACACATCCGGCTCGTCCTCGCGCCCGAGCAACCAGACGCCATTGGAGCCATACCAGCCTACATAGTCATCGGTGGCGATGAGTCCGGCGGCGGAGATGGCCCAGTCCGTCCATCGCCCAGGGTGCGCCAGATGCATTGCGAAGACGCGGCCGTGCACAAGCACAAGCAGCAAGCGGCGCTGCTTATCGATAACGGCGGAGGCGCCGAACAGACGGCCATCGAACAGCGGCGCGAGATCGTCGGTGAGCGGGCCGCGCTCACCCAGGGAGAATACGCCGAAGCCGGACACCCACCAGGCTCCATCGTCGTCGCTCGCCAGGGCGTCAGGACCGGCCACGCCGCGGCTGCGCAGCGGGTTGGTTACCCAGTTGTATTGCGAGTCGCCCATCACGTTCCAGATGCTGCGACCCAGGCCAACCGCGAGCATGTCGCCGGCGGGCCGTGCCGTGATGATGCGGTCCGGCGTCTTGCCCTGAAACTCCACCGTCCACAGCGGGTCCCACTCGTCCGGTGCCTCGTTCTGGCAGTGGTGCAGGCGGTTGCCGAGGTCGCCGATCCATAGGCGATTGCGCCAGTTGGCAATGACGGATGGGACCGGTAGCGGGTAGGGCGCGCCGCCCGCATCAGTGATGGTGTTGACTACGTCCACCGCTTGGTAGGCGCCGCCCTGCTTCCTGAGAAACCATAGCGGGCGGAGTCCGTCGGCGACATAGAGGCGGTCCTCGCGCTGCGCGTCGGCGTTCAGCGTCTGGAATGCGGTGGCCTGGAGCGTGACGCCTGCGGGCGCGATGTCGTGCTCGTCGCCATCCCACAACGCCAGGCGGCCCCGCCGGGACGCCAGGATGCGATTTCCCCACGGCTGCGCCGCGCTCACCGGTCCGGTTATTACCTGCACCGCGCCAGGGCGCGTGGCCAGGCGTCCGTCATGGCGCGGCATCAGGTTGGTGGCGGCGGCCAGGCGGTCTGGGCGCGGGGTCAGGGAAATCACTTCAGCTGCCTCAATAGAGGTGACAGAAGGATATCGCGCGGGGTCAGGCGCCAGGCCTGCGGGGCGTTCAGCAAAGGGCGTCCTGCCTGCTCGAACGACCATGCCACCAGTTCGGAGCAGAACCAGGCGTCATCCTCCTGCCAGTTTCGGCGGAGAGCCAGACCCAAGGCGCCCGGCCAGTCGTAGTGCTTTCCTAGCTGGGCGAGGGCGACGCTCAGGACGGTGTCGGAGGCGTCGACATGGTAGCGCTCGATACGCAGGGCGGAGGGATCGTAGGGGCGAACTCTGACGCCGCCGGGAACTGCGCCGAGGAGGCGTCCGTCGGGCAGAACGAAATCCACATGCGAATGCCTGCTCCACGTCCCCCAGCAGATAAGCCTGGACGCAGGGTGCGACGTGCTGCTGAACTGAAGGGTGATCACAACGTATCGGCCAAAATAAACAGCTCGTCGAGCTGCTGGTCTGTCAGGCCCAGGGCGGGGGCAAGCAGCTGCACCAAGGGGCGGTGTCGCTCAACTACCATCGAGAACTCCCACTCGATGCGCGCCTCTTCCCCTTCCTGTCCAGCCAGCGACGCAAGCGCCGCGTCCACCTGGCTGAGGAGTCCGGTGCGGCTCAGCGCGATACGAGCCTGGCGCATGGTCACCACGGGCGGTACGGCTACAGGCTCCGGAGCCGGCCCAGTTCCGGCGACGATAACGTCGTCGACCACTGACAACCACGATGCGTCCGGCACGGCGAACGGGCCGAATCCGGCGTGCAACGTGGATGGCAGGTCGAAACCGTCCCAACTAGCATTGCGGGAAGCAATGGCGCCCTCGACCATGGTTGCGTAAATGGGCGCCACAACAACCGCCACGCCATCAATGGTCCAAGAGCCATCCTGACCCCGCTCGAACGGCGAAAATCCAGCCGCCAGCGTGGCGGCCAGATCGAATCCGGCATCGGCGGGGCTGCGGGTTACTACCTCGCTATTCTCAATTTTTGCGTAGATCATTCACGAGACCCTATGAATGGTGGCAGAACCAGAGCAAGAGTCTCCGAATACTAGCGTACCGAGAGAGGTCCATGGTGTTACATCATTGTTCCATGTAAAGGTGGTCACCCGCGTGTTACGAACACCGGCCATGGTTGCTCGTGATACTACGCTCCCCCCTTTCTCCCCATGCCTGCCTGAGCCCACATGGAATGTGGCGCGCGAATAATTGCTTTTTCCATCCGATGAACCGTGCTGGATAAGAAATGCAGCCAGATCATTAGATATTCCGCCAAGTGCTGTTCCAAGCAGATCAATCGTACTCCTGAGAATTTGCCCACCATACGATGTGTTGTTCGGATTCAAATAGATGGTGCTGTCGCTGGACAGGTTCGTCGTGACAGTCAATTCAAAAACACCGCCAGTTGTCGAATCTATTCGGAGCGCCTTAGATACCTGGCCCTTCCACGAACATATAGCTTTCTCGCCGGGTTGCAGCAGTGTGTCCGTCAACAGATCAGAGGTATCGATGACATTGGCGAGACTGCGCCCACCAAATGAGCCGGAATAACTTTTAACCTCGAACGCGCCAGATGGCTCTGTTATCGTCCAGGCTCCTGATGAGTAATAGTTTACGGTCTCAGTATCAACGAACCCCTTAGCGATCTCGATAATGTTGTACTGCTGATATAAACCAATTGCCCTGATCCATATATCGATGTCCTGCCCTAGCGCGTTGGCCGCTGCGACCGCCTTGAACATAGGAGCCCACGGTGTTACTGAGGAAGTCATGTTCCTGACCACAATCCTGCTGCGCTGGGCAGACAGCGTCGCAACATCCTGTCTCACATGGATGTCGACATCAACTGCACCGCCGAAATTAACCTCCCCAATGACGCGCAGAGACAGCGACACATCCCTGTACTGTTGATTATTCAGTTTGATCGTGGCGAACTTAAACCAGTAACCATTGCTTGTGCCATTCCCTGGTATATCGCTGACCAGCCTAGAAACGTTCCCGTTGCTGTTGAGTGGTACGTTGATGTTTTTCGGCGTGATCTGAGTTGCAGGATCAACAACACTCGTGCCGTCGCTCGCCAGGGGGCGAGACGTACCTGCTGCGACGCCGATGCCATTGCCTCCGTCCGTTTTAACGACAATGGTCTGTCCGGTATTGTTCTGGCACCAGAACCACCGCGGCGTATTTGAGATGGTGACATTGCGGGAGGCTGTCAGGAGCGCGCCTGTATCGGTAAAAACAATCCGTGCGTATTCTTCTTGCTCGGGAGTCAGTGCGTAATTTGCGTTGGACGTGAAGTTGTGTATCGTGGTGGATGTCAGTCGCAGAGCATCTTTGATCTCCCCAACAGAGCCTAACAGAGGCAGCGATACAGCGCCGCCGGCAGACGCAGGGCGTATTACGCTGTAGGCGACTTCGTTCAGCGTGTTGTCCGCCACTCCATCGGCCAGGTTGATGATGGTTGCGTCGTTCTCCTCGTCGTAGCTGGTGGAGAGTACGGTTGGGAATACATCGCCGGATTCAAGTGTGAGGCGCAGGCGCATGTATGGCAGGTAGGTGTCGCGCTGATCGCCCATCGCAACCAGGGCAGTCGGGCTGGCGTATCCAGGCTGCTCCTCCGGCCTGTAGTAGAGTGAAGGAGTGATGTTCAACAGGCGAGAGCCGTCTACGGGGGGCAGCGGATCAGGCAGGGTGACATCGGTAAGATTCTTTGCGCTCGATGCAGGCAAGACCTCCGGCCAGTTGCTGTGGTCGGCTGCAAGGAAGGCGTCTATGAGATCAGCGAAGTCCTGGCCTGTCGGGGTGTCGCCCCGCTCGAATCTTTTTTTCAGCTCGGCGAGAGTGGTCATTGGTTCACTTGCAATAGATAGTCGCCCGTTTCGATGCTGACGTAGCCGATGCCGGTCAGGCTGGCCGGCACGAGCACGTCGCGGGCGGTGTTGAAGGAAGATTCTGCGGTGAGGGTGTGCCCGGCGGGCAGGTCCTCGTAGCGCGGGGCTGATTCGATGTCCCAGCCGTCGATATCGGCGCGGCGCAGGTCGGTCTCGTAGCGTTTCTCAAACCACTCCGGGTCCTGGCTCAGGGCATCGCGGTCGAAGTGGCGTCCGTAGCGGCCCAGCACGCCGTTGACGATGATCTGCTCCCACTGTTCGGGAACGATCTCCAGCCGCAACGGGCGGCTGTAGAGCACGGCGAATGCGGTAGCCTGGTGAGGCGCGGGCCACAGGTGCAGGCGGCGGCCGCCCTCGATGGCGTAGTGCGTCGGCGCGCCGGCGTTTGGCTGGTTGCCGGCGGCGGCGGCTTGGCGCGCGTCGAGGATCTGTTGCAGTGAGGCCTTGTGGAGCCGTCGCGGCGCGAACGCGGCGATCACCTGGTCGATGTGGCCGCGCAGGTCGATGATGTCGGCGCCGGCGCCGAGCTGGGCACGGGCGACGGCATCAAGGAACTTCCATCGGCGACGCGTGGCGGCATGCGCAAGCACCTGGCTGATCCAACGCTTCACCTTGCGCTCGAATCCGGAGTCGTAGGTGGTTTGGAACAACATGTCGTTGATGTCTTGGACGATGCGCGTCTCGCGGTCCCCGTCCTGCGCAGGGAACGGCTTGGTTGCCGGTTTCTCGATGTGTAGCTGTGCGGCGAGCAGACCAGCCTGAATGGCAGAGCCGGCCATGCGGCCGGCGTTGGCGATCTGTCCCAGGGCGCTGCTGCCCTGGCTGATGCGGCCGCTTAGGACGCGGTCCACGGCAATTCGGCCTTGAGATAGCCCGCCAGGAACTTGGGCGTCTCGCCGGCGGCGACCTTCTGCGGGATGGGCAGCGGGCCTGAGGCGATGACGTTGCCGAGCACGTCGGCGTCCAGGATGGCGAAGTGGGTGATGTTGGTGGCACCCCAGTCCGTAGCGGCTTGCGGGAACGCGATATCGCTGTTGTTCACCACCTGGCGGGCGCTGCGCGCCCAGTCGGCGTGGGCGACTCGGGCATAGGTCGGCGCGGTGGGTTCGGTCAGGCCGCTGCCGTCGGCGCCGGGGTCGGTGTGAGACAGGGCAATGTACAGCGTCGGCTGTGCCAGCGCGGCGATGCCGAACAGGTGGTCCAGAAGTGCGCCGGCGCAGTAGTCGGAAAATCCGCTCATGATTTCGCTTCCCAAGAAACGAGGGGCGGTTTCCCGCCCCTCCAAGCTCCCATGGCGTTAGGAGAAGGTGATGATGCCGTTGGCGTTGCGGCGCTTGACGTACACGCTGGCGTACAGCAGGCAGTTGCGCTTCTTCGCCACCTTGCTTTCCATCATCTGCCACGGCTCCAACACGAAGTTGGTGCCGCGGTGGATGCGGACCTTGACGTACTTCTTGAAGTTGATCAGCTCGGCCGTCTTGGCGTCCATATCCGGGTCGTAGATGATGGTGCGGCCGTTGAAGTCGAACATCTCGAAGTCGCCCCAGCCGGAGGACTGCTTCAGTTCGCCCAGGTTCAGGCGCAGCTTGTCCTCCGCCCATGCCTGCATGGCGTCGTACACGTCCTCGCCGGCGATGAGCACGTCCGGCGCATCATTACGCTGCGTGCACAGGCGGGTGAGGCGGCGCAGTCCGGCGCGCATCTCGGTGGCAAGGGCGAACTGGCCGCCGCCCGCCTTGAGTCCGCGCTGCGGGTTCCAGTAGCCGAAGCCTGCGGCGGTCGGGTCGATGCCGCCGCAGGCGGCGTCGAAGGTCATGATCCGGCCGAGGCCCATCATGCTGCGGCCGTCGGCGTCCTGCGTACCCTTCAGGCGCTCGCTAAAGTGGTTGGTCATCGAGGTTTGCAGCTGCTCGGTCTTGGTTTCCACCAGGTCGATCATCTGCGCCTTGCCGGAGTTCTTCACCAGCTCCTCGCGCGAGTACATCTGGGTGCCGACGATGTGGCCGTAGGCGAACTTCGCCTCGCTCAGCACGTCCTGCGGGGTGTTGTCCACGTCGTCGTAGTGGGCGAAGTCCTTGACCGTGCTGTTGGGCTTGTCCATCAGCTTGACCGGGACGTGGGTGTTGATCTCGTCGCGCAGCTCGATCAGGTTGTGCTTCTTCAGGTACTGGTAGACGGGGTCCTTGATGTCGATCAGGTTCTCGACTTCCTTGTCCATCTCCTCCATCGTCGCCATGAACATGTCGTCCAGGGGTTCGATGCCGGCAAACAGCGGTACACCAGTGGAATTAACGCTCATTTCCTATATTCCTCGAAAGTGGGGTGCAGGCGTCCTTGGTCAAGCGTTCTGTTGCTGTGCCATGCGGGCCTGGGCGCGCTTGTGGGCACGCTCCGCCGGAGAGAGGTTCTTGTCTTCCGGCGCCAGCTCGGCGCGGCGGCTGCTGGGCGGGCGGGTGGTGTCCTTGGCGGCACGCTCCTGTTGGGCCTTCAGCTTGGTCAGCTCTGCCTTGGCCTGGGTCCCCTCCTCCGCCAGCTTGAGCAGGGCGGGCAGGCGGACCAGGTGGTAGGCCTCCTTCACTGAAAGCCCCGGCGCGCGTGCCAGGGTGTCGAACACGGCGGCCTTGTGCTCGCCGAAGTCGGCGTGTTCTTTGCCGGCTTCGTCCAGTTCCTTCTGGAGCGCCTCCTTGGCGGAATTGCGGGCAGTTTCCTGCTCGCGCTCCGCCTGGCGCTTTTCCTCCGCGTCACTCGCGGCCTTGAGCGTGCGTTCGGCCTCGCTCTTCGCCTGATTGCGCATCCACTCGGCCATTTCCGCCGTGTCCTTGAACTCAGGCATCTCGCCTTCCGGGAGAGGACGCTCGAAGAACACTTCGATACCCTTCTCCTTTGCGAGTTCGGTGATGACGTTGCGCGGGTCGGCCTCGAACATCTTGCCGATGTTCAACAACTGCTTTACCCGCGGAACATCTGCGCCGTGCTCCTTCAGCGCCCCGAACAGCTCATCGTTCTGCTTGACGATCTCGGCCACCTGCTGGGTAGCCTTGGTGAACCCGGCCTGTATGTCCTTGTAGAAGGCCATGACCAGAGCGCGGGAAGTGTCGTCCGGCAGCGCGGCGTAGGCCTCGCGCCGGTCTTTCGGCCAATTCTCGGGGGCGGCGGCGGTGCTGTCCAGAGTGGGCTTATCGCCCTCCTCCGCGCTTTTCGCTCCTTCCTTCGTGGTGGCCTCGGGGGCGGCGACTTCGGGAGTGCTCGCACCGGTGGGCTTATCGCCCCCGGCGGCTTGTTCCCCGGCGTCGCCGGTGTTCTTCTTGCTGGCGCGCGCCTCGGCGCGCTGCACGGCCTTCTCGGCGGCGCGGCCGATATCCTTCTCGCCCTGCCCCTCAGTCGGCGGGGCCGCACCCGCGTCCACGCCGGCGGTTCCGGCGGCGGTGGCGGTGGTATCCGTGACGGCGGCGCTGTTTAGTGTATCGCTCATAGTTCCACTCCTTTTACACGATTGGATGAAAAATGCAAGTTCGCCTAACTGCTCATGGAGCCGACGCTGGGCGCGCGGCTCATGTTGGGGTTAGAACCCTTGAAACTCCGGCATCCGCTCGAACTGATCGCGAGTCAACATCACAGTGGAGACGATGTACTCCTCGTCGCTATCGGCGAGCATCGCCCCGGCTTCGTGTGGCTCCATCACGCAAGCAGTCCCGTCGTATTCCAGCCGCGTGAAAGGCTCCTGCTTAAAGTCTTCGCACCCTGGCGCATGGTTGCTAATCGGGTACTTCCCGCCGTTGTCGTCTGTGGGCACTCGGCACCACGTCATGCAGTTGCACATGGGTTCTAACCCTCCATTCCAGCGGGACCGTCGCTTCGCTCCGGCCACTGAATTTGATCGTTAGGAGTACTGATCCAGTGTCCAGGCGTCCCAGTCGAAGTCACACCCTTCGTCGGTCCGGCACAGGTCCGGTATCATTCCGCACTTCGGGCAGCACGGCTCCATCACCAGAATCTTGGTGCCTGGCGGGAACTGCTTGGAGTCGAGAGTTACGGTTTCGGTGTAGTCCGAATCCATGTCGCCCTCGGCGTGCGCGTGCCAGCGTGGCCGCACCTGGTCGCAGTTCTCTCCGTCGTAAACGTCGGGCTTCATCTCGGCCCACATCGTTTGGTGGTATTCCATGCAACGTACTCCTAACAATCGGTTGCAGAGCCGACCCACAAAAGCGGGGCGGGTTTCGTGTTCTGTTCAGGTTCATCGGCCAGCTTTTGCGGTCGGCTGAACCGAGCCGTTAGGCTCAGCGGCGCGGTCGATGCGCTCAATCTCGGCGATCAACAGGGCAGCAGCGCGGACCAGATCCCGGCGGTAGTCTTTCGGCTTCCACCACTCGGCCGCCCAGGGCCAGAACGGCGGCGGGCTGTAGTCGTTGTAGTTCTCGCGCGCGTCCTGCGCGACGGCGTAACAGGCGGCCGCCAGCGCCAGCTGACCTCCGTTGTGTTTGTCGTCATGCTCCGGCGTCCAGCCCTCCTCCATCACCTGGCGCAGGCGCTCGTCAAGCACGTCGCCGAACGCGCCGTCCGGGATGCCCGCCGGAATGATGCACTCGCACGCCGACTCGAAGCCCATCCTGAAGCTCGGATTTACCTCGGGGATGTCTTCCTCGGGGAAGCCCTCGTGCCAGTTGATCCACGCCTCGCGCATGAGGCGTTGCAGCGGGGGCTGGAGCAGGTTACGGCTGCTCGGTGCGGCTTCGTCCAGGATGTCATAGGTGGCCGCGAAGATATCCGGCTTGCAGGGATAGCGCTCGCCCGCCACGCCGGTAATGATGTAGTCGCCGGGGCAGACGCGGTGGCCATCTTCCAGGGTGTCGATCCAGCCGTGATTATGGAACCGCTGGCCGCATTCGGAGCACGGCGACTCGCCATCAACACCGGGGCGGCGGAAGTAGCGAACAACACCGCCCTCCCAGTTCTGTGCCTTCCTGGTGGCTGCATCCGGCGGATACTCGTAATGCTGATTCTCTTCTGCGTAGTCGTCAGGGTGATCGCCGTTCTTGAACCACTGATGCGCCTCGATGACAACGGGTTTCTTTCTCGCTTTCATGCTTTGCTCCGAGGTAAAGGAGGCTTCCACGATGGAAGCCTCCTGGCGTCATTACTGTGCGGAAAGCTGGTTGCGCAGGGCGTAACCTTCCAGCTGCCAAATCTTCTGCTTGGCGTTGTCGCGGGCGATCTTGGCGCCCAGCTCGGCATCAAAGTTCTCGGGACTGGCGCAGGCGCTTTCGCCGGTGACGGTGAAGCCGTTGGCCAGGGTCAGGCAGCAAACGGTCAGGGTGGTTCCGGGGAATACGTGGTAGTCCTCGCCGACGATCACCTGCTCGATGCGCTCGGGCGTGATGCGCGGAGCGGTCAGGCCCTTGTCCTGGATTTCCTGTTCGATAGCGTTGTCGTTCATGGTGTTTCCTCGTTGTTTCATTCCCCGGCCAATCCGGGGGTCTGAAATAGTGCGGCGCAGGTCAGCCGCCGTAGACGCCGACGCGGATCGCGCCGGCGGTGGCGGCTTCGGTCAGTACGGCGTATTCGCCGGGGGCGTCGATGACGATGACGCTGTTGTTGGCGTCGAGCACCTTGGTGGTGCCGCTCTGCTCGTAGTCGGTCCATGCGGCGTTGTCGGCCAGGGCGCCATCGGGATCTTCGTCATTGGTGAGCAGCTGCAGGGTGACCTTTTCCGCGCCGGCGAGGCCTGCGGCGAACAGGGTGACCGGGCGGTGTTCGCCGACGGTGAAGCCTTTCCGGGTGATGGCGGCGATCTGTGCGTTGATGAGCAGGCTGGGTTTCATCGGGTAATTCTCCCTTCGCTGGGTGCATTGATGGCGGCGCGGATGGCCTGGCCGTCGGTGTAGTTGTCGAGGTTTGCGGCGGGCTGCTGCGGTTTCCCGGGAAGCGGCCCGCCCTGGTTGCCGAGGACGCCGTTGCGGGCGGCGCGCATCAGGTGGTTGATGTCGCGCGCGTCCATGGTGGTGAGCGCCTGGCGCATGAACACCAGGTCGAACTCGGGGCCGAACTTGCCCATGAAGGCGTTGCCCATCTCCAGGAGCATCTTTTGCTTGACCGGCGAGATGGCTGTGGCGCCGCCGCCGGCGACAACCTCCAGTTCGATATCGCCCTCGAACGCTTCGCGGCCGTAGGTGAGCAGCAGCTCCTCGCCGCTCTCGCCCATGGTGCGGATGGGTTGTCCTTCCGGCGCGAACTGGCGCAGATAGTCGCGGTGCAGGTTGGCTATGCGGGTGAGGAAGGACAGGTACAGGCGGCGCTTGCGGTTGGGGCGGGCGCCGCCGACGGCCATCAGGTTTTCGCTTTCCGTGGCGGTGCTGGCGCCGCCGAACGGAACCTCAGAGACACCGGAGGCCCAGCGGATATCGTCGCGCGCCTGTTGGATGCCTGCGAACAGTTCGGTATGGACGACGGGGAACGGCAGCTCACCGAACAGCTTGCTGGGGTCTTCGTTCTCTTGAATGTCCAGGAGCACGGGCTCGGCATCCGGCTTGGTAAAGGCGCGGGTGAGCTGATCGGGATCGACGCGCCCCTTCTTCGCCCAGGGGATGCGCTTGAGCTGGCGGGTGAGGTTGGCCATGCGCGTGCGCAGCTTGTCGGCCTCCACCGCAGGATTGCGCGTGTGCTCGATCTGCGAGATGCCGAAGGGATGATCGTTGGCCGGCAGCGGGACGAATACGCTGAACGGTGAGGCATCCGGCGCGGTGAAGCGCACCGGGAACTTTTGTGCGGCGATGGTGACGAGGCCCTTGTCCGGCTTCGCGTTCTTACCCTTGCCGGTGGCCGGCTTGGTCGCCTCCAGGAAGGTGAGCAGTTCGCGGTGCACCTTGTCGTAGATGACGATGAGCTTGACGGAATCGGCCTCGCACTCCTCGACATCGCTTTCCTCGCCGTAGATGTTCTTGAGTCGGTAGCTGGTTGGCTCCACCCAGGCGGGGATGTGGTAGCGCGGGTCCTGGCGCGCAACGTCGAGCGGGACGATCTTTTCCATGCCGTGCCAATTGGCGGCGGGAATGCTGCGGGCACTGGCCTCGAACAGGAACTCCAGCGGGGAGACGTGTTCGTCGCGCACGCCATCGAACAATACCTGCATTTCGATCTGCGGCTCGTAGATAGGCAGTCCGTCGGTGTCGAGCAGCGGCGCATAGACGCCCGGCTCGGTTTCGTGGAGCACGGAGATTTCGTCGGTCTCGATCTCCTCCTCGATGACGCTCCAGCCGCTGTAGATGACGCCGTGCCCGATGATCACCGCGTCATGCTTGACGGCGTCCACGGTCTCGGGGCCGGTGAGCAGGCCGGAGCGCATCAGGCTGCGGTGGACGCCCGCCTCCACCACGGCTTCGCGGTGGGTGTCGGCGGCGCCCAGCTCGCGGTCAAAGTCGAAAGCGGTGGCACGCACGCCGACCTCGGGCACCTCCAGCAGGGCGAGGGTCTGCTCGATATTGGAGTGCACGAGCCCCAGCTTGACCTGGTCGCCGTTGGGCAGGGCGATCAGTGCGTCGTCGTTCTTGTCGGCGACGGCCTGGTAGGCGTTGGTGTGCAGTCGCGCGTACTGCGCCCACACGCTTTCGTACTTCTCGCGCCGGGTGCGGGCGGAGCTGATGCGCTTTTCCCACTGCTCGGCGGGAATGGTGGACTTAAAGGCCATCGTCTTCTCCTGCGCTGCGGCGTGCCGCCTCTTCCAGGAGCATGCGGCGGTGGGCGTAGTACCAGTTGACCAGGAAGGTGGCGAAAGCCAGCAGCAGGCCGCCGACGGCGGCCACCTCGTTGGCGGTCAGTCCGCCGATGAGGAAGGTGCTTCCGCTGGTGGCGTAGGAGGTGCCTGCGGCGATGTTCTGGAGTTTTTCTGGCATCACCGGGCTGCCTCCATGCCGTTGCGTATCCAGCGCGCCAGGCAGGCGTGGTTGCGGGAGCATTCGCGGTAGCCCTCCATTGCAGTGACGTGGTTGTCGGTCGCTTCGCCGAACGCTGCGGGGCAGTGGCTGGTGGTGGTCACAAGCGGCTCCGGATCAGCGCAGGGGGTCAGGCACTCGGCCGGTATCTGCCGCGACGGAGGCTCCACCGGCGGCGTGGTTTGCAGCGTTCCACAGCCGGAGATGATCAGGAGCGACAGTGCAATCGCCGGGAACTTCCACATAGCGGATTTCCTTCTTGATTTGGGTGAATGTCTGACGGTCACGCTGTCCGGTAGTGGCCACCTCCAGGAGAAGCGTGCTGTCCTCCTGCGCCAGGGCGCGGGCCTGTTCGGTGGCGCGCACTATGGCGGCGGCCTTTTCTTCCGCATAGTCCTTTTGCAGCTTCTCCAGCTGCGCGGCGTAGCGCCATTCGGCGACCTGGTAGCCTCCGATGAAGACCAGGGTCAGAACAATCAGGGTGGCGAAGGCGCGCACCTTGAATGCGGCCGGGTTCATTGCTCGCCCCCCGGGCCGCGCGCTTGCCACTCGCGACCCAGCCAGGCGGCGAGCAGGGCGCCGACGCACAGCGCGAACTCCTCGCCGCCCATCGGCGGAACAGCGCCCACCACGGGGAGCGTGAGTCCGCCTGCGACAAACTTGAGCATCACAGCCAGCCAGCTCCACCAGACGAAGCCGAGGGTAATGGACTCGCGTCCGCGGGCATCGAGCTGGCGCAGGCGGAAGCGGAGCATGGAGAGCAGGCGATTCACTGGTAGTCCTCCGCTCTGAACTGGAAACCGCCCTGCTTGCGCACCTTGTCGACGTAGGCCTGATTCTCCCACTGGCCGTCGAGCTGGCGGCGCGGCGAGCCGGCGTTGTAGGCGGCGACAACGCCCATCCAGCCGTGCTCGGCGAGGAAGCGGCGGCGCAGGTTGTGCAGGTGCTGCGCGCCGTATTGAATCCCCTGCGATGCAGTGCACAGGCGCGGGAACGGATCGCGGTAGCCGTATTCACGGGCGACTGCGCCCATGATCTGCAGAGGACCCCAGCTGGCCTGCTGACCCCACCACTCGGTATCACGCGAGCTGTGCGGGAAGTGCGGGAAGTCGCGTGGCGCGATCTCGCTGGCGATCTCGACGCCGGTGAGTTTGCGGAACGGACGCCCGGTGTGGACGTCAACCAGGTAGCGATACGGCGGTTCTACCTTCCATGCGTACACGTCGCCGTCGCTCTCTACGGAGACCATGGCGACGAGCAAGGGCAGCGGGAGGCTGTAGCGACGGGCGGCGGCATCGAGTTCGGTGATCGTGGCGTCTTTCATGCTGTCTCCTAGCGGATGAGGTAACCGCTGGACGCTTCCTGAGAAGCCCTCCAGCGCTGGAAGTGTTTGCTGAGGGCCTTGGGCCAAGGGGTTTGCTCTTCCTTCGGTGCGGAGGCGGCGTAGGTCTGCACCATCAGCGTCTGCAACAGCGCGTCGGCCAGATTTCCGGACTCCTGGCCGGTGCGCGCCTTGATTTCCTGCTTGGATTCGGCGCGGATGCGGCGCGTGGTGTCTTCGTGGTACTGGGTGACGGTGAGCTGCGTCTTCAGTCCGGGGATGCGGGGGATGGAGCAGCGCGGATCAGCAAACCAGGCGCGCCCCTTGGGGAACCACATCTCGTCGCGGCGGCGGTAATAGCGCGTTTTGTCCACGGCGCCTTCGCCGGAATTGAACATGATGACGGTGACATTGAGTTCCGGGCGTTCGCTGTAGTAGCGGGCCAGATACTCCATCGCGCCCCGGCCGACGCCGTTGGAGTCGCCGATGATGTAGCGCGCCCTGTGCAGCTGCTGCGCCTCGATGGCGCGGTCGGCGGCGTCGAGGGTGATCTGTTCGGGCTCATCCTTGGGCAACCACTCGTCGCCGTCGACCATGGTGTAGCCGCGGCGCACGGCCATGGCGTGCTTGTCAGCGGTGAGGCCGAAGTCCAGTCCGATGATGGCCGGCTCGGCGCCGCTGGCGTCGTCTGGCTGGCGGTGTTCGGCGGCGTCGACCCAGTGGGTGCGGATGATCTGTTCGCTGGAGCTGCGCGGCTTCATGCCGCGCACGCGCACGCGCACGCGGTCGGCATCTTCGTTGCCGTCGCACTCGCCGATGATGCCGTCCCAGTAACGAGGATGGACGAAGCCGCGCGAGCGGATGTGATGCACCCGTCCGCCGAAGTCTCGGTACGGAAGCGTATAGACCTTCGTGCGGTCACTCATGCGGCAATCGAGGTGATGCACCGCATAGCGGTCGTGCCGCTCCATGTCGCGCGCAAACCAGCCGTCGGCGCGGGTCGGGTTTCCTGGCGCCAACAGACGGGCGCCCTCTTCCGATAGCGAGCCCTCCAGGGTTTCGCGGATCACGTCGTTGATACCGCTGGCTTCCTCGCAGATGATGAGGATGCCGCCGGAGGGAGCGTTGTCGTGGTCCTCGCCGAACAGCGCGGCCAGATCTCCCATCTCGTCATCGGTGTCCATGGCGTGCGCGCCCTGGAGGCCTTCCGGCTTGTCGGCGCGGCTGGTGCGGGCAATGACATGCCAGTCGCCGTATTCCGGGTTCTTGTGCTGTATCGAGCTGCCCAGGATGTCCCACTCTTCTGCGAGCGCCGGCCAGCGCTTCTTGAGGCGGCGGTACATCTTGCGCAGCTCGCCCCACAGTCCGCCAGTGAGCTGATCGGAAGTGGGGGCGGTGCAGATCGTTTTGCTGAAGCGGCGACAGAGCAGGTGCCACCAGATGGCCACGGCGGAAAGTCGCGTCTTGCCCAAACCGTGACCAGAGGGCAGCAGGACTTGGCGCTTGGGTAGTGTCGGGTCAAGGCCGTAGAACTCGTACACCTCGCGCGGCGCGTCAGCGAGGTCGAGCAACCCCTGCGCCTGGTAGGGCAGCAGGACGATGCGCAGCGCCTCGATCGCGAACATCACCGGGTCGGTGTTCCAGCGCACGATCAGCCAGGAAAGCATCTCGCCTTCGTCGCGCGGCTGTACCTGCCAGTTCCATGCCGCCAGCTCCTGCGCGGTGGCGCTGCGCGCCATGAATGAGCCGATGGCGGAAAGAGATGCGGGCTCGGAAACCGGGTGGAGTGAGCCCGTTCGGGTATGCCCGCTGGGCGTGGCCGCCGTGTCCTGGCCCATTCCAGGGTTATTCACGATGGCTTGCCTCCCTCCGCTGCTTACTTCCCGTCGGCGCGAACGCGGAGCGGGTACACGACGCGGCCCGAACAGCGGTGCGGTGCGCGCCGCTGGCGAGGCGGCGCCGTTCCCGCACCGGCGCCGCGACATGAAGGCCTGCGCGCCGTGCCGCGCACAAGCCCCCCTGGTCAGCCAGGGGGCGGGAGGCCGGAAGCGCCCGTACAACGGCGCAGGGGATCGCGCCCGCACCCGCGACTCGCAAGGAGGCTGGTAGGGCGGGGCTCATCGGGAACCTCCGGCGTGAACCTGCTCCAGGGGAGCTGACTCGTTTTTTTCAAAATTTTCGCCGCGCAGGCCTATAGCTGGGGACGGCTCCGCGTGGGGGGGGGTGGGGGGGGTGGCAGGCGCCCTGCTCCCCTGCCCATCGTGCGCGCCCTGGCCAGCAGCAGCAGGCAACAGCGAAGGCGCGAACAGGAGCGGTTGCGGCTGGAAGAACATGCCCTCAAAGGGTGGCTCGGGGGCGTCGCGCAGGTGTACGCCTGATTGGGTATCAGTAGAGCATCTAGCATAATCTTCTGATTTTGTTGGTGTTTGTTCGTCGTTGTCGGGAATGCGGGACGCCTGAGGTGCCTCGATGGCGCCAGGCAGGCGCGTTAGGGCGTCCAGCAGTGCGGAACGTCCGCCCTTCTGGCCGCCGTCCTCGTCGCCCTTCGGCGCCGCAACGGCGTACAGCTTCAGCACCTCATCGCCACGGCCTGACCGGATCATGTCGGCGGCAATCTGGGCGGCGGACTCGGTAGCTACCTCCTCCTCGCTGCCCTTTAGCCCCTTCTCGCGTCCAGCAATGGCCAGGCCTCGATTTAGCGCGGCCACCAGCAGGCGGCGGGCCTGGCTGATGCCACCCTCCGGCCGTCCTGCTCCAGCCCTGCGCCCGCCGCCTGCCACCGCTCCGCCCTCCTGGCCGGGCGCTCGCCCGGCTGATAACCGCTGATTGACCGCGAACCGGTCCCCCTGAACCTCATTGCGGGTCTTTTTAGCATGCCGGAACTATGAGCGCAACACTGCGGACGCCTAGGACGCGGGGTTGTCCCGGCTGTCTCACCGAGGCTCCCAGGGGGCGGGACAGCGCCTGAGGGGCTTCCGGGAGGCTTGGCGGCCTAGTTATTGAGTGGTCTAAATGACTGTCACAACTAATTATTATCGCCGCGCCGCCTCATCCCTTTGCCGCTATCAGGTAACGGGCTGTCCCGCTTGTCCCGCTGTCCCGCCCTCCTTGAGTAATCTTTATCCCCTCGCTCCCCCGGACCCCTGGCCGCTTACGTCAAGGAGTGCGGTTATCTGTGTGTGCATTTTGCGGTGGGACAGCGGGACAAGCGGGACGTGCTCTTTAATATCAATAGCTTATCGCGTTGTCGCAGCATTTTGAGGCGGCGGGACAGCGGGACAAAAAATACTGGGCGAGGGCTTGACGTAGGCGCATATTGCGCCTAGATTGTTGGAACGGTGAGCGTAACAGCGCTTCCCAAGAAGCGAGGCCCCACAGGCAGCCACCCGTGAGGCCTCAGACCAAACCTAGATAGGAGCTAGATCATGGCCAAGTCCGATTTTAAGGGAGAGGGCGCCAGCCGCGCCGTGTCGGGCTCCTGATGCAGATAGGCCCCGGCGATGCCGGGGAGCCAGTGATTACCATAATGCAGCCGGGCGATCTATGATCGCGCCCACCATGAAACGCAACCGACACCACAACACACCCTTTGCGCGGCGCTGCCGCCGCCTCGGCCTTGATCTGGGCGCGGCGGCGCGGTGGCTGCGTGAGCCATACGGTAACGTCAAGAACTGGAACCAGGGGCGCAGCCGCTGCCCCAGGTCAGTCCTGCGGCTGTTGGCCGCCTACCGCCTGATCCGCTGGGGTAGGTTCTAAAACGGAATCCAGTCTTCGTCAGTCAGCAGCGGTGCTTGCGGCGGCTGCGGCCCCGCCTCAGGCTTGCGTACCGCCTGATCCTCCTGCGTCATTGACACATCCGCCTTGCCCATAAAGTTCAGGCTGATCCAATAGAGGTTCAGCCGGTGGTTGCCGTAGCCCTCGATCTTGGGGCTCTTGCGCGTCAGGCGTCCGCTGTCGTGCCACAGGTGACCGGCGGACTTCAGGTGGTTGAGGATGTTGCGCACGTCGAACTCGCCGGACAACTCCCGCAGTCCGTGCTCGGTGAGCATGTAGTACTCGGTCGAGCGGAAACCAACGATGTTGCGATAGGCCGAGCTGTTGGAGTCGATGGGGCGGATGCGGTCGGCCTGCGCAATCAGCTGACCGCGCAGGTGCGCCAGGCCGCGGTCAGCCTCGCTCTTCTCCTCGCCCTGCTCCGTCAGCCAGCGGTCGCGGATGTTGGTCACGGCCTGCAAAATCTCGCCGATCGACCAATCCACGATGCCGGCATGTAGAGCATGCATCCCTGCCAAGGCCACCAGCGAGAGCCGCCGCAACACGCGGCGTTCCTCAGGCGCCATCTCGATTGGTTTGTTGGTGGGGTCGGCTTTGTTGATGAGCGGGTTTGTCATTGCCAGCTGTTTTTCCAGCTGACGCAACTCCTCGCGCAGCTCGCCGGAGAAAACAGACCAGCCGCGCGCAACTGCCTGGGCGATGAGGTAGCCGGTGAACGTCGGGCCGGCGAGCCCGTAGGAGCGCGAACACGCCGCCTTCAGTTCCTGGACAAAATCCTTGGCGTCCTTCCCGTGGGAGTCCACCACGATGGACCGCTGCCCGGTGGTGGTGTCGTCTGCGGGGATATCGGGCATGCGCACGCGCTGGCCGCCCTTGGCCTCCTGCCCCACCTGCCCCAGCATCTGCCGCACACTCTTCTCGCCGGTGCTGAGAAACATCAGACGCCAGCTTTTCTGCGCGCGCAGTCCGCCCGAGGCATTGGAGCGGCCCTTGGCCAGTCCGCCGGCCAGCTGGTAGATGATGCGCCCCAGCTCCTGAGGGTCGACCTCGCTGATCTCGTCTAGGGGCAGCAGCGTGTCGTTGTGCAGCTCGGCAACGCTCTCCAGTGCGTTGCCGGTGGAGTACCACTTGCGGATGCTGGTGACCTCGGCGCCCTCCTGCGGATCGGCGCCGCAGCCCCACACGGAGGCCGCACACTGGGCGGTAGTGGTTTTGCCGCCGGTTGTCGTGCCGTAGAGGTGGAATCCGCCGCTCTGTTCCTGGCATGGCTTCAGCAACGGCCCCGCCAGCGCGACCATCACACCGAACATCAGCACCGGATTACCTCGGCACTGCGCCGCCACTCCCTGCTGCCACTCGGCCAGGGTGCCCTGCCAATGCAGCGTCTCCGCCGCCGGCGTGTAAGCGTCGGGCTGGTAGACAATCTCCTCCCGCGACTGCCCGATCACCTGCTCGGGCATCACAAACACCGGGGCCTGCTCGGCAGAGTCGAACCAGCCCAGACGGCCTGCGGCACGGATGCGCTTGTCGACCATGCCCTCCTGCAGCACGATGAATCGGGAGACCCATTTTTCCTTGCCGGGGATCAACGGCAAGCCAAGCACCGACAACTCGCGCGCCAGCGCGCCGCCCTGCTCGTGCAGCCGGTCGCGCGGGATAGCCCATGTTTTGTATTTCCAATCGAAATCGAAAAAGCGTAGGCGCACGCCCCAGGTGCCGATGGTGTTGCGGGTCAGCGCATCTACCCATAGCGGCTTGCTGACGATCAGCTCAGATCCCCGCTCGGTTCGGTGGATCACGCCGTCGTTGGTAATCTCCCAGGACTGGCTGACCTGTGGCCACGGCTGCCCCGTCTCCGGGTACAGCGGGATGCCGTCGGGCCAGTCCTCTCGCTCCTCCGGGTAGTTCCCGCCCTCGCTGCGCCTGGCCTCCTCCGGTGAGACGGAAACCGTCCGGTTCCCCCGTCCCCGCTTCGCCTTGTCGCCGGCGTGCGCCCAGGCGGCGAGCCCGGCCGGCGCCGCAGCAGGCTTGCCGTCGGGCAGCTTGCAGCCACCGTCCGGGCAACCGGTATAACCCGTCTCAGCAATCTTCGCGCAACGGTGCGGCCCGCTGCTTTCGCGGGCATGGTCGATCTTCATGCCGGTTTCGATGGACGAATAGCCCGGATGGCGGTTGCTGGCCTGGTGTATCCAGTCGTCCACCTCGAAGCGGCAGGCATTGGAGACCATCGAATACCACAGCGGCTCCTTTACCTGCGCCTGGTGCGCAGGGTCGGCCGCCCAGCGCAGGAACGCGCAGCGGGAGAGCATGGCCTCAAACTCTTCCTTGGCGCCCAGCGGCTTGTCGGGATCTCGCGGTGTGTATTCCCCGCCTGCGGCTCCAGGCTCCTCGATGGAGAGCTGCCACTCCTCGATAAACTCATCTACCCGCCCCGCCGCATTACGCCCCCGCTCCAGGATGGCCAGCGTATAGGCCAGCGGATCGCCTATGTGTTTCCTGCTCTCGGGATGCACCCAGGCGCAGCGGCCGACCTCGTAATCCTTTGAGCCGGAGAGCGGCAGTCCGATCAGGTTACCGAACCCTTTGGCGCCGGGTGGCAACTTGGATTGCGCGGGAAAAAAGCGGTCGAAGGTGGAAAAATCCTCACCCTCGCGGATCGCCTGCGACTCCTCGAACAGCCAGCGCCCGATGGCGCGCGCCTTGGCCGCCTCGATGGGCGCATCGAAGAACAGCCATACGTGGAACCCCTTGCCCGACTTGCTGCGCTCGATGTGCGCCTTCCAGTCGTGGGCGTCGCAGGCGTCATAGAACCGCTTGACCTCCGCCCATATTGCGTCGGGGTCCAACTGGCCTGCGTGGTCATCGAAGTCGGCGGCGAGGAATGAACAACGGCTGTCCTTGTCCAGGACGTACACCCCCAGCCGCTCCTTGCCCCGGAGGTGCGTAATCAGGGTTTCCACCGACAGCGGCCGCAGCACGCGCCGCTCCAGATGACCGGTCTTGTAATCCTTGCCGGCCCAGACGGTTTCCCCCGCCTCCGGCTGATAGTCGCGCCCTACCCTCTTCCCTTTCCACGGCTGCCAGCCTTTCACGAGGCGCTCGCCGTCCATGAACTCGAAGTAGCGCGCCGCCACGTCGCGCCGGCCTCCGACCAGTTCGCGCAGGGTCTCAGCCAGACGTTTGTAATCCTCCGTCGACGTGGGCCAGCTCATGCGAGCACATCCACGTCGACGGTGCCGCCGCTCAATCTCTCGATGACAGCGGCCGCGGCGCCGGCATACGGGCCGTAAGCCGCCAGGCGCTGGCCGCGCGTCTGCGCGGCATGAATCATCGCGTTGATGTGCTGCGCCACCCCGAAGTAGATCACCTTGCCGCTGTCCAGCGTCTGGCATTCCCGGTAGCGCTGCTCCAGCCATGCGGCATAGTCGCCAATTCCAGCCGGCGCACCGAAGCGCCGGACTGGCCGCGTGTCGACGAGGGTCAAATCATCCATTTACTTTTCATCCCCCACATCGACCGACGCCTGATAAATCCCGTTGAAATCCAACTCCTGCCCCGCCTCGGAGAACAGCGCGATCAACGCCTCTGCCTGCGGCTTCTCGGGAAAACTCGCCCCCTTCTGCCAACGCCACAGGGTGCTCCTGCTGCACGAGGTCGCTTGCCTGATCTGGGCAGGAGGGACTACCTTCTGTCGGAGCATCAACTGAAACGGAGTGATCAACATGAACCTAAATCCCCTGAATTACGCCCGCATTGGAACCATGAACGCCCCGTCTCGGAACAGTAGGGAGACGCCCCCCTGTCGCCGAATGGGAAACCTCATAGTTCCAGAGTGGCCAAAAAATGGCACTAAAAATGGTCTGCCTGCCGCGCCCATGGTCTGCGACCCTAAGCGCATGAAACGGCAAAGCGTCTACCCGTACACCATCACCGAGCCGCCCGGCGTCAACGTGCACGCCCTGCGAGAGGAAGCCGATCTCTCCCTGCGTGAACTGGCCGATCGCTGCGTCCCTCCCCTGTCGCATACCGCCATCAAGCGCATCGAACACAATCAGGGCTACACCCAGGACACCCTGGAGCGCCTGGCCGTAGCGCTCGGCAAGCTCCTGCATAGAAAAATCACGGTAGCCGACCTGTTCTACCCGCCCGAAGTGGCCGGCTGGCTGAACGAGTACAAAGCCCTAACGCCGGAGGCGCGCGCCAGGATCGACGAGATGGTGCATGACACCCACGCCGCCTACATCTACCGCAAGAGAACCGCCGGATAATTCCATTCCCGCTCTTCTTCTGACCGGCCCCTGAGGCCGGTTTTTTTTCGCCCCGGTGTTGCATTCAGTGGAACACAGCGATATAAACACGTCAACAGTGTTGCGCTCAACGAAACACAAGCGCCGACACTGGAACTATGACAGCAACACAAAGGGGAGTGCAATGAAGAGCTACCAACCGAGCAGTGACGCCGAACGGCGCACCCAGGAGCACCTGCGCAACGTCGGGCGCCTGATTCGCTACCACCGCTAGCGCACCGCCCACCTCGACCAGCAAAACGCCCAGGAGGCACGCCGTGAAAACCATCGTCTTTGATCTCGAAATCCAGAAAGCCATCGTTCCCAACCCGGACAAGTGCACCGAGGCTGATCGCGCCATGCTCGACGCAGGCAAGGCCGTGCAGGGCTGGGGTAACAGCCACAAGGCCGGCATCTCCAGCGGGGTGGCCTACCACGTCGAGACTGACCGCTACCACATCTTCGGCGACCGCCGCGATGACCATTTGCGCCTGGTCGAGCTTCTTTCTGGCGCAACCCTGGTCGCGGGCTTCAATCACTGGGCCTTCGACTACCCCCTGCTGGCGGCCAGTACCGGCGTGCCCCTGGAAGAGATCACCGACATGTCCGCCGCCCCCGGCGAGCGCGACATCGACCTCCTGCAAATGATCTGGGGCGGCAATGGAGGCAACGTCTACGCCAAGGGCAACAACCTCGACGCAGTGGCCCGGGCCACTCTCGGCGACCGCATCGGCGGCAAGAACGGAAGCGGCGCGGAAGCTCCGCTGCTCTATCAACAGGGGCTCTATGGCCGCCTCATCAACTACAACCTCGGCGACACCGACCAGACCCGCCGCGTGCTCCGCTTTATCGAGGAGCACGGCTACGTCATCAACGGCCAGGGCCAGGTGATCAAACCGGTTCACCCGCGGCAGTGGTTCGTCAGATGAACCGCCCGGCCATCGGTGCGCACTACCAAGGCCCCGCTGGCCGCGTGGAGGTGCGTGCCACCACCGAGCACAAAACTCTCGCCACCATTCAACGCCCAGGCATGAAAGAGCCTGATAGCGTCGAGGACATGGTGATCACGAACCACGGCGAATTTTTCAACACCTACCGGAAAACCGATTGACCGCGGCCGGCGGCACCGGCCAACCAACCTAGAAGGAAATACAGACATGACCGCGAAAGCAAAGACCGACAAGCAGGATCAGGGCGCCCAGGCCAAGGACGAGGCGGAGAAACAGGACGAAATGGCGAAGGACCAGGGCGCCGGCGAGGCGAAGGGCCAGGACATGCGCTTCACCGGTGATCAGGGTGCCCCGCCCAAGGACGAGGCGGAGAAACAGGACGAAATGGCGAAGGACCAGGGCGCCGGCGAGGCGAAGGGCCAGGACATCCCGTTGGGTGAAGGAAAGTTGGCATCCATTGTGTTGCATCACCTCGCGCAGGAGTGCCGCAACCGCCCCGAAGTCCGGGCCGTCAAGGCGGTCGATGTAATCGAGGTCACCGCCGACCGCTTCGCTATGGCCATTCTCGCCCACCCCCGCGCCGAGGCATTCCTCGGCGGCAATCCGATCGACGGCGGCAAATACAACGGCCAGACCCGCGGCGAATACCTGGCGGACCGCTGCTTCGGTCTGGCCGCCGACTTCCAGGCCAGGCTGGGAACGTTGTGCAAAACGCGCACCGAGGAACTTGCCGAGCAGTACCGCGCCGAGGACGAGGCGAAGGAGGCGGAACAGGCCAAGCAGCTGGAGGCAACCGCTAAGTAACACCCCGCCTGCGGGCACTCCGCCCGCAGGCCCTTTCACGGAGCGAATCATGCAGAAGGCAACCGACTACCAGATCAGCGCCGGCGTCACAGAAGAAGGCGTCGGCGTCGTGATCATCGCCACCCCCGATGGCAGCAAGCACGTACTCCCTTGTTGGGAGAGCATCGCCCTCGCGCGCGACATCCAAAGCGTATCCCTCAAATCCGGCTACCTCGCCGCGCAGCAGCTCGCGCGCACCGCCGTCAAGAACTAGGAGTAAGCCATGACCGATAACATTCAATTACAGCCGGGCGAAGTGAAAGAGCTTCCCATCGGCATGTTCCAGGAAGATCCCACCCAGCCGCGCGAGGACTTCAACGAAGAGAAGATCGAAGGCATCGCCGCAAGCATCAGGGAGCGCCGGGCCCGCGGACTGCGCGGCCTGATCCAGCCCATCAAGGTGCTGGGCGATGGCCTGGGCGGTTACATCATCAAGAATGGCGCCAATAGATACCGCGCAACGCTGCTCGCCTGCGAAGAGGTGATCGCCGCCGAGCTGGACGACGAAGCGCCGGACGCAAGCCCTGTCGACCGCCTCATCGACCAGGTCAGCGAGAACTACAACCGCTCCGACCTCAACGCCATCGAGCTGGCCAAGGTCATCGACCGCCTGCGCAACGAGGGTGGTCTGACCCTCAAGGAAACCGAAGAGCGCCTGAACGCCGCAGGCATCAAGCTCCAGCGCGGTGCGCTCACCAACATCCACCGCCTGCTCAAGCTCCCCAAGTGGGGGCAGGATGCAATCCGCAAGGGCGAGCTGACGCCGGCGCACGGCAAATACCTGCTCCAGGTGTACGACCTGCCCGAGTTGCTAAGTCAGGTGGACGACTGGATCGCCGATTTCAGCGTCGTTCATAAACGCGCCCCGACGACCCCGGAGTTGCAAGATCAGATTGCTAGTTTGTACAACAAGGACTTCCCGTGCATACCGCAAGATAGAAAGTTTTCCTACTGGTCGCCGAAGTTCGGATTTATCCATATCGATCCCGCCGAATGCTTCAACGGGTGCAAGGCGGCACGCAAACTGGGGACGCAAGGGGCCATCTACTGCGGAGACCTCAAGTGTTTTGATGCCAAAAAAGCAGCGGATGAACAGGAGAGATCGGAGCACACCAAAGCCTTCGTTAAAGGATCTACCCACGAACGCCGCACGGATGCCACGCCAGTCATTGTCGCCGAGGATGGCATCGTCCACCTTGAAGACGTGGAACAGAATGGCACCCTGAAGCATGGCCAAGACTTCGCCTCCCTGGGTGATGCTAGCTTCAATGCGGACGGCTGCGCCGGTTGCGAACACAAAAAACAGGCGCTCCTCGCGGCCGACGACGCTATGACCGAGTTGGCCTGCTTCAACATGCCCTGTTTCTGGGAGAAGGAGGCCTTGGCGGTTGAGAGTGAAGACTTTCTCGATGAAATCAGGGGTAATGTCGTTGCTCCCTGGGCGCGTAACCGCATCGTCTCCGAACACGTTGCCATCGACACTGCTCTGCAATTCAACCTGGCGGCGTACATGGCCATCGGCTTCCCGGACGGGATCGAATCATGGGATGACGACGAAGCCGAAGCCAGCGAAGACCCCAACGAAAACAAGCGCGCCATCTTCGGGATGCCCTATTACGACGATGACGAAGAGCACAGCGCCACCGTACTTCGTCTGGGCCTGACCGACATGCAGGCATGCCTCACAGGCGGCGGTGCGTTGGGCCATGTCGCTGAAATCGCCGCGCTGGCTGTGCGCCACATGCATAATGATCAGGTCCTTCTGCTGGCACATCTGCTCGATATCTCTATCGATAGCTACCGCGTCGACGCGCGCTTTCTCGACATGCTCGACACGAAAGCACTGCTCGATATGGTCGAAGGAACCAAGGCGCCGAAGAAGAGCAAACCCAAGTCCGACGAAGGCGCCGACGACGACGCCATGCGCGCATGGCTGCTCGAACACGCCGAGGCCGTCGGCTGCCCCCCCTACGTGCGCGCCGCATGGAACGCTTCCCAGGAAGCCGGAGCACAGTAATGAGCGACGAGCCGCTGCTCACCATCGCTCAGGTGGCCTCCCGGCTGTGCATCAGCCGGGGTCACCTCTACGGCGAAATCCGCGCCGGGCGGCTGGAGGCCCACCAGCTGGGAACAGGTCCGCGCGCTCCGCTACGCATCAGCGAAGACCAGCTACAGCGGTATCTCGATAAAACCAGAACAGGAGCAACCCCATGGCAATCCGAAAACTCCAAGGAGGCCGCTGGCAGGCCGACATTGCCGACAAACGGCGAGGTATCCCGCGAGTTAAACGCGCATTTGACACCAAGAAAGAGGCCCAGGAATGGGAAGCAGCAGTCCGCGCCCAGGCCCACGATAGGCTGCTTGGGCACCGAGCAAGACGTCTATTCGGGGAAGCACTAGCCGAATACCTGCGCACCGAGAGCCCGCACAAGAAGACCCACGGCGACGACCTGAGCAACGCCCGCGCCCTGCGCTATCCGGTGCAGGCCGGCCGCCGCTGGCTGCGCCTGGAGCAGGTGCCCCTGGACGACAGCGAGGACGGCATCATCGCCGCCTTCGCCAAGTGGCAGGCCGATCAGAAAGCCGTGCTGCGCCGCGCCTACGTCGGCAACGAAATCTACCAGCTGCGCCGCAACGAACGCGGCGAGGCCTGGTACCACCAGCCCGACCCCGCCGACGGCTCCCAGCCGGCGCCGCGCTACGAGGTCACCGACCCCGCCCTGCTCGCCCGCCTGGCCAGAACCAGGGGGCGCGGCCCCTACTCCGCCAGCACCCTGCGCGTGCGCGGCATTCTGGTGTCCCACATCCTCACCCTCGCCTGGAAGAAGTGGCGCTGGATCAAGGACAACCTGGCCGCCTTCATCGAGCACGAAGACGCCGCCCCAGGCCGCGAGGCGGATCTAGGCTACGAGCAGCTGCTCGCCCTGATCATCGCCGCCCCCGTCGGCCTCGATGCAGCCATCCTCGCCGGCGCCTGGATCGGCTGGCGCCGCGCCAACATCCTCGGCCGCGCCAAGACTGCGCAAAAAGACGCTGTTGAAGGGCTGACCTGGTCACGGGTGGTATTCCCCATCTCCAGGGGCGACGAGCTGCTGCAAGCGGGCTACATCCTGGCGCCGGGCGGCACCACCAAGAACGGCGCCCCCTTGGCCCAGCCCATGAGCGAGCGCGTCGAGCAGCTGCTCCGCCTCATGTGGGACTGGCGCGCCGGCGACCTGGTGTTCCACCGCGGCGACGGCACCCCCTGGCACGAGTTCCGCCGCATCTGGGTGCGCATCAAGAAGGCCGCCGGCATTCCCGCAGACTTCCGCTGGCACGACCTGCGCCACGTCTGGGCCTCCGCCATGGTCCGCGCCGGCGTCGTCGGCCGCCACCTCCAGGAGCTGGGCGGCTGGAAAGACGCCAAGATGCCCAACCGCTACGCCCACCTCAACCTTGAGCACCTGCTCGATGCCGTCAACGCACCCGCGAGGAAGCCGCTATGAAAAAACTGCTCACCTGGATGCGCGAAAAGGCCGCAGATTTCGCGGAGGCGCACCGCCTGCGCCAGGCCAAGGCCCACTGCCGCCGCCACGGCCACGACTTCGGCCCTGTGGTCTACTGCTCCCCCGCCCTCCTCCAGTACTGCCGCAACGGCTGCGGCAAAGAGTTGATGGACAGAACCATCGACCAGCTGGAGCCGATGACCGAAGAAGACCGCGAAGTGCTTGATTGGATCGAGATGTCGGAGTACGTCGAGGAGACTGGTCGGTGAACAAAGTAACCAGACCGGTGCTGCGATACCACGGCGGCAAGTGGCGCATCGCGCCGTGGATCATCAGCCACTTCCCTGCGCACCGCGTCTATGTCGAACCCTACGGAGGAGGGGCATCAGTTCTGCTCCGGAAACAACGGGCGCATGGCGAGGTTTACAACGACCTCGACGATGACGTGGTGAACCTGTTCCGGGTGCTGCGCGAAGACGAACAGGCGCAGCAACTGCGCCGCCTGCTGGAGCTGACACCGTTCAGCCGGACTGAGTGGGTCGCTGCGCGCATCGAAACGAATGACCCAATTGAGGCAGCCAGGCGCTTGATCGTGCGGTCGATGATGGGCTACGGCTCTGCTGCCTACAACAAGGACCATTCGACCGGGTTCCGCTCGAATGCGAAGCGGTCAGGCTCCACGCCGCCGGTTGATTTTGCAAACAAACCGGCGGCGCTGATCGCCGTTACCCAGAGGTTGTGCGGAGTCACCATCGAGAACAAGCCTGCCGTCGACCTGATCCGGCAACACGATGGGGAGGACGTTCTGTTCTATGTCGATCCGCCCTATGTCCATCAGACCCGCGCACCTCTCTGCAACCGTGGCGTTCGCCAGCGATACCGGCATGAAATGTCAGACGACGACCACAGGGCGCTAGCTGACGTTCTGAACAACGCCGCGGGAATGGTGGTGCTGAGCGGCTACCAGAGTCCCCTTTATGACGACCTGTACAGCGGCTGGTGGCGCACCGAAAGAACGGCCATGGCCGACGGTGGAATAAAGCGCATGGAAGCGCTGTGGCTCAATAAAGCTGCGCGAACAGCATTACGCAGAACAAGGAGCGCTTAATAATGTCGGTCTCGCACGCCCACAAGAGCCCCCAGGAACAAATACACTACGCCACCCAGGACTGTCTGAAGGTCGCGGCGCCCGCCTGGTGGCGCGAGCTGGTGGCCGGACACAAAGCGGGCCGTATCGACGCCAAGGCGGCCATGTACGCCGCCTCAATCCCCGACGTCCTGTGCAGCCTCAACGACGCTCCCCACCGGGCACACAACCAGGTGATCGCCGAAACACTCCGCCTGGTCATGGAGTACGCCCCCGAGCTGGAGCAGTTCATGCGCGAGGCCTACCGCTGCGAACTCATCACCGGCGCCCGCGCCCTGGAAGGGATCGACATCGAGGGGGTGGTCTGCGACCTGCGCCCGCCGGCGGTGTCAATCGCACCGCTCCAGCAGAAGCCGGGAAAGACCTGCGAACACGGCTACCCGGCACACTACGAACCGCCCTTCGTGAGCCCCTGCGCCTGCGCGGCCAGTAAAAGCCACGTCCCTACGGCGTCCCGGTACAGTTGAGAGAAAGAGTAAAAGCGGCGCAACTTGTTGTTTTATTGGTGCCGTTGAGAGGAGTCGAACCTCCGACCTACTGATTACGAATCAGTTGCTCTACCAACTGAGCTACAACGGCCATGTCAGGCAGGATCACGAAGGGCGCAAGTATACTGAAAACGCGGCCGGGGGCAAAGAAAGCGGCGGGAAAGATTCGGTTCTGCCTCAGGTCACGGGCACGAGGTGCGCTCCGCCGCCAGGGACGGTTGTTCCTGAAGTTACGGGGGACGCGCCGGCTCAGTCGGCCGAACGCAGGCGGATGATGACGTCGACGCCCGCCGCCACAGTGCCCTGCGGCAGGGACGGCAACTGCTCCATGCTCAGCGTGGGCAGCGGCACGTCGGTCAATTCGCCGGTATCGACGTTGAAGAAGTGATGGTGCTGCGAGGTATTGGAGTCATAGAACACCCGGCTCGGGTCGACGATGACTTCCCGCACCAGTCCCTTGCGGGCAAACAGGTTCAGGGTGTTGTAAACCGTCGCCTTGGACACATGGTTGCTCTCGCTATTGACCTGGGCCAGCAGCTGATCGGCGGAGAGGTGCTGCGGACGGGCGAACAGCATCTGGGCGATTTCCACCCGCTGCTGCGTCGGGGTTACGTCATGCCGCTGCAGCATTTCGATAACCACACGCCGATCAATGCTTTGTTTCTCCGGTGCTTTTTCCATGTTCCCGAGTATAGCGATGGGTTTAATTGAAGTCCAGACGACGGATTATTCCTACAACGTGTAAGAATATTCGATTTTCGGTCCCCAAGTAACTGATTTTCTGGCCTATGAACGACGCATGGCGTACGGCTCCGGGTCAAGTATGGGCGTCCGCCCCACCACCAGGTCCGCCAGCAGCCGGGCCGAGGCAGGCGCCATCACCACACCGTTGCGGAAATGACCGCTGTTGATGAAGAGGCCGCGGACCTGGGGGTGCTCCCCTATATAAGGTACGCCATCAGGCGATCCCGGCCGTAGCCCGGCCCAGTGCTGTTCCAGCTCGAACTCACGTAAAGCCGGCACCAGGCGGAAGGCCGTCTCCAGCAATTCGGTCCGCGCCGCTGCCGTGGTCCCCTTGTCAAACCCCACGTATTCCATGGTGCTGCCCACCAGCACACGCCCGTCGCGCCGGGGAATTACATAGTGCCCCGGCTCCAGGATGATGCGCGACACCACCCTGGCCGCCCCCCGGAACAGCAACATCTGTCCCCGAACCGGCCGTATGTCCTGTGCGCCCCCCAATTCCGCCAGGAGCCGGCCGCTCCAGGCGCCGGCGGCCACGACCACCACGTCGGCGCCCATTGCACCGCGCGCCGTGCGCACCCCGGCAATCCGGCCACCGCGCTCCAGAAGCTCCGTCACCTCGGCCTCCTCCTCGATGACGACGCCCTGCCGCTCCAGACTGTTGCGGGCCGCCTGCACCAGCCGCGGATTGCGCACCTGGGCCACCGCCGCCATCCACAGCGCCGGCCCCAGGTCCTCCCCCAGCGCCGGCTCGCATTGACGCAACGCGGCCCCTGCCAGTTCATCCACCCGGTAGCCAAAACGGCCGGCCCAGGCCAGCGCCTCCGCCCGGTCACCCGTGTCGAGCATCAGCATCCCGCTGCGAATCCATCCCGGGTCAATGCCACTCTCCCGGCGCAACCGCGCCACCAGCTCCGGATAAGCCCCCTGGCTCCAGCGCGCCAACTCCGTCACCGCATCGGGATAGCGCCAGGGATAAAGCGGCGACAGTATGCCGCCACCGGCCCAGGACGACTCCCGCCCGACCATCCCCCGCTCAAGTAAACGCACCCGCAGCCCAGCGGCCATCAGTTCGCCTGCAGCGAGCAGACCGTTAACACCACCACCAATTACCAAGCAGTCAGGCAAAACAGACACTCCTGGAGTCATACAGGGAATTCTGCAACCACGCCCCACGTCGCGGCTGGTCAGCTTTTGGGGCAGGGTAAAACAAATGCGCGTCCCCCGGTAGTTCAGCGTCCCCATCCATCCGTCGTACCATCCGCGCCGCCTGTCGACTCCCGATTTCCCCCGTGGGCAGGTGTGCTAGTGTTCAGGTCATGAAAAACGTACGCGGATTCACACTGGTCGAGCTGATTATTACCCTGGCGGTGATGGCAATCGCTTTGGCATTGGCGATACCTTCGTTTCAGACGCTGTTTGAAAACAACCGCACAACCACCCAGGCCAACGAACTGGTGGCGGCTATGAACCTGGCCCGCTCTGAGGCCATACGTATAGGTGCGAGCGTTTCCGTCGAGGCGGCCCCGGGCGGCTTCCAGAATGGCTGGTGCGTCCATGTCGGCGCCGGCTGCGGCACCATCGATGAACTGCGTACTTTTCCGGCCATGAACCAGATCACCATCGATTCCCTGGGCGAGACCCTCATCACCTTCGATGCGCGCGGCGTGAAGACCCTGCCGGTGGCGCAGGTGAACATTACACTCTCGCCTTCGAGCTGCCCCCCCGGAGATATGAACCGCGCACGTGCCATCAACATCAACAATACCGGTAGGCTCAGCATTACCAGGATCAATTGCCCATGAACATGCTCGCGCAGACAAGTCATGTTTTCCACTCACCCAGCCGCGCTCAGGGTGGATTCTCCCTCATGGAGGTATTGATCGCCGTGCTCATTCTGGCCATCGGCCTCCTCGGACTGGCGGGACTGCAGACCTTTTCCCTGCAAAGCAATGTGAATGCCTATCAGCGCAGCCAGGCCACCGCCCTCAGCTATGAAATCATCGATGCCATGCGCACCAATCGAGACATAGCCCGAGCCGGAGGATATGACCTGGCACTTGGCGCTGCCCCTGCCGGCGGCGCAAGCGTAAATGCCCAGGATGTTTTTGCATGGTACCAACGTGTTACCAACCTCCTGCCCGCCGCCCAGGCCAGCATCCAGCCCATCGGCGTCGACGTCTACACCGTCACCCTCCAGTGGAGTGACAGCAAGCGCGCAGGTGCTGCCGCAGGCGACACTCAAACATTCACCGTGACGACACAGCTATGATCATGTCCCGACACATTCCTGCTGTATGCCGCCAACGGGGACTCACCCTGGTGGAAACCATGGTGGCCCTCGTCATCGGCCTGGTACTGATGGCGGGCATCATCGAACTGTTCATCGGCAGCAAGCAGACCTACACCCTGCAGGAAGCCATGGCACGGGTACAGGAAAACGGGCGGTTCGCCGTCGACCAGCTCAACTGGGATTTACGCATGGCCGGACACATGGGCTGCGCCAACGCCCGCGTCATGGAGGCCGAGGTGACCCCTCCGCCAACCACCTTTATCAAAACCGGCCGCATACGCGTGGCATTGGTAACCAATCCGGGCGACAACACCTGGGGCCTGGCAAACCCCGTTGAGGGCAGTTTCTGGGACGGGGCCGGCTGGACGCCGGCTTTGCCGGCGGCGGCTGCCGCCGCCTTGCCGGGCAGCGACACTCTTACCCTGCGTAAGGTCAGTGGTCGCCGGTTGCCACTGACCGGGCTTAACCCCGGAGCCCCTGAAGGCTCCGGCTCGGCTCCGCTGAGCATCGTCGCCAACAGCGGCCTCCGTCAATTCGACATCGTCATGGTCGGTGATTGCGTTAACGCGGCCATCTTCCAAATCACCAGTGACGATGCAACCATCGCCGCCGGACAGCTCGACCACGATGTGGGCGCCGGCGTCCCGGGCAATGTCACCGTCAACCTCGGCAAAGACTTCGCCCCGAACGCTAACGCCGGCATCATGGCCATGACCTCATACACCTATTTCATAGCCCCCGGGGCCAGCGGCGCGCCCGCCCTGTTCCAGAGCGCCGATGGCGCGGTCGCCCAGGAACTGGTGGAGAACGTCGAACGCATGCGCGTCACCTACGGTGTCGGCGTGCCGGACGGCAACGGCAACCTGGTCCCCACCGGCTATCAAACCGCCGACACTATCGCCGCGGCAGGCATCTGGCGCGACGTCATCAGCGTGCGCATCAGCCTGCTGCTGCGCAGCGACAACAACGTCACCGATACGGCCCAGCCGTACACCTATACCCACGATACCGGTGTTGAGGTCCTGCCGGCGGATCGCCGCCTGCGGCAGGTGTTTACCACCACCATCGGCCTGCGCAGCTGGCTGCCCTGAGGAATTGACCATGTTGTCATCGCACGTCATACCCACCACGCAGCGCGGAGCGGTGCTGATCGTCGCCCTGATCTTCCTGCTCCTGCTCACCCTAATCGGCACCGCAGCCATGCGCACCACCACCCTGCAGGAACGCATGGCCGGCAATACCCGCGATCTCAACCTCTCCTTCCAGGCCGCCGAAGCCGCCTTGCGTGCAGGGGAGAACTGGCTGGAGATTGCTGCCAATGCAACCAGCGCCCAGAGCAATCCGCCTTGGGATGGTGCTGCCGTCACCGGCACGCTGGCAGGACTCGATGCGCAGCTGGCTGACGCCCCCACCTTTTATGTCGGCCAGCCAACGTCGGTCCGTATGGGAATTGGTTTGGGGGGGCCACCCAAATTCCTGAACTACTACCCGGTGAATGCCCGTGGCAGCGGCGGCTCGGCCACCGCCCAGACCGTGCTCGAAACCTATGTCTGGCCGACCAACGAATAGCGCACCGGACAACCTTGTGCAAATGGCTATACCGTCAAGGAGACGTGACATGAACTCCACTCACAAGAAATCTTTCCGCGGCATCAAGGGACTTGCCCTCGGGCTGGCCCTCGGTGTGGCTGTAGCGGCGCCCGCGCAGGCCGCCGTCGACATCGCCAACGCGCCGTTGTTCGTCACCACCACGATCGAACCGAACATCATGTTCATCCTGGACGACTCGGGTTCCATGCACTTTGAGAACATGCCGGACGAACACATTTATAATGGCTCGTATTATATGTATGGCCGCATCAGTGACCTGTACAGCTCCGGTAATTACACTGATCGCGCCCCAAGCTTCGCGGACAACCATCCATATGGCGCTTTTACCCGCACCCAGCAATTCAATGCTGTTTACTATAACCCGAGCATAACTTACCAACCCTGGCCCCAGGCTGGCGACAACGGCACGTTGATGCCCAATGCCGATCCGGCCGCCGCACTGCACAATCCCCTGCGGCCGGCACGCGGCTCGCGTAATCTGACCGCAAGCAACTCGCGGTACGGCAGTTGGACCAACTGCAATACCATTACCCGCAACGCCACCGGCGCCTTCTCCTTCTCCAACTGCAGCACCTTTACACAGACCCAGACCTATTGGCCGGCCGTTTACTTCGTGCATGATGGCAGCACCAATTACGCCTGGGGCAATTTCACCAAGGTCGAAATTCGCAGCGCTACTCCAACCTATACCGGCCATGGTCGTGAGAACCGCTCCGACTGCGTCGATGCGGCAACGGCGACCTGCACCTATGCCGAGGAAATTCAGAACTTCGCCAATTGGTACACCTACTACCGCTCGCGTATCCTGGCATCCCGCGGTGGCGTCAGCCGCGCCTTCGCCCAGCAGGGGGAAGGCATGCGCGTCGGTTACTCTACTATCAATGCCGGCTGGTCCACCGTGGATGGCATCGGCACCAGCAAAGTCGTGCGCGGTGTACGCCGCTTCACCGGCCCGGACCGCACCGCCTTCTTCGATTTGCTCTATGATCGCGACATCCCGGCCGCCGGCACGCCCCTGCGCCAGACGCTGCAGGCGGCCGGCAATTACTACTATCGCACCGACAACCGCGGCCCCTGGGGTGCCGTCCCCGGCACCAATGACACCACGGCCCATTTACAGTGCCGCCAGAGCTATTCCATCCTGATGACTGATGGCTATTGGAACGGCGCCGATCCGTCACCCTCCGTCGGCAACTCCGACAACAGCAATGGTCCCACCCATACCGCGCCGGATGGCTCCACCTTCCAGTACGTCCCCGCGGATCCGTACCGGGACGCCCGCAGCAACACGCTGGCGGACGTGGCCATGCACTACTGGAAAAATGACCTGCGCACCGATCTGGCCAACGAAGTTCCCACCAGTCCACAGAATGAGGCATTTTGGCAGCACATGGTAACCTTCGGTGTAGGGTTGGGCGTAACCGGCTCTGTCGATCCGCAGGATGCATGGGATGCAGTCGCCAACGGTACCGCTATTTCCTGGCTTGATCCGTATTCCACCAATCCGGCGAAAATTGATGACCTGCTGCACGCCGGTCTCAACTCGCGGGGCGGCTTCTTCAGCGCGGCCGACCCCGAGACCTTTGCCAATGAACTGAGCGGCGTACTCGATGCCATCGTGGCACGCGTGGAAAGCTCTGCCACCGCTTCGGCGGCAAGCACTGCCGTACTGCAGAGCGACACCATGCTCTATACCGCCGGCTTCCGCAGCGGCGACTGGTCCGGCATGATGCTCGCCTACGACATTCTTCCGGGCGGCGTGCTGGGCGGGGTCGCCTGGGATGCCGAGGCCAAGTTGCGTGAAATGACGCCGGCGACACGCAAGCTGTTCACGACGAACAGCACTTCCGGCAGCGGCACCACGTTCAGCCTAGCCAATCTAAGTACAGACCAGCAGGATGCACTAAATCGCGCCCTGAACGGCACAGTGGATGGCTTGGGCACCAATCGCATCGACTGGCTGCGGGGCAACGAATCGGCTCACGCCTCGTTCCGCAGCCGCTCGGAAAGCGGATCGGCCCGCCTCCTCGGCGACGTAGTCCACTCCAACCCGCAGTATGCCGGCAAACTCAACTTCGGCTACAGCCTGCTCAGCGATCTGGGTGCCAGCTACACCGCCTTCCGTAATACCGGGGCCTATCAGTCACGGCCCGACGTAATCTACACCGGCGCCAACGATGGTATGCTCCACGCGTTCGACGCCCTGACAGGCGCAGAAAGTTTCGCCTATATTCCCAGCGAAGTGCTGCTGCCGGAAGCCGGCACCACCTATGCGCGCATCAACCATTTGATGGATCCCAACTACACCCATCGTTACTACGTGGATGGCACCGCCGCCGTGGGTGACGCCTATTGGGGCGGCACCTGGAAAACGGTCCTGGTCGGTTCCATGGGCGGCGGCGGGCGTACCGTGTTCGCCCTGGATGTTACCTCAGGTAGCTTCGACACGGGCAACGTGCTATGGGAGTTTACCGATCCCGACCTCGGCTACAACGTGGGACAGCCGCTGATCGTGCGCATGCGTGACGGCGAATGGGCCGCGGTGTTCGGTAACGGCTACAACAGCAGCAGCAATACCGCCATGTTGTTCATCGTGAGCCTGAGCAGCGGCCAACTGCTGGCCAAGATTGATACCGGCGTCGGCAGCGCCGCCGCACCCAACGGGCTGGGTTCTCCCCAGGCCACCGACTGGCCTATTTACAACCTCGCCGCAAACGTCATTTACGCCGGCGACCTGCTGGGCAATATGTGGCGCTTCGACGTCCACGCCGACTCATCCGGCGGCTGGAACTCCGCGACCAAGCTGTTCGCGGCCAAGGATCCGTCCAACGGGCCGCAACCCATCACGGCCCGCCCCGGCATCGCGATCAACCCCAACAATAGCGATCAGCTGGTGGTGTTGTTCGGAACCGGCGCCTTCTTCCGCACCCAGGACGGAAATTCGACACAGGTGCAGACGCTGTACGGCATCTTTGACGACGGCTCCGGCACTGAGGTCACCGGCCCCTTGACGAAACAGGAAATCACGGGACAGACCTCACAGGATATAGGCGCCGCAACCTATGTCCTGCGGACGGTGTCCAGCTACGCCGCGGATCCGGGCGACAAGGGCTGGTATCTCAATCTCGACGTCGAAACCGGCGAGCGCGTAATCAGCGCCCCCAACTTCCCGGCCGGCATCTCCCAGGAACGGGTGCGTTTCAGCACCTTGATCCCAGACGACGATCCCTGCAGCAGCGGCCGTCGCGGCTTCATCATGGATGTCATGGTGGGATCCGGCGGCAGCAGCAACGACGCCGTGTTCGATCTGAATCAGGACGGCTACTTCGACAGCGCGGACGGCAACTGGAGCGGCCTTGGCGGAGGCCATGGCGAGGAACTGACGACCATCCGGGACGGCAACTCGGAATTGCTCTATGAAGGTTCCGACCTGGAGGGGGCTGGAGCAACCGAAGGCCTCCCCACTCAGGGACGGCAAACCTGGCGTGAAGACGCCCCCTGAGACATTGCACGAGCACTATCGGCGGCATCCGGCCCGGAAGAAATCAATGAGACCTCCCGGCCGGATGCGGCGAAAAGACTTGCACCCGGTCCACGGCCATTGCGCCAGACAACAACGGACCACTAGCTGACTGTGAGGTTGATAACATGCGCAACATCATTATTGCACTCGCCCTGCTGCTGGCCGGCGCTGGCATTTCCCAGGCGCAGGACACGCCCAGCGATATCCAGATGGTCGGTGAACTCGGACTGACCGACAGCAGGCAGCGGACCATCGAGGTCGGTTCAGAGACCTTTCGTGTATCCAGCAGCGTGAAGGTGACTGCGGATGGTGGGAGAACGCTCGATGTTTTCCTGCTTGCCCCGGGCCAGCCTGTCGGTATCACCTGGAAGGGCACCGGAAAGGCAAAAACCGTGACCCGCATTCATGTGTTCGATACACTTCCGCAATGAACGGATACCACGGGCTCCATTGAGGCGCATGCACCATGAAAACCACATGTAGAGGATTCACCCTGGTCGAGCTGCTGATCGTGGTAGCCATCGTCGGCATACTCGCCGCTGTCGCCTTTCCCTCGTATCAGGCACATGTGCAAAAGGCGCGCCGCGCGGAAGCACAGGCGGTTTTGCTGGAGGCGGCCCAATTCATGGAGCGCTGGTACACCACGACCTACAACTACACCACCGCGGCGCTGCCTGCAGCATTGTCACAATCACCGCGAGGTGGCGCAGGCACGGTCAGATACAACATCCGGCCCACCGCTGTAGCCCCGAATACCTTTACCCTGACGGCAACGCCGGTGGAAGCAGATCCCGAATGCGGGAACTTCACCCTCACCGAAACCGGGCAACGCGGCCATACCGGCACATCGCCCCTGGCCCAGTGCTGGCGCTGACGTGACAGCAAGCTTCTGGTCATGCCTTGCGCACCCAGCAGAGTGCATTAGCTGATTACCTTAACTCCTTCGGCAACGGAAAGGCGTGGTCCTCCACCACGCCGCCGTCCACCGAGTATTCCGCAGCCCCCAGCTCACGCAGGCGCTCCAGCACCTGCTGCACCAGGATTTCCGGTGCTGAAGCACCGGCGGTCACCCCTACGACATGCTTGCCTTCGAGCCATTCCGAACGCAGCTCATCGGCACTGTCGATAAGATAGGCCGGCGTGCCGCTGCGCTCGGAGACTTCGCGCAGCCGGTTGGAGTTGGAGCTGTTGGGTGAACCGACGACCAATACGACATCGCACAATGCGGCCAGACGCTTGACCGCGTCCTGGCGGTTCTGGGTGGCATAGCAGATGTCGTCCTTGCGCGGTCCTTGGATGGAGGGGAATCGCTCGCGCAGGGCGGCGACTACCGCGGCGGCATCGTCTACCGACAGTGTGGTCTGGGTTACATAGGCGAGATTTTCCGGGTTCTTGACCGACAGGCCCGCCACATCGTCGACATCTTCCACCAGATAGATCGCGCCATTCGCACCACTTTCATATTGTCCCATGGTGCCTTCCACTTCAGGATGCCCGGCGTGGCCGATCATGATGACCTCGTGAAAGGCATGGGCGTGGCGATCCACCTCGATGTGAACCTTGGTCACCAGGGGACAGGTGGCATCAAACACCCGCAGGCCGCGTCGCTGTGCCTCCTGCTGCACTGCCCGGGGTACGCCATGGGCACTGAAAATGACCGTCGCCCCATCCGGCACCTGTTCCAGCTCGTCGACGAAGACCGCACCCTTGGCCCGCAGGTCCTCCACCACGTAGCGATTGTGCACCACCTCGTGACGCACGTAGATGGGGGCACCGAACAGTTGCAGGGCGCGTGCGACGATATCAATGGCCCGGTCGACGCCGGCACAGAATCCGCGGGGATTGGCGAGTATTACCTTCATGACTCCACCGTCAGTATTTCCACCTCGAAATTTAAAGTATGCCCGGCCAGGGGGTGGTTGAAGTCCACCGTTACCCGCGCCTCATCGATCTCGGTAATGGTTCCCGGCACTTCGTCGCCGGCCGGCGTGGTGAAGCCGACGATGACTCCCGGGGTCAAATCCATCTCGACGGGAAAATCGTCACGGGGCATCACATGTACCGCATCGGTATCGGGGTAGCCGAACCCCTGCTCCGGGCTTACAGGGTAACTCGCCTGCTGCCCCGGCTTCATGCCGATCAGAAACCCCTCGAGCCCTTCATGCATGGTGCCGTCGCCCACCACAAAGGTGAGCGGCTCGCCGTCGCGGCTGCTGTCTGCCTCGGTACCATTTTCCAGAGTGAGTGAGTAGTGCAGCGACACGTGGCTGCCGCGGGTAATTTCGGGTCCCGACATCAGCGATACTCCTGGGATGAATTGATGACACGGTGGCACATTGCGCCATGCCCACCAGGCAGACGGCTTACGACCTTCGTTCGCCGCGCACGGCATCCAGCAACAACATAATAGCCCCGACGGTAATGGCGGAATCGGCCACGTTGAAAGCAGGCCAGTGCCAATCACCATAGTAGAGGTCGACGAAATCCACCACATACCCCAGCACGATACGATCCCAGACATTGCCCAGGGCACCGCCCAGCACCAGTGCGAGGGATATTGCCAGCCAGCGTTGACCGCGTTGCAACTGCTGCAACCACCAGCCCAATGCCAGGCTCACGCCGACGGCCACGGCGACGAAAAACCAGCGTTGCCAGCCGCCGGCCTGGCTCAGAAAACTGAACGCGGCACCGGAGTTGTGCATCAGCGTCAGATTGAAAGTCGGCAGCACTGCCACCGGTTCATGCAACACCAGTTGTGCACTGGCCAGCGCCTTGGTGATTTGATCCAAAGCAATCACACTCACAGAGAGCCATAGCCACTTCAGCATCGATCAATCCCCGACCGGCAATCAGGCAACGGCATCATGCGAAACGCCGCACTTCACCGCTGCCGGCAACGTTGTCCACACAGCGACCGCACAGTTCCGGGTGCTCGGCGTGACTGCCGACATCCTCACGCAGGTGCCAGCAGCGCACACATTTGGTGTGCGAGGACGGCGTCACTTGCACCCACATTTCGTCCTTGCTGCCGAGCGTGAAGTGAACGGCATCCTGCGGCGGTTCGGCCACGAGATGGGCACGTGCCGCGGAGGTGATCAACACGAAGCGCAGCTCATCACCCAGACGGGCCAAAAGATCGTGCAATTCGCGTCCGTACCACAGATCCACCTCGGCCTCAAGGCCGGAGCCGATGCCGCCGGCAACACGCACGCGCTCTAGTTCCTTATAGACCAGTTCGCGCACTTCCATCACCTGTGCCCAATACGCCATATCCATGCCGCCATCGTCACCCAGCGTCGGGAACTCATACCAGGTGGTGAGAAACACCGACTCGCCTCTTTGTCCCGGCATGGTTGCCCAGATCTCTTCGGCGGTGAAGCTGAGGATGGGCGCCAACCAGCGCGTCAAGGCCTCGGCGATGTGATACAGCGCGGTCTGCGCCGAACGACGCGCCCGCGAATCGCTCTGGGTGGTGTACTGACGATCCTTGATGATGTCGAGATAAAAGGCTCCCAGGTCTACCGAGCAGAAGTTGTGCACCTTCTGGTAGATGAGGTGGAATTCGTAATCGTCATAAGCCTGCACCACCTCCTGTTGCAACTCGGCGGCGCGTGCCACGGCCCAACGATCCAAGGGCAACAAATCGGCGGCGGCGACGCTGTCACGCATCGGATCAAAACCGGCCAGATTGGCCAACAGGAAACGGGCGGTATTGCGGATACGCCGATAGGCGTCGGCGGTGCGCTTGATGACCTCGTCCGAATAGGTCATTTCGCCGCGATAGTCGGTCGCGGCAATCCACAGGCGCAGAATATCGGCGCCCAGAGAACCGGCCACCTTCTGCGGCTCCACGCCGTTGCCCTTGGACTTGGACATCTTGTGTCCCTTGGCATCGACGGTGAAACCGTGGGTGAGCACCTGCTCATACGGCGCACGTCCGTGGATCGCCACCGAGGTCATCAGCGAGGACTGGAACCAGCCACGGTGCTGATCAGAGCCTTCGAGATAAAGATCAGCCGGCCAGCGCAACCCTTCGCGGCGCTCCAGTACGCAGGCGTGGGTGACACCGGAATCGAACCATACATCCAGCGTGTCGGTCACCTTGTCGTAGTTGGCAGCGTCGGCACCGAGCAACTCGGCAGCATCCAGATCGAACCAGGCATCGATGCCCTTCTGCTCCACCCGCTTCGCCACCTCTTCGATCAGGCGCGAGGTCTCGGGATGCAGCGCGCTGCTGGTCTTGTGCACAAACAGTGCGATGGGCACGCCCCAAGTACGCTGGCGCGAGATGCACCAGTCAGGACGCCCGGTGACCATGTTTTCGATGCGCGCCTGGCCCCAGTTCGGAATCCAACGCGTGGCCTTGATCGCGTCCATCGCACCGCTGCGCAGGCCGTTCTGGTCCATGCTGATGAACCACTGCGGCGTGGCGCGGAAGATGATCGGGGTGTGGTGGCGCCAGCAGTGCGGATAGCTGTGACGCAGCGTCTGCGCATGCACCAGCGCACCGCGCGCCTTGAGTACCTCCAACACCGAGTCGTTGGCCTTGAATACGTGCTGCCCCTCGAACAGCGGCGTGCCGGGCAGGAATTTGCCGTCGCCCCCCACCGGGTTGTCGACCTTCAGGTTGTAGCGCGAACCGACCACGTAATCCTCCTGGCCGTGGCCGGGGGCCGTATGCACTGCGCCGGTGCCGGCCTCGAGAGTGACGTGCTCGCCGAGAATAATCGGCACCTCTCGCGGGTAAAACGGATGCTGCAGCTTCACTCCTTCCAGGTCGGCGCCCTTGCAATAGGCCACCACGCGGTACTCGTTCACACCGTAGCGCGCCATCGCATCCTTGACCATCGGTTCGGCCAGCACCAAGCGCTCGGCACCGTGTTCACCGACGCCGTCGCACTGCACCACCGCGTAATCGAATTCGGCGTTGAGCGCCACCGCCTGGTTGGCCGGCAGGGTCCACGGCGTGGTGGTCCAGATCACCACCGCGATGGGGCCGCTGCCTTCGTGATCGACCACGTGGTGGGCGCGCGCCATGAATGCGGCCTCGTCCAGCACGGCAAAGCGCACGTCGATGGCCGGCGAGGTCTTGTCCTCGTACTCAACCTCCGCCTCGGCCAGGGCCGAGCCGCAGTCCACGCACCAGTGCACCGGCTTGGCCCCCTTGTGCAGGTGGCCACGCTCGATGATGCGGCCGAGCGAGCGAATGATGTCCGCCTCGAATTTGAAGTCCATGGTGAGGTAGGGACGCTCCCAGTCACCGAACACGCCGAGGCGCTTGAAGTCCTTGCGCTGGCCATCAACCTGCTTCATGGCATACTCGCGGCACGCCTTGCGGAAGACCGCCGGTGTTACCGCCACACCGGCCTTGCCGATGCTCTTCTCCACCTGCAGTTCGATGGGCAGGCCGTGACAGTCCCAGCCCGGCACGTAGGGCGCATCGAAACCCGTCATGGTGCGCGCCTTGACGATGATGTCCTTGAGGATCTTGTTCACCGCGTGGCCTAGGTGAATGTCGCCATTAGCGTAGGGCGGGCCGTCGTGCAGCACGAACTTGTCGCGGCCCTCGCCGGCCTGGCGCAGCTTGCCGTAGAGGTCCATCGCCTCCCAGCGCTTGAGCATGTCCGGTTCGCGTTTGGCGAGGTCGCCGCGCATGGGGAAATCGGTTTCCGGCAGGTTCAGTGTGTGCTTATAGTCTTTCACTTCATTCACCGCAAAGGCGCAAAGAGCGCCTGGTTATACCCAGTTACAAGATTCAGAGAGGAAAGATACAAGAGACAAGATACAAGGGAAGGAGCTCGCTGTGCTCGTATTGTTTTAGATTCAAACAACCGTGCGCGCAGCGCACTCATCCTCTTGTATCTTTCCTCTTTGCTCTTGTATCTGCTTTCTACTTAGTCGCCGGCAGAGGCGTCCTGCCCGGAAAAAAAATCGCGCGCCTGTTGCGCGTCCACTTGTATCTGCAGCTTCAATGCCTCGAACGACTCGAAGCGCCGTTCATCCCGTATCTTATGCACGAAATCCACATACACATGGCGGCCGTAGAGGTCGCCGCTGAAGTCGAACAGATGAACTTCCAGCAAGGGCCGCAGCCCCTGCACTGTCGGCCGCACGCCGACATTGGCCACGCCGTGCCACGGTTCACCGTCGACGCCGTACAGATCCACCGCGAATACACCGCTGATGGGCGAGGCCTTGCGGTGCAGGCGGATGTTGGCCGTGGGAAAGCCTATGGTACGGCCGCGCTTGTCGCCGTGCGCCACACGTCCGCACATGCGGTAGGGCCGTCCGAGCAACTGCTCGGCCTGCTCCATATCACCGCGCGCCAGGGCCTGGCGGATGCGGGTGCTGGACACGCGTTCACCGCCCAGGGCAAAGGTATGCATGTGCGCCACCTGAAAGCCATGTTTTTCCCCGGCCGCCTGCAACAGGGCGAAATCGCCGCGCCTCCCGGCGCCGAAGCGGAAATCATCACCTACCACCAGATAACGCACGCCGAGACCGCGCACCAGGATGCGCTCAATGAACTCCTCGGCCGGCAGGGCCGCGAGCATGCGATTGAACGACAGGCACAACACCCGGTCCACCGAAAAGCGGCGCAGGGCCAGCAGCTTTTCGCGCAGCCGCGTCAGGCGCGGCACGGCCTTGTCCGGCATGAAGTATTCCTGCGGCTGCGGCTCGAAGGTGATCACCGTGGTCGGCACGCCGAACTCGTCGGCCTTCTCCGCCAGCTGTCCCAGCACCGCCTGATGGCCCAGATGCACACCGTCGAAATTGCCGATGGTGGCGACACAGCCGTGATGGCGGGCAGAAAGATTATGCAGACCGCGAATGAGCTCCATGACTACCCAGCAGGAATCAAAAGGGGGTGATTATAAAGGAGTTTGTCACTGACCGCGCCCCAGCAACTGGCGCGGCCGCACCCCCAGCGCCAGCAGCGCCGCAAAATAGGCGGCCGCGCCCACCGGAACCCAGAGCAGTAACTGTCCGGCCCGCTGCGCCGTGTTCATGGCGAGCCATTGCCCCATGTCGCCCAAGCCCCACCACAGCAGCAGCCCCATCGCCACCGCCGCCGTCGACACCTGGCCCAGCAGGCGGCCCCAGCCGGGCTGGGCGTGGTACACACCGTCGCGGCGCAGGTGGCGGAACAACAGGCCGGCATTGAGCCAGGCGGACAGCGAGGTGGCCAGGGCCAGGCCGGCGTGCGGCCCTTCCCAGCCGGCCAGCACCATGGGCACCACCAACCCCAGATTCAACGCCATATTGGCCACCATGGCGTAGATACCGATGCGCACCGGGGTACGGGTGTCCTGGCGCGCATAAAACCCGGGCGCCAGCACCTTCACCAGGATGAACGCCGGTAGGCCGATGCCGAAGGCCATCAGGCTGAGAGTCGCCATGCGCACGTCGTGCGGGCCGAACTCTCCATGCTGGAACAGGGTGGTGAGCAGAGGTCCCGCCAGCAGGATCAGGCCCACGGTGGCGGCCGTGCCGATGAGGACCACCCAGCGCAGCGCCCAGTCCAGGGTCCGGGCAAAGGCATCCGGATCGGCGGCGGCATGCTTGTTCGACAGGCTCGGCAGAATCACCGTGGCCAGCGCAATGCCGAACACGCCGAGGGGAAACTCCACCAGGCGGTCGGAGTAATACAGCCACGACACGCTGCCACTGACCAGGAAGGAGGCGATGATGGTGTCCAGCAGCAGGTTGATCTGTACCACCGAGGAACCGAAGATGGCCGGCAGCATCAGCTTGAGGATGCGCTTGACGTCCGGGTCATGCCAGCCCCAGCGCGGCCGCGGCAACAGCCCCAGGCGGGCCAGGAACGGCAGCTGGAAGGCCAGCTGCACCGCCCCGGCGGCAAACACGCCCCAGGCCAGGGCCACGATGGGCGTTTCGAACAGCGGTGCCGCCCACCAGGCCGCGGCAATCATGCACAGGTTCAGCCACACCGGGGTGAAGGCCGGCACGGCGAAGCGGCCGTAGGTGTTGAGGATGCCGCCAGCCAGGGCGGTCAGCGAGATGAACAGCAGGTACGGGAAAGTGATGCGCAGCATCTCGCTGGTGAGTGCAAACTTCGCCGGCTCGTCGAGAAAGCCGGGGGCGAACAGCGTCACCAGGCCCGGCGCTGCCAGCAACGCCAGTGCCGTGAGCAGCAGCAGCACCGCCCCCAGGGCGCCGGACACGTCGGCCACCAGCAGGCGCACCTCGGCCAGGCCGCGCTGGGTCCTGACCTCGGCCAGCACCGGCACGAAGGCCTGGGAAAAGGCCCCCTCGGCGAACAGGCGGCGCAGGAAATTGGGGATCTTGAAGGCAACGAAAAAGGCGTCGGTGCCGCTGCCGGCACCGAACACGTTGGCGAACACCATGTCGCGCAACAGCCCGAGCACCCGCGACAGCAGGGTCATCACGCCCACCACGGCGGTGGATTTCAACAGCTTGGCGCTCATAGAGGCTTGGGACCGGCCTGTTCCGCAAAAACCGCTATACTACCGCGCCCGCCCACTGCGCCGCCAATTTTCTCGCGCAACGCCATTGACAGCGGGGGCCAAAAAAAGCATATTATGCGCCCTTCGACTTTTTGACCGATTTTTCTGGGAGTACCGTCTTGGCCAATTCCGCACAAGCAAAGAAGCGCGCGCGTCAGGCAGAGAAGCACCGCGAGCACAACACCGCCCAGCGTTCCGCTATGCGTACCTTCGTCAAGAAGGTCCTGAAGGCGATCGGCAGCGGCGACAAGGCCCAGGCCGAGGCTGCCTACAAGGAAGCCGTTCCCATGGTGGACAAGATGGCCGGCAAGGGCCTGATTCATAAGAACAAGGCCGCCCGCTACAAGAGCCGTCTGAACACCCGCATCCGCGCCCTGTAAGTTTCAGCACGCGCTGCACAAAAAAGCCGGTCTATGACCGGCTTTTTTATTTGTGCTTTTCGGTGGCAAACCGGATTCCCGCCTCGTAGGGTACGCACTGCGCACCGAAACGTTGGCCAAGGCGATGGTGCGAGGTACGCACCCTACACCTTCTCACACCAGGATCAGGTTATCGCGGTGGATGAGTTCCTCCTCATCCACATAGCCGATCAGTTCCTGGATGCGGCTGGTGGGCTGGCCCATCAGTTTCGCTGTCTCTTCGGCACTGTAGTTGACCAGGCCGCGCGCCACCTCACGCCCCTGCTCGTCGATGCAGGACACCATCTCGCCGCGCAGGAAACGCCCCTCCACCGCCTTGACGCCCACCGCCAGCAGGCTGCGGCCGGATTCGCGCAGCACGCGCACGGCACCGGCATCGAGAGTGAGTTTGCCGCGCAACTGCAGATGTCCGGCCAGCCAGCGCTTGCGCGCCACCATGGGCTCCAGGTCGGGCGTGAACAGGGTGCCGAGCAGCTCGCCGCCGAACACCCGCTCCAGAACCTGGTCCTCGCGGCCATAGGCAATGACGGTCTCGGTGCCGGAGCGCGCCGCCAGGCGGGCCGCCCGCACCTTGGTCAGCATGCCGCCGCGGCCCAGGGCGCCGGCGCTGCCGCCGGCCATGGACTCCAGCGCCGGATCGCTGGCCTGCACTTCGTGCAGCAGCTTGGCGTCGGGATTGTTGCGGGGATCCTTGTCGTACATGCCGGACTGATCGGTGAGGATGACCAGCAGGTCCGCTTCCACCAGATTGGCCACCAGGGCGGCCAGGGTATCGTTGTCGCCGAAGCGGATTTCATCGGTGACCACGGTGTCGTTCTCGTTCACCACCGGCACCACCCCCAGCTCCAGCAGGGTGCGCAATGCGCTGCGCGCATTTAGATAACGCATGCGGTTGGAGAGGTCGTCGTGGGTCAGCAGGATTTGCGCGGTGTGCAGACCGAAATTCTTGAAGCGGGATTCATAGGCCTGTACCAGACCCATCTGACCCACCGCCGCCGCCGCCTGCAACTCGTGCAGGGCCTGCGGCCGTTTCTTCCAACCCAGTCGCGCCATGCCCTCGGCCACGGCGCCGGAGGAGACCAGTACCACCTCGATGCCGCGCTTACGCAGTATGGCCATCTGCTCCACCCAGGCGCTGATGCCGTCGAGGTTGAGACCACGCCCGTCGTTGGTCAACAGGGCGCTGCCGATCTTCACCACCCAACGTTTGGTCTGGGCAAGTTGCTGGCGTCGGTTCATGAGGTTAAGAAGTGGTTACTCCGGTTCGGGAGCGGGCTCGACTTCCGTCGGTTCGGCGGGCGGTGCGGGCGGCGGCTGCAGCCTGGCCCGCTCCTCCTCCAGATGCTCCATGATACGGTAGGTTAATTCACGGGTTCCTTCCGCGGCAATGGCCGCGACGCGGAACACCGGCCCGGTCCAGCCCAGGCGCTGCACGATGTCGTTACAGTATTCGTCGCGCAACTCTTCCGGGATCAGGTCCAGCTTGTTGATCACTAGCCAGCGTTCGCGCGCTGCCAGCTCCGGGCTGAATTTCTCCAGCTCGCGCTCAATGATCTTCACCGCCGCCACCGGGTCGGAATCATCCGGCGGCAACACGTCCACCAGATGCAGCAGCAGGTGGGTACGGGCCAGGTGCTTGAGGAACTGGATACCGAGACCGGCACCTTCCGCCGCCCCCTCGATGAGGCCGGGGATGTCGGCGATGACGAAACTGCGGTGCAGGCCGACGCCGACCACGCCCAGATTGGGATACAGGGTGGTGAAGGGATAGTCGGCCACGCGCGGGCGGGCCGAGGATACCGCGCGGATCAGGGTGGATTTGCCGGCGTTGGGCAGGCCGAGCAGGCCCACGTCGGCCAACACCTTCAGCTCCAGGCGCAGGTTGCGGATTTCGCCCGGCGTACCCGGCTTGGATTCGCGCGGCGCGCGGTTGACGCTGCTCTTGTAGCGCAGGTTGCCGAGGCCGTGGAAGCCGCCCTGGGCCACCTTGAGCAACTGGCCGGCCGCGACCAGGTCGCCCAGCATCTCGCCGGTGTCCTCGTCGTACACCTCGGTGCCCACCGGCACCATGATGGTGAGATCGGCGCCGCTGGCACCCGTTTTGTTGTTGCCGTAGCCGGGCTCGCCGCTCTGGGCCTTGAAGCGGCGCTCGAAGCGGAAGTCGGCCAGCGTATTGAGATTGCCGTCGGCGAGGAGGAACACGCTGCCGCCATCGCCGCCGTCGCCGCCGTCCGGACCGCCGAAAGGGATGTATTTCTCGCGACGAAAGCTGACGCAGCCGTTGCCGCCCTTGCCGGCTTCAACGCGTATGGTGGATTCGTCGACGAATTTCATGGCGGGAAAGTTTCAAGTTACAAGTTTCAAGTTGCAAGCATCAATGCAGCAGCGAAACCAACGGACAGCACTGCCCGCCTTTTCTTGCCACTTGTACTTGCCACTTGCCACTGAAAAACAAAAAACCCCGCCATGAAGGACGGGGCTTTTTGCGATGCCATTACCGGTCCGGATTACTCGGCGGTGATGACGCTCACGAACTTGCGGTTGTTCGGCCCCTTGGTCTCGAATACCACGCGACCATCCGCCTTGGCGAACAGGGTGTGGTCCTTGCCACAACCGACGTTCAGGCCCGGGTGGAAGTGGGTGCCGCGCTGACGCACCAGGATGTTGCCGGCGGTGACCAGCTGGTCACCGAAACGCTTCACGCCGAGGCGCTTGGCGATGGAATCGCGGCCGTTACGAGTAGAGCCGCCTGCCTTCTTATGTGCCATTGCTGTTTACTCCCGCGTTCAACCGGCCTTGATGCCGGTGATCTGCAGCTCGGTGTAGTACTGACGATGACCCTGCTGCTTGCGATGGTGCTTGCGGCGACGGAACTTGATGATCATCACCTTGTCGTCACGTCCCTGGGACTTGACGCTGGCGGTCACCTTGCCGCCGGCCACATAGGGCGCGCCGACCTTGATGTCTTCGCCATCGGCGACCATCAGGACCTGGTCGAATTCGATGTTGCCACCCGCATCAACGGGGAGCTTTTCCACCTTCAGGGTCTGACCTTCGGTCACCCGGTACTGCTTGCCGCCGGTTACAAATACCGCGTACATGACTAAATCTCCACAAGACCAGCCCGTCCCCGGGCCGGAACCTAATCGAAAGACCGGCGATTCTAGCGACTTCACCGCCCGAGGTCAAACACTCTCTGGACGAAAACACGGCCGCTGCCGGGGGCCGGCAAGTATAACGCGCCCGCCGGCGCTTGACACTCCCCCGGCCCTTACCTAGCATGCCCTGCTTTACTTCTCAGCCGATGCCGCCCATACCATGGAAATCCAAGACGTCCTGGATCTGATAGCCGACGACAAGCAGGCCGTCGACCGGCTGATTCAGGCCCGTCTGGCGTCCAACGTGGTGCTGATCGACCAGATCAGCCACTACATCATCAATAGCGGCGGCAAGCGCCTGCGCCCGGTACTGGTGCTGCTGGCCGCCCGGGCCCTGGGCTACCAGGGGCCGCATCACATCGATCTGGCTGCGGTCATTGAGTTCATCCACACCGCCACCCTGTTGCACGACGACGTGGTCGACGCCTCGGAACTGCGCCGCGGCCGACAGAGCGCCAATGCGGTTTTCGGCAACGAGGCCAGCGTGCTGGTGGGCGACTTCCTTTACTCCCGCGCCTTCCAGATGATGGTGGGCGTAGGCAGCATGCGCGTGATGCAGATCCTGTCCGACGCCACCAACACCATCGCCGAGGGCGAGGTGCTGCAACTGCTCAACTGTCACGACCCCGACACCACCGAACAGCGCTATATGGACGTCATCCATTACAAGACGGCCAAGCTGTTCGAGGCGGCCAGCCAGCTGGGCGCCGTCCTGGCCGGGCGCCCGGAGGACGAGGAACAGGCCATGGCCCGCTACGGGATGCACCTAGGCACCGCCTTCCAGCTGGTGGATGATGTGCTCGATTACAGCGCCTCCTCCGAACAGCTGGGCAAGAACATCGGTGACGATCTGGCCGAGGGCAAGCCCACCCTGCCGCTGATTTACGCCATGCGCCACGGCACCCCCGAGCAGGCCGCCCTGATCCGCCATGCCATCGAAAACGGCGGCCGGGAAAACATGGCAGAAATCACCGCGGCCATTGAATCCACCGGAGCCATCGCGTACACTTCGCGCTCCGCACGGCAGGAAGCCGATCGCGCCCTGGCCGAGCTGGCGAATTTCCCGGATTCGCCCTACAAGCAGGCCCTGGCGGCGCTGGCGGAATTCTCGGTCGCCCGCGCGTACTGAATAGTATTTCGGGGTGTAGCTCAGCCCGGTAGAGCACTGCGTTCGGGACGCAGGGGCCGTAGGTTCAAATCCTATCACCCCGACCAACACCGTCGCTCCAGGCCTTCCCTGGCCGAGTGACACAAGTCCATCCCAGGACAATAAAAAACCCGCTGTCGCGAGACAGCGGGTTTTTTATTGTGCGTACGCCGGTTGTTGCCGGGCAGAGCCCGGCAACAACCGGCCGCGGCCTAGAACGGAATGTCGTCGTCGAAATCGTCGAAGTTGCTGCTGCCGCCGCTGCGGCCGCCACCACCCTGGGCCTGCGCCTGGGGCGCCGGCTGGGATGATGCGCCCTGATCCTGGCCGAAATCAGCGCTGGTACTGCCACCGCGGCCACCGCCGCCGCCCAGCATCTGCATTTCGTTGGCCACGATCTCGGTGGTGTAGCGATCGGAACCGTCCTTGTCCTGCCACTTGCGGGTCTGCAGGCGGCCTTCGATATAAATCTGGGACCCCTTCTTCAGGTACTCGCCGGCGATTTCGCCCAGGCGACCGAACATCACCACCCGGTGCCACTCGGTACGGTCCTGGTTCTGGCCGGTCTGCTTGTCCTTCCACTGATCGGTGGTGGCAAGGGTGATGTTGGCTATGGCGCCGCCGCTGGGGGTGTAGCGCACCTCGGGATCACGGCCCAGATTGCCGACCAGAATAACCTTGTTGACGCCTCGTGCCATACCGCTCTCTCCGCTTAACCGTGGTTGATCGTACCCGCCCCCTGGGGGCGCAATGGGGGATTGTATCAGGAGTCGGCCACCGAATACCGCTCCAGGGCGGCATGGTCCAGGAGCCGGCTTTCGACCTTGAGGTAGGCCACGCCCTCTTCGCCGTCGACCACGGCCTCCACCACACCGGCGATGTCCAGCAGCTCGGCGCCGAGCACGGCGGCCTGCGCCGCGTCGACCTGGCCGACCCTGAGCAGATGGCTGGCAACGTACGCCGGCTGGCGCATGCCCAGGGCCGCCAGCCACCAGACACCCAGAGCCGCGGCGCAGAACAGAAACACGCTGTGCAGCCCGAACTGGCCGTGGAGCCAGCCGCCGGCAGCACCGCCGATGAAGGCGCCGACGAACTGGGAGCTGCTGTAGACCCCCATGGCCGTCCCGCGGGCATCGGCTGGGGCGAATTTGGAGACCAGCGACGGCAGGCTGGCCTCGAGCAGGTTGAATGCCGTAAAGAACAGCAGCAGCAGCAACGCCATGCTGCCCAGGGAATCCCCCAGGCCGGCCATGCCCGCGGTCGCCAGGGCCAGCGCAGCAACGGCCCCCAGCAACACCTGTTTCAGCTTGCGATTCTTCTCCGCGACGATAATGAAGGGGACCGCCAAGGTAATGGCCAGCACCATCACCGGCAGATACAGCAGCCAGTGCCGCGCCGGGGCAAAACCGATATCGCGCAACACCAGCGGGACCACCACGAAACTGGCCGTAAGCACCATGTGCAGTGTCAGGATGCCGAAATCGAGGCGCAGCAACTGGCCGTCGCGCAGAATCCGGGCAAACTGGCCCGCCACCGGCTCGGCATCGCGATGCCGCTGGGTCTGGAGCGGGACAGGCACCGTCAGATAGAGCAGGCCGATGCCGCCCATCGCCAGCAGGGCGGTCAGCCAGAAGATTCCGGGCACACCAAACCACTGGTCCAGCAACGGACCGAGCACCATGGCCACCACGAAGGACAGGCCGATGCTCATGCCGATGAATGCCATCGCCTTGGTACGGTGCTCTTCGCGGGTGAGATCGGCCACCAGGGCCATGACGGCCGCCGCCACGGCACCCGCTCCCTGCAGGGCACGGCCGATGATCACGCCCTGAATGGAGTCGGCCAGGGCCGCCACCACGCTGCCGACGGCAAACACCAGGAGGCCCGCCGCAATCACCGGCTTGCGGCCGAGGCGATCCGAGGCCATACCAAAGGGTATCTGCAACATGGCCTGGGTCAGGCCATAGATGCCGATGGCGACGCCCACCAGCAGCGGTGTGGCGGCCGTCAGGTGCTCGGCATACAGCGCAAATACCGGCAGGATCATGAACATGCCCAGCATGCGCACGGCAAAGATGCCGGCCAGTGCCGCGGCGGCGCGGCGCTCGAGCGTCGTCATGGAAGTTGAAATCATCGCTGGACAGATCCCTGACCCTGCAAACACTAAGGTTTCATCCATGTGCGCACAGTGCGCATGGAGAGGAAGCCCTGGAATCGGCGGGTATTTCTTTGCGTCGTGGAATGGCTCGGGCGTATATTAACAAGTTCTTTTGAACGCGGAAAACGGCATGGATACTATTCGCATACGCGGCGCACGCACGCACAATCTGCAGAACATCGACATCGAGCTGCCGCGCGACAAACTCATCGTCTTCACCGGCCTGTCGGGCTCGGGAAAATCCTCGCTCGCCTTCGACACCATCTACGCCGAAGGACAGCGCCGCTACGTCGAATCTCTCTCCGCCTACGCCCGCCAGTTCCTCTCGATGATGGAGAAGCCCGACCTCGATCACATCGAAGGTCTGTCACCCGCCATCTCCATCGAGCAGAAGTCCACCTCGCACAACCCGCGCTCCACCGTCGGCACCGTCACCGAAATTCACGACTATCTGCGCCTGCTGTATGCGCGCGCCGGCGAACCGCGTTGCCCGGACCACGCTATCGTGCTGGAGGCGCAGACCGTCAGCCAGATGGTGGATCAGGTGCTGGCCCAGAAGGAAGGCGTGCGACTGATGCTGCTCGCGCCCATCGTGCAGGATCGCAAGGGAGAACATCTGCAGTTGCTGGATGAACTGCGTGCCCAGGGATTCGTTCGCGCGCGCATCAACGGCGAAGTGATGGAACTGGATGCTGCGCCCAAACTCGATCTGCGCCGCAAACACACCATCGAAGCCGTCGTGGATCGGTTCAAGGTGCGGACGGATATCGCGCAGCGTCTCGCCGACTCGTTTGAAACCGCCTTGAAGCTGGCCGACGGCATCGCCCGCATCGTGTTCATGGACGGGGAACAGAATGATCTGCTGTTCTCTGCCCGCTTCGCCTGCCCGGTATGCGGCTATTCCCTGAGCGAACTGGAACCGCGCCTGTTTTCCTTCAACAACCCGGCCGGCGCCTGTCCCACCTGTGACGGCCTGGGCGTAAGGCAGTTCTTCGATCCGGCACGCGTGGTGGTGCATCCCGAACTGAGTCTGGCCGAAGGCGCCATCCGCGGCTGGGATCGGCGTACCGTCTATTATTTTCAGCTGCTCACCGCGCTGGCAGAACACTACGGCTTCGACATCGACACGCCATTCAATCAGCTGACGGCCGAAGTGCAGCAGGTGATTCTCTACGGCAGCGGCGAGGAAGAGATCGAGTTCGCCTATTTTTCCGAACGCGGCTTCAGCCGGCAGCGGCGCGAGTCATTCGAAGGCGTATTGCCCAATATGGAGCGGCGCTACCGCGAAACCGACTCCAATATGGTACGGGAGGAACTGGCCAAATATCTGAGCCAGAAACCCTGCCCCGAGTGCCACGGCACACGCCTTAACCGATCCGCGCGTCATGTCTACGTCGCCGGCAAAACCCTGCCGGAAGTGTCGGCCATGGCGGTGGGACGGGCGGGAGAATTTTTTGGTGCCCTTACGCTGCCGGGACGACGGGGCGAAATCGCCTCCAAGATATTGAACGAAATCGGCGAGCGGCTGAATTTTCTGGTCAACGTAGGGCTCGACTATCTGTCGCTGGATCGCAGTGCCGACACCCTGTCCGGCGGCGAGGCTCAGCGCATCCGCCTCGCCAGCCAGATAGGCGCCGGTCTGGTGGGCGTCATGTACATCCTCGACGAGCCTTCCATCGGTCTGCACCAGCGCGACAACGAACGCCTGCTGGAAACGTTGACGCGGCTGCGGGATCTCGGCAACACCGTCATAGTGGTCGAACACGATGAAGATGCCATCCTGCGGGCCGATCACGTGGTCGACATCGGCCCAGGTGCCGGCGTACACGGCGGCCGCATAGTGGCGCAGGGCACCCCGAAGCAGGTCATGGCCAATACAGGCTCGCTTACCGGCCAATACCTCTCCGGCGTCAAACGTATCGCCGTGCCGGGTGGCCGCACGCCGCCCGATCCCGACCGCCGGCTCGCCATCCGTGGCGCCAGCGGCAACAACCTGCGCGGCGTGAATGTGGACATTCCCCTCGGCCTGCTCACCTGCGTCACCGGAGTCTCCGGTTCAGGCAAATCGACCCTGATCATCGACACGCTGTACCGCCACGCCGCACTGGCCTTGAACGGCAGTGGTGACGATCCCGCTCCCTGCGCCGAAATCATCGGGCTGGAGCAGTTCGACAAGGTGGTGGATATCGATCAAAGCCCCATTGGCCGTACGCCGCGTTCCAACCCGGCCACCTATACCGGCCTGTTCACCCCCATCCGCGACTTGTTTGCCGGCACACCGGAAGCGCGCACCCGCGGTTACAACCCGGGGCGTTTCTCATTCAACGTCAAGGGCGGCCGTTGCGAAGCCTGTCAGGGTGATGGCCTGATCAAGGTTGAAATGCACTTCCTGCCGGATATCTACGTCCCCTGCGATGTATGCAAGGGCAAGCGCTACAACCGTGAGACGCTGGAGGTGCGCTACAAGGGCAAGAACATTTACGAAGTGCTGGAAATGACCGTGGAGGACGCGCGCCCGTTCTTCGACGCCGTGCCACCCATCGCCCGCAAACTGCAGACATTGATGGACGTGGGCCTCACCTACATCAAGCTCGGCCAGAGTGCCACCACGCTCTCCGGCGGCGAGGCGCAGCGCGTCAAGCTCGCACGCGAGCTGTCCAAGCGCGATACCGGCAATACGCTCTACATCCTCGACGAGCCCACCACCGGTCTGCACTTTCATGACATCCAGCAGTTACTGGACGTCCTGCACCGGCTGCGCGATCACGGCAATACCATCGTGGTGATCGAACACAATCTGGATGTGATAAAGACCGCCGACTGGATTATCGATATGGGTCCGGAAGGCGGCGACAAAGGCGGTACCCTGTTGACCACCGGAACGCCGGAACAGGTCGCCGACTGCGCCACATCGTACACCGGGCACTTTCTCAAACCACTGCTTGCACGGGAACAGGCGACCAAACGGCCCAAGCCGCGCAAGAAATCAGGATAGAGCCTGAACGTGTACGGGCGTGCCTATGGTCACCCCCAGCCGTTCCGCAGCACTCGCCTGGTTGACAGCCAGCTCGACCAGGCCGTTGGCATTCTCAAACCAGAAGGCATCGCCGACGCCCACCACACCGAAGGTGGTGGCGTAACGCAGCTCGTGCCCGGCGACGACAAGAACAGCGTCACGGGCGATCAGGTCCGCGCGTAGACCGGTCATGGCATTGCCGAAACTGTCGACGTAAACAACCTCGGCCAAATCATCCGGCCATTCGAAATTGCTGCACGCACACAGTAGCCCGGGGGGCTCTTCGCCGCGCGCCAGCATGGCCGCGACCGGTGCAAACAGATCTCGACCATGAAAGCTGGCCGACAGGCGCGATGGCCTCCAGTTTATCTCCCAACAGCGGCAAGCCGCGGCACGCCGGGCGACGATGGCAAACAGCCCATTGTCGGGGCCGACAAACCAACGACCATCCGCCTCCATGACCAGCGGCCGCCGCGCATCGGTGCCGACACCGGGATCGACCACCGCCAGAAATACCGTCCCGGGAGCAAAATCCTCGGCATAGGCGGCCAGCAGGTAGGCCGAGGCGCGTGGGTTGCAGCGCGGCGCATCACTGAACAGCTCTACCACCGGAGTGCCCGGTGCCTCGCGAAACAACACGGCTTTCATCTGGCCGACATAGGGGCCGGCAACACCAAAGTCCGTCATCAACACCAGCATCGATGATCCCCTGAATCGGCCCGGCGTTGGCTTCCCCCCGCCAAAACAAAAAAGGCCGGGCATTGCCCGGCCTTTTTTAAGTGTACTCACTGCACACTCAGTCCTCAGATGATTCGACCACTTCACCCGCCACTTCCGGGCGGTCGACCAGCTCGACGATGGCCATCGGCGCAGCATCACCGGCGCGGTAGCCGCACTTGAGAATGCGCAGATAGCCGCCCGGACGGGCCTGATAGCGAGGGCCCAGCTCGTTGAAGAGCTTGGTCACCACATCACGGTCACGCAGACGGGCAAAAGCCAGACGGCGCTTGGCCACGGAGTCTTCCTTGGCCATGGTGATCAGCGGCTCGGCCACGCGACGCAGCTCTTTCGCCTTCGGCAGCGTGGTCTTGATGATCTCGTGCTGCAGCAACGAGGCCGCCATATTCTTCAGCATCGCCTTGCGGTGGCTGCTGTTGCGGCTCAGTTGCCGTCCAATATTACGGTGACGCATGGGCGTATCCTTAAAATCAAAAACTTACGTTGCTGGAGGGCGGCGGGTCGAACTTATGCACCGACCTTGTCTTCGTCCTTGCTCTTCAGGCTAGCCGGGGGCCAGTTTTCCAGGCGCATGCCCAGCGAAAGACCACGGGATGCCAGCACGTCCTTAATCTCGGTCAGCGACTTCTTGCCGAGGTTAGGCGTCTTGAGCAGTTCCACTTCGGTGCGCTGAATCAGGTCACCGATGTAATAAATATTCTCCGCCTTGAGGCAGTTGGCCGAGCGGACGGTGAGTTCCAGGTCGTCCACCGGACGCAGCAGGATCGGGTCGATGGCGGGCTCCGCCACGTCCTGACGCGATTCCTTCTTGCCCTGCAGATCGACGAACGCCGACAGCTGTTCCTGCAGTATGGTCGCGGCGCGGCGGATGGCTTCATCCGGCTCGATCGTACCGTTGGTTTCCAGCTCGATAATCAGCTTGTCCAGGTTGGTGCGCTGCTCAACACGGGCGCTGTCGACCGTGTAGGACACGCGACGCACGGGACTGAACGAAGCATCAATCTGCAAGCGACCGATGGGACGGCTTTCGTCTTCGCTATTGAAGCGCTGACCCGCCGGCTGATAACCACGACCGGTGTTGACCTTGAGGCTCATGTTCAGCTCACCGGACTTGGTCAGATGGGCGATGACGTGTTCCGGATTCAGCACTTCCACGCTGTGATCCAGCACGATATCACCGGCCGTCACCGGCCCCGGGCCCTTCTTGCTCAGCTTGAGCACCGCTTCTTCGCGGCCCGCCATGCGCAGCGCAACACCCTTCAGGTTGAGCAGAATTTCGATGACGTCTTCCTGCACACCTTCGATGGTGGTGTACTCGTGCAGCACGCCGTCGATTTCAACCTCGACGATGGCACTACCCACCATGGACGACAACAAAATGCGACGCAACGCGTTGCCCAAGGTGTGTCCGAAACCGCGTTCCAGCGGCTCCAGGGTCACCTTGGCACAGGTGTCGCTGATCTTTTCCACGCCAACCAGGCGCGGCTTTAGCAATTCTCCAACTGAGCCCTGCATGTACAGTCCTCTCTCGTATCTGCTGGACCGAAAACCGACGGCTGCCGCACCGCACCAGGGTGCGGGCGTCCCACCCCTTACTTGGAGTAGAGTTCGACCACCAGCTGTTCCTGAATCTCCGCGGGCAGCTCGCTGCGCTCCGGCTTGGCCTTGTAGGTGCCCTGCAGCTTGCTTACATCAACGTCGATCCACTCCGGGAATCCACGCTGCTGAGCCAGCTCAACGGACGCCTTGACACGCAGCTGCTCCTTGGCGCGCGCGGCGATACCGACGACATCACCCGGCTTGACTACGTAACCAGGGATATTCACCTTGTTGCCGTTGACGGTCACGCCATTGTGGCGAACCAGCTGACGCGCCTCGGTACGGGACACGCCAAAACCCATGCGATAGACCACGTTGTCCAGGCGCGATTCGAGCAGCTGCAACAGGTTTTCACCGGTGTTGCCCTTGATGCGGTCAGCCTCGGCGTAATAGCTGCGGAACTGACGCTCCAGCACGCCGTAAATGCGGCGCATCTTCTGCTTCTCGCGCAACTGGCGCGCGTAGTCGGACAGACGGGAACGGCGCTGGCCGTGCTGGCCGGGCGGGAAGGGGCGATTTTCAATCGCACACTTGCTGCCGAAGCACTTTTCACCCTTGAGGAACAGTTTCTCGCCTTCGCGGCGGCACTGGCGACACTTGGAACCGATATACCTAGCCAATTTGGGTCTCCTGCTTACACGCGGCGCTTTTTGGGCGGACGGCAGCCGTTATGCGGAATGGGCGTCACGTCAGAAATGCTCATGATCTTGAAGCCCTTGGCGTTCAACGCACGGACAGCGGACTCGCGGCCCGGGCCGGGGCCCTGCACACGCACTTCAAGGTTCTTCATACCGAACTCGAGCGCCTTGGCACCACAGTTCTCGGCGGCGACCTGCGCAGCGAACGGGGTGCTCTTGCGGGAACCGCGGAAGCCGGAGCCGCCGGAAGTCGCCCAGCACAGGGCATTGCCCTGGCGATCGGTAATGGTAACGATGGTGTTATTGAAGGAAGCGTGAACGTGGGCGATACCGTCCACCACATTCTTCTTTACCTTCTTACGTGTACGTGATGCCGCTGCTGCTTTTGCCATGTGTAAGTCCTAGTTAACAGCCATGCCCGACGCCTGTGGCGCGAACGGTTGCCGATTACTTCTTGATAGCGCGACGCGGGCCCTTGCGGGTACGCGCATTGGTGCGGGTACGCTGGCCGCGCACCGGCAAACCACGACGATGACGCAGGCCGCGGTAGCTGCCCAGGTCCATCAGTCGCTTGATATTCATGGAAATTTCGCGACGCAGATCACCCTCTACGGAGAACTTCGCCACTTCGGCCCGGAGACCCTCGACTTCTGCTTCGCTCAAGTCCTTGACCTTGGTCGAAGGCAGAACGCCAGCAGCGGCGCAAATCTTCTGGGCGCGGGTGCGGCCGATACCATAGATTGCGGTCAACGCAATTACGGCATGCTTCTGCACCGGAATGTTAATGCCTGCAATACGGGCCATCGAGCCTATCCTCAGCTATCAAACGAACGCCACCACCCCAAGGCGGTGAAACGCGCAATCTTACTGTTGAAACACCGCTTGGTCAAGCGCCTGCAGGAATCCTGAGGCGCCTTTTGCCTTAGCCCTGACGCTGCTTGTGGCGGGCGTCGGAGGAGCAAATCACCCGAACCACGCCCTTGCGGCGGACAATCTTGCAATTACGGCAAACTTTCTTGACCGATGCCTGAACTTTCATCGTCGTTCTCCCAAATAAAATATCGGACCGGCCTAGCGGGGGAAGCCCGCGCCGCCATGCCCCTTAAGATTCGCCTTCTTCATCAAACCTTCATACTGGTGCGACATCAGATGGGCCTGAACCTGAGCCATAAAGTCCATGGTGACCACCACGATGATCAGCAATGAGGTGCCGCCGAAGTAAAACGGCACGTTCCAGTACAGAATGAGGAACTCCGGCAACAGGCAGACCAGGGTGATGTATACCGCACCGGCCAAGGTGAGCCTGCTCAAAATGCCGTCTATATAACGGGCGGTCTGCTCGCCGGGACGGATTCCCGGAACGAAAGCCCCCGACTTCTTCAGGTTGTCCGCCGTGTCTCTGGGGTCGAACATCAGCGCCGTATAGAAGAAGCAGAAAAACACTATGGCTGCCGCATACATGCCTACGTAGAGCGGCTGCCCCGGCGACAGCGTCGCGGCGATATCCGACATCCAGCCCATGCCCTCCGCACTGCCGAACATCCCGCCCAGGGTGGCCGGGAACAGGATGATGCTGGAGGCAAAAATGGGCGGAATCACACCGGCCATGTTCACTTTCAAGGGCAGGTGACTGGTCTGCCCCGCGTACATCTTGCGCCCCATCTGGCGCTTGGCGTAGTTCACCGTAATGCGCCGCTGCCCACGCTCGACGAACACGACGAACGCGGTCACTGCCAGGGCGCCGGCAAACAACACCAGGATCAACAGCGCATTCAGCTCACCGGTGCGCGCCAGCTCCAGCGTTCCACCGATGGCGGCCGGCAGACCGGCGACGATACCGCCGAAAATAATCATCGAGATACCGTTGCCGATACCCCTTTCGGTAACCTGCTCGCCCAGCCACATAAGGAACATGGTGCCGGTGACCAGCGTGACTACCGTAACAAAGCGGAACGCCAGACCCGGCTCAATGACCAGGGGAAGATTTCCGGCCCGCTGACTCTCCAGCATGATGGCCACGCCAACCCCCTGAAAGGTTGCCAGCGCCAGCGCACCGATGCGGGTGTACTGGGTGATCTTGCGTCGCCCCGCCGCCCCTTCCTTGCTCAACTGTTCCAGGTGCGGAGACACCTTGGTCAGCAGCTGGATGATAATCGATGCCGAAATATAAGGCATGATACCCAGCGCAAACACGCTCAATCGTTCCAGCGCACCACCGGAGAACATGTTGAACATGTCCAGGATAGAGCCCCGCTGCTGCTCGAACAGCTGCGCCAGGGCAATCTGATCGATACCCGGCACCGGGATGTGCGCACCGATGCGAAAAACCAACAACGCCCCCAGCAGAAACAGGAGGCGTTGTTTGAGTTCGGTCAGCTTTCCTCCGGAGAGGGAACCGGCCAGTGCGGCACGACTGGCGCCCACTATTCTTCGACCTTACCGCCAGCGGCTTCGATCGCGGCGCGGGCACCCTTGGTGACAGCAACGCCCTTGACGGTCATGGCTTTCTCGACCTTGCCGGAGGCGATAACCTTGACGCGCAGAATTTCCTGGGCGATGACGTTTGCCGCCTTGAGCGACAGCATGTCGACCACGTCGCCTTCGACCTTGGTCAGCTCGTGCAGACGCACTTCAGCCGTAGCGGCCGCCTTGAGAGAGCGGAAACCAATCTTGGGCAGGCGACGCTGCAGGGGCATCTGGCCGCCTTCGAAACCGACCTTGTGGAAGCCGCCGGCACGGGCCTTCTGACCCTTGTGACCGCGACCGGAGGTCTTGCCGAGGCCGGAGCCAATGCCGCGACCGAGGCGCTTGCCGACCTTCTTGGACCCTTCACCGGGCTTAAGCGTATTCAGGCGCATGTTCAAGCTCCTTCAACCTTCAACAGGTAAGACACCTTGTTGATCATGCCGCGGGTGCACGGAGTGTCTTCAACTTCCACCGTCTGGTTCATGCGACGCAGACCCAGACCGGCGGCGCAGGCCTTGTGAGCGGCGAGGCGGCCGTTCAGGCTGCGAACCAGGGTAACTTTAAGCGTATTCTTCTGTGCCATGGCTTATTCCAGAATTTCCTTCACCGTCTTACCACGCTTGGCGGCAGCCTGCTCAGGGGAGGTCATCGCAGCCAGGCCATTGATGGTCGCGCGCACCACGTTGTTCGGGTTGCTCGAGCCGATGCACTTGGCCAGCACGTTGTGTACCCCGGCCATTTCCAGCACCGCACGCATGGCGCCACCGGCGATGATACCGGTACCTTCGGAGGCGGGCTGCATGAACACCTTGGCCGCACCGTGCCGCGCAGTTACCGGGTGCTGCAGGGTGCCATTGGCAACCGCCACCTGGGTCATGTTCTTGCGCGCCTTTTCCATCGCCTTGGCAATGGCCGCAGGCACTTCACGCGCCTTGCCGGTACCAATGCCGACCTTGCCCTGACCGTCGCCGACCACGGTCAGCGCGCTGAACGCGAACTGGCGACCGCCCTTGACCGTCTTGGACACGCGATTGACCACGATGAGCTTCTCGTTCAGGCCATCGCTGCTCGGAGTTACGTCAAATCCCGCCATAATCTAACCCTTAGAATTCCAGACCGTTTTCACGAGCGGCATCAGCCAACGCCTTGACTCGACCATGATATTTGAAACCAGCGCGGTCAAAGGCTACCTGAGTAATACCGGCGGCCTTGGCCTTCTCGGCAACCGCCTTGCCTACGGCGACGGCGGCTTCGATGTTGCCAGTGGACTTCAGCCCACTCTTGATTTCCGCCTGCAACGTGGAGGCGGCGGCGACGACCTCGGAACCATTGGGCGCGATGACCTGCGCGTAGATATGGCTCGGGGTACGGTGAATACAGAGGCGATATGCGCCCAGTTCCCGAATCTTGGAACGGGCACGCAAGGCGCGGCGCAAACGGGCAGTTTTTTTGTCGTTCATAGCTTAAGACCCTACTTCTTTTTGGCCTCTTTGCGGATGATTTTCTCACCCGCGTACTTGATACCCTTGCCCTTGTAGGGCTCGGGGGGACGATAGGCGCGAATGTCCGCGGCCACCTGCCCTACCTTTTGCTTGTCGGTACCCTTCACCAGGATTTCAGTCTGGCTCGGCGTCTCGATGGTGATACCTTCCGGTGCGTCGTACTTCACCGGATGCGAGAAGCCAAGGGTAAGATTCAGCGTCTTGCCTTGGGCCTGGGCGCGATAGCCCACGCCGACCAGTTCGAGCTTGCGCTCAAAACCCTGGGTCAGGCCACGGAAGATATTGCTGATCAGCGCGCGGGTCGTACCGACCATCGCGACGTTGCCCGGGGTCTGGGTCTGCGGGCTGAAAAACAGCTCGTTGGCTTCCAGCTTGATGGCGACATCGCCGCGCACAACGTGCGTCACCGCACCCTTTGCGCCCTTGATGTTCAGCGCCTGACCATCCACCGCGACCTGCACACCGGCAGGGATCGAAACGGGATTGAGAATTCTTGCCATGTCACGCCACCTTTAAGAGACAAAGCACAGGACTTCGCCGCCGTGTCCGGCCTTGCGGGCGGCACGGTCGGTCATCAGGCCGGCGGAAGTGGAAACAATAGCGATACCCAGGCCGCCGCGAACCTTGGGCAACTCGCCCGTGGTCTTGTACTGGCGCAGACCGGGACGGCTGACACGACGCAGGTTCTCGATAACCGGCTTGCCCTGATAGTACTTGAGGACAACCTTCAATACCGGCTTGCCGGCACCGGCATCAACCGAGAAATCGGTGATATAGCCTTCATCCTTGAGGAGTTGGGCGATGTTCACCTTCAGCTTGGAAGAAGGAATCGAAACCTCCTGCTTCTGCGCACCCAGAGCGTTGCGGATGCGAGTCAGCATGTCGGCTATCGGATCAGTCATACTCATTGTATCGATATCCCTAGTTTAAGAAATTGATTACCAGCTGGCCTTGCGCAGGCCAGGCACATCACCACGCATGGTGGCTTCGCGCAGCTTGTTGCGGCCAAGGCCAAACTTGCGGTAGTAGCCGTGCGGACGACCGGTCAGGCTGCAGCGATTGTGCTGGCGCACCGGGCTGGCGTCACGCGGCATCTTCTGCAACTGCAACTGGAGGACGTCACGCTCTTCCAGGCTGACTTCAGGGTTCTGCAGCCTGGCCTTGATATCGGCACGCTTCGCTGCATACTTTTCCACCAGCTTGGCGCGCTTCAGCTCGCGCATCTTCATGGAGGTCTTGGCCATGACTTAAGTCCTCAAGACTTGAACGGGAAATTGAAGGCACGCAACAGTGCGCGACCATCGTCGTCATTCGTTGCAGTAGTGGTAATGGTGATATCCATACCACGCAGCGTGTCGATCTTGTCGTAATCGATTTCCGGAAAGATGATCTGTTCCTTCACGCCCATGCTGTAATTGCCCTGGCCGTCGAAAGACTTGGCACTCACGCCGCGGAAGTCACGTACGCGGGGAATCGCGATGCTGATCAGGCGGTCCAGGAACTCGTACATACGCTCGCCGCGCAGGGTCACCTTGCAGCCGATGGGCCAGCCTTCACGAATCTTGAAACCGGCGACGGACTTGCGGGCCTTGGTCGCAACGGGCTTCTGGCCGGCGATCTTGGTCATGTCCGCCAGTGCATGCTCCAGAACCTTCTTGTCGGCAGCGGCCTCACCCACACCCATGTTAAGGGTGATTTTGGTGATGCGCGGCACCTGCATGACATTGGCGTAACCGCGCTCCTGCATCAGCTGCGGTACAACCGTCTCACTATAAAACTGCTTCAGTCTAGCCATCATTGCCTACCCGACTCACGCGTCCACGACTTCGCCGTTGGACTTGAAGTAACGTACCTTACGACCGTCCTCAAGAGCCTTGATCCCAACCCGGTCGGCCTTGCCCGTCGCGCTGTTGAACAGCGCCACGTTCGACACGTGGATGGAGGTCTCCTGCTCAACGATGCCACCAGGAGCGCCCTTGAGAGGGTTGGGCTTCTGATGCTTCTTGACCATGTTCACGCCTTCGACCACAACGCGATCGGTCGGCAGAACGCGCAGGACATTGCCGCGACGCCCCTTGTCCCTACCGGTCAGGACGACTACTTCGTCACCTTTCTTAATCTTGCGCATCTTTTTTTACTCTCTGCCTTACAGCACCTCAGGTGCCAGAGACACGATCTTCATAAAACGCTCGCCACGCAGCTCGCGGGTCACGGGCCCAAAAATACGGGTTCCGATCGGCTCAAGCTTGTTGTTCAGCAGCACGGCAGCGTTGCCGTCGAATCGAATCAGGGAACCGTCGGCACGACGCACGCCCTTGGCGGTACGTACTACGACGGCGTTGTAAACCTCCCCCTTCTTGACCTTGCCACGGGGGATGGCTTCCTTGATGCTTACCTTAATTACGTCGCCAATATTGGCGTACCGGCGGTGCGAACCGCCCAGCACCTTGATGCACTGGACGACACGGGCGCCGCTGTTGTCGGCCACATCCAGTTTTGTCTGCATCTGTATCATGGTTGTGTCTCCACACAATCATACTGGCCGGAGTGTAAAGGGGCGGCATCTTAACACCAAACGGCGCCAAGCCCAAACAGTTTTTCATCTGGGGACTGGCGCCGGCCCTTTTCCGGCAGAATGACGGGTTATCAGTCGATCAGCTAGCCTTCTCTACCACCTTGACCAGGCGCCAGGCCTTGCTCTTGGAGAGCGGACGGCACTCCTCGATGGTCACAACATCCCCTTCCTTGCACTCGTTCTGCTCGTCATGGGCATGCAGCTTGGTGGAACGCTTTACATACTTACCGTAGATCGGGTGCTTGACGCGCCGCTCGATCAGGACGGTAATGGTCTTGTCCATCTTGTCGCTGGTGACACGACCGGTCACGGTGCGCGTCAGCTTGTTTTCGTCGCTCATTCTGCCTTACCTGCCTTCTGTTCCAGAATGGTCTTGATCCGGGCGATGTCACGGCGCACTGCCTTGACGCGGTGCGGCTGGGACAGCTGCCCGGTTCCCTTCTGCATACGCAGGTTAAACTGCTCGCGCAGCAGGCCGAGCAACTCCTGGTTCAGCTCCTCGACGCCCTTCTGCCTGATTTCATTAGCTTTCATCACAGCACCGTACGGGTTACAAATGCGGTCTTCAGGGGCAGCTTGGCAGCAGCCAGACGGAACGCCTCACGGGCGATATCCTCACCTACCCCTTCCATTTCATACAGCATCTTGCCGGGCTGAATCTGGGCTACCCAGTATTCCACGTTGCCCTTACCGTTACCCATACGTACTTCCAGGGGCTTCTGGGTAATCGGCTTGTCCGGGAACACACGGATCCAGATCTTGCCGCCGCGCTTGACGTGGCGGGTCATGGCACGACGGGCAGCCTCGATCTGGCGCGCCGTGAGACGGCCTCGCTCGACACTCTTGAGGCCGAACTCGCCGAAGCTCACCTTATTGCCGCTGTTCGCCAGACCGCGGTTGCGGCCCTTATGCTGCTTACGGAACTTTGTGCGTTTGGGCTGAAGCATCTTCCCTACTCCTCAAATCAGTTGGCCGCGGCCTTTTCGGCCGTCGCGCCAGCGGCTTCGCCGCGGTCAAACACTTCACCCTTGAAGATCCATACCTTGACGCCGATTACACCGTAGGTGGTGTTGGCTTCGGCGACGCCGTAATCGATATCAGCACGCAGGGTGTGCAGGGGTACACGCCCCTCACGCACCCATTCGCTACGGGCGATTTCGGCACCGTTCAGACGGCCGCCGACGTTGATCTTCACACCCAGAGCACCCAGTCGCATGGCGTTCTGCACGGCGCGCTTCATGGCGCGGCGGAACATGATGCGGCGCTCCAGCTGCTGGGCAATGCTCTGCGCCACCAGCGTCGCGTCGAGTTCGGGCTTGCGCACTTCCTCAATGTTGATGTGCACGGGCACCTTCATCATCTCGGAGACTTCCTGGCGCAGACGCTCGATGTCCTCGCCCTTCTTGCCAATCACCAGGCCCGGACGGGCGGTGTGAATGGTAATACGGGCGTTGCGCGCCGGTCGCTCGATCTGCACGCGGCTGATCGATGCCTGAGCCAGCTTCTTCTGCAGGAACTCGCGTACCTTGAGGTCCATATGCAGAAACTCAGGGAAGTTCTTGCTATCGGCGTACCACTTGGAGGTCCAGTCCTTGGTGATGCCAAGGCGGATTCCGGTCGGGTGAACTTTGTGTCCCATTGCTGCCTCTCTATTTCTTTTCCGCGACCATCACAGTGATGTGACTGGTACGCTTGCTGATCCGGTTGCCACGGCCCTTGGCGCGCGCATGCATCCGCTTGAGAGTCGGCCCTTCATCAACGTAGATCTTGGACACCTTGAGTTCATCAATGTCCGCGCCCTCGTTGTGCTCGGCATTGGCAATCGCCGATTCGAGAACCTTCTTCACCATTTCCGCGGCCTTCTTCTGGCTGAAGGTCAGCGTCTGCAGGGCTCGTTCCACCGGCATGCCACGAATCAGGTCGGCGACCAGGCGGCACTTCTGCGGCGAAATCCGCGCGTAGCGCAATTTTGCTGCCACTTCCATCGTCATCACCCCTTATCTCTTCGCCTTCTTGTCGGCCGCATGGCCGCGGAAGGTGCGCGTCGGCGCAAACTCGCCCAGCTTGTGGCCGACCATGTTGTCGGTAACCATCACCGGCACGTGCTGACGGCCGTTATGGATCGCTATGGTCAGCCCGACCATGTCCGGCAGGACCATGGAACGGCGGGACCAGGTCTTGATCGGCTTTTTGACATTGCTGGCGACGGCCTGCTCGACCTTCTTTGCCAGATGGTGGTCGATGAAAGGGCCCTTTTTTACAGAACGCGGCATTACAGTTGCCCTCTTCCGTTATTTCTGGTTACGGCGGCGCACAATCATGCCGTCCGTACGTTTGTTGTTGCGGGTCTTGTAACCCTTGGTCGGAACACCCCAAGGCGTACAGGGGTGACGGCCACCGGAAGTGCGGCCTTCGCCACCACCGTGCGGATGGTCGACCGGGTTCATGACCACACCGCGCACCGTCGGGCGTACGCCCAGCCAGCGCTTGGCGCCGGCCTTGCCCAGTTTGCGCAGGTTGTGCTCGCTGTTGCCGACTTCGCCGATAGTGGCGCGGCATTCGGCGTGCACCTTGCGCATCTCGCCGGAGCGCAGACGCAGTGTAGCGTAGCCGCCTTCACGGGCCACAAGCTGCACGGCGGCGCCGGCGGAGCGGGCAATCTGCGCACCCTTGCCGGGCTTGAGCTCGATGCAGTGCACCGTGCTACCGACAGGAATGTTGCGCAGCGGCAGGCAGTTGCCAGCCTTGATCGGTGCGGCAGTACCGGACATCACCTCGTCACCGGCAACCAGACCGCGCGGCGCGATAATGTAGCGACGCTCGCCGTCGGTGTACTTGATCAGGGCGATATGCGAAGTACGATTCGGATCGTATTCCAGGCGCTCGACAGTACCTACGATACCGTCCTTGTTACGCTTGAAATCAATCACGCGATAGTGCTGCTTATGACCACCACCCTGATGCCGGGTGGTGATACGGCCGGCGTTGTTACGGCCGCCCTGCTTGGATTTCTTCTCCAGCAAAGGCGCATGCGGCGCACCCTTGTGCAGATCGGGGGTCACCACCTTGACGACAAAGCGGCGTCCGGGGGAGGTCGGTTTGAGTTTAACAATAGCCATTTTCGACGTCCTTCAACCGTTATTCCCCACCCATGAAGGAGATCTGCTGACCTTCCTTCAGGGTGACGTACGCCTTCTTCCAATCACCACGCTGACCGGACCGCTGGCCAAAGCGCTTGACCTTGCCCTTCACGGTGCTGACACGCACGGCGTCGACGTTGACACTGAACAGATGTTCAACGGCAGCCTTGATTTCAGGCTTGCTGGCATCGCTCACAACGCGGAACACATACTGGTTATTGGCATCGGCGATGATGCTGCTCTTCTCCGACAGATGCGGAGCCAGCAATACTTTCAACAGACGTTCCTGGTTCATGCCAGCATCTCCTCTACCTGCTTAAGTGCCGGTACGGTGATCAGCACCTTTTCGAAGCCCACCAGGCTGACCGGATCGACATGGCGTGCCATGCAGACACCGACGTCGTGCAGATTCCGCGCCGACAGGTACAGATTGTCGGCCAGATCCTCAGTCACGATCAGCGCGCTGTTGAGCCCCATGCCCTTCAGCTTCTCGACCAGTTGCTTGGTCTTCGGCGCCTCGACGTCGAACTTGTCGACGACCACCAGACGCTCCTGACGCACCAGCTCGGACATGATCGAGCGCAGCGCAGCGCGGTACATCTTCTTGTTCACCTTCTGGCTGAAGTCGCGGGGCTTGGCCGCGAACACCTTGCCGCCGCCACGCCACAGCGGGCTCGCGGAGGTACCGGCACGAGCACGGCCGGTGCCCTTCTGGCGCCAGGGCTTGGTGGTGGTGTGGCGCACTTCCGCACGGGTCTTCTGTGCCTTGGTGCCGGAACGACCACCCGCCATATAGGCGGTTACGACCTGATGCACCAGCGCTTCGTTAAAATCCTGACCGAACATCAGGTCCGAAACTTCGACGGACTTGGTGGACGCGCGGCCAGTCGGAGTTGTCAATTTGATTTCCATTGTCTAACCCCCTTAGCCCTTCACACTGGCATTGACGATGACGTCGCAGCCCTTGGGCCCCGGCACGGCACCCTTGACCAGCAGCAGATTGCGCTCGGCATCCACCCGAACCACTTCCAGGCTCTGGACGGTGCGGCGCACATTACCCAGGTGGCCGGTCATCTTCTTGCCCTTGAACACGCGACCGGGGGTCTGGTTCTGGCCGATGGAACCGGGAACACGATGGGAGCGGGAGTTGCCGTGGGTGGCGTCCTGGGTGCGGAAGTGGTGACGCTTCACGGAACCGGCGTAACCCTTACCGATGGAGGTACCGGTCACGTCCACGTTCTGGCCGACGGTAAAAATATCGACCTTGATCTCAGCACCGGCAGCCAGTTCAGCACCTTCGCCTTCATTCAGGCGGAACTCGGAGAGCGTGCGGCCAGCCTCGACACCGGCGGCGGCAAAATGGCCAGCCATCGGCTTGGTGACACGCACGGCACGACGGGAACCCACGGTAACCTGAACTGCGCGGTAACCGTCGGTTTCGAGAGTCTTGATTTGGGTAACGCGATTGGGCTCGATCTCAATCACGGTGACCGGGACACTGACACCGTCTTCCATGAAGACGCGGGTCATCCCGGCTTTGCGTCCAATAACACCTATTGCCATTGTTATAACCTCTATCTGTACCGATTACGATTGACCGGTACCGTTTCCAGGTAACGGGGGCCGGCAAAGTGCCGGCCCACCGCGTCAGCTCAGCTTGATCTGTACGTCTACACCGGCAGCCAGGTCGAGCTTCATCAGCGCGTCGACCGTCTTGTCCGTGGGGTCGACGATTTCCATCATCCGCTTGTGGGTGCGCAGTTCGTACTGATCACGCGCATCCTTGTTGACGTGCGGCGAAACCAGAACGGTAAAGCGCTCGTTCTTGGTCGGCAGCGGGATCGGGCCCTTGACCTGCGCGCCGGTACGCTTGGCGGTATCGACGATTTCCTTGGCCGACTGGTCGATCAGGCGATGGTCGAACGCCTTGAGGCGGATACGAATTTTCTGGTTTGCCATGGCTCTATTACTCGATGATCTTGGCAACCACGCCGGCGCCGACGGTACGGCCACCTTCGCGGATTGCAAAGCGCAGACCTTCTTCCATTGCGATGGGAGAAATCAGCGATACCTTCATGTTGACGTTGTCGCCCGGCATCACC
>PGZL01000052.1 GCA_002840095.1 Gammaproteobacteria bacterium HGW-Gammaproteobacteria-1 | reverse complement strand
CACCGCATAACACTCGCAACAGCGGTGTTCCAGACCGGGGCGATCGAGCACCGTGATCAGGCCGCGGCTGTAGTCGATCAGCCCGGCCTTTTGCAGCTTTCCGGCCGCTTCGGTAACACCCTCTCGGCGCACCCCCAACATGTTCGCGATCAGTTCCTGCGTCATCGCCAGTTGACTGCCAGACAGCCGATCCAGCGACAGCAGCAACCAGCGACACAACTGCTGATCGATCGAGCGATGGCGATTGCATACCGTCGTCTGCGCCATCTGGGTAATCAATGCCTGGGTATAGCGCAGCAGCAGAAACTGCAACTCGGTATGGCGGTGAAACTCGTCCTTGAGCACTTGCCCGGGCAGACGCCACGTGTTGCCGGCGCTTTGCACCAGCACCAGGCTCGGGGTGCTCTCGCCGCCCACGAACAGGGCAATGCCGACCACGCCCTCGTAGCCCACGACCGCAATCTCACCGAATGCGCCGTTCTCCATCACATACAATAACGACACGATGGCATCGATGGGAAAGTAGACATGGCGCATGGTATCGCCGGATTCGTAAAGCACATCGCCCAATGCCAGCGGCACTCGCTCCAGGTGCGGATTCAATCGATCGCGCACGGCAGCAGGCAGCGCTTCGAGCACCATATTTTTTGCATGCGCTGATCTCCCTCGCGTCGGCCAGCAATGGCCGTAGTGAATTGGCGGGGTGCTAGTGGAATATCCCGTTCAGGATAATTCATCGGGGCACGCAGGTATGTTCGACACCGCACAGTGGCGTCAATTCCTTGCGCCTTGCTTCTGGCGTGACACCGACCGATGGCTACAGGGGCTCGTCTCATGTTCGACGCATTCACCGGACTCATGCGGATGGCGTGGCTGCCTGGCCGCGATAACGTGCCTCGGGTGCAGACTCAACGCACCGGACTAGTTGACCCGACCGCACCCATCCGGGTGCCGCTGCGCTGGGCACCCGCGCCGGAAACGTCGCCGACAGCCGCGAATGGCAAACCACCAAACGCGCCGTAAGGTGCTTTTATGGGAACGCGCCCCAGATCAAGTCTGGGGCAGGCCCTGGGCTGAAAACGACGAGTTCCAGAAACCCATATACGCCACTTTATTGCACCAGACCCTTCCCAATTCGCGCCTGGTTTGGATTAAGCAGGCTGAGCACTGGCTGATGGAAGAGCGTGCCGATGAGGTGAGCGATCACCTTGTCGAGTTTCTCAACGCGTAACGCACCACCACAACGACAGCTATGTTCGGCAACACACCGACGAGCAGCCACAGCTGATCCATCCTTGCACTGTGCGAATCCACGCAGTTGAACCCGGAGATATTCTCATGTTGGAAACCATTGCAATCATCCTGCTGATCCTGTGGGCGCTGGGCCTGGTGACGTCTTACTCGCTGGGTGGGTTCATCCATATCCTGTTGGTCGTCGCGATCGTCGTGGTATTGATCCGCGTCATTCAGGGCCGGCGCCTGTAGCTGCACCACCAGCCATTGACTATAGCCACCGAGGAACACCGCAATGAACGCACTGAAAGTTGTTGCACTGGCATTGATCGTGCTCGGCGCTCTCGCGCTGGCCTACGGCGGCTTCAGCTACACCAGCGAAACCCACCACGCCGACATCGGGCCACTGCATATGAGCGTGGCCGAAAAAGAACGCGTCAACGTGCCACTGTGGGCCGGAGTAGCGGCAATCATTGCTGGCGGGCTGTTGCTGGTGGTGGGTAAGCGCCCGTAACCCATCGCACGTTTGCATCCGTAGCGCTTGCGCAAACGGCGGCGCATTGGCGACACTGGCGCATTGCCCCGCCAGAAGCACCGCCTCGATGCCAGCAACACCTGATTACCCGCGCGACCTCACCGGCTACGGCCAAACCCCGCCTTTCGCCGATTGGCCGGGCCAGGCGCGGGTGGCGGTGCAGTTCGTACTGAACCTGGAAGAAGGCGGCGAAAACTGCGTGCTGCATGGCGATGCAGGCAGCGAGCAGTTTCTGTCCGAAATCATTGGTGCTGCCAGTTATCCGGATCGGCACCTGAGCATGGAGTCGATCTACGAATACGGAAGCCGGGTTGGTGCTTGGCGCATACTCGACGAATTTCAGCGTCGCGGCCTGCCGCTGACCGTGTTCGCGGTGGCGATGGCGATGCAGCGCAATCCCGAACTCACCCGCGCCTGCATCGATGCCGGCCACGAGATCGCCGCGCATGGCTGGCGCTGGATCCATTACCAGAACATCGCACCCGAGGTTGAACGCGAGCACATGGCGCGGGCGGTGCAGATTCACCGCGAACTTACCGGCAGCGCCCCGCTGGGCTGGTACACCGGCCGCGACAGCCCCAACACCCGGCGCCTGGTGGTCGAGCACGGCGGCTTTGCCTACGACTCGGATTACTACGGCGACGAGCTGCCGTTCTGGACCTCGGTGACGCGCGACGATGGCGGCAGCCAGCCGCAC
>PGZL01000051.1:1022-3561 GCA_002840095.1 Gammaproteobacteria bacterium HGW-Gammaproteobacteria-1 | reverse complement strand
ATGGCCATGACCAGCGCTCCGCAACGACGGGAGTACTCACCCTACCGCTCGCCTGTCTCACCAGCTGCGACGCTGGCTGAGATATGGCGCTAATCAGGAGGTCGGATTGCCAGTGACGTTTCGAAACACTATTTCACTCTGGTCAATCCCAGCACGTCTCAGCGCAAGCAGTGACCGTGAATTGAGCGCCAAGGTTTCACCATTTCGAACGATCACATCAACAGGAAGGTCACTCGGTTTTATTAAGCCTGATCGCAACCCAGCAGCGACATCACCGATTGATCTGCCTGCGAACGGGCCGTTTCTAAGAAATGGAGATGCGGTCGTCTGTGTGAATCTCGTTGCACCCGTTGGGGCACCTTCCGCGACTGCAGCGCGCCCACCAACGACAGCAGTAAGCGCCAGCGCCGCTCCCGTTCCAACAGCTTTCGGTCCACCTTCCCGCGCATCGTCTACGATGGCCACGCCGGCTCGAAATCCGGCCACAAAGTCGTCTTCTTCGGCTCGGGCTTGTAGTTCGGCAACTGCCGCGGGATTTCCGCTCAGCGCGGCAGCCTGGAGAATGTAATTATCGACGATGCCCTTAAATACGCCGACGAACGCATCAGCTGCTTTCCCAAAGTATCCCTTCCCCGATGATGCATTATCGCGCCCATCGGGCGACCCCGTATCGCTCGCATCACCCCCACTCGACCCCTGCGCACCCGCAGACTTCTGCCCCGACGACTTGCCGTTGCGTTGCTTGGACTCCACCTTGCGGGAAGCATTGTCTTCCGCGCCTTGCACATTTGGGCAACTCCCTGGCGAGCGGAAGCAAATCGAGCGCTGGTCGCGGACGACATACCCCGTCGGATCCGTCCCGCTGTTGCCGGGGAACTGGATAAACGGGTCGACGCCGAGAAAGCGGCCGAGGGCGTAATCGTACACCCGGCCGTTCATGTGGATCAGGCCCAGGCCGTCGAGGTGTTCGTGTTGGGTAAAGCCGTGTGCAGTCTGCGCGTTCGGGCCGAGGATGTTCGGGCTCTTGTCGGCCCAGTTGCCTGATCGTGGCGCGCCGAATGCATCGAATCCGCGCCATTCCACCGCGCCGGCGTCGTCGGCGACGCCGATCACGCTGCCGAGGCGATCGCGCAGCAGGTACTGCACTTTGCGGCCACTGGGGCTGGTCTGGATCAGGGCGTAGTCGCCGAGGTAGCTCTCGGTTTCGTTGGTGTCGGGACGGTCTTCGATCCCGCCGACGTACAGGCGCTGGCCGGTGCTGCCCCACTGGCGCGCCTTGTCGCCGTCCGGGCCGTAGCGGAACTGGCTGTCGGCGGTGCCGCGGTGCATCACGGTGGGGCGCTGGCTGGCGTCGTAGCGCAGGCTCATGCCGCTGTTGTCGGAAATCAGGTTACCGGCACCGTCGTAGCAGTAGCTGCGGCTGCCGCCGGCCTTGAGCTGCACCGATTTGACCGCGTTCGGGCCGCCGCCGCAGGCGCCGCCGCTGTAGGCGTAGGCGTTGGTTAATGCCGTGCTGAAGTCGCTCTTGTATTGGAAGTTGCCGGCGGCATCGTAGCCGTAGTTGACCTGCCCACTGCTGGCACCGCTGCGGCTGGTTTGGGTGAGCCGATGCAGGCTGTCGTAGTGCAGGCTCTCGATCACCGCACCGCCGTCGAGCGCTTGTTCGGTCAGGTTGCCGTAGACGTCATAGCGGTAGTCGATGCGGCGCTGGAGTGCGCCGTCGAAGCGGTGACCGACGCCGGTCACTGAGCCCGTGGCTTCGCGCCGGCCAGTGCTCGATTACCAGTGTCCGCCCAGCAGTTCCTGGGTCGGCTGGCCGCTGGCGTCGACCGCGGTGATCTGGCGGTAGTCGACCCCGGTGCGGCCGTCGCTCTCGCGGGTCGGCTGGCCGTAGGCGCTGTAGCGGGTCCAGATCACCTCGCCGCTGGCGGTAGTGAGGTGCGGCAGGCTGCGCGCCTTGAGGCGGCCGTAGCTGGCGTCGTAGGCAAAGCGCTGGGTGTAGACCCGCGGCTCGCCCAGCAACACCGCCTGGGTGGTGTCGGTCTGGAGGCGACGGCCGTGGAGGTCGTAGCTGTGCTGCTCGCTGCGCTCGAGCACGCCGGCAAGGGTGCGCTGGCTCGATTGCAGGGCGCCGGCGGCGCCCACCGGGTCGTACGTCCATTGATCGAGCACGCTGTCGGCACTGCCGTTGCCGTCGACATCCACGCTGGCGCTGCGGCCGATCAAGCGGCCGAGTTTGTCATAACTGTTGCTGGTACTGATGCCACGGCCGTCGGTGCTGCTCAGCACCTCGCCAAGGGCGTTGTAGCTGAAGTTGGAGCTGCCCTGATTGGGGTCGTTCACCGCGATGCGCTGGCCTAGGGCGTTGTACGTCGCCCGAATGGTGCTGCCGGCGACATCCTGCAACGCCACCACGTTGCCGCTGCCATCGGCCCAGGTGCGGGTGAGGCCGCCCTGCGCATCCAGCGTGCGCACGAAGCGGCCCAGGCTGTCCTGCGATCGGCTCATGTCCAGACACACGCCACCGACATTGCCGCAC
>PGZL01000051.1:0-940 GCA_002840095.1 Gammaproteobacteria bacterium HGW-Gammaproteobacteria-1 | reverse complement strand
TCTTGCCCAACGGCCGGCCGACCAGATCAAAACCGGTGATGCGGGTGAACACCGGCGCGCTGCAACTTCCCCGCCACACCCAGGATGTGCGTCGCCGACGTCGGTACAAAGGGCGACCTGATTAGCGCTGATCTTCAGCATAGCGGCACCGAGCCTGACAGAGCAAGGAATCGTCTGGAGCAATGAGATCAGTGTAACACTATGAAATCAATACATTTTGTTGGAATCGCTCACGTCTCTGCTGAAGATCAGCGCTAATCAGGAAGGGCGATCAGGGCGGCGGTGCGCGTGCATCATCGTTTAATTTGACTCCGACCCCAATTTCGCCAATTTCGCCTTCTCAATCTTCTTCAGCGCACGTTCTGCCTCCTTCCGAACCCATGGCTTCGGATGATCGAGAAAACGCTTGATCGCCGGCTTCGCTTTCACGGCCTTCAGCTTGCCGAGCGCAATAAGAGCATGCCCTGCAACTTCGTCATCGTTTAGAAGTACCACGAGCACATCGATTGCCCGCAGGTCTTTCATATTGCCAAGCGCTACTGCAAGCATTTCACGCGCCTTGCCGTGCTGCTTGTCACGGGCAAGCGCAGCTACTTTCTCGAATACAGAATCACGAGCAACTACTGAAAGTGTATTCGCAATCGCCCATTTCAGCGCCTGCTCGGAAGGCGGTGCAGAGGGGCTGATCGCCTCAAACTCGCGGATCATCGCGCGACTAACGTCCTCACCGACAGCTTCTTTCACTGTTAATGCCCGAACCACGCCCTCCTTGATCCAGTTATCCGAGATCGTTGGTAGCAACTCGATCAGCACGGGGATAGCTTCCTTGTAGGAGCTACGCGAAGTTACGAGATCGAAAATACTGTTGACCTTCAACCCAGTATTTCGAAGTGCATCTGCCACCCGCCGGCTTTCCTTCTCGCGTAGATTCATGGCAGTT
>PGZL01000009.1:55600-144528 GCA_002840095.1 Gammaproteobacteria bacterium HGW-Gammaproteobacteria-1 | reverse complement strand
TTTCTCGCCCCGGAATCCGTCGCCCAGTTGAGCCCGAAATAGTGCCGCTCATCGATCCCCGCCACGCGCCGCGCCTGCTGGCCTTCTTCACCTCGCTGTACATGTCCTTCCTGATGAGCGGCGTCGTCACCGCCATCAACGTCGGCGTGCCCGCCAACTTCATCGCCTTGTGGCTGCGCGCCTTCGTCATGGCCTTCGCCATCGCCTTCCCCACCATCCTGCTGGTGCTGCCGCTGGCCAAGCGGCTGGTGGAGAAACTCACCGACGCATAAAAAAGGCGTTGTGCGCAGGCTCATGCGCACAACGCCCCATTTCATTTCGCCGTGTGTCTGTCGGCGACATGGTACCGCTTACTGAGTGGTATAAACCCGGTTGGCCTCCACGTAGCGCACTGCCGCGGTTTCCTGCGCCAGCCGCGCCATTGCCTCCGTACCGGGATCGTTTTGCAGGCGCACCAGGTAGGTGTCCTTGCGGATGTGTCGCCACTCCGCCACGCCATAGGCGGCGAACAGCTTGCGCACCACCACCGGATCGGCGCCGGCCACCAGACCCACCAGGTATTCACCGGGCATACGATTCTCCTGGGCATTGGACGGCAGGTGGCCTTCAGGTTCGGCACGGGTCTGCGCACACGCCATGATGGTCAGGATCAGCATTGCTGCCAATGAAATACGTATCAACCTACTCATGACTACCGCCTGTCAAGGCACTACAACCGCAGTTACACCGGTCGGGGCCTGGATATATTGCAGAGCCTTGTAGGCATCCACCGCGCGGCCGCTGCTGCTCTTGCCGTACAGCGCCGCCACGGCATCACCGCTGCTTTTCACCGAGCTGACCACATCGTCATACGCATAGGCCGGATTATAGGACCAAATCATGGCAGCGAGACCGGCGACGTGGGGGGTTGCCATGGAGGTGCCGTTGTAAAGAGCGTAGGTATCGGCGCCGGATATGCTCTTGTTTATCTCGAAACCATAGACGCGTGCTCCATAGCTGTGATTGCTCGCATCCGACACCAAGCGGACACCGATCGAGCAGTTTGCTGTCAGGCAACTGCTTTGCGTCAAGTCATAGGCCACCACAGCACCCAGCACAACTTCGTTGTTCTGGTCGCTGTTGATTCTCACCATCGTCCCTCCCGCAAAGGGATCTCCCCCGGTTGATTGAACGCCGAACGACAGGCTATCTGTCACATCCATGTAATAATCCACATACGCAGTCACTCCAGCCCCCAGCAGGCCCGCGGCGCCCAGGTCGAACGTCTTGTAGACAGCATCGTTCGCGTTCGGCGCGTAATACCCACCCAACTCCTCGCAATAGTCAGCTGGATTCACCAGCGATGAAGCGCTGCCACACCAGTAGTCCACGCCACTGACGGCCCAGTCGCCGCCGAGAGTCCAGCCCACTGAAAAATTATCCGAGGTGGTCGTTCCGGCGATGGAGCTTTGCACATTGACCCCTGGTGCCCCCACATCGACGCTGGTCGCGCCGTAGTTGGAGAAGCTCGCCAGTGCGTAGCTCTGATCCAGGGCCGCGACGCAGATGATGTTGTCGTGGGTGTAGGAACACGGATACTGCGGCGTCAGGTCGTTATTGTCGCCTACACCATCGGCGCCGCCGTTGCCGGCCGCAACCACGACCACGACGCCGGCCGTGCGCGCATCGGCAATCGCATCGGAAAACGTATGGTCGAAGGACCCGCCGCCCAGGCTCATATTGATCACCCTGGCACCTTGCGCAACAGCAAAATCCACACCCTGCGCAATATCATCAGTCGTACCCGAACCGCCGGCACCCAGCACGCGCACACTCATGATTTCAGCCTGCCAGCAGACTCCGGTGGTTCCCGTCGCATTGTTGCCGACGGCAGCGATGGTGCCGGCGACGTGGGTGCCATGACTCTCGCCGTCGCTGGGGACGGGATCGTTATCGGTGTCCACGAAGTCATAGCCGTGATTGGGATAGGTGACGCCACCATCCCACATGTTCGCAATCAGATCTTCGTGGGTGTAATTGACGCCGGTATCGACCACCGCAACGATAACGCCGCGGCAGTCGGTCTGCAGGTCCCATGCAGCTTCGGCGTCCATGTCGTAGCCTGCGATACCGGGATTGTTGCTGCCGTAGACCGGCGAGGCGAGTGTCTGGCCGGTGTTCTTCAGCCCCCACAGCTTGCCGTAATCGATATCGTCGGGAACCGTTGCCATGGTGTGATAGATGTAATTGGGCTGGGCGTACTCGATGCGCGGATCGGCCGCGTACAATTCCGCCACGCTCCGGGCATCGGCTCCTTGCGGCAGGGTGACTTTGTGCACCCGGCTGCGGGACAATGCCTTGTGGCCGCGGGCATTGAGCTCGGCCATGAAGCTGCCCTGCACCGCCGTATCGGACTGCGGCTTGAACTTCACCAGCAGTTCGCCCGCTACATATTCCGCAGCGCCATCGCTGACCCCCGGCGCGGCTTTTTGCGCCGCTGACGCGGAAAAGCCCAACGCCAGAACGACCAGGAACCACACGGGGTATTTGTTGTTCATTGCGCTAACACTAGCCGGAAATCAAGGAACGGTAACGGCGATCTGGGTCGACGCCGGGCTACCCGACGGATTCAGCGCCGAATAGGCCACCACCTTGATGTAGTGGGTGCCTGTGGCCAGCGACAGATTGGCGGTGGTGGGCGCAATCGGTCCGGAGACGTAGGGGACATCGACAAAACCTGCACCGGAAACGCTGAATCCGGATGTGGTGCTGTGATAGACCTTGTAGCCGCCACCTGCACTATTGACACCGCTCTCGCTGTTTTCAATCCAACTTACCGCGATGGTCGAAGTGGTGCTCGATCCGCCACCATCGCCTCCACTGCCACTGCCACTGCCACAACCAATGATCACGGATACCAGCAACGTCAATGAAATTAGAAGAGGAAACCTCACCCGACCCTCCATGACTTTTCCGTTATTGAGTCTCGCTGCGGCAGTTCACGGCACAGTACAAATTTGCTGCGTAACCATGATTCATTATTCACTATAGAAAACAATTATAAGCTGATTCAGCCGAGAGGACCGCCCCCAGGGTATCAACCCGCGTCAATGTGGGTATTGAGAAATTGGGGGTACTTGACTAAAGCCCCCTCCCGGTAATCGGGGGAGGGGCGAAGGGGCAGGGTTTACTAGTCGAAAGTTGCCGGTGTCTCGCGCAGTTTCTTCATTTCCGCCTCCAGCAACTCCTTGGCGGCAAGGCGGCGGCGGGCCTCGTCTTTTTCCGCCTCGGCCTTTTTCAGCTCGGCATCTTTCCTGGCCTGTTCCTCCTGCATGCGACGCATGGTCTCGCGGCTGCGCGCCAGTTCCTGTTCCAGCTGTTTGCGTTCGCGCTCCATACGCGCCAGTTCCTGCTGCGAGACGGCCGGCGGGGCCGGCTGCTGGACCGGCTCCGGGGCGGCGACGGGCGGCGGTGCCACGGGGGCCGGGGCGGGAGCGGAGGTCTTCACCAACGATTGTCCCGCTGCCGGAGCGGCGAGCTTACGCTGGGCCGGCTCATATCCCTGGGCGGCGGAGGCTTCGTACCAACGCCGGGCCTCCGCGGGGTCTGCCTGGACGCCCTGGCCCTGGGCATACATTTCGGCCAGTTTGTATTGCGCCTCGGCGTTGCCGATATTGGCCATCTTCTGCTGGTAGTTGAACAGGCCTTCCCAGATTTTTCCCTCGTCCTGGGCCATGGCGCCGTGTGCCGCCAGCAAGGCGGCGATCAGCGCCAGTGAACGTAAGCAAGTGGTAATACGGTGATATGGCTGCGTCTTGTTTTGCATTCTGTCGTCTGCCATGGATTTCATTGTCGTCCCCTTCGCGCAGTGCCTGTGTAAGAGATACCCCAGGTACCCACTCTATTCCATGATGGCCCGCCTGCGGCAGCTTTACGGGGTCTGCATCACATTCCGGCACAGGCCCACGAGCATGCCAACGGTTCAGTCGGCCTCGCGTTCGATGGTACAACAATGGGAGGCTGTCTGGCCCGGTCCCTGCAGTACAGAGCCGGTGACTGGGTTCGGGCGGAAGGTGGTACAGCCCTTGAGGCCGAGGCGGTGGGCCTCGCGATAGATGGACTGGAACTGCTCGAAGGGGAAATCCTCGGGGATGTTGATGGTCTTGGAGATGGCACTGTCCACACAGGGCTGCAGCGCGGCCTGCATGGCCAGATGGTCCTGCGGCGCCAGCTGGGCGGCGGTGAGAAAGTGCGGCGGCAGCGGCACCTCCCCGTGCAGTTCGCGCCACAGGCGCCAGGCGTAATCACTCACTTCATAGTGGCCGTAGCTGCCGTCGCGCTCCAGCAGGCGGCGGCTGTACGACCAGTCGAACACCGGCTCCAGGCCGCTGGAGATGTTGCCGGCCAGCAGGCTGATGGTGCCGGTGGGCGCAATGGCGGTGAGATGGCTGTTGCGGATGCCGTGGGCGGCGATGCCGTCGCGGATGTCGGCGGGCAGGCGCCGGATGAAGGACCCCGCCAGGTAGGCCTCGCGGTCGAAAAAGGGAAAGGCGCCCTTTTCCTTCGCCAGGGCGACGGAGGTGCGGTAAGCGGCGTCACGCACTTGTTCCATCAGTTCTTTCGCATAGAGTCGGCCGGCGTCACTGTCATAACGCAAGCCCAGCGTGATCAGCACATCGGCCAGTCCGGTGAGGCCGAGGCCGATGCGGCGCGTGCCGCGCGCCTGCTCTTCCTGCTGCGGCAGGGGGAAGCGCGAGGCGTCAATGACGTTGTCCATCAGGCGCACCGCCGTCTGTACGGTGGCGCGCACGCCGTCGATATCCAGACATGCGGCGTCGGTGAATGGCTCGCGCACGAAGCGGGTGAGATTGACCGAGCCGAGATCGCAGGCGCCATAAGGCGGCAGCGGGATCTCGCCGCAATTGTGTACATATAACCCGTTGGCGTCGAAGGCATTGATCCCGGGGATTTGAACATCGAACACGGTCTCATCACCATCGGGCTCAATGGATTCGATGGTGGCGACAAAGCGCTCACGATTGAGCGCACGGCGGTAACGACCCAGTGCGGACTGTAGGCGCGCGGCCTTGGCTGCGTCGGTAAAGCCAATCATTTCCGAAAAAACTGCGAGGTTATCACCAGCTATTGTCAGTTCATGATCGGCGCGGCATAAATACTCACGCTTTCCTCCCTTGCCGTCCGTAAGCACACGCGGACCCGTGACACGGCGATCGCAATACATGGTGCTGGCAATACCGAGGCGCAGCAGCATTCGCTGCACGGCGACCAGCATTTGCACATCGCTTTGTGCCAGACGCACACTGGCACCCTTATCCTGACTACCCTGCACAGAGCCGTCCGCATCAAACAGGCCGCGCAGAAATCCCTGGTAAAACCCGCTGGAGCAGCGCTGAACGGCAGGCGTAACCGTCTTCTGCCCGGGGCATATATCCAATGTCTTCGCAATACGGGTTATCGCGGCGAGCCGCAGATAACGGTATCCTGCCGATCCCCTGCGCCAACCGGTGAAATCCTTGCGCTGAGGCAGTCGGGCAACGATGGCCTCAACGTGCTCAAGCACAGCCGCAACACCGCAGGCGCCGTCAGGAGCATTGACCTGTTCATTCGCTGGCCAGACGCGCAATTCGGCAACACCTTCGCTGAAAGTGCCGTCACCTACCAATAGGCCCATCAGATAGCCTTCGTCCGCACCATAGCGGCCAGGCCAAACCGCCGCCCCCCTGTGGTTATGCACCACTACCTTGTCACCCTTGCGCAATTCGTCAAGCCGTACCCACTCATCGTCACGTCGCCTGCGTGTCATGCGGGTTACCTTGCGTATTGGATGATCTGCGGTCAGCCGCAACGTATGGCCCTCACGGCTACGAAGCAGAAATACCGCCTTTGTCCCCGTGGCGAAAAAGCCTGCCATGGCCGATGGGTATGCTTTGGAATCGACCCGTGCAACAAACGGCGATCCGACCAGCTCCGCTACCAGACGCGGCCCATTCAAAGTGTGCACCCAGGTATCGGCGGTAACGCAAGGGTTGGTCGCACTGATGCGCTCGCGGTAGTGGAGGTTGTTTTCGCGGTTGATGCGATCGATGAACAGGACGCCGGGTTCGGCATAGTCGTAGGTGGCGCGCATGATCCTCTGCCACAGCTGTCGTGCCGGAAGGCGCCGGATGACGCGGCAGGGAACCTCTCCTGCACAGCCGGGCCAATCACGCATCACGATCTCGCCTTCGTCATCGTCCAGCGCGGCGGCGGGAAACAGCAGCGGCCAGTCGTCGTCCTCCTCCACCGCCCGCATGAAGGCGTCGCTGGCCAGCACCGACAGGTTGAAGTGGCGCAGCTCGCGCGCGTCCTGCTTGGCGGCGATGAACTGCTCGATGTCGGGGTGATCGCAACGCAGCGTTGCCATCATGGCGCCGCGCCGGGCGCCGGTGGACAGCAAAGTGGCGCACATGCTGTCCCAGATGCGCATGAAGGATACCGGGCCGGAGGCGATGGTGCCGGCACGGTGGGTCAGTGTGCCGGCGGGACGCAGGGTGGAAAAGTCGTAGCCGACACCGCCGCCCTGCTGCATGGTGAGGGCGCCCTGCTTGAGGGCGTCGAAGATGCCGTCGAGGGAGTCCTCGATGGTGCCCATGACGAAGCAATTGAACAGGGTGACGTTGCGGCTGGTGCCGGCACCGGCAAGGATGCGGCCGCCGGGCAGAAAGCGGAAGTCGTCGAGGATGGCGTGAAAGCGCTGTTCCCACACGCCGGCGTCCGGTTCCTGCGCCGCCAGCGCGCGCGCCACCCGCCGCCAGGTGTCGTCCACCGTCCGGTCATGGACCAGCCCGCCGTCGCGGAAACGGTATTTGTTGTCCCAGACGTGACGGGAAATCTCGCTGGCGAAGTGGTCGCGGCCCATGCACCCAAGCATAGCCGAAGCGGCCCGACCGGCGCTCCCGAGAATACTGAGCCCCGCTTGCGGAAACGGACCCCGCGTAGGGTGCGCATCGCGCACCGAACTACGCCAGGCAACGGCACGGTGCGCAATGCGCACCCTACACACAGCCCCTCCCCCAACGATCCTTGCGTAGTTATCGTGGGAGCCGAATCCTCTCGGTGAACATTTGCCTGAGCCCGGCGCCTATTCGCCCGCGGAGCGGGCTCCTACAGTCGGATTGGATTAATTCTTCACGAAGCGGCAGTAGACGAAGCGCTGTTCCTTCTGCGCCGGGGTGAGGTGTACCTCGGTCACGGTTTCCACCAGGGTATAGCCGCCGCCCAGCTCGGCGCTCAGCGTGTCCGGGCTATAGCGCTGCACCGGCAGGTTGCTGCACCGTTCGGGACCGTCGAGGGCGAAGGTGGCGATGATCAGGTGGCCGCCGGCTCGCAGGCCGCGCGCGAGGCGCTCGCGGTAGGCCTGGCGATCGGCGGGATCGGTAAGAAAGTGGAACACGGCGCGGTCGTGCCACAGGGCATAGGCCCTGGGCGGCTCGAAGGCGGTGGCGTCGGCCTCGATCCAGTGCACGGCGGCGGCATCCGCGCCCAGCCGGTCGCGGCTGTGTTGCAGGGCGGCGGCAGAAATGTCGAGCACGGAAATGTCAGCGTAGCCCAGAGCGACGAGATTATCGACCAGACGCGAGGCGCCGCCGCCCATGTCGATGAGCGGCTGCACCTTGTCGACTCCGGCGGCGGCGATGAGGCGCAGCGAGTATTCCGGATGGGGCTGGAACCAGCTCACGTCGGTGGGCTGCTTCTGCGCGTAGACCTGTTCCCAGTGCTGTTTGCGATCCATGGTGCCCCTCCTCGATTTTTCTGTAGGAGCGAATCGTATTCGCGATTGCGTCTGCGGTACCGCCGTTGTGCAATCGCGGACACCCTACATCCTTTTCTTGCGCGCCTTCTTCTTCTCGGCCTTCTTGATGTGCGACACCATGCGCTTGCGCTTCTGCATCTGGCGCGGGGTGAGCGTGTTGCGCTTGCCGGCATAGGGGTTGTCGCCGGTCTTGAACTCGATACGCACCGGCGTGCCTTCCAGCTTGAGATTCTCGCGGAAGAAATTGGACAGGTAACGCTGGTAGCTGTTCGGCACCTGCTCGGTCTGGTTGCCGTGGATGACGATCAGCGGCGGGTTCTTGCCGCCCTGATGGGCGTAGCGCAGCTTGATGCGGCGGCCGCCGACCAGGGGCGGCTGGTGCGCGGCCAGGGCCGACTCCAGCAGGCGGGTCAGTTCCGGAGTGGAGAACTTGCGCAGCGCCGAGGCGTAGGCACGCTTGACCGAGCCGAACAAGTCGCCGACACCGGTGCCGTGCAGCGCAGAGATGTAATGCAGCTTGGCGAAGTCGAGGAAGGGCAGCTTCAGGTCCAGCTCGCGGCGCACATTGTCGCGCTGGTCCTGGCTGAGACCATCCCATTTGTTCACCGCCAGCACCAGGGCACGGCCGGCGTCGAGGACGAAGCCGAGCAGGGTCGCATCCTGTTCGCTGATGCCCTCGCGGGCATCGAGCACCATAACCACCACATTGGCCTCCTCGATGGCCTGCAGCGTCTTGATCACGCTGAACTTCTCGATGGCTTCGTCAATGCGCGCGCGGCGCCGCACGCCGGCGGTGTCGATCAGGGTGTAGTCCTGGCCGTCGCGCTCGAAGGGAATGAAGATGCTGTCGCGCGTCGTGCCCGGCATGTCGAACACCACCACGCGCTCCTCGCCGAGGATGCGGTTGACCAGGGTGGACTTGCCGACATTGGGGCGGCCGACGATGGCGACCTTTATGCGATCGTAATCCTCCGCTTCGGCCTCTTCCTCCTCTTCCTCCGGCAGCGCCGCCAGCACTTGCTCCATCAGGCGCGGCACGCCGCGGCCGTGCACGGCAGCAATGGTGAACGGTTCACCCAGGCCAAGGGAATGGAACTCGGCCGCCAGCATGGCCGGGTCGCCGGTGTCGGTCTTGTTGACCACCAGCAGCACGTTCTTGCCGCGCTGGCGCAGCCAGCGGGCGATGGCGTCGTCGGAAGCACTGAGACCATCGCGGCCGTCCACCAGGAACAGCACCACGTGGGCCTCGTCCACCGCCTGCTGCACCTGGCGCACCATCAGGCCTTCCAGTCCCTGCTCGTTGCCGGACAGGCCGCCGGTGTCGACCACGATGTAGGGCCGCTCGCCCACCTTGCCGATGCCGTACTGGCGATCGCGCGTCAGGCCGGGCATGTCCGCCACCAGGGCGTCACGGGAACGGGTGAGATAGTTGAACAGGGTGGACTTGCCGACATTGGGCCGCCCCACCAGGGCGATAACCGGTTTCATGACAGTGCTTGCACCTTAGTCCGGTAGAACGCGCAGGGCGTTGAGTGTGCCGCGTTTATCCATGGCGTATACGTGATCATCCAGCACCTGGGGCGCGGCGAGCACGGCGCGATCCTCGCGGTAGCCGCTGGGAGGATAGTCGGGCGGCAGCGGGAACAGCGTATCCCAGTCCTCCACCCGCACCCGCGCCAGCGGCGTGCCGTCGTCGCGCGAAAACCAGTGTACGTAACCTTCAAAATCCGCCACCACCGCCGCGCCGCCCTGCACCGCAGGCGCCGACAGTGAGCGGCCGTGCAGATCCGTCTGTTTCCACAGCGTGCCGCCGTTGCTGCGCGCCAGCGCCCACAGATTGCCGCCGGCGTCGCTGACATAGATTTCGCGCCCGGCGACGGCGAGGCCGGACCAGGTGGAAAAATCGCGCGTCCACAGCAGGCGCCCGCTGTCCAGGGTGAGGGCGGCGATGCGGCCCTGATAGCCGGCGGCATATACCACGCCGTCGCGCACCATCAGGCGCGCATCCACGTCCACCAGGCGTTCCAGTTCGGTGCGGCCGCGCGGCACTGCCAGCGCCGTCTCCCACAGCGGCTGCCCGTCCAGCAGGGACATGGCGACGATGCGGCCGTTGTCGAAACCGGCCACGACGATGCCGCCCTCGATCTGCGGCTCGCCCACGCCGCGCAGGGACAGCAGGGGCACCTGCTGGCTGTAGCGCCACAGCTGCCGGCCATCGCCGGCATCCAGGCCGAACAGCGTGCCGTCCACGGTGCGCACCACCACCACATTGCCGCCGCGTTGCGGCGTGGCCAGCACTTCGCTGCTCACCACGGCACGCCACGCCGGCGTACCGTCACTCTTGTTCACTGCAATCACTTCGGCGTCGCCGCCGAACAGCAGCAGGTCGCCGCCGGCGCCCGGACCGCTGTTGACGGCAGCATCCAGATCAATGCGCCACAGCGTCGCACCCGACTCCAGCTCGAAGGCCGTCACCCGCCCCTTGCGGTTGGCGGCGTAGATGCGATCACGTTCCACCAGCGGTGCCAGGGCGATGAAGTGTTTGTCCACGCCCTTGCCCAGCTGGCGCGCCCAGCGCGCCTCCACCTTGAGCGCGGGTTTGAAATCCGCCAGTTCCGCCGGCGGGTCCACCGCCAGGCGGCTCGGTCCGCTGCCGCAGGCCGTAAGCAGGACCGCCAGTGCGGCCAAAGAGAGCAAGCGCATCACTGGGCGGCGGCTCCGGCGTCGGCGAGGTCATCCACCTTCATGCGCAGCACCTGCTGCTTGGCGGGCACGTCGGCGGACGCGGCCAGCGCGGCCTGATAGGCCTTCTGCGCTTCGGCACGGCGTCCCTGCGCCAGATAGGCGTCGCCGCGGGCCTCCTCCACCATCGCGGTGAAAGCGGCATTGTTCACGGCGGCCAGCTGGGCCAGTGCCTCGTCGGTCTTGCCCTGCGCCACCAGCACGCGCGCCAGGCGTACCTGCGCCAGCTGCTTCACCTCGCCCACCTTGGCGTTTTCCAGCACCCAGCGCAGATGAGCGCCGGCGCCGTCCAGGTCGCCCTCGTCCACCGCCTGTTGCGCCAGGCTCAGCGAGGCCAGCGCGGCATAGGGCGTGTCGGCATAACTGCCGATGATGCGACGCGCGATCTCGACCACCTCACGGCCTTCGCCGGCGTCGAGTCGCTGCAGCATCGTCTGGTATTCGACAGAGGCCGCGGCAGCATGCGCACGCGTGCTGTCCTGCCAATAGCGCCAGCCGAACACGGCCGCCAGCGCCAGCACCAGACCGATGATCACGCTGCGTCCGTTCTCGCTCCACCACTCCTTGAGCGCCTCGACCTGTTCTTCTTCCGTACGATAAATTTCCACCGCGTCTTCTCCTCCGGGTTAATTACGGCCTGCCACGTAGCTCTGCAGGAACGGAACGATCTGATCCAGCGGCAGTGTCTGCTGTTCCGCCTGCTCGCGCAGCGCCTTGATGCCGACAGTGCCGTTGATGACTTCCTCCTCGCCCATGATCAGGGCGAGCGGCGCGCCGCTCTTGTCGGCGCGTTTGAGCTGGTTCTTGAAACTGCCGCCGCCGTGATTGAGCTGCAGGCGCAACCCCGGCACCTCGTCGCGCAGCCGCTCCGCCAGCAGCGCGGCATGCTGCTGCGCCGTGTCGCCGGCACGCACCACGTAGGCGTGGGGACGGTAACGCTCCAGCGGCACCACTCCTTCGTCCAGCAAGGCGGTGAGACGCTCCAGGCCGATGGCGAAGCCCACCGCCGGCGTGGCCTTGCCGCCCAGCTGTTCCACCAGGCCGTCGAAGCGGCCGCCGGCGCACACCGTGCCCTGCGCGCCCAGCTTGTCGGTCACCCACTCGAACACGGTGCGGCCGTAATAATCCAGGCCGCGCACCAGGCAGGGATTGATCTGGTAGCGCACGCCGGCGGCATCCAGCTGCGAACACAACTCCTTGAAGTGGTTGCGCGATTCTTCGTCCAGGTGCTCGGTCAGCTTGGGCGCGGCGGCGATGAGCTCGGCCAGGGCCGGATTCTTGCTGTCGAGGATGCGCAGCGGATTGGTGTGCAGGCGGCGCTGGCTGTCCTCGTCCAGTTGGTCATGGTGCTGCTGGAAATAGTGCACCAGCTTTTCGCGGTACATGGCACGGGCGTAGGACGAGCCCAGGGAGTTGAGCTGCAGGGTAACCGCATCCTCCAGCCCGATCAGGCGCCACAGCCTGGCGCTCATCAGGATCAATTCCGCATCCACGTCCGGTCCTTCCAGGCCGAACACCTCGACGCCCAGCTGGTGAAACTGGCGATAACGTCCCTTCTGCGGCCGCTCGTGACGGAACATCGGCCCGAGGTACCACAGCTTCTGCGTCTGGTTGTGCAGCAGGCCGTTTTCGATGGCGGCGCGCACGCAGCCGGCCGTGCCCTCCGGACGCAGGGTGAGCGAATCGCCGTTGCGATCCTCGAAGGTGTACATCTCCTTCTCGACGATGTCGGTGACCTCACCGATGGAACGCTTGAACAGCTCGGTCTTCTCCAGCAGCGGCATGCGCATCTCACTGTAGCCATAGGAGGCCAGCAGAGTGCGCAGGGTCTCTTCCACGAACTGCCAGGTGGGCGTCTGCTCCGGCAGGATGTCGTTCATCCCGCGCACGGCCTGAATATTACCGCTCAATGTTCATCTCCAATGAAAATCCAACGCAGAGGCGCGGAGGCGCAGAGAACGCAGAGTTTCTGTTGCCTGTTCAATCTCTGTTTTCCTCTCTGCGCCTCTGCGTCTCTGCGTTATTGTTTTGACGCGCGCCGCGCCAGTTCGGCGCGGATCTGTTTTTCCAGTTCGTCCACCAGGTTTTCGTTGTCCACCTTGTGGTCGGGTTTGCCGCCGACGTAGAGCAGGTTGGGCTGGCCGCCGGCCAGGCCGATGTCGGCCTCGCGCGCCTCGCCCGGGCCGTTGACCACGCAGCCGATCACCGCCACGTCGAGCGGCTCCAGCACGTCCTCCAGGCGCTGTTCCAGCGCATTGACCGTGGCAATCACGTCGAAGTTTTGCCGCGAACAGGACGGGCAGGCGATGAGGTTGATGCCCTTGCTGCGCAGGTGCAGGCTCTTCAGGATGTCGAAGCCGACGCGGATTTCTTCCACCGGATCCGCCGCCAGCGACACGCGGATGGTGTCGCCGATGCCGTCCACCAGCAGCAGGCCGAGACCGATGGCCGACTTCACCGCACCGGCGCGGAAACCGCCCGCCTCGGTGATGCCCAGGTGCAGCGGCTGTTCGATCTGCGTCGCCAGCTTGCGGTAGGCCTCGACGGTGAGAAACACCTCCGAGGCCTTGAGGCTGATCTTGAAGTCCTGGAAATCGAGTTTGTCGAGGATCTCGATATGGCGCAGCGCCGACTCCACCAGGGCGTCGGCGGTGGGCTCGCCGTATTTCTTTTGCAGATCCTTTTCCAGCGAACCGGCATTGACGCCGATGCGGATGGGAATGTTGCGATCGCGCGCCGCGCTCACCACCGCGCGCACCCGATCCTCGCGGCCGATGTTGCCCGGATTGATGCGCAGGCAGTCGGCGCCCAGTTCGGCCACGCGCAGCGCGATTTTGTAATCGAAGTGGATGTCGGTCACCAGCGGCACCGAGACCTGCTTCTTGATCTCGCCGAAGGCCTCCGCCGCATTCATATCCGGCACCGAGACGCGGACTATGTCGGCGCCGACCGCTTCCAGGGCGCGGATCTGCCGCACCGTAGCCGCCACGTCGCAGGTGTCGGTATTGGTCATGCTCTGCACCGAGATGGGCGCATCGCCGCCCACCGGCACGTTGCCGACCATGATCTGGCGCGACTTGCGCCGCTTGATGGGAGAAGGCTGGTGCATGGCTTACTCGGCGAGAGGCTTGTTGTCGGCGGCCTTGCCGAGACGGAACTTGGCGACTTCGCGCCGATGGAAGGGCGTGTGATCGAACACCTGGCCCTGATAGTACACTGTCACCGCCGGGGCGTTGCCGAGAAATACGTCGAAAGGCGCCCTGCCGCGCACGGTGCGGGTCATGCCCGCCTGCAACAATTCGTAGGCCACCTGATTGCCGCCGGCATCCTTGATCTCCACCCAGCATTCGCCGTGGGTGGCCTCCAGCTGAATCTCCGCCAGCAATACCGGAGCCGCCACCGGCGGAGCGGACACCACCGGTGTTTCCTCCACCACGGCCGGCGGCGCCTCGGCCCGCGTTTGTTCCTCCGCCGGCGGCAGGGGCAGATCCACCGTACTGCCCGGCGTCAGCACCGGAACCTCGGCGCCGCTCTCCTGCTCCAGCGGCTGCCGTGCAAACCACCACACCACCAGCAGCGCGGTCAGCAACAGGACAATCAGCCAGGTGGCCAGCTTCACCGGCCAGTCGCCGCTGTGACGCTGATGCGGCGGCATCACCGGCGACACCAGCACCGGCGCCTCGCCACGCCGATCCAGCATGGCCAGCAACTCATCCGCCGACAGATCGAGCAGGCGGGCGTAGCTGCGCAGGTAACCGCTGACAAAGGCGGTCGGCGGCAGGTGCGCGTAATCGTCCTCTTCCAGCGCGCGGATCAGCTCCAGGCGCAGGCGCAGGCGGGTCGAAACCTCTTCCCGGCTCAGCCCGGCGGTTTCGCGCGCCTCGCGCAGGCGCCGGCCCGGACCCGCAGGAGCCGCTGCGCCGGTGTCTTCCTGCTCCATTTGTACGGTATCGGACTCTTTCACGGTCATTTGGACTTCAGGTAGAGCTGGGTTTCTTCCGCCGTGGGGAAATTGTTGCGCAGCGACATGCCGTAGCTGGACAGCGCATTGCGATCACCCAACTCGCGTTCGATCTGGATCCCCAGCCACAGGCTGTGGGCCGTGTGCGGGGCCAGCACCGAATAGCGTTGCAGGAAGGCGCGGGCGGAAATGAAATTCTTCTGCTGCAGGGAAATGTCCGCCATCGCCAGCAGCGACTTGGCCAGATTCCCATTCACCTTGAGCGCTTCGCGGAAATACCGCTCCGCCTTGACCGGGTCGCCCTTGTCCAGCATGCACTGGCCGAGGTTTTCATAGGCCTGATCGCGCCCCGGCCAGACCGGATTGTTCAGCGCCTGCAACAGGCGTTCCTCGCCGTCGTCATAACGCTGCTCGCTGCACAGGAAGATGCCGTAATTGTTCTGGATGGCGGAATCATCCGGTGCCAGCGAGGCAGCGCGGCTGAAATGCTCCGCTGCCTTGTCCTTGCGGTCCAGGCGGCGGTACAACTCGGCGATATAGTGGTGGGCGTTGACCGAACGCGAGTCGTATTCCACGGCCTTGAGCAGCTTCTCCATGGCCTGTTCATTTTTGCCCTGCACCATGTAGCGCAGGCCCAGTTCCGAATTGAGTTCCGCCGCCTTCTTCGGGTCGGTGGTTTCGCGTTCGGACGTACTGGCACAACCGCCCAGCAGGGCCAGGGCAAGAAAAACGGTGAAGCTGCGCAGACGTATCATGAGGCGATCCTTTGCAAGGTGACGGTCTTTTGACTGCGGCGGGTACGGTCCTGCACCTCCCCCACCAGCTGGCCGCAGGCGGCGGCGATGTCGTCGCCGCGCGTCTTGCGCGTAACGGTCATCAGGTTGCCTTCCATCAGGATATCGCGGAAGCGGTTGATCACTTCGAGACTGGAGCGGCGGTAGGCCGTGCCGGGGAAGGGATTAAACGGAATCAGGTTGACCTTGGACGGCGTGCCGCGCAGCACCTTGAGCAGGGCGCGGGCATGTTCCGGCGTATCGTTTACGCCTTCCAGCATGGCGTATTCGAAGGTGATACGGCGGTGCGGCACGCCGGCGCAATAGCGGCGGCAGGCGGCCAGCAATTCGGCGATGGGATACTTGCGGTTGATGGGCACCAGTTCGTTGCGCAGCGCGTCATCGGGCGCGTGCAGCGACACCGCCAGGCTGACGTCGATGGCCGCGCGCAATTCGTCGATGGCCGGCACCACGCCGGCGGTGCTGACGGTGACGCGACGCTTGGAGATGCCGAAGGCGTAGTCGTCCTGCATCAACTCCATCGCCTTCACCACGTTGTCGAAATTGAGCAGGGGCTCGCCCATGCCCATCAGCACCACGTTGGTGATCACCCGCTCGCCCTTGTTCTGCGGCAGGCCGATGAGGCGCGTGGCCAGCACCACCTGACCGATGATTTCGGCGGTGGTCAGGTTGCGGTTGTAGCCCTGCTGGGCGGTGGAACAGAAGGAGCAGTTGAGGGCGCAGCCCACCTGGGAGGAGACGCACAGGGTGGAGCGGTCCTTCTCCGGGATGTACACCATCTCGATGGAGTTGCCGTCGGCCAGGCGCAGCATCCACTTGCGGGCGCCGTCGCGCGAGGGCATGTCCACCGCCACCTCGGGCAGCCGCACCTCGGCCTGCTCGGTCATGCGGTCGCGCAGCACCTTGCTCAAATTGCTCATGGCGTCGAAGTCGTCGACGCCATGATGGTATATCCACTTCATGACCTGAGAAGCACGAAAGGCCTTCTCACCCAACGAGGTGAAGAAGGCCTCCATGTCCTGCCGGTTCAGATCCAGCAGATTGGTCTTCATAGGCTGTCGCCTCCCAGGCCGCGCCGCGTCCCTTAACGGGTGCGCGGGCAGATCTCCTCGGGCTTGAAGAAGTAGGCGATTTCGGCCTGGGCGGTATCCGGACCGTCGGAGCCGTGCACCGCGTTCTCGTCGATGGAGACGGCGAAGTCGGCGCGGATGGTGCCGGGGGCCGCATCCTTCGGGTTGGTGGCGCCCATCACCTCGCGGTTCTTGGCAATGGCGTTCTCGCCTTCCAGCACCTGCACCATCACCGGGCCGGAGGTCATGAAGGCCACCAGGTCCTTGAAGAAGGGGCGTGCCTTGTGCACGGCGTAGAAACCTTCGGCCTGTTCCTGGGACAGGTGCAGCATCTTGGCGGCGACGATCTTCAGGCCGGCCTTCTCGAAGCGGGCGTAGATCTCGCCGATGACGTTCTTGGCCACGGCGTCGGGCTTGATGATGGAAATGGTGCGTTCGATGGCCATCTACTCTGAATCTCCGTTACAAACCAATAAATTAAGGGGGGTTAAATGCGCTAAACCCGCGATTATACGCGGGCTTGGGGGGCCGTTCCAGCACAGACTGGCACCGGGGAAGGTTAATCCCGCTCGTCGATCCAGGCCATCTGGATGGCCTCCAGGATCTTCTCGGTGGAACCTTCAGGATCGTCGTCGAACTCCGCCAAAGCGCAGACCCAGCCATGCAGATCGGTAAAACGCACCCACTGCGGGTCGACGTCCGGATGGGCCTCATCCAGGGCAATGGCGATATCCAGGGTATCGGTCCAATTCATGGTTTTCCTCCGGAAAACAGATACAAGAGGAAAGAGAAAAGATACAAGTCAAAGGCGTGAGCGCAGCGAACACACTCCCTTTGCTCCTGTAACTTGTATCTTTCCTCTGCCTTAGTGCTTCTCCGACACCATGTTGATGGTGTACTTGGGGATTTCCACCACCAGGTCGGTATCGCCCACCACCGCCTGGCAGGACAGGCGCGAGTCCGGCTCCAGGCCCCAGGCCTTGTCCAGCATGTCCTCCTCCAGTTCCTCGGCGGCATTGAGGGAGGCGCCGCCTTCGCGCACGTAGACGTGGCAGGTGGTGCAGGCGCAGGACTTCTCGCAGGCGTGCTCGATCTCGATGCCGTGGGCCAGGGCGGCGTCACAGACGGTCATGCCCGGCTGGGCCTCGATGACGGCGCCGTCCGGGCAGAGTTCCTCGTGCGGCAGAATGATGATTTGTGGCATGGCTAGTGTTTCCTGACTCAAAGCTCGTCGATGCGGTGGCCCGCCAGGGCCTTTTTGATGCCGGCATCCATGCGCCGGGCGGCGAACTCCGCGCTGGCATGATCGAGCGCCTCGATGGCGCGCTTGATGGCGCGGTGATCCGAGCCGTCGCGGGCCGTGCGCAGGGCGGTCATGCCCTGATCAATGGCGGCACGTTCTTCGACATTCAACAGTTCGGCGCCGTCGGCGGCCAGGGCGGCGTCCAGTGCCTCCAGCACCCGGTCCGCCTCCACCTGCTGTTCGCGCAGGTTGCGGGCGGCCACGTCATCCTCGGCATGGGCCAGGGAATCGCGCAGCATGTGTTCGATTTCGCCGTCGGTCAGGCCGTAGGACGGCTTGACCTGGATGCTGCTCTCCACCCCGGAGGTCATCTCGCGGGCGGACACGCTGAGCAGGCCGTCGGCATCCACCTGGAAGGTGACGCGAATGCGGGCGGCACCGGCGGCCATGGGCGGGATGCCGTGCAGCTCGAAGCGGGCCAGGGAGCGGCAATCGCTCACCAGGTCGCGCTCGCCCTGCACCACGTGCACCGCCATGGCGGTCTGGCCGTCCTTGAAGGTGGTGAACTCCTGGGCGCGGGCCACCGGGATGGTGGTGTTGCGCGGGATCACCTTCTCCACCAGGCCGCCCATGGTCTCCAGGCCCAGGGACAGGGGAATCACGTCCAGCAGCAGCATCTCGCCGTCGGGCTTGTTGCCCACCAGCACGTCGGCCTGCATGGCGGCGCCCACGGCCACCACCTTGTCCGGATCGATGTCGGTCAGCGGGGTGCGGCCGAAGAATTCGCCCACCAGCTCGCGCACCCGCGGCACGCGGGTGGAGCCGCCCACCATCACCACTTCCTTAACTTCGTCCGCGCCGATGCCGGCATCCTTGAGGGCACGGCGGCAGGCGGCCAGGGTCTTGCGGACCAGGGGATCGGCCAGGGCATTGAACTGTTCGCGCGACAGTTCCCCCTGCCAGTGCGTGCCGTCGACCAGCTCCACCGTGAGCGGCGCCACAGTGGCCCCGGTAAGCGCCTCCTTGGCGGCGCAGGCATCGCGCAACAGGCGGCGCATCTGGCGGTGGTCGGCATCGTCGGCGATACCGGCCTGGGCCATGATCCACTCGGCCACCACATGGTCGAAATCGTCGCCGCCCAGGGCGGAATCGCCGCCGGTGGACATCACCTCGAACACGCCCTTGGACAGGCGCAGGATGGAAATATCGAAGGTGCCGCCGCCCAGGTCGTACACGGCGATGACGCCCTCCTCGCCGCCGTCCAGGCCGTAGGCCACGGCGGCGGCGGTGGGTTCGTTGAGCAGGCGCAGCACGTTGAGGCCGGCCAGCCGGGCGGCGTCCTTGGTGGCCTGGCGCTGGGCGTCGTCGAAATAGGCCGGCACGGTAATCACCACGCCGGTCAGATCGCCGTTCAGGGCGCTCTCGGCACGCTGCTTGAGCACGCGCAGGATTTCCGCCGACACCTCCACCGCGCTGACGTCGCCGCCGGCGGTGTGCAGGCGCGGCACCGCACTGTCGGTGCCGGCAAATTCGTAGGGCAGGCGCGAACCCAGCGCCTTCACGTCCTTCACCCCGCGCCCCATCAGGCGCTTCACCGAGGCGATGGTATTGAGCGGGTCCATCGCGGCTGCGGCCTTGGCCTCGTGTCCCACCTGCGGCGCGGCGGCGGCCGCATAGCGCACCACCGACGGCAACAGATGACGGCCCTGTTCGTCGGCCAGGGTTTCGGCCAGCCCGCTGCGCACGGTAGCCACCAGGGAGTTGGTCGTGCCCAGATCGATCCCCGCCGCCAGCCGGTGCTGGTGCGGGACGGTGGATTGTCCGGGTTCGGCGATTTGCAGCAGTGCCATGACTTGTTCCGTTTCGCCTTACCGGCGCAAAAAAAACCAGTCCGCAAATGCACGCCAATAAACGCAAATCATCGCATCACCATATTCGCGTCCATTTGTGTTCATTCGCGGACTAACTCTTAGATGTTATGCGCGAGGTCGCCCTCACGCTCGTCCACTTCATCCAGCAGCTTGCGCATGAATTGCAGCTTGCGCAGCCGCTCCGGGGCCTGTTGCAGCGCCTCCGCCTCACCGCGCTGGAATAATGCGGCCAGTTCCTCGACCAGTTGCCGCTCGGTGGCCTCGGCCGCATTGCGCACCTTGGCCAGGGCGGCGAATGGGTCGGCGGCGGCCGGTGCGGCATCCAGTGCCTCGCGCAGCTCCATCTGCTCCATCAGGAACATGGGGTCCATGCGGGTGTCGGTGTCGGACAGGGTGATGCCGTTGAGTTCCAGCAGGTAGCGGGCACGGGCCAGCGAGTCTTTCAGGGTGCTGTAGGCTTCGTTGATCAGCGAGGCCTGCTGCACCGACAGCAGCCGCTCGCGCTCGGAGGCGCCGGCATAGCGATCGGGATGGGCGGCACGTTGCAGATCGCGATAGCGCAGGGCCAGGGCCTCGGCGTCCACTTCGAAGCCAACCGGCAGTCCGAACAGCTGGAAATAGTTTTCGCTCATCGCCGCCCCTGGAAAAAATTAACCACGGAATTCACGCAGGACACGGAGTTCCATCATTGCATCCTGCTCCGTGTACCCCGTGCTCGCCGTGGTTTGTCTTCCGTCCCGTGAGACGCCTCAAACGTTGAAGCTTTCGCCGCAGCCGCAGGCATCCTTGACGTTGGGATTGTTGAAGCGGAAGCCTTCGTTCAGGCCCTCGCGGGTGAAGTCCAGCTCGGTGCCGTCAAGATAGAGCAGGCTCTTGGGATCGATGATGACCTTCACGCCGTGGCCCTCGAACACCTGGTCGTCGGCCTGCAGCTCATCGACGAATTCGAGCACATAGGACATGCCGGAACAGCCGGAGGGCTTCACGCCCAGGCGGATGCCGACACCCTTGCCACGATTGGTGAGGAACTTCTGTACGTGACGGGCAGCGGCTTCGGTGATGGTAACGGCCATGGGAGGACTCCTTGCGGGTTACGCCCGGGACTGCTTGGTTTTGTAGTCTTCGATGGCGGCCTTGATGGCATCCTCGGCCAGCACCGAACAATGGATCTTCACCGGCGGCAGGGCCAGTTCCTCGGCGATCTGGCTGTTCTTGATCTCCAGCGCCTGATCCAGGGTCTTGCCCTTCATCCATTCGGTCACCAGCGAGCTGGAGGCGATGGCGGAACCGCAGCCGTAGGTCTTGAACTTGGCGTCCTCGATGACGCCTTCGGCGCTGACCTTGATCTGCAACCGCATCACGTCGCCGCAGGCCGGGGCGCCGACCATGCCGGTACCGACGTCGGGCGCGTCCTTGTCCATGGCGCCGACGTTGCGCGGATTCTCGTAGTGCTCAATGACCTTGTCGCTGTATGCCATGTCAAATTCCCCAATACCAGTTTCGAGCCTCGGGTTTCGAACTTTAAACCCGAATCCGGCAACTTACAAAATTAGTGCGCCGACCACTGCACGGTGGAGAGGTCGATGCCCTCCTTGTACATGTCCCACAGCGGGGACAGCTCGCGCAGCTTGGAAATCTTCTGGTGGATCAGCTCCACGGTACGGTCGATGTCCTGCTCGGTGGTGAAACGGCCGATGGAGAAGCGGATCGAGCTGTGGGCCAGTTCATCCGGGCGGCCGATGGCGCGCAGCACGTAGGACGGCTCCAGGCTGGCCGAGGTGCAGGCCGAGCCGGAGGACACCGCCAGGTCGCGCAGGGCCATCATCAGCGACTCGCCTTCGACGTAGTTGAAGCTGATGTTGAGGTTGTGCGGCACGCGGTGTTCCATATCGCCGTTGACGTACACCTCTTCGATGTCCTGCACACCCTTGAGCAGGCGCTCGCGCAGCATGCGGATGCGCTCGTTCTCCTGCGCCATTTCCTCGCGGGCGATACGGAAGGCCTCGCCCATGCCGACGATCTGGTGGGTCGGCAGGGTGCCGGAGCGCATGCCGCGCTCATGGCCGCCGCCGTGCATCTGCGCCTCGATGCGCACGCGCGGCTTGCGCCGCACGTACAGCGCGCCGATGCCCTTGGGGCCGTAGCATTTGTGGGCGGAGAAGGACATCAGGTCGACCTTCATCTTGTCCAGGTCGATGGGCGCCTTGCCCGGGCTCTGCGCCGCGTCCACATGGAACAGGATGCCGCGGGCGCGGGTCATCTCGCCGATGGCGGCAATGTCCTGAATGACGCCGATTTCGTTGTTCACGTGCATGATGGACACCAGGATGGTGTCGGGACGGATGGCCGCTTCCAGCTTGGCCAGGTCGATCATGCCGTTGCTCTCGGGCTGCAGGTAGGTCACCTCGTAGCCGTCGCGCTCCAGATGGCGGCAGGTGTCCAGCACCGCCTTGTGTTCGGTCTTGCTGGTGATGATGTGCTTGCCCTTCTTGGCGTAGAACTGGGCCACGCCCTTGATGGCCAGGTTGTCGGACTCGGTGGCGCCGGAGGTCCAGACGATCTCCTTGGGGTCGCAGTTGACCAGGGCGGCCACCTGCTTGCGCGCCTCCTCCACCGCCTGCTCCGCTTCCCAACCGAAGACGTGGGAACGGGAGGCAGGGTTGCCGAACAGGCCGCTGTCCAGGGTCAGATAGCTGCACATCTTTTCCGCCACCCGCGGGTCGACCGGGGTGGTGGCGGCGTAATCCAGATAGATCGGTTTGCTCATCAGTCGCTCCATTCCTCTCGCACTGGCATCAGTCCCAGGCCGTGGCGGCCAGGGTCTGCAGCCGGGCCGCCTGCGTTTGCAGCGCGGCAATCAAGGTATCCACATCGTGTTCCGTGTTGCCGGCGCCGAGACTGACCCGCACCGCGCAACGGGCGATCTCCGGAGCCACTCCCATCGCCTGCAATACATGGCTCGGCTCGCTGTAGCCGCTGCCGCAGGCGGCGCCGCTGGACAGCGCCAGCCCCATCCGGTCCAGCTCCAGCAGCAGCGTCTCACCGTCAATGCCGGGCAGGGCCAGAAAAACCGTGTTGGGCAGCCGCGTCGCCCCGGCGGCAAACACCACCGCCTGCGGCACCCGCTCGCGCAGCCCCTGCTCCAGCCGCTGCCGCAACGCATTCATCCTCAGCCGGCGTGTATCCATCCCGGCGCCCGCCAGTTCCGCGGCCCTGCCGAAGCCGACGATGCCGGCCAGGTTTTCCGTGCCGCCGCGGCGGCCCTTTTCCTGTCCGCCGCCGTGCAGCAACGGTTCCAGATCCACGGCCTTGTCCACCAGCAGCGCACCGACGCCCTTGGGGCCGTACAGCTTGTGCGCCGATACACTCATCAGGTGGGCGCCGCCGGCCGAAAAATCAACCGGCTGCTTGCCCAGCGCCTGCACCGCATCGGTGTGCATCAAGGCGCCGCGCTCGCGCACCACGGCGGCAATGGCGGCAATGTCGTTCACCACGCCGGTTTCGTTATTGGCCATCATGACCGACACCAGGCGCGTATCCGCCCGCAGCACCGACGCAACCGTCTGTGCCGTCACCTCTCCCTGGTCCGTCACCGGAATGGTTTCCACCGTCCAGCCCGTGCGGGCCAGAGCGGCCGCCGGCTGCTGCACCGAGGCATGCTCCACGGCACTGACGGCGATACGGGCCGCCGGCCGGCGGCCGGCCACGCCCTTGAGGGCGGCATTGTTGGCTTCGGTGCCGCCGCTGGTGAATACCACCTGCGAGGGATGGGCACCGGCCAGTGCCGCCACCTGCTCCCGCGCCCGCTCCAGCGCCGCGCGTGCGGCGCGGCCCGGTGCATGAACACTGGAGGGATTGCCATAGCTGCCCCTGAGCCAGGGGAGCATTGCCTCCAGCACCCGCTCGTCCAGCGGGGTGGTGGCATTGTGGTCCAGATAGATCACCGACTTACGGAAACGACCGTCTCCTAAGTTAGTTGGCGACCGCCTTCCTGTCGGCCAGCGACACGGGCTTGTGCTCGTGAAGCGGGGCGCCGTCGCGCTCGTGGTGCTGCGCCACCAGCTTGGCCAGGCTGATCCCCTGCAGGAAGGAGTAGATCTGGTTGCTCAGGTCGCACCACAGTTCGTGGGTCAGGCACTGACCCTCTTCGTGGCAATTGCCCATGCCGTTGCAGCGCATGGCGTCGACCTTCTCGTCCACCGCGGTAATCACGTCGGCGACGCAGATCTCGGCGGCGTCGCGGCTCAGGCGGTAACCGCCGCCGGGACCGCGGGCGGAGTCCACCAGCCCGTTCTTGCGCAGTTTGGAAAACAGCTGCTCCAGATAGGAAAGCGAGATACCCTGGCGCTGGGAAATGTCGGCCAGCGTGATGGGGCCATCCTTATAATGGAGAGCCAGGTCCAGCATTGCAGTGACCGCGTAGCGGCCTTTCGTAGTCAGCCTCATTGCCTTGTCCCTATTGACCCAGTAAAGTTGTGGATGTCGGTAGCGCGTAACTTAGCAAGACCAACCAAATCAGTCAACTTTTTTTTCCACTCTTTCCGCAGGGCATCCGCTGCACTCCTCGCTGCTCTTGCAGCCGGCCGCCGGCTCTGCGGCGCCGCGGATTTCGCACGATCCCAGGGGCGGCACGGGGATATCCCCCAACTCCGCCCCCAGTGCCTTCAGCCCCTTGCACATCTCCTCCATCTTGCTGTCCATGGCGTGGATGTGGTCCAGCATGCAGTTGATGGCGTTGGCCACCGGATCCGGCATGTCCTGGGTGGTGCCGTAGGCGTCGAAGCCGATTTTCTCGGCGATGGCGCGGCGGCGCTCGCTGTGTTCGTCCACCTTGCGGCTGACCACCCGCCCCGGTATGCCGACCACGGTGGCCCCCGCCGGGACGTCCTTCACCACCACGGCGTTGGAGCCGATACGCGCGCCATTGCCTATGGTGATGGGACCGAGCACCTTGGCGCCGGCGCCCACCACCACGTTGTCCTCCAGAGTGGGATGGCGCTTGCCCTTGTCCCAACTGGTGCCGCCCAGGGTGACACCGTGATACAGGGTGCAGTCGTCGCCGATCACCGCCGTCTCGCCGATGACCACGCCCATGCCGTGGTCGATGAAGAAGCGGCGGCCTAGGGTGGCGCCGGGATGAATCTCGATGCCGGTGAGCCAGCGGGCGAAATGGGACAGGATGCGCGCCAGCCATTTCCAGCCCCAGTGCCACAGGCGATGGCTGAGCCGGTGCACCAGCACCGCATGCAGGCCGGGATAGGCGGTGAGTATCTCCAGCGTGCTGCGCGCCGCCGGGTCGCGCTCGAAGATGCAGCGGATGTCCTCGCGTAAGGAGTCGAACATAGGGGATAGGCCGTCAGGGATTTCCGATTAAATGTCTCGGCCTCATTCTCGCACACTGGAGCCGTGGGATAACAGCGGCTAACGCCTTACCCGCTTCTGCGTCTCGGTGAGGATGCCGCGCAGGATGTTGAGTTCGACGCGCTCGGTGCGGGCGCGGTTGTAGAGCCGGCGCAGGCGGCGCATCACCTGGCGCGGGTTGGCGGGGTCGAGAAAACCCACGGCGATGAGGGTCTGTTCCAGGTGCGCATAGAAGGACTCCAGCTCGTCGGCGCTGGCGTAGTCGCCCTCGTCGGGCGCCAGCGGCTCGTCGCCGAGCAGGGCCATGCGCAGTTCGTAACTCACCACCTGCACCGCCGCCGCCAGGTTGAGCGAGCTGAAGTCGGGATTGGCGGGAATGTGCAGCAGGTAGTGACAGTGCTGCAGCTCCTCGTTGCTGAGGCCGGAGTGCTCGCGGCCGAACACCAGCGCCACCTCCTGCCCGGCCGCCGCCCCCGCCGCGGCACGCTGCGCCGCGCTGCGCGCATCGGACAGCGGCCAGGGCAGCGAACGCAGCCGCGCGCTCGCACCCAGCACCAGGGAACAATCGGCCAGGGCCTCTTCCAGGCTGTCGCACACCACGGCGCGGGTGAGCAGATCATCGGCGCCGGAGGCGCGCGCGGTGGCCTCGGCACAGGGGAACTGGTGCGGCCGCACCAGGTACAGGCGCGACAACCCCATCACCTTCATGGCGCGGGCGGCGGCACCGATGTTGCCCGGGTGGCTGGTCTCGATCAGCACCACGCGCAGGCGGGTGAGGGCCATCAAATTGTCGGCGGCAGGCTGCATTTTTCCCCTGTTCCCATTAAACTAGCGCCCTTCCCTGTTCTTTACTCTTTAACAATCGGAGAGTGCCTCCATGCACCCCATGCTCAATATCGCGGTCCGCGCAGCGCGCCGGGCCGGCGACATTATCGCCCGTTCCGCCGAACATGTGGATGGCCTCACCGTCACCAGCAAGTCGCACAACGATTTCGTCAGCGAGGTGGATCGCCGCGCCGAGCAGGAAATCATCCAAATCATCCAGAAGGCCTACCCGCACCACGCCATCATGGCGGAGGAAAGCGGCGCGCACCGGGCCAGCTCCGACACCTACGAGTGGATCATCGACCCGCTGGACGGCACCACCAACTTCCTCCACGGCTTCCCGCAGTACGCCGTGTCCATCGCACTGATGGTGAAGGGGCAGCTGGACCAAGCCGTGATCTATGACCCGGTGAGCCAGGACCTGTACACCGCCAGCCGTGGCGGCGGCGCCCAGCTCAACAACCGCCGCCTGCGCGTTTCGCGCCGCAACGATCTGGAAGGCACCCTCATCGGCACCGGCTTTCCCTTCCGCCAGCCGGACCTGCTCGATCCCTACCTCAACACCTTCCGCGCCATGGCGCCCAAGGTGGCCGACATCCGCCGCGCCGGTTCCGCCGCGCTGGACCTGGCCTACGTCGCCGCCGGCCGCCTCGACGGCTTCTGGGAGTTCGGCCTGTCGCCGTGGGACATGGCGGCCGGCGCCTTGCTGATCCAGGAGGCCGGCGGCGTGGTGAGCGATTTCGGCGGTGGCCAGAACTTCCTGCAGAGCGGCAACATCGTCGGCGGCAACCTGAAGCTGCACGGCGCCATCCTCAAGACCATCCAGCCGGCCCTGCCGGAGTCGCTGCGGCGCTAGGCGCGGTACTGTAGGAGCCCACTCCGTGGGCGAAGCGACGTCTGAACCCGACACATTCGCCGAGGGGACTCGGCTCCTACAGTCGTGCGGCACTCAAGTTCCCGCGCCCGTGACCGACAAACTGGAGGACTTCTTCTTCAGCCGACGGGATGGAATCAGTGCAGGCACTCCGCATCAATACGGTAACCCCGCTCGAACTCACCATGCGTGAGGTCCTCGACGGCCTGGATGATCTGGCCAGCGGCTTCGCCTGGCAGAGCACCCCCGGGGTGTTCGAGATCATCGCCATCGAGGCGCCGCACGACCAGCAGGACAGCCACGCGGCCTGACTATTCCCCCCGGCCGGGCCTCAGACGTAATCCGCAAAATCGCTTTAGTCTCGCCCAGTACGCCAAAAAAAGACTACTCACCAACTCCGTCGCTGGGCTCAGCCATCGGACTGAGCGGGCCCTGGGTTTGCTCCTTCCTTGTCTTTCTTGGCGTCCTGGCGAGAGTACAAAGGCCGTGTCCACACTCATTGCACGCGGCCCCCAAAAGCACAGGGCCGGCACCTTGCGGCCCGGCCCTGTCTTCTGCTCCGGCGGTCAGCCCGGCTGCCGGTGAAATGTTCCGTGCAGCTAGGGCAACTCCTCCAGGTTTTCCTCGCCCTCGCCTTCCTTCTTCACCGGCATCAGGTTCTGCTTGCTGATGCCCAGTGCCAGCGCCGCGGCGCTGGCCACGTAGACCGAGGAATAGGTGCCGACCACGATGCCGATGAGGAAGGCGACGGCAAAGCCGCGGATCATCTCGCCGCCGAAGATCACCAGCGCCAGCACCACCAGCAAGGTGGTACCGGAGGTCAGCACGGTGCGGGACAGGGTCTGGTTGATGGAGGCGTTGACCACCTCCACCGGCGTCGCCTTGCGCATCTTGCGGAAGTTCTCGCGGATGCGGTCGTAGACCACGATGGTGTCGTTGAGCGAATAGCCGATGACCGCCAGGATCGCCGCCAGCACCGTCAGGTCGAAGCCCCACTGGAACAGGGCGAACAGGCCGAAGATCAGGATCGGGTCATGAATCAGGGCGACGATGGCGCCCACGCCGAGACGGTATTCGAAACGCAGCGCGACGTAGATCAGGATGCCGATGAGGGCGTAGAGGATGGCGAGGCCGCCGTTCTCCAGCAGTTCCTGTCCCACCTGCGGACCGACGAACTCCACCCGGCGCAATTCCAGCGGCTCGCCTGCCGCCTGCTGCAGCGCCATATGCACTTCATTGCTCAGGGTGGCCGAGGTCATGCCCTCGCGCGGCGGCACGCGCACCATCACCTCGCGCGCGCTGCCGATGTTCTGCACTACCGCGTCGCCGTAGCCCTTGTTCACCAGGGCCGCCCGCACCTCGGTCAGCTCCGCCGGCTTGCCGTAGCCCAGTTCGATCAGGGTGCCGCCGGTGAAGTCGATGCCGAGATTGAGGCCGCGGGTGGCCAGGGCGCCGATGGACAGCACGAACAACACGATGGACACCACCATCGCCAGCTTGCGCTTGCCGAGAAAATCGAAATTGGTGTTAGCGAAAATCTGCATGATGAATCCTCAGAGCTTGGGCCAACATCCCTTGCCGTAGCGAGGGAGGCCCTGAATACGTCTGGCAAGGCGCGGGGTGCAGAAATTGGCGCGCGTAGCCAGACCTACGTAAGCGAATTTCGGGGTCCCCGCAACGCCGCCAGGCGTTTTCAGGGACAGCCGCAGTAGGCAAGGGATGTTGGCCCGAGCTCTCATGCCAGGGGCAGCTTGGTAAGACGGCGCTGGCGGCCGTAGGTCAGGTTCACCACCGCGCGGCTCACCATCACCGCGGTGAACATCGAGGTCAGGATGCCGATGGACAGCGTCACGGCGAAACCCTTGATGGGGCCGGTGCCGAAGCCGAACAGCACCACTGCCGCGATCAGGGTGGTGATGTTGGCGTCGGCGATGGTGGCAAAGGCCCGTTCGTAGCCGGCGTTGATGCTGGCCTGCGGCGAATTGCCGTTGCCCAGCTCCTCGCGGATGCGTTCGAAGATCAGCACGTTGGCGTCCACCGCCATGCCCAGGGTGAGTACGATACCGGCGATGCCGGGCAGGGTCAGTGTCGCCTGCAGCAAGGACAGCACCGCCACGATCAGCACCAGATTCAGCAGCAGGGCGACATTGGCAACCAGGCCGAAGGCGCGGTACCAGAACACCATGAAGCCCACCACCAGGGCGAAGCCGATGAGCACCGAGGCCACACCCTGATTGATGTTGTCCTGGCCGAGGCTGGGACCGATGGTGCGTTCCTCGATGATTTCCATCGGCGCCGCCAGGGCGCCGGCGCGCAGCAGCAGGGCCAGGTTGCGGGCCTCTTCCGGGCTGTCCAGGCCGGTGGTCTGGAAACGCTTGCTGAAACGATCGCGGATCACGGCGACGCTGATCACCTCCTCGCTGCGCGAGGTGCTGCGCTGCGGCTCGCCGTTGACCAGCTTGGTTTCGGTCTTGCTCTCCACGAACACCACCGCCATGCGCTTGCCGACGTTGTCGCGGGTGGTGTTGTCCATGCGGCGCGCGCCCTGGCCGTCCAGGGTCACGCTGACCATCGGGCCGCCGCTCTGCGAGTCGATGCCGGAGGCGGCGTTGATGATCTGGTCGCCGGTGATGATCACCTGGCGCAGCAGCAGGATCGGCTGGCCCTGGCGGTCGCGGTAGAGACGGCTCATGGGCGGCACCCGGCCGGCCACGGCTTCCTCCACGCTGCGCTCCTCGTCCACCAGGTGGTATTCCAGGGTGGCGGTGGCGCCGAGGATGTCCTTGGCGCGGGCGGTGTCCTGCACGCCGGGCAGCTGCACCACGATGCGCTCGTCGCCCTGCTGCTGGATCACCGGCTCGGCCACGCCCAGTTCGTTGACGCGATTGCGCAGGGTGGTGATGTTCTGCTGCAGGGCGAACTTCTTGATCTCGCGCAGCTCCTGCTCGCTCAGGCCGGCCTGCACCAGGAAGGTGCCTTCGCGCTCGGTGGCGTCCAGCAGCAGGTCGCGGTATTCCTTGTGCAGCAGTTCCTGCGCCTGGTCGCGCTCCTCGGCACTACGGAAACGGGCTTCCACCTGCCCCGCATTGGTGGCGACGGTAAGGTAGCGCAGCTTGTTCTCGCGCAGCAGGGTGCGCCAGTCGCTGACGTAACGCTCCAGCGCCTGGGCCGCCGCCGCATCCATGTCCACCTGCATCAGGAAGTGCACGCCGCCGCGCAGGTCCAGGCCCAGGTACATGGGCAGGGCGTCGATGGCGCGCAGCCAGCCCGGCGTGGCCGGGGCCAGATTGAGCGCCACGGCGTAATTGCCGCCCAGGGTCTCGCGCACCAGTTCATAGGCCTTGAGCTGCGGTTCGGTGCCGGTAAAGCGCAGCAACAGGGTGTCGCCCGCCAGCTCGGCCCGCTTCAGTTCTATCCCCTGCGCCTTCAGCGCCTGCTCCAGCCGGCCCAGGGTGGCGCCGTCCACCTTGCCGGCGCGCGTCGCCAGGACCTGTACCGCCGGGTCATCGCCGTACAGGTTGGGCAGTGCATAGAACACGCCCACCAGCAGTACGACAGCGATGAGCAGATATTTCCACAGGGGATACTTGTTCATGTGTGCAGCTCCAAAGGCCCGCCGCGCAAGGCGGCGGACCGGGGTACTGATTTGTTTTGGTGGGTGTTACAGACCGCCCTTGATGGTGCCCTTGGGCAGGACGCTGGCCAGCATCTGGCGCTGCACCTTGACGCGCACGTTGTCGGCCACTTCGACCTCGATGAAGTTGTCGCCCAGATCCACCACCTTGCCGACCAGGCCGCCGCCGGTGACCACTTCATCACCCTTGGCCAGGTTTTCGATCAGCTTGCGATGCTCCTTGGCACGCTTCTGCTGCGGCCGGATGAGCAGGAAATAAAACACGACGAACAGGATCGCGAAAGGCATCAGGGCGCTGAACAGGTCCGGCTGCTGTGCGGCGGCGGGGGCGGCTTCGGCCCAGGCATCGGAGATGAAGAAGCTCATGAGTTTTCCTTCCAGTTTCTGTGTGGGTGGACGCGGGAGGCCCGCGAAAGGCCCGGATTATGGCATAGGCGGCACGGCTTGTCCCCGCCGGCCATAGAACCCGGCCACCGCCTGCTCCAGGGTGCCGGACTGGATGGCGGCGCGCAGGTCGCGCATCAGGCGCTGGTAATAGTGCAGGTTGTGGATGGTGTTCAGCCGAGCCCCCAGGATCTCGCCGCACTTGTCCAGGTGGCGCAGGTAGGCACGGCTGTAGTTGCGGCAGGTGTAGCAGTCGCAATCCGGGTCCAGCGGGCGGGTATCGTGCTGGTACTGGCTGTTGCGGATGCGCACCGCGCCCTCGCTGGTGAACAGGTGGCCGTTGCGGGCGTTGCGGGTGGGCAGCACGCAATCGAACATGTCGACGCCGCGGCGCACCGCCTCGACGATGTCCTCCGGGGTGCCGACGCCCATCAGGTAGCGCGGCCGGTCGGCGGGCATGTGCGGGGTGACGGCCTCCAGGGTGTGCAGCATCTCCTCCTTGGGCTCGCCCACCGACAGGCCGCCGATGGCGTAGCCGTCGAAGCCTATGTCCACCAGGCCGGCCAGGGATTCGCGCCGCAGCTGCGGGTACATGCCGCCCTGGACGATGCCGAACAGGGCATTGGGATTGTCGCCGTGGGCCGCCTTGCTGCGGGCCGCCCAGCGCAGCGACAGCTCCATGGAGTCGCGCGCCTGCTGCTCGGTGGCCGGATAGGGGGTGCACTCGTCGAAGATCATCACGATGTCCGAGCCCAGCGCCCGCTGCACCGCCATGGACTCCTCCGGCCCCATGAACACCGGCGAGCCGTCCACCGGCGACTGGAACTTCACCCCCTGCTCGCTGATCTTGCGCATCTCGCCCAGGCTGAACACCTGGAAGCCGCCGGAATCGGTGAGGATCGGGCCATCCCAGTGCATGAAGTCGTGCAGGTCGCCATGCAGGTTGATGATGTCGGTGCCGGGACGCAGCATCAGGTGGAAGGTGTTGCCGAGGATGATTTCCGCGCCCAGTTCGCGCAGCTCCTCCGGGGTCATCGCCTTCACCGTGCCGTAGGTGCCCACCGGCATGAAGGCCGGCGTCTCCACCGTGCCGCGGGCGAAATGCAGGCGGCCGCGGCGGGCCTGGTGGTCGGTAGTGAGCAGTTCGAATTTCATCGGGCAAGTCTCAAGTTGCAAGTCCCAGGTTACAAGTGTTCTTTTCTTGCCACGTGCAACTTGTCACTTGCCACTTTGGGTAGAACAAACATCGCGTCGCCGTAGCTGAAGAAACGGTAGCGCTGCGCCACTGCGTGGCGATAGGCGGCCATCACATTGTCGTAGCCGGCGAAGGCGCACACCAGCATCAGCAGGGTGGATTCGGGCAGGTGGAAATTGGTGAGCAGGGCGTCCACCACGCGGAATTCGTAGCCGGGATGGATGAAGATGTCGGTCTCGCCGGCAAAGGGCGCCAGGGCGCCGCCGCGCGCCGCGCTCTCCAGGCTGCGCACGACGGTGGTGCCCACGGCCACCACCCGGCCGCCGCGCGCACGGGCGGCGGCGATGGCGGCGCAGGTCTCCGGCGGGACTTCCAGGTATTCGTGGTGCATGACGTGGTCGCGGATGTCGTCCACCCGCACCGGCTGGAAGGTGCCGGCGCCCACGTGCAGGGTGACGAAGGCACGCTCGATGCCCTGGGCGGCCAGCTGCGCCAGCATGGCGTCGTCGAAGTGCAGTCCGGCGGTGGGCGCCGCCACCGCCCCCTCGCGCCGGGCATAGACGGTCTGGTAACGCTCGCCGTCCTGCTCGGCGGCGTCGCGCTCTATATAAGGCGGCAGCGGCATGCGGCCGTGCCGCTTGAGCAGGGGCAGCACCGGGCCGGGAAAACGCAGCTCGAACAGGTCGCCGTCCCGGGCCAGCATCTCCACCTCCAGCGCGCCTTCCAGCGTCAGCCAGGTGCCGGGCTTGGGCGCCTTGCTGGCCCGCACATGGGCCAGCACCCGATCCTCGCCCACGATGCGCTCCACCAGCACCTCCACCTGGCCGCCGCTGTCCTTGCGGCCGAACAGGCGCGCCGGGATCACCCGGGTGTCGTTGAACACCAGCAGGTCGCCGCGGCGCAGCAGGCCGGGCAGCTCGCGGAAGGCCAGATCACGGCGCGCGCCGTCGGCGCCATCGAGCAGCAGCAGCCGGCTGCCGCCGCGTTCGGCGGCGGGATGCTGGGCGATCAGCTCCGGGGGGAGGTCGAAATGGAAGTCCTGACGGCGCATGGGGCGCGCATGTTAACAAATAACACGCGGCCTTTGCCGCCGCGCATACGTTTCCCTATAATGCGCCCTCCCCTGCCGGGGTGGCGAAACTGGTAGACGCAGCAGACTCAAAATCTGCCGGGGGCAACCCCATGTCGGTTCGATTCCGACCCTCGGCACCATTCCAATAACAATCAATTACAGTCACTTATCCGCCGCAGGCACCCCTGCCCTGCGGACAATTCCGGCCTGAACGGGTACAGTAATACGGTTGCCGCGGGCAGGCCCGCGGACTGGACGGCACAGGCTTTATGACATTCCCGCTACACCGCCTACTGCTCAAGCTCCTCCCGCTCCTGCTGCTGTGCGCCGGCGCGCAGGCCGCCGACGTGCCACTGCGTCCGCTGACCCTGCAGCTCAAGTGGTATCACCAGTTCCAGTTCGCCGGCTACTACGCCGCGCTGGCCCAGGGCTACTACCGCGATGCCGGGCTGGACGTCACCCTCAGGGAAGGACACCCGGAGCGGGATCCCGTGGCCGATGTCATCGCCGGCAAGGCGGACTTCGGCATCGGCGCCTCCGAACTGCTGCTGGCCCACGCCGCGGGCAAGCCGGTGGTGGCGGTGGCGGTGGTGTTCCAGCATTCGCCGCTGATCCTGCTGGCCAAACGGCGGCCCGACGTGGAGACGGTACACGACCTCATCGGCAAGACCATCCAGGTGGTGCCGCACGAACACGAACTGTCCGCCTTCATCCAGGCCATGGGACTGAAACCCGCGGATTTCAGGCTGGAGCCGCGCAACGAACGGCTGGACGACCTGATCGACGAGCGCGTCGCCGCGGTGGCCGCCTACTCCACCGACGAACCCTACGAACTGCTGCGACGCAAGATCGACTTTCTGGAAATCACCCCGCGCTCTGCCGGCATCGACTTCTACGGCGACAGCCTGTTCACCAGCACCCGGCTGGCGGAACGCTCGCCCGCCCTGGTCAGCGCCTTCCGCGACGCCAGCCTGCGCGGCTGGGCCTATGCCCTCGCCCACCCGGAAGAAATCGCGGAACTGATCCAGCGCGAGTACAACAGCCAGCGCAGCACCGAGCACCTGCTCTACGAGGCGCGCACCCTGCAGCGCCTGATCCTGCCCGAGCTCATCGAGCTGGGTTATATGAACCCGTGGCGCTGGCGCCACATTGCCGGCAGCTACGCCAACCTGGGCATGCTGCCGCAGAACTATGACTTCGAGGGTTTTCTGTTCGACCCCAACCCGCAGGTGGACCTGACGCTGTTTTACTGGTCCATCGGTCTCGGTGGGCTGATCACGCTGCTGGGCGGCGGCATCATCCTCTATATCATGCGGCTCAACCGCCGCCTCCGCATCAGCGAGCAGCGTTACCGCGTGGTGTACCAGAATGCGCCCATGGCCATCATCGTCTCCGATGAACGGCAACAGGTGACGGCCTGGAACCGGCAGGCGGAACAGATCTTCGGCTGGCGCGCCGAGGAGGTGCTGGGACGCAACTTCCTCGATTTCATGGTGCCGCCCGGCGAGCGTGCCGAGGTCCGGCGTGCGGTGCAGGCAGTCGTGGACCAGGCGCCCGACAGCCGCTCCATCAACTGGAACCTGACCAAATCCGGCGAGCGGATATTGTGCGAATGGATGAACGCCGCCCTGCGCGATGTGGACGGTGGACTCAGCGGCGTAGTGGCATTGGCCATCGACGTCACCGAGCGCAACCGCCTGCAGGAACAGCTGCGCAGTTCGGAGGAAAACTACCGCACCCTGACCGAAACGGCGCCGTTCCCGGTGGTGGTCACCAATCTGGCCGACAACAGCGTGCTCTACATCAACCACCGTGCCGAGCAGAGTTTCAACCTCAGCAAGCGCGCCGCCATCGGCCGTAGCGCGCCGGATTACTGGGCCGATCCGCAGCAGCGCGAGATCATGCACGGCCTGCTGCGCAGCCACGGCCAGGTGACCGATTTCGAGGCGCGGCTGAAGGACGATAGCGGCGACGAGTTCTGGGTCTATCTGTCCGCCGCGGTGACCACCTTCGACGGCAAGCCGGCTGCCTTCGTCTCCTTCAACGACATCAGCGAACGCAAGCGCATCGAACAGGCCCTGCGCAACAGCGAACGGCACTACCGCCTGCTGGCGGAGAACGCCTTCGATGTCATCTGGACCATGGATCTGGGCGGCAAATTCACCTACGTCAGCCCGTCGGTGGAACGCCTGCGCGGCTTTACCGTGGAAGAGGTGATGCAACAGACGATGGAGCAGGCCTTGACACCGGACTCGGCGCGCATCGCCGGGGAAGGCATCCGCCACGTGCTGGAAACCGGCGAGGTGCTGCAGCACCACTGGGAACTGGAACAGCCGTGCAAGAACGGCTCCACCGTGTGGACCGACGTCATGGTCACCCTGATGTGCGGTGCCGACGGCAAGCCCAACGGCATCCTCGGCATCACCCGCGACATCACCGAACAGCGCCGCATCCGCGAGGCCCTGCACACCCGCAGCGTCGCCATCGAGGCGGCGGCGGAAGCCGTGGTCATCGCCGATCCGAACGGCACCATCGAATACGTCAATCCCGCCTTCACCGCCATGACCGGCTATACCAGCGAGGAGGCCATCGGCCAGCGGCCCAGCATCCTCAAGAGCGGCCAGCAGGGAACGGCCTTTTACAGCCAGCTATGGGGCAGCATCACGACGGGCAAGGTGTGGCGCGGGGAAATCATCAACCGGCGCAAGGACGGCTCGCTCTATACGGAGATCATGGCCATTGCGCCGGTGCGCGACAGCCAGGACCACATCGTCCACTACGTCGCCATCAAGCACGACATCAGCGCGCGCAAGGAGCTGGAGGCACGGCTGGAACACCTGGCCCATTTCGACGTGCTGACCAACCTGCCCAACCGTCCGCTGTTCTTCGACCGGCTGGAGCGCGCCGTCGCCGCCGCACGCCGCAACGGCGGCGCCGTCGGACTGCTGTTCCTCGACCTCGACGGCTTCAAGGAAGTGAACGACACCTGCGGTCACGACATGGGCGACCGCGTGTTGCGGGAAGTGGCGCAGCGCATGCAGGAAATCGTGCGCGAGTCCGACACCGTGGCACGCATGGGCGGCGACGAGTTCACCGTCATCCTGCGCAACATCAGCACCCCCATCAACGCGGAGGCCGTGGCCGGCAAGATCATCGCCAGCCTGTGCATGCCCTTCCACATCGACGGCCACGAATTCCACATCGGCGCCAGCATCGGCATCAGCCTCTATCCGCTGCACGCCGATAATCCGGAAACGCTGGTCAGCTGCGCCGACCAGGCCATGTACGCCGTCAAGCGCAGGAACAAGAACGACTACGCCGTCTACGCCCCGGCGGCGGAGCCCGCCCCGTAATTCAGCGCAGCAGCAGTACCGGCACGGTGGCGTTGCGCATCACGCTGGTGGTGGTGCTGCCCACCAGGAAGCGGCGGATGACGGAATGGCCGTAGGCGCCCATCACCAGCAGATCGATATCCTGCTCGGCGCGGTAGTCGCATAACGTGCGCTCCACATCGCCTGCGCGCAGTGCGGTGTGAACCTCGAAACCGGCGGCCTCCAGGCAATCCCGCGCCCACGCCAGTTGTCCCTGGTTCGCCTTGCTGTCGGCGCCGATCATCAGCAGGTGACAGGGCAGGCCAAGGAACAATGGGCTGGCGGCGATCATCTCCACGCCCTTGCGGGTGGTTTCACTGCCGTCGAACGCCACCAGGAAGCGGCGTGGCGGATGATAGACATCGGTGGTGACCAGGATCGGGCGGTGCATGATACGCACCACGTTTTCCAGCCGGCTGCCAATGTGCTCGTTGAGGTTTTCGTCGTGCTTGCCCAGTACCAGCAGGCGGGTATCCGGTTCCATTTCCACTAGGGTTTCGATCAGGCTGCCGTGGCGCTGACGCGTGATCGGTTCGGCGACGCCGTCGTTGATGACGCGGTGCTGCGCCTCTTCCAGCATCAGGCGGCCCTGCTCCAGGGCCAGCCGGCCGCGTTTCTGATCCAGCGTCGCCAATTCCTCCAGCAAGGCCTCCCGGCTGCCGAGGCCGATGTTGCCGGTGAGGTTGCTCTCGATGGGATATTCCGACTTGTCCAGCACGTGCAGCAGGATCAGCGGCGCCTCCAGGCGCAGGCTGGCCCAGGCGGCGTAGTCGCACACGGCGGGGGTGACGGCGGTGCCGTCGATGCAGGCGATCACGTTGGTCATGTTGTTGTTCTCCTCAGTGGCCCATCAGCTGGTCCACGGCATCCGGCTTGTCGTGCACGGCGAAACGATCGACGATGGTGGCGCTGGCCTCGTTGAGGCCGATGATTTCAACTTCGGTGCCCTCGCGGCGGAACTTGAGCACCACCTTGTCCAGGGCGGCCACCGCGGTGATGTCCCAGAAGTGGGCCTGGCACAGATCAATCACCACCCGGTCGATCACTTCCCTGAAATCGAAGAACTCGACGAACTTGTCCGCCGACGCGAAGAACACCTGCCCCACCACGGTATAGGTGCGGGTCGTGCCGTCACTGCTCAGGGCCGACGTCACATACTTGTATTGCGCCACCTTGTTGGCGAAGAACATCGCCGCCAACAGCACGCCGACAAACACGCCATAGGCCAGGTTGTGGGTGGCCACCACCACCACCACGGTGGTGACCATCACCAGGCTGGTGCTGGCCGGGTGCCTGCGCAGATTGCGCAGCGACTCCCAGCTGAAGGTGCCGATGGACACCATGATCATCACCGCCACCAGGGCCGCCATGGGGATCTGCGCCACCCAGTCGCCGAGGAACACCACCAGCAGCAACAGCACGCTGCCCGCGGTCAAGGTGGACAGGCGCGTACGACCGCCGGATTTCACGTTGATCACCGACTGGCCGATCATCGCGCAGCCGGCCATGCCGCCCATCAGGCCGGAGGCGATGTTGGCTACGCCCTGGCCCTTGCACTCGCGGTTCTTGTCGCTGCCGGTGTCGGTGAGGTCGTCGACGATGGTGGCGGTCATCAACGACTCCAGCAGGCCCACCATCGCCAGCGACACCGAATAGGGGAAGATGATGGCCAGAGTCTCGAAGGTGAGCGGCACGTCGGGCCAGAGGAAGATGGGCAGCGTGTCAGGCAGCTCGCCCATGTCGCCCACGGTACGGATATCCAGGTCCAATACCATCGCAACGGCGGTGAGCACCACGATGGTCACCAGCGGCGAGGGGATCGCCTTGGTGATGTAGGGGAACAGATAGATGATGCCGAGGCCGGCGGCGGTCATGGCATAGACGTGCCAGGTCACATTGGTTAACTCAGGCAGCTGTGCCATGAAGATCAGGATCGCCAGCGCATTGACGAAGCCGGTGACCACCGAACGCGACACGAAGCGCATCAGCGAGCCGAGCTTGATGTAGCCGGCGATGATCTGCAGCACGCCGGTGAGCAGGGTGGCGGCCAGCAGGTATTGCAGACCATGCTCCTTCACCAGGGTCACCATCAGCAGGGCCATGGCGCCGGTGGCGGCGGAGATCATGCCGGGACGGCCGCCGACGAAGGCGATCACCACCGCGATACAGAACGAAGCATACAGGCCCACCTTGGGGTCGACCCCGGCGATGATGGAAAAGGCGATGGCCTCGGGGATCAGCGCCAGCGCCACCACCAGGCCGGCGAGCACGTCGCCGCGGATATTGGAAAACCAGCTGCTGCGTACGGATTTAATCATTCAGAAAAAACCTGCATAAATTCAAGTGAACGTCACAACCAGGGGGCGTGGCTGCGGCACGAAGGTGCTTGGGGACGGCGTCGGCGCGTGGGCGCGATGGCCCACAGGAGAAAACCGGAGAGTGTTTTATGGCGGCGTGATAAACATACGGGGCGTGATAGTAATCAATAAGCGCCCCGGCCTCAAGCCGGGAGCCGCTCAGGCGCCGGGCTCCGGCATATGTCCCAGGGCCAGCCGCCGCCCCTCGCCCAGCATCTGTTCGATACGTTGCGCCGGCTGCGGCTGGCTGAACAGATAGCCCTGCACCTGATCGCAGCCGTGGGCACGCAGGAACTGCAACTGATCCTCCGCCTCGACCCCCTCCGCCAGCACGTGCAGATTGAGGCTGTGGCCCATGGCGATGATGGTGCCGGCAATGGCGGCATCGTCCGGATCGGAGGTGACGTCGCGGACAAAGGACTGATCGATCTTCAGGGTGTCGATGGGGAAACGCTTGAGATAGCTGAGCGAGGAATAGCCGGTGCCGAAATCGTCCACCGAGAGCCAGACGCCCAGCTCCTTGAGCTGGCGCAGGGTGGCGACGCCGGCCTCGGCATTGCCCATCAGGCTGCCTTCTGTGATCTCCAGTTCCAGCCAGGTCGGATCGGCGCCGTTGTCCTGCAAGGCGGCGCGTACCGACTCCAGCAGGCCGCTCTGGCAGAACTGGCGCGGCGACAGGTTGACCGCCACCCGCAGCGGGCCGTAGCCGGCAGCCTGCCAGGCGGCGATCTGCCGGCAGGCGCTGCGCAGCACCCACTCCCCCACCGGCAGGATCATGCCGGTCTCCTCCAGCACCGGTATGAATTGGGACGGCATCACCGTCCCCAGATCCGGATGGTGCCAGCGCAGCAGCGCCTCGACGCCGACGATGCGGCCGTCGCTGAGCGAGTTCTGCGGCTGGTAATACAGTTCGAATTCCCCGCGCTCCAGGGCGCGGCGCAGGCTGTTCTCCATCACCAGGCGCTCGAAGGCGGAGGCGTTCATCTCGCTGCGATAGAACTGGTAGTTGTTCCGTCCCGCCTCCTTGGCGTGGTACATGGCGGTGTCGGCGTACTTGATCATGTCTTCCAGCGTATCGGCATCGAGCGGGTACACGCTGATGCCGGCGCTGGTGGTCACGAACACCTCGTGCCCCTGCAACTGGAACGGCACGCCCATCGCCGCCAGTACCTGCTGGGCGATGTGTGCGATCTCGGTTTCGTGATGCAGATCGGTGAGCATGATGACGAACTCGTCGCCGCCGAGGCGCGCCACCGTATCGCACTCGCGCACGCTGTCGAGCAGGCGCCGCGCCGCTTCCTTGAGCAGTTCGTCGCCGATGAAGTGGCCCAGGGTGTCGTTGATGTTCTTGAAGCGATCCAGATCGATGTACAGCAGCGCCACCATGCGCCGGTTGCGCTTGGCCTCGGCCATGGCCTGCAGCAGGCGGCCGTGGAACATGGTGCGGTTGGGCAGTTCGGTCAGCGGATCGTAATAGGCGAGATGGTAGATGCGCTGCTCCGCCTCCTTCTTCTCGGTGATGTCGCTGAAGATGGCAACGTAGTGGCTGACCTGGCCGCTGGCGTCGGGCAGCTGGTTGATGGACAGCCATTCCGGATACACCTCGCCGTTCTTGCGCCGGTTCCAGATCTCCCCCTGCCACTTGCCTTCGGCGCGCAGGCGCCCCCACATGGCCTGATAGAAATCCTCGTCGTGGCGTCCGGACTTGAGCACCGCCGGGGTCTTGCCGAGTATCTCGTCCTCGCCATAGCCGGTAATGGCGCTGAAGGCGCGGTTGACGCGCATGATGCGACCCGCGGCGTCGGTGACCAGGATACCCTCGACGCTGTTGTCGAACACCTTGGCCGCCAGGCGCATGTTCTCGTCGGCGGTGCGCCGTTCGGTCAGGTCGCGCAGTACCGCGATGAACAGCGGCTGTTCGTGCTGGGTGGCCTCGGACAGGGATATTTCCAGCGGGAAGGCGCTGCCGTCGTTGCGCACGCCGATCATCTCACGCGAACGCCCCAATGCCTGGGCGTTGTCGCGGGTGGAGAGGTAGCGCCGCACGAAGGCATCGTGCTGGCTGCGATAGGGTTCCGGCATCAACAGGGTCACGCTCCTGCCCAGGATGTCGGCGGCGCTGTAGCCGAAGATTTGCTCGGCGGCATGGTTGAAGCCGGTGATCAGCCCGCTGCCGTCGATGGTGACGATGCCGTCGAGGATGTTTTCCAGCACCGCCTGGCTGCGGGCGCTGTTCTCGCGCAGCGCCGCCTCGTTCTCGTGCCGTTCGGTCACGTCGCGGAAGAACACCCACAGGCCGTCCTCCGACGGATAGAGATGGGTTTCAAAGTATTTCTGCAGGGGCGGATAGTAGCCTTCGAACTGCTGGTGCTGCTGCTGCTTCAGGGCCTGGGCGAAGCGCTTGTAGAAACTGCTGGCCAGTTCCGGCGCCACGTCCCACAGTTCCTGCCCCAGCGCCTGTTGCCGCGTCACCTCCAGCAGCCGCTCGGCCTCGGCGTTGAAGTAGGTCACGTGCCAATGACGATCCACGGCGAGGTAGGCGTCGGTGGTGCTTTCCAGCAGGGAAATGATCTGCCGGCTCTTCTCCTGCAAGGCCGCCTCGGCGCGCCGCCGCTCGGTGGCGTCGCGGCCCACCACCACCAGGCCCTTGCGGCTGCCGTCGGCGTTGTAAAGCGGAACCTTGGTGATTTCGAACAGGAGGCTGGGGCCGTCGGGACGCGGGACCACCTCTTCCGACCACTGCGACTCGCCCGACTGCCACACCGCGCCGTCGCTGTCGGCACAGGCTTCCAGGGCGTCGCGATAGAATCGGCTGTGCTGCGCCAGCTCGCTGTCGGTCTTGCCGCGGTAGTCCACCTCCTCCAGGCCGAATATCTGCAAGCCGAAACGGTTGGCCACCAGCCAGCGCCCGGCGCCGTCCTTGAAACAGACGAAGTCGGGCATGGCATCGAGCAGGGTCTCCAGCCAGTATTGCTGGCTGCGCAATTCCTCCGTGGCGCGGCGCACCTCGGTGACGTCCTGCACCGTACCGACCATGCGCAGCGGCGTGCCGTCGGCGGCGCGGAACACTTCGCCGCGCTGACGCACCCGCAGTTCCTCGCCGTCGTGGCGCACGATGCGGTGCAACAGGTTGAAGGGGCGCTGCCGGGTGAGCGCCGCATCGATGGCCTCGCGCACCGCGGCGCGATCGCCCGCATGCACGAAGGAGAGGAAGTCCTCATAGGTGGCGGCGACGGCCTGGGGCGACAGGCCGAAGATGCGGTAGATTTCGTCCGACCAGTAGATGCGATCGGTAGCGTAATTCCATTCCCAGTGCCCCAGCGAGGCGATGCGCTGTGCCTCGGCCAGGCGCATTTCGCTCAGGCGCAGGGCGCGCTCCCGTTCCACGTCGAGGGAGTGGGCCTGCTGCAGGCTGCGCGACATGCCGTTGAAGGCGGCCACCGCCTGTGCCAGTGCATCATTGCCCTCCACCGGCAGCTGATAGCCGTATTCGCCGGTGGCGATGTGCCGCGCCCCCTCCTTCAGACGGCGCAGATCACGGAACAGCAGCCCCTGCAGCGCAAAGGCGACGCCCATACCCGCGGCGACGAGCAGCAGCATGATGTCGAAGGTATCGAAACCGAACCAGCGCGAGACATGGGCCTCCACCAGCGGCGTCAGGCCCACCTCGACCCGGCCGTAGGCATAGTCGCCATCGGCAATGAGCGCATCGGCCACCAGCGCCGGGGCGGCCGCGCCGCCGATCACCGGCGGGGTACCGGTCTCCACGAACATCTGGTCCCGGCCATAGACCCGCACATAGACCAGCCAGCGCCCGTCCGCCAGGATGCGGGCCAGCCGTTCCACCTCGGCCGCATCGCCCGCCACGACACTCTGCCGCAACGCCGCCGCCACCAGATCCGCAGCCGCGGTGACCTGGGCGCGCTGGTGCCGTTCCGCCGCGGTCCATTCCAGGTTGTGCTGCCGCCACAACAGGGCGGCGAGCAGCAGCACCAGCACGGCCAGTATGCCGAGGCTGGTCTTGCTGCGGAACAGGAATGATGGACGCATCAGATAGGAATGGCTTCGGGTTTCGGGTATACGGGAATCGCAGCCATGGCACAGGGGCCCAGGTCCGATGTGGGCCTAGGCTAGCATAAAAAATTGTCGGGAAAGAGTGTGTGAATTCGCGGTGAGGAAATGGGCTCCGCCGCCGCGCTACGGCGGTGGAGCCCATTGCGCTTGTCGTCAGGCGGAATAGCCGGCAATGCCCGGATTGCCGGCGATGCTCTTCAGCTTGGGAGTGTTGAACTTCGTCACCTTGGCCACCTTCTGGTCACGCAGGTAGTCGGCCACGATCTCCCAGATGGGACGGCCCGGCGACTGCGCACCGACCGTGGCCCAGCCGGCCACCTTGTACTTCTTGCCCGCCTCGATGAGCTTGCCGTTGTCCAGGCGCATCTCGCTGACGCGGCCGCCCATCTTCGCCGTCGGGTCGCACACGTAGTCGAGGCCGGACACGCGCACCATGTCACCGCCCTGCTGGTAATAGGGGTCTTCGTTGAACAGGTTGTCCAGCACGTCCTCCAGGATCAGCTTGACCTCCTCGCCGCTCATTTCGCGCACGTAGGTTTCCGGATAGGTGGTGCAGGTCTGATCCAGCACGTGCTCCATGGTGATGTCCTGGCCCGGCAGCACGGTGGTGCCCCAGCGGAAGCCCGGCGACAGGGCGATCTGCGCATCGCCCACCACGCGCTGGGCGTCGCAGATGATCTGGTCGAAGGTGCCGTTGAAGTTGCCGCGGCGGTAGAGCAGCTCGCCGGCGGTGGCCAGCTTCTCGTTGAGCTGGCCCAGGTAGGGCTTGCGCACGTTGTCGATGTAGGCCTGCATCTCGACGTCGGCCGGCAGCAGGTTGGAGAACACCGGCAGCAGGCGGTAGCGGAAATCGCGCACCTTGCCGCCGCGCACGTCCAGGTCCATCACGCCCAGGTACTTGCCGTTGGAGCCGGCGTTGGTGACCAGGGTCTGGCCGCCGCGGTTCTTGACGATGGACGGCGCCGGCATGCCGTCGTGGGTGTGGCCGCCGAAGATCACGTCGATGCCGGAGACGACGGACGCCATCTTCAGGTCCACGTCCATGCCGTTGTGGGAGATCACCACCACCAGCTCGGCCTTCTCCTCATTGCGCACCTTGTCCACCATCTCCTGCATCGCCTCGTCGCGGATGCCGAAGGTCCAGTTGGGGATGAAGCGCGAGGGATTGGCGATGGGGGTGTAGGGGAAGGCCTGGCCGATCACCGCCACCTTGACGCCGCCGACGTTGCGGATGGTGTAGGGCTTGAAGGCGTGGCCGGTGTTCTCGTCGAAGGAGGGGAAGCCGTCGAACAGGGCCTCCTCCTTCACCTTGATGTTCTGCGCCACGAATTCGCCCTTGAACTCGTCGACGTTCTCCAGCACTTCCTTGTCCAGGTAGGTGAACTCCCAGTGGCCGGTCATGATGTCCACGCCCAGCTGGTTGCAGGCACCGACCATGTCCTTGCCGCGGGTCCACAGCGCGGTGCCGGAACCCTGCCAGGTGTCGCCGCCGTCCAGCAGCAGGGAGTTGCCGTCGCCGCGCTCGGCGCGGATCTGCTTGACCAGGGTGGCCAGGTGGGCGAAGCCGCCGACCTTGCCGTACTTGCGCGCTTCCTCGGTGAAGTTCAGATAGCTGAAGGCATGGGCCTCGATGGAGCCGGGCTTGATGCCGAAATGGGCCAGCAGCTTGTCGCCCACCAGGTGCGGCGCCTTGCCCAGGGAGCCGCCCAGGCCGAGGTTGACGCTGGGCTCGCGGAAGTACACGGGCTGCAGCTGGGCGTGGGTGTCGGTGATGTGCAGCAGGCTGACGTTGCCGAATTTCGGCATGTCGTACAGGGCGCTGCCGCCCTTCTTGCCGAAGGCCAGGCCGGGGACCATGCCGGCGGCACCGGCGATACCCATCAACTGTATGAACTGACGACGCGTAAGAGACATTACTACTCCTCAGGACTGTTTTAATAGGTGACCGGCAGAACCGGCGTATGTGGCTAGAGTGGCGGCAGGAAGCGGAATTATTCCACGGCGGGGCGGATTGTTGAGAATTTAGCTCGGTGGACGGACGCCGCGGCAAATCCCATACTGTGGCTACGCCATACAGCACGCGGTCCCCCCATGAACAGCTACGACAACATCCGCCACGACATCTCCGACGCCAGTTTCTGCGTCACCACCGCCATCGAACTGCTCAGCGGCATGGAGCAGGACGGCCCACCCCAGAACCAGGCCATGCGCGATCTCATCGCCAACCTGGAGCGGGTGCGCAACGAACTGGACGGCCTGGGTCAGAAAGTGACCGAAGTGGAGCAGCAAGTCCCGGCGTGACGCCGCCTGCTGCTTCCCCTCGCCTGCGGCGAAACGCTAAACTTGCCGCCCCTGCCGGACACCCGGCGGGTTGATGCCGAGGACGCCGTTCACCCATGTTTGACCACACCATCATCACCCTGGCCGGCATCGCATTCATCGCCGTGGGCTGCCAGTGGCTCGCCTGGCGGCTGCGCCTGCCCGTCGTCCTGCTCCTCCTCGGCGCCGGGGCGGTAATGGGACCGGTCAACGGCTTTCTGCAGCCGGCGGCCCTGTTCGGCGACCTGTTGCCCGCCCTGCTCTCCCTTGCCGTCGCCGTGGTGCTGTTCCAGGGCAGCCTCACCTTCCGGCTCAACGATATCACCGGCCTGGGCGGCGCCGTATTCCGTCTGGCCAGCTTCGGCGCCCTGCTCAACGGTGCCGTCATCGCCGCCGCCGGCCATTTCCTGCTGGGCCTGCCCTGGGCCCTGGCCGCCCTGTTCGGCGCCATCGCCCTGGTGACCGGCGGCAGCGAACTGCTGCCCTTGCTGCGCCGCACCCGGCCCGGTCCCCGCCTGGCTGCCCTGTTGCGCCAGGAGGCGGCCATCCTGGCCCCACTGGCCACCCTGCTCGCCGTCCTGATCCACGCCGGCGTGGTCGCCGCCCCGCTGGCCGATCCCCTGCTCGCCTTTGCCAGCACCCTGCTGGCCGGCGGCGCCCTGGGCATCGCCGGCGCCTACCTGCTGGCCCTGCTGCTGCGTCACCACCTGCTGCCGCCCCACCTGGTCAACGTCACCGCCCTGGCCCTGGTGGTGGTCAATTTCACCCTGGCCAATGCGCTGGAACATGAAGCGGGCCTCCTGACCGTGGTCGTCATGGGCATGGTGCTAGCCAACATGAAGGATCTGGCCCTGCGCGAGGCGGTGGACTTCAGGGAAAGCCTGAGCGCCATGCTCCTGTCCCTGCTGCTCCTGCTGGTGGCGGCGCAGCTGGAGCCGGCGCAGCTGGCGCTGCCTGCCGCCGAGGTCCTGCTGCTGCTCGCCGTCACCCTGCTGCTGGCCCGCCCCCTGGCGGTCATCCTCGCCACCCTGGGTTCGGCGCTGAGCTGGCGCGAGCGCCTGCTGGCGGGCTGGATTGCGCCGCGCGGCATCATGGCCACCGCCGTGGCGGCCCTGTTCGCCTTGCAGGCGCCGGGGGTCGAGGCGAGCATCGCTGCACCCCTGCTGCCCCTCACCCTGCTGCTGGTGCTGGCGTCGCTGCTGCTGCAAAACCTCACCGCCCACCCGCTGGGACGGCTGCTCGGCGTGGCCGAGACGGAGCCGCGCGGCGTGCTGATCATCGGTGCCCACGCCGTGGCCCGCGCCATCGCCCGCGCCCTCGACGGCCAGGGGGTGCGCGCGGTGCTGGCCGACACCGACTGGGAGGACATCCAGCAGGCGCGCATGGACGGCCTCGCCACCTATCTCGGCAACCCAATCTCCGAACAGGCCGACCGCAGCCTGGATCTCGTCGGCATCGGCCACCTGCTCGCCATGTCCCACCGGCCCGCGCTCAACGCCCTGGCCTGCCAGCGCTACGGTAGCGAATTCGGCGGCCGCGTCTACTCCCTGCTCACCGCGGAGGAACGACGCGCCGTGGGCAAGAGCGCCATCGGCCGGCAGTACGCCGCCACCCGCCTGTTCGGCGGCGAACTCACCCTGACGCAGCTGGGCGGACTGCTGGGCCGCGGCGGCGAGATCCGCGCCTATACGCCGGAAGAGGTGGAACAGCACGACCGGCTGCTGCCCCTGTTCCTGCTGACCGCGCAGGGCGCGCTGCACGTGGTCAGCGGCGGCACGGTGCAGCCGCAGGCGGGAGAGCTGCTCATCGCCCTGCATCCGGCAGCAACGGAGAAACAGCCCCTGCGCCCCGATCCCGGCCTGACCGTGTCCACCCCGGCCTGAGACCCCAAACGGAACCCGAACCATGAAGTGCTACATCTACAAAAGCAGCAAGAAGGAACAGCTCTACCTCTACCTGCCGAAGCAGGACGATTTCGCCGAGGTGCCGGCCATTCTGATGGAGACCATGGGCACCGCGGCCTTCGTGATGGAGCTGGAACTGACCCCCGAGCGCAAACTGGCCCGCGCCGACAGCGCCGAGGTCATCGCCGGCCTGCAGGAGAAGGGCTTCTATCTGCAGATGCCGCCCAGAGATCCGCTGCTGGATATGCGCGTCACCCCCTAAACAAGTTTCGCGTTGCGGGTTTCGAATTCCGAAAACCTGGACACAACCGTTCCGAAACTCGAAACTCGAAACTCGAAACTCGAAACTCGAAACTCGAAACTACAACGAGAATAACCGACAGGAATACGTCATGCCTTTGATCCGCCCCTTCGCCGGTCTCTGCCCCGCCCCCAGCCGTGCCGCCGAGGTTGCCGCACCGCCCTACGACGTGCTGGACAGCAGCGAGGCGCGCGCCCGTGCTGCCGGCAGGCCGTGGAGTTTCCTGCACATCTCCAAGCCGGAGATCGACCTGGCGCCGGATACCGATCCCTATGACGCCGCGGTCTATGCCAAGGGGCGCGAGAATTTCGAGCGCATGCTCAAGGAGGGTGTGCTGCAACAGGACGCCGCGCCGTGTTACTACCTGTACCGCCTGATCATGGGCAGCCACCAGCAGATCGGCCTGGTCGCCGCCGCCCGTGTCAGCGACTACGACAGCAACCGCATCCGCAAGCACGAGTTCACCCGCCCGGACAAGGAAGACGACCGTGTGCGCCAGATCGACAGCCTGAGCGCGCAGACCGGCCCGGTGTTCCTCACCTACAGGCACCACGGGGCCATCGACGAGTTGGCGGCGAAAGTCACCACCGGCGCGCCGGACATGGATCTCACCGCCGACACCGGCGTGCGCCATTCCCTGTGGCGCGTCACCGACCCGGCGCAGATCGACCTCATCACCCGCACCTTCGACGCCATGGACTGCCTCTACATCGCCGACGGCCACCACCGTTCCGCCGCCGCCTCCCGCGTCGCCGCGGCGCGCAAGGCCGCCAACCCCAACCACAGCGGTGACGAGGCCTACAACTACTTCCTGTCGGTGATCTTCCCCGACAACCAGATGCAGATCCTCGACTACAACCGCGTGATCAAGGACCTCAACGGTCATACGCCGGACGCCTTCCTCGCCGCCCTGGACACCGCCTTCACGGTGGACAAGACCACCGGCCAGTACAAACCCGCCCGCGCCGGCGAGTTCGGCCTGTACCTCCAGGGTCAGTGGTACCGCCTCACCATCAAGCCGGAACGCATCCCGCAGGACGACCCGGTCAAGCGCCTGGACGTCAGCCTGTTGCAGGACAACCTCATTGAACCGGTGCTGGGCATCGCCGATCCGCGCCGCGACAAGCGCATCGACTTCGTCGGCGGCATTCGCGGCCTGGCCGAACTGGAACGCCGCGTCGACAGCGGCGAGATGGCCGTGGCCCTCGCCCTCCACCCCACTTCCATGGCGCAGCTGATGGCCGTGGCCGATGCCGGCGAAGTCATGCCGCCCAAGTCCACCTGGTTCGAGCCCAAGCTGGCCGACGGCCTGGTGTCGCACCTGCTGGACTGACGAAGGCATACCCCAAAAACAAAAGCGTTAAACGCAAAGACGCAAAGGGCGCGAAGAACGCAAAGTCTGGCAATGCGTTCTCATCGTGGCAGTCCGGGGAAGCAGTCTTCATCGGCCGCCTGAATCGCCCCGAACTGAAGAACACTTCGGTCACTTTGCGGCTCTCTGCGCCCTTTGCGTCTTTGCGTTGAAGACTTTTATTCCCGGCGCCGCTGGCGCTGTTTGGCCTCTTCCAGTTCGCGGGCCAGCTCGCGTATGTCGTCCACGCTGCGGATGGTGAACTCGCGCTCGGGCAAAGGGACGTGACCGGAGGGGACAGGCGCCGGCCGTTGCGCTGCAGCGGGCGCCGGTGCAGGCGGGACCGGAGCAGGGGGCGGGGTGGCGGGAGCAGGAGCAGGGACCGGCGCCTCATCCTGCCCCGGCGCAACCGTATCCTCCACAGCCCCTGGTCCCTGCTGGGCACGCGCGGCCTCCAGCATGCGCCGCACGCTGTCGGCCACATCCACCTCGGGAACCGCCACGTCGACCGGCGCCGGCATCTCCTGCGCCCACAGCGGCACGGCGGCGCACAGGCCGCCGCACAGGCACAACACGCTCCAAACGGACGTTTTCCTCACAACACGCTCTCAGCCGGCGCGACCACCTTTCCCTCCCGGGGATCGGCGTCCACAATAGAAACAGCGGCCCGCCCGGGCCGATACACGACATGGAAATATGGACGCGCAGTATAAAACAGACCTGGACCGGGTACTGGCGCAAATACAGCCGCGCAGCGTGCTGTGCCTGGGCGCCCCCTGCCCCGAATCCGTGCGCGACTATGTCGCCGCCGCCGCCGGCCGCCTGTCCCGGCACCTGCCCGAGCCGCCGCAAACCCTGGCGCCATTCGATCTGATCGTGGTCGCAGGCCTGCTGGAGCGGCTGGACAAGCCGCAGGGCGAGCACCTGCTGGCCAGCCTGCGCGACCTGCACGGCGGGCGCTTCCTGCTCACCCTCGCCGTCGGCCCCCGCCCGCAGCAGGCCAGCCAGTGGGACATGGCCGAACTGCTCGCCCTGGGCCTGGTGCTGGTGGGCCGCTACCCCGACGACGGCGGAGAAACCCATCTCTACCGCTACGATCTGGCCGACTACAAGACCACGCCGGAATGGTTCAACCCGCGCTTCTGGGCCCACCCGGAGCGCTGGGACAAGGATTTCTGGTAGCCGGCGCCGGGCTGAAAACAACACCGCTATCGCGTAAAGTGTCCCCATCAATCAACCAGGCCGACTTCACCGATGCCACGTCACCTCCTGTTGCTCACCCTCGTACTGCTTCCCTGGATGCCCGGCCATGCCGCCTGCGACGACCCGCCGGCGCCCGGCGTGATCTGGCGCGAGTGCGACAAAAGCGGGGCCGATTTGCGCGGGGCCGACCTGCGCGGCGCCATCCTCACCCGCAGCAACCTTCACGGGGCCGACCTGCGCCAGGCCCGCCTCGACCGCGCCGACCTCAACTTTGCCGATCTGGGCGGCACGCGCCTGGAACAAGCCCACCTGCCCGGCGCCCGCCTCACCGGCGCCAAGCTGCAGCAGGCCAACTTCAGCGGGGCCCTGCTGCGCGGCACCCGCTTCGACCGCGCCGAAATGAATGGAGCCATCCTGACTGCCGCGCAACTGGCGGGCGCCAGCTTCTATCAGACGGTCCTGAACGGCGCGGACTTCAGCCGCGCCGACCTGGCCTCGGCCGAACTGCGCCAGGCCGTGATGCAACAGGCCCGGCTGGACGGCGCCAACCTCTACCGCGCCAACCTGCTGCAGGCCGATCTGGAACGCGCCAGCCTCAGGGGTACCCGACTGGAACAGGCGCGGCTGGAAAAGACCAATCTGCAGTACACCGACCTGCGCGATGCCGATCTGACCCGCGCCACCCTGGTGGACGCCCGGCTGTTCGAAACCCGCTTCGACGGCGCCAAACTGGGCGGTGCCATGTGGATCGACCGCAAGCGCTGCCGCTTCGACTCGGTCGGGATATGCCAGTAAGCGAATAAACCCGCCGCGGAGGCGCGGAGACGCAGAGAAGAACGGAGGCAAAAGCTCTGGTGCTCACTGCTAGCCTGAGCACCGCACACCGGCAACCTTGCCAGACACCGCTGTGCTGTATCGGCCCCGTGAGACGTATCCAGCCAGAATTTTCTCTGCGCCTCCGCGTCTCTGCGGCAAATGTTTTCCATCCGGAAAAAGAAACGGCCCTTGCGGGCCGTTTCTTTTTGGAGGGGAGAAGAATCAGGCAGCCATCTTGCGCGCCATGAACTGCAGGCCTTCGCGCATCTGCAGCACGGTGCCCAGAGCGGCCTCCGCCTGTTCCTCGCTCAGGCCGACGGCCTCCAGCAGATCCGCCGGCAGGTCGATGCCGGAGGCATCGCCCATGCCGAAGCGCTTGAGCAGGCGGTTGGCGATGTGCACCAGGTTGGGGTAGATGGCGAAGTCGCCGCGGTAATCGCCGTTGTGGTGCTCGCGCACGGTTTCGACGATTTCCTTGGGCAGGTTCCAGGCATCCATCAGCCACAGGCCCATTTCCGTATGGGTCACGCCCAGCAGCTCGCGTTCCAGATCCAGCACCGGGCGTTCCGGCTGCTCCGCCACCGCCTTGTTGAGGCGGTTGAACTGGTCGGGGAACAGGTGGCCGAGCAGGAGGAAGCCGAAGTTGTGCAGCAGGCCGGCCATGTAGGCCACGCCGGGCGAGGGCCGGCGGCTGAACTCGATGGCGTTGCACAGAGTCTGGGTCAGGGCCGCCACGTGCAGGGCATCGCGCCAGAAGGCGTCCAGGCCGAGCGGACCGTCCTTGGGATTGCGGAACGACTTGCCCAGGGCCAGGCCGAGGGAGAAGTCCATGACGAAGTCCATGCCCAGCACCCGCACGATGGCCTGCTCCACCGAGGTCAGCTTGCCCTGGTAGGCATAGAACGGTGAAGCGGCGTAGCGCAGCAACTGCGCGGTAAGGCTGGGGTCCTGCTCGATGACTGCGGCCAGCTCATTGGCGTTGGCATAGGGATTGTTGCGCAGCTTGAGGATCTGGGTGGCGATGCCGGGCATCGGCGGCAGGGTATGAACCTGCTCCACCTTCTCCTTCATCCCCTCGCGCTTGGTCTCGGCCGGCGTCGTCGCCTTGGTCACCGGGCTGGAGATGCGGTGACCGCGCAGGGCGGTGCCCGTCAGGCGGGCGAAATCGCCCTGCTGGGCACGCAGGAACAGATGGCTCATGCCGGGCATGAAGAACACTTCGTCCATCTCGTCCACGGCGCGGTCGATGATGACCTTGATGCCGTAGGGCTCGCCCAGGGGCGGCAGGGCGGCGACGTCGCAGTCGACCAGCAGGGCCGTCAGTTCCTCGCTGGCGCAGGCGGTGAAGTTGCGCCGCGAGTTGCCGTTGAGTACCGCGAGATCGAGACGATGGGTGGCCGGATAGACGGCCATCAGGTAGCTGGAGCCGTCCTTGAGCACAGCGCTGCGTACCAGCTTCTGCACCGGGACGCGGGCCGTACGCACCGCCTCCGCCAGCGACAGACCGGCCGACGCGGCGTGTACCTTGTACTGACCGCCCTTGCGGGCGAGGTAATTGCGCACTGTGGTCGGAATGTTCATTTCATCAACTCCTTCGGGCGCGTGAAGACGAGGTATGCCCGAGTATCTGAGAGAAAGACTAATGCACCCCCGGGGCCAAGGCTGCGATACGTATCACACTATCGGCAAAACAAGGGCTTAACCCTCATTTGCCGCGTGGTGTGCCGGCCCGGAACAGGCTGCCCCGGCCGTAGCGCTCGGCCACCCGGTCCATCACCGCGTCGATACGGTTCTGCCGCTGCCGCCCCTGGGCGGCGAACAGGTCCTCCTGGGCGGCCTGGACGGCATCGAAGCCGCTGACCCCCACGCCGATGAGGCGCAGGGGCGGCAGCGGCTGGGGCAGGCGCTGTTCGAACAGCCGCAGCGCCGCGCGCCATATCTCATCCGTGATATCGGTCGGCTGCGCCAGAGTTTGAGCCCGGGTCAGGGTGGAAAAATCCGCCAGGCGCACCTTGATCTGCACGGTGCGCCCCTTCAGGCCCTGGCGGCGCAGGCGCCAGGCCACCTGGTCGGTGAGGTCCAGCAGCCAGGCGCGCAGCACCTCGCGGTCGCCGATGTCCCGGGCGAAGGTGGTTTCCTGGGACACAGACTTGGCCTCGTGCTCGCTCACCACCGGCCATTCGTCGTTGCCGTGGGCGAGCTGCCACAGCTGGGCGGCAAAATTGCCGAAATGCTGCTGCAACAGTCGCGGCGTATAGGCCCGCAGCTGGCCTATGGTGGTGATGCCCAGCCGTTCGAAGGCCTTGGCCCCCACCTTGCCCACGCCCCACAGCCGTCCCACCGGCAGCGGGTCGAGAAAGGCCTGCACCCGCTCGGGGGCCACCACCATGAAACCGTCCGGCTTGTCGATGTCCGAGGCGATCTTGGCGATGAACTTGTTGGGCGCGACGCCCACCGAGGCGACCAGACCCAGTTCGTCGCGGATTTCCTGCTTGATGCGCCGGCCGATGGCCTCGCCCGGCCCGAACAGCCGCTCACTGGCGCTCACGTCGAGAAAGGCCTCGTCCAGGGACAGGGGTTCCACCTGCGGGGTGTAGCGCAGGAAAACGGCGCGGATCTGCTGCGAAACCTCGGCATACAGCGCGTGCCGCGGCGGCAGCAGCACCGCCTCCGGGCACAGGCGCAGCGCCGTCGCCGTGGGCATGGCGCTGTGCACGCCGTAGCGCCGCGCCGCGTAACTGGCCGCGGCCACCACCCCGCGCTGCTCGGCGCGACCGCCGACGATGACCGGGCGCCCGGCCAGCTCCGGCCGGGCGCGGATCTCCACCGCCGCGAAGAAGGCGTCCATGTCCACATGGAGGATGCTGCGTTGCATGCCGACAATCCGCTGCCTAAATTACCGATAACCCGAAAACCACGGTTACTCTCGCCAGGACGCTGAGTACGCCAAGAAAAGCAGAATATTACACCCGTAAGGGGCTCACCGCCGGCCGCGGTGGCAGCGGCAACCTGCCTTTGCTTTCTCCGCGTCTTGGCGAGAGTTCCTCGGGATTACACCTCGTAGACCCCGGCGTGGTCCTGCAGGGAGCGGGTGATGCGGCCCAGATTGGCGGCGGCGCTTTCCGTCTGGCGGGTGGTGTCGACGAACTGGCCGGTGGCCTTGTTGATTTCGTTGACCGCCATCACCAGCTGGTTGACGCCGGTGACCTCCTGCCGCACCGCGGCCACGATCTGCTTGGAGGCAATGGCGGTTTCCTGCGCCACGTCGGACAGGCGCACCAGCGCGTCGCCGGTGTCCTCCACCGAATGCAGCGCCTGCACGATCTCGCGCGTGCCCTCCTCCACCCCCTGCACCACGTCGCGAATGGCGAGGCGCACCTCCTTCAGGATCTTCTCCACCTCCACCGTCTCGCGGCTGGACTGATCGGACAACTGCCGCACCTCCAGCGCCACGGCGGCGAAACCGCTGCCGGCCTTGCCCGCCTTGGCCGCCTCGATGGCGGCATTGAGCGCCAGCATGCGCGACTGCTGCGCCACGTTGGCCACGGCGGTATTGATGCTCTCAATCTGCAGGGTGCGCTCGGTGAGCTTCTGGATGCGCTCGCCTATGGTTTCGACGCGGTTGCGGATCAGTTCCATGCCGTCCACCGAGCGGTTGATGCTGCGCCGCGCCGCATCGCCCTCGGCCAGGGCGCGGTCGGCGGTCTCGCCCAGGGCCTGGGCCTTGTCGCGGGTCTGGCCGGAGATGACGCGGATCTCCTCCAGCGTGGTCATGGTCTGGTTGGCGGCGGCGGCCTGTTCCGCCGCGGCGGCGGCCTGCGACGAGGTGGCGGTCTGCAACTGGGCGACGCTGGCGGCGATGTCACCGGTGGCCTGGATCATTTCCCGCGTCAGTTCGCGCAGGCCGTTGGTCATCATGTTGACGTGGTAGACCAGCTCGGCCAGGGCGGCGTCGTCATGGGCCGCCTCCACCTGCTGGGTGAGGTCGCCGAAGGCAATGAGCCGCAGGCGCCCGCCGATGCGGTCCACCACGTTGCGGAACTCCTGCGCCTGCCGCTGCCACTGCTCGAAGCGATTGCGCTCGCGCTCGCCGGACTCCTGCAACTGCTGCCCCATGCGATTCACCGCAGAACCGATCTCGGCAAACTCGTCGGCCCCTTCCACCTGGACGCGCCGCGCCAGCAGCCCGCCCGACAGGTCGTGCAGCACCTCCAGCAGCTGGCGCACCTGGCGGGTGATCCAGCGGCTGATGTGCCAGGCCAGGAACAGGGTGGCGGCGATGCCGAATACGGTCAGCAGCACCGTGGCCAGCAGTCCTGCCGCCGCCCGGCCGCCGCGCCGAGCGCTTTCCTCGGCCAGGTGCTGCGCCATGCCGGCGGCCACGGCATCGAGGGCGTCGATGCGCGCCGAGGCCGTATCGAACCAGGTGGCGGCGTCGACACCGAGGGTACGGTTGGGTGCCGCCTGCAAGGCACGCCGGCGCAGTTCCTCCACCCCCTGCCCGCTCTTGCCGGCGGCGGCAAGGGCGTCACGCAGCGCCGGCGGCAACTGCCGCTCCAGCAATCGCAGGTGGATGCGCTGCGCCATCACTGTCTCGGCGAGGGCCTCGCGCTGCGCCGGCGTAATCCGGTCGGCGGTAAACACCGCGCCCAACTGGGCGCGCTCGATACCCGCCTGCTCCACCGCCCACAACAGATCCACATAGGCATTGAATGTCACCGCGAGATCACCGCCGCCGTCCTGCGGCAACCGGCCGATGACCTCCAGCAGCGCACCATTGAGCGCCGAATAGTCGGCGATGGCGGCGTCGGGTGAGACGGCCAGCGCGGTGATGGCGGCACGCCGTTCCGCCAGCGCGGCGGTTTGCAGCGCACCTTCGATGCCCGCGGCGAATCCGGCCTCGCGGCGATGATAGGGCCAGGCACGCAGGGCGGCGATGGCGGCGTCGCTGCGCGCCTGCTGCTCGCGCCATTCGTCGCCGAAGCGGCTGCCGCCCGAGGCGAGATAGGGCGCGGCCCGGCCGCGCTCGCGCTGCAATTCGTGCACCGCCGCACTGACGGCGCCGGCCAGGTGGGTGAGGCGCTCCATCCGCGCCAGTTCCCTGTCGGCCCAGTAGCGATCCAGGGTCGCGCCCAGGGACAGCACCACCACGCCGAACACGGGAAAGAACAGCATCAACAGCAACTTCTGCTGGAGCCGCAAACCGCTCAAAAAACGCATACCCAGTCCTCAGTTGTAATCGTCGTCGCCGTCACAGGCCTCGCCCTCGGTGGCCGGACAGACGCGATCGCGCCCCTTGTGTTTCGCCTCGTACAGGCAGCGATCCGCTTCGCGCAGCAGTTCCTCGGCGCCGGTGCCGGGCAGCTGCGGGTCGTACAGGGCCACGCCGATGCTGCAGGTCACCTGACCCGGCGTCAGGCCGGCGATGGCCTGGCCGCGCACCTGCTGGCGGATACGCTGGGCGGTGATGATGGCGTGGCGCAGGGTGCAGTGCGGCAGGAAGGCGGCGAATTCCTCGCCGCCGTAGCGCACCAGGATGTCCGACTCGCGCAGCTGGGTGGCGACGGTGGCGACGAAGCCCTGCAGAATCTCGTCGCCGCGCTGGTGACCCAGGCTGTCGTTGAGCGGCTTGAAGTGATCGATGTCCAGCATCAGGCAGGCCAGCGGCGCGTTGTTGCGATCGGCGCTTTTCAGTTCCTGCGCCAGCCACTCCCACATGAAGCGGCGGTTGAACAGGTTGGTGAGCGGGTCGCGCAGACTCACCTCGCGGAAGCGCTGCATCACGTCGTTGGCCGCCTGCGCCCGCACCACGGTATCGGTCACGTCCTGGATGATCACCAGCGCATGGCCGCTGTCGCCGCCGGGCAGCGGCATGACGCTCACCTTCTGCTGCATCAGCGCCACGCCGTGGCGTTCCGACAACGGCACCTTGATGGGCAGCAGCAGACGGTTGAGGGCCTGGGACAGTACATGGGGAATGTTGTAATCGATGGCCTGCTCCACCGCCCACTGGAAGCGTTCGTTGCGCCAGCCGGGATACAGGTCCTCCAGCCGCCGTCCCAGCGCCTGCGCCGGGGTGATGCCGCTCTTGTCCGCGAGCCAGTCGTTCCAATAGGAGATGCGGTCGTCGCGGTTCAACACGAACAGGCCGATGGGCAGCTGTTCGCAGATGAGGCGGAAGTCGAGCAGCGCCTCCACGTTCATGCCTCCACGCCGATCTGCTGCAGCATGGCGTCGATGCGGGACAGCAGCTCTTCCGCCGAATGGACTTTGAGTACCACCATCAGGGTGCCGGACACGTCGCGCTGCGCCGCGCGCAGCACCGTCTCGATCACCACCACCACCATCAGCGCCGCATCTTCGGCCGCCGGCAGGTTGAACATCAGTTCCTCCACACTGCCCTCGTTGTAGTAGGGCAGCGACAGGCGCAGCTCCGCCCCCAGCAGATCGGCCAGCATGGCGGCGAAGGTGGCGATGATGATGTTGCCCACCTCGGTCATCGCCTCGTGTTCGTATTCGCGCAGGGCATCGGCCAGCATCGGCCCGGCGTCGCCCACCAGGGCGTGGATCAGCGCCTTGCTGTCGCGGTTGTGGAACATCAGGTGCACCCGTCCCTGCAACACGCCGGACAGCGCCTGGTAGACGCAGGCGATGGTGCCGTCGCCGTCTGCGCTCAGCCGCTCGCGCAGCGCGGGCAGGGGCAGCAGCTCGACCCGCGGCACGGTGATGTCGATGCTGTCGCCGAGCAGGGCCGACAACTGCTTGGCGGCGCGGCTGGCGCTGATGTTGGCCATCTCGCCCAGGGCGTCGCGCTGCAGTTCGCTGAGTTTCACAGTCCTGCCTCGGCCAGCGCCTGCTCCAGCTTGGCACGGGTGATGGGCTTCTCCAGCACGCCGCGCATGCCCGCCTCCTGCGCCGAGGCGAGGACGCTCTGCTGGGTATTGGCGGTGAGCAGGAAACAGGTGGCGACCACCCCCGCCGCGCGCAGGCTGTGGGCGATCTCCACGCCGTTCTGGTCCGGCATGTTGTAGTCGAGGAACATCAGATCGGGCTGCTCCGCCGCCGCGCGCTCCAGCGCCTGCGCCAGGTTGGCCGCCTCGACCACGCGATAGCCTCCCTCCTTGGGCATGTGCGCCTTGAACAAGAGGCGCGAAGTCGCGCTGTCGTCCACCACCAGTATCGTTGTCATTGCTTTTCTCCCAAGGCCCGGTCCAGCTCAGCCATCAGTTCGGGCATCGCCGCCAGCGAAGGACAGTCTTCGCAACAACGGCCATGCGCGGCGCAACCCAGTCCCAAATCGACGGCACGCTCCAGCAGCGCGCGCCCCTCCGTCAGCGGCGCGTCGCGCCGCCTGAGCTGGCGCGCGTACTCGGCGAGACGCCGGTTGCTGCGCTCCAGACAGACACAATCCACCGCCCGCGCCGCGCCGTGCAGGGTGTCGAACTCCTGGTGCAGCCGGTCGAACAGCGTCGCATCCTGCGCCTGCGCCAGATCGCGGCGCACGCGTCCGAGCCGCTCCGTCAGCTCGGCGAAAAACGCCTGCCACAGCCCGGGCAGCTGCTGCTTCACGCCGCCGCCCCCGGCGCGCCGCCGGCCAGACGGCACAGCTGCGGTGCGATGCGTTCCAGCGGCAGCACCCGCTCCGCCGCGCCCAGGGCGCAGGCGGCGGCGGGCATGCCGTAGACCACGCTGCTTTCCTCGTCCTGCACCAGGGTGGCGCAGCCGGCGCGGCGCATCTCCAGCAGGCCTTCGGCACCGTCGGCGCCCATGCCGGTCAGCACCACCCCCGCGGCGCGGCCGCCGCAGCAGGCGGCCACCGAACGGAACAGCGGCGTGGCCGAGGGACGGATGTTGTCCACCGGCGGCGCATCCTTCAGCACCGCCACCATGCTGGGGCCGATGCGCTGCACCTGCAAGTGCCTATCGTCCGGCGCGAAATACACCTGCCCCGGCAGCAGTTCCTCGCCGTGCTGCGCCACCTTGCATTGCGGCCCGCTGTAACTGTTGAGCCAGTCCACCAGGCCCTGGATGAAACCGCGGCCGATGTGCTGCACCACCGCCAGCGGCACGCGCAGATCGCGCGGCAACCCGGCCAGCAGCATCCGCAGGGCCTGTGGCCCGCCGGTGGACGAACCGACGGCGATGAGATCGCAACGACGCATGTCGGCCACCGGCTCGGCCATGACCGCCGCCGCCTCCGGCGCCGTCCAGCGCCGCCGCCGTACCAGTTTCACCTCGGCCATGGCGCGCACCGTGGTCACCAGTTCGCGCCGGATTTGTTCGAAATCGGGATGGGTGAAACCGCGCGGCTTTTCAATCACCGCCAGCGCGCCCTCCTCCACCGCGCGGAAGGTAATGCGCAGCTCCTCGTCGTCGACGCTGGAGCTCACCACCACGATGGGCACCGGCCGCGTCGACATGATCTCGCGCGTCGCCTCGAAGCCGTCCATCACCGGCATGCGGATGTCCATGGTGATCAGGTCCGGCTGCAACTGCGCCGCCAGCGTCACCGCTTCGCGCCCGTTGCGCGCGTGGCCCACCACCTCGAAATCGGCCTCCTGCTCGAAGATGGCCTTGAGCAGCAGCGCCACCACGGCGGAATCCTCGGTGATCAGTATCCGTATCACGCTTCCTCCCGGCCGCTTACAGCGCCATGACAATTCCAAACCCAACGCAGAGGCGCAGAGGCGCGGAGAACAGAAAGAGAGCGAATGGGTGTGTTTTTCTGCTTCCTCTGCGCCTCTGCGCCTCTGCGTTGGAAGTGCCGTTCCATGATTTCCTTCACACCAGCCTCCGCACGATTTCCAGCAGCGCGCCGGTCTCGAACTGCGCCTTCACCACGTAGGCGTCGGCGCCGGCCTCGATGCCGCGCCGCTTGTCGATCTCATTGCCCAGGGAACTGACGATGATCACCGGGATGTGGCGGAAGCTGTCGCTCTGCTTGATCTTGCCGGTCAGTTCGATGCCGTCCATCAGCGGCATCTGCACGTCGCTCACCACCAGGTCGAAACGGTTGCTCTGCAACAGGTCCCAGGCCTGGCGGCCGTGGGTGGCGACGGTGACGCGGTAGCCGTTCTTCTCCAGGATGCTGCGCTCCAGCATGCGCGTGGTGATGGAGTCGTCCACCACCAGCACGTGCGGTGCGGCACGCGGCGCCGGTGCTGCCGCCGCCGCCGTGCCCAGGGCGGCGGTGGCCGCCCCCAGGGCCGAGGCCACCAGGTCGGCGGGATTGAGCACCATCATGATGCCGCCGGCGCCGGTCAGCGCCGCGCCGCCCACATTGCGCACCGCCTTGAGCGGCCAGCCCAGCCGCTTCACCACGATCTCCCGATCGCGCACCACGTCGTCCACCAGCAGCGCCGCCATGCGCCAGCCGTGGGACACGACGACCACCGGCAGGCGCTCCGGATTGGTCAGCAGCGCCGGGCCGCGCTCCAGGATGGCGCCGAGGTCGCGCAGCGGCACCGGGCGGCCCTGGTACAGCACCACCTGGCTCGCCTCCACCGTGCGCACCGCGTCGCGGCCCAGTTCCAGCACCTGCTCCACCGCCGTCTCCGGAATCAGATAGTCGGCGCCGGCGGCGCGCACCACCAGCCCCTGATCGGTGGCCAGGGTCAGCGGCAGGTCGAGCAGGAAGGTGGAGCCGCGGCCCGGCTCGCTGTCCACCCGCACCTGGCCCTTGAGGGCCTGGATGTTGGCCTTCACCACGTCCAGCCCCACGCCGCGGCCCGACAGGTTCGTCACCTGCTCCTTGCTGGAAAAGCCGGGGCGAAAAATGATCGCCATGCGCTGCGCGCGATCCAGGGTGCGCAATTCGTCCGCGCTCAGCACGCCCTTCTGCACCGCCAGGCGGCCCACCGCATCGGCATCGATGCCGGCGCCGTCGTCCTCCAGCCGTACCTGGATGCGCGAGCCGGTCGCGCTTACCTTCAGCTGCACCTTTCCGCGCGGCGCCTTGCCGGCGGCCTGGCGCCGGGCCGGTGTCTCGATGCCGTGATCGATGGCGTTGCGCAGCAGATGGGTGAGCGGATCCTTGATGCTGTCCAGCACCACGCGGTCGATCTCCACCTCGTCGCCGCTCACCTCGAAATCGATGTCCTTGCCCAGTTCGCGCGCCATGTCGCGCACCGAACGCATCAGCGGACGCAGCAGGTTGGACACCCGCACCAGGCGCAGCATGCGCACGTTGTGCTGGAGGGCGTCGGACAGCTGGTGAAAGCGCCGCGTGCTGCCGCGCAGTCCCTTGTGGATGTCCGTGCCGAGGCCGCGCAGGCTGCCCACCAGTTCGTCCTGTTCGCGCAGCGCCCCATACAGCTCGCCGTCGTCGCTGCCCGCCGCCATTTCGAACAGCGGATGCACCCGCTGCCATACCTGCGCCAGGTGCGTCAGGCGTCGTTCCATCTGCCGCACCCGTGCCAGGTGATCGAGCATCTCCGCCCGCGTCACCTCCAGCTCCTCGGCCAGGGCCGATACGGTACGCATGCGCGCCAGCTCCACCCGCAACACCTCGCCGCCGGCGGGCAGCGGGTCGATAATTTCCGGCGCCGCGGCCGGGGCCGGTACCGGCGGCGCGGCGACAGGGGCCGGCGGTGTGGCGGCCGCCGCCGGCATCTCCACCGCCTGCAGACGCTGCAACAGGGCCTGGTACTCCTTCTCCAGCCGCGCCGGCAGCGGCTCGCCCATGGACCAGCCGCCGTAGATGCGACGCATGCCGTCCAGCACCGCCAGCGACACGTCCACCAGCGCCGGCGGCGGCGCACCGCCGCCGCGCTTGAGCTGGCTGAACAGGGTTTCCAGCTGGTGCGCCAGTTCGCCCACCGCCTCGGCACCGATACCCCGTGCCGCACCCTTCACGTTATGGGCGGCACGAAACACCGTGTCGTAGGCGAGTGCGCACTCTTCCGGCGGCAGGCCCTTCTCCAGCTGCAACAGCTGGTCGGTCACCTGCTGCAGCTGCTCGTCCATCTCCAGCGCGAAGGTGGCGAGCAGCTGCTGGATGATCTCCGGATCCAGGTCCATTTATCCCTTCACCTCAGTCAGTCCGCGAATGGACACAAATGAAGCGAATGAACACCGGCGGGCACGGCCCGCCCTATGGAGAGTGCGCCATATTTGCGTCCATTTGCGTTCATTCGCGGACTCCATTGCCGTCTTCAGCCTCACACCTTGTACACGGCGGCACTGGCGCGCAGGGCGCCGGCGATGTCGCCCAGGCTGAGAGCGGTCTGCTTGGTCTGTTGGGTGGCGGCGAGGAACTGCTTGGTGGCGCCGTTGATGTCCTTCATCGCCGCGGCAATCTGATCGATGCCGGAGGCCTCCTGGCCCACCGCCGCCACGATCTGCTGGCCGGCCAGCGAGGTCTCGCGTATCACCTGGGTCAGATCGCGCATGGCGGTGCCCGCCTGGTCCACCAGGCGCATGCCCTCGTCCACGCCCTTGATGCCTTCCTCGGTGGCCATCACCGAGCGGTCGGTGGCGCGCTGGATGTCGTGCAGGATGGTGCGGATCTGGGTGGTCGCCTCCTGTGACTGCTCGGCCAGTTCGCGCACCTCGCTCGCCACCACCGCAAAGCCCTTGCCCGCCTCGCCCACCTTGCTCGCCTCGATGGAGGCGTTGAGGGCGAGGATCTTGAGCTGCTGTGCCATATTGCTCACCAGGCCGGTGATGTCGCCGATCTGCTGGGTCTGTTCCGACAGAGCGAGGATGTTGCGTGCAATGGATTCCACCTTGACGCGGATGTCCTGCATGGCGGCGATGGTGCCCTGCACGGTCTGCAGGCCGCGCTCGCCTTCCTCGCGGGTGCGCTCGGCGGCCTGGCCCAGGCTGCGCGCCTTGTCGCGGGTCTGGTTGGAGGTGACGCGGATCTCCTCCAGGGTGGTGGCCGTTTCGCTCACCGCGCTTGCCTGCTGCGCGGCGCCGGCGGACTGCGAGCTCACCGACTGCTGCAACTGTTCCACCGCCACCATCATCGAGCTGCCCGCCTCGGTCACCGAGCGCGCCATGCTGGCCAGCTTGTGCACCATGTCGTTGAGCTGATCGCCCAGACTGCCCAGCTCGTCGTCGCCCACCGCTTCGATGCGGCGGGTGAGATCGCCGGTGGCGACGTTGGCGATGAAGCGGCGGTAACCGGCGACGCGGCGATCCACCTCGTCCCGCGACAGGCTCACCTCGTCCAGGCTGTGCATCAGGCGGTGGATGTAGGTGTCCACCGCCAGCTGCGCGTCCAGGGACAGCAGCTTGGTGATGGCCTGCGCCGCGCGCTCCTGCCGCTGCCGGTTCCAGGGATAGCGCTTGCGCACCAGCGGCAGCAGCGCCTGGCTGTAGATGCTGTAGCTGCCGAGATAAAAACGCGGGTCCAGGCCGATGCGGTGGTGCACCACGCCGATGCGCAGGCGCCGCTCCAGGTAGGAGGCGCCGTAATCGCCGGCGAACAGCTCCAGCAGATACTGGCGCTGGGTGGCCTTGAGGCGCTCCATGCTGGAGCCCGAATCGCGGATCAGGTTCACCAGATCGGGGAAGTGCTCGATGTTGTCGTAGAAGCGATCCACCACCGCATCGGCATGGCGCGCGACGACGTCGGCCATGTCGCGCAGCAGCGCCACGTCGTCCTTGCCAAAACCGACGAAGCGCTGGCGCCGCTGCCACTCCTCCGCATCGATGCCCACCGCCGCGGCGGCTGCCGCGACGGCGGCATTGTCTTTTTGTTCGTTCATAGGCCAGACCTCATGTTCCACTGCCGTTCGGATTCAAAATTCAAACTCGAAACTCGAAACTCGAAACTCGAAACTCGAAACTCGAAACTCGAAACTCGAAACTCGAAACTCAAGATATGCTCCATGTTGAATCTTGAACTTTGAATTCTGAAATTTGTGTAGCCCTGTGTGGGCCGATTAACCCACCCGCTCGTCCACCACCAAATCGCTGCCCGACAACAACGCCGCCGCATCGAGCACGGTAACGGTGCCGTCGTGGATGCCGGCCACCCAGGCCAGGTTGCGCACCCCGTCGGACGGCAGCGGCGGTTCCAGCCGCGCCGGGTCGATGTCGATCTGCCCCAGCACCTCGTCGACCCGCAGGCCGACGGTGACCGCACCGAGCGCCACCACCAGGATCGGCGCCTGCGCGTCGTATTCGGCGGGCAGGGCGCGGAACAGCTGCTTGAGATCGAGCACCGTCACCAGTTCGCCGCGCAGGTTCATCACCCCCGCCACGTAGGGCGGGGTGCAGGGTACCGGCGCCAGCGCCGTACGCTGCACGATCTCCTCGGCATGGCGGTAGCTCAGGGCGTAACGTTCCTCGGCACCGAGACGGAACAACACCGCAGGCTCGCCCGCCTGCGCCTCCGCCGGGGCGTCCACCTCCGCGCCGAGCAGGCGCAGCCGATCCAGCAGCACCGCACGTTCGTCGATGCCGCGCGGCATGCGCGCGAAGGCCTTGTCAGATGCGTCGTGTTCGTTCATCTCGAAAACCTCAACCAGTCCGCAAATACACGCCAATGGACGCAAATTTAACAACCGTCACTCTCGCCAAGACGCCAAGAAAAACAAACTGTTGCACCCAGCAGTGAACCCGATCCTCCGCAACTGCCTCGCCAGCGGTTTTCTTTGCGTGCTGGGCGCCTTGGCGAGATTCAATCGATGTGTTCAGGCTCACCTCAAATTTGCGTTCATTGGCGTTCATTTGCGGACCCCACGGCATTTCCCAGTCACTCCTCCTGGTACATATGCAGTTCCTTGCGCAGGATCTCGGCCAGGCGGCCGAACACCAGGCCGGGCGCGTTGTGCACCTGGCGTTGCGGGTCGAGCCGCTCGGCCAGTTCCAGTGCGTTGCTCAGGCTGCGCAGCCCGGCCTTGCGCTCACCCATGCGCAGTTGCAGCAGGCCGTTCTGGAAATGGGCCTCGACGAAATTGGAGTCGAGAAACAGCGCCTTGCGCAGGGCTTCCTGCGCCTTGTCCAGCTTGCCCAGCTCCACCATGATCAGCGCCGTGATGAGGTAGGTATGCTTGTCCAGCGGCGCCATGGCCAGGCTGGCCTCGCCTTCCCGCGCGGCGTCCTCCATCAGGCCCAGGTTGGCCAGGGCCTTGGCCTTGTGCTGGGCCAGCTCCGCATCCATGCCGTCACGTGCCGCCAATTCGTCCACCTTGCTCACCACGGCATCCCAGCGCTCCGCACGCAGCAGCCGGATCACCTCGGGATAGGGCGAGCGGATCGGACGCGGTGCGGGCGGTGGTGGCTCCGCCACCGCCGCGGGCGCCGGATCCGGTGCGGGCGGTGGTACATAGAGCGGCGCGGCGGCGGGACGCGTCTCCGCCACGGCGACGGACAGGCCGTCGCCGCGGCGGTAGCAGAAGGTGTTGCCCCAGTGGTGCAGCTCCAGTCCCGGGATCGGCTCCGCCGTGAGGTCGGAGGCACCGAGCATCAGGTAGCCGCCGGGCAGCAGGCTGTCGTGAAATTTCTGCATCACCGGCGGGATCAGCGCCGCATCGAAATAGATGAACACATTGCGGCACAGAATCAGGTCCATGGCCGCCGTGCCCGACAGCATGGTGGGGAAGTTGTCTTCCAGCAGGTTGAGATAGGAAAACTTCACCAGCTCGCGCAGCTGCGGCCGGATGCGGTACACGTCGCCCAGCTGCTCGAAGTGGCGCGCGCGCAGCCCGGCGTCGGTGGCGCGCATGGACCAGGCGGTGTACTGGCCGCGGATCGCCTGGCTGAGGGAATCGGTGTTGATGTCGGTGCCGAGCAGGTGCAGGCTCCAGCTTTCCGGCTGCGGCAGCAGCTCGCTGAGAAGAATCGCCAGGGTGTAGATTTCCTGGCCGGCGGCACAGCCGGCGCTCCAGATGCGCAGGGAGCGATCGCCGCTGCGGTACTTGCGGTCGATCACCTCCGGCAGCCAGGCCTCGCGCAAAAAGCGCAGCTGTTCGTCGTCGCGGAAAAAATAGCTCTCGCCGACGGTGATGCGCGCCACCAGGTATTCCAGCTCCGGCGTACCGGCCACGCCTTCGTCCAGGTGGCGCAGGTAGGCGTCGGCATCGCGGTAGCCGAAACGCTCGCAGGCGCCCTGCACGATCAGCGGCAGGTTATCCAGCTGGTAGGGTTGCAGCACGATGCCGGTGCGGCGGCGCACCAGTTGCAGCAGCCACTCCATCTGGGCCGGCGGCAGGCCTGGGGCGCGTTCATTCATCGGCGTCGTCCTGCGCGGCTTCGCCCGCCAGCAGCCAACGCTGCAGGACGTCCCGATCCAGCCGGAGTTCGCTTGCCTCCTGCGCCAGATCGAAGGCCAGCAGCCGCGCCGGATCGAGCAGCAGCCAGGTGCGGCCGTCGTGGCGCACCGCACCCAACAGCGGCGCCCGCCCCTGGCACAGCAGTTCGCTCATGTCGGCGCCGTTCACCGCCGCGGCCGCCACGCCCTCGATTTCGTCCACCGCCAGTGCCGCGCGGCGGCCGCCGCCGCGGCACCACACCAGGGGCGTGTGCAGGCCGTACTGCGCGGCACCCTCCAGGCCCAGGCGCCGGGCCAGGTCCACCAGCAGGACGGACTCGCCCTGCAGGGCGGTGACCCCGACGACGTAGTCGCTGGCCTCGGGCAGAGGCTGCGCCGCCACCAGCCAGGAGGCGCGCTCGACGCTGTCCACGTCGAGGGCAAAATCCACCCCGGCGCAGCGGAACAGCAGCAGCATGCCCGGCCCGGGCTGGTTGGTTACCGCCTCGGTCATATCAGCGCCGGTCCCAGTCCTGCAGCTCGCGCTTCATGACGCTGTCAAAAATACGCGCGCTGGCATCCTGGTGGGCGTCCGCCGGCAGTTCCAGCTTTTCCGGGCTGTCGTGGACGATGTGCAGGAAGCGCTCCAGCAGGTCGGGATCCCAATAGCCCTTGGCGCCCTCCGCCTCCATGATCTCGATGACCTTGTCCTTGGCGAAAGCGGGCTTGTAAGGACGCTCGGTGGACAGGGCGTCATAGACGTCGACGATCTGGAACACCCGCGCCAGTTCGGGTATCTCGTATTCGTGCAGCCCTTCCGGGTAGCCGCTGCCGTTCCAGCGTTCGTGGTGAAAATGCACGATGTCGACGGTCTTTTTCATGGTGCGTAGCGGACGGCACAGTTCGGCGCCGATGGCCGGATGCTGGCGCATCATCATCCATTCGCTGTCGCTCAGGGGGCCGCTTTTGAGCAGCACCGCATCGGGTATGCCCAGCTTGCCGATGTCGTGCAGGATGCCGCCGCGGCGCAGGGCGTCCAGTTCCTCGAAGCCGTAACCCAGGCTGCGGCCGAACACCACCGCCATGTGGGACAGGCGGTCGCAGTGGTCGCGAGTGTTCTGGTCCTTGGCCTCCACCATGCGCGCCAGGGCAAACAGCACCGACTCGGTATCGTCCAGGCGGTCGATGAGGCGCTTCTTCTGCGCCGCCGACTTCACCCGCGCCACCAGCTCGATGTTGTTGTAGGGCTTGGTCACGAAATCGGTGGCGCCGCAGTCGAAACCGCGCGCCACGTCGTCCGGGCTGCCCAGGCTGGTGAGCATGATCACCGGCAGGAATTCCTGGCCGTGCAGGTGACGGATGTGGGTGCAGACGTCGAAACCGTTCATGCCGGGCATCAGCACGTCCAGCACCACGGCATCGTAATTGCTCTCCAGCATAAGGGTGATGGCCTGCTCGCCGCTCTCGGCCTCGATCACCTGGTAGCCCTGCGCTTCGAGAATAGCCTTGACCATCAAGCGGTTGGTGGCCATATCGTCCACCACCAGCACGCGGTAGGGCCCCAGTGCGCCGTGCGACAGCGCTATGTAGTTGTTGAACATGGCCTCCTCCGGCCTGGGTGTGTGACAAAAGTGTTAACTTAATCACAGCCGTAAGGTCGGCACAATGTTTGCGATCAAATTAAGAGTCGCGAACGGGCCTGAAGACCGGGGAGCGTCCATTGCGCGTGCTGCGCAGGTGGAAATATCTAAGATTTTTTCTGACAAAAGCGGGATTTGCGCGGGCAGACGGAGGCGGGGTAATGGGAGCGCCGACGATGGTTCACGGCCCCGTGGCGGGAAAGCCGTGACCGCCGCCCGCGGCGGCGGTCACGGTGCAGGTCAGTCGATGAACAGGGCTTCCAGCCGTTCCAGGTCGTTGAGCACGCGCCAGGTTCCGCCGCCGGCCTCGACGCGTTGGCGCCAATAGGCCAGGCGATCGGTGTATTCGCGCGGGTCGATGTTGTCGCTGCGCAGCTTGCTCACGTTGAGCGCCACCACTTCGAAGCCCTGCATCTGCAGCGGGATGGCCTCGCGCACGTAGCCCGCCGCCAGTTCCTCCTTCATGTCGGAGAAGATGAGCACGGTCTTGCGGCCGGGGCTCTTCTCGTCCAGGTACTCGACGGCCTGCAACAGGCCCCCGGTGATGTCGGTGTAGGCACTGGGTTTGACGCCGGCGACGAACTTGTCGATCTCTTCGCGGAACTGCCGCTTCTGCAGGTTGGCGCGGCTGGGCTGGCCGTCGAAGGTGACGCGGGCGATGATGTCCTTTTCGCTGAAGCTGCCGGTCTTGATGCGCGCCACGGCGAAGGAATCGCCCGGCTGCAGCTTGGCCAGCACGAAGTTGATGATCTGCTGCGCCTTGTCCAGTTCCTTGGTGTAGGTGCCGGAGGTGTCGAGCAGCATGTAGACGCCGCGGCTGTGGGTGGTTTCGTCGCTGCAGGCGGAAAGCAGCAGCGTCGCGGCGGCGGTCAACAACAGGAATACGCGCTTCATGACCGACCCTCCGTAGCCACGGCATCGTCCGTCACGGCCATCTCCGCCGGCTTGCCGCGCGCACGCAGGCGCTCCTCCAGCCACAGCGGCAGGAAGATGAGCAGGTCGTACAGACGGATCAGCATGTTGCCGCCGTGGCGGAACACGTTGCCGGTCAGGCGCAGCAGGAAGGCCAGCAGCTGCAGCAGCCCCTGCGCCAGCAGCCCGAGCACGGTGCGCGAGGAGTGGATGAAGGACTCCAGCGGAATGGCGACGAAGACCAGGGCGAAGGGCAGGATGAAGCCCATGCCCATCTGCGCCGCCGTGGTGATCCACAGGTTGGCGGCCACTGCGCCCGCCTCGCCCTGGCCCACCAGCGAGGCCACCAGGCTGGCGTCGTCCTGCGACAGTTTCTCGCGCATGAAGGCCAGGCCGGACTCGATGCTGGCCAGGGCCAGCAGGAAGGCGAAGGCCACCCAGATCATGCGCACCCGCAGGCGATCGTCCAGCGCCGCGATCACCGGGAACAGGCGGGTGATGCGCAGCGATTCCATCAGGAACAGCCCCATCGCCACCTCCACCAGGATGATCACCAGGGCCGCGATATTGGCCGCCTTGTAGCCCATGATGTAGCTGCTGCCGCCCACCATTTCCTGCATCGGCCGGGCAATGAGGTGGAAGTTGATGACCGCACCGCCGATGGCGATGGCCAGTACGAAGCCGGCAATGAAGAACTGGGTCAGGGATGACGACGACAGCATGCGCTCGGCGCGCGGGCTGCGGTTGAGGATGTCCTCGTAGGAGGTCATGTGGCGATCGATGGCGGTGGAGCGTTCCAGCAGGCGGTTGACGCGCTTGTCCATCTCGCCCAGCACCTGCGCCACGCGGCGCCACAGCGGCATCATGCGGCTGAGGATGCGGTGGCGCTTGCTGTTGTCGTTGCGGTACTGCTCGATGGCGGCGCGCTGGGCGCGCACCATGGAATCGTGGATGTCCTGCAGGATCTCGCCCACCACCGGCTCCTTGGGCGCAATCTTGGCCACGGCGTCCACCACCTTGGCCCAGGCCGGCGGTTCCGGCGGCACCTCGCTGCTGTCGTGGTAATCCTGCTCCAGGCGGGTGATGGCCTCGCTCATCTGCCGTTGCAGGGCGGGATATTCGGCCAGGTCGCGCCGCACCGAGGCGTCGATGCGCTCGAATTCACGCTCGATGATGCGCTCCGCCGCTTCGCGGCCGGCGGCCAGCAGGACCTCGTTGTTGCGCTGCTTGAGGCGCTGCTCGGCCAGCATCACCGAACGGGCGGCCAGCTTGCAGGCGTGGTGCAGCAGGCGCGAGGCCGCCGCGATGGCGAGGTGCGCGGCGGGCCGCGCCAGATAGAGCAGGCCCACGGCGACCACCAGCCAGATCAGGCCGGACAACAGCGGTGAGGCCGGTACCAGCAGGAAAATATCCGCAAACGACATAGCCACCTCCTTGCATAAAGCGGAGCGTAGGCCGCGCCGCATCGATTCCCATGCCACGTTATAGGGTATCGCCGGGGCGGACTGCTATGGGAATCACAGTTCCCGCCGGGGCACGGCGCTAGCGGCGGCGATAGAGCTCCGTCAGGCGCAACAGGCGCGGGGCGCGATCCGGAGTCACCTGCTCCCAGCGAAAACGCCACTGCCAGTTGCCGACGACGGTCCCCGGCGTATTCATCCGGTGTTCGGCGCCGAGCTCCAGTACATCCTGCAGGGGCACGATGGCGAGCCGCGCCACCGAGGCATAGGCGGCGCGGATCAGGGGCCAGGGCATGGCCTCGCCCGGTTGCCCCAGGTACTCGTTCATGTTCTGGCACACCGACTCGGGCAGGCTGTCGTACCAGCCCAGAGTGGTGTCGTTGTCGTGGGTGCCGGTGTAGACCACGCTGTTCACGTCGTGGTTGTGCGGCAGATAGGGGTTGTCGGGACTGCCGTCGAAGGCGAAGTGCAGGATGCGCATGCCCGGCAGGGCGTATTTGGTGCGCAGCTCGGTGACCTCGGGGGTGATGGTGCCCAGATCCTCCGCCACCACCGGCAGGGGATCGAAAAGCTCCAGCAGGGTGGCGAACAGGGCGTCGCCCGGCGCCTTCACCCAGCGGCCGTTGATGGCCGTCTCCTCGTGGACGGGAACCTCCCAGTAGGCCTCGAAGCCGCGGAAGTGATCGATGCGCACCAGGTCGAACAGGCGCAGCTGTCCCTCCAGCCGCTGCCGCCACCAGCTGAAGCCGTCGGCCTCCATCCACTCCCAGTCGTAATGGGGATTGCCCCAGCGCTGGCCGGTGGCGGAAAAATAATCCGGCGGCACGCCGGCCACCACGGTGGGCCGGCCGCTTTCGTCCAGATCGAAACACTGGCGCTGCGCCCACACGTCGGCGCTGTCGTGGGCGACGAAGATGGGCATGTCGCCGAAGATGGTGATGCCCTTGCCGTTGGCATGGCGTTTCAGCGCCTGCCACTGCTGTTCGAAGATGAACTGCTCGAAACGTATCGCCGCCAGTTCGTCGGCATGGCTCTCGCGCAGCCTGGCAAGGGCGGCGGGCTCGCGATCGCGCAGCGGCGCCGGCCATTCATTCCAACCGCGCCCCTGCTCCACCTGCTTGATGATGCGGAACAGGGCGTAGTCCTCCAGCCAGTGGCTGGCGTCGATGAACTGCTGCAATTCGGTCCGTGCCCCATCGCCGGCGCGGGCATTGAATCCCTGCCAGGCGCGCGCGATGAGCGGCGCCTTGGCCTCCGGCCGCGGGTCCGGCGTGATGCCACCGTCCAGCCAGCCCTGCGCCTGCAGGGCCTCGATGCTGATCAGCTGCGGATTGCCGGCGTGGGCCGACAGGCTTTGGTAGGGGGACATGTCGTCGTGGGTCGGACCCAGCGGCAGGATCTGCCACACGCGCTGGCCGGCGGCGGCGAGAAAATCGACGAAGTGCCAGGCCTCGCTGCCCAGATCGCCGCAGTGCCAGGGGCCCGGCAGCGAGGTGGGATGCAGCAGGATGCCGGCCTGGCGACGCTGCAAAGGGGTATGGGCTATGTGCTGTGTCATGCAGACCTTGCCGGTTCGTTGGTGAAGGTGCGCCGCACGGGCGCAAGCCCTTCTAAAGATAAAACCATTTCGCCGCAGAGACGCAGAGACACAGAGAAAACCCGATTAGTTTTCTCTGTGTCTCTGCGTCTCTGCGACAAGGGTTTGCGGTCCTTTGTGGTGCGTGGGTCTTAACTGCCTTCCTGGCCGCGGCGCATCACGCCGCCCATCTGCGGCTTGCCGCCGCCGTGGAACAGCACGTGGGTTATGGTGTCCGGCGGCTCCTCGCCCATGACGCGATAAAGCTTGGCCAGCTGCATGCGGAACAGGCGTTCGAAATCGCGCACCGAATCGGCCGGGTTGTAGTCGCCGAACCACCAGAACCAGTCGGAGCCTTCGCACACACCCAGCTGCAACTCCGCCTCGCGCAGGCGCGTGCCGCTCAGCCGGCCCGCTGCCACGGCGGCATCGAAGGCGCGTTTGGCCTCGCCCAGCAGATCCCAGGCGTGGTTCTTGTCGGTCTCACCGATCCAGGTGGAGAAGGTGCCATACACCCAGCTGCCCGCCACCAGGCCGGGCAGCACCGTGGGGGAGAGGCCGGCATCGATGCAATCGCCGAAGGTGGTGAGTTCCAGTCCCGGATGGGTGGCCAGACGGCGATACAGGGCGGAGAGGAAGTGGTAGCCGTTTTCCGGGTAATACTCCCAGGCGTTTTCGCCGTCCATGATGATGGAGACGACACGGTTGGGCTCGTCGGCACAGGCGGTGGCGATGTTCTCCAGATGGTGAATGAGGTTGCCCACCGCATCGTCGGCATGCCAGTTGGCGTAGGTGAAGCCGATGAGATCGGACAGGCCATCGTCGCGGAAATAACACTGCAGGTCTGCGCCGTCGACCTGGTAAGGGCGATGGATGCAGCCGTGGCCGGCCACGCAGTGGCGGTGCATGCTGTTGCGCAGCACGCTTTCGCCGCTGGCGGCCCAGGCAAAACCTTCCTCGGCCAGGAGGCTGATGGTGTCCGTGCTGACGCCGCCCTCGGACGGCCAGCAGCCGCGCGGCTTCGTGCCGAAATGCTGTTCGAACACGCGGATGCCTTCGCGCACGTGCCAGCGCGCCCGCGCCTCGCCGCCGGGATACTCGGTCAGCAGGGGCAGCCGCGCCTCGGGCATGGCGTCGCGGGCGGCATCGATGTCCAGCAGCAGGGGCATGATGGGATGGGCATAGGGCGTCACCGACAGCTCGACGCGGCCTCCCTCGGCCAGGCGCCGGTAGCGCGGCACCACGCCGTCCAGCAGTTCGCCGATCAGTTCCAGCAGCTGGCGCCGATCGGCGTGGGTGAACGCCGCGTTCTTGTCCATCAGGTCCTGCACCCGGCTGTCGGTGCGGCGCACGGTCTCGCCGATCCAGGCCAGGTGGTACCACGTCAGCAGATCGGTGAGGAACTGCTCGTCCAGGTAGCTGACCAGGCGCGGGGTCTCCTCCACGCAGCGGGCCAGATCGGCCAACAGGCGGAACTGGGGAAAGCGATCGATGAGGCGCATTTCGTTTGCGCGCAGGCAGTTGCGGATCAGCAGCAGGCGCTGCTCCGGATCGGACGGCGGGGCCGCCGTCACCAGCGCCGCCAACAGCGGATCGCGCAGCGGCGTGTCGTGCTGCAGGTAGTCGCGCACCATCTGGGCGTAGTCGTCCAGCTGCTCCAGCAGGGTGGGCGCGAAATTGACCACCGCCCGCGCCCCCGGCACGTCCTCGATGATCGCCGCCATGTCGACGTAGTCCTTGATGGCGTGCAGATAGGTCCAGGGCAGCTGGTACTGGCCGCTTTCCAGATCGAAATACTGCGGCTGGTGCATGTGCCAGCACAGCACCACCTTGAGACGCGGCTCGGGCTTAGCGGACATGGTGCAACTCTTGCCCCAGCATCTCCGGACACACCAGCACCACGCCACCCTCGCTGACGTGGAAGCGTTTGGCATCCTGTTCCAGATTTTCGCCGATGATGGTGCCGTCGGGGATGATGCAGCCGCGGTCGATCACCGCCTTGCGGACGCGGCAACGCTCGCCGATGGTCACGTCGGGCAGGATCACCGAGTCCTCCACCTTGGCGAAGGAGTTGATGCGCACGTTGGAGAACAGCAGTGAATGGCGCAGGCTGCCGCCGGAGATGATGCAGCCGCCGGACACCATGGAGTCCACCGCCATGCCGCGGCGATCGTCGTCGTCGAACACGAACTTGGCCGGCGGCAGCTGCTCCTGGTAGGTCCAGATGGGCCACTCGTTGTCGTACATGTTCAGCTCCGGCGTCACGCCGATGAGCTCCATGTTGGCCGACCAGTAGGAGTCGACGGTCCCCACGTCGCGCCAGTAGGCCTGGCTGCCGGTGACCGGATCGCGGAATGGATAGGCGTAGACGCGGTATTTGTCGATCACGCCGGGAATGATGTTCTTGCCGAAATCGCGCTCGGACCCCGCGCTCTCCGCATCGCGCACCAGCTGCTCGAACAGGAACTTGGTGTTGAACACGTAAATGCCCATGGAGGCCAGCGCCTCGCCCGGACGGCCGGGGATGCTGTCCGGCTGCGGCGGCTTTTCGGTAAAGCCGGTGACGCGCCATTCGTCGTCCACCGCCATCACGCCGAAGGCCTTGGCGGTTTCCAGCGGCACCTCGAAGCAGCCGATGGTGAGATCCGCCTCATGCTCCACGTGATAGGCCAGCATCGGGCCGTAGTCCATCTTGTAGACGTGATCGCCGGCCAGGACCAGCACGTATTCCGGATTGTGGGCACGGATGATGTCCAGGTTCTGGAACACCGCGTCGGCGGTGCCGGCATACCAGCTGGTGCCGGTGCGCTGCTGCGCCGGCAGCAGTTCGACGAATTCGCCCAGTTCGGTGCGCTGGAAGCTCCAGCCGCGCTGCACGTGACGGATTAGTGAATGTGCCTTGTACTGCGTCACCACGCCGATGCGGCGGATGCCTGAGTTGAAGCAGTTGGAAAGAGGGAAATCGATGATGCGGAACTTGCCGCCGAAGGGCACCGCCGGCTTGGCGCGCCACTGGGTCAGGCCCTTGAGGCGCGTGCCGCTGCCGCCGGCCAGGATCAGGGCCAGGGTGTCACGGGTGAGACGGCTGACGAAACGCGGGGTTTTGAATTCGGGCATGGTGTCTCCTTGGGTCCTTATTTATAGTAATAGTTATATGAAACTGCCTGTTTTTACCAACTTCATACCTGATCGCCCAAGCCACCGCAAGGGTGAATCGCAACCGGACGATAAATCGATACCACAGGCCTGTTGCTGTGATATTAATTAGCGTCTGAACTTTACAGCTGGAAGCGCCGACCCCGTCATGACTGAACTGCCCGAGGCCCACCGCCGCATACTCGAAGCCCGCCACCACGATCCCTTCAACGTACTCGGACGGCATCTGGAAGGCGAAGACACCGTCATCCTCAGCCTGATACCGGGGGCCGCGGAGGCCAGTGTCGAAGGCAGCGACGGCCTGCTGCCGATGCGGCGGCTGCACAACAGCGACCTGTTCGAATGGCGCGGCAACGGCAGCCTGGTGCCCCTGCGCTACCGCCTGTGCTGGCGCGACGGCGGCGGCGGCGACCACGCCTTCCACGACCCCTACTGTTTCCCGCAGCAACTGGGGGATTTCGATCTCTACCTGTTCGGCGAAGGCCGTCACCACCACGCCTACCGTTTCCTCGGCGCCCATCCGCGCTGCATCGACGGCATCGACGGCGTGCAGTTCGCCGTGTGGGCGCCCAATGCCGAGCGCGTCAGCGTGGTGGGCGACTTCAACCGCTGGGACGGCCGCTGCCACTCCATGCGCACCCGCGGCGGCGGCGGCGTGTGGGAACTGTTCATCCCGGATTTGCAGCCCGGCACCCTGTACAAGTTCGAACTGCGTCACCGCGACAGCGGCGCCATCGTGGTCAAGACCGACCCCTACGGCCGCCGCTTCGAACTGCGCCCGGCCACCGCCGCCGTGGTCGACGCCGAGAGCCGCTATCCCTGGCAGGACGGCGACTGGCTGCGCGCCCGCGGCGGCCGCGACTGGCTGCACACGCCGATGACCATCTACGAGGTGCACCTGGGCTCCTGGCAGAAGGACGACAAGTGCCACTTCCTCGGCTACCGCGAGCTGGCCCGGCGCCTGGTGGACTACCTCAAGCCCATGGGCTTCACCCACATCGAGCTGCTGCCCGTCACCGAACACCCGCTGGACGGCTCCTGGGGCTACCAGAGCACCGGCTACTACGCCGCCACCAGCCGCTTCGGCCACCCCGACGATCTGCGCTATCTCATCGACCTGTGCCACCAGAACGGCATCGGCGTGATCCTCGACTGGGTGCCGGCCCACTTCCCGCGCGACGCCTTCGCCCTGGCCCGCTTCGACGGCAGCCCGCTGTACGAGCACGAGGACCCGCGCCGCGGCGAACACCGCGACTGGGGCACGCTGATCTTCAACTACGGCCGCAACGAGGTGAAAAACTTCCTCATCTCCAGCGCCGTGTACTGGATGCAGGAGTTCCACATCGACGCCCTGCGCGTGGACGCCGTGGCCTCCATGCTCTACCTGGACTACTCGCGCCAGCCCGGCGACTGGCTGCCCAACGTCTACGGCGGGCGGGAAAACCTGGAGGCCATCGCCTTCATGCAGGAACTGAACAGCGTGGTGCACGAGCAGTTCCCCGGCGCCCTCACCATGGCCGAGGAATCCACCGCCTGGCCCATGGTGTCGCGCCCGGTGTCCATGGGCGGCCTGGGCTTTTCGCTGAAGTGGAACATGGGCTGGATGAACGACACCCTGAGCTATATGCACAAGGAGCCGGTGCACCGCGCCTACCACCACGACATGCTCACCTTCGGCCTGCTCTACGCCTTCAGCGAGAATTTCATCCTGCCCTTCTCCCACGACGAGGTGGTGCACGGCAAACGCTCCATGCTGGACAAGATGCCGGGCGACGAATGGCAGCGCTTCGCCAACCTGCGCCTGCTCTACACCTACATGTACACCATGCCGGGCAAGAAGCTGCTGTTCATGGGCAACGAGTTCGGCCAGGGCCGGGAGTGGGACGACGACCAGCCGCTGGAGTGGTATCTGCTGGAGCGGCCGCAGCACCAGGGCATACACCGCCTGGTCACCGATCTCAACCGCCTCTACCGCGAGCAGCGCGCCCTGCACTACTACGACTTCGAGGGCCAGGGCTTCGAGTGGATCGACTGCCACGACGACCGCGCCTCCCTGCTAAGCTACGTGCGCCGCGCCGGCGAGGAGCTGGCGGTGGTGGCCCTCAACTTCACCCCGGTGCCGCACCAGCACTTCCGCCTCGGCGTGCCGCGCCCGGGCAACTACGAGGTGGTGTTCAACTCCGACTCCAGCTACTACGGCGGCGGCAACATCGGCAGCGCCGGCCCCCTCGCCAGCGAGGCAATCCCCCACATGGGCCGCCAGTGGTCGGTGCAATTGCCGCTACCGCCCCTGGCCGGTGTCGTACTAAGATTGAAACCCTGAGACTTACCGGGTCATAGGCGCAGGGAAGCGCAGAACGACAAGTGTTCCCCCCCTTGGGGAACCGGCAGCTAGCGGAACACCAACGATGCACAACGCCCCCCGTCTGCGCCCGGCCCTGCTCGGCGCCCTGCTCGCTCCCCTGCTCGGCCTGAGCGGCGCCCACGCCGCCGTCAGCCTCGACACCCAGATCCTGTCCGACGACAAGGAACGCCTCATCGGCTATGTCACCGCCATCGCCGCCGGCGCCGACGGCAGCCTGTACACCGCCGACAGCCGCGACGGCCTGCTGGTGCACTTTCGCGCCGACGGGCGCAGCGCCCTGCCCCTGGCGGGCAAGGAGCGCGTGTTCTCCTCCAGCCGGGTGCGTGGCCTGGTGCGCCTCGGCCCGGACCGTTTCGCGGTGGCCAACGAGGGCGACGGCAAGGTGGCCGTCATCGACGGCCAGGGCGCGGTCGTGGCCCGGTTCGGCGATGGCGGCAGCGACGAGGGCCGCCTCAACAGCCCGGCCGGCCTGGCCTGGTCGCTCAACCGGCGCCTGTACGTGGCCGACAAGCACAACAACCGCATCAGCGTGTTCGGCCCCGACGGCGTCTACCTCCGCACCCTGGGCGGCCAGGAAGGGGCCAAATTGGACACCCCGGAGCAGGTCTACGTCGACCACCGCGAGCGGGTCTATGTGTTCGAGCGACGCAGCCGCGGCACCCTCACCGTGTTCGGCCATGACGGCGCCCTGCTGCACCGCACCGACGCCGCCGCCCTGGGCAAGGCCGCCCGGGTCGAGTCGATGCGCCTGACCACCCTGGCCGTGGACCCCGCCACCGCCCTGATCTACCTGGGCGACAGCGAAAACGGCCGCATCCACCTGTACGACTGGGAGACCGGCACGTTGCAGGCCGGTTTCGGCACCAAGGGCAGCCAGCGCGGCCAGTTCAGCGAAATCTCCGCCCTGGAGCTGCTGTCCGACGGCCGCCTGGCGGTGGCCGACAACGACAACAAGAAGATCGAAATCTACCGCCTGCCGCCCGGCGACCGCCCGTCGCTGCAACGCCTGCACCTGCCCACCCTCACCCAGGCCGGCACCCTGACCTTGGAGTGCGACCTGGCCTACCACGCGGCGGAGGGGCGGCACTGGTGCCTGAGCCGCCGCACCGGCGGCGCCCTGCGCGACGGCGACGGCAACACCGTCCTCACCCTGCAGGACACCCTGGAGAAGCCCGTGGCCGCCGCCTTCGGCGACGATCGCATCGCCCTCATCGACGACACCCGGCTCAAGATCTTCGCCGCCGACGGCAGCCTGCTGTTCAGCTCCGGCGCCAACCGCGCCGCGGCCAGCGACCCCTTCGGCGCCGGCGACAGCCAGTTCGATGCCGCCACCGACGGCAAATTCGCCCGCCCGACCGACCTCTACCTGCACGGCGAGCGCATCCACGTGGTGGACAGCACCAACCGCCGCCTGCAAATCTTCTCCCGCGACGGCCTCTACCTGGACAAGATCGACAACCCCAAGACGCGCCCCTGGCTGTTCGAGGAGCCGGTCACCGTGGCGGTGGACTCGCGCGGCAACATCTACGTCGGCGACAGCGAACTGAAACAGATCCTGGTGTTCGACAAAAACAAGCAGCCCGTCGCCAGGCTGGACGGCGGCGAGCTGCCGGGCGAGAAATTCACCGGCCTCTTCGACCTGGAGATCGACGCCGACGACAATCTCTACGTGCTGTGCGCCACGCCGAAGAACGAGGCCACGGTGCAGGTCTACCGCAACCGCCAGCTGGCCTTCTCCTTCGGCGCCCGCTCCGCCGACGCCGGCGGCTTCGCCAAACCGGCCAACCTGACCCTGCCGCCCACCGCGCAGCGGGTGGTGGCCCTGTACGATCGCGAGCGCAAGCAGCTGCTCGGCTTCAACTACCTGCAGGTGCCCGCCGCGGTGGCCGACTTCAGCGTCAGCGGCGGCACCCGCCGCACCGAACTGCGCTGGGGCGCCCTGCGCGCCAGCTACATCGCCGCCTATCGCGTCTACGGCGCCGCCGAGGTCCAGGGCCCGTACACGCAGCTGGCCGAAGTGCAGGAGCCGCGCGCCGTGCTCGACCACGATGCCCGGCCCCACAGCCGCCATTACCGCATCGCCGCCGTCAGCGGCGCCGGCGTGGAAGGCCCCGCCTCCGAGCCGGCGCAGGACCTGTTCCAGGCCGGCTACGCCCACTACCAGGCCGGCGCCTGGGCCGAGGCCGAAGCCGCCTTCCGCCGCCAATACGAGGAAAACTCCGGTCACGCCGAAACCAACCAGTACCTCGGCCTGGCCCTGATGGAGCAGCAGCAGTACGCCGCCGCGCGCCAGCACTTCGAGACCCTCGCCCGCCAGCCCGGCCACGAGGCCGAGGGCGCCCGCCTGCTGGTGGGCGCCTGGCGCGCCGTCGGCGACGACGTCGCGGCCAAGGGCGTGGTGGAGCGCGCCCTGGCCGGCGGCGCGACCCAGGAACTGCGCCTGCTGTGCGGCGAGCTGAGCCTGGCCCTCAACGACGCCATCGGCGCGGTGCAGTGCCTGGAGGACGCGCTCAAGCAGGACGCCAACAATGTGAACGCCCACCTCATGATGGCCGATGCCTATATCCGCCTCGGCGTGATGGAACAGGGCCAGACGGAGCTGGCGACGGCACGCGAGCTGGCGCCGGACAATGCGCAGGTGTGGCGTCGCAGCGCCCAAATCCAGCAGCGCCTGGGCGCCCACGAGGCCGCCGTCGAACTGTACGGCAAGACCCTGGAACTGGCTCCGGACGACCTGGAAAGCCGCCTGGCGCTGGCGCGCAGCCACCGCGCCCTGGGCCGGCTCGACCAGGTGCGCAACATCGCCCTGGGCCTCACCGCCCACAGCGCCACCGAAGGGGACGGCCACTACCTGCTGGGCGTGGTCGCCCTGGAGGAAGGCAGGCACGGCGAAGCCCTCATCGCCCTCACCAAGGCCACCCGCAGCGCGCCCAAACATGCCGCCGCCTGGCTGGCCCTGGCCGACGCCTACGGCCACATGAAGCAGGAGCAGATGGTCCCCGGGGCACTGGAGAAGGCCATGGCGGCCGACGCCGGTTCCTTCGACGCCGCCTGGCGCCTGGGCCAGTACAACTACCGGCAGGGCCAGTACGCCGCCGCCGCCGAACCGCTGGCGCGGGCGGTGGCCCTGCGACCGGACAACTACGACGCCCACTACCTGCTGGCCGACGTGCTGCTGCGCCAGGATGAGCTGAAGGAGGCCTTTCAGCTGGCCGGCGAGGCGGTGCGCCTGGCGCCGGAACGGGTGGAACCGCTGGCCCTGCTCGGCGCCGTCTCCGCGCGCCAGGGCAAGAACGGCGCCGCCATCAACTACCTCAAACAGGCCCTGGCCAAGCAACCCAACGATCTGCCCCTGCTGCTGCAACTGGGCACGCTCTACGTCGACAACAACATGTTCGACCAGGCGCGCAGCGCCCTGGAACAGGCCGCCCTGCTCGACGCCACCCGCGCCGAACCGCAGGCCCTGCTCGGCCGGCTGTACCTGAAGCGGCGCCTGTTCGACGAGGCCATACACGCCCTGGACAAGGCCGTCACCCTCAACCCGTCGGAAGCCAACCGCCTGCTGCTCGACACCGCCTACGCCGAAAAGAACAAGGCACTGGAGTTCAAGTCCAACGCGCCGCAGATCGTGCTCAAAGATCTGCAATTGCAGCCGGTGTTCTCCGCCGCCTACAAGCAGTACGCCAACGCCCCCATCGGCACCATCCGCATCCACAACACCAGCGGCATCGATTACGGCAACCTCAAGCTCACCTTCGACATCAAGGGCTACATGGATTTCCCCACGGCCCAGGACATCGCCGAGCTGAAGGCCAACAGCATCATCGACCTGCCGCTGCATGCCTCCTTCAACAACCGCGTGCTGGAGATCGACGAGGACACCGGCGTGCAGGTGGAAGTGGCGCTGCGCTTCGTGCGCGACGGCCGCGACGACGCCATCACCCTGACCCAGCCCATGACGCTGTATGGCAAGAACGCCATCCTGTGGTCGCGCAGCAACATGGTCGGCGCCTTCGTCACCCCGCGCGACGACACCCTGCGCGACTTCGTGCGCCAGGCCATCAACGAAAACCGTCCGGCGCCGGGACCGCTCAACGCCAACATCGTCACCGCCATGACCCTGTTCGACGCCCTCTCCGCCCACGGCGTCAAATACGTCACCGATCCCAACAGCCCCTACTCGAAAATGGCGGCGGACCAGGTGGACTACGTGCAGTTCGCGCGCGAAACGCTCAAGCTCAAGAGCGGCGACTGCGACGACCTCTCCGTGCTGCTCGCCGCGGCGCTGGAAAACCTCGGCATCGAAACCGCCATCCTCGACGTGCCCGGCCACCTGCTGCTGATGTTCAACACCGGCCTGCCGGCCGCCGACGCCGGCCTCATCAGCCTGCAGGACGACCTGCTGGCGGTGCGCGAGGGCCACATCTGGCTGCCGCTGGAGGCCACCATGATCGCCACCTCCTTCGCCGAGGCCTGGACCGAGGGCGCACGCAAGTACCGCGACAACCGCGCCGCCGGCACGCTGAAGGAAATCGCGCTGCACCAGACCTGGGAAGAGTACGTGCCGGTGACGCTGAAACAGGCCGATTACCGCATCGAGGTACCGGCGCAGGAGCGCGTCGCCCCGCTGGTGCAGCGCGAGTACAACCTGCTGCTGGAAAAGAGCCTGGATCGGCTGGTGCGGCCCTATCGCGCCATGCTGGCGGCCAACCCCGCCAACGAGGCGGCGCTGATGCAGATCGCCATCATCTACGCCCGCAACGGCCTGTACGACAAGGCCTTCCAGACCTTCGACGAACTGTTGCAGAAGAACCCGGACAGCAGTTCGGCCTACAATAACCGCGGCAACATCTACTTCAGCCGCGGCGAGTTCGATCGCGCCCTGAAGAGTTACGGCCAGGCCGAACTCATCGACGGCAGCGACGCCGGCATCAAGGTCAACCTGGCCATGACCCACTACAAGCTGGGCCGGCTCGACCAGGCCAAGGAAAAGTTCGCCGAGGCACGGGCCCTGGACACCGGGGTGAAGACCCGTTACGACGCATTCGCCCGCCTATTGGCGAACTGAATAGATACAAGAGCAAAGAGGAAAGTTACAAGTGGGAGGAATGCGCTGCGCGCACGGTTGTTTGAAACAGTACGAGCGCAGCGAATTCATTCACTTGTATCTTGTCACTTGTATCTTGCATCTCTGCCTGACAACGACCATCGGGGAAACGACATGAAACAACTCATTGCCATCGTACTGCTGTCGGTCATCGCCACCGGCGCTGCCGCAGCCGAGCCCGCGGTTACCGCCGCGCCCGCCGCCACCAAGGCCCAGCCGGAAAACCGCTTCAGCGGCGCCCTGTTCGACGCCCTGCGCAACCTGAGCGGCATGCTGCCCAAGCAGGGCAGTCGCAGTGCCGATCCGCGCCAGAGCGCCACCATGGGCATCCGCGGCAGCGAAACCACCACCAGCCTGATCAATCCCTACTGGAAGGACGACAAGGGTGACGACGCGGCATTCCAGGCGGAAGTGCAGGGTTACGGCGCCGCGCAGCAACTGCTGGAAGAAGGAAAACTGCAAGAGGCGGAGACGGCCTTCGGCGACTTCATCCAGGCCCACCCCGCCAGCGACCTGCTGCCCAATGCCCGTTTCGGCCAGGCCCTCGCCCTCGCTGCCCAGGGCGACAAGGCAAAAGGCAGCGCAGCCATGACCGCCTTCGTGAAGGATTACCCGCAGCATCCGCTGGTGGCGGACGCCCGCAAGGTGCTGGCCGAATTGAAGTGACGGAAGCCATCTCAAATTCCGGAACCGGGCAGGCAAACCGGAGGACACGGAGCAAACCAGGGAAATATCGATATCCCTGTTGATCCCCCATGTTCCCGTGTTCCGGTGTTGAGTCCTTGCACTTTGGCTTTTTGAGATAGGTTCCAGCTGAATACCGCACGACCGGGCGGTGCCCGGCTATTTTTTGCGCTCCCCCTCATAACCCGCTCCATCCATCGATAAGTAATTTCTGTGCTTCCTCTCGACCGGGAGGGTATCCCTGGACCGGCCGCCGTCTACAATTGTTGACTACCGCGGTAGGTAATAGCTCTTTGGCAAGTCAACTCTTAGAGGAGGTGTGTCATGAAAGTTCTGATGACAAGCCTGTTCGTCCTGGCGTTTTCAAGCGGCGCCTTTGCCGCTGGCATGTATGGTGGCCTGGAGGAGAACCAAGACCTCTCCGGCCATGTCATATTCGATGTGGACAAAAAAATGACGCCCTCGGCCATGATGGGCATGGAGGAGACCGAGGCTACGGCGATTCCACCCGGAATCGGCTACGACACGGAAGGCGGCGTCCTGTTCGTTGAACAGTGGCAGGATACGACGCGCCCCCGGCAGCAAGGTCGCGGAGACTGCTACGGCAACGTGCTGCTCGACGTGAATCCGGGGCTGGGTATCTGCTGACCCGGCTGAAGGGTAACGGCGAGCATCTCGCCGTTACCCAGGTGATTTATCGAACGTATGGCCCCAGTTACGAAAGCGTCCCCCAGGCCATTTGCCATCAAGTCGGCAATAATCGGCTTTTCCATAGGGTTGTTGCCCGCCTGCGCCCTCCCCCCGTCCACACCCACCACGGTGACGCCACAGCCACCTCCCCGCCGTACCGCTGACAAGAGCACCGTGCACAGCGACGTGCGCCAGGTACGTGAAGCGGTCGCCGCCCTCATCCGGCGCGAGATGGCCGCCTATCAGGTACCCGGCCTGACCATAGCCCTGGTAAAGGGGCAGCACGTGGTGTGGGCCGAAGGGTTTGGTGTCGCGCGGGCCGGCACCGATATCGCAGTCGATGCCGACACCGTTTTTCGCGCCGGCTCCCTGGCCAAGCCGCTATTGGCCACCGCCGTGCTGCAACTGGACGAAACCCGTGCGTTGGACATCGATCAGCCCTATGGTCTCTATGTCCCTGAGTTTGCCTTGCGCAGCCGGTTCGCGCGCCGCGCCGATCCCATCACCCCGCGTATGCTCCTCTACCACCATGCCGGCGTGCCGACCGATCTGAACAAGGGCATGTGGAGCGACCGGCCGTTTCAGACCGTACTGCATGAACTACGGGACGAATACGCCGTCTATCCGCCGAATACCGTGTTCAGCTATTCCAACATCGGCTATTCGCTGCTCGGTATTCTGGTGGAGCGAACCTCGGCACGTCCCTTCGACGACTACATGCGCGATGAAGTATTCAGGCGCATCGGTATGGCGCGCAGCGCCTTCCTGCCGCCGGACGGCCCGGTTGCCAGCGGTCACGTCGGTGGTGTACCGGTGCAGGCACTGCCGATCCGGGACCGTCCCGCGTTTGGTCTGTACACCACCGCCAATGACATGGCCGCCTTCATCAAGACGCTGCTGGCCCACGGCGCAGCGGGTCGGCGCACCTTGTTGCACGAAGGCACCGTGGCAGACATGTGGACGCCGCAAAACACCGATGTCCCGCTCGACCTTGACCTGCGATTCGGCCTCGGCTGGCTACTCGAATACGACACCATTCCGGAGGCGGGCCGGGTGGTGCGCCAGGGCGGCACCACCTTGCATTTCAATGCGGAATTGATCGTGCTGCCCGACGCGGATTGGGGAGTCATTGTTCTGAGCAATGCGGGTAACGCACGACCTGCCGTCAGACGCATCGCCGAAGCCGCACTGACAACGGCATTGGGAAAACTGCCGGCACAAAAGCCGGCTGGCCCGGACTGGACACGGCCCCAGTTGGATGAAGTCCTGCCGGGGCTGCCATCGGAGGGCGTCTATGCCACCGAGTTGGGACTGATGACCGTGGAGCCGGAGAAAGGAAAATTGTGTGCCTGCATGTATCAGAAGCAATACGATCTTTTTCCGCTCCCGGGCGGCTGGTTCGCACTGCGCGGCGAAACCGGGTCTGGTGACGATGCCCGGCTGCGTATATTGAGCCGGTTGCAACTACGCTTCGAAAACGTTGACCAGCACGAAGTATTAATCGGACGCAACGGTGCCAAACGGCAGGTGCTGGGGCAACGGATCGACGGCGTCATCCCCAGCACTTGGCAAAACTTCGTCGGCCGTTACCATATCCTGAATCCCGATCCCGATTTCCCGGTGGAGCAGCTGGAGCTGCATAACGAACACGGCACGCTATGCCTCAGTTACCGCATGCCCAAGTTGTCGCCGCTACAGATACGTCTTCCCCTCCAGCCGGTTTCCGCATCGGAAGCGATTGTGGTGGGACTGGGCCGCAGCCGCGGAGATACCGTTGTTCTCGAAATAGTCGACGGGCAACCGCAATTACGCTATTCCGGTTACCACGCGGAGCGGCTCAACCAGCTCGCCAGTGATGGAATATGAACGGCCCGCCCCGGGACAAGAACGGCGCTTGATCGCGCCTGTGCCTCCGGTGTCCACAGCAATGAACGGCGGTGCCGGCATGGCGTGTTGCGCCCGGGCACCGTCGTCCACCTCACTTACTCACCTCCCAGCGCCTTGGTCACCCGGACGAAGATGGCCTGGCTGTCCTCGCGATCGGTGGAGTGCACGAACTGCATGTCGAGATCGAGGCTGACGCCGTTGTGCAGCATGAACGTGCTGCCGACGCCGATCAGCACCGAGTTGGCACTCACCGTCGGTACCGCCATGGTATAGCGCGTACCGGTCAGATCGGCATAGGCAACGGACGCCTGATCGCTGGCCACGACGTGGTACTGATACTCGACGCGGGCACGCGGCTGGATCATGCCGATGCCGGTTTCCCGCTGGAAGCCGGCACGCAGACCCAGCGACACCTGCTGGGAGGTGGAGTTCTGGCCGGCATAGTTCAGCGCTCCCACGCCGCCGCCGGTCTCGGTGGCACCGTCCAGGCGATCGAGGGTGAAGTCATAGCGCGCATAGGGCGAGAGCAGCGAATATTCGTCGCGATACTCATAGCCTGCGGCGAGCGAGCCGAAGAACTGGCTGCCCGAACGGTCGGCACGGGCGAAATCCGCCGTCGAACTCACGTAGCGGGTGGTGTCCATGTTCAGGACACCATAGCCGAGCAGGCCGTCGACGAAGGTCTCCGCGGCGGGCTGGTAGCTGGCGTAGAACGCGATGCTGTGCCCGGCCGACGAACTGCCCGTACCGTCGGAACCGATGGTGCTCTCGTCGCGGGCATAACCGATGCCCAGGCCCATCGTCAGGTTCTCGCCATAGCGGCGATCGACGCCGAGGCTGAGGCCGTCGGTGGTGTAGTCGATGGTCGACGCCCCGTCCGGGGTTTTCCTGGTACCGATGCGTACGCTGCCGGCGCCCCAGACGTCGAGGCCGCCGTCCGCCGGCGCTGCCCCGTCGTCGCCGGCCAGCGCCGCCACATCGAGGTTGAGCGACGAGGTGGCCAGCACGGAGGTCAGCGAACTGGCCAGCAGTGCAGGGAGGCGGCCTGAGCCGCTGCCGGCCGTCGCCTGCTCCAGTTCATCCTGCAGCGTGCTGCGTCCCTGTCCCCTGCTACGCACCGCACCGGCAAAGCTCTCGCTGTCCGTGGCCATGGCCGGTGCATTTGCCGCCAGGCCGGCCGGCGCGGCGGCGCCGGCACGCGGCACGCGGTGGAGCCGCTCCATGCGCTGCTGGAAGTTGAAGATCTGCGCCCGCGAGAAGCGCCGCGCCGTTTCCGCCTGCACGTTGACCAGGCCGACCACGTCGGTGTCCTGCGTCGGATCGGGACGGGTTCCGGCAAAGGTCACGGTGACCACCGCCGGGGTGGAGGTCAGAGCGCCGTTGACGGCCACGTAGGAGAAGCTGTCGTTGCCGAAGTAGCCGGCGGACGGCGTATAGGTCACCTGCGTGCCGCTCACCGAAGTGCTGCCGTGCTGCGCGGCGACCACGACGTTGACCCCGGTTCCCGTGATGTACGGTGCGAGGTCGAGGGCGACCGCCGTATTGAGCTGGAACTGCATCGTCGCCGCGGCGGCGACGGGCACCACGCTGGGCGTGACGGCACTGCTGGCCGCCGAGGCCGCGCCGGTGCCGGTCGCATTGGTCGCGGTCACGGTGAAGGTGTAGGCCGTGCCGTTGCTGAGGCCGGTGACCGTGATGGGACAGGCCGCCGGCCCGGCACAGGTGCCGGTGAACCCGCCGGGACTGGAGGTGGCGGTATAGGTGGTGATGGCGGCGCCGCCGTCGCTGGCCGGGGCGGTAAAGGTCACCGTGGCCTGGGTGTCGCCGGCGCTGGCGGCGACGCCGGTCGGGGCGCCGGGCACGGTGGCCGCCGGCGTCACGGCGTTGCTGGCCGTCGAAGCCGCGCTGGTGCCGATGGCATTGGTCGCAGTCACGGTAAAGGTATAGGCCGTGCCGTTGCTGAGGCCGGAGACCGTGATGGCACAGGCCGCCGGACCGGCGCAGCTGCCGCTGAAACCGCCCGGACTGGAGGTGGCGGTATAGGAAGTGATGGCCGAGCCGCCGTCGCTGGCCGGGGCGGTGAAGTTCACCGTGGCCTGGGCGTTGCCGCCGGTGGCGCTGACGGCCGTGGGCGCGCCGGGCGCGGCGAGGTAGGTATACAGGCCGCTACCGGTACCGGTGCCGGCGGGCGTGGTGACGATCACGTCCTGGGCGCCCGCCGTACCCGCAGGCGTGGTGGCGGTAATCGTGGTCGGGCTCACAACGGTGACGCCGGTGGCTGCCGCACCGCCGATGGTCACCGCCGTCGCGCCGGTGAAGGCGGTGCCGGTGATGGTGACGGAGGTGCCGCCGGCGGCCGGGCCGCTGGTGGGACTGATGGCCGTCACCGTGGGTGCGGCGATGTAGGTGTACATGCCGACGCCGGTGCCGCTGCCACCGGGCGTGGTGACGATCACGTCGCGCGCACCCGCGCTGCCAGCCGGCGTGGTGGCCGTGATGGTGGTGGGATCGACCACCGTGATGCCGCTGGCCGCGGCGCCGCCGATGGTCACCGCGGTGGCACCGGTGAAGTTGGTGCCGGTGATGGTGACGGAGGTGCCGCCTGCGGCCGGACCGCTGTTGGGACTGACGGCGGTCACGGTCGGGGCGGCGATGTAGGTGTACAGGCCGCTGCCGGTGCCGGAGCCGACCGGGTTGGTGACGACCACATCCCTGGCGCCGGCCGCGCCGGCCGGTGTGGTAGCCATGAGGGTGGTGTCGTTCACCACCGATATCCCGGTGGCGGCGGCGCCGCCGATGGTCACGGCGGTCGCGCCGGTGAAGCTGGTACCGGTGATGGTAACGCTGGTGCCGCCCGCGGTCGGACCGTTGGTGGGGCTGATCGCCGTCACCGTCGGCGCGGCGATGTAGGTGTACAGGCCGCTGCCGGTGCCGCTGCCGCCGGGCGTGGTGACGATCACGTCGCGCGCCCCTGCCGTACCCGCCGGGGTGACGGCGTTGATGGTGGTGGGGTTGACCACCGTGACGCCGCTGGCCGCCGCGCCGCCGATGGTCACCGCGGTGGCCCCGGTGAAGCTGGTGCCGGTGATGGTCACCGAGGTTCCACCGGCCGTTGAACCGTAGCCGGGACTGACGCCGGTCACGGTCGGGGCGGCGACGTAGGTGTACAGGCCGCTGCCGGTGCCGCTGCCGCCGGGCGTGGTGACGATCACGTCGCGCGCACCCGCCGTGCCCGCCGGGGTGACGGCGGTAATGGTGGTGGGATTGACCACCGTGATGCCGGAGGCGGCCGCGCCGCCGACGGTCACCGAAGTCGCGCCGGTGAAGTTGGTGCCGGTGATGGTAACGCTGGTGCCGCCCGCGGTCGGACCGCTGGTGGGGCTGATCGCCGTCACCGTCGGTGCGGCGATGTAGGTGTACAGGCCGCTGCCGGTGCCGCTGCCGCCGGGCGTGGTGACGATCACGTCCCGCGCACCCGCCGTGCCAGCCGGGGTAACCGCAGTGATGGTGGTGGCATCGACGACGGAAACGCCGCTGGCCGCCGCGCCGCCGATGGTGACCGAGGTCGCACCGGTGAAGTTGGTGCCGGTGATGGTGACCGTGGTACCGCCGGCCGTGGGGCCGCCGGTGGGACTGACGGCGGTCACGGTCGGGGCGGCGAGATAGGTGAACAGGCCGGCGCCGGTACCGCTGCCGCCGGGCGTGGTGACGACCACATCCCTGGCACCCACCGCG
>PGZL01000009.1:54304-55572 GCA_002840095.1 Gammaproteobacteria bacterium HGW-Gammaproteobacteria-1 | reverse complement strand
AAACAGGCCGCTGCCGGTGCCGCTGCCGCCGGGCGTGGTGACGATCACGTCGCGCGCACCTGCGGTGCCCGCCGGGGTGACGGCGGTAATGGTGGTGGGATTGACCACCGTGATGCCGGAGGCGGCCACGCCGCCGACGGTGACCGCGGTGGCACCGGTGAAGTTGGTGCCGGTGATGGTGACGCTGGTGCCGCCCGCCGCCGGGCCGCTGGTGGGGCTGATCGCCGTCACCGTCGGTGCGGCGATGTAGGTGTACAGGCCGACACCGGTGCCGCTGCCGCCGGGCGTGGTGACGATCACGTCGCGCGCACCCGCCGTGCCCGCCGGGGTGATCGCAGTGATGGTGGTGGCATCGACGACGGAGACGCCGCTGGCCGCCGCACCGCCGATGGTCACCGCCGTTGCGCCGATGAAGTTGGTGCCGGTGATGGTAACCGTGGTACCGCCGGCCGTGGGGCCGCCGGTGGGACTAACGGCGGTCACGGTCGGGGCGGCGAGATAGGTGAACAGGCCGGCGCCGGTACCGCTGCCGCCGGGCGTGGTGACGACCACATCCCTGGCACCCACCGCGNNNAAACAGGCCGCTGCCGGTGCCGCTGCCGCCGGGCGTGGTGACGATCACGTCGCGCGCACCTGCGGTGCCCGCCGGGGTGACGGCGGTAATGGTGGTGGGGTTGACCACCGTGATGCCGGAGGCGGCCGCGCCGCCGATGGTGACCGAGGTCGTGCCGGTGAAGTTGGTGCCGGTGATGGTAACGCTGGTGCCGCCCGCCGCCGGGCCGCTGGTGGGGCTGATCGCCGTCACCGTGGGAGCGGAGAAATAGGTGAACAGGCCGACGCCGGTACCGCTGCCGTTGGGCGTGGTGACGATCACGTCCCGCGCACCCGCCGCGCCCGCCGGGGTGGTGGCGGTAATGGTGGTGGGGTTGACCACCGTGACGCCGGTAGCCGCCGCGCCGCCGATGGTGACCGAGGTCGCACCGGTGAAGTTGGTGCCGGTGATGGTAACCCCCGTGCCGCCCGCGGTCGGGCCTCCCGTCGGGCTGATGGCGGTGACCGTCGGTGCCGCAACATAGGTGTAGCCGTCGGCGGCACCGGTGGCACTGGTGCCGCCGACCGTCGTGACGGTGATGTCGACCAGGCCGGCGCTACCGGCCGGTGAGGTGGCCGTGATCTGGGTGGGCGAGTCGACCGTGTAGGACGCCGCGGGGTTGGCGCCGAACATGACCGCCGTGGCGCCGGTGAAGTTGGTGCCGGTAATGGTCACG
>PGZL01000009.1:0-54268 GCA_002840095.1 Gammaproteobacteria bacterium HGW-Gammaproteobacteria-1 | reverse complement strand
TGCCGTGCCCGCCGGGGTGGTGGCGGTGATCGTCGTGGGATTGAGCACCGTGATGCTAGTGGCGGCCGCGCCGCCGATGGTGACCGAAGTCGTGCCGGTGAAGTTGGTGCCGGTGATGGTCACGCTGGTGCCGCCTGCGGTGGGGCCACTGGTCGGCGACACGCCGGTCACCGTGGGTGCCGCAACATAGGTGAATTGATCGGCAGCACCGGTGGCACTGGTGCCGCCGACCGTCGTGACGGTGATGTCGACGACACCGGCACTACCCGCCGGTGAGGTGGCCGTGATCTGGGTGGCCGAGTCGACGGTGTAGGACGCGGCGGGGTTCGCGCCGAACATGACTGCCGTGGCTCCGGTGAAGTTGGTGCCGGTAATGGTCACGCTGGTGCCGCCCGCAGTGGGGCCGCTGGTCGGCGACACGCCGGTCACCGTGGGTGCAGCGACATAAGTGAATTGATCGGCAGCACCGGTGGCACTGGTGCCGCCGACCGTCGTGACGGTGATGTCGACGAGACCGGCCGACCCCGCCGGTGAGGTGGCTGTGATCTGGGTGGGCGAGTCGACCGTGTAGGACGCCGCGGGGTTGGCGCCGAACATGACCGCCGTGGCGCTGCCGTGCCCGCCGGGGTGGTGGCGGTGATCGTCGTGGGATTGAGCACCGTGATGCTAGTGGCGGCCGCGCCGCCGATGGTGACCGAAGTCGTGCCGGTAAAGTTGGTGCCGGTAATGGTCACGCTGGTGCCGCCCGCAGTGGGGCCGCTGGTCGGCGACACATCGGTCACCGTCGGCGCCGCGACATAAGTGAATTGATCGGCAGCACCGGTGGCACTGGTGCCGCCGACTGTCGTGACGGTGATGTCGACGACACCGGCACTACCCGCCGGTGAGGTGGCCGTGATCTGGGTGGCCGAGTCGACGGTGTAGGACGCGGCGGGGTTGGCGCCGAACATGACCGCCGTGGCGCCGGTGAAGTTGGTGCCGGTAAGGGTGACCGAGGTGCCGCCCGCAGTGGGGCCGCTGGTCGGCGACACGCCGGTCACCGTGGGTGCCGCGACATAGGTGAACAAACCGGTTCCGGTGCCCGTGCCGCCCGGAGTGGTCACCACCACGTCACGCGCACCTGCCGTGCCCGCCGGGGTGGTGGCGGTGATCGTCGTGGGATTGACCACCGTGACACTGGTGGCGGCCGCGCCGCCGATGGTCACCGAGGTCGCACCGGTGAAGTCGGTGCCGGTGATGGTTACCGCGGTGCCGCCCGAGGTAGGACCACTGTTGGGCGCAATGCCCGTCACCGTGGGCGCGGCAGCCGGGGCGGCCACATTCGCGACGGTGAAGCTGTCGAAGGTGATATTCGAAGGGTTAGCGCTGTTGGTACTGACATATGAAACCTGAAAACCGGTCAACCCGGTAAACGAGGCGTAGTTGCCGGCCGTGAAGGATTGGCCGCTGGCGGTAAATGTGGTGCTTACGGTCCCACCGCCCAGCTTGTATCCCGTCATCGTGAAGTTGTAATTGGCGGTCGGCGAAAAGTTTGTAAAGCTGATGGCCGTCAGATCGAAACTGCCCAAATTGGTGCCGTCTGCATTGACGGTATAGGTCGTGGTGGCGCCCTGTTCTGTCGAACTGGAATAGAAACCATCGGCACCCGGCGCTGTGTCCGGCTTCAGGTTATAGCCAGTGTTGTTGGTAAACGTAAAGGCCGGGAGGAAGCTGATCAGGGTCGGCGTATCGTTGGCCATTGCGGCGGTAATATCCTGCACGCCGTTCGGCGGCAACACCAACAAATGCCCGTATCGGGACATTGCCCGCTCACTAATCGCCGGCGCCGCGGCGACAATGCCGGTCACCTTCTCCAGTTGCCAGTTTCCACCCCTGGCCTGTGAGCCGGTGTTGTCGGTTGATGCTGCAACCGCCGTACCGGCGATCCAGCCGATACGTTCGACAAAGCGTTCGCCCACCGCTCCTTGTGCGACGTTACACCCGTACAAGAGGATGGCACCGTGCGCATTCAGCGCCCTGCCCCAGCCTTTCAGCGCCGATTGGTAGCGGTCAATATTGACGTCGGTAAGGGATGCGGAGCCGAGCACCAGTCGCCCCGGAGCGCCATGGGAAATGATCTGGATGCTGTCAAGGCCGTGATAGTCGTCCATGACCGAGGTAATCTGCTGCACACCGTCGACGCCGCGCCGCAGCGTGACTACTTTGACGTCATCTGCCATACCTGCGAGCAGGGCCTGCCTGTCCGGAACGTCCGTGTCGATGAACAGGATATGGGCAATTGGAGCGGAGGGAGACTGATGTCTTGCGACGGGGTACTCATCACCGTAGGTCGAGGCATACGACGATGACGCCATCAGGAACGACAAAATAAGCAAGGGTAGCGATACAAGTAACGATACAACGTTATGCGACGCCGTCCAAAAGCGCTTCGTGCGGACCATTTCCCTCTCCTTCCAGCATCCAATGCAAACAATACGACCACTCCGCCGAATCGGCGCTAGCGCTTGTTCAACTAGTTTCGGTTACCCGTACGCAAAGCCAAATCACAATCCACGCGCCTGATACGAGTGTCGATACAAAGATGGGAAGGCAGGTTCGAATTGCTCCATTTCATACCGTCACCCAATGAAAAGGCGACCAGCTCCATTTATAACCATGAGGGCAAGGCGCAGATACCGGCCTGTACCGGCACGACATGCTCCTGCGACACCGACCACTGCTATCACGATACCATCGACAGCGAAGCAGGAACGGCGGTAAACACAGACTGAAGGATAAACGGCGCCCCGTCAATACACCCGTGCCATCGCCGCCCGGGACGTTTCTGCCCTGAAAAATTCCCTTGAAACCGCATCAGGAAATCGTGTTTTTCGCGATGTGTTTTTCTCCCGCCCACCGCGGCGACTGCCGCACCGCAGGCAAGTAACCCGGTCCCACGTCCCGGTCACGGAAACGAGGATCGGTAACCCTATTTTTTTTGTAAGTACACGCTACAATCGTCTGGACGATGCATCGGCCATGGGCCTGCAAGCCCAAACGGTGGCTCGTCACCCACAGTCCGCCTCACGGAGAGGCGGACTTAGGAATCTACTCAAACGGAAAGGAAAAACATGGATACCTACCTCGGCTTCATCACACCGTTCCCCTGGAATTGGGCACCGCAAAACTGGACCCTGTGCAACGGGTCCCTGATGCAAATTCAGCAATACAGCGCGCTATACGCCCTGATCGGCCCCACCTTCGGCGGCAACGGAACAACCACCTTCGGCCTGCCCGACCTGCGCGGCCGGCAGATTATCGGCATGGGACAGGGACCTGGACTCACCAACAGAATCGTGGGACAGGCGTTTGGCACCGAGTCCGTGACGCTGACCGCGAACAACCTGCCGCCGCACAACCACACGCTGACCGCCAGCAACACGGCCTACAGCAGTTTGACCCAGTCCCCGGCAAATAACTGGACGCTAGGTGCGGCATCCTCTGTCAGCGGTGATCGCGAACCTGTCATTACGCCGGTCCAAATGTACGGCCCACCTAACCCGGGCACTCCGGTGCAAAGCGCGCCGACCTCCTCTGCCGGCAACGGCCTGCCGGTTACAACCATGCCGCCGGCCTTGTGCCTCAACTTCTGCATCGCCCTGATGGGCATCTTCCCCAGCCGCAACTGACCGGCACAAACCGCCATGCGCGCCTTCGGGCGTGCATGGCGGCAGGAGATGAATTCATGAAACTCGAAACGCTTACCAGCGCGCCGTTTACCGCGCGCATCGGTGCCCATGTGACCGTGGAGGCCGCCGAGGCGGAGCTGACGCTGGAGGTGATCGGCGTGAAGGAAAACCCTTTGGCCGCCGGTCCCAATGCCCAGCGCACGCCTTTCAACGTAACGCTGCGGGGACCGGACTCCCCCAGCCTTGCCGACGGCTGCTATCACCTGCGCACGGACGGTACGGACGGCTGGCGCCTGGAAAGCTGTTATTTGAATCGCATCATTCCGCCGGCCAGCTCCGACGGCACGGGCGCTTTCTACCAGGTGATCTTCGGTTAAGGGCAGGAGGCCCGCCATGCATCCGTCCATCATCCGCCTGCCGTTGAATTTCGACGCCGCCCGCCTGCAAACGGATTTGAACCGCGTGCAACAGTCGGCCTGGACGCCTCACTTCAACGAGCGTGTTTACGAAGGCGACTGGAGCGTCGTGCCGCTGCGCGCGGTGCCCGGCAGTCCCATTCCCGCATTCTCGCTGCCCCACGAAACGCGCCAGGAAGACACGCCGCTGCTGCGCAGCTGTGAATATTTCCAGCAGGTGCTGGCGGCCTTCCGCTGCCCGCTGGCATCGGTACGGCTGCTGCGGCTGGGCGCGGGCGCGACGATCAAGGAACACTGCGACCCCATGCTGAGCCTGGATCACGACGAGGTACGCATCCACGTGGTGCTGGCCACCAATCCCCAGGTGGAGGCACGCATCGACGGCATGGCCGGGCATTGGGCCGCAGGCGAGTGCTGGTACGCCGACTTCACCAAACCGCACAGCTTTGCCAACCGCGGCGACACCGAGCGGGTGCACATCGTGCTCGATTGCGGGCTGAACGACTGGCTGCGCAATTTGCTCACGGCCTGAGCCCCATGGCGGACGACCTCGACGCTGTTTTCCAGGCACTGCGCCACGCCGTCCATGGCGACCCCGCCCTGCAAGCGCAGCTGTTTGGCCTGACCGATACCGCGGAGTTCGTCGCTGCCGTGCGCCGGCTGGCGTCGGCGTCGGGCCACACGTTGCAGGACGAGGACGTACTCACAGCGATGCGCGCCGGACGCAAGGCGTGGTCCGACAGGAAACTGCCGTAGTGGAGCGGGACGCGCTGGCCGGATGGATTCCGCTGTTCCTGGCGGCACCCGGCGGACAGGCCACGGTGGACTGGGGCTATATGGGCAGCGAACGCTTCACCGAGCCGTTCTGCCACGACACCTTGCAAAGACTCGCCGCGCTGCCGTTCAACCGCTTGTTCCGCCGCCGGAGCGGCCTGGACCTGTTGCGCCGGCGGGCACAAAGCCATCCCGGCCTGCCGCTGCGAGGCATGGTGTTCCACATGAGCCGCTGCGGCTCCACCCTGGCGGCGCAACGGCTGGCGGCATTGCCGGACAGCGTGGTGCTGTCGGAGCCCGAGCCGCTGGACACCCTGCTGCAATGGCCGGGGCCCGACGGCGATACGCAAACGGTGCGTGCCCTGCTCGCCGCACTGGGCCAGCCGCGGCGCGAGGGCGACCGGGCCCTGTACCTGAAAACCGATTGCTGGCACATGCTGCACATCGATCGTTTGCTGGCCGCCTTTCCCGGCACGCCCTGGATATTCCTGTATCGCGATCCGCTGGAGGTGTTGGTGTCGCAGCAAAGGATGCCCGGCTGGCAGCTGGTGCCTGGGACCATGGCCGGTCATGGCCTGCATGCCCCCGACGAAGTGATGAACCATCCGCTGGGGCACGGAGCCTGGCTGTTCTCCACGATTCTGAAACAAGCGGCAGACGCCATCCGATGCCACGGCAACGGCCTGTTGTTGAACTACTCCGAGTTGACGGATGCACTGGAAGATCGCGTGCCCGGGCATTTCGGCATCGCACCGGAGGCACGGGACAGCGCGGCCCTCCGCGCCGTCGCCGGACGCCATGCGAAGCAGCCGCATGCGGCATTTCAGCCCGACGCGGCCGAGAAGCGCGCTGCCGCCGACAGCGAGGTAAGACTGCTGGCGGCACGCTGGCTGGAGGAGCCATACCAGGCTTTGGAGCGCCTGCGCAGCGGGCCTCATCCCCTCGCGCAGGCAGCCCGCTGACCCCGCCCTACCTGACCCCGCCGGGCGGATACCAGACCATGCGCTGGTAGGGGATCTGCGCCTCCTCCACCACGAAGCCCAGGCGCCCGTACAGCTGTTTGGCGGGCAGGTGATCGAAGCGCACGCTGAGCGCCACCGGCGCCATCACCTTGCCGGCCACCATCTGTACCGCCTGCAATATCTCGCTGCCGTAGCCCTTGCCGCGCGCGGCGGGAATCAGGGCGATATCCACCACCCGGATTTCGTTCTGGCCGAAATCCAGCACCACGCGGCCGATACGCTCGTTGTGGTGCTCCGCCACGAAATACATGGCATTGGGAAACATGTCGCCATAGCCCTGGGTTTGCGCCTGGCGCTGGGCATCGATGAGCGCCTCGATGAAATCGTCCTCCGCATCGAGCAGGCGCAAATCGTCACGGGTGCTGCGATACAGGCTCTCGTTGAACGCATGGTCCGCCGCGCTCATCGGCCGCAGACTCAAGCCGCTCTGGAATTTCATGCTCCCTGTCAGCATGCCTTGCTCCTTGCCATGTTTTTACATTGATTGTGCGTGGCCGCTAAGCCCCGCCTCAGCCCTGCACTTCGTACTCCAGTTGGGGGCGAGGCCCCAGTTTATAGTGAAACTGCAAGGCCACGCCGCCGGTGAGCTGCGGCTTGCCGCGCAGCGGTTGGGGAACGGTCAGGCTGCAATCATAATCGTGCAGGCGATGGTTTCCGTACACGACAATGCGGGTCAGAAGATAGGGCCGGTATCTGCCCTCCACCGGATCGGGGATCCGCACCCGGCCGGCAGGCAGACGGTCGCCGTCCATGTCCCGCCAACTGCGGATGGCGGCGGCATCCAGCGCGAAGAGCTTCCCCAGATGAATCCTGTCCCGCTCCGGTGCCGGAATTTCGCCCAGGTGATCCGGGGGCACCAGGACGTGCTCCCTGTCCCCGTTCAGCAGGCAGGCCTCCACGCTGACCGACCGGGGCACCATCCGCGCCTCGGGGGCCTGGGCCAGCAGATGCCGGGCGATGGAGACCTGGGGTTCGTTGCGCAGGCAAACGGCCATGGTTTCGCTGACGATGACGTCCGGCTTCCCGTCCGCCGGGATCTCGTATCGGGTCGCATCGGCGCAGACACCGCCGGCCACATGGCCGGCGAGGCCGAGTATATCGATGAGCGCCAGGGCGCTATCGAGACATTCCTGATGTATGTCCAGCAGCGTGAACGTGACTTGCTCGCGGGGAAACACCGTCATCAGCGGAACGGCCAGCAAGGCATAGGGGCCGCAGCCCGCATACAGGACACGGACCGCCCGCTCCGGACGCAGCGCATCGCCTATCGCCTCGGCCAGCCCGCGGATGAAGGCCAGCGTCCTGAACGGCTCGCGCAGGCACATGGCGGCGAGGGTCGGGGAAATGGCCAGTCCACAGTCGAGCCGGGTTTCCCCTGCCCCGATGTCGCGGCCGTGATCGATGCGGAAATGAGCGAGTTCTTCGAATATGTCCCGCAAGGCCTGCGCCTGGGGAATCAGATCCGGCAATCCCCTTTCCGGGGCGAGGATTGCGCGGCTTATCGCTGTCAGTTCATCCAGAACGCTGTTCATCATCCTTATCCACCATGGTGGCATGCTTCCTTGCCCAGTATATCGCTGCTATCGCCCTCTTGCCCCGGCCGCAGAACCTTGCCTTTCCTTGGCGCTCTTGGCGAGAGTCCTGTCTTTTCCGCGGCACCCACGCCTGCGAGGCCCCAAAAAAAGAAACCCCGCCGAAGCGGGGTTTCTTTTGACTCAACCGCGAGCGGCTCAGCAGGAGACGATGTTGCTCGCCTGCAGACCCTTCGGGCCCTTGGTCACGTCGTAGCTGACCTTCTGGCCTTCCGGCAGGGTCTTGAAACCGGTGCCCTGGATGGCGGAGAAATGCGCGAACACGTCGGCGCTGCCGTCATCGGGGGTAATGAAACCGAAACCCTTGGACTCGTTGAACCACTTTACAGTACCTGTAGCCATGATGAATTACCTTTAATAACAATTAATAGAGAAATGTGCGTACAGGTAATGAACTGGGGAATTCGAGAAGTATCCAGAAGGGAACTACTTAAACTGCCAATAGCAATAATCTGACGCGGGAGTCACTGTATGCCAATTCGAACCGGATAGCTACAACTAATTACACCCTCCCGGAGCCGGCTATTCATCCTTCCGTCCCGACCGCTCCTGCGTCTTTCTCCTGGGCCACAGGGTGTCATAAACCAGGAAGCCGACCACCGAGACAACCAACCCCACCGGCGCGGCGACAAATTTGGCGAAGAAGTAGCCTGGGTTGGTGCCGAACAGGTAATGGATGACCGCCGTGAGGGCACCGCCGACGATCAAGGCACCGAGAGATATGGCCACCAGATATTTCATCATGCTCTTTAACGCATTGGCGGCATTATGCAGCTGTAGGTTGATGTGGGCTGACGCAGGAAGTCCAACCTACGGATTGCCATTTTCCCCAACGTATCTAAAAGCAAGGTACACAAGTACGCCAAAAACCGTCCAGAACGACAGTCCAACGACCGTCGCCAACAGACCATCCGGCTTGACGTCATGTTTAAAGGGTCGACAGACGAGATAGCCCATCCCTTGAATGGCTACCTCACCCAGAGCATGCACAGCAACCTCGACAAATACTCTGCCAAACATTCGAAGGATCGCTGCGGCAAGTTCGCCGATTGCTTCGCCAGGCATTTCAGCTCCAAGAAATTCCGTGTCTTTCCGTGACGCAGGGGCCGCATGCGCCGGTCTCCTACAACGCCCCACCCCGCTTGATGGCGAAATACTGGTTTACCAGCGCCACCGGCAGTTGCGCCGGGCGCAGGTCGAGCAGGCGGGCGCCGTGGTAGGAGAGGCGTTCATGGGCGTGGCGGCGACGTGCCAGGTAATCTTCGGTGGCGTGGAATTGCAGGGCCTGGTCCAGGGTGCCGACCCTGCCGGCGATGATTTCATCCAGTAGCGATTCGCGCAGGTCGGCGACCAACACCAGGTGGCGGGTGCGCAGCAGCTTTACCGCCGCCTCCAGATCGGTCTGGTCTTCGTCGCGGGTATTGGTGATCAGTACCACCAGGGCGCGGCGGCGCTGACGGGCGAGCAGTTCGCTGGCGGCGGCGCGGTAGTCGGCGGCGTCGGTGGTGGATTGCAGATCGTAGGTGGCGTTGAGCAGACCGTTGACCACGTGCTGGCCCTTGCGCGGGGCGAACCAGCGGCGCACGCCGCCGAAGGTCATGAAGCCGACGGAGTCGCCCTGGCGCAGCGAAACATAGGACAGCAGCAGGACGGCATTGAGCGCTTCATCGAGGTGGACGCGGCCGGCGTCGGCGTGGCGCATGCGGCGGCCGCAGTCGACCATGAACAGGATCTGCTGGTCGCGCTCGTCCTGGTATTCGCGCGAGATCAGCTTGCGGTAGCGCGAGGTGGCCTTCCAGTCGATCTGGCGCAGGGTGTCGCCGACGCGGTATTCGCGCAGCTGGTGGAAATCGCTGCCCTCGCCGCGGCGCTGGCGGCGACGCACACCCATCTGGCTCAGGCGGTTGTCGGTGGCGAGCAGGGTGTAATGGGCGATCTCGGCGAAGTTGGGATAGACGCGCAGCGTTTGCGCGCTGCCGTCGCCGCGCCGCTCGCGCCACAGCCCCCAGGGCGAGCGGATCAGGAATTCAGTGCCGGTGGCGTAAAACGCGCCGCGGGTGGGCGGGCGCAACTGATAGCGCAGCTCGGCCCATTGCCCCGGCACCAGGGTCAGGCCGGCCGGCTGACCGCGCACCTCGAATTCCGCCGGATGCAGATCGTGCACCTCGCACCGCAGCGGCAGGGTGTCGCTGTTGCGTACTTCCAGTGTCACCGTGGACCACGCGCCCACCGGCAGGTTGCGGTTCAGCCGTCGCGTCACCTGCGGCGTCGGTCGCCGCCGCTGGCGCAGCGCATCGGCCAGTGCCGCGGCGCCGAGCAGCACGCCGCCGCCCTGCCACAGCACCACGCCATCGGGCTGCAATGCAGCGCCGATGCCGAGCGCGGTCCACAGGGCCGCCAGGGCGACCAGCAGCGGCGACGGGGTGAATCTCACTGCCGCGGCGCCTCGACGTTGGCGAGCAGGTCTTTCAGCACGTCGTCGGGACGGTAGCCCTCGATCTCCAGATCGGCGGACAGCTTGACGCGATGGCGCAGCACTGCCGGGGCGATGGATTTCACGTCGTCCGGGGTGACGAAGTAATTGCCGTTGGCCAGCGCCTGGGCGCGGGCGCAACGCAGCAGCGCGATGCCGGCGCGGGGGCCGGCACCGGTCTCGATGCCCTGCCAGTCGCGGGTGGCGCGCACGATGCGCACGATGTAGCCGAGGATCGCCTCGTCCACCTGGATCTGCGCCGCCGCCTTCTGCACCTCCACCACCTGTGCCGGAGTCAGAACCGCTTCGATGGTGGACACATCGAGCTGGTTGCCCACCGCATTGGCGGTGACCTGGCGGATCATCGCGCCCTCTTCCTGTTCGCTGGGATAGTCGATGTAAACGTTGAGCAGGAAACGGTCCAGCTGCGCCTGCGGCAGCGGATAGGTGCCTTCCTGCTCCACCGGGTTCTGCGTCGCCATCACCAGGAAGGGCTGCTCCAGCCGGAACGGCTTGCCCTCGATGGTGACCTGCTCCTCCTGCATCGCCTCCAGCAGCGCCGACTGGGTCTTGGCCGGAGCGCGGTTGATTTCGTCGCCGAGCAGGAAGTTGCAGAACACCGGGCCGCGGCGGATGCGGAATTCCTCCGACTTCATGTCGAACATGGCATGGCCGCTGATGTCGCTCGGCATCAGGTCCGGCGTGAACTGCACGCGGGAGAAGTTGCCGCCCACCGCCTTGCTCAGGGAACGCACCAGCAGCGTCTTGCCCAGGCCAGGCAGGCCCTCCACCAGCACGTGGCCGCCGGCCACCAGCGCCACGATCACCTCGCGGATCACCTGCCGCTGGCCGATCACCGCACGGCCGACCATCGCCTCCAGGTTGCGCACCTGGCTACTGGCCTGGGCCAGGACCGGATTCTGTGTACTTGTTTCGCTCATCATTCCTCCCTAATCAACGAAGACAGAACGCAGGCGAATAAGCGCAGCGCGTCCGCCATATGCCGTGAGATACAAAAGTAAAGAGGAAAGATACAAGTGGACGAGTGCGCTGCGCGCACGGTTGTTTGATTTGAATATCAAATAAGCCGAGCGCAGCGGGCTCCTTCCCTTGTATCTTGTCACTTGTATCTTGCATCTCGTTTCTCAAAGTTCCGTTCGCAGCACCTGCAAATAGCTGCTCAATTCGATGAAGTCGCTCTCCGCCGCGTACTCCGCATACAGCGCGCGCTCCACCGCGCGCGGGCTCATGCCGCTGCGGGCGGCGATCCAGTGGCAGCGCTCCGCCGGGTTCATGGCGCGCAGCACGTAGTGCTTGCCGAGCCAGGCCTGTTCGATGCGCTGGCGGTTGTGCTGGAACAGCGCCTGGGCGCGGTCCAACCGCCACAGATAGGTGGCGCTGGCGGTCAGGTGTTCGCTGATGTCGCGCCGCGGCAACTGCGCCGGCGGCAGCAGCGGGCCGAGGCGGGTGCCCAGCTTCCACAGCCACAGCAGCGCCGCGGCAAGCAGCGCCACTACTGCGTGGGCGGCATTTTGCCAGGCCAGGTCCAGCAGCGAGGGCATCACCACGTCGTGGACCAGCCACACCTTGCCCGCCGGTTCCGGGCCCACCAGCAGCGCCAGCGCCAGGGCATGGTCGTCGTCGCCGATACGGCGGTTGGTGAGGAAGGTGTTGTCGGCCAGTACCGTCACCAGCCCCTCGCCTACTTCGTATTGCAACAGGCCATAGCCGTCTTCCAGCAACACGCCGGCGCTGGCCTGCTCTTCCGTGTCTTCCAGGTAACGCTGGGTGGACATGGTCACGCCGACCGGCTCCTCCACGTCCTCGAATTCGATCTCGATACGCTCCTGTACCGGAGCGGTGGGCATCAGGGACGGTGCGTCTTCGTGCACGCGTACGCCCAGTTCCGCCAGCAGGCCGGGAATCTTGCGATCCTTGTCCTTGCCGACTCGCAGCGTGCTGTCGGCACCGACGATCAGATGACCGCCCGCCTCGATCCAGTCGCGCAGCAGCTGTTGCCGCTCTTCGCCTGCCGGCGGCACGTAGCGGTACACCACCAGGACGTCATTGCTCTCCGGCAGGTTGCGCCACAGATCGGAGCTGGACACGCTGGCTGCGTCGCGGCCGATGCGCGTCAGGAAACGCTCGGCGGCGAGGAAGGGATTGCGCCGTGCCTCCTGCGAATAGCCGCCGGTCACTTCGCGCTCGGCCAGCTCGAAATTGTTGAAGAACCAGATCAGCGCCAGCAGCGTGCCGATGCTGAGCGCGCCGCCGACCAGGAGCCGTACCAACCGCGGTTCATTCATGGGCCGGCGCTCCGTACAGTGCTTGCCAGGAGGCGGTCAGTGCGGCGATATCGTCCGCCGCGGGTGCGGCATGGCCGTAGGCGCACCACACCCAGGCGCGGGTCAGGCGGGAAAAGAAGTCACCCTCCGCCGCCGGCCGCTGGCCGCCGACGATGCGCTGGCATTCGCCTTCGGTAGCGCTGTCGGGGATGCGCACATGATGGTCGTGGATCAGGCGTACCAGGGTGGCGCGATAAAGCAGGCTCAACGCCGGGCGGACACGCCCCTCGCCCAGCAACGCGGCGACGGCGGCGGCCACGTCCTGCGGCAACGACTCCGGCGTCACCGGCAGGCCGAACAGCACGGAAGGCGCGGCCGCGGCGCGCGCGGCGCGTCGCTGCGGCAGCCAGTCGGTGAGGCGCAGCAGATACAGCAGCAGCCAGCCGAGCAGCACGGCGGCACCGATCCACAGCAGGTACTCGAACAGCTCGGCGACGATGGGCACCCAGGACATATCCCACTGCGGCCGCTCCCGCTCCTCCTCCTTCCTGCTGTCGCCGATATAGCGCCAGTATTTTTCCGTTTGCCTGCTGCCGAAATCCTCGTGCTGCAACACCTCGCCGATGACCTGCCCGGCCTCGGCATGATCCAGTGCCCAGGTGTCGGCGGCGGGCCAGGCCATGCCGAACAGCAGCGCGCAACCCAGCAGCAGCGCTGCCGCGGTGCGCGCCGGCTTGAAACGCGGCGCCATGCGGCGGAAGGCCAGCTCCAGGTCCCAGGCCTCCAGTACCGAGCGGCGCGTCAGGTACAGGGCAAAGCCTCCGGCCACGTAAAACGGCGCAATGACGGACATGGCCAGCAGCGAAAAGGCATTGCTCAGCCAGGTGACAAGCGGCTCCTCGCCCGCCAGCATTTCCATCCAGTCGCCGGGGCGCAGCTCGTCCGGGATCAGGAACAGCACCAGCAGCAGGAAGGAAAACTGCAGCACGCTCTCGAAGTGGATGCCGCCGACGGTCAGCCAGGTCGCGGCCGATTGCCCCCCGGACAGTACCTGCAGGCGTTTGCGGCGCTCGGCGCCGCGCAGCCCCTCCAGGTGCGACACCGGCATGAAGAAGGAGCGGCTGGGGCTCAGGCGCCGCAGGGTCAGATTGGAGAACAGGCGCGGACGCAACACGCTGCGCCATTGTCCCAACGTCTCACGCAGCGTCAGCTCTTCGCCGAACAGGCGCCGGCTGAGCCAGAACAGCAGCAACGGTTCGTACAGGGGCTTGAACCACCACACCATCAGCACCGTGGCCCACGGCCACTGGTGCAGCAGCACCACCGCAAGCAGGGTCAACGGCAGCGCGGTCACGAACCACAGGCGCCACAGCGGCCAGAACCACTGCCGCGCCATGACGAAGCCGAGATCGACGCCTTCCCAAGGCGTGCGGTAACGAACGTTGGCGCTGATCCGATCAAGTTGCATCGCGACCCCGCCCGGCGAAACCCAGATACAGGATCAGCGCCGTCCACAGTACGGCCGACACCATGTACTTCACGGTGGGTGCGACGGCGCCGTTGGACGACCAGAAGGCCTCGATGAAGGCGGCGCCGAGCAGCAGCAGCGCCGCGCCCATCACCAGCGTCACCGCCTCCAGCGCGGCCCACTTGAGCGCTTCGCCGCGGCTGCGCCGCCCCGGCGCCAGGATCGCCTTGCCCAGCAGCAGGCCGGCGGCGCCGCTGATGCAGATGGCGGTCAGCTCGAAGGCGCTGTGGCCGGCGACGAAGGTCCAGAAGGTGGCGGAAAAACCGAGCTGGGTGAGATGGCCGGCGACGCCACCGATGGCAACGCCGTTGAACAGCAGCAGGAACACGGTGCCGACACCGGCCAGCATGCCGCTGGCAAAAGTGCGGAAGCCGATGCCGATGTTGTTCCAGATGTAATAGCCGAACATGGCGAAATCGCTGGCGGAAGCGCGATCCTCGCTGCGGCCCGGCAGCGGATTGGCCGGGTCGTACATGAACTCCATCGACGCCACTTCGAAGGGATCGAGCAGGGTGTAGATGAAGTCGCCGTCGAAATAGCAGGCCAGCCCCATGGCCAGGGCCGGGCCGTAGAACAGCGCGGTGGCCAGCCAGAAGGCGCGGCTGTGGCGGCGCAGGGTATTGGGAAAGCCGCTCCACACGAAGGCGACCATGCGCCACAACCAGATGCTCTTGCGCTGGTACAGCAGGCGATGGCCGCGCTGCACCAGATCATGCAGTTCCTCCACCAGGCCGGAGCTGTAATGGCGGTGCCGCGCCAGGGCGTAGTCGGCACACAGGCGCCGGTACAGTTCGGGCAGTCGCGCCAGTTCCGCCTGGGCGCGGCGGCGCGGCGGCTTGTCCAGCTCGTCGGCCAGACGGCGGAAGTCGTCCCACAGCGGGCGCTGCTGATCGATGAACTGCTGCTGCTTCATCGGCCGTTCCCCAGCCAGCGCGCGTAACCGAGTACGGTCTGCACCGCCGCCGGTCCCCGCTCCGTGCTGATGATCTCCGCCAGTTCCTCCACCCGGCCCGGCGCCAGCTTGCTGCTCCGCTCGGCGAAGTCGAGCAGCGCGCGTTGCTCCTCCACCGCCAGCGGCACCGGCAGGGTACGGGCCTCGGCGTCGATGGTGGTATCCGCGCGGCGTGCCGCTTCCGCATATACCACCAGGGTGCCGGCGGCCAGATCACCGAGGCGCTTGGACTGGCGATTGATCAGCATCGACAGCAGGCCGAGGCCGTACAACACGGGAAAGAAATCGATCACCCGCAACAGGTTGCGGATCAGGGAGGCGGGCCAGCCGATGGGGGTGCCGTTATCGTGCACGACCGCCAGGCCCATGGCCTTCTTGCCCGGCGTGGTGCCGCGCGTCACCTCGAACAGCACGGGATAAAACCATTCCATCAGGAACAGCATGATGAGAAAGGTGCCGACGCCCAGCTCGGCCAGGGGCAGCAACACCATGGACAGCACAAACAGCACGGTATAGCGAATCAGCGTATCCAGCACCCAGGCCAGGGCGCGCGGCAACGGCCCCGCCACCCGCAGGCTGAGGTCCACACCTTCGGGAGTCTCGAAGGTGTGAACCGTATCCAGTTGCAACATCAGGAGGAGGAAATCAGCGTGTTGGCGAACCAGAGGACAAACGGCATGACCAACAGGAGCACTATGACGCCGATGCCGATGAAGCCAAGCACCTTCTCCCAGCCGCGGGTAACGCGCGGCGCAGCGAAACGGTTGGCGCCTTCGCTGCCGGCCTTGAACAACAGCACCAGGATGAAGAAAAAGTTGACGATGGGGACCAGGAACAGCAGGCTCCACCAGCCGGCGGCATTGATGTCGTGCAGGCGGCGGATGGCGAACAGTATCGTCGGCACCAGCACCACCAGCTGCACCACGATGAGCAGCGGCCCCATCGCGGTGAGATTCTCCGGCCTCATGGCCGCCATGCCGCCGCCGAACACCAGCATGACGCCCCACATCGCGAAACCCATCAACATGCCCCAGGCGATGTAGCTCAGGCGGCCGAAACGGCCGCTGGGCGAGAACGGCCCGGACTCATCAAAGCCCCCCTGGTTCGGAATGGCGGAAACGTCGGCGGCCGGCGCCTGGTAGGGATTCATCGGTTCCATGACACAGCTCCTTGCTTATTGTTGTTGGCGGCGTCGCGCAGGCGACGCCATCCCCCTGATAGTGGAAGCGGACCCGCTGCGGGGCCGCCGGCGGCTACTATAGCAAGCGGGCCGGCGAAATGAATACCGCCGGTAACACAGTGTGCCGCTGGGGATTCGGTGGTGGCCGGTGCAGCCGCGTAGGCGGCTACCCGGTTAATTTCCGCGCGCAGGATGGCTTGCCGCTCCTATGCCTTGCGGGCGCGGTAATAGTTGATCAAGCCGTTGGTGGAGCTGTCGTGACTGTCCGCTGCGTCCGGCGCCGCCAGCTCCGGCAGGATGGCCTGGGCCAGCTGCTTGCCCAGTTCCACGCCCCATTGATCGAAGGAATTCACCTGCCAGATCACGCCCTGCACGAAGACCTTGTGTTCGTACAATGCAATCAGGCGCCCCAGGGTGCGCGGCGTCAGCTTGTGAAACAGCAGGGTGTTGCTCGGGCGGTTGCCGGGAAAAATCTTGTGGTTGAGCAATTCCGTCACGGCGTCATCGCCCAGTCCCTGCGCCTTGAGTTCGGCCCGTGCCTCGGCATCGTTCTTGCCCTTCATCAGCGCCTCGCCCTGGGCGAAGACGTTGGACAGCAGGATGGCGTGATGCTCGCCCAGGGGATTCTGGCTCTGCAGCGGGGCGAGGAAATCCACCGGCACCAGCTTGGTGCCCTGATGGATCAGCTGATAAAAGGCGTGCTGGCCGTTGGTGCCGGGCTCACCCCAGATCACCGGCGCGGTGGACCAGGTCAGGTTTTCGCCGACGCGCGTCACCCGCTTGCCGTTGCTCTCCATGTCGAGCTGCTGCAGGTAGGCGGGAAAGCGGTGCAGGTACTGATCATAGGGCAGGATGGCGTGGCTCTGCGCGCCGAAGAAGTTGTTGTACCAGATGCCGAGCAGCGCCAGGATCAGCGGCATGTTCTTCTCCGGCGCCGCGCTGTGGAAATGGCTGTCCATGTCGTGGCCGCCGGCCAGCATCTCCTCGAAATTGTCCATGCCGATGTAGACGGCGATGGACAGGCCGATGGCAGACCACAGCGAATAACGGCCGCCGACCCAGTCCCAGAATTCGAACATGTTGCGCGTATCGATGCCGAAGGCGGCCACCGCCTCGGCATTGGTGGACAAGGCGACGAAGTGTTTTGCCACGGCCTCCTCGTTGCCCGCCGCCTGCACCAGCCACTGCCGCGCGCTGCGCGCATTGGTGAGCGTTTCCTGGGTGGTGAAGGTCTTGGAGGCGACGATGAACAACGTGGTCTCCGGCTGCACCTTTTTCAGCGTTTCGGCGATGTGGGTGCCGTCGACGTTGGAGACGAAATGCACCCGCAGGCCGTCCTGTGCATAGGGCTTCAGCGCCTCGCAGGCCATCAGCGGTCCGAGGTCGGAACCGCCAATGCCGATATTGATCACGTCGGTGATCGCCTTGCCGCTGTAACCGGTCCACCGGCCGCCGCGCACGGCGGCGCTGAATTCGCGCATTTTGGCCAGCACCGCCGTCACCCGGGGCATGACGTTTTCGCCGTCCACCAGGATCGGCTGGGCATCACGCCGGCGCAGGGCCACGTGCAGCACCGAGCGGCGCTCGGTGTTGTTGATGGCCTCGCCGCGGAACATGCGATCGCACCAGCCGGTCACGTCCTGTTGCCGCGCCAGGTCGAACAACAGGCGCATGGTTTCCGCGGTGACGCGGTTCTTCGAATAGTCGAGCAGCAGGTCGTCGAACTGTAGCGATAAATTGTCGAAGCGCTGCGGGTCGTGGGCAAACAGGTCGCGCATGTGGATGTGGGCCACGTCCTGGTAATGCGCCGCCAGCGCCTTCCACGCCGCGGACTGGGTCAGGTCAGTCATTCAGGTGTCCTTTCTCACTCGTTGTCTTCATCCGGCGCATCCAGTGAATCGCGCCAATATTGATCGTCCCGGTCGAACAACCGGTTGGCTTCCAGCGGTCCCATGGAACCCGCCGGGTAAGTATGAATAAAATCGCGCTCCATCGACCAGACCTTGAGGATCGGATCCACCACCTGCCAGGCCCAGCGCACCTCATCGTAACGCAGGAACAGCGAGTGATCGCCTTCGATGACGTCCAGCAGCAGCGCCTCGTAGGCATCGAGCTGGCGCTGCGCCAGGCCGCAATAGGCCGCATCCAGCCGGGTGGTTCCGGTGCGCATTTCCAGCCCCGGCACCTTCACCTGCAACTCCACACGCAGGCACTCCTGCGGTTGAATGGACAGCAGCAGCCAGTTGGGCTTGAGCTGATCCACCTGGGTGCGGCGGAACAGCTGCTGCGGCGGATGCTTGAAGCGTATGGCGATGAGCGAGGTGTCGGCGGCCATGCGCTTGCCGGTGCGGATGTAGAACGGCACGTTGCGCCAGCGCCAGTTGTCGATGTAGAACTTGAGCGCGGCGTAGGTTTCCGTGGTGCTGTGCGATGCCACACCCTCCTCATCCAGATAGCCCGGCACCTTGCCGCCGCCCATCGTGCCGCGGGCATACTGCGCGCGGAAGGCGTGGGCGTGCACCGCACTGGGATGGATCGGCCGGATCGATTTCAGCACCTTCACCTTCTCGTCGCGCAGCGACTCGGCGTCCATGGCCGCCGGCGGCTCCATCGCCACCAGGGTCAGCATCTGCAACAGGTGGCTTTGCAGCATGTCGCGCAGAGCACCGGCGCCGTCATAGTAGTCGGCCCGGCTCTCGATGCCCTTCGACTCGGCATGGGTGATCTGCACGTGGTCGATGTAATTGCGGTTCCACAGCGGCTCCAGCATCAGGTTGGCGAAGCGGAACACCAGCACGTTCTGCACCGTGCTCTTGCCCAGGTAGTGATCGATGCGGTACAGCTGCGATTCGTTGAAGCTGCGGTGCAGCTTTTCTTCCAGTATCTGCGCGCTCTCCAGGTCGTAGCCGAAGGGCTTCTCGATCACAACCCGGCGCCAGCCGCTATCCTCGGTATTGAGTCCGCTCTGCGCCAGCAGTTCGCCCACCATGCCGAACTCCGCCGGGCGGATCGCCATGTAGAACACCACGTTGTCGGGGAAGTGTGAGGTCTCGCTCAGGGTCCGGCGCAGGCGGTGGTAGGATTCCACGTCGCCGAGGTCGCCCTCGAAATAATGCACCCGCTGTCCAAAACGGTGCATCACCTCGGGCTTCAGTCCGTGCCGCGCCCGCGGCGCCAGCATCGTCTCCACCTCCGCCCGCCAGGCGTCGTCGTCATATTCGCGCCGGCCGAAGCAGAGGATGCGCATCGCGTCGGGCAGACGCTGCGCCTCTTCCAGGTGATACAACGCCGGCAGCAGTTTGTTGGCCGCCAGATTGCCGGTGGCGCCGAAGATTACAAAGGTGCATGGGTCGATCATCTGTTCACCGCTCCGCTGGTTTATTTCCAAAATGATCTTGCTCTCGCCAAGACGCCAAGAACGCCAAGAAAATGTGCAACGGCTTCTTTGCGTACTTGGCGTCCTGGCGACGATTTCATCGGTATTGTTCGAGACTCAGCTTTTATCCCTTCTCCACCTTGTGTCCGCCGAACGCATTGCGCATCATCGCCAGCAATTTGGCGGGATAGCCTTCCGCGTCCTGGCTGGTGAAGCGCATCTGCAGGGCCAGGGAAATCACCGGCAGGGCCACGCCCTGGTCGATGGCCTCGATGGCGGTCCAGCGGCCTTCGCCCGAATCGGCCACCACCGGGGAAATATCCTTGAGGTCCTGATCGTCGGCCAAGGCCTCGGCGGTGAGGTCGAGCAGCCAGCTGCGCACCACCGAGCTGTGGCGCCACAGCTCGGATATCTGGGCCAGGTCGAGGTTGAACTCCTGCTTGCCGCGCAGCAGCGCGAACCCCTCGGCATAGGCCTGCATCATGCCGTACTCGATGCCGTTGTGAACCATCTTGGTGAAGTGGCCCGCGCCGACGGGGCCGACGTGGGCCCAGCCGTTTTCCGGCGCCAGAGCGCGCAGCACCGGCTCCAGCACCTGGATCGCCGCCGCCTCGCCGCCGGCCATCAGGCAGTAGCCGTTGTCCAGCCCCCACACCCCGCCGGAAGTGCCGGCATCGACGAAGCGAACGCCGTGTTCGGCCAGCAGCGCGCCGCGACGCTGGGAGTCGTGGTAGTTGGAGTTGCCGCCGTCCACCACGATGTCCCCGGCCTCCAGCAGCGGAATCAGCTGCTGCACCGTCTGCTCGGTGGGGTTGCCGCTGGGCAGCATCAGCCACACCACGCGCGGTGCCGCCAGGGCCTGCACCGCCTCGCGCACCGAGGCGGCCGGAATCATCCCCTCCTCCGCCGCCAGCTGCTGCACGATGTCCGCCGAACGGTTGTAGCCCACCACCTCGATACCGTGGCGGCACAGGCGGCGCGCCATGTTGCCGCCCATCTTGCCCAAACCGATTATCGCCAGTCTCATTAGCCGTCCCTCCACCTCTACAGTGTGTCCCGTCTGTCCCGAAAGTCCATACGGCAACCGCCCGCACCTGCGGGGAATGCGAATTTATGGAATGTTCGGGTTACCATAGGCATCAACATCATATATGCCCTCCGACCCTACCACTCCCATTTAAACAAAATATGTCGCGTATCCTGTTTGCCTGCAGTGAAGCCCATCCGCTCATCAAGACCGGTGGCCTGGCCGATGTCAGCGGCTCCCTGCCGCCCGTGCTGCAGGCCCTGGGTGACGACGTACGCCTGGTGCTGCCCGCCTACCGCCAGGTGTTGCAGCGCCTGCCGCAACTGCCGGTGGCGGCCGAACTGAACCTGCCCGGCAGCGCCGCACCGGTACGTATCCTCGAGGCCACGCTGCCGCAGACCGACGTAACAGTATGGCTGGTGGATGCACCGGCGTACTTCGACCGCGACGGCGGCCCTTACCTGGGCCCGGACGGCCACGACTGGCCGGACAACGCCGCGCGCTACACCCTGTTCGCCCGCGCCGTGGTGGAACTGGCGCAGGACCGCGCCGGACTCGCCTGGCGCCCCGATGTGGTGCACTGCAACGACTGGCAGACGGGACTGGTGCCGGCGCTGCTGGCGCAGGAGCCGCAACGCCCCGGCACCGTGTTCACCATCCACAACATGGCCTACCAGGGGCTGTTTACGCGCGCCGTCTTCGACACCCTGAACCTGCCTGAGGGCCTGTGGCACATGGAGGCCATGGAGTTCTACAGTCAGTTCAATTTCCTCAAGGGCGGGCTGGTCTTTTCCGACTGGATCACCACCGTCAGCCCCACCTATGCCCAGGAAATCCGCATGCCCGCCTTCGGCTACGGCCTGGAGGGTGTGCTCAATCACCGCGCCGCCCGCCTGCGCGGCATCCTCAACGGCGTCGACTACGCCATCTGGGATCCCGCCCACGACCCGCTCATCCCCCATCACTTCGGCCCGACCCGGCCGGCCGGCAAGAAGAAGAACAAGGCCGTGCTGCAACAGCAGTTCGGCCTGGTCGCGGAAGCCGCTACGCCGCTGGTCGGCCTAGTGGGAAGAATGGTGGAACAGAAGGGGATAGACCTGGTGCTGGACGCCCTGCCGGCGCTGCTGGAGCAGCACCCCCTGCAGCTGGCGGTGGTCGGCACCGGCACGGCCGCCTTCGAGCAAGCCTTCCGCGACCTGGCGGCACACTACCCGCAGCGGGTGGGATTATTCATCGGCTATGACGAGGGGCATGCCCACCTGGTGGAGGCCGGCGCCGACATCTTCCTCATGCCTTCGCGCTTCGAGCCCTGCGGCCTCAACCAGATCTACAGCCTGCGCTACGGCACCGTCCCGGTGGTGCGCCGCACCGGCGGGCTGGCCGACACCGTGGTGCACGCCGACGCGGCCACCCTGGCCGACGGCAGCGCCACCGGCTTCAGCTTCGAGGCTGCCGACAGCGCCGCCCTGGGCGAGACCCTGCAACAGGCCCTGGAGCTCTATGGCCAGCCGCCGCGCTGGCGCCGGCTGATGGTCTCCGGCATGCGGCAGGACTTCAGCTGGGAGCAGAGCGCCCGCCACTATCAGGAACTCTACCGCCAGACCGGCCAATAACCGCCCTTTCGGGTATACTACCGCCCCCTGTGCGGACGGCGAACGCCGTCACATAAACCAAGAATCCTGCACGCACCGGAAACCGGGCATACACATGATGATCAGCTTGAACGACAAGCAGCTGCGGAGCCGCGTCAAACTGTTTGGCTCCTTGTTGGGGGAGACGCTGCGCTCCCAGGCGGGCGAGAAGGTCTACGCCGCAGTGGAAACGCTGCGCAAGGGGTACATCACGCTGCGCCGCGAGGACACGCCGCGTCAGCGCCAGCGCCTCGGCCGCTTCATCGCCAATCTCGATGCGGAAACGCTGACCCATGTGGTGCGCGCCTTCAGCACCTATTTCAGCCTCGCCAACATAGCCGAAGAGGCGCAGCAGTACCGCAGCCGCCGCCGCGCCCTGCGCACCGGCGGCCCACTGTGGACCGGTTCCTTCGACGAGGCGCTGCGCGATTTCAAGTCGCGCGACGTGACGCCGGAACAGCTGCAGTCCCTGCTCGACCGCCTGGCCTACATGCCGGTGTTCACCGCCCACCCCACCGAGGCCAAGCGCCGCACGCTGATGGAAGGACTGCGTCGCATCTTCCTGCTCAGCGAACGCCTCGACGATCCGCGCGTGGGCCGCGAGGAACAGCAGGACATCCGCGAGCAGCTGGAAAGCGAAACCCTCATCCTGTGGAAGACCGACGAAGTGCGCGCCCAGCGCCCGCAGGTGCGCGACGAGATCAAGAACGGCCTGTTCTACTTCCGCGAAAGCCTGTTCCAGGCCGTGCCCACCACCTATCGCAACATGGAAAAGGGCGTGCGCCGCATCTACGGCGACGATTCCGGCATCACCGTGCCCAGTTTCCTGCGCTTCGGCTCCTGGATCGGCGGCGACCGCGACGGCAATCCCTTCGTCACGCCGGAAACCACGGTGATGGCGGTACGCCTGCACCAGCGCGAGATCCTGCGCGAATACGTCGATCGCATCACTCACCTGAGCCACGTGCTGACCCACTCGCAGCTGTTGTGCTCGCCGAGCGAGGCCTTCCGCGCCAGCCTGGAGCGCGACGAAGTCTCCTTCACCGACGAAGCCTTCAGCGACAAGCCGCACCGCTTCCTCAGCGAGCCCTACCGCCGCAAGCTGTACATCATGCGCCACCGCCTGATGCAGAACCTGCGCACGGTGGATGCCCGCCTCAACGGCAGCGAAGTGGAAGGCGCCACCGCCGGCTACCATTCCGAGAGCGGCTTCCTGCACGACCTGTACCTGATCCGCGACTCCCTCATCGCCCACGGCGATAGCATCATCGCCGAAGGCGATTTGACGGACCTGATCCGTCTCACCGAGACCTTCGGCTTCTTCCTGGTCCACCTCGACGTGCGGCAGGAATCGACCCGCCACAGCGACGCCGTGGCCGAACTGCTGGCGCAGCAACCGGAACCGATCGATTACAAGGCGCTGGACGAAATGCAGCGCATGGCGCTGCTGTCCGATCTCATCGGCCTCAATCCCCTGCAGGTGGAGCGCGCCACGCTCAGCGACAGTGCGCGCGAGACTCTGGAAGTGTTCAAGGCGATGGCGCGCATGCGCAAGGAGGTCAGCCCCAAGGCCTTCGGCAATTACGTCATCTCCATGACCCACGCCGCCAGCCACGTGCTGGAAGTGATGCTGCTGGCGCAGCAGGCCGGACTGGTGGGCCGGCGCGGCGACGAATGGTTCTGCGACATCCGCGTCTCGCCGCTGTTCGAAACCATCGTCGACCTGGAGCACATCGAGCCGGTGATGACCACCCTGCTCAACAGCTCCACCTATGCCGCCCTGCTCAAGGCCTCGGGCAACCGGCAGGAAGTGATGCTGGGCTACTCCGATTCCTGCAAGGACGGCGGCATCCTCGCCTCCTCCTGGAACCTGTACCAGGCGCAGAAGAAGATCGCGGAGCTGGCCGGCGCGCGCGGCATCGCCCTGCGCCTGTTTCACGGCCGCGGCGGCACCATCGGCCGTGGCGGCGGCCCCACCCATGAATCGATCCTGGCGCAGCCCGCCGGCACGGTGCATGGCCAGATCAAGTTCACCGAGCAGGGCGAGGTGCTGTCCTACAAGTACAGCAACGCCGAAACCGCAGTGTTCGAACTGACCATGGGCGTATCCGGCCTGCTCAAGGCCAGCCGTGGCCTGATCACGCCGCCGGCGCCCGATCGCGGCGACTACACCGCCATCATGCAGGAGCTGGCGGACCACGGCGAGGACACCTACCGCGAGCTCACCGATCGCACGCCCGGCTTCCTCAATTATTTCTACGAGGCCACACCGGTCAACGAAATCGGCATGCTCAACATCGGCTCACGGCCGTCGCACCGCAAGAAAGGGGATCTGTCCAAGACCTCGGTGCGCGCCATCGCCTGGGTGTTCGGCTGGGCGCAGTCGCGTCACACCATACCCGCCTGGTACGGCATCGGCGGCGCCCTGGCGCGCTGGTGCGGCGACGACCCGCAGCGTATGGCGCAGTTGCAGACCATGTACCGCGAGTGGCCCTTCTTCCGCGCCCTGCTCTCCAACACGCAGATGTCGCTGTTCAAGGCCGACATGGGCATCGCCGCGCAATATGCCGAGCTCTATACCGACCGGCCCGTGGCGGAGCGGGTGTTCGGCATGATCCGCGACGAGCATCAACGCACCGTGGGCAATGTGTTGCAGGTGGCGCAGCTGGGCCGGCTGCTGGAAGAGACTCCGGGCCTGCTGCTGTCGCTGTCGCGCCGCAATCCTTACCTGGATCCGCTCAACCACATCCAGATCATGCTGCTCAAGCGCTACCGCGATCCCTCGCAAAGCGAAGAGGAACGCAACGTCTGGCTGGAACCGCTGCTGCGTTCCATCAATGCGATTGCGGCGGGGATGCGAAATACGGGATAAGTTTCAAGTTACAAGTTTCAAGTTTCAAGTGGTTGGAGCGCGCTGCGCGCACGGTTGAATCTAATTAACCGTGAGCGCAGCGAACTCATTCGCTTGCAACTTGAAACTTGTAACTTGCGACGACAAGCCGCTACGCGGCTTGTACAGGAATGGTATTGGCGGTGCGGATGACCTGGTTGTTCTCGTCCAGATAGACGAGGGTGGGCTTGTAGGTGGCGAGTTCCTGCTGGGTCAGGCCGACAAAGGCGCAGATGATCACCACGTCCCTGGGGGACGCCTTGTGCGCGGCGGCGCCGTTGATGGAAATGACGCGCGAGCCGTCCTCGGCCCGAATGGCATAGGTGGTGAAACGCTCGCCATTGGTCACGTTGTAGATCTGGATCTGTTCGTACTCGCGGATCCCTGCCAGATCCAGCAGCTTGCCGTCGATGGCGCATGAGCCTTCATACTCCAGCTCCGAGTGGGTCACCCGGGCGCGGTGCAGTTTGGCTTTGAGCATGGTCAGGTGCATGGGTCAAGCTCGTTTGGTCACAAAACAGGGGCGCTAATTATGGGGCTTTGCCGCCTCCGGTTCAACGGATGAACGCCGAAAACCCCGCTTTCCGCAAAATTAATCCAAGTCAATCAGCAGGTTATCTATAAGGCGCGTCTTGCCCAAGCGCGCCGCCGCCAGCGCCACCAGGCGGCGATCATTCATCTGCGGCAGGCCCAGATCCTCCGCCCGCCGCACACTCACATAATCGGGGCGGAATCCCGCCTGCTCAAGGTGTGCCGTGGCGGCCGCCTCCAGCGCCGCATAATCGCGCACCCCACCGCGTATCTGTGCCGCCAGCGCCTGCAAGGTGGCGTATAGCTCCGTCGCCGGTTGCCGCTCGCCGGTCTGTAAGTAGCCGTTGCGCGAACTCATCGCCAGGCCGTCGGCCTCGCGCACCGTGGGCACGCCGACGATCTCCAGGTCCATGTCGAGGTCGCGCACCATCAGGCGGATCACCAGCAGCTGCTGGTAGTCCTTCTCGCCGAACAGGGCCACGTCGGGGCGCACGATGTTGAACAGCTTGCTCACCACCGTGGCCACGCCGCGGAAATGGCCGGGACGGAACGCGCCGCACAGAATGTCGGACAGACCCGGCACCTCCACAAAGCTCAGGCCGTCGCGGCCGAGGGGATACATCTCCCGTTCACCCGGCGCGAACAGCAGGTCGCAACCCGCTGCCGTCAGCTTTTCCTGATCCGCCGCCAGGGTGCGCGGATAGGCGGCGAAGTCCTCGCCCTGGCCGAACTGCAGGGGGTTGACGAAGATGCTGGCCACCACCAGATCGGCGCGTTTGCGCGCCTCGCTGACGAGATGGATATGCCCGGCGTGCAGATTGCCCATGGTGGGCACGAAGGCGACGCGCGCGCCGGCGGCATGCCAGGCGGCGACGGCGGAACGGACTTCAGCGATGGTGGTTACGGTTTGCATGTATTTCTTTTGAAAAACACCCTGTCGCAGAGACGCTGAGGCGCAGTGTGGAAATTGAGTATTAGGTGAGATTGCCCCCGGAGCGGCAGGGGGAATCAGCTGTCAGGTCATCATTCTAATGACATAACAACTCTGCGTCTCTGCGACAGGTTTTACTCAGTCGACGCAGTGCTCCGGACCGGGGAAGCGTTTTTCCTTCACTGCCTGGACATAGGCGCCGACGGCGCCGGCAACGGAGCCGGACGAGGCAAGAAAGTCCATGGAGAACTTCGGCCGCTTGCCCGGCGTGATGCCGAGCATGTCGTACAGCACCAGCACCTGGCCGTCGGTGTCGGCACCGGCACCGATGCCGATCACCGGTATGTCCACCGCGGCGGTGATCTCGGCGGCGAGCACGCCCGGCACGCACTCCAGCAGCAGCAGGTCGGCGCCGGCATGGGCCATGGCCTGGGCCGCGGCGAGCATTTCGTTGGCGCTGTCGCGGTCACGGCCCTGTACCTTGTAGCCGCCCAGCTTGTGCACCGTCTGCGGCAGCAGGCCGAGGTGGGCGCACACCGGCACGCCGTAATCGGCCAGCAGGCGCACGGTATCCACCATGCCGCCGTGCACTTCCAGCTTGACGCAGTGGGCACCGCCCTCCTTCATCAGGCGGGCGGCGTTGTCCAGCGCCTGCTGCGGGGTGGCGTAACTGAGAAACGGCATGTCGCTCATCACCAGTGCATGCCCGCTGCCGCGGCACACCATCTGCGTGTGATACACCATTTCGTCCAGGGTGACCGGCAGGGTGGTGTCCCTGCCCTGCACCACCATGCCGAGGGAATCGCCCACCAGCAGGATTTCCACTCCCGCCTCGGCGAGGATGCGGGCGAAGGCGGCGTCATAGGCGGTGAGCGAGGTGAATTTCTCGCCCGCCTGTTTCATGCGGCGCAGTGTGCTCAGGGTGACATTGTTCATGGCGTTACAGGGCCAGCGACATCGGGTTGAAATAGTGGCGTCCACTGCGTATCGAGCGCACCCGCTCCAGCAGTTGGGCGTAGTCGGCATCGCCCTGCGCCAGATTGATTTCGGCGGCATTGACGATGAGCAGCGGCGTGGCGTCGTATTGATAGAAGAACTGCGTATAGGCCTCGGCGACCTTGTGCAGATATTCGGACGACAGCTGGCGTTCGTAGCTGCGGCTGCGTCGGGCGATGCGTTCCAGCAGTACTTCCACCGGCGCCTGCAGGTAGATCACCAGATCGGGCAGCGGCGCATCCAGGGTCAGATGTTCGTAGGCCTGCTCGTACAGGCGCAGCTCGTCGTCATCCAGGGTCAGCTGGGCGAACAGGCGGTCCTTCTGCATCAGGAAATCCGCCACCCGCACCGGGGCGAACATGTCGCCCTGGCGCCAGGACTGCAACTGGCGCGCACGCTGGAACAGAAAGAAAAGCTGGGTAGGCAGGGCGGCGGCGCGGGGGTCCTGGTAGAAACGCTCCAGGAAGGGATTTTCGTCCGCCCCCTCCAGCATCAATTCGCTACCGAAGGTCTCGGCCAGGCGCCGTGCCAGGGTGGTCTTGCCCACGCCGATAGGTCCCTCCACCACGACGAAGCGGGGGGCCGACTGTTTTTCCGCAGGTGTGTCCAAACGCACGGGCCGATTCATGGCATCAGGATATCACGCCGGCCCGGTCGTCGTGTTGCGCCTGGGATCCAGCGCTTCCAGGCCGGCGGCGTCACATTGCTTCAGCAGGTCCGTCAGGGCACGGCCGTCGGGCAGCACCATTTCCGGTGCCAGATCGGCCAGAGGATAGAGCACGAAGTTGCGTTCGGCGAGGCCGGGGTGGGGCACGGTGAGGCGCGGCGTGGTCAGAGTTTCGCGGCCGTACAGCAGCAGATCCAGATCCAGGGTACGCGGCCCCCAGCGCCGCAGGCGCACCCGGCCCTGGGCCGCCTCGATGGCCTGCAGGGCATCGAGCAGCGCCTCGGCCTCCAGGGCCGTGTCGAGGGCCGCCACGGCATTTATATAGTCCGGCTGATCCTGCGGGCCGAGGGGCGCGCTGCGGTAAAAACGGGAACAGCCGGCCAGGCGGGTCTGCGGCAACTGCGCCAGCGCCTCCAGCGCCCGGCGCAGCTGCTGCGCCGGGTCGTCCAGGTTGCTGCCCAGCCCGATATAGGCGCGGACCACTACGGGATCAGCTTTCGGCAGGGGTAGTCTGGCGCGGCTTGCCGCGGCGGCCGCCGCGGGAACGGCGCTTCTTGCCACTGCCGCTGCCGCCGCCGCTGCGCGGGCCGCTGGACAGTTCCTGCCGCCCGGCCTCGTCGGCCTCGATGAAACGGGTCCACCAGCCGGCCAGCTCCGCCACGTCCTCGCCGCTTTCGGCGCGCAGCAGCAGGAAGTCGTAGGCGGCACGGAATCGCGGATGCTCCAGCAGGCGGAACGGCCGCCGTCCGCCGGTGGCGGTGAGGCGCTCCTGCATCTCCCAGATTTCGCGCGATTGCAGGGTGAAGCGCTTGGGAAAGGCGACGCGCTTTACCTGCCGCGCCACCACGGTATCGCCGGCCTGCTGCATGGCCTGCAGGCCGCCCTCGCCCTTCTGCCGCAGGCGCTCGGCCTCCTTGCGCGCCGGCTCCCACAGCAGGGCGGCGAACAGAAAGGCCGGGGTGACCGTTTTGCCGTCCTGCAAACGCTTGTCGGTGTTGTCCAGCGCCCGCGCCACGAAGGTGCGCGGATAGTGTTGTTCCTCGTAGCGCAGCCACTTCTCCGTCTCGGGGAACAACTGGCCGAACAGGCGGTAGTGGCGCAGCAGTTCGTAGGTCTCCACCGCGTAGCCGCTCAGGAACAGCTTGAGGGATTCGTCGAACAGGCGCGCCGACGGCACCTCCTCCAGCAGGGCGGCCAGTTCCTGGATGGCCTGCTCGCTCGCCTCGTCGATGCGGAAGCCGAGCTTGCCGGCGAAGCGCACGGCACGCAGCATGCGCACCGGGTCCTCGCGGTAGCGCGACGGTGGGTCACCGATCATGCGCAGGCGGCCGGCCTTGATATCGTCCATACCGCCGGTGTGGTCGACCACCGAGAAGTCGGCGATGTTGTAATACAGGGCGTTGATGGTGAAATCGCGGCGCCAGGCGTCGTCTTCCAGGGTGCCGTAGACGTTGTCGCGCAGGATCATGCCGTTTTCCATCACCCCCTCGCCTTCCTCGCCCGCCTCGTGATGGGCGCGGAAGGTGGCCACCTCGATGACCTCGCTGCCGTAGCGCACATGGGCCAGGCGGAAGCGGCGGCCGATGAGGATGCAGTTGCGGAACAGCGCCTTCACTTCCTCGGGGGTGGCGTTGGTGCTGATGTCGAAATCCTTGGGCTCTCGTCCCAGCAGCATGTCGCGCACGCCGCCGCCCACCAGGTAGGCTTCGTAGCCGGCCTTGTGCAGGCGGTACAGCACCTTGAGGGCGCTTTCGCTGATGTTGGATCGGGACAGACCGTGTTCGCCGCGGGGAATGATGCGAACGGCGGGGCGGGCGGCGGGAGCGTGTTCCTTGCGGGAACCCAGTCCTAATTTTTTCGCCAAAGATTGCTTGAGCCGTGAGAGCATCCGGGTATAATACCACGCGCTTTTCGTCGTCTGACAGCGCGAATTATGCTCCCATCGTCTAGCGGTCTAGGACGTCGCCCTCTCACGGCGAAAACAGGGGTTCGATTCCCCTTGGGAGTACCACACAAATCAAAAGGCCGGTCATCGCTTGATGACCGGCCTTTTTGTTTTTCCGCCCCGCCGTTTTTAAGCTTGAGTTAAGGCGGCGGTGCAACAGTAGGGCCGCTTCCGCAAAAAAACTCCCGCCCGTCCCGGCATCCCCGCACGCCGGCGCACCAATAAACCCTGTTGCAGTACCCGGCTCCTCCTCCCCTCCCCTCCCCCGGGGACCAGGGGGAGCCGGCTTTCAACGTCCTCACCACCGTGTTTCCCGCCTTCAGTTCCTGTTAAGCGTGAATTAAGGCAGCGGTGGAATAGTAGCCTCAACACCCGGACGACCGGGATTCTGCGAGGAGACATCGTCATGCAAACAGCAAAGGAATTGAAGGTGTGGGACCCGCTGGTGCGCGTGTTCCACTGGAGCCTGGTGACGGCATTCATCGTCGCCTTCGTCACTGAGGATCATTACCTCGCCCTGCACGTTCAGGCCGGCTACACCATTATCGGCCTGGTGCTGTTCCGCCTGCTGTGGGGCGTGTTCGGGACGCGCCATGCGCGCTTCACCGATTTTGTCCGCGGTCCGCGCGCCGTAATGGATTACCTGAAAAGCCTGTTCAGCCGCCGTCCGACTCATTACCTGGGCCACAATCCCGCCGGCGGCTGGATGGTAGTGGCGCTGCTGGTGGCCCTGCTGCTCACCACCCTGACCGGGCTGCTGACCTACGGCGCCGGCGAGGCTGCATCCGGTCCCTTCGCCCTGCTGGCGGGCAACCCCGGCGGCTTCTGGAGCGAGGCGTTGGAGGAAATCCACGAGGCACTGGCCAATCTCACCCTGTTGATGGTGTTCGTGCACGTCGCCGGGGTCTTCGTCAGCGGCTGGCTGCATCACGAGAACCTGGTACTGGCCATGCTGACCGGTCGCAAACCCCATGTACCCAGCGAGGACTGAGCCATGAAACTGCCCACTATCGTGCTGATCATCACCGTCCTGTCTACCGGCACCGTTCACGCCGCCACCCTGGACCAACTGTTGCAGGAGTACCGCGCCGCCGGGGCCGGCCCGTTCAGCGCCGCCGCCGGTGCGGCGTTGTGGACTCGCGAGGGCGGCGCGCAGACCTGCGCCACCTGCCACAACACCGACCTGCGTACCGTCGGCAAGCACGCCAAGACCGGCAAGGCCATCGACCCCATGGCGCCCTCGGTCAATCCCAAGCGGATCACCGACGACTACTTCATCGAAAAGTGGTTCCGGCGCAACTGCGAAAGTGCCTGGGGCCGCGCCTGCACGGCGCAGGAAAAAGGCGACATTCTCACCTACATCAGGACCCAATGAAGGAGACACTCACCATGGCAATAAAAAATCTCTGGTCTGTACTGGCCGGCGTCGGCCTCGTATTCACCAGCCTGGCGGTGGTGGGCGAAGACGATCGCCGCCGCGGGCTCGATGTGGCCCCGGCAAGCCTGCCGCTGTATCAGCAGGAATGCGGCAGCTGCCACTTCGCCTACCAGCCCGGTCTGCTGCCAGCCACCTCATGGAAAAAAATCATGGCCGGCCTGGATGATCACTTTGGCGACAATGCCGCGCTGGCCGCGACGGATCGCGACGCCATTGAGAATTACCTGCTCTATAATGCAGCCGACCACGCCCGCGAATATCGCGCCGTGAAGATTGCCCGTTCGCTGTATCCGGAGGAGACGCCCATGCGCATCACCGAGGTTCCCTACATCGTGCACAAGCACCGCGAGATCCCGTCGTCCGTCATCAAGGGCAACACGCAGATCGGCAGCCTGAGCAATTGCAACGCCTGCCACACCCGTGCGGAGACCGGTTCCTACAGCGAGCGGGAAATCAACGTCCCGGGGCACGGCCGATGGGACGACTGAGCGCTCTTTCCGGCGCTCTGCTCGGCACCGCGCTGCTGATATTCAGCCTCGGCACCCACGCCGAGGATGAGCATGACCGCGCCCGCCGCCTGCGCGATGCCGGCGACATCCTGCCGCTGGAGGTCATCATCGAACGTGCGCAGCGGGAGCGCCCCGGGCGGATACTGGAACTCCATCTGGAAGAGAAAAGAAATCGCATGCTGTATGAAGTGGAACTGGTGGACGAGCAGGGCATCGTCTGGGAGCTGTACTTCGACGCGCGCAGCGGCGATCTGGTCAAGGCCAAGCAGGAAGACTGAGATGCGTCTGCTGGTGGTGGAGGACGACAACGCCCTGAGCGCCCAGCTGCGCTGCGATCTGGAACGCGCCGGTTTCGCCGTCGATCTGGCCGCCAACGGCATCGACGGCGAGGCCCTGGGCGACATCGAACCCTATGATGCGGTGGTGCTTGACCTGGGCCTGCCCGGGCGTCCCGGCCTGGAGGTGCTGGCCAACTGGCGCCGGCGCAGCAATGCCGTACCGGTAGTGGTGCTGACGGCGCGCGATGCCTGGCATGAAAAAGTGGAAGGCTTCCGCGCAGGGGCCGATGACTATCTGGCCAAGCCCTTTCACACCGAGGAACTGGTCGCCCGCCTGCTGGCCGTGACGCGGCGCGCCACCACCCTCGTCACGGGTACCCTGCAAGCCCCCGGCCTCACGCTCGACGAGCAGCGCCAGACCGTCACCGACGCCGGGGGCACGGTGCATCCGCTCACCGGTACCGAATTCCGTCTGCTGCGCTATTTCATGCTGCACCCGGGCCAGCTGCTGTCCAAGTCCCGCCTCACCGAACATGTTTATGACAACGATTCCGACAAGGACAGCAACGTCATCGAGGTTTACGTGAACCGCCTGCGGCAGAAGCTGGGCAAGGGCATCATCGCCACCCACCGCGGCCAGGGATACATGTTCGGGGAACGCGGCTGATGAATTCCCTGCAAGGGCGCCTCAGTACCGGGCTGGTGGCGACTCTGCTGGTGGTCTTCCTGATGCAGGGGATTGCCGTCAGCCTGTTCCTGCGCCACATGACCGAGGATTACATCGCCTCGCGCCTTGAACACGATGCCGAGAGCCTGCTGGCCGCCCTGCAAATACTGTCCGACGGCAGCGTCACCCTCGACACCTCCCGCACCGATCCCATCTATCAGCGCCCCTATTCCGGCCACTACTACCGCATAGAGTCTGCCAGGCAATTGCTGCGCTCGCGTTCCCTGTGGGATCAGGACATGTCACTTGCGCCGCTGCCGGTCGGCGCCTTCCAGCGCCAGACCCTGCGCGGACCCGAACGGCAACCGCTGCTTATCGTCGCCCGCGGTTACCGCAAGGCCGGCGAAGCCCTGACCATCGCCGTGGCGGAGGACCTGGGGCTGATCGAACAGACCGTGCGGCATTTCCAATGGCTGTTCCTGCTGTTGTCACTGGGCGTGGTGAGCGGCCTGATCCTGTTGCAACGCCTGCTGGTCCGGCGCAGCCTGCGCCCGCTGGCACAGGTGCGCACCGACATTGCCAGCCTGGAACGCGGCGAAATTGCCGTACTGCCGGAGCAGGTGCCGACGGAGCTGGTGCCCCTGACGCGGGAAATCAACCGCCTGCTGGGCGCTTATGCCGATCGGCTGGTGCGCTCGCGCCATGCGCTGGGCAATCTCGCCCATGCCCTGAAAGCCCCTCTCAGCCTGCTCACCCAGCTGGCCGGCGATGCGACCTTCAAGGCGGCACCACAGCTGGGCGAGCGCCTTGTCGCCCCGATCGACACCATGCGCAACCTCATCGATCGCGAACTCAAGCGGGCACGCCTCGCCGGCGGCAGCGTGCCGGGACGACGCTTCACACCGGAAGAGGAAATCCCGCCCCTGCTCGAGGTACTGCGCCGCATTTACCATGACAAGGAACTGACCTTCGACTGCCGCCTAGCGCCGGGTATGACCCTTTCCGCCGATCGGGAAGACATGCTGGAATTGCTGGGCAACCTGCTCGACAACGCCTGCAAGTGGTGCCGCGGCCATATCCGGATCACCGTGGACAGCGAAGCGGGTCCGTACTTGCGGGTGGAGGACGACGGCCCCGGTTGTACGCCGGAGCAACTGGAGACGCTGACCGAGCGAGGCGTGCGCATTGATGAATCCATCGCCGGTCACGGCCTGGGTCTGGCCATCGCCTGCGACATTGTGACCAGCTATGCCGGCCGCATGCACTTCGCCCGTTCCAAAGAGTTGGGCGGACTCAGCGTCGACGTGCAGCTGCCGCCCCGCGGCTGAGCGGGGCTGTTTGCCGAGCACGGTGAGCAAGTCGCACCTGTGCTCTTTTCCCCCCAGCGCGCACTCCCATTCCAGGCCCCTGCTCCGCGCCTCGATCAGCCTCCTTTTCGGGATTTTTCATCATTGGTTACCCTCATTCCGGTCCTGTGGAATGCGCTGCAAAGCCGCCCTGTCATTGAGTCTGGACCGGGTTTGATTCTGCCCCCGGCCTGGGGTAAGTTAGCCGCCCGACACCGGAGTACGAGACGTGGCCAAAAAGAGCAGCACCAACAGCGAACCCTTTGATTTCGAACAGGCCCTGGCCGAGCTGGAACAACTGGTCGAGCGCATGGAACAGGGCGAACTGTCCCTGGAGCAGTCGCTCAAGGATTTCGAGCGCGGCATCGCCCTTACCCGCGCCTGCCAGGGCGCGCTGAAGGAAGCGGAGCAGAAAGTGCAAATCCTCACCAGCCAGAGCGGCAAGGAAGAACTGGAGCCCTTCGAGGGGGACGAGTAATCCCCGATGGATCTGCAACAGTTGCTGCGGGCCCACGCCGCCCGCGCCGAAACCGCCCTGAACCACCGGCTGCCAGCCGCCGACGAACTCCCCGCCCGGCTGCACGCCGCCATGCGTTATGCCGCCCTGGACGGCGGCAAACGCATCCGTCCGGTGCTGGTCTACACCACCGGCGAGGTGCTGGGCGTGCCTTTGGCACAACTGGACGGGCCGGCCTGTGCAGTGGAACTGATCCACGCCTATTCCCTGGTACACGACGATCTGCCGGCCATGGACGACGACGACCTGCGCCGCGGCAAACCCACCTGCCACCGGGCCTTTGACGAGGCCACCGCCATCCTCGCCGGTGACGCCCTGCAAACCCTCGCCTTCCAGGTGCTGGCCGAGGACCCGGCGATGACCGCCGCCCCCGCCCAGCGCCTCGCCATGGTACGGGAACTGGCCCTGGCCTCCGGTTCGCAAGGCATGGCCGGCGGCCAGGCCATAGATATGGCCGCCACCGGCGGCGCCTTGTCCCTGCCCGAACTGCAGCAGATGCACAGCCTCAAGACCGGCGCCCTGATCCGTGCCGCGGTGCGCCTCGGCGCCCTGAGCCGGCCCGGCCTCGACCCGGCGCTGTTCCAGGCCCTGGACGACTATGCCGCCGCCATCGGCCTGGCCTTCCAGATCCGCGACGACATCCTCGACGTGGAAAGCAGCACCGAGCAACTGGGCAAGCGCCAGGGCGCCGACCAGGCCCTGGCCAAAAGCACCTACGTCGCCCTGCTCGGCCTCGACGGCGCCAAGGCCAAGGCCCGCGAGGTTCACGCCGCCGCCCGCGCCGCCCTCGCCCCGCTGGGCCCGGATGCGGCGCCGCTGGCAGCGATTGCCGACTTCATTGTCGAACGTGTCAGTTGACCCGGAACGCCCGGCGTTCCATCATTAGCGGCTTTCCCGCCGCTCCAGGATCGTAATGCCCAGCTCGCGCGCCTATCCGCTGCTTGAACAGGTCGACACGCCTGAACAGCTCCGCCAGCTCGACCTCGCCCAGCTCAGGCAGCTGGCGGACGAGTTGCGTGACTATATGGTGCGCTCGGTCAGCCACACCGGCGGCCACCTGTCCGCCGGCCTCGGCACCGTCGAGCTGACCATCGCCCTGCACTACGTCTACGACACCCCCAACGACCGCCTGGTGTGGGACGTGGGCCACCAGAGCTATCCGCACAAAATCCTCACCGGCCGCCGCCAGCGCATGCACACCCTGCGGCAGAAGAACGGCCTGTCCGGCTTCCCGCGCCGGGAGGAAAGCCCTTACGACACCTTCGGCGTCGGCCATTCCAGCACCTCCGTCAGCGCCGCCCTGGGCATGGCCCTGGCGGCCCGGCGCGAGGCCGCCAACCGCAAGGTGGTGGCGGTGATCGGCGACGGCGCCATGACCGCCGGTATGGCCTTCGAGGCGCTCAATCACGCCGGCGACCTGGACGCCGACCTGCTGGTGGTACTCAACGACAACGACATGTCCATCTCGCCCAACGTGGGCGGGCTGTCCAACTACCTGGGCCGCATCCTCTCCGGCAAGTTCTATTCCTCCATGCGCGAGGGCTCCAAGAAGGTGCTCAAGACCATGCCCTCGCCGGTATGGGAACTGGCGCGGCGCATGGAGGAGCACGCCAAGGGTATGATGGTGCCCGGCACCCTGTTCGAGGAACTGGGCTTCAACTACGCCGGCCCCATCGACGGCCACGACATCGACCAGCTCATCAAGGCCTTGCGCAACCTGCGCTCCCTGTCCGGCCCGCAGTTCCTGCACATCGTCACCCGCAAGGGCAAGGGTTTCGCCCCGGCGGAGGAAAATCCCTGCGCCTACCACGGCGTCACCGCCTTCGACCCGGCCACCGGCGCCATGCGCGGCAGCCGCAGCGGCGGCCCCACCTACACCCAGGTGTTCGGCCAGTGGCTGCGCGACATGGCGGCCCACGACGAGCGCCTGATGGGCATCACCCCGGCCATGCGCGAAGGCTCGGGCATGGTGGAGTTTTCCGAGGAGTACCCCGATCGTTATTTCGACGTCGGCATCGCCGAGCAGCATGCCGTCACCCTGGCGGCCGGCCTCGCCTGCGAAGGGCTCAAGCCGGTAGTAGCCATTTACTCCACCTTCCTGCAACGGGCCTACGACCAGCTCATCCACGACGTGGCCCTGCAGAACCTGCCGGTGCTGTTCGCCATCGACCGCGCCGGTCTGGTCGGCCCCGACGGCGCCACCCACGCCGGCAGTTTCGACGTGAGCTATCTGCGCTGCATCCCCAACATGCTGCTGATGGCACCCGGCGACGAGAACGAATGCCGCCGGATGCTCACCACCGGCTTCCGCCACGACGGTCCGGCGGCGGTACGCTACCCGCGCGGCAGCGGCCTCGGCACCCGTGTCGAAGAGGCGCTCACCCCCCTCCCCATCGGTAAGGGCGAAGTGCGCCGTCAGGGCAGGGACATCGCCATACTCGCCTTCGGCGCCCCCCTCGGCGCCGCCCTGGCGGCGGGCGACGAGCTGGACGCCACCGTGGCCAACATGCGTTTCATCAAGCCGCTGGATGCCGAACTGGTACTCAGCCTGGCGGAACGGCACAAGCTGCTGGTGACGGTGGAGGACAATGCCGTACTGGGCGGGGCCGGCAGCGCCGTCAACGAATGCCTGGCGGCCCACGGCGTGCACGTGGAAGTGCTGAACCTGGGCCTGCCCGACCGCTACCTGGAACAGGCCGGCCGCGACGAACTGCTGGCGGAATGCGGCCTGGATGCCGATGGTATACTGCGGGCCATTCAGACGCGCCTGCAGGGAACACTTGCCATCCCCCCCGCCGCTGATGTAAATTCTTAGCGAATCACTCAACTATTAAACCATGACAGCCAGATTTGACCTCAAGGTCGTTACGGACTTTGCCTCTGCCCATTCCCTGCGGGACTACCCCGGGGACTGCAACCGGCTGCACGGTCATAACTGGAAGGTGGAAGTGGAGGTCCAGGCGGCCAGCCTGGACGAGCTCGGCATGGTGCTGGATTTCAAGACGATCCGTCAGGCCGCCCGCAAGGTAGGCGACGAGCTGGACCATCGTTACCTGAACGACATCCCGCCCTTCGACCGTCTCAATCCCACGGCGGAGAACATCGCCGCCCACTTCTTTCGCCGCCTGTCCGAAGAGCTCAACGACACCCGCGCCAAGGTCAGCGCCGTCACCCTCTGGGAGACCGAACGTGCCTGTGTCCGCTACACAGAGGAAGCCTGAAGCATGACCCATGCCTGCGAGACCATCGCCGACGTCCAGAGCAGCGAGGATACCCGCCGCATTCCCATCAACAAGGTGGGCATCAAGGATATCCGCCACCCGATGCGGATCCAGGAACGCAGCGGCGGCGAACAGCACACCGTCGCCAACTTCAACATGTACGTGAACCTGCCGCATAACTTCAAGGGCACGCACATGTCGCGCTTCGTGGAGATCCTCAACCGCCACGAACGCGAGATCTCGGTCAAGACCTTCAAGGAAATGCTCAAGGAGATGGTGCAGATCCTCGAAGCCGAGGCCGGCCATATCGAGATGTCCTTCCCCTACTTCGTCAACAAGGCCGCCCCGGTGTCCGGCGTGCAGAGCCTGATGGATTATGAAGTCACCTTCATCGGCGAAATCAGCAACGGCGAACCGGTGCTGACCCTCAAGGTCATCGTGCCGGTCACCAGCCTGTGCCCCTGCTCCAAGAAGATTTCCGAGCGCGGCGCCCACAACCAGCGCTCCCACGTCACCGTGGCGGCGCGCCTGCGCGGCTTCATGTGGATCGAGGACATCATCGACCTGGTGGAAAAGCAGGCCTCCTGCGAACTGTTCGGCCTGCTCAAGCGCCCGGACGAAAAGTTCGTCACCGAGCGCGCCTACGACAATCCCAAGTTCGTGGAAGACATGGTGCGCGACGTGGCCGTGCAACTGAACCGCGAGGAACGCATCGAGGCCTATGTGGTGGAGTCGGAGAACTTCGAGTCCATCCACAACCACTCGGCCTACGCGCTGATCGAGAAAGACAAAACCAAAAAATAGTTTAGGGTTTCGAGTTTCCTGTTTCGAAACCCGGAACTCGGAACTCGAAATTTGGAACTCGAAACTGCTTTTAGTATTTTTCCCGTATCACCATCGCCTCATTCGCCCGCTGCATCTCCAGGCGATTGAGAAAGGACTGGCCCAGCAGCACGTCCGGGGGCTGCGTCCCTTGCATCACGATGGCGCTCACCTGGCGCAGGGTGATGTCTCCCACCTGCACCCGGTCCAATGTCACGCGGAATACCGGCACCACGTCGGACGCGGTGCTGGCCATGCCGCGCTCGCCGCGCACGCGATAGTCGATACCCAGGCGGCGCGCCTGCGCCGCATTCATGGAAATATGGGTTGCGCCGGTATCCACCAGGAAATCCACGGTCTGACCGTTGATGCTGCCCGTGGTGCGGTACATACCGCCCTTGTCGGGCCAGACCTGCACCTCGGCCCGCTGCGGCGCCTTGTAGCTGCCGCTGATCTGGCTGCCCAGCGTCATGCGCTGTTCCTTGCCGTCGATTTCCAGCAGCGCCGACTCGCTGTCCGCGGCGAGCAGCTTCACCCCTTCGGGGCTGCGCTCACCCACCTTCAGAATCCGGCGCGCACCGTCGATCTCCAGCACCGCCCGGCCGCTGAACAGGCCCACTACGGATACCTGCTCCACAGCTTCAGCGGGCAGCATCAACAACATCAGCAGCACCATCCACAAGTGTTTCATTGCATCCCTTCTCCCAGACCACGGACCGGAGAACCCGGCTCCTGACAAGATGAACAAGATTTAACAGGATCAACAAGATATCTTGTTAATCTTGCGAAATCTTGTTCATCTTGTCGGATATTTTTAACCCGCGAACAACACCACGCCCTGCAATACCAGCCAGGCCATCGCGCCGGCCAGGACGTCGTCCAACATGATGCCGAAACCACCGTGCACATGTCGGTCCACCCAGCGGATGGGCCAGGGCTTGAGGATATCGAACAGGCGGAACAGCAGGAAGCCCAGCAAAAGCCACGGCCAACCGGCGGGCGCGGCGATCATGGTGATGAAATAGCCCACCACCTCGTCCCACACGATGGAAGGATGGTCGTGCTCACCCAGGCGGTGAGCGGTGTAGCCGCACAACCAGATGCCGAGCAATGCCCCCAGCACCACCACCGCAAGATAGACCGGCAGGCTCACGCCGCTCAGCAACAAGTACAAAGGGACCGCGGCGAGAGTACCGAAAGTGCCGGGGGCCTTGGGTGCGAGGCCGCTGCCGAAGCCGAAGGACAGCAGGTGGGCCGGATTGCGCAACAGGCGTGCCGTAGGTTGCATGGGATTACCCGCCGAAGTGATCGAAGCCGTGAGGTGAGTCTTCCAGCAGCGTGCCGTCGGGCTGATACAGGCGCAGCCCGGGCTCCGCCTCGATATGACCGATGACCTGGCAACCGCACTCCAGTTTCGCGCACAGCCGCTCGGCGGCGGCACGGCGCGTACGCGGCACGGTGAAGCACAGTTCATAGTCGTCGCCCGCACCCAGGGCATAGCGCCAACGCTCGTGCGCGTCGGGCAGCAGACGTTGCAGCGCGGGCGACTGCGGCAGCTGTGCCAGCTCCAAGCGCCCACCGACACCGCTGCGCTGCAGAATATGGCCGAGATCGGCCGCCAGGCCGTCGGAGACATCGATGGCGGCGCTGGCGATGCCGCGCAGTTGCCGGCCGGCCGCTACGCGCGGTTCGGGTCGATCCAGCCGGCCGCGCAAATAATGGGCATCCGCATCACCGGCCGTGCGTTTGCCCAGCGCCAGTTCCAGGCCGAGGCCGGCATCGCCCGGCGTACCGGTGACGTAGATCAGATCGCCGACTTTGGCGCCGTCACGGCGCAGGGCTGTGCCCTGCGGCACGAAGCCGTGCAACTGCAGGGAAATGACCTGGGGTCCGCGCACGGTGTCGCCGCCCACCAGCTGCACCTGATAGCGAGAGGCAAGGGCAAACAGGCCTGCGGCAAACCCATGCAGCCAGACCTCGTCGGCGGCGGGCAGGCTGAGCGCCAGGGTGGCCCAGGCAGGTTCCGCGCCCATGGCGGCGAGGTCACTCAGGCCCACGGCCAGCGCTTTGTGCCCCACGGCGGCGGCATCGGTGCCTGCCGGGTAGTGCACCCCCTCCACCAGCGTATCGATGGACACCGCCAGCTCCATGCCCTCCGGCACGCGCAGCAGGGCGCAATCGTCGCCCACCCCCAGCGCGACGTCGTCCCGCCGCACGCCGCGTGCAGAGAAGTAGCGTTCGATGAGGTTGAACTCGGACAGGCTCATGGGAAAGTCCGCAGGTAGGGTCCGCGCCGCGCACCAGAGACTCGGCGGCGGCGTGCGATATGAAGAACCTTCGACAAGATGAACAAGACGTCCCAGGATGCACAAGATGAAACCGCATCCTGTTTAGCTTGCGATACCCTGTTCATCCTGTACCTGATGTGATGCCGTCGACTCCGGCGGTTCGTAGGGTGCGCACTGCGCACCTTTGCACGATGCAGGTGCGCAGTGCGCACCCTACATCTAACGAGCCTTCATTTCCGCCGTGCGTACCTGGCGCGCCACCTTGTCCAGCACGCTGTTGACGTATTTGTGGCCCTGCTCGCCGCCGAACACCTTGGCCAGTTCCACCGCCTCGTTGATGACCACGCGGTAGGGGGTATCGAGGCGGAACTTCAGCTCATAGCAGCCCATGCGCAGAATGGCGCGCTCCACCGGATCCACCTGCGGCAGGGGACGGTCGAGCAGCGGTGTGAGCAGGCCGTCCAGCTCATCCAGGCGTGCCGGCACCTCGTGCAGCAGCTCGTGGAAAAACTCCAGGTCGGCCTTGCCCATCTCCCGCTCTTCCAAAAACTGGGTTTCGATCTCGCCCAGGTTCTGTGCGGTGAGCTGCCATTGATAAAGTGCCTGCACCGCACGCTGGCGGGCACGGCTGCGCGCCTTGCTCATGGTTATTTCATCTGTCCCAGCAGGTTCACCATTTCGATGGCGGAGAGGGTCGCCTCGGCGCCCTTGTTGCCCGCCTTGGTGCCGGCGCGCTCGATGGCCTGGTCGATGGTGTCGACGGTCAGTACGCCGAAGGCAACCGGCACGCTATGCTGCATCATCACCGCGGCCAGACCCTTGGTGCATTCACCGGCCACGTACTCGAAGTGCGGTGTGCCGCCGCGGATCACCGCGCCGAGAGCGATGATGGCGTCGTACTTGCCGGCCTGGGCCATGCGCTGCGCCGCCAGCGGGATCTCGAAAGCGCCTGGGACGCGCACGATCTCGATGTTCTTGTCCACCGCACCATGACGGCGCAGGGTATCGAGGGCGCCCTCCAGCAGGCTTTCCACGACGAAGCTGTTGAAGCGGCCCACCACGATGCCGAAGCGGGCATTGTTGATCACCATGCTGCCTTCGTAGGTCTTGATCTCGCTCATGATGCTTTCCTTGTTTCCGGTTAATTATGTCTCTGTGCCACTGTAGGAGCCCGCTCCGCGGGCGAATGCCGCGTCAACCTCGGGCGCCGTTCGCCGAGAGGACTCGGCTCCTACGTCCTACTCCTGGGATATATATTCCACCACTTCCAGCCCGAAGCCCGGCAGGCCGTGCATGCGCTTGGGCGAACTCATCACCCGCATGCGGCGCACACCGAGGTCGAGCAGGATCTGCGCGCCGATGCCGTAGGTGCGCAGGTCCGCCCCCTTGCCCTCGCGCGGCAGGCTGACGCCTTCGTCCTCCAACTGGTAGTCCTTGATGTGGCGCAGCAGTTCGTCGGCGGTCTCCTGCTGGCGCAGCACCACGGCGATGCCGCTGCCCTGCCTGGCAATGTACTCCAGGGCACCGTGCAGGGGCCAGCCGCAATCGCTGCGCTGGTTGGTGAACAGGTCGCACAGGGTGTTCTGCATGTGCACGCGCACCAGGGTGGGCTCCTCGGCGCTGATCTCGCCCTTGACCAGGGCCAGGTGCATTTCGCGCTCAATGAGATCGCGGTAGGCCACCAGCTTGAACTCACCGAATTCGGTGGGCAGCTTGCACACCGCCACCCGCTCCACCGTCGGCTCGTTCTGCAGACGGTACTGGATCAGGTCGGCGATGGTGCCCATTTTCAGTCCGTGCTGCTTGGCGAATATCTCCAGGTCCGGACGCCGCGCCATGGTGCCGTCCTCATTGAGGATCTCGACGATCACCGCCGCCGGCTCCACCCCTGCCAGGCGGGTCAGATCGCAGCCGGCCTCGGTGTGACCGGCACGGGTCAGTACGCCACCGGGACGCGCCATCAGCGGGAAGATGTGGCCCGGCTGCACGATGTCGTCCGGCTTGGCATTGGGCGCCACCGCGGTACGCACGGTATGGGCACGGTCATAGGCGGAGATGCCCGTAGTCACGCCGTGCGCCGCTTCGATGGACAGCGTAAAGGCGGTGCCGTGCTTTTCGTTGTTGTTGGTCACCATCAGCGGCAGGCGCAGCTGCTCGCAGCGTTCCTTGGTGAGGGTGAGGCAGATCAGGCCGCGGCCGTAGCGGGCCATGAAGTTGATGTCCTCCGGCCGCACCAGCGAACCGGCCATGATCAGATCGCCTTCGTTCTCGCGATCCTCGTCGTCCATCAGGACCACCATCTTGCCCTGGCGGATATCCTCGATGATTTCTTCTGTCGTATTCAGTGCCATTGTCGTCTTCTGTCCGGTGCTCGAGTTTGAGGTCGCGCTCTGCGGCGCTGTTGTATATTTTCAGTTATTTCATGAAGCCATGCTGGGCGAGAAACTCCGCCGTCATGCCGCCGCCGGACGGCTGTGCCGCACGTTCGCCGAGCAGCAACCGCTCCAGGTAGCGGGCGATGACGTCCACTTCCAGGTTTACCCGTCGCCCGGCGGAAAAATCCACCAGGGTGGTTTCCTGCAGGGTGTGCGGCACGATGTTCAGTTCGAACTCGGCGCCGTGCACTGCATTGACAGTGAGGCTGACGCCATCGATGGTAATCGAGCCCTTGGCGGCGATGTATTTCGCCAGTTCGGCCGGTGCCTTGATGCGAAAACGGACCGAACGGCCGTCGCTGCCGCGGCTCAACACCTCGCCCACGCCGTCGACATGGCCGCTGACCAGATGGCCGCCGAGGCGCGAAGTGGGCGTCAGCGCCTTTTCCAGATTGACGCGGCTGCCGACGCGCAACTCAGCGAAACTGGTATGCGCCAGGGTCTCGCCGGACACGTCGGCCCAGAAGCCGTCACCGGGCAGTTCCACAACGGTCAGGCACACGCCGTTGACCGCGATGCTGTCGCCGAGCTGCACGTCACCCAGATCCAACGCGCCGCTGCGGATGCGCAGACGGTAATCGACGCCCTGATGTTGCAGGGCGGCGACTTCGCCGATGGCCTGGATGATCCCGGTAAACATTGTCCCATCGCTGCCTTAATAGAACCCAGAAAAACCAACGCAGAGTCGCAGAGACGCAGAGGCCACAGAGAACAGCTCCCCTCTGCGCCTCTGCGCCTCCGCGTTGAGATTTTCCAACGTCATTTCTGCACAACCTGCGCGGTAATGCGCCAGTCCTTGCCGACCGCACGCAGGTCGGTGATGTTCAGTTCGATGCGCTGCTCCATGCGTTCCATGCCCGGCAGGCGGAACAGGCCGCGCGCGGCGTCACCCATCAGCAGCGGGGCCATGTAGATGACCAGTTCGTCCACCAGGCCGGCCTGCAGCATGGCGCCGCTCAGGGTGGCACCGGTTTCCAGCAGCACCTCGTTCACCTGGCGCTCGGCCAGCAGGCGCAGCGTCCCCTCCAGATCGACACGGTCCAGGCCGTGCGGCATGTGCACCACTTCGGCACCGGCCTGCTCCAGCCGTCGGCGTGCAGCAGTTTCGTCACAGGCCGTCACCACCAGCACGCCGCCCGGTTGGGTCAGCAGGCGCGAGGACTCCGGCATGGACAGGCGCGGGTCGAGCACCACGCGCAGCGGCTGCCGTTCGTGGCCACCCGGCAGCGGAAAGCGTACGGTCAGGTTCGGATCGTCCGCCAGCACCGTGCCGATACCGGTGACGATGGCGCAGCTGCGTGCGCGCAGACGCTGCACATCCTCGCGCGCATCGCTGCCGGTAATCCACTTGCTCTCGCCCGAGGCCATGGCCGTGCGCCCGTCGAGACTCATCGCCAGCTTGCAGCGCACATAGGGCCGCTCGTCGCGCATGCGGCGGATGAAGCCGGGATTGAGCGCCTCGGCCTGGGCCCGTAACAGGCCGGAGGCAACCGTGACACCAGCCTCCTGCAAGCGCTGCAGTCCCTTCCCCGCCACCAGCGGATTGGGATCCTCCATCGCCGCCACCACACGGCCCACACCGGCGGCCAGCAGGGCATCGGCACAGGGCGGCGTACGGCCATGATGGCTGCACGGCTCCAGGGTCACGTAGGCGGTGGCACCGCGCGCCTGCGCCCCGGCCTGGGCCAACGCATGCACCTCGGCATGGGGACCGCCGGCCACCTCGTGCCAGCCCTCGCCCACCACCAGCTCATCCTTGACGATGACACAGCCGACCCGCGGGTTGGGCGTGGTGGTATACAGGCCGCGTTCCGCCAGTTGCAGGGCGCGGGCCATATGGGCGTGATCGGCGGCTGAAAATTCGGACATCCGACTATCCTAAGAAAAACAGTTAAGTCCGCAAATGAACGCGAATGGTCGCAAATCAGGGCAAAGAGGCAGGGCCCCTGCCGAGCCAATAGCCTGCCTTGTGTCACGCCATGAATATTCGCGTCTATTTGCGTTCATTCGCGGACTGATTGCGTTTTATTCTTTGTCGCCGTCCAGCAGGGTGAGCTGGCTGCGCTTCACCTGGGCCGGCGGTTCGTTCTGCAGGCGCTCGATCTCTTCACGAAAGGCATTGACGTCCTGGAAGCGGCGATACACCGAGGCAAAGCGTACATAGGCCACCTCATCCAGTTCACGCAATTCTTCCATCACCCATTCGCCCACCAGGCGGGTCGCCAGTTCGCGCTCGCCGCTGCTGCGGATGCGGTGCTGGACGCGGCCGATGGCCGCCTCGATGGCCTCGGTGTCTACCGGACGCTTTTCCAGCGCGCGCAGGAAGCCGGCGCGCAGCTTGTCCTCGTTGAACGGCTCGCGCACCCCGCTCTGCTTGACCATGCGCGGCATTACCAGCTCGGCGATCTCGAAGGTGGTGAAACGCTCGCCGCAGGTCAGGCACTCGCGCCGGCGCCGCACGGCATCACCGTCATTGGCCAGGCGCGAGTCGATGACCTTGGTGTCGGGGGCGTCGCAGAAGGGGCAGCGCATCGCTAAGTTCCAAGTGGCAAGTTACAAGTTGCAAGCTGTTTTCTTGCCACTTGTCACTTGATACTTGTTACTGGCCGTAAACCGGCAGGCGCTTGCACACGTCGAGCACCTTGGCCTTCACCTGCGCAATCATGGCGGCGTCGCCGCGCGCGTCGATCACATCACAAATCCAGCCGGCCAGTGCGGTGGCGTCGGCTTCCTTGAAGCCGCGGGTGGTGATCGCCGGGGTGCCGATGCGGATGCCGCTGGTGACGAAGGGCGACTGCGGATCGTTGGGCACGGAGTTCTTGTTCACGGTGATGTAGGAGTTGCCCAACCAGGCGTCCACATCCTTGCCGGTCAGGCCCTGCTTGATGAAGCTGACCAGGAACAGGTGATTGTCGGTACCGCCGGACACCACGTCGAAACCGCGCTCGATGAAGACCTTGGCCATGGCGCGGGCGTTGACCACCACCTGCTGCTGGTAGGTCTTGAACTCCGGCTGCAGAGCCTCCTTGAAGGCCACCGCCTTGGCGGCGATGACATGCATCAGCGGGCCGCCCTGGATGCCGGGGAACACCAGCGAGTTCAGCTTCTTCTCCAGGTCCGGATTGGACTTGGCCAGGATGATGCCGCCGCGCGGGCCGCGCAGGGTCTTGTGGGTGGTGGTGGTGGTGACGTCGGCGATCTGCACCGGGTTGGGGTACACGCCGGCGGCTACCAGACCGGCCACGTGGGCCATGTCCACGAACAGGAAGGCACCCACCTTGTCGGCGATGGCGCGGAAGCGCTGCCAGTCCACCACGCGGGAATAGGCGGAAAAGCCGGCGACGATCATCTTCGGCTTGTGCTCCAGAGCCAGCGCCTCGACCTGCTCGTAATCGATCTCGCCGGTCTTTTCGTTCAGGCCGTATTGCACCGCGTGATAAATCTTGCCGGAGAAATTGACCTTGGCGCCGTGGGTCAGGTGGCCGCCGTGGGCCAGGGACATGCCCAGCACGGTGTCGCCCGGCTCCAGCAGCGCCATGTACACGGCGGCATTGGCCTGGGAACCGGAATGGGGCTGCACATTGGCGTAGTCGGCGCCGAACAGTTGCTTGGCGCGGTCGATGGCCAGCTGCTCGGCCACGTCGACGTATTCGCAACCGCCGTAGTAGCGCTTGCCGGGATAGCCTTCGGCGTACTTGTTGGTCAGGGACGAACCCTGCGCCTCCATCACCCGCGGGCTGGCATAATTCTCGGAGGCGATGAGCTCGATGTGCTCTTCCTGGCGCACCCGCTCCTGCTCCATGGCAGTCCACAGTTCGTCGTCAAACCCGGCAATGTGCATCTGTGTCGTAAACATCCGGCAACCCCTGGCGAAATCAGTAGAAGAATCAGAAGTATGCATTCCGCCCGCGGAGGCTCCGCGCTGGCCGCTACCCTGACGGAAAGGGTACGAATATTACCCGATCCGGGCCGATATTGCATGGTGGGAGCCGGAAATGAAAAAGCCCCGCACAAGGCGGGGCCTGAAGTCATGGAACCCATCCGCTGGCAACAGTCCTGGGGCCCTTGCGGGCTTCTTGTTCTCTCCTCTCCCCCTTTCCGGGTTGTATTTACTGGCGCAGGTGCCGGGTAGGCACCGCTTCGCCCGCGGAGCGGGCTCCTGCAACTAGTACAGCGCTTCCTGATAGGTGTCGTCACTCACCTCGGTCAGCGCATTCTTGATGGCATCCGGCGATGTCATGATATTCATGAAGCTGTTGTCGCCCATCATCGCCAGATCCGGGAAATTGATGGCGATGCGGAAGCGGGCATAGAGCGAATATACCTTGCGGCCGGACACCAGGATTTCATAAGGCAGATGAGCGGTCGAGCGCAGGGGCTTGAAGTCGATTTCGCTCATGATGTAGGCATCGTCCATAGGCTTCTTGCCGTCGCTGGGCGCCTTCATGGACACGCCGAACACCACCTCGTCCTTGCCCGGGATATCGATGCGGTATACCTGGTTCACGCCCGCCTTGCCCTGGGCCAGGCGCTCCACCACGGCCTTCAGCGCCCTCTCATGGCTCGGGTACATGGCGTGGGTGGACGGATCGTCGAAGTACTCCATGCCGAACATGTAGTGGTACTTGCGCAGCTGCTTCGGGGTCAGGCCCTCGGCCGGGCCGAACTCCTCCTGCTTGCCCAGCACCTTGGCCAGCTGTGCGCTCACCTCCGCCAGATCGCCTTCCATGCGGTAGGCATGGGCCATATAGGTCGGATTGGTATAGGCCACCTGCAATTCGCCGTTGACGCTGGTCACCGACACGCGCTGGGCCGCGCCATAACCGCCGAACTGCGAACGGGCGGCATTCTGCTTCAGCTGCTCGTTGGTGACGGCGACTATGGTCGCCGTGTCATAGGGGCTGTAGCTGCCCACCACCTCGAAGCCGCCGGCGGCCAACTTCTGCTTCACATCGGCCACCGTGGCGGCCATGTCGGCCTTGGCCTTGTAGGCCAGGACGAACGGCTTCATCTTGTCCTCGGCCTGCGCCGTCATCGCGACCGCAAGCGCCAGAACTGCTCCAAGTGCTCCCTTCCACACACTATTCATAAGACACCTCGAATTATCGTTATATTTTCCACACTGAATTTTTCCAGCCGGATAAGCAGACAGGGGCGACGGATTGCTCCGTCACCCCTGTCTGTTACATCAGTACAGCATGTTTCGGTTTAGAAACGGTGGCTGTACATCAGCTGCCAGCTGGTCTGGGCGTGGGTCACCTTCAGGCCCTGGTTGCTGGTCGCGTTGGTACCGGTGACAGCCACTTCAGGCGCGTACTGCAGCGAGAAGTTGATGTCGCTGACGGCGCTCGTCTTGTAGCCGAAGCCCGCAGTGTAGTGGTTCTCGATGGTGGCCGGGAACAGGTAGTGCAGGGTGTCGGCGGGGATGGGGTTGTTGCCCAAGTTGGCACCGAAGCGAACCGTGAAGGCATCGGTCGCCTTGTAGGCCGCACCCAGCTGGAACACGGTCTGGTCATCCCAGTTTTGGTACATGGTGGCGTTCATGTAGCCGCCGCCGGAAGTGGTGAAGGACATCTTGAAGTCCTTCATCACCGAGGACCAGTTGATGAACTTCACGTCACCGGCGACCATCCACTTGTCATTGGGCTGGAACGACAGACCCACGCCGTAAGTGGCCGGCCACTGGAAATCCTTGATCTTGATGGTACCGGCCATGGGCAGTACAGCGCCGGTGCCGCCATCATCATAGGATACGGCCAGCGCCGCATTGCCGCTCAGATCGCTGATGCTGGTTTCAGTGTGATAGGTACCGCCCACCGTCAGCTGTTCGTTGACCTGATAGGTGAAACCCACCTTGGCGGCAAAGCCGTCGCCGGAGGTCTTGCCGTCATAGTCACTGTTGTCGGAGAAATCAAAGTAACCGCCGTAAATGGTCGGCGGCAGGGCCATGTTGGTGGTGATGGTGCCCACCGTCGAGCTGGGGTTCATCAGCATGTCGCCCATGACGCTACCCGGCATCGCCATCTGCAGGTCCATGGTCGCGCGGACGTAGTCGATGCTGCCGCCCACGGTGAGCTTGTCGTTCACGTTGAAGGCAAGGGGGAAAAGAATGCGCATCACGCCGACTTCGGAGCGCTCCTTCCAGCCGGCTACCAGCGCAGGATTGTCACCGGCGCCCATCATCGCCATCTGCACGAACGCGGTACCCGGGCCGCCGCTGTTGTACTCGGTACCCATGCCGCCCTGGGCAAAGGCCGCCACGCCATAGGTTAGCTGGCCGTTCTTCTTGGCCCAGCCCACGGCGGGCATCATGTAAGAGTCGCCGCCTGACGACCAGCTGCCGCCCATGGAATGGGTCGCATCAACGTTGGGGCCGAGAACACCGACGGCCACGTCGAGGCGGCTGCCATCGGCAGCGAGGCCCAGGGTCGCCGGGTTGTTCATGACGGCTGCGGTGCCGTTGTCATAGGCCATGGAGGCGCCACCCATGGCGGTGGCAATCGGGCCATAACCTTCCAGATTCATGCCGTTGGTCGCAAAGGCCGCCATAGGGGCGCCGCAGGCTGCCGCAACAGCCAAGGCGAGCAGGCGCTTGGAATTCTTCATTCGGGATCTCCTTGGTTTAACTGTGGAACGATGTTTGTTGTTTATTGTCTTGTTAGGTTTTTATATGACGCGGACACGATATTGCTGCGGTTTTGGGGTGTCAAGAGAACAACAGCATTTAAGTATTTGTGAATATTAATGTTTTCTTATCGGCAAGCGGCGACAAGGGCTTAGAAACATCACACTTGTCATGGATATAAAATATTGAGGAAAGTCCGTAGGGCGCGCGCACGAAAATGCCGAAGCCCGGCCCGCTGCCGCCGGGGGCAACAACTTTCCACCGGGCATAAAAAAACCCCGCCGGAGCGGGGTTTTTTGGGGTTCACTTCCGGGACACTACATGTACAGGCAGATGTCCGATTCGCCGGCAAATTCGAAGAATTTGGCGGCACCGGCATACTCCATCCCGTCGATGAAATCGCTGTGATCGAAACCGAACAGTTCCACGGTCATCTGGCAGGCGGTGAAGCGCACCTCAGCCTCCTGGCACAGCTCGCGCAGTTCAGCGATGGTGGCCACGCCGTTGTTGGCGATGGTTTTCTTCATCAGCGCGGTGGCCAGCGACTCGAAGCCGGGGATGTTGGCCTGGATGATGTTCGGGATGTTCCAGTTGATGCCGCGGAACCACTTCGGGCCGAACGGCATCTTCATCGGCATACCGGGGTTACCCAGCGGGCTGACCTTGAGGCCATCCAGATCCTTGCGCACCAGCTGCAGGCCGTAGAAGGTGAAGAAAATCTCCACTTCATAGCCCAGAGCGGAAGCGGTGGACGCCAGGATGAACGGCGGGTAGGCCCAGTCCAGGGTACCCTTGGTAGCGATGATCGCCAGTTTCTTCTGATCGGACATTTGGAGCCCCCTCCTTAAATTTCTTGTTTTATGCCTTCTTGATCAGGAATACGAACTTGCCGCCTTCTTCGCCGGAGGACAGCAGGGTGTTGCCGGTCTGCTTGGCAAAGGCTTCGAAGTCCTTCACGGAACCGGGGTCGGTGGCAATGATTTTCAGCACCTGGCCGGAACCCATGCCGCCCAGGGTCTTCTTGGCACGCAGGATGGGCAGGGGGCAGTTCAGGCCGGAAGCGTCCAGTTCTTGATCGAAGTTCGCCATTGTTTCTCTCCTCGGGCTTTACGACAGTTGGAAAAAAAGGGCCACCATAGGCCCAACTATTAGAATACAAGAGCGAACTTATATGACAAACCCCGGGGGGAACGCAAGTTCAGACCGACCTACCCGAAAGGGGTAGATGGAATTCTTGTACGGTAAAACCTCTTATAAATTGATGGATTGCAGGAACGGACCGCTTCCGTGACGACCGCCCGGAAAGCGGCAAGCCGTCAGGCGACGGCCAGGCCGCCCTGCAGCCAGGCCATGATGCCGCCCCGGAGGTTGTAGACGTTGTCCTTGCCCAACGAAGTCAGGTAGGCGCAGGCCTGTGCCGAACGGGCACCGGTACGGCAGTAAATGACGACTTCGGAATCATCGGGGATTTTTTCCACGCTCATCGGCAGCATGTGCAGAGGAATATTGGTGGCGCCTGGGATGATGCCGGAGACGACCTCCATCGGGCTGCGGACATCGATCAGGCGCACGGACTTGCCCTCGCCTTCGAGCATGCGCTTGACGTCGAAAATCTCTATTTCTCGGAAATTGAACATGTTGTTGCAATACCTGCAAATGAATTAGTGAATGCTAATATTCTATCGGCGCCCTCTCCACGTTTTCAATATCCCACAAGGGTAGCCTGCTTTCCCGAGGACCTCCCGCAGAACCACCTGTCAATCCCACGGTCTCAAAGCTGGTACGATCGGCCCTCACTCACACGGACGGACTCCTTGAAACTCGCCACCTATCTCTTCGCCTTTCTTCTGGGCACGGCGCCGGCGCACGCAGCCACCGACAGCCTGACCCTGCCCGACATCGGCGACAGCTCGGCCACAGCCCTCACCCCCGCCGACGAGGAGCGCATCGGGCGCGAAATGATGCGTTCCATCACCCTGTCGGGGATGCTGCTTACGGATCCGGAAGTGGAAGAGTATGTGCAGCAGCTCGGCTTCCGCCTGGTCTCCGCCGGCAACCAGTCGGCGGCCGGCTTCCGCTTCTTCGTGGTCAGCGCCCCCAGCATCAATGCCTTTGCCATGCCGGGCGGATATGTGGGCATCCATTCCGGGCTGATCACCGCCAGCCGTACGGAAAGCGAGCTGGCCGGTGTCATGGCCCATGAAATTGCCCACGTCACCCAGCACCACCTGGCACGCAGCTACGAGCGAGCCAGCCAGATGAACATGCCGCTTACCGCCGCGGTCATCGCCGCCATATTGCTCGGCGCCGGCAACCCGCAGCTGGGTGAGGCGGCGCTGGCCGCCACCATGGCCGGCGGCAGCCAGATGCAGCTGGACTTCACCCGCAGCAACGAACGCGAGGCCGACCGGGTGGGCATTCAGATGCTGGCCAGCGGCGGCTTCGACCCCCAGGGCATGCCCGGCTTTTTCGAGCGCCTGCAACAGGAATACCGCTACGCCAGCACCGGCCTGCCGGAGTTTCTCAGCACCCACCCGGTCACCCTGGAGCGTATCGCCGACGCCCGCAACCGCGCCGATCAGTATCCCCCCAGTCCCGGCAGCGACAGCCTCGGCTATCGCCTGATCCAGGCCAAGCTGCGCGTGCTGGAAACACGAAATCCCGCCGCGCTGACAGGGCAATATCGCGCCGATCTCGAGGGCGAGGACGGGGTTGTGGAACGCTACGGCTATGCCCTGGCCCTGATGCGGCAGCATGACTACCCGCAGGCGCGGGTCCTGCTGTCAGCCTTGCACCGCAAAGATCCGCAGCGCATCGCCTACATGCTGGCGCTGGGGCAACTGGAGGCGGCAGACAACCGGCCGGCCGCCGCAGAACGCCTGTACCGGGACGGCCTGCACGCCTATCCGGGCAACTCCCTGCTCACCCTGGCGCTGGCGGAACATCTGCTGCGGCAGGGCGAACATGCCCAGGCCGCCCCCCTGCTGCGCGACTTCACCCGCAACCGCAGCGTACCGCCCCGCGCCTATGAACTGCTGGCCGAGGCCGAGACCCGCAGCGGCCGCCAGGGGGTGGCCTACATCGCCCTGGCCGACTATTACCGCAGCCTGGGCGAAACGCAGACCGCCATCGAGCAGCTCAATATGGCGCGCCGCACCGGCGGACTGGATTTCTACTATCAGTCCCTGCTGGAGGCCAAACTCACCCAACTGCTGGACGAAACCGCCCCGCTGCGGCAACGCTAGCCCCCTCCCCTACTCCCCTACTCCCCTACTCCCCTACTCCCCTACTCCCCTACTCCCCTACTCCCCTACTCCCCGGCAGCCGCGGCCTGCCCAATGCCTCCGGTAGGAGCCGGGTCCCCTCGGCGAACTATTCACCCAAGGGACTGGGCTCTACAGAGCCTGGAACCTCCCAACTGATCGGCATTACGGCCTGACCGATATTTTTTTCCTGCCATGGGAATAAACCCACCGGGTACATCCACTATAAGAACAGGCGCGTAGGGTTGATTCCTGCCGGTGCTCAAGAAGTAAATAACTGTTTTCTAATATATTAGTGGCAATTGTTTATGTTTTTCGTCGGGGTTGTTCCGCGCGGCTTTATCGGTAATATGTAAAAAAAGGTGTGGGCAACTCGGGAGATCCCGGTACCGACCATAACGCCACCGGCCACCGAAACACGGACCAAAACCACAACAACACGCGCACCAGCGAGTGCAACGAAAACCAACGAGGAGGAAACAATGCGGAAGCCCGCCCAACTGATAACCGCCGCCAGTGCTGTTGCGGCCATGCTCGGCGTCCTGACCCTCTCTGCACCGGCCGTCGCAGCCGATGCCGGAACGGTCGCCGAAGGCAAGAAGATCGTAGAGGATCGCAAGCTGGGCAACTGCCTTGCCTGCCACCAAATCGAAGGTGCCAACATGCCGGGCAACATCGGCCCCCCGCTGGTCAGCATGCAGGCCCGTTTCCCGGACAAGGCCAAACTGCGCGCGCAGATTTGGGACTCCACCAAGGCCAACCCCAACACCATGATGCCGCCCTTCGGCAAGCACGCGATCCTGACCGACGATCAGATCGATAAGGTGCTCGAGTACATCTATACCCTCTAATTTCAGCTAGCGATAGGAGTCCCTCAACGTGAATACCAAGCGCAGAATCTTTCTCAAGAGCACCCTGGCCGGCAGCGCCATTGCCGTTGCCGTCGGCGCCGGCCTGCTCAGCCCCCGTCAGGTC
>PGZL01000022.1 GCA_002840095.1 Gammaproteobacteria bacterium HGW-Gammaproteobacteria-1 | reverse complement strand
AGCTTGTCCACGTCGCCTACGGCGTACTCAAGTCAGGAATGCCATTCAATCCGGCACTTCATGGGCTCGCGTGTGCTTGACCTGGATAACAGTATCTACCGTTCATTCGAACCCGGTAGTTTCGAGTTTCGAGTCATAAAAAAACCGACGCCCTTGCGGACGCCGGTTTTTTTTCGAAACTCCAAACTCGAAACTCGAAACTCGAAACTCGAAACTGGTTTTAAGGCCTAATCGCCCCCGCAGCCTCCACCGCCGTCTCCCCCGCAACCAACGCCGTCACTGCCTCCGCCATCGCCGCCGCAACCACCGCCGCAGCCGATGTGTGAGGCGCAGTAGCCGGCGTTTTGCGTGCCCTTCCCCGTCATGCAGTTCAGCGTGTAGCGAAAGCCGTCGGGAATATCGAGTTCGCCGTCGATGGCGAACAGCAGGGGCAGGCGTGCCGGCTTTTTCGGATCGATGCCGTCATGGGCGCAGGCCAGACGCCAGGCCCGTTTGATGCTGTCCTGCGCCATGGTCGGCGCGGCCATGGCCTCGGCGGGGGTGTGGTGCAGAAAACGGCCCAGCGCTCCGCGGCAGAACTGCTCGTAGGCGCGGGTGTACAGGATGAAGGCGTGCCAGGCGTCGTCCACCACCTGGGACGGCATGGCCACCATGCGGCGGCCGGCGCGGTTGCACAGATGGAAGTATTCACGCAGCGCGGCGAACACCAGCTCCTCCTGTGCCTCGGTGAGACCGGGACGCACGGCACGGAACTTGTTGAACACCGCCGGGTGAAAGACGTAGTCGTCGATGAAGGTCGTGCGGCGGCGCCTCGCCGCCGCACGGCCCATGCCCCATGCCAGCCCCAGCACAAGGGCCAGGGCCAGGAGGAAACCCCACGCCATCACACTGCCGATTACAGCGGCGCGCTGGAGTAAATCGCCACCAGGCGGTGCTGTTCGCCCGGCGCCAGGCTGCGCACGTCGTCGGCCGCGTTGGCGGTTTCGACGCAGACCATGCCGGTCCAGCCTTCCGGTCCGAAGTCGCCCATCTTGTCGGCCTTTTCGTTCCAAGGGTTCCACACCACGGTGGAGCGGCTGCCGCTGCTCTGGATGACGATGCTGCGGTTCAACGCCGGATCCCGGATCTCGCAGCGGTTGCCGGTACCCAGATAGATGCGGTCGGTCTCGCCGTCGAAAGTGACGGCACCCTGCTGGGTCTTGCGCGCACCGCCGTCCACCTTGTCCAGGTAGTCGCAGCCGTCGAGGCCGAGGATGGACAGGCGGTGGATGTCGCCGATCTCAAAATAGGTGTGCAGCGCCTGGCCCAAGGAGAAGGTTTCCCTGCCGGTGTTGGTGGTCAGCAGCTCCACCGTCAGTGCCGTGCCGACGGTAACGATGGTGCGCACGTCGGAGGCGTGGGGCCACTGGGCGCGGGTCGCCTCACTCTGTTCGATCTGGAATTCCAGCCGATTGGAGCCGTCCGGCAGGGTGGTGGCCTGCACCAGGCGCCAGGGCACCGTGCGGGCAAAGCCATGGCCGGGAAACTTGGGATTTTCCGCATGCGGCCCGAACCAGGGCCAGCACACCGGCACGCCGCCCCGGATGGATTTGCCGATGGCGAACTTGGCCTGGCGGCTGAGCCAGATCAGCGGTTCTTCGCCGCTCCTGGCATAGGTCATGACATGGGCGCCTTGCAAGGCGATGGTGGCACGGGCATGGATGTTGTTCACCTCCGCCAGCACCAGGCCGCCGGCGCCGGCAACAAATTTGACCCCGTCGCCCCCGAAATCACGATTCAATTTCTCGATGTCCAGCATGCTCCGCTCCGTTATTGGTTTGTTCTGGTTGTAGTGGCAACAAACTACCCAAAGCCGTGCCGGGTCACAAGCGCGATATGCGACGTTGATGGGCGGGGGGTTGTTTCCGGCAATCGTCGGGGGAGTCGGCCCCCCGCCGGGGAAGGTGAACAGGGTAGGGCGCAACGGGACGGGAGGGACTAAATCTCTTTACTAAGCGGCCGATAGATTAACCAAGGCCGACCGTAAGGGAGGAAGCCATCATGCCCTACGAGGAGTACGTAAAACTCATAGACCAGATACCGCTGCAGAACGAGCGGCTGGAACGCCTGCTGCAACTGGAACAGGCGGTATGCGGCCCGCTGAGCATGGAACAGAAAGAAACCGTGCGCCTGCTGGCGCTGGCCGGCCTGGGCGGCAGTTACTGACGGAGTTCGAGCAACCGCGCCAGTTCGCGGTTGAGTTTGTCCAGATCGGGGGCCCAAGGGACACTTCGGGTCGACAACAGCTTGAAGCTTGATGATGCCTTCGAGGCGGCGCGGATGGTGCCGAGCCGGGCCACCGCCCGGGACGCGTCGCTCCTCGCGCACCGTGCCCTCACCCCGCTGCACTATCCCTGGGATGAGGGCCGGCAGCGTCGAAGCTAGGCGCGCCGCCAGGTGGTGGCGCCGGCGCCGTCCTCCAGCACGATGCCCTGCGCCTTCAGTTCGTCACGGATGCGATCGGAGGCGGCCCAGTCCTTGTTGCGCCGCGCCTCCAGCCGCTCGCCGATCAGGCGCTCGATGTCCGCGTCGGCCAGGCCGCCGACCGGCGCCCCACCCTGCATAAACGCCTGCGGCTCCCGCTGCAGCAGGCCGAGCAGGCCGGCGAGGTGGCGCAGCAGGGCGCCGTGGGCCGCCGCGGCTGCATCGTCGGCGCCGCGCAGGCGGTTCACCTCCCGCGCCAGGTCGAACAACACCGCCATTGCCTCCGGGGTGGCGAAATCGTTGTCCATGGCGGCGTAGAAACGCGCGGCGTAATCGCCCAGCTGCTCGTCGGCGGGCGGCAGTTCCAGGCCGCGCAATGCGGTGTACAGCCCGGTGAGGGCCGCCTTGGCGCCGTCCAGGTGCTGGTCGGAATAATTGAGCGGGCTGCGATAGTGGCTGGCCAGAATGAAATAGCGCACCACCTCCGGGTCGTATTTCTTGAGCACGTCGCGGATGGTGAAGAAATTGCCCAGCGACTTGGACATCTTTTCGTTGTCCACCCGCACGAAGCCGTTGTGTATCCAGTAATTGACGTACTGGCAGCCGCAGGCCGCCTCCGACTGGGCGATTTCGTTTTCGTGGTGGGGAAACTGCAGGTCGAGGCCGCCGCCGTGGATGTCGAAGTGACTGCCCAGGGCCTGGGTCGACATGGCCGAGCATTCGATGTGCCAGCCGGGACGGCCCGGCCCCCAGGGCGACTCCCATGACGGCTCGCCCGGCTTGGCGGCCTTCCACAGCACGAAGTCCAGCGGATCGTCCTTGGCCTCGTCCACCGCCACGCGCTCGCCGGCGCGCAGGTCTTCCACGTTCTTGCCCGACAGCCGGCCGTAGCCCTCGAACTTGCTGACGTCGTAGTACACGTCGCCGTTGGCGGCAGCATAGGCATAGCCCTTGGCCACCAGGGCGCCGATCATGTCGAGAATTTCCCTGATGTGCAGCGTCGCGCGCGGCTCCTGGTCGGGACGCTGCACGCCAAGGGCGTCGGCATCCTCGTTCATGAACGCGATGAAGCGCTCGGTGAGCGTGGTGAACGGCTCGCCGTTTTCGTTGGCGCGCTTGATGATCTTGTCGTCGATGTCGGTGATGTTGCGCACGTAGGTGAGATGGTCGGCGCCGTAGATGCGGCGCAGATAGCGGCTGATCACGTCGAACACCACCAGCACCCGGGCATGGCCGATATGGCAATAGTCGTACACCGTCATGCCGCACACGTACATGCGCACCCGCCGCGGGTCGATGGGCCGGAACGGCTCGAGGCGCCGCGTCAGGTTGTTATACACCTGGAGATTGTGCTGATAGGTCATTGTGCTGGTGTCCGCCGCTGACGGTCGATATATAGACAGGTGCGCATGATATCAGCCCGGCGGGGACGGCAGAAGGCGGCGGCCGCCTTCTGCCCCGTGGCGCAGGCTGCTATCATTGCGCCTCACTCAGGATTCAGGGAGTCCCAGCCATGCACCGTCTCACCATTTTCCTGTTCACCCTGCTGCTCGGCCTGAGCACCGCCGTCGGGGCCGACGACAGCCAGCCGCGCGTGCGCCTGGTCACCAGCAAGGGCGACATCGTGCTGCAACTGGACCGCGCCAAGGCGCCGAAGACCGTGGAGAACTTCCTGCGCTACGTGCAGGACGGCCATTACAACGGCACCCTCTTCCACCGCGTCATCGACGGTTTCATGATCCAGGGCGGCGGCTTCGACGCCGGCTTCGCCCAAAAGCCGACCCGTGCGCCGATCTTGAACGAGGCCGACAACGGCCTGCGCAACACCATCGGCACCATCGCCATGGCCCGCACCGGCGACCCGCACTCGGCCACCGCCCAGTTCTTCATCAACGTCGCCAACAACGACTTCCTCGACTTCCGCGAGAAGACCCCGCGCGCCTGGGGCTACGCCGTGTTCGGCCGCGTGGTGTCCGGCATGGACGTGGTCAAGGCCATCAAGGAGACCCCCACCGGCTCCGGCGGCCCCTTCCACAAGGACGTGCCGCAGGAACCCGTCGTCATTCAACAGGCGCTCGTCATTACCGGCGACGCCGCCAAATAAAGCAGGAGCCCACATGATCAATCTGCACACCAGCTTCGGCATCATCAGCCTCGAACTCGACGCCGCCAAGGCACCTGCCACCGTGGAAAACTTCGAGCGCTATGTGCGCGAAGGCTTCTACGACGGCACCATTTTTCACCGCGTCATCGACGGCTTCATGATCCAGGGCGGCGGCATGACCGCCAACATGGTCAACAAGCCGACCCACGAACCGATCAAGAACGAGGCCGACAACGGCCTGAAGAACGAGCGCGGCACCATCGCCATGGCGCGCACCGGCGACCCGCACTCCGCCACCGCCCAGTTCTTCATCAACGTCTCCGACAACGGCTTCCTCAACCACCGCGCCCCGACCCAGGACGGCTGGGGCTACTGCGTGTTCGGCAAGGTGGTGGAAGGCATGGACGTGGTGGATCGCATCAAGGGTGTGGCCACGTCCAATGCCGGTTTCCATCAGGACGTGCCGGCCGAGCCGGTGCTGATCGAGAAAGTCGAGATCACCGAGTAGGCCGATGGCGACCCTGTTCGTCTCGGACCTGCACCTGCAGGGCGGACAGACCCCGGCCGACGGCCTGTTCCGGCGCTTTCTGCGCGAACAGGCGGTCACGGCGGAGGCGCTGTATATCCTGGGTGATCTGTTCGAGGCGTGGCTGGGCGACGATCTTGTCATGCCGGAGCAGCAGGGCGTCATCGACGCCCTGCGCGCCCTCACCGACAGCGGCGTCCCGCTTTACCTGATGCACGGCAACCGCGACTTCCTGCTGGGCGAGGGCTTTGCCCGCCTGACCGGCGGCACCCTGCTGGCCGATCCCTGCGTCATCGATCTGTACGGCAGTCCCGCCCTGCTGATGCACGGCGATCTGTTGTGCAGCGACGACCTGCCCTACCAGCAGATGCGGCGCCAGCTGCGCGATCCGCAGTGGATAGCCGCCTTCCTGGCGAAACCCGCCGCGGAGCGCATCGCCTTCGCGCGCCAGCTGCGCGATACCAGCAGGGAAGAGATCGGCCGCAAGGCCGACTATGAGATGGACGTGAACGCCGAGACCGTGGCGGCCTACCTGCAGCAATACCGCGTCGGCCGCCTGATCCATGGCCACACCCACCGCCCCGCCGTGCACACCCTGCCCGACGGCGGCCAGCGCCTGGTGCTGGGCGCCTGGCACGACGGCGGCAGCGTGCTGCGCTGCGACGGCGCAGGCTGCCGCCTGGAGCAGTTCGGCGCCTGAATTGATGCGCGGCCGGTGAGCATGCGGCCGGTGAATATTCCCGTGTTTTCCCCGTGTTCCCCGTGCTTCGCTTTCCTGCTCAGGTTCTCCTGCACACCCGTCAGGGCAGCGCGCCGCCGGGTGAATAGCGCTGATAGCCCTTGGGCAGCGTGAACAGCGCCGCATCGGCCGGATAGTCGGTGCTGTAGTCCAGCAACAGCTGGCCCTTGCCCTGGGGATCGCTCTCCTGGATCGGCAGGCCGAAGCGCAGCTGCCAGTCCGGTGCATAGGTGTTGAGCGCCAGGTCGCAGGGGTCCTGCATGTCCGCCGGAACCTCGGCGAGGATGCGCGCGTTCTCCCCCGCCAGCACGGTGCGGAAGGCGCGCAATGCCGCCACCACGTCGTCCAGCAGTCCCTCCACCGCCACCAGGTCGTAGCACTGCTCGCCGTTGACCGAGAGATGGAGCTGGCGCGGCGTCCTGCCGGCGATGGCCGGGAGCGGCTCGTCCGTCGTCACCACCTTGTGTTCCATGCGCAGCGCCACCGGCGACTCCACGGTCACCGCCTGCAGCGGTATCTCCAACACCGTGCGATCATTGTGGGTCACGCTATGGATGACGTTGCGCTTGCGGTCGAACAGCACGAAGCTGCTGGCGGCATCGCCATCGTCCATGCGCAGATAGCGCGGGGTGACGATGAGGCGCGAACTGTAGGGTTCGAAGCCCGGTTCCAGCACCTGGTACAACACCATGGTCGCGTTCTGTCCTGCCGCCGCGACCCCGCCCGCCAGCAACAGCACACCGCCCAGCCACACCTGTCGCCACATCGTCATGCTCCTCACCCCACCCCTTGCAGATAGGCCAGCTCCGCCTCGGAAAATCCGGCGCTGCGCCGCGCCTCCAGATGAAACAGCCCCCTGGGCGGCCCTTTCATGTATTCGTCCATCAGGCTGCGGTAGGTCGTCTCCACCGCCAGTCCCCGTTCCGCGCACAGATGGCGGAACCAGCGGTCGCCGATGGCGACGTGGCCGATTTCGTCCCGCAGGATGATGTCCAGCAGGGCGCAACCTTCCGTATCTCCCGCCGCCCGCAGCTTGTCCTGGATACCGGGATTCACGTCCAGCCCGCGCGCCTCCAGGCAGCGCGGCACCAGGGCCATGCGCACCAGCGGATCGTGGGCGGTCTTCAGCGCCATTTCCCACAGGCCGTTGTGGCCGGGCCAGTCGCCGTAATCGGCATCCAGGGTATTGAGGTGGGCGCGCAGCAGTTCGAAATGCTGCGCCTCCTCCTCCGCGACGCGGATCCAGTCGTCATAAAAGGCGCGCGGCATGGCGCGAAAACGGTACACCGCATCCCAGGCCAGATTGATGGCGTTGAATTCGATGTGGGTCAGGGCGTGAAACAGGATGGCGCGCCCCTCGCGGCTGTCGGGGCGGCGCCGCGGCAGCTCGCGCGGCATGACCAGGCGCAGGCGGGCGGGACGACCGGGCGCGGCGAGGGTCTGCGGCGGATGCGCGGCAGCGAGACTCAACCCGCCCTCGCGCCAGGCCTGCGCCGCGGCACGGGTCAGCGCCACCTTGTCCGCGGCCTCGCAGGCACGCAGGCAGTCCAGGGCAGCATTGAACAGGTTGGTCTCGGTCATGGCGCGCCATTCTAGCCTGAAGGATTCATCCTAAAAACCTCGGTGAGTCCGCAAATGAACGCGAATGGACGCAAATATAAAGACTTTCACTCTCGCCAAGACGCCAAGCTCGCCAAGAAAAAACAATTGCACCCAGCGCGACCGGTCTATGCGCTCGGCCTATCCACCCCACCATCTCTGCCTTGCTTGCGGTTTTCTTCGCGTGCTTGGCGTCTTGGCGAGATTCAATTGATGTATTCGGTTCATCTTGATTTGCGTCCATTCGCGTTCATTTGCGGACTCCATGCCGTTCACGCCAGCTTGAGGACCAGCACCAGGTCCATCACGTTGCTGCCGGTGGGGCCGGTCTGGATCAGATCGCCACTGGCCTCCAGAAAGCTGCCGGCGTCGGCACGGGCCAGGCTTTCCCGCGCATCGAAGCATTCCACCGTCCCCCGTTCCACGGTGGCGCCGTCCACCAGGGCGCCTGCGTCCTCGCCCGGGCCATCGCTGCCGTCGGTGCCGGCCGCGAGCAGGCAGATGTCGTCGCGTCCCGCCAGTGCCTGTGCCGCCGCCAGGGCCAGGCTCTGGCAGCGGCCGCCCCGTCCCGGTTGCGGTGGCAGTCGTACGGTGGTTTCTCCACCCCACACGTACAACCCGGCCGGACCGGTCAGCACCTGCGCGGCCAGGGCTCGCCCCGCCGCGGCGGCATCCCCCTGCAACAGCTCTGCCGCCTGATGCACCACCAGGCCGCGGTCACGCCCGGCCGCCGCTGCGGCTTCCCGGGCATCGCCGTTGCCGCGCAGGATTTCACTGCATACGGCGCCGAAATCCTCCATCCGCGGCGGCGGCGCGGCCGCAACCAGCTCCTGCAACCACGGCGGCAAGGATACGGCAGGCTCCGCCGCACCGGCCGCGGGCGGCACCAGCAGGCCGGAGCCGATGGCGGCAAGGTCGTCGCCGGGCACGTCGGACAGCAGCAGGTTGAGCACCGGCCGTCCGGTCAGCCGCTGCGCCAGGCGACCGCCCTTGATGCAGGACAGGGCGCGGCGCACCCGGTTGACGCGGCCGATATCCCAGCCGCTGGCCAGCAGCCACTCATTGGCGGCGTGCAACTGCGCGGCGCCGACGCCGGGCGGCAACACCTCCACCAGGGCGGAGGTGCCGCCCGAGATCAGAAACAGGAACGGTGCCCCGGCGGGCGCGGCGGCAATGAAATCCAGCAGGGCCTGGCCGGCTGCCAGGCTGGCGGCACCGGGCAGCGGATGATCCGCCTCCAGCACCACGGTGCGCGGCGGGCAGCCGCCGGGATCGGCATAGCCGTGACGGGTAATCACCAGGGCGGCGGCGAGATCGTCTCCCAGGGCGTCAGCGGCCCCCGCCGCCATGGCGGCGGCCGCCTTGCCGACGGCCACCACCTGCACCGGTCCGGCCGGCCTGTCCCGCGCCAGCCGTTCGCGCACGGCGCGGCGGCCGTCCACCGCGCGCAGGGCGGCGGCGTAGATATCGAGCAGGAGGCGGCGCGGGTCGGGCGACATGCAGCTGTTCCGGGTTTCTCAGGCAAAAGGAAAACACCGGCGGCCGTGAGCGGCGCCGGCGGATATCCGGCCGGGGTACTCAGGCGGTGCGGTAAGGGGAACGGCGGCGCGGGCCGCCGCTGCGCGGCGCTCGCTCTTTGGCCTCGTTCACCCGCAGTGGCCGACCGCCGAATTCCTTGCCGTCCAGGTCACGGATGGCGTCTTCCGCCCCCGTATCCATGTCGACAAAACAGAAGCCGCGAAAGCGGCCGGTATCGCGGTCGTTGACCAGTTTCACCGCGGTGACTGCGCCGAAGGCGCCGAACAGATCGCGCACCTCGTCCTCGCTGGCACCAAAAGGCAGGTTGCCCACATAGATCGTCTTGCCCATGCTCCTCTCCTCCGTTCCCGCGGACCGCTGCCCGCCGCACGGTTTTATCGTTATCGCCCCGCGTCTCCGGCGCGGCTCGTTCGAGCTTACGCCAGATGGCGGGGACGGTTCAATGCGGGAGAGACGGGGCTGCGGCACCCCGGGGGTCGTCAGAGCAGCGCCAGGCCGCGGGCCAGATCGGCCTTGATGTCCTCCACTTCCTCCAGGCCGACGGAGATGCGGATCAGGCCTTCGTCGATACCGGCAGCGGCCTTTTGCTCCGGCGCCAGGCGACCGTGAGTGGTGGTGGCGGGATGGGTGATGGTGCTCTTGGCGTCGCCCAGGTTGGCGGTGATGGACAGCATGCGGGTGGCATCGATCACCGTCCAGGCCTGATCGCGGCCGCCCTTCAGCTCGAAGGCGACGATACCGCCATAACCCTTCTGCTGCCGGGTCGCCAATTCATGCTGCGGATGGGAGGCCAGGCCGGGATAGTAGACGCGCGCCACCTGCGGCTGCTGCTCCAGCCACTGCGCCAGCGCCAACGCATTGGCGCAATGGGCCTGCATGCGCAGCTTGAGCGTCTCCAGGCCCTTGAGAAACACCCAGGCGTTGAACGGGCTCATGGTGGGGCCGGCGGTGCGCAGGAAGCCGAACACCTCCTTGCCCACCAGTTCCTCGGAACCGACCACGGCGCCGCCCAGGCAGCGGCCCTGGCCATCGATGTACTTGGTGGCGGAATGGATCACGATGTCGGCGCCGAGGGCGAGCGGTTGTTGCAGCGCCGGCGTGCAGAAACAGTTGTCCACCGCCAGCAGGCAACCGTGGCGATGGGCGATGTCCGCCAGGGCGCGGATGTCGGCCACCTCGGTGAGCGGATTGGACGGGGTCTCCACGAACAGCAGCCGAGTGTTGGGGCGGATGGCCGCCTCCCACGCCGCCAGGTCGGTGAGCGGCACGTAGCTGGTCTGCACGCCGAAGCGGCCCATGAAATTGTCGAACAGCACCACGGTGGAGCCGAAGATGGCGCGCGAAGACACGATGTGATCGCCGGTCTTCAGCAGGCCCATGCAGGTGGAGAGGATCGCCGCCATGCCGGAGCTGGTGGCGACGCAGCGTTCGCCGCCCTCCAGTGCCGCCAGGCGCTGCTCGAAGGTGCGCACCGTGGGATTGGTGAAGCGCGAATAGATGTTGCCCGCCTCGCTGCCGCCGAAGCGCGCCGCGGCCTGCGCGGCGCTGTCGAAGCGGAAACTGGAGGTGGGGAAGATCGCCTCGCTCTGCTCGCCCTCGCCGGTACGCACCTGTCCGGCACGCACCGCCAGCGTATCGAAACCCCACTCGTCGAAATCCTGTTGATCCATTTCATCACCTTCCACGCATTAAAAACATGCAGTCCGCAAATGAACGCAAAACACGCAAATAAAAACCGCTGCCCCGAAGACCCGCTTCGCCTCCACCACAGCAATCTTGCTCCGCCCGGAGCTGAACACCATTTGCGTACATTCGCGTTCATTTGCGGACCAATTACTTCAGGCACAAAAAAACCCGCCGGCTTGAAGCCAAAGCGGGTTTTTTCACCCTCGCTTTAGCCGTATTTATTAAGCGCCCGCAAGCTGAGTCAAATCGGCGCTGAGACTGGAGATTAGGTAATCATCGACCGACTGTCAATCAGTCGTTGTTGTGCACCTCGATGATCGCGCTCTGCTCGCGCTCACGCTGCTCCTTGGAGGCATCGCAACGCTGCTGTTCCAGTGCCGCCAGATACGCCGGCGTCACGTCGCCGGCGATGTAGCGGCCGTCGAACACCGAGGCCTCGAACTGGGTCACGGCCTTGTTCTTCTTGTGCAGCACCGCATCCACCAGGTCTTCCAGATCCTGGTACACCAGCCAGTCGGCGCCGATGGCGGCGGCGATCTGCTGGTCGTCGCGACCGTGACCGATCAGCTCCGACGAGGTGGGCATGTCGATGCCGTAGACGTTGGGGTAGCGCACCGGGGGCGCGGCCGAGGCGAAGTAAACCTTGTTGGCGCCGGCGTCGCGCGCCATCTGGATGATTTCCTTGGAGGTGGTGCCGCGCACGATGGAGTCGTCCACCAGCAGCACGTTCTTGCCCTTGAACTCCAGGGAGATGGCGTTGAGTTTCTGCCGTACCGATTTCTTGCGTTGCTTCTGCCCCGGCATGATGAAGGTGCGGCCGATATAGCGGTTCTTGATAAAACCCTCGCGGTACAGCACGCCCAGTTCGTAGGACAGTTGCAGGGCCGAGGTACGGCTGGTGTCCGGGATCGGGATCACCACGTCGATGTCGTGGTCGGGGAACACGCGCTTGATCTTCTGCGCCAGCTTCTCGCCCATGCGCAGGCGCGCCTTGTACACGGAGATGCCGTCGATGATGGAATCGGGGCGGGCGAAATACACGTACTCGAAGATGCACGGCGAGGTCACCGGTGCATCGAAGCACTGGCGGGCATGGAAGCTGCCGTCCTCGCCCAGGAACACCGCCTCGCCCGGCATCACGTCGCGCAGGCGGTCGAAACCGAGGGCATCCACCGCCACGCTCTCCGAGGCCACCACGTATTCGTCGCCGTCGCAGGTGGTGCGCTTGCCGATGAACAGCGGGCGGATGGCATAGGGGTCGCGGAAGGCGACGATGCCGTAACCGATGACCATCGCCACCGCCGCATAACCGCCCTGCACCCGCTTGTGCACCCGCGCCACGGCGTCGAAGATGTCGTCGGGCATGATGCGCAGCTTGCCCTGGCGCTGCAGTTCGTGGGCGAAGACGTTGAGCAGTATTTCCGAGTCGGAGCTGGTGTTGATGTGGCGCAAATCGTCGCGGAACACCTCTTCCTTCAGGGTCTCGGCGTTGGTGAGATTGCCGTTGTGGGCCAGGGCGATGCCGAAGGGGGAATTGACGTAAAAGGGCTGGGCCTCGGCGGAGGACGAACAGCCGGCGGTGGGATAACGCACGTGGCCGATGCCCATGTTGCCCTGCAGCTTGAGCATATGGCGGTTTTCAAATACGTCGCGCACCAGGCCGTTGTCCTTGCGCAGGAACAGGCGGCCGGCGTCGCAGGTCATGATGCCTGCCGCGTCCTGGCCGCGATGCTGCAAGACGGTCAGGCCGTCATACAGCGCCTGATTGACCGGGCTTTTGCCCACCATGCCGATAATACCGCACATCGCAACTACCTCTGTTTCAACACCGGCGCCGGGGCGCCATCAGTAACGAATGTTCTTGGCGATCCCGGCCGGTAGCCAGCCGCGCGTCCATACCGCGAGGTCTTCGAAATAATGCAGCAGTGACGACTGGTTCCACCACGGGTCGCGCGGCACGGCGGTAAAGCCTGCCAGCAGCACCAGCACCGTCACCAGCACGATGCCGCGCGCCAGGCCGAAGGCGATGCCGATGACCCGATCGGTGCCGGACAGGCCGGTCTTCTTGATCAGCTGCACCGCCAGATAATTGATGAAGGCGGCGACCAGCAAGGTAAGAAAGAAAAGTATGGCAAAGGCCACGATGAGGCGCAGCGACGGCGTGTCGATCTGCGAGCGCAGCAGGCGCTCCAGGTTGTCGCTGAACATCAGCGCCACCCACACCGCCAGCACCCAGCCCGCCAGGGACAGCGCCTCGCGCGTGAAGCCGCGCCAGAGGCTGATGAGGATGGAAACCCCGAGGATGCCGAGAATGACGAAATCGACCCAGTTCATTAGGTTGGGGCTGGAGGTCTCTGCCGGAAAGGCGGCGATTTTACCAGAGCGCCACCGGCAGCAAAAGGAAAGCCTGTCAGGGATGGGGCACCACGATACCGCGCTGGCTGATCTTCTCCAGCTTGGCCTGGATCGCCTCGGCATCGGCCCGCGCCAGCACCGGGCCGACCCGCACCCGGTAGGCCGTGCCGCTGGCCAGCTTCACCTTCTCCACATAGGCCGGGTAGCCCTTGCCGCGCAGGGTGTCGCGCAACCGGGTGGCGTTGGCCGATTCGGCGAAGCTGCCCACCTGCACCGCCCAGGAACCGGCGGCAGGCTTGCTGCTCTGCGGCACCTGCGCCGGCTTCACCGGCTGTACCGGGGCCGGGGGCGCTACCGGTGCGGGGGGCGGCGCCGCCGCCTCGACCGGGGCCGGCAGCGCGGGGGGAACCGGGACCGGCTCGGCGACCGGGGGCAATTCCCGCTCCACCACCACCGGAGCCTCCACCGGCGGCGGCGGCACCTGCAGCGGGATGTCGACCATGGCGGTGGTGCTCTCCGGCGGCTCCGGCACGTTGCTGCCGAACAGCGGGATGCTGGAGCGCTTGTCCCCTTCCAGCAGCATGGGCACGAAGATCACCGCCAGCGCCACCAGGACAATGGCCCCCACCAAACGCTTTTTGAGCTGGTCGTTCAAGATCCCGCCTCCCGCTGCACACCCTGTGCATCACTGTTTTGTAACCGCCGGGCGCGGAACGCGCCGCGGCCATCGCGTCCCGGCATTATACGGGCCGCGCCAAAGCCTCCGCCACCGTATGAAAGGAACCGAACACCACGATGCGGTCGCCGGGTCGCGCCGCCCGGCGGGCGGCGGCCAGGGCGGCGCCCACCGTGGCGTGGGGCGTGATCCGCCCGGCGGCCACCCCGGCC
>PGZL01000008.1 GCA_002840095.1 Gammaproteobacteria bacterium HGW-Gammaproteobacteria-1 | reverse complement strand
CCGCGCAGCACGATGCCGCGCTCCGCCGCCCGCGCCAGGCCCTGGGCCGTGGCCAGCGGCGCGGCCAGGCCCAGGGCACAGGGACAGGCCACCACCAGCACCGCCAACCCCGCCGGCAGGGCCGCCGCCACACCTTCGCGGCCACCCCAGTAGATCACCGTGGCCACCGCCAGCAGCAGCACGCAAGGGATGAACAGCGCCGCCGCGCGATCCACCGTCTCCCCCAGCAGCGTCTTGTGTTCCAGCGCCTCGCGCACCAGGCGGCTGAGGCCGCTCCAGTAACTGCCGTCGCCGTCGACGCTGACGCGCAGCAACAGCAGGCCGCCGCCGTTGCGGCTGCCGGCGATGACCGCATCGCCCGGCCCCTTGCGCTGCGGCTCGGCCTGGCCGCTGCGTAGCGATTCGTCGCACTCCGAATGTCCTTCCAGCACCACGCCGTCGACGGCGATGCGCTCGCCGGGCAGCACGCGCACCGTCTCGCCCGCGCGCACCAGCGACGCCGCACGCAGGCTCTCGTGCCCGCCCTGCATCACCCGCACCTCGGCACGCTCCGCCGCCAGCATCGGCGCCAGGCTGCGCACCGCCCGCGCCCGCCCCTGCGCCTCCAGGTAGCGGCCCAGGGTGAACAGCAGCAACACCATGGTGACGGTGTCGAAATAAATCTGCCCGCCGCCCGTCACCACCTGCCAGGCGGAATAGCCGTAGGCCGCCGCCGCACCCAGCACCACCAGGCTGTCGGCGCTCAGGCGCCGCGCCCGCGCCGCGCGCACGGCCCCGGCGACGAAAGGTCCGCCCACCAGTGCGAACAGCAGCGTGGCCAGCGCCCACAGCAGCCAGGGCACGGACTGCGCCAGGCGCGCCTCCTCCGCCGCGAAGGCGTCGACATACAGCAGCAGGCTGAACAGCATGATGTTCATGGCGAGAAAGGCGCCGACGCCGAGGCGGATCAAATGACCGCCGGCCTCCGGCTCCTCGCGCGCGCCGTGCAGAAACTGGTAGGCCAGGGAACAGCCGTAGCAGCAGAAGGCGCACATCTCGCCCGCCACTTCGCGCCGCTCGGGCGTGCGCCCCAGCGGCAGCCGGCAATGGCTGCACAGGGCCGGCGCGGCCGGCACAGGCACCAGCGACAGATTGATCATCGGCGCCACGCCAGCCAGGCGACCCAGGCGAAGAAGGCCACGGTCATCACGATGAAGATCCAGAAGGCGAGCGCTTCGGAGGTGGTCATGACGTTTTCCCTCTCACAGCATCATGCCCAGCACGTTCAGGGCCAGTTCGCCGAACAGAAAGGCCAGGTTCAGCAGCGCCAGCCCCAGCAACAGTTTTGCCGCCATGTCGATCTCCCTTTATGCGATCACCAGGGTGCGGAAGCCACCGTAGGCCATGCGCCGCATGTCGAACGGCTCCATCCCCGACGCCATCATTTCCTTCATGCGCGGGTCGTCCATGACCGCTGCATTGACCTTGTCGCGGTGTTCCTTCGACTCGTACACGATCCAGGAAAAGATCACGTTCTCCTCCGCCGTGGCGCCGGCGGAGGTGGTGAAGGACACCATGCCATGCTGCGGCGCCAGCTCATCGCCCAGGCATTCGTAGTACTCCAGGGCGCCGTGTTCCTTCCATATCTGCCCCGCGCGGGCGGCAATCTCCCGGTACATATCGATGTTGTCCCGCGCCAGAGGAATCAAAAAGCCGTCGACGTAGCGTTCCATGATCATGCTCCCCGTTGTGTGCCCGCGCGGACCGGTACCCCGTGCGCCGCGGCCCCGCCTTCCAGCACGCCCTTCAACACCTGCAAATCGGCACGCACCAGTTCCTGATCCCGGGCGAAATCCGCCGCCCCCATGTCCGGTTGACGGAACAGGGTCAGACTCACCAGGCTGCCGTCGCCGGCGGCCACCACGCGCATGGGCACGTAGATTTCCACCCCGGGCGCCGGGCTGACGTAGTGATCCAGCACGCCGAATTCGTTGTGCGTGGCGAAGCGGAAGGCCACCGGACCGCGCGGTGTCTGCGCCACCCAGCGGCCGTCGACGCAGGCGATGGAGGTGCCCAGCCCGCGGGCCCAGCGCGGCACGTTGGCGGGATTGGCCACAAAGGCGTAGACCTCGCGCGGCTCGCGCGCGATCGTCACGCTGATGGTTACCGCTTCGGGCAACGTCGCCATGTCCGTGTCCTCCTGTTAAAGCCCCAAATCCAGGCCCGGCCCCAGGCCGCCCCAGTAGGTGTAGCCGTAGTACAGGGCCCAGACGAACAGCACCAGGTACACCACCAGCAGCCAGCGGTTGACGCGGCCGTGGCGCGCCTGGATGTGGCCGCCGCCGAAGTTTTCCACCTCGTCGGGTCCGGCGCCGGCGGCGGATTTATCGTCTCTGCTCATCGTCGTTCACCTCGTTGCGGTAGACCCGGTGCTTGATCGCCTCCACGTCGCGGAAGTGGCCGGACAGCACGCCCCACACAAACAGGCACACCGCCCCCAGCCCCATCAGCAACGCGACCAGGAATTGCACCAGCGTCAGTTCCGCCATGATCGGTTCCTCACTGTTTCGTGTCCGGTGCCGCCGCGAAGTCGATGCCGTGCTTGCGCGCCCAGGCCTCGCCGCCATAGGCGGAGTCCGCTTGCGCCTGATGGGCGTCGCGCGAGGTCTGCGCTTTGGTTGCGGGATCGTTCAGCGCCGCGCGCTGTCCGTCGGACACATAGAGCGGCGCGCCGCTGAGCGGGTCCTTGTAAGCCGACAGCGACAGCACGTAATAGGCCAGCGCCCAGCGATCGGCCTCGCTCACCGTATCGCCGAAGGACGGCATCGGCGTGCCGGACAGGCCGGTGGTCACCGTGCGGAAGATGTCCTTCACGTCGGCCCCCGACTTGAACTGGCCAGTGGTGAGGTTGGCGGGACGGATGGGAAAGCCGAAATCGTCACTGAGCGCGGCCGATGACTCGCCGTCGCCGCGGCCGTGCTCGCCGTGGCATACCCAGCAGTTGGCCTGCTGCCACACCTCCTGGCCGCGCTGCACCCGTGCCGCCGACGGCGCCGGCGGCACGCCGATGAACAGCGGTGCCTTGGGCGGCTCTTCGGCGAAAAAGAAATAGGGATTGCCGGGATCGCTGTTGTCCACTGCCAGCACGTACTTGATGTACTGAATCACCGCCAGCCGATCCTTCTCCGGCAGTTCGTGCCAGGTGGGCATGGCGGTGCCGCGCACGCCGCGGGTGATGGTGCGCAGCAGATCGCCGTCGTCGGGCAGCGAGCCGGACGGCGTGAGGCGGAACTTGAACACGCCGAAGGTGAAGTTGCGCGGCCGCGTTTCCAGGAAGGTGGCGGCCGGTCCGTTGCCGTCACCGTGTTCGCCGTGACAACCCAGGCAGCGGCGCTGATAGACCTCCTTGCCGTGGGCGATCCATTCCTCCGAACGCGGCACGCTCACCTGCGAGGCCTCCATGCGCTGCGGCTCGAACAGGTCGCGCCACTTGCCGCGATTGCTGCCCAGCTTCTGCAGATAGGCGACCAGGGCGAGCAGGTCCTCGCCGGGCGCCACCAGCTGCACCTGCTCGCCACCGAATTCGTCATTGGGCGTAATGATCAGCGGATTGCGGCCGCGCACCGGCACGTACAGCAGGCCCTCGGCATTGGGGGTGAGGGTGAGGTGTTCCTTGCTGCTGAAATCGAACAGCCGTTCCGTCACCGCCGTGCGCTCGATGCTGCGCGCGCCGTCGGCATCGGTGATCAGTCGCGCCGCGTAGGGTCCGTCGAACAACGCGGTGAAGCGCGGCATGATGGAGTCGGGCGACAGCATGCGCGGATTCCAGAAATGGGCCAGGTGCCAGCCGTCGGAATACTTGAGGCCGACCCGCGACAGGTCGGGGCCGATGCGGCGGGTGGAAAACAGGTGCGGCCGATCGTAGACATACTCACCGGCCTGGGTGATCGGCCCCCAGCGCCGCGTCTCGCCGGCCACCGGGCGCACGTACTGCGAGTGGCAATACCAGCAGCCCTCGCGGATATACACTGCGCGACCGCGCTGCTGCTGCGGCGTGTAGTCGCCGGCACGGTACTCCATCCACTTCAGTTCGCCGAGGTCGGTGCGTACCACGCGGGTCACCGCGTCGGTGCGCGACTCCGGCTCCAGCATGGGCAGCACGCCCTGCACGAAGGCGGCCAGGCTGAGAAAGCCGAAGCCGGCGATGAGGGCGTAATGGCGCGCACCGAAACGCATCACGGCATCCTCGCCGGCGCGGACAAGACGGTGCGCATCAGGTTGTACACCAGCAGGGACATGCCGATGTCCATGGAGATGCCCGCCAGGGTACGCACGAACCAGTACGGCCGGATCGCCACCAGTGCATCCAGCCACTCCACCCCGTCCATGAGGCTGTGGCCCTGTTGCAGCCCGGCCATGGTGAGGTCCAGTCCCATCAGGGAGATGCCGCAGGTGATCAGCCAGAACGACCAGTTGCCCAGCAGCGGCGACCACAGGGGACGCCCCGCCAGCCTGGGCAATACGTACACCATGCCGCCGATGGCCCACACCACGAAGGTGCCGAACACCGTGAGGTGGGAATGGGAGATGACGAAGTCGCTGAAGTGGGTCGGCTGCTGGATGGAACGCAGCGCCTCGGTGGAGCCCTGGAAGCAGCCGATGAGGTACATGAGCGAGCCCATGATCAGGAACTTGGCCGGCAGGTTTTCACTGAAGCGGTGCCAGCGGCCGATCATGGTGCCGAAGAAATTTTGCAGCACGGTCCATACCGGAACGATGAGCAGCATCGAGGTGATGATGGCCAGGGTCTCGGCCCAGTCGGCGATGGGGCTGTACAGATAGTGGTGAATGCCGACGAAGGGATAGAACAGGGCCAGTGACCAGAAGCCGATGAGCGACAGCTTGTGACTGTAGATGGGATTCTGCACGCTGGCCGGAAGGAAGTAATAGATCAGCACGTAGCCCGCCGGCGTGATCCACAGGCCCACCACGTAGTGAATGAACAGGCCGTGGAAGGCCGCGCTGTTGATGCCCTGCAAGCCGAACGGAAGGATGAAGCTGCCCAGGACCAGGTTCATCACGGTCCAGACGAAGGCGCCGATGAGATACCAGGCGGAGACGTAGAGCTGCGGTTCGCGGCGTTGCGCAATGGTGACCAGGAATTGCACCGTGCACAGCCCGATCACCAGGAAGATCACGATGTCCACTGCCAGCGGCATCTCGCTCGCTTCCAGGCCCTGGTTGGCCCCCAGCAGCATCGCCGCCATGCCGGCCAGCAGGCCCAGGTTCCACAGCCACACCAGGCCGTGGCCCCAGGACGCCTTCCATACCGGCACCCCGCACAGGCGCGGCAGCACGTAGTAGCACAGGCCGATGAACAGGGTGGAGAAGGCGCCGAAGATCACGCCGTTGACGTGCAGCGGACGCAGGCGGCCGAAGGTGAGGTATTCAGACGTGCCCAGGTAATCGGGAAAATTGAACAGGCCCGAGATGGTGACGCCGACGCTGGGTGCGAACATCAGCCAGAACAGACCCCAGTACAGCCACTTGAGGATCAGTGCCCGATCGATCAGCGTGTCCGGATCGGGAAACGCCGCTTGCTCTGCACGTGCTTCGGCCATGGTTCAACACCTTCTGCCGCGAGGACGCGGAGACACAGAGAACACTTTGTTCAGCCGTTCATCTCTGCGCCTCGGCGTCTCTGCGGCAAGTCCTTTTCAATGCCTGCCGGGATCGAGCTTGGAATTGCGATTGGACCAGTAGATGTAGGCCTCCAGCGCCTTCATCGCCGGCCCGTCCGGATCGATGCGCTCGCCCTCGTTCGGTTTCTCGATGCACCAGTTGATCATGTCGCGCAGGGTGGCGAACTGGCTCATCTGTTCCTGGAACTTGGGGAACTCGTGGGGATGGGTGTCGGAGGCAAAGGGATGGCACATGGCGCAGGCCATGCCGGTCCGCGACAGGTTCACATTGAGGTTCTTCTGCGTATCGCCGTCGCCGTGAAACAGCAGATCGCCGACACGCACCTGTTCCATGAACACCTGTTCGAAGGCCGCCAGCTGATCCAGCGCATGGGGTTCCTTGTGGGCATAGACCTGCTGCATGCCCAAACCGAGTGAGACCAGCGCCAGCACGATCGCCAGACGGGTGTAGTTTTTTTTGCTTACCATGATCGTCTCTCCTTACGCTCAGAGCCGGTCGGCGATGCGCGGGCTCAGGATCTGGTTACGGTTGTCCTCGGTGCCGGAGTCCACCGGCGCGGTGGCAAACACTTCCTTGCGCCACATCATGTACTCGTACTCCACCCGCGCCATGCCCGACACCGCCAGGCTGCTCCAGCCGACGGCATCGAAATGATCGCCGGGATCGGCGCGGATCATCGGACGGGTGAGCACCGGGACGCCTTCGGGGGCGTAGGGCCAGGGCCAGGAGGTGGCCAGCATGCCGATGGAGCGCAGCTTGCCGATTTCGTTGTACAGCGCCTGGTGGGTGTGGCCGTGGATGTTGGTGACGTTGCTGTAGGGCTTGAGGATTTCATGCACCTCGCGCCAATCGCGCACCCAGAAATTCCACTGCGGGTAATACTCGTACAGGGGATTGTGGCTGAAGATGATCACCGGCTTGTCCTTGCCCCAGGACGACAGCGTGCTGTTCAGCCACTTGAGCTGTTCGCTGCCCAGTCCCGCCCACGGCCCGGCCACGCTGCCGTCGAGGGTGGCCATGTGGCCCATGCGCTCCTGCGGCGTCATCTTGCGCGCAGTCCAGTAATCGGGACCGTGACTGACCGTGTCCAGGCCGATGAAGCGCACGCCCTTGTGGTCGAAGGTCCACGGCGGCGCGCCGAACATCTTGCTCCAGGTCTTGCCCATGTCCAGGTACCAGTCGTGCTCGCCGGGGATGAAGTGCTTCTTGATCTTGATCTCGCCCAGTAGCTCGGCCCCCAGCTTCAGCTCCACCGGATCGCCCAGCTGGGCCAGGTCGCCGCCGAAGATCAGGAAATCCGCCGGCGGGTTCATGCCCTGGATCTCCTTCACTGCGCGCACCATCTTGTCGACGAAGCGGGTGTTGAGCGACTTGGGATAGAGGTGGGTGTCGGACAGCCAGGCGAAGCGGAACGACTGGCCGTCGGCGGCGAAGGCGACGTCCATGGTGTTGATGAGGGGCAACAACGCGTAGGTCGCTGCACCCGCCGCGCCGTAACACAATGACTTGTGCAGGAATGTGCGGCGCGTCATCACCGTTGTCGAGGAGGGACGCTCGCCCTCCGGCCGGAGGGTCCGGTCCATTTCCAGCTGCAGCAATTTACGCTCGTTCATTTGCCTATCCTCCTGATGTGATACGCGGCGCGCACCGGCGCGTCATTTCTTTTTCATCTCGATGGACAGCTTCGTCGTTGCGCCCGCCTTTACCGTTACCGGAACTTCGGTATTGCCGGCATAGTGCTGGGATACGACCAGGGTGTAATCGCCGGGCGGTACGTCGGCGAGGGTGAAGCCGCCGTTCTTGGCGGTAAGGGCGTAATAGGGGTTGTCGGCGACGAAGACGTGAGCCAGCATCCAGCCGTGGGCGTCGCATTCCACCCGCACCATGCCGGAGCGCGGCAATTCGCGCGTCACGCGCATGCCCTGCTGGGGCAGGGCAACGTTGAAGGCCGTGCGCCGGCCATAAAAGCCGTGGGTGTTGTGCAGTACCGGATCGGAATTGTGGATATCGATGTTGCCGGCGCGGATGATCTGGATCGGCGGATCGAAGCGGCAATTGTGATTGTCCAGCACCGGCGTCTTGTCCGGCGTGCCCCAGGGTTTGCCCTTGCTCACCGCCTTGAGATAGACCACGGCGTCCTGCACCACACCGCCGGACCCGACCAGGATTTGCGGTTCATCGCGGGGGCTGCCGCACACCGCCTGATCCTTGGTGGGAATGATCTTCTTCACCGGCACCATGCCGTTGTAGGTCACCGTGCCCTGGATGCTGCCGCCGCCGGAGACGGCCATCTCTTCATAGGCCGTAGCGGGCGCAACGACAAGCAGTGTTGCGGTGGCGAAAGCAGTGATGCGCAGCAGCTGTGTCATGTCCATGACCCGCTCCTTTCATTCAAGCAGCGCGATGATTTCCGCGCAGATGGTTTGGTGGGCGATACCGTATCGATGCAGCAGCTCCTCCGGCTTGCCGGAACGGGGCTCCTCGCGCACCGCCAGGCGATACACCGCGATCCCCGGGTCCACGGCGGCGGCGACGGCCTCGCCGATGCCGCCTTCCGCCCAGTGGTCCTCGACCACGATCAAGCCCCCGGTCTCCCGCCCTGCCGTGTTGAGGGTTTCCACATCCAGCGGCTTGACGGAATACAGATCGATGACGCGAATGGTGATGTCCTGTTCCTGAAGCGAGTCGTACGACTGCAAGGCCTCGTGCACGGTGATGCCCGCGCTTACCACGGTGTAGCTGTCCTGATCCGACCGGCGCAGCACCTTGCAGCCGCCGAGGGGAAACTCCTCTTCCAGTTCGTAGATCACCGGCGTCGCACCGCGGGTGGTGCGCAGGTAGACGATGCCGTCGGCATGCACCGCCTGCACCGTGAGTTTCTCGGCGCTGACCGCATCGCAGGGATAGAGCACGGTGCTGCCGGACACGGCGCGCATCATGGCGATGTCCTCCAGTCCCATCTGTGAGGGACCGTCCTGGCCGATGGATATGCCGGCATGACTGCCGCACAGCACCAGGTGCGGCGGCTGCGTGTGCCCGGCCATGCGGATGAAATCAAAGGCGCGGGTGAGAAAACAGGCAAAGGTGGCGGCGACGGGAATCTTGCCGCCGGCGGCCAGGCCCAGCGCGGTGCCGACCATGTTCTGCTCGGCGATATTGCATTGGACAAAGCGCTGCGGATAACACTCGGCGAACATTTCCGTATGGGTGGAGTTCTGCACGTCGCCGTCCAGCACCACCAGCTCCGGCATCTCCGCACCCAGCCGGCACAACGCCTCGCCGAAGGCGGCGCGGGTGGGGAGCCGATCGCCGATGTCGTAGTCCATGTCGCCGCGACCGGCATGGGTTTCCACGCGCTGTTCCGTCACCTCGACCCGGCGCGGCGCCACCGGCAGGCGGGCATCCGTGCCGGCCAGCTCCTGCATGGCCTGGTCCTTCTGCAATTCGTCCAGCGCCCGTCCGTGCCAGCCTTTCACTCCCTGCAGAAATGACACGCCCTTGCCCTTCACGGTGCGCGCCAGGATCACCAGCGGCCGATCGTCGCAGTGATCGCCCAGGGCCGAGGTGATGGCGCCCATGTCGTGACCGTCGATTTCGGTGCTGCACCAGCCGAAGGCCTCGAAGCGGCGTGCGTACACACCGGTGTCGTGGCGATAGGGGGTGGGACCGCTCTGCGCCAGGCCGTTGACGTCGACGATGGCGACGAGCCGGTCGAGTTTTTGCAGCGAGGCGAACTGCGCCGCCTCCCATACCGAACCCTCGGCGCATTCGCCGTCGCCGAGCAGGCAGAACACCCGGCCGTCGATGCCGTCCATGCGGTTGGCCAGGGCAATGCCGTTGGCCGCCGCCAGGCCCTGGCCCAGGGCGCCGGTGGCGATGCGCACCCACGGATTGCGCGGCGTGGGGTGGCCTTCCAGCGTGCTGCCCAGCTGGCGCAGGGAAAGCAGGTCCTCGTCGATGGCGCCGGCCTCCGCCAATACCGCCCACAGCATGGGGGCGGCGTGTCCCTTGGACAGTATGAAGCTGTCCACGTCGCGCGCCTGGGGCGCGGACGGATCCCAGCGCATTTCACGGAAGAACAGCGCCGCCATGATGTCGGCGCAGGACAGGCAGGAGGTCGGATGCCCCGAACCGGCGGCCGTGGTCATCTCGATCACGCGGCGGCGCAGCTTGTCGGCCAGCGCGCTCAGGGCCGCCGCGTCGGCGTCCTGGGCGATGTGCCCCGTCCCGTGTCTGGCATGTGCATCCATTACGGCCTCCAGTGCAGTGCAGCGTGTGCGGCGGCAACCGGGCGAGAGTGAAGCGCGGAAGAAACGGTTGCCACGGCATCAGATCGTTCCATGGCGATGCGCCCGCAGGCGCGGCTACACTGCAACCGTAGTTCCTGGTCCCCCGAGATCAATAGGCAAAAGACCGTAGGCCCGTGTCGGCCGCGCGCAGTTACCTTGATCACAGCGCGGATAAGCTGCATGCAGACACCCGCGCCACGGCATGAAGACAGCGCTGTCGGCGCAACTGGGTTAAGATCGGCGCGCGCGGTGTCGCCGGCATCCTGTTGCCGGCATTGAAACACGCGGCCATTGACATTCGAGGAGCAGTATTGCGATGAACATCGTTGTGGTGGATGCCGCCAATCTGGCCGGCGAGGCGGATTTTCCCATGCTCGACCTGCCCAAGTACGGCTGGCAGCAATTCCCGGCGCTGGACGACGCCGAACTGGCGGAACGCTGCTGGCGCTCCGACGTCATCGTCACCGTGGCCACGCCCATCGACCGTGCAGTGCTCGACAAATCGTTCAAGCTGGCGCTGATCGTCGCCGCCGGCGCGGACTACGGCCATATCGATCTGGACGCGGCACGCGAACGCGGCATCACCGTATGCCACGTGCCTGGCACCAATCCCGCCGACGCCGGCGATAGCGCCCGCATCTGCGCGCAGGTGATCGACACCATCGCCGCCTACCTGAACGGCGCGGCCATCAACCGCGTCGATTCAGTTTCCTGAAGCGAGGAACCCGACGTGGCAGACATAGGCACACTCAACACCCTGACCGTACTGCGCAAGGGCAGCTACGGCGTCATCCTCGATGGCGGTCCCTCGGGCGACGTGCTGCTGCCGCTGCGCGAGGCGCCGGAGGACTGCAAGCCGGGCGATACCATCGAGGTGTTCGTCTACGTCGATTCCGACGATACCGTCATGGCCACCGCGCAGCGGCCGCTGGCCATGGCGGGCGAGTTCGCCCTGATGAAGGTGCTGTCCCTCACCGAATACGGCGCCTTTCTCGACTGGGGCCTGAAGAAGAATCTGCTGGTGCCGTTCAGCGAACAGAACGGGGCAATGATCGCGGGCCGTTCCTACCTGGTGCACGTCTACCTGGACAGGCACAGCGGCCGCGCCGTCGCCTCGGCCCGGCTGGACAAGTTCCTCGATCGCACGCCGGCCGACTACGGCCCGCGCCAGCAGGTGGACCTGCTCGTCGGCGAGCACACCGACATCGGCTACAAGGCCATCGTCAACCAGCGTCACTGGGGCGTGCTGCACGACGCCGACGTGTTCCAGCCCCTGCGCTACGGCCAGCGCCTCACCGGCTACATCAAGAAGGTGCGCGACGACGGCAAGATCGACCTGGTGCTGCAGCCGCCCGGCTACGCCAAGGTGGAGGGCATCGCCGGCGAACTGCTCGGCAAGATCAAGGCCGCCGGCGGCTTCATCGCCGTCACCGACAAAAGCCCGCCGGAAAAGATCTACGCCCTGTTCGGCGTCAGCAAGAAGGTGTTCAAGCAGGCGGTGTCCGCCCTGTACCGGGAACGGCTGATCACCATCGAGGCCGACGGCCTGCGCCTGACTTAATCCACCGCAGTCAGTCCGCAAATGAACGCGAATGGACGCGAATGGACGCAAATCAGGATGAACCTGAACACACCAATTGAATCTCGCCAAGACGCCAAGCACGCAGAGAAAACCACAAGCAAGGCGGAGAGGGTACGGTGAAAATGGCTTCCGGCATCCCCGTCCATCCATGGTCGTCGTCGCTCCTGCGCAGATCGCGCTGGGTGCAGTTTTTTTCTCGGCGTGCTTGGCGTCTTGGCGAGAGTGAAGGTCTTTAAATTTGCGTCCATTCGCGTTCATTGGCGGACTTCACTGCCGTTCTTAGGTTGAGTACGGGCGCGCTTTCCCGTGGCACTCCACGGGAGTAGAATCAACCCGCTACACTTTCCTGTCATTACCCTGCCGGAGGCTTGATGGACACTGTCATCAGCGCCGGCCTGCACTCCCGCCGCTGACACGCGGCCGGGCAGCAGGCGCGGCCCATCTCAACACCCACACCGTTACGCACGTGACGGGCGCACCCTTGCGCCGGTCACCCGCCAACCATGTTGAGAGGATGACAGCGATGTCCATCGACCCTTCCCTGCTCCTGCCCCTGGGCTGGAGCAACGAGTTCCACCGCCAGCTCACTCTGGAGCAGCTTGAATCACTGCGTCCGGCCCGCGTCATCGGCGTGGCGCAGGATCATTACCGCGTCGCCACCGGCAGCGGCGAGCACATCGCCACACTGGCCGGCCGCCTGCGCCACGGCCATGGTGAATCACTCACCCGGCCCACCGTCGGCGACTGGGTCCTGCTGGAGCAGGATGCGCCGCTCATCGTCGAACGCCTGGAGCCGCGCACCCTGCTGTTGCGGCGCGGCGCCGGCGGCAGCGCACCACAGGCCATCGCCGCCAACGTCGACGTCATGCTCATCGTCAGCGGGCTGGATGCGGAGTTCAACCTGCATCGCATCGAACGCTATCTGGTGGTGGCCGCAGAGGCGGGCGTGACGCCGGTGGTGCTGCTGACCAAGGCCGATCTGTGTCCCACCGCCGAACCGGCCCTGGCGGCGGTACGGCAGCGTCTGCCGGCCGCCGGCGCGGTTTTCGCCTTCGACGCGCGGCAGGCACCGCTCACCGAACTGCTGGCACCCTGGCTCACCGCCGGCAACACGCTGGTGGTGGCGGGCTCATCGGGCGTGGGCAAATCCACCCTGATCAACAACCTGAGCGGCAGCGCACTGCAATCGACCCAGGCCACGCGCCGCGACGCCAAGGGCCGCCACACCACCACCGCCCGCACCCTGATCCCGCTGGCGGGCGGCGCCTGCATCATCGACATCCCGGGCATGCGCGAGGTCGGTCTGCCGCCCAGCGCCGGCGCAGTGGATGCCCACTTCCACACGCTGCACGAACTGGCGGCCCATTGCCGCTTTGCCGACTGCCGGCATGAGGAGGAACCGGGCTGCGCCGTGCGGACGGCGGCGGAACGGGGCGAACTGGACGAGGACGAGTGGCAGCACTACCGCAAGCTGCTGGCCGAGGAACGGCACAATATTGCCGCCCATGAACGTCATCAGCAGGAGCGCATCTTCGGCCGCATGGTGCGCGCAGTGAAGAAGGAAAAGGAGCGGCAGGGACGCCGCTGAGGCCGTGTCCCGCCCCTACAGATTGCAGGGGCGGGATTACGCCGCAATCCGGTACAATCCGCCCCGGAGACAGACCGTGAAAAATACCATCGACGCCGCCATCGAATTTTCCTACCAGGGCCGGAGCTACGCCCTGTCCACCACCCTGGATCTGGACGCCCTGCCGCTGGACGACGAGGTGCTGCCCGATTTCCATCACCTGCTGGCGCAGGCCAACGGCATCGACACCTATTCCTATCTGTACGAGGTGATGGAAGCCCACGACATCGAATACAGCAATGCCTGCGGCATGGCCGCTCCGTGCCTGCACGACGGCCTGTTCGATCTGGACTGCTTCCGCCGCCACCGCCGCGCGCAACACGAGGCGGCGGTGCTGGCTCCCATCGCGCGACGCGTCCTCCATGTCGATGACCTCGACAGCCAGCCCGCCCTCAGGCAGGCGCTGCTGGAGGCCTACCACGCCGGCAAGGCCGAGCGTCGCTGAACATCCCTTCAACACGGAACACACCCATGGCAGGTTCACTCAAGGATCAGCTGCTCAAGGCCGGACTGGTCAACAAGCAGCAGATCAAGAAGGTCGAGCACGAGAAACGCAAGAGCAAGGACGGCGGCAAGAACGACAAGGCCGGCGCCGAAGCGGCACGGCGCGCCCAGGCGGAAAAGGCCGAGCGCGATCGCGAACTGAACCGCAAGCGCCAGGAAGACACGGAACGCAAGGCCAACGCCGCCGCGATCAAGCAGCTCATCGAAGCCAACCGCCTCGACAAGGGCGCCGGCGAGATCCCCTACAATTTTACCGACGGCAGCCGGATCAGCCGCATTTACGTCACGCAGGAAATCCACGCCCAGCTGGTCAAGGGCACACTGTGCCTCGCCCGGCTTGGCCCCCGCTATGAACTGGTGCGGCCCGACGTGGCGGAGAAAATCCGCGCCCGCGATCCGTCGCGGGTGATCATGCCCCCCGCCGCCGAACCAGAGACCCCTGCCGCGGACGATCCCTATGCCGCCTTCCAGGTCCCCGACGACCTGATCTGGTGAACATCGAGTGACCCCCTGGAAGCTGCTCGACAGCGCACAGATCCCCGGCGACGGCACCGAGCTGCGCCTGTACGCGCGCGGCGACGAACACTCCATCACCATCGCCGGCAGCAGCGGCGAACTGATGGGCAGCCGCGTGCACGGCTCGGAAGACGCGCTGGCGCAGTTCGCCTGCGCCCGGGTCGCGCAGCGGGAACGTCCGCGCCTGCTCATCGGCGGCCTCGGCCTGGGCTACACCCTGGCGGCGGCTCTGCGCCATACCGGCGCGACGGCGGAGATCGTCGTCGCCGAACTGGTGCCGGCGGTGGTGCGGTGGAACCGCGAACTGCTCGGCCACCACGCCGGCCACCCCCTGCGCGACGAGCGCGTCGCCGTGCACGAAGGCGATGTGGGGCTGCTGCTGAAAGAAGCGCCGCAGGCCTACGACGCCATCCTGCTCGACGTGGACAACGGCCCCGAGGGACTGACCCGGCGCGACAACAACTGGCTCTATTCGGTCCAGGGACTGACCGCCGCCTTCAGGGCCCTGCGCCCGGACGGCGTGCTGGCGGTGTGGTCCGCCGGGCCCGATCAGGTCTTCGCCGAGCGCCTGCGCCGCATCGGCTTCGAAGTGGAGGAGCGGCGCGTGCGCGCCTCCGCCGCCCGCAAGGGCGCCCAGCACACCGTATGGCTGGCCGGGCGCGGTCCCTAAACTAGGCGTTCCGAAACACTATCCACCGGTTTCCCCTTCTCCCTCAGGGAGACGACTACATGGATGTAGTCGGTTAGAAACGCAGGGAGCACGTTTCTCAAGGCCGGGATGAGGGGTGATGTGGTCAGTATTTCGGAAACACTTATTTAGCAGGGGCATCATCGGGTGGGCGGACTTCAGCAGGGTTGCCGGACACCGCTGCGCTTAGTCCGGCCTCATAGGTTAGTTCTTAAGCTGGATGTGTAGAGGAAGGTCCCCTCTCCCCCAGGGAGAGGGACAGGGTGAGGGGATTTGAACCGGCAAATGCATGACATTTTGAACCCCTCACCCCAGCCCTCTCCCTGGGGGAGAGGGGGCAAAACCGTTAAGAACTAACCTATAGTCCGGCCTACGTCTGATTCACGAAACATCGGCTTATTTCTCGCCAAGACGCCAAGGCGCGAAGAATGCGTAAAACATAGTCGTAGTGTGGTTGCCCCGGCGAAGGCGGCGACACCGGGGTAACGACATGTTTTTCTTGGCGTGCTTGGCGTCTTGGCGAGAGCAACAGCAGTTTTCGGCCGTATTTCGCCTTCTCATGAGGGTGGATCGGGCCTCAGCCCGCCCACATGAAATCCAACGTACTGCGGGCACCGCACTTGCTACAATGGCGCCGATGCCGACTTCCGCCCAACATCCCTGCGATCCCGCCGTCACCTGCGCCAGCTGCGCCGCGCGCTGCTGCCGCCTGCAGGTGCTGCTCATCGGCGACAACGCCGTGCCCGAGCGCCTGACCGAGGAGAGCGACTGGGGCGGCACCGTCATGCGCCGCCTCGACGACGGCTGGTGCACCGCGCTCAACCGCGACACCCTGCTCTGCACCATCTACGCGCAGCGGCCGGCGGTGTGCCGCGACTACCTGATGGGCGGTGCGGAGTGCATCGCCGAACGGGCGGCATGAGGATGCCGCGGCCATGAAGACCCACAGCCTGGAAGAAAACATCCGCCACCAGCGCGAGCTGCTCACCGGGCTGCTCGGCGAGGCGATGCACGTACTGGCGCTGCGCTGCTCCGAATTCATCACCGATCGCACCCGGCTGGAGTCCCTGCTGGACGAGGCACTGCCCGGCCTCTCCTACTGCAAATACCTCTACGTGCTCGACGCCGACGGCGTGCAGCTCACCGACAACATCACCGCCCAGGGCCACGACGCCAGCCACCACGGCCGCAACCGCATGGACCGGCCCTATATGCAGGGCATCATCGGCAGCACCGACTTCAAGCTGTCCGAGGCCTATATCAGCCGCAACAAGAAGCGCCCTTCACTGACGGCGATACAGGTGATCCGCGATCACGCCGGCCAGCGCATCGGCTTTCTCGGCGCCGACTACGACCTGCGCGAATTGCCGCTCACCGGCGGCATGTACCAGGAGCCGGACACCTGGCGCCAGATCAAGGGCGACCCGGCGATCCGCAGCGGCATCTTCCTGCACCAGCGCGCTGACAGCGCCATGGACCGCCAGCTCGATCAGGTGCTGCCGATCATGAGCGAGCTGATCATCGAGCACGGCGTCTACCACGGCAAACTGCACTTCTCCTCCAGCCGCGGCACCATCTGGCACGTGGACGATCCCTTCGTCTACCGCCTGCTCGACATCGGCCAGCTCACCGACCCCAACACCTGCCTGGCCTACCCGCGCCGCCCCTACCACCCGCGCGCCGTGGTGCCGCCCGGCGACGTAGCGCCGGTATTCGAGATGTTCCGCACCCTGCGCTTTGCCGACGAAAACGTTTACCTGCGCGCCGGCTCGCTCAATATCGTCAACGGCATGGTCGGCCTAAATTTTTCCTGCGACGGATCCCATTACATGCGCTGGGATGAATTCCTGGAGCGCAACACGGAATTCTGGTTCGGGACGCTCAATAAATAGAGTGTGACCAGCAGGGCTAAACAGGCGGCCCGAAATACTGTCCACAGGCATCTCCTTCCCCCTCAGGGAGACGACTACATGGATGTAGTCGGTTAGAAACGCAGGGAGCACGTTTCTCAAGGCTGGGATGAGGGGTGATACATTTCGGAACACTTATTTATGCGACTGGATCCAATCGTCATGTCTCAGTACTCCATAGGGCGGGCCATGCCCGCCGCAACACAGCGCCCATGGAACCCTATGACTGGATACTATTCCGAAACACCTATTTAGATTGCCGAGCTAACCATGTAGCCACACCCCCAACAGTGAAATTGCACGGGGCGCGACATACCAAACAACAAAGAAAAGCAGTGCAATCCGAATGGTGACGACGACCCAACCAACGAACGCATAACGGTGATTTTTCTGCCAATTGTAAAGCGCGGAAGGGCCGACAAAAACAAACCAGACCGTGGGGGCGATGAGAATAAGAGCTACCACCCATTGGGCAGGTGTCGAAGGTTTGATTAGCAGCACCGCCACGCCAAAACTTGCGACGATGAGCCAGAGCCAAAGCCAATCGCGCTTGTGCAGGAGGATGTCAATATTTTTTGATTCCAGGGCCATTGGTAATGGTTAACGTTCAGTTCAGCCGACAGCAAAAGCGGCGGCGCCGAACCCGACAAGCGACACAGAATCAGCGCAAGTTTTGCGGTCGGCCAAGAACAAGATTACTCAACCCTGACTTGCCGCAGTGCCCATAATGCCAAGAATGCCATAACAACTTCCGCCAAAAGCAACACAAACATGAATGTGTTTGGCGAACCATCAAGCAACATACCAAGGGTACGAGCGACCGCAAGAGCAACCATTACAGCCAAAACGCCGTGGACCCCGAGCCGAACACTTTCTCCATTTCTGGCGCATAAGCCGAAGATAAGCGCTAGACCCAGAGCCATTCCACCGTATGTGGCACGCATGTCAGTCATCGCACTGGGTGTAGCCGGAGCCGCACCGGTGATGACTGCCGCCAAAGCTTCTGGGGTGAACACGAAACCTAGCCCAAAGCCGACGAAGAGCCCGCAGTTGATCCAAACAACTATTCTTCCAAACTCCATTTCCTCTTCTCCATTCCTGCCATAACCTGTCCTTCTGCGTCCTTCTAGTGCTTCGCATCACCGGCAGAAAAGAGCCGAGCGAGGAACGAGCGGCACTGTTGTCCGGCTGGGCTTGTTATGGTTTTAGATCACCACTAAGCCAGCTTTTATAACGTTCTTGTGCCGATTCTTTTATTTCAATAATCCCATCATAATCGTGATAAGGATTGTACGAACGAGAAAGAGGGATGATCTTTAACTTTTCGCCTTTATCATTACTGCAATAGCCGCTTCTAAGAACAGATTCTCTCATCCACCAACAGCCGTCGTAACGAAATGAAGTCCCTTTTTTAGAAACCTCAATTACATCGATAAAAGGCTCGCCATTCTCACACTGAATATAAGCCACAAGCCGATTATCTCTTTTCACCGTTGACTCTCCAGCTTGATAGCATAATGCACGTTGTGCTCGCGCTAATAGATGTTACCGCGCCAGTCAGCTTCCAATACCCATACAATCAATTCTGAATCAATGACTTCGTATACCACTGGAAAGTCGCCAACCCTGTACCGATCTCGGTTATGAAAGCCTTGCATTGTCTTAATATTTGGCCCGCCTCTTGGATTGACCGCAAGATTTCCAACTTTCTCCAATACACGACGCCTCATAACAGGATCAATTTTCTTCAAAGCCTTTTCGACAGTCTTGGAAAAGCGAACTGTATATATCAACGCTTCTCCTTCAATAGCTCTTCGAGGGTTTTAAGTTTTTTAATTTCCTGCTTTGGCGTCCTCAGCTTTTCAAGCGTCACTTTCTGGTTCAGCTTTCGATCCTGCTCGTCTTCAGACTCCATTCCAATCTTTGGTCGGTCATCCTTTACTCTCCCAACAAATCATCCAATGTTTTACTGTCTTTATCGAATGACTCAACTAGCGCAGAATCCAACTCATCCTCCCGCTCTTCGACCTTTTTTAGAAAGAATTCATAGGCCTTCGGCTGCAAAATAGCCCCGAGCAAATCGCCATTGCTATCCTCAATAAGAATGTCTTCGCCCTCAAGTGGATCTGGATTTTTGATTTTCTCCAGCAGATCGGCTGGAATTGAATTGGCTTTAATCTTCATAAATTTCTCCCATTCCGAAGTTGCGCGACAAAGAATCCACTCCCGACATCCGAGCGAAGCTTTACCAACGCCAACGGACGCGGGCTCTGCCATCCCTGTTAGCCCCAAATATTTCACAGCTTGTGATCACCCAAAGGGGATAAATAGATTGCTTTACCCGCAGCATCCAATGTTTCTTTAATCCATACGTTGTATACGAATAAATTTCTTTTAGCAATTTTGGATATTTCAGAAGCTTCGATTAATTCTCTGTCGGTTAATATACGAATTGATTCAAAATCACATTCTTCCGCCCCCGTTTGGGAAGCCCATTTCTTTAGACTCCCCACACACTCGACCAAAGCTTCATCGTCATATGACGAAATCACCTGAGTGATAAGGCTATATCTCCAATCAAGATCGGCTTTTTCTGCTACTTGTAGGACGCTCGATACCTCGAGTTTTCCAAGCATTATGAAATATTCATAAATTGAGCCCGCAATTGGCCAATTCGGATCGCACGTCCATGAAAGTAACTCGCCCATATACTCCATATTTTCTGGATAACCAATGGCGATGATTTCATCCACTGCCTTTTGATCGCCTTTATCCGATATTTTTATAGTCATGAAAATTAATTCTCATTGGGATTCTTGGAAGATGGGTGTCCTCTTTTTTCCCATGCACATGCAAGAAGCGCATCAGAATGACCGGGGACATAAAGCGCTGCTCACCAGCACGACGATAGGGGCGCCCCGTTGAGCTACTGGTTAGCCACGCCATTACAGCGATTGATCTTCATATTGCCAGAAGTACCAGCAACCTGACTCCATCTTAAAATGGTAAGAGAAGAGCCAATCGGTACTTTCCTTGTTGATATCGACAACCATGTCTCGGCCATTTTTTCTCCGTCTGATTATTGCAAGACCATTTTTCTCCATGTAAGCCGCTAGGCTCGGCCAACTTATGTAGTCATCGCGGAAGATCGTTGACTTCTCTGGCGCTGATGAATCATTCCCTTTCTCGTCTATCCCATATTCCCATTTGAGCTTTTGAAGCGGGAGACGCGTCCTGCTCAAGGCAAAAGCGGTGTTGGTGGAAAAATGCTCAAAGAACCGCTCGAACACTTCCGGATATTCATTCGAGCACTCCTGGCCGAACGTGAGCATGGGGAACGCAGTAAATATAAGTGCCACGAGAAACTTCTTCATCTTTTCACTTTGGTAGCTAACGCTATACTTCACCCGCGACCGCTGCGAATGCCAGCAAGAGGCGAAACGTCCCGGGCTTCAGGGTGCAATAACTTGTTGGGCACAAGTGTCTAGCTCAGGGCATGCTTTCCAAGAAATGCTGAGCCTTTGGCGTGCGCTCACGCCATACACCTGCAGCCAACTCTGAGAAGTGCCGGCGGCAGTACTGCGCCATGAGCTTGTCAATCGCATTCGGCTGCACTTTAGATATCGACTCAAATGTTTGCGCGATCACAGCTTCCATACGCGCCTCTACTTCCGCCAATGACGGATTCTGTGATGCAGCAGCTGACCACAAGGCATCTACTTTTTTCAAAACATACTCCTCCTGTTTCTGCCAGGCGAAGAGATTGCTCTTGTATTCTTCTGTGTCGGCGGGAAAACGTGCGGAACATTCTCGTAGCATCACTTGCGCACTGACCTCCCTTGCTTTTAGCAAACCGACCGCTTCGCCTGGGTTATCAGCATCCATATAGGCTAGGGAAGCGCAATCTGCGATCCCAGGCATTAGTCCAAAGAGCAGTGCTACCGCGACCCTCTTACTCATACTTCCTCACCAGCCCAACGCCAGCGCTCAGCCGACGCGAAACCACGAAGAACTGAAAGATGTGTACCCTCTTTCTTCTCGCTTCAAGTTTAATTTTCTCCACCTTTTGGCACTGGCTTAAACTCTTCTAGCTCTTTGTCTGTTAGATTTGGCGAATCAATATCCGACAGAATACCGCGATTAATATCAGCTTCGGTCATTTTATCAATTACATCTTTATCAGTAGAGCCTTTTGATTTCTCTATACTTTCATACTTGATTCGTTTTATAGCCATGGAAGATGGGGGTCTTCTTTCCCTCCTGTTAGGCGACACTCTACAGCCCCCTTCTATCGACCGTCATTATGCTTCCGATTCCTAGGACAGCATGCAATTCTGCGGACCTGCATCCATTTTCATCTTCTTCGATCGATGCCAACCAGAACCAGGGGAGATTGCAGCGGCACCGATGGCCATAGTCGTCGTCCTTGTCCTCCGGCAGAGAGATCAGGTCACCGCAAGAGAGACATTTTACGTGGAACAGCCCACATCGATCACACTTACCAACATAGTGAACGAATGGAATCCGTCGGTGTTCGTTGCCCGAGAAAGACTGCAATGTGAGTTCGATCTCGGGGTAACCGTCCCAGAACACGCGACCCGAGTGGCATGTAGCATTTGCGCACTTCGGCCAAGTGGATGGATCAAATTCGTCCAGTCGATCCAGCGGCAGGATGCGAATCGATACTTCATCCTGAGCTCGTCTTTCCGCCGCCTTCGTATAGCCAGCGGGGGATACCAAGTAGCCGTGGGTAGCGCCAACGTCTTCCATCAGTCCGCGAAATGCTTCGACATGAGTGACATCAATTCTCCGAAGTCTCTTCTTTGCATCGACTATTATTCGTCGCGTGTTGTCCGTGTTATGCCGGGCGTCTATCAACACATCTACCTGCCTTTTTCTACCACTTATCCTGCCGCTGATGCGCGCATTTGGGGTAACGCAGTAGTCAGTTGATAGTTGATCAGAAATCATGCGAGCGATCAGCCGCTCGTATAGCTCCCAACTAGGCGAAGGCTTCTTCATTTGCAGCTCCACACCACCGTTGTCGCAGCAGCCCAACGCTTCGCACCACCGACAGGAAAACGCAGGGCGAGTAACGAACGGCGCTTTTTCCTGCCTAAGCGCAAGCGCTTGTTATGAGCGTGATTGTTTTAAGAGATATATAGACCAGCCGACAACAGCAAGACCAAACCATGCCGCAGTAATGTTCAGCAACGTTCTTGCTGCATGTATATACGGAAAGCTATTTAATTGACCCTCTGTGTCATAAATAATCGGATAAACCTCGTTTTCGAGAAAAACCACATTCAGATACAGTGATATAAGAAGTGTAACAACCCAACCCGTCGATAGTATAAGCAGAGAAACTCTTTTCATTGTTTAACCCTCCTATAACCCCTGCTGGTTAATCGCCATACAACTATCTTGGGTAAATCGACAGAAGGCCGCAGGTATCGAGGCGCCGACGGGCGGAATTGGGGGAGGGGGTGAGAGTCAGTCCTTCGATGTCCATGCTCCGATCCTTCGGATGGGGTGTGGGCCTAATCTACCTCCATTTCAAGGCAAATCAAACCGGCCTTAATCAGGCGAAACCAACCTGCTCCTACAGCGTGTAAATTCATGCTTGACATCCACTGTCTATTCATACACCTTAGGCATTAAGAAAAAGCGCCACCCGGCGGTGCAGCAAACACCAACCGGGCGGCTAACCCCAAGACTGCATCACCAGACCTTGGGGCTGCGCGAGAGTATATCCCGTAAACCGGGGCCGTTTTCGTTTGCGGCCCCACAATTGAGCCAGGAGGGCTTATGAACGGGACCGCCGATCGTAGTGGAACCATGTTTGATCCCCTTTCCCCACGGGAGAGGGAATATACCGGGGGGCGTGAGATGCCTGCCCAGGCCCGCAGCCTGCGGCCTGTCGTCCCCAAACCCCCGCCGCCATCCCCCTTTCCACCCTGCCATGCCTGCCTCATAGGGCTCGGCGCCCGTGGATTGCCCGCCGGTACGAGCCGATGAACGCCGCTATGTCTGGGGGTACGGCACGGAGGCTGTTGGCGCAGAATGTCCGCGTCCTGCGGCTGATGCGGGGCTGGTCACAGGAGGCGCTGGCCGAGGCGGCGGAGCTGGACCGCTCCTACGTCGGCGACATCGAACAGGCCCGGCGCAACGTCAGCCTGGACTGCATGGAGCGGTTGGCGCGAGCCTTCGGGATGGTGGTGCCGGACTTGTTGCGCGAGCCCGATCCCACCGAACTGGGGGCGCAACTGCTGCGCAGATTTTCGAGCGATATAGGGAAAAGCAATAACGGCCCCTGAGAAGCGGAAGGTGCGGTGGAGGGGGGATGGAGGGATTAGACTTTGAGCTGTTGCTCATTAATCCCTCCGTCCCTTCCTTTGTTCAACCTCTACTCACTGGTAACTCCCTAAAGCGCATAACGGCTCGGCTCAGGCGCCCTCGGAAGCGGTAGCTCCGCTTCCGAGGGTCGCTTGGAGCCGACGGTTAGGACAGGTCCTGGGTGAATACTCTAACCACGCCATTCTCCACCTCCCCGGCCCGGATCTTCTTCTCGGCAATAGCCAGAAGGACACCCTGACTAGCTTCAAATTGCTCAATGGGCGCAACCATCGTCAGGCTGGGATTTACATCCTGAAGCGCCTCCATGCTGAACTTACACGCGACCGTTTGCCCGTCGACTTTCGCCCTGAATGAAATTCCGCCATCGTCAGCAGGAACGGCAGGCCCAATAAACTCAATTTTCATTTTCTTCTCCTTCTGGGCTTGATTGGTCTTAGGCCCGGATCAATGGGAACGGAGTCATTGATTCTGGTTCTCATTGTTTAATCATAAAATCAATGACTCTGACCCCATTGATCCCCTGACCCCATTGATCCCCCAGCGTCCTTTCGTGCACATAACGTTGCCATAACCGTCCGGGTTGATGGCGTTGTTAGCCATGATGCGGCTAGGCCGCCTAGAGTTTCGTTGCGCTATCGAGCTTCCTATGCACAAACGACACGAGTGAGAGAACATCAAGGGCATCCTGCTCTGTCATCGGCCACGTAACTTTTGGTGCATGTGCCGTAGGGTTTCGCACGGCGCCGAACATCCCAACCAGAATGTTTGCAAACCCCTTTTGTTCACTAATCTCCGTTTCGGTATTCAGCGCGTTTATGGCGAGAATAGGGGATTTTGTTGAGAAGGCCGTATTCACAAGCTCCGCGCCATCACTAGTTAATCCGGAATGGTTCCTGATTCTCTCAGCGACCCCTTTAATCGCTTCAAGGACAGCATGGAAGTAGTTTTCGTCCACAAGCTCGGCGCGACAATACTTCATTAGTTCAGGATGGGCGCCTCTGTCTTCGAGTGCAGCTCGGAGTGCCCCTGCACGAGCACGCGCACCTTTCAGTGTTGTTTCTGCCGTTGTACGAATGACTTTCCCATCTTCCCTGACGCTGAACCCAGAAAATGAGAGCACCACATTCAGCTCACCTCTCCGCCAGGAGAACTTCTCCTTGTCGCGCGCATAGCTGACGGGATTGAGTGCGCGATTTATGAACATGATCAAATGATTTCCCACTTGATGCGTGTTCTGCGCTTTAACCAACGCGTTAAACAGGCGTTTCCACTTTGTCATTTCGGGCGACACGTCGTCCAAGCGACAGTCTTGAAGAAGGTACCCGATCTCGGAACCAGTGAGGCCGCGCTCTGTGTCAGCCAATACCCGACACGCGGCCTCAATATTTTGCGCGCTGAATGGTGAAATTTTTTCCATGTCTTGCTCTGGCTAACGTCTTGCTCACCGAAAAACCAGAAGCGTAGCGAGTGATTTTTCCGAGCGCAGCAATTTGTTATATTTTAAATTTAATGTTCGATTCAATTACAACTTCGCCATTGCTGTAATCAATTGATGAGACCGTGCACTCCCTCATACCCCTTATACTCACACCATTTTCGATTACTTCCATAAGCTTAACATGCTCCCCGTCATTGATTCGTTTGAGCCCCTCTAAGTCTTCGACTTTAAGAGTGACAACCGAGTTTGTGTCGCTTGCAATAGAGCCAGTAGAAACAATTCGCTTAGACTGGGTGTATATTTTGACAGTCGCGCCACTTTCGGAGGATAAAACCTTAGAAAGCTGTGCCTCTCCTTTTATTGGCTCTCTCACTGATGAATAAACTTTGCTGTAAGAGTTAACAATTGAAAAGTAATTCAAGTAAAAAATATTTTCGAGATCGATATCGGAAAAATAGAGATTCTCGCGGCCTTTTAAAATCTCGCATGATAAATATGCGATTCTCGGACTCAAAGGAAAGAAAAAGAAAGCAACCTCTGTGCTTTCATCTTCCACTTCTAAAAGGTATCTCTTAGGAATAACTCTTAATGCATCTGTGATATTCACCTGCCTTCTTACCACAGGATTGTCAGATGTCACGAACGGAAATTTTGTTGAATTATATATAATTGTCGAGTGTGGATGTATCACATGCCCTAGATCAGTGCTAGCAAGCTGTCTTTTAGCAACATCCTTTAAAGCAGATCGATAGTTCTCCGCCCCTTCAAAATCATCCATCCATTCAGCAATTTTATCCCAAGCACCTTGGAACATTTCAATGAAAGCCTCAGTCCTCATAAGCTGGAGAGTGACGAAGTACGACATAAATGACATATTTTCGTTGGTGGTCGCACCCTTTCTTATGTCGCCAAATATTTGAGGGTAAACGCCTTCAACTTTAGACAAAAAATTCTCAATTACTGGTTGTTTAGGATCATCCTCAGGAAGGTTATAGAAGTAGGATTTTGTAAGTGATTTATGTCTAATAGATTTCAGCTTCCACTCAGACGATAAAGTTTTGACATTGACATATATTCCACTTGTAAAATTTGGATTTACCTTTTTCTCTTCAGATACGTCAGCAGTAAAATTTATTAAGTAGCAAGCTGGTACTAAATGCTGATTCTTTTTCTCTGACATACGCAGCAGCACCTTAAGACATATAACGTCGAAGGTGAGGGGCGGCTGCGAGCGGTGCGCAGCGCCGCTTGCAAGCGTCCATCTCGACCGCCATGTTAGGCCACAACATGCTCATTTCATGTGCTCCGCAAATTTTTCTTTGAGCACACAATGCGCGTCTTGGAGAGAGTCAATAATCTTCTCCATGTCGCGACTTACGCGAGCAATGCTGTTTTGATCCGCGTCGGCAGCCACCGATGACATATCCTCATGCCAGTCGAGCCATTGGGCAGCCGATGATTCAAGTTCTTCAAGCCACTCCGCAAGAGATATTGGGAATAGAAAATCGGCTTCAGCAGAAGCTTCGCAAAAGTCGTCATAAAGATCTTTCCGGATTTCTCGCGTGTAATCGACATGCCGCAACAAGGCCTTTGTTCTTCTATAAATCGCGAGCCGATCAGATCGTGATTCTCTCTCTTCCCTACGGTGATTAGTTTTCCATTGCTGATACGCGATAAACGCTACGGCGATGGCGATGATGGGCGCCAGGAGCGCTGACACTGATGAAACAAGCACAGAAAATTCAGATGCCGACATGGACTAGGGCCCAACTACTATTCGGCGAATTATCCGCCGCATATGCGGACGGGATGCCCGCGCTGAATTTCGATATTACTTTCAACATCAACCTATTACCATCATTCCTGTATGGTTTTCTACCGCCGATATGCCGCTGAACGACCGCTTCCGGCAGGTAAGGCTCCCGACTTATGGCAGCCATAAGTCCAATAACCCTCGCACAGCCATCCCGCCCCTCCACCTCGGCGTCGGTGTTTTACTCACATCGCAAGCCTGTTAAATTAGAGGCCGACCGTCTTCCCGCCCTATCCCGAGGTTCACCATGCAACGCTATCTGTGCGACGTGTGCGGCTATATTTACGACGAGAGCGTGGGAGATCCCGAGGGCGGCATTCCGCCGGGCACGCGGCTGGAAGACATCCCCGACGACTGGGTCTGCCCCGAGTGCGGCGCCACCAAGGCCTCTTTCATGCGTCACGAATAACCCCGGCACCCGCCATGAAAAAGAACATCCCGGTCAGTGAACTGCGCGTCGGCATGTACGTTATCCTGCCGCTGTCGTGGAGCGAGCACAACTTTCTGCGCAGCAAATTCAGGCTGGCATCGGCCGAGCAGATCGACAAGATCCGCGCCCACGGCCTGCGCGAGGTGACGGTGGACCTGGAGCGCAGCGACGTGGTGCCGGGCGACAAGATGGCGCCGCAGAGCGTCAACGAACTGGAATACGTCAGCCACAGCGACGCCGTCGTCGACCCCAAGGATCAGGCGCCGCCGCCGGTATGGAACCCCGACACCCTGGTGCCGCCCGAACTGCGCGAGGCGATCCATGACCGGCGCCTGCCGCCGGAGCAAAAGGCCAAGGCGGTCTACCGCCACACCCGCGACATGATGCAGCGCATGCTGGATGCCCCTGGCCCCGCCAACATCCGCGCCGGCAAGGAAGCCATCCGCTCGGTCACCGACCTGGTCCTCACCGATGACCAGACGGCCAGGAGCCTGCTGCGCATCACCGCCCATGATTTCTACACCTACACCCACTCGGTCAATGTGGGAATCACCAGCCTGATGCTGGCCAAGGCGCTGTTCAAAAACTCCGACGGCCATGACCTGCACGAGCTGGGCGCCGGCTTCTTCCTCCACGACCTGGGCAAGGTGATGGTGGACCCGGCCATCATCAACAAGCCGGCGCGGCTGGACGAGACGGAGATGCGCCGCATGCGCATCCATCCCTACCAGGGCTACAAGCTGCTGCGTGATGCCGACGCCCTGAGCGAGGAATGCCGCGTCATCGTCATGGAGCACCACGAACTGATGGACGGCGGCGGCTACCCCAAACGCATCAAGGGCGATCAGATCCACCTCTACGGCCGCATCTGTTGCATCGCCGACGTGTTCGATGCACTCACCGCCGAGCGCTCCTACAAAAAGGCCATGACGCCGTTCGACGCCCTGACCCTGATGCGCGACAAGATGCCCAATCATTTCGATCGCGCGCTGTTCGGCGCCTTCGTCGATCTGTTCCGCTAAACAGGTGTTTCGAATTGCTATCCATCTTCTCTACGGTGCGTCATAGGGCGGGCCATGCCCGCCGCAACACGGCGCCCATGGGGCGCCCTATGCCAGGTTACGAATTCGGAACACTTGTTTAGTCCGGCCGGCGCCATCGGCTATGCTGGCACTATACCGACGCCATGAACCACCTCTGCGCAGGAGAGACCGCATGAACCGTTCCCTGATCTTCGCAGCCCTGCTCTGCGCCGCCGCAGGCGGCGTCCAGGCCGCCGACCTGGCCCGCGCCCAGGCCATCGTCGCCGGCAAATGCCATCTCTGCCACGGCCTGGAAGGCGAAAGCTCCAATGCCATCTATCCGCGCCTCGCGGGGCAGAACCCGGAATACATCGCCAAGCAGCTGGCCGACTTCAAGAGCGGGCGGCGCAAGGGCACCATGAACGAAATGGCCGCCGATCTGACGCCGGATGAGATGGTCGCCCTGGGCCAGTACTTTGCCAGCAAGCCGCCGCAGACCCATCGGGTATCCGATCCCGATCTCGCCGCCGTGGGCAAATACATCTACTACAACGGCAACAAATGGTCGGGCGTCGCCGACTGCGCCTCCTGCCACGGCCAGGAGGCCGCCGGCACCGACAAGCTGCCGCGCCTCGCCGGCCAGCACATGCGCTACCTGGTCACCCAGTTGCAGGACTTCAACACCCGCGAGCGCACCAACGACAACGCCGTGATGCACTCCATCGCCTCCAAGCTCACCGAACTGGAGATCGAGGCCGTGGCGCGCTACCTGAGCGCGAAATAGCGAGAACCTTGAACCTTAAACCTTGAACCTTGAACCGAGCGAACGCGATATGAAGGTATTGGTCAATTTGCAGGTGGTGCCCATCGGCACCGAAGTGTCGGTGTCGCGCTATATCGCCGCCTGCGCCCAGGAACTCGACGCCGCCGGGCTGCATCACGAACTGCATGCCAACGGCACCAACATCGAAGGCGAATGGGATGCGGTGTTCGCCGCCATCCGCCGCTGCCATGAGGCCGTGCACGCCCTGGGGGCGCCACGCATCCAGACCTTCATCTCCGCCGGCACCCGCACCGACCGCGACCAGTCCTTGCAGGACAAGGTGGCCAGCGTCGCGGCCCGGCGCGGCTGAAAGCGCCGAAACGCCAAGGACATCACACCCGTCCCGCTCACTGCCGGGGCCGTCTCGTTGTATAGTGGCCGCCGCACCTTATAGGCTGTAGGAGCCCACTCCGTGGGCGAATTGCCGTGCCTAACCACGGCACTGTTCGCCGAGAGGGCTCGGCTCCTACATAAATTCACTGCCACCGCTGAACAGACACGGCGCCCAGGGCGCCGGGAATCCCTGAATGGACATGCAGATCAGCAACATCTCCATGCCGGTCGCCGCGCTGCTGGCCTCGCTCATCGGCGCCACCGCCACCATCACCGCCACCCTGATCCAGTTGCGCATGGCCTGGCGCAAGGAGATGAAGGCGCGCGAGCGCGGCCAGCCGGTGACCCAACAGGCGCGGCGCGGCCCCTTTGTGGCCGTCATCGTCCTGCTCATCGCCTCGGCGGTGGGCGGCTTCGCCCTGGCGCAATACCTGAACACCGGCAAGAAGAAGGAAGCCGACCTGCTGCGCAGCGAATTCAACGCCAAGCTCGATCAGCTCAACGCCGCCAGCGAGCGCCTGGAGCGCATCGCCCTGGCCGCCGGGCACGGCGACGGCACCGCCGCCGCCAACGTGACCCTGCCGCCCTGCACCATGTGTACGGAACAGGAGGCGGCACAGGTCGAGTTGTGCGCCAGCGTCCCGGCGGCCGCCACGGTGGGCGCGGTGGAACTGTATGCCGACGCCGTCGACGAGACGGAGCCGCAGCGCCTGCAAAAGGTGGAGGCGGAACAGACCTTTGCGGGCGGACGCTATACCGGCCGCCCGCAGGAACGTCTCGAATCGGACACCCGCAAGCAGGTCTGCCAGGGATACCTGCATTGGGGCACGGCGCAGGCGCGCACCCTGCGCATCCTGGTGCCCTACACCCCGACGGCCCCCTGACCATGCCCATCCTGCTGTTCCGGCTCAACGGCGTACCCGACGACGAGGCCGACGAGGTGCGCGCCCTGCTCGACGCCCACCGCGTCGAATACTACGAGACCCAGGCCGGGCGCTGGGGCATCTCCGTCGCCGCCCTCTGGCTGCGCGACGACCATGCCGGCGACGAGGAAACCGCCCGCCGCCTCATCGACGACTACCAGCAGGAGCGCGCCCGCAACGCCCGCGCCGACTACGCCGCCCAACAACAGGAAGGCCGCGTCGAAACCCTGGCCGGCCGCTTCCGCCGCGAGCCCCTGCGCCTGCTGGCCTACGCCGCCGTCATCCTGGTCATCCTTTACTTCACCGTGGCGCCGTTTCTGCACTGGCGCTAGAAGCAGTTTCGAGTTTCGGGTTGCGGGTTTCGCACCCATGGGGCGGAGCCATCCCGAACCTCGAAACTCGAACCTCGAAACTCGAAACTCGAAACTCGAAACAAAATATTTTCGCCACCCTCTTCTTTTCCCCCCGCCGCTCCGTTATAACAACGGCGTCCGGGGCAGGAAGCCGCGAGGCTCCCACCTGACAGACCGTGCGGTCTTTCCCGCGACACCCCATCGGCAACAAGAGGTCCTTTGCGGAGCGTGTATGCTCGGTAACCTTGAGATCGGCAGTACAGAAACATCCGAACCCCACATATTTGGCCAGACGCCCACCACCGTCCGACCGATCGTTCCCCTCCCCGTCCGCCCGCTCCCGGCACAGCGTTTTCTGTCCGCCGGTGAATACCGCCTGCTGCCGCTGACCATCGAAGCCAAGGCGCTGTTCGACAGCCACGTCGACGCCTGCGATTTCCTGGTGGCCGACCTCAGCTTCAGCAACAACTTCATGTGGCTGTCGCGCATGAGCGGCTTCTACCAGATCATCGACGACTGCTTCTGCCTGTTCAGCCTCAACGGCAACCAGCTCGGCATGCTGCTGCCGCCCATCGGTGCGGCGGGCAACCAGGCGCGCGCCCTGCGCACCTGCGTCGAGATCATGGACAGCTACAACCATCACGTCAGCGACAGCCGCGTCGATTACGTCAGCCCGGAATTCGCGCGCCTGCTGGAACTGGACGGCGACGGCCGCTCGCCCCATCTGGACGACGGGGCGTGGTTGCTGGAACCGGCCTTCCCCGACTACATCTACCGCACCGCCGATCTGATCGAGCTGCGCGGCAACAGCTACAAGACCAAGCGCAGCGAGATCAATCAGTTCTGCCGCGCCCATCCCAACCACCGCATCGAACCGCTGCACCGCAGGCACTGGGACGGCATGCGCGAACTGCTCAGCCAGTGGATGCGCGCAAGACTGGAGGGGCTGCACGGCACCGCCGTGGCCGACTTCATCGCCAGCGTGGAACTGGAGCGGCAGGGGATAGAACGGGCGCTGGCCCACTACGACGCGCTCGGCCTGAGCGGCCTGTGCCTCATCGTCGACAATCGCATCGAAGGCTTCACCTTCGGCGAACGCATCAGCCGCAACATGGCCAGCGTACTGGTGGAAAAGACCAACTTCGCCATCCCCGGCGCGGCGCAATACCTGTTCCGCGAATATGCCCGCACCTACGCCGACTGCGACTACATCAACGTCGGCGACGACCTCGGCCTGGAAAATTTACGCAGGGTAAAGATGAGCTACCGGCCGGTGCTGTTCGGCGAGAAGTTCACCTTGAAAAGAAGCGAACAAATGTAGGGTGCGCACACTGCCCAAGCACCAAATGTAGGATGGGTAGAGTGCAACGAAACCCATCTTTTTCCGACAACCGCATGGGTTTCGCTGCGCTCTACCCATCCTACTGTTTCCGGCCAATGTAGAGTGCGCACCGCGCACCATCTGGCGCCGGTCGAGGCCCTGAGACGAAACGAACAAACGTAGGTGCACACACTGCCCAAGAACCAAATGTAGGATGGGTAGAGTGCAACGAAACCCATCTTTTTCCGACAACCGCATGGGTTTCTCTGCGCTCTACCCATCCTACTGTTTCCGGCCAATGTAGGGTGCGCACCGCGCACCATCTGGTGCCGGTCGAGGCCCTGAGACGAAACGAACAAACGTAGGTGCACACACTGCCCAAGAACCAAATGTAGGATGGGTAGAGTGCAACGAAACCCATCTTTTCCGACAACCGCATGGGTTTCGCTGCGCTCTACCCATCCTACGGGCCATCGTAGGGTGCGCACCGCGCACCGTATTGCCTGCGCTTGGTGCCGCTGGTGCGCAATGCGCACCCTACGCGAAACCCGAAACCCGAAACCCGAAACTCGAAACTCGAAACTCGAAACTCGAAACTCGAAACTCGAAACTAATCCTCAAACCGGCAAAGCCGTCTTGTCCACCACCCTGCGCATCACGAAGCTGGAATGCACCCCGCTCACCCCCTCGATGCGGGTGATCTTGTCGAGCAACAACTCCTGGTAGGCCTCCATGTCGCGCACCACCACCTTGAGCTGGTAGTCGGCGTCCTGACCGGTGATGAGCAGGCATTCCAGCACCTCGGGCAGGGCGGCGACCCTGGCCTCGAAATTGGCGAAGCGCTCCGGGGTGTGGCGGTCCATGGAGATGTGGATCAGCGCCATCAGGCTCAGGCCGAGCGCCTTGGCGTCGAGCAGGGCACGGTAGCCGAGGATCAGGCCCGACTCCTCCAAGGCGCGCACCCGGCGCAGGCAGGGGGAGGGCGACAGGCCGATGCGGTCGGCCAGTTCCTGGTTGCTGATGCGGCCATCCTGTTGCAGGAGTTCGAGGATGCGGCGGTCGTAGCGGTCTAGTTCCATATAAAGGCAGTTCCAAGTGGCAAGTTGCAAGTGACAAGGTGATTATGGCGCCGCCTCGCCTAACCGCGCAACATTATTGCTTAATGCCTCCATCTATTACAAAACTTCGCAAGCACCTGCCGCAGCCGCTGGCGTAATCTTTCACCAACCCGCAAACATCGGGTCAAACCTGCCAATTCTCACGAGGATGCGGCAACGGCAACGCCCCACAAGGGCCGCCACAGTACCCGGCGCATCTGCGCCTTTTCTTGCCCTTGTAACTTGCAACTTGAAACTTGTCACCGCGACGCAGGAGCGATCATGACCGCCTTCGACCACCGCAAATACCGCCCCGCCCCGACGGTGGCTCTGGCCGACCGCCAGTGGCCCAGCCGCAGCATCCAACGCGCGCCCATCTGGGCCAGCGTCGACCTGCGCGACGGCAACCAGGCGTTGCTGGAGCCCATGGACGTGGCGCAGAAGCGCAAGATGTGGGCCTTGCTGGTTGAACTCGGCTTCAAGGAGATCGAGGTGGGCTTCCCGTCGGCCAGCCAGCCGGATTTCGACTTCGTGCGCTGGCTCATCGAGGCAAAACAGATCCCGGACGACGTCACCGTGCAGGTGCTGGTGCAGGCGCGCGAGGACCTCATCGTGCGCACCTTCGAGGCCCTCCAGGGGGCAAAGCGCGCCATCGTCCACGTCTACAACTCCACCTCCACGGTGCAGCGCGAGCGCGTGTTCCAGATGGACCGCGAGGCCATCAAGGGCATCGCCGTGCGCGGCGCCCAATTGCTCAAGCGCGAGGCGGCCAAATACCCGGCCACCGAATGGGTGTTCCAGTATTCGCCCGAGAGCTTCTCCAACACCGAAATGGATTACGCGGTGGAGGTGTGCGATGCGGTGACCGACGTGTGGCAGCCGACCCCGCAGCAGCGGTGCATCATCAACCTGCCGGCAACGGTGGAAAGCGCCATGCCCAACGTGTTCGCCGATCAGGTGGAATGGTTCTGCCGCAACGTCAGCCGCCGTGACAGCATCATCGTGTCGGTGCACACCCACAACGATCGCGGCTGCGCGGTGGCGGCGGCGGAGATGGCCGTGCTCGCCGGCGCCGACCGCGTCGAGGGCACCCTGCTCGGCAACGGCGAGCGCACCGGCAACATGGACATCGTCACCATGGCGATGAACCTCTACAGCCAGGGCATCGACCCCGAGCTGGATCTTTCCAACCCGGACGCCGTCATCCAGACCTACACCGAGTGCACCACCCTGCCGGTGCACCCGCGCCATCCCTGGATCGGCGAAATGGTCTATACGGCCTTTTCCGGCAGCCACCAGGACGCCATCCGCAAGAGCCTCAAGTTGCAGAAGCCGGATGAGCACTGGCAGGTGGCCTACCTGCCCATCGACCCGCGCGACCTCGGCCGCGACTACCAGGCGGTGATCCGCGTCAACAGCCAGTCGGGCAAGGGCGGCGTGGCCTTCGTGCTGGAGCGCGACTACGGCCTCAGCCTGCCGCGCTGGATGCAGGTGGAACTGGCGCAGCTGGTGCAGCGCGAAAGCGAGCGCCGCGCCGGCGAGATCGACAGCGCCACCATCCACCAGCTGTTCCTCGCCCACTTCGTCGCCGACCAGGCGCCGGTGCGGCTGCTGGGCTACCGTCTCGACCGCGAGGGCGCGGTGGACACCCTCGCCGCCGACATCGTCGAACGCGGCAATGCCCGCACCCTGGACGGCAGGGGCGAGGGCGCCATCTCGGCCTTCGTCGATGCCTGGACCCGGCACAGCGGCGAGCAGGTGAACGTGGTGGACTACAGCGAACACGCCATCGGCGCCGGCACCCATGCCGAGGCGGCGGCCTACGTGCAGATCAACGTCGGCGGCCGCCGTTACAGCGGCGCGGCCCTGGACCACGACACCGTCAGCGCCTCGCTCAAGGCCGTGCTGTCGGCGCTGAATCGGGCCCAGGCGCAGCAATCAGCCGCGGCTTGAGAGAAAAAGTGCACACAAAAAATCCAACGCAGAGGCGCAGAGACGCAGAGGCCGCAAAGGATGACTATTGCCAATCTCCGTATTCTCCGCGCCTCTGCGTCTCTGCATTGAGGTTTTGGATTTCTTTGTCTCCTTTGCGGTGAACTGTTTTTGCCGTATAGAATCTACTGCACAACAGCCCTATCCCAGGAAACCGTCATGTCCGATCCGCGCCGCACCCCCGGCAAACCCATCGACCACAACAAGCTGGACAAGCTGGTGGCCGGCGTCCACAAGGAGCGCGAAAAACGCCTGGAGGGCTACCGCGAGCAATCGCTGCGCATCCACCCCTGGATCTGCGGCCGCTGCGCCCGCGAGTTCACCCAGGCCAACCTGCACGAGCTCACCGTCCACCACAAAGATCACAACCACGACAACAACCCGCCCGACGGCAGCAACTGGGAAAACCTCTGCCTCTACTGCCACGACAACGAACACCAGCGCTACGTGGACAAGGTGCGCGGCTATGACGGCCTGGCGGCACCGAAACAGGAGGCTGCCACCTTCAATCCCTTCGCCGACCTCAAGAGCATGCTGAAAAAGGACGGCGACAAGTAGGCGCCGGCCCTCAGCCGGCGTAGCGCTCCTGCAAATAGCGGATGATCTCCGCCGACTCGTACATCCAGGAGGTGGTCCCGTCCGCGCCGTCAATGCGCAGGCAGGGTACCTTGATCTCGCCGCCCCCCTGCTGCAGGGCCAGACGATGCGCCGCGTCGTGCTGGGCGTCGCGCAGCTCAATCCCCAGCGCCAGGCGCGCCATTTCGCGCCGCACCCGCATGCAAAAGGGACAGGCGCGGAACTGGTACAAGGCCAGCCTGCCGGTCTCGGCATCCACCTGCTGCTGCCGCTCCGCCGTGCGCACCAGGGCGCGCGGCGGCGTCAGCCGCTCCCACAACAACATCAACGGTGTCAGCACGAGACGTATCGTGCGGAAAAAGATGCGGAAAAACCATTTCATCGCTACGGCCTCTGCCCTGATGTAAGAGGGCCGCAGGGTAGCGCAAGCGGCCGCCCGCGTCGCGCCTGAATTGACCCCCAGCCGCGGTTTGCCCCTGTTTTTTACGCGGAATTGATGCGGGCAGGCATCGCCTATGCGACAATAGCGCCGCTCCGGCATACGCCCCCTCGCCCGCCGGAGACAACAAGACCCGATTGAATCCCGCGGACTTCGCCTTCCTGGCGCACCACCTGCGCCAGTCAGTACGTTTTAGTCCGACACAGCAACCTGGAACACCGCCGTGCTCACCACCGCCAACATCACCATGCAGTTCGGGGCCAAGCCCCTGTTCGAAAACATTTCCGTCAAGTTCGGTGACGGCAACCGCTACGGCCTCATCGGCGCCAACGGCTGCGGCAAATCGACGCTGATGAAAATCCTCGGCGGCGACCTGGAACCCAGCGCCGGCAACGTCAGCCTCGACCCCAACGAGCGCCTGGGCAAGCTGCGCCAGGACCAGTTCGCCTTCGAGCAGTACAGCGTGCTCGACACGGTGATCATGGGCCATGCCGAGCTGTGGCAGATCAAGCACGAACGCGACCGCATCTATGCCCTGCCGGAAATGACCGAAGACGACGGCATGAAGGTGGCCGACCTGGAAGTGCAGTTCGCCGAGTTCGACGGCTACACCGCCGAGGCCCGCGCCGGCGAGTTGCTGCTCGGCGTCGGCATCCCGGTGGAACAGCACAGCGGCCCGATGAGCGCGGTGGCGCCCGGCTGGAAACTGCGCGTGCTGCTGGCGCAGGCGCTGTTCTCCGACCCGGACATCCTGCTGCTGGACGAACCCACCAACAACCTGGACATCAACACCATCCGCTGGCTGGAAGACGTGCTCAACGCGCGCAACAGCACCATGGTGATCATCTCCCATGACCGCCATTTCCTGAACTCGGTCTGCACCCACATGGCCGACTTGGACTACGGCGAGCTGCGCGTCTATCCGGGCAACTACGACGAATACATGACCGCCGCCACCCAGGTGCGCGAGCGCCTGCTGGCCGACAATGCCAAGAAGAAGGCGCAAATCGCCGAGCTGCAAACCTTCGTCAGCCGTTTCTCCGCCAACGCCTCCAAGGCCAAGCAGGCCACCTCGCGCGCGCGGCAGATCGACAAGATCCAGCTGGCCGAGGTCAAGCCGTCGAGCCGGCAGAATCCGTTCATCCGCTTCAACCAGGACAAGAAGCTGTACCGCAACGTGCTCGAAGTGGAAGGCCTCAGCAAGGGCTACGACGGCAAGCCGCTGTTCCAGAATCTCAACCTGCTGGTGGAAGTGGGCGAACGCATCGCCATCATCGGCCCCAACGGCATCGGCAAGACCACCCTGCTGCGCTGCCTGGTGAACGATCTGGAATCCGACAAGGGCGACATCAAGTGGTCGGAAAACGCCGCCCTCGGCTACTTCGCCCAGGACCACGCCGCCGACTTCGCCAACGACATGCCGCTGTTCGAATGGATGAGCCACTGGGCCCGCCCCGGCGACGACGAACAGGTGATCCGCGGCACCCTCGGCCGCCTGCTGTTTTCGCAGGACGACATCGGCAAGTCGGTGAAGGTGATCTCCGGCGGTGAACAGGGCCGCATGCTGTTCGGCAAGCTGATGCTGCAGCGGGCCAACGTGATGCTCATGGACGAGCCGACCAACCATCTGGACATGGAATCCATCGAGTCGCTCAACCTGGCGCTGGAAAACTACGACGGCACCCTGATCTTCGTCAGCCACGACCGCGAATTCGTGTCCTCGCTGGCCACCCGCATCATCGAGTTGACGCCGCAGGGTGTCGTCGACTTCAGCGGTACTTATGAGGATTACCTGCGGAGTCAGGCGATCGAGTGATCTTTTTTTGACGGGGGATTTCGATCCCCTGTGCCGTGTGTGTTGTGCGCTGCGCGCCCTGATTTAGGCGGGGGATGACGTGTTACTTTCTTTTGCGCGGCCAAAAGAAACTAACGAAAGAAAAGGCCGCCCCGATGTCTCGCCGCTATCGCGGTTCCCTGCGCTACTCGCCCGGGACGGGTTTCTCCGACGGCACGTCCGTGTGCCGACGGAGAAATGCGCGCCATCCATGGCACGCCCCCTGCGGGCTATTCCGCCCCGGGCTGCGTTGCTCGGCGAGACAGAGGGGTTTGAACGTCAAATCCGGCTCGCCTGACGGCATCGCGCTGGATGGTGTGCGCTGCGCGCACACATGACGATGTAGGGTGCGCATTGCGCACCAATGCCGTGCCTACCGGAAGAATGGTGCGCGGTGCGCACCCTACGGGAAACGGAGCGGTTTTGACTTTGGGTTTTGATTTTGACTTTCGGTTTACCCCCCGTCTGCCGCGCCGAGCATCGCAGCCCGAATCGGGAGAAGCCCGAAGGGGACAGGCCATGGATGGCCTGTCCTCGCCTTCGCGCCAGGGACGGCGCGTAGGCGAGCGCCGATTCGGGCGAGAAGCACAGGGAACCCGCAGGGCGCGGCAATCGGGCGGCCTTTCTTTTCGTTAGTTTTCTTTGGCCGAACAAAGAAAAGTAACCCGCGCGCGGGGCGGCTCCCCGCACCAAAAATCAATCCGCGCGATAGCGCGCACCACCACACGGCGCAGGGGACCGAAATCCCCGCCAAAACAAGCGCCCCGGATTGGTATACTCCCCCCATCATGTCCGACACCTGGTTCGTCTACCTGCTGCGCTGCGCCGACGACACGCTGTACACCGGCGTGACCACTGATGTGCCGCGCCGCCTCGACGAGCACAACAACGATGACAGGCTCGGCGCCCGCTACACCCGTGCCCGTCGGCCGGTGGCGCTGCTGCACTGCGAACCGGCAGCCAGCCGTTCCGACGCATGCAAGCGCGAGGCGGCGATCCGCAAACTCAGCCGCGCGGCAAAACTCGCCCTGGCGCAAGGTATGCCGACATCATGACCCGGCCCCTGCTCTACTCCATCATCGAAGCGCCGCAACACCCCAACTTTGCAGCGCTGTATCAACGCCTCGGCATGGAACAGATGCGCTTCGACAGCCAGCGCAAGGCGCTGGCCGCGCTGAAGAAGCAGCCACCGGATTTCGTGGTGGCTGATTTCATCTACGCCTTCAGCACCTATTACCAGGCCACCAACATCAGCAACCTCGACGTGCTGCTGCACTCGCTGGTGAAGTACGCGCCGCAGGCCAGGGTCATCGTGCTGGCGGCGAAGGACGATCTCGCGCATGTGGAAAAGCTGCGGGTGATCCACCCTCTCCACGCAGTGCTCACCTATCCCGTGAGCGAGGCGCACCTGGAGGCCGCGTTGACGCCATGACTGCCGACGACGTGCTGTCGCTGCATTTCACCGTGGAGCAAGTGGAGGGCTTCTGCCGCCACCTGGCCAGCCATGCGCCCGGCAGCGAGCAGCACCTCGCCGCCCTGACCGCCTTGCAGACTTTCGTCGCGTCCGGCGCCGATGCCGGCGAGCAGGCGCGCCCGGTGTACCAGGCGATCAGGCAAACAGTGGAGCGGCACCTGGACCAGGCCCGCGCCGTCCTGATGCAGCAAAACGTGCAGTGCCTGCGTCAGGCATTGGAACAGCGGAACGTCAGCGCCGTCGCGGCGCTCTACCGGCCCCTGTCGCGCAGCGGCTTCTGGGAGGCATTGACCTGTGCCGCCGGGGCATTCGACGACACGGCGCTCTCCGATCTGGCGCGCTGGTCGCGGCAGTGGGTCGAGGAGGCGCAGCGGCGCGGCGAACAGGCCAGCGGTTTCCCCGATGCCATCGACTTCCACAAGGCCGGCATCGACGTGGCCGAGTACACCGCCATGAGCGACGTACAGCGCTTTACCGCCGGGCTGCCATGACGCCCGCCATCAACGCCGCCAAACGTGCGCGCATCACCTATGCCGTACACAGCTACGAACACGACAGGGCCGCGACCGCCTATGGCGAGGAAGCGGCGGACAAACTGGGCTTGAGCCCGGCACGGGTGTTCAAGACCCTGCTCGCGCAACTCGACGGCAGGGAGCTGGTGGTGGCGGTGGTGCCGGTGGCCAACCAGCTCAACCTCAAGCAGCTGGCCGCCGCGCTGAACGCCCGCAGCGCCGACATGGCGCGTCCCGCCGACGCCGAGCGCGCCACCGGCTACGTCGTCGGCGGCATCAGCCCGCTGGGGCAGAAGAAGGCGCTGCGCACCGTCATCGACGACTCCGCCCGCGGGCATGCCACCATTTATGTCAGCGCGGGACGCCGCGGCCTGGAAATCGAACTGGCGCCGGCCGATCTGGCGGCGCTGACGCACGCCGCGTTCGCCGCCATTGCCCGCTGAACGACTATGGCAAATACGCCGGGTTAGTACGATACTGATGCATCGCGTTTCGCTACGGCCACATGCCCATGTCACCCGCCAGCAGCCCGCTTCCCACTGCGCGTATCGCCCCCGGATTTGCCGCGGCGCTGGACAAGTTTGCGCTTGGCACGCTGGAGAACGAGCACGGCGCGGTGTACGCCCTCGATAGCGAATTGCGGCTGTGCTACTTCAATCCCGCCTGGTACCGCTTTGCGCAGGACAACCATGGCGAGCCGGGCATCTCCGAGCGTTTTCCCCTGGGCACTCCGCTGCTGCACGCCATCAGTGGCCCCTTGCAGCCGTATTACCGCGATGCCTATGCCCAGGTGCTGCGCGAGCGCCTGGTCTGGCAGCATGACTACGAGTGCTCCAGCAGCGGCGTGTACCGCCGCTTTCACCAGAAGAGCTATCCCCTCGCCAGCGGCGAGGTGATCATCATCATCAACAACCTGACCATTACCAGGCCCCAAGACGCCGATGCCGGGGCAGCGCAGCCGCCGGACGAAACCCGCTACCGCGACAATCACGGCCTGATCGTGCAGTGCAGCCATTGCCGCCGCGTGCAGCGCGCGGTGCAGCCGGAACACTGGGACTGGGTGCCGGCCTGGGTCGACCGGCTGCCGCCGCGGATCAGCCACTCGCTGTGCCAGCCCTGCTACGACTACTACTACCGCTTCCGCCCCGGCCGGCCGCCGCCCTGAACCTGCATCTCGCGGCGTACCCGGCGCCGTCTGCGGTAGACTATGGGCCCGGCACACTCCTGACACCCGCTATCGCTCATGAACACGCAAACCCTGCACGACGCCTTTGTCCCCCTCGCCCGCGAACTGGCCGGCATCGACGAGCCGGTCTACCGGGACTGCGGCAAGAGTCCGCTCGATCCCATCATCGGCCTCGGTGCCCCCGACGTGCGCGTCGCCTTCTTCGGCCGCGATCCGGGCCGCGACGAGGTGCAGCACGGCCTGCCCTTCATCGGCGCCGGCGGCCAGAAGGTGCGCGGACCGCTGTACCAGCACCTGTACGGCAAGCCGCTGCCCGACTTCGCCGCCTCGGTGGAAGTCGGCAGGATGTTCTTCTGGGCCAACACCGTCCCCTACAAGCCCATCGGCAACAAGGCCTGGTCCACCAAGGTAAAGAAGCAGTTCCAGCCCCTGGTGGCCGACCTGCTGCTGCACACCTGGCGCGGCCGGGACATCATCACCCTGGGGCGCGAGGCCTTTCTCTGGTTCGCCATCAACCAGGACAAGGCGGTGAAGGCGCAGCTGGAAGCCTTCTGGGAACGCGAGGATCGCTTCGAGCAACACACCGAGATCACCCTCACCGCCCGCGACGGCACGCAGCGCCTCCTGCGCCTGCATCCGCTGCCCCACCCCTCGCCGCTCAACGCCACCTGGTACAAGCGCTTTCCCGACCTGCTCGCTGCGCGGCTGCGGCAGCTGAAGGTGAGTACCGACAACTGGCGCATCCGTTAACGCCCGGTTGCAAAACTATGACCGCACAACCGGAAGCATTCACAGGGCGGACCGTGCCCGCCGCACTCTCGTCAAGGCGCGACGACGCAGGGCAAACAGGAGCATTTGTTTTTCTTGGCGTGCCTGGCGTCTTTGCGAGAACAACAGTGTTTTTGCTTGATTGAAGGAGATCGGGAACCATGAGCGACAGCCTCGAAGACCTGCGCCAGCGCCTCGCCCTGTTCGCCAAGGTGCGCGACTGGGAGCAGTTCCACAATCCCAAGAACCTCGCCATGGCCCTCATCGCCGAGGCCGCCGAACTGGTGGAGCATTTCCAATGGCTTAGTGCCGAACAGAGCGAAGCATTGAGCCCGGAAAAACTGGACGAAGTGCGCCTGGAACTGGCCGACATCCAGATCTACCTCATCCGCATCGCCGATCGCCTCAACGTCGACCTGATCCGGGCGGTCAAGGACAAAATGGCGCGCAACGAGGAGCGCTATCCGGTGGACAAGGTCAGGGGCAGCGCAAAGCGGGCAGAGGAATATAAGTAGGGACCGCAGGGGCTGTTCGGCTTCCTGTACCCCTGTGATTTGCATACTGGACTGGTGCACCACATGAAACACGCCAAAGGCTCTGCAAGAGAAAAAATCCGACGCAAACCGGTCCGGGTCATAGCAGGAATCTTTCTGGCGCTGTACGTTCCATTCTTCACGGTACTACTCTTGACGGGAACACCAAGATTTCTGTTTCTCCCATGGTTCTATATCGTCGTGGCTCCTCTTGCACTGAGTGCGCTGGCTTTTTCGCTACTGTTCCGAACCGGTGCCATCGTCAGAATCGCTGCATTATCTGCTCTGGTTCTTGCGCTGTGGCTGACCGAGATATTCCTGACAACGGTGTACTATTTCACCCGGCCACAAATAGGTATGCCTCTGTTGGAAGCCATGGACAAAGCCGGAGCGCACATGGACTACACAATGTTCGTGGTCACGCCATTGGTACTTTCCGGCCTTGTGTTGATCCTCTATTGGGATGCCACGCCTGAGGCCGCGAAGTAACCGATGTAGGGTGGATAAGCACAGCGCATCCACCAGTCCTGCGCGCAGGATGATCGCCCTGCCTCCCCGCATTATTTCTCGCGCCCTAACAATGGGTTTTTAAAGCATTTTTCCAGGCCGCCCGCACCCGCCCCGCCTGCCGCCCTGAGCGGCTCCTCCGGCGCCGTCCCCGGAGTGCGGCCCGCCGTCGCCGGTTCGCCGGGTATTCGGGACGCATACGTGGCGTTTCCCTGCTCCTGCCGGTATCCTTCAGGGGGGTAGGTAACGGGAGAACAGCCATGTCCGAACGCATTGCAGCACCCCACGTCGGCGCGCCGGATCCTGAGAAGCGCACCTCGCCGATCCTGGAAGAAACCGATGAGCGCTATGCCGAGCGGGCCCAGCAGGTGGGCGAGCTGGCGGCCTGCCAGTTCAACGGCGTCGCCTATGGCCGCGGCGACTACGTATGCAGCGGCGATGAATTACTGCGCTGCCAGGACGGCGTCTGGCTGCGCCAGGGCTCCTGCGATCCGGTCAATCCCTGACGTTTATCATGAGCGGCGACAGCACGGCGACACACACTGACGGCGACATCGACTTCAAGGCGGTACGCCACCGCTTCATGAAGCTCAACCATGCGCGCCTGTTGCGTGCGCGGGACGCCCTGCGCGAGCGTCAGCGCGACGTGCTCGACATCCTGCCGCTGCTGTTTCACATCAATCACCCGCTGCTGCCGGGCTTCGCCTCCAAGGAAACACCGGCCGGCCTGTTCCGGCACGAGCCCGCCCGACGCGAGCTGGAAGCGGCCAAACGGATCAGCCGCAGCTTCGAGCTCAAGCGCCAGCACCTGCGCCAGTTCCCCATTCTCGCCCTTTACATGATCGGCAGCCCGGGCAGCATCGCCTACTCGGAAGAGAGCGATTTCGACATCTGGGTCTGCCACGACCCGGCCCTGGGCCCGGCCCAGCTCGCCCTGCTGCAGCAAAAGGCCAGTGCCATCGAGGCCTGGGCCGCGACCCTCGATCTGGAAGTGCACTTTTACATGGTCAACGTCGAGCGCTTCCGCAACGGCGAAGTCCTGCCCCTGTCCGAGGAGAGCTCCGGCTCGGCCCAGCACAACCTGCTGCTGGAAGAGTTTTACCGTACCGCCATACTCATCGCCGGACAGGCGCCGCTGTGGTGGCTGGTACCGCCGTCGCACGAGAGCGACTACGAAGAATATGTGGGCGGGTTGCAGGCAAAGCGTTTCCTCCATGTCCGCGACCATCTCGATTTCGGCGGCCTCACCCATATCCCTGCCGAGGAGTTTTTCGGCGCCGCCTTGTGGCACACCTACAAGGGCATCGACTCACCCTACAAGGCCGCCCTCAAGCTGCTGCTGATCGAGTGCTACGCCAACGAATACCCGCACATCGACCTGCTCAGCCTGCGCTTCAAAAAGGCGCTGTACGACAACGAGGACAACGTCAGCCGGCTCGATCCCTATCTGATGATGCTGGAGAAGGTGGAGGAATACCTGCAAAACCAGGGCGATCGCCAACGGCTGAAGCTGGCGCGCCGCGCCTTTTATTTCAAAGCCGGCGAGAACCTGAGCGAGGAGCGCCGCAACCATGAGGAAAGCTGGCAGCGCGAACTGATGTTGCCGCTGACCCAGCGCTGGGGCTGGACTCCGGCCGACCTCCGGGTGATGGACTCGCGCCACACCTGGAAGGTGCAGCGGGTGGCCGAGGAGCGGCGCCTGCTGTTCGACGCACTTACCGTCAGCTACCGCTTCCTGTCCGACTTCGCGCGCCGCTATGCCGGCCTGTCGCTGATCAGCCAGCGCGACCTTACGGTGCTCGGCCGCAAGCTTTACGCAGCCTTCGAACGCAAGGCCGGCAAGGTCGAACTGCTCAACCGCGGCATCAACGCCGACCTGCGCGAAGCGGCGATTACGGTCGAGGAATTGCTGGACGAACAGCAGCAGGCAGGCTGGCAGCTGTACCGCGGCACGCTCACCAGCGACGAAATGCGGCTGGCCACGCCGATCAAGCGCGCCCGCAACATCATCGAGCTGATGGCCTGGTGCTACTTCAACGGCATCATCGACAAACACACGGTAGTGGTGCTCTACCCCAAGATCACCCAACTGACCTCCAACGAGCTGAAGGCCATCATCGAGCGCATGCAGGCGTTGTTTCCCGCCGGCTGTCTCGACACCCGCTCGCTGGAGGAGTATGCGGGCCCGGCGCGCATTGTGCACAGCGCGCTGTTCGTGAACAACGAACTGGATTCGTTCACCTCGCTCAGCCTGGGCCAGGCGATCTCCAGCGGCCGCCCCGATGCGCTCAGCTACGGCGGCACCGGCAGGAACCTGATCCAGACCATGGATCTGGTGATCGTCACCAGCTGGCGCGAAGTGCTCACCTATCACTTCCGCCGCGGCAAGGGGCTGATGGATTTCTTCTGCGAGTACTTCAAGTGGGCGCCGCCGTCGCGCGGCGAGGCGCCGCCCCGCATCCAGGTCTTCGGCACCAGTGCCCAGCGCGGCCACATCGCGGCGCAGCGTATCGAAAAACTGTTCCATGACCTGGTCGCCACCTGGTACGGCGCCAAGGCAACGCAGAACAGCCGTTATGTCGTCGGCGTGGGCCGCGGCTACTATCTGCTGTCTCTCGAAGGCGACGCGCTGCACTACGAAGCCGTTCCCAGCGAAGCGGCTCTGTTCACCGCCTTGGGACGGCCCGCCACCGTCTTCCGGCCGGTGGTGCTGGACGCGCAGATATTTCCAGACTCGGTGCTACCGGTCATCTACAGCCGCAACCGCAGCGGCTGGGTGCAGTTCTTCTATCGCGTGCAGAGCGATACGGTGGAAGTCTACGTACTGGATGAGCGCGGCTCGCTGTTCCATGAAACGCTGCCGCTCTTCGACACCACCCTGCTGCTCAGCCAGTACAGCCGCTTCTTTGAAGCGGTTCTTAACCGCATCAATTTTCTGATGCAGGAAGGGCAGCAGATCAGCGGCGCGGACGGCGTCGAGTTTTATATCATCAGCCGCGACAGCGAAAAGCGCCACAAGCTGGAACGCCAGGCGCCGGAATTCCGTGCCGCCTATCAGCAGCAGTACTTCAGCCTCCAGGTCATCGTCGACCACGACGAGAACGGCAAGACCATCTTCACCCTGTATTGCGGCGACCGGGAGTTTTCAACACTGGAATACGGCGCGGACCTGTTCGGTGCGGTGGTGCACCATGTGCTGGAACTGCGCCGCAGCGGCCAGTCCTATCCCATCTACATCACCGACATCGGCATGTCGCGCGCCGTTCTCGGCGAGCAGGGCGTCAACAAGGTGCAGACGGTACACTTCCTCAACTACAAGCGCCGCATCGAGAATGAGTTGAACCGGGTGTTGATAGTGACAAGTGACAAGTGACAAGTGACAAGTGACAAGTGACAAGTGACAAGTGACAAGTGACAAGTGACAAGTGACAAGTGACAAGTGACAAGCAAGATTGTGTGGGGGTTATCTTGTAACTTGTAACTTGTAACTTGTAACTTGTAACTGCCTTTAATCCCTCTTCCTCACCTCTTCCAGCATGGCGCGGAACTCGCCGCTCCAGCGCTGAAACAGCTGTTCCAGTTCGTCGTTGACGGCCAGGGCGCGCAGCTCCGCCGGGTTGGCGGTGACCAGCAGGGTTTCTTCCCCTTCGGCGAAGATGGTGATGGGCCAGGGCAGGTAGGGAATCAGATGCGGATAGCGCTGCGACAGATCGCGCAGCTCGTCCGGCTTGGCGAAGAACACCAGGCGGTACATGTCGGTCTGGAAACCGCTGCCGGTGAGACCGATGTCGACGCGCTGCACCCGCGATACGGTATAGCCGTGCCGGGCGATGACCTCCTGCAGGACCGTCATGGTCTCCGGGAAGGCCTGGCTGGAGCGGGCCATGAACAGCGACTCCGCACCCGCCGCCGGAATCAGGCCGAGCCAGATCACGGCCAGCATCACGAATGTCCTGCACCGGGTCATAGCGTGGCCTCCTCCATGATGCCCAGATAGACCTGGTGCATCTCCTCGCAGGGCTTGTCCAGTTCGGCATTGTTGAACAGGCGGCTGAGATACTTTGGGTTGATGCTCATCACCTTCACCTGGCCTGCGCGCTCCACCACGGTGATGCGGCAGGGCATGAACAGGCCGACGCGCGGGTCCAGCGCCAGTGCCTGGTTGATGAAGTTGAAATTGCAGAAATAGATGATGGTCGTTTCCTGGCCTTCCTCGCCCGGCGCGTACAGCCCGTTTTCCAGGCTTTGCTCACGGATGATGCGGAAGTTCTTGCCCACCGCGGCGCGCTTCACCGCCTCCACCGTCTCGGCCAGGCTGTAGGGCGAATCCATTTCCAGCATCGGCGTGTCGTCGTTGCCCGGACGCCAGCCCTGCACGGTGCCGGCGAAGGACCGCACGTAGCTCACCACGTCGTCGATGTCGCGCTCCGACAGCCCCTGCTGGAGGAAGGACACCATGGGCGTCCCCTCGCGGCCGTTCATCAGGGTGGTCTTGATCATCTGATCGGTGGCGGCGGCGAGAAAGCCGGGATTGTTCAATGCCGGGGCGATGATGGGCAGGTCGCGCGGGCGGGAGAAGGTGACGCCGGTGCCGTGACCGCCCTCGCCGTGGGCGCCGTGACAGGCGGCGCAGCGCTGGGCGAACAGGGTCTTGCCCCGCTGCGCGTCACCGTGCACCGGCTCCCTGGACAGCTTGACCACCGTGCTGCCGGCCGGCATCCAGTGGCGCAGATAGTCGATGATGGCCCGCACCTGGTCGTCGCGCAGCTGGGTGAAGGCGGGCATCACCCGGCCGGGGCGGCCGTTGCGGATGGTGGCCGTCAGATAGTCGTCGTCGACGCTGGGCAGGAAGCTGGGCAGGGCCAGGGGCACGCCCACGCCGCCGCGGCCGTCGGCGCCATGGCAGACGGCGCAGTTCTGGGCATAGAGCTCGGCGCCGTCGGGTGCCGCCGCCAGCGGCAGGGCCAGCAGGCTCAACAGGAAAAAACAGGCCAGTCGCATCACGTCTTATCCACTCCTCCGTCCGCTCCTGGCCGGCTGGCACCGGCCGGCGGACATTGATTTATCTCCTCGGCGCGCCCATTGTCGAACAACAGCGACAACCGACACAAGCCAATGAAGCCCATAGCCGAATCCTGCCTGCAGAACCGCGCGCCGATACTCGCCGTGCTGCGCGAAGTGCTGGCCGGCCGGCGCCGCCTGCTGGAGATCGGCAGCGGCACCGGCCAGCACGCAGTCTATTTCGCCCCCGAACTGCCCCATCTCCTGTGGCAGACCAGCGATCTGGAGGAAAACCACGCGGCCATCCAGGCCTGGCTGGCCGAGGCGGACAGCCCCAACCTCCTGCCGCCGCTCCCCCTCGACGTACGCACCGGGCCGTGGCCGGCGGATACGGTGGACGCGGTATTCAGCGCCAATACCGCACACATCATGGGCTGGGATGCGGTCGAGGCCATGTTTGCCGGGGTGGGGAGGCTGCTGGAGGCAGAGGGCGTGTTCGCGCTGTATGGGCCGTTCAACTACGGCGGCGCTTACACCGCCGACAGCAACGCCCGCTTCGATGCCTGGCTGCGCCAGCGCGATCCCGCCAGCGGGGTGCGCGATTTCGAGGCCCTGGACGCCCTGGCGCGGGCGGCGGGCCTGGTGCTATGGCAGGACTACGCCATGCCGGCGGACAACCGCACCCTGGTGTGGCGCAAGGGAAGCGCGGGATTCAACGGCCCTGCGTAGGGTGCGCAGCGCGCACCGTCTTTTCCCGACGGCTGCACAGGTGCGCGGTGCACACCCTACAGCTCCAGGGCTTCGCCGCATTGCGCCGCCAGTTCCCCGGCCAGCACCTCCGTCAATGGGGCGCCGTCGCTGTCGCGCACCCAGCCCTCGGCGTCGTCATCCCAGTCGAAGTGATAGCCGCCGCTGCGCGTGGCCAGCCACAGCTGCCGCACCGGTGTCTGGCGGTTGATGATGAGCTGCGAGCCGTTGCCGCAATGCACCGTGAGGACACCGCCGCTGTTTTCGTAATCGAGATCGGTGTCGGCGGCATCGATGGCGCTTTCGATGGCGAGCAGGGTGTCGTCGATGTGGCGGTTGAACTCGGATTCGCTCATCAGCTCCATTGCGGGTCTCCTGAAATCGGCGGGCGGTTGCAGGTATACTGTAGCGACTTTTCCGCTACCCGGGTGTATACGCGCATGCGCTTTTGTTGGGGACAGTATGCCCTCTGGGCCGTCATCGTCATACTCGGCATTGCCAGCATGCTGGGCGGCTGCGGTGCGCGGGGCGACCTCTACCTGCCGCAGGACGGTGGACAAAAACAATTCGCCGGGAGCGAATCAATGCGCCAGCCCGCTGCGGGCGGGGTGCAGGAAAGTGCCGAACCACGTTAATACCTGCGAGATCATGAACCATTTCAATTTCCGCGACGGCCGCCTGATTGCCGAAGAGCTCGACGTGTCCGCCCTGGCCGCCAAATACGGCACGCCCTGCTACATCTACTCCCGCGCCACCATCGAGCGTCACTACCGCGCCTTCGACGCCGCCCTGGCGGGACACGAACACCTGATCTGCTACGCGGTGAAGGCCAATTCCAATCTGGGCGTGCTGAACCTGCTGGCGCGTCTCGGCGCCGGCTTCGACATCGTCTCGGTGGGCGAACTGGAACGGGTGCTGGCCGCCGGCGGCGATCCCGCCAAGGTGGTGTTCTCCGGCGTCGGCAAGCGCGCCGACGAAATGCGCCGCGCGCTGGAAGTGGGCATCCACTGCTTCAACGTGGAGTCCGCACCGGAACTGGAGCGGCTCAACGCCGTGGCCGGCGAGATAGGCCGCCGCGCGCCGGTGTCGCTGCGCGTCAATCCCGACGTGGACGCCAAGACCCATCCCTACATCTCCACCGGGCTGAAGGAAAACAAGTTCGGCGTCGACATCGAGGCTGCTGCCGAGGTTTACGCCCGCGCCGCCGAAATGCCGCACATCGAAATCGTCGGCGTCGACTGCCACATCGGCTCGCAGATCACCGAGACCCGTCCCTTCGTCGATGCGCTGGACCGGGTGCTGGCGCTGGTGGACACCTTGTATCGGCGCGGCATCGCCGTGCGCCACCTGGACCTCGGCGGCGGCCTCGGCATCACCTACCGCGACGAAACGCCGCCCCTGCCCGGCGACTACGCCGCGCCGCTGCTGGATCGTCTCGCCGGGCGCGACCTCAAAGTGATCATCGAACCGGGCCGCGCCATCATCGGCAATGCCGGCATCCTGCTCACCCGGGTCGAGTACCTCAAGCACACCGCGCACAAGAATTTCGCCGTGGTGGACGCGGCCATGAACGACCTGATCCGGCCCACGCTGTACGAGGCCTGGATGGACATCGTCCCGGTCGTGCCGCGCAGCGACCTGCCGGCGCAGCATTACGACGTGGTCGGACCCATCTGCGAAACCGGCGACTTCCTCGGCAAGGATCGCGCGCTGGCACTGTGCGAGGGCGACCTGCTGGCGGTGCGCTCCGCCGGCGCCTACGGCTTTTCCATGAGCTCCAACTACAACTCGCGGCCGCGCGCCGCCGAGGTGATGGTGGACGGTGACCAAAGCTACCTGGTGCGCCAGCGCGAAACCCTGGCCGCGCTGTACGCCGGCGAAAGCCTGCTGCCGGAATGATGGAACGGGTCGCCGAACCCGAACTGATGGACGAAGCGGCCCAGGCGCGCGCCTATGCCGAGGCCGACTTCAGCGCACCGCACGACCGCTTCATCGCCCTGTTCCGCGAACAGTTCCCCGGCCTGGAACCGCAGGGCGCCGTGCTCGATCTCGGCTGCGGCCCCGGTGACATCACCCGACGCTACGCCCGCGCCTTTCCCGCCTGCACCCTGCATGGCGTCGACGGCGCCGCCGCCATGCTGCGCCTCGCTGAAACACAGCAGCGCGGCAGCGATCTGGAATCACGCATCCGCTACATCCACGGCTACCTGCCCGGTGCGGAACTGCCGCAGGCGCGCTACGCCACCCTCATCTGCAACAGCCTGCTGCACCACCTGGCCGACCCAATGGTGCTGTGGCAAAGCATACTCATCCATGGCGCGCCGGGCGCCGCGGTGTTCGTCATGGACCTGATGCGCCCGGACAGCCGCGCGACGGCCGAGGCGATGGTGGCGCAGTACGCCGCCGGCGAGCCGGAAGTGCTGCGCCACGACTTCTTTCATTCCCTGCTCGCCGCCTACACGGTCGACGAGGTGCAGGCGCAACTCCGCGCCGCCGACCTCGACCTTGCCGTCACGGTGGTCAGCGATCGCCATTTCACCGTCAGTGGATTTTTGCCATGAGCGTAAAACGGCCAATGAACTCTCGCCAAGACGCCAAGGCGCAGAGAAGGCGGGAAATCCGGCTGCCGGCTCTCGTGCACACCGATCGGTGTATCGGCCTTGCGGGCGTACTGCCCTGTTTTTCTTGGCGCACTTGGCGTCTTGGCGAGAGCAGCGGGGGTATTTTGGATGAATGATCATTTCACAAATCCGTCCTGGGAAGATATCTGCCAGCGCCTGCGCCGGCTGCGCACCATCGCCGTGGTCGGCCTGTCGCCCAAGCCCAGCCGCCCCAGTTACTGCGTGGCGCAGGCCCTGCAACAGTTCGGTTACCGCATCGTGCCGGTGCGGCCGGCGCTGGATGAAGTGCTGGGCGAGCGCGCCGTACCCGACCTCCACGCCCTGCCCGGCCCGGTCGATCTGGTCGACGTGTTCCGCGCACCGGAACACGTGGACGAGATCGTCGACGCCTGCATCGAACTGAAGATTCCGGCGCTGTGGCTGCAGGATGGTGTGGTCAACGAGGCGGCTGCATTGCGCGCCCGGGCCGCCGGTATCTGGGTGGTGATGGACCGCTGCATCTACCGCGACTACCTGGCCTGCGACAGCGCCCTTTTCAAGGCCGGTGACTAGGGGTAACCTGACTCCCCATGCACCTTTCCTTCGTCAAAATGCACGGCCTGGGCAATGACTTCGTGGTCATCGACGCCTTTCGCCGCGACATCCGCCTCGGCACCGAACAGGTACGCTTTCTCGCCGACCGCCGCTTCGGCGTCGGCTGCGATCAATTGCTGCTGGTGGAAAAGCCCGGCCAGACCGGCGTCGACTTCCGCTACCGCATCTTCAACGCCGACGGCGGCGAGGTGGAACAGTGCGGCAACGGCGCGCGCTGCTTCGCCCGCTTCGTGCGCGACGAGGGGCTGACGGACAAGGACGCCATCGTGGTGGAAACCGCCTCCGGGGTGATCACCCTGTACGTGGAAGCCGACGGCGAGATCCGCGTCAACATGGGCGCGCCCCGCTTCGACCCGGCGCAGATCCCCTTCACCGCCGAGGTCGAGGCGGACAAGTATCCGCTGGAGATCGGCCGCGAACCGCTCACCATCGGCGCGGTATCCATGGGCAACCCCCATGCGGTGCTGCGCGTCGAGGACGTGGCCACGGCGGAGGTGGCACGGCTCGGCCCGCAACTGGAGTCGCATCCGCGCTTTCCGCGCCGGGTCAACGTCGGCTTCATGGAGATCGTCGATCGCGGCCACATCCGCCTGCGCGTGTATGAGCGCGGCGCCGGCGAGACCCTGGCCTGCGGCACCGGAGCGTGCGCGGCGGTGGCGGTGGGCAGGCGCTGGGGCGAACTGGATGAGGAAGTGCGCGTCGACCTGCCGGGGGGCAGTCTTACCATACGCTGGGACGGCGGCGACGCACCGCTGTGGATGACGGGACCGGCGACACGGGTTTTTCAGGGGGAGATCGATTTGTGAGTACACAACCACTCGAAGCGAAGGAAACCGAACTGAGCGAGGCGGCCGTCGCCGACTACCTGCGCCGCCAGCCCGACTTCTTTCTGCGCCACGACTATCTGCTGACCGACCTGGAACTGCCCCATGACGCCCGCGGCGCCGTGTCGCTCATCGAGCGCCAGGTGGCGGTGCTGCGCGAACAGCGCCAGGAGCTGAAGCGCAAGCTGCAACACCTGACCCAGACCGCGCGCGACAACGAACACCTGCTGGAACGCATCGAACACCTGATCCTCGGCCTGATGGAAACCCGCGGCAGCGGGGAGCTGCTGCGCCGGTTGCGCGAGGGCCTGCGCGAGGATTTCCATGCCGACGCGGTGGAACTGAAGCGCTTCGACGCCGACAGCGACAAAAGTCGCCAGCTGTTCGACAAAATCATCGAACGCGGCGAACCGGTGTGCGGCCACATCGCGACGGCGCAGGCGCAGTTCCTGTTCGGCAAGGCGGCGGACGAACTGGCCTCCGGCGCCGTCATACCGATGTTCGCGCCGGACAGCCGGCAGTGCATCGGCCTGATCGGCATCGGCAGCATCGATCCGCGCCGTTTCCACGCCGAGATGGGCACCACCTTCCTGCGCTACCTGGGCGCCGTGCTGGCGCGCCTGCTCGGCAAGGACTTCACGGCCTGACGCCATGGAGACGGCGGCGCTGGACTGGGTCGAGCGCTACGCGCAGCATCTGCGCCACGAACGCCGTCTTTCGCCCCACACCCTCGACAACTACCTGCGCGACCTGCGCCACCTGTGCGATTTCTGCGACCGTCAGGGCATCGCCGACTGGACGGCGCTGAGTGCGCCGCAGGTGCGCGCCTACGTGGCCTGGCGCCACCGCACCGGTATCGGCGGCAGCAGCCTGCAGCGGGAACTCTCCGCCATCCGCAGCTTTTTCAACTTCCTGCTGCGCGAGGGCGTCGCCGGACACAACCCGGCGCAGGACATCCCGGCGCCGAAAAGTCCGCGCAAGCTGCCGCAGACCCTGGACGTGGATCAGACGGCGCGCCTGCTGGAAATCCCCGGCGACGACGACGCCGCCGTGCGCGACCGCGCCATCATGGAGCTGATGTATTCCTCCGGCCTGCGCCTGGCGGAGCTGGTCGGGCTCGACTGCACCGACGTGGACATGAACGACGCCACGGTGCGCGTCACCGGCAAGGGCGCCAAGACCCGCGTCCTGCCCGTCGGCCGCAAGGCCCTCGCCGCCCTGCACGCCTGGCTGCAACGGCGCCATCTGCAATCCGGCGCGGCGGCGACTTCCGCCCTGTTTCTCGGCCGCAGCGGCAAGCGCATCGCCGGCCGTACCGTGCAGGATCACATGCGCCGCCGCGCCCTGGCCCAGGGCCTCGCCGTGCCGGTGCATCCGCACATGCTGCGCCACTCCTTCGCCAGCCACATGCTGGAATCCAGCGGTGACCTGCGCGCGGTGCAGGAGCTGCTCGGCCACGCCAACATCGCCACCACCCAGATCTACACCCACCTCGACTTCCAACACCTGGCCAAGGTCTACGACGCGGCGCACCCGCGGGCGAAGAAGAAAGGGGCTAGGGACTAGGGATGAGGGGCTAGGGGAGGAGTGCGCTGCGCGCACAACTGTTCTAAAAAAATCGAGCGAAGCGAGCACATTCCCTAGCCCCTAGGGCGTAGGCCCGATAGAGCGCAGCGGTATCGGGCGGCTAACGGCAATCGGGTCCGCGAATGAACGCGAATGGACGCAAATAAATCGGCAGGCTCGAGGCCGGAGCAGCCGCAACGCGTCACCCGCCAAGTGAACCGACCATCCCTTGTCACATGATGAATATTTGCGTTCATTTGCGGACAGGTTAAGGTTTTCAGCCTAGCCCCTGTTCTAACACCATGGCATGATATCCGCCCTAACCCACCCGATTGCCCTACGATGAAACGACTGCTCGCCGCCCTCCTGCTGTGCAACGTCCTTAGTGCCCCGGCGATCGCCGCCTCCGGCGGCGGCAGCGCCGGTGCCAGCCCCTACCTGGCCCTGGAACCGGCCATCGTGGTCAACCTCAACAGCGCCGGCAAGGTGCGCTTCATGCAGGTCCGGGTGCAGGCCATGAGCCGCGACCCCGCCGTGCTGGCGGCGCTGCAGGCCCACACCGGCCCGGTGCGCCACACCCTGATCACGCTGCTGTCGGCACAGACCGTGGACAACATGTATGACGTGCAGGTGCGCGAACAGGTACGGCAGCAGGCGCTGGAGGAACTGCGCGGCGTGCTGGAAACCCACGCCGGCCTGAAGCGGGAAGGCCTGGAAGCCCTGTACTTCACCGACTTCGTCATTCAGTAGGAGCCCGGCTCCGCGGGCGAACAACGCAGATACCAGTTGCAAGATACAAGGAGCCGAGTCCTCTCGGCGAATCGTTCGCCCCCGGAGCGGGTCCTGCATCTGCACCACGCCAAGGCCGGCATTGCCTGACAGGCGGTCATCGCCCGATAAACAGGGTCCCTGCAACACCTGCCTTTCTTTGCGGCCTCTGCGCCTCTGCGTTGGATTTTGCCTTTTGCTTTTTCCGACCCGCGTTGTTGGTGCGCGGTGCGCACCCTGCGTCTTTGTTCACCTGTAGATACAAGTGAATGAACTCGCAGCGCTCACCGCCCGCGTATTACCTGCCCTCCAGAACGACCAAGGCCGGGTTGCCCCGGCCTTGGTCGTTTGCCGTGACGGCAGCAGCGTCTACTCGCCGCCGCTCACCTCGAACATCACCGTATTCGGTTCCGGCACCACGCTGGGCAGGCCCAGCACCTTCCACATCTGCATGCCGCCGCGATAGTAGTGGATGCGCTCCAGCGGATAGCCCAGCTTCACCAGGTTCTTGATGGCGCGCGGCGACTGACCGCACCAGGGGCCGTTACACCACAGCACGACTTCCTTGGCGTTGGTGAAATCCCAGTAGGCCGTCTTGTAGCGCGCGTCGAACAGGTCCCAGGCAGCGAACTGCCGCTCCAGCGAACGGCGCAGCCCGCCCACGTTGGGACGGCGCTCCACGCCCAGCAGCTTGAAGGCCTTTTCCACGTCCGCCGCGGTGGGGATTTCACCGAACACCGTGAAGGGAATGTTGATCGAGCCGGGTATGGTCCCCGACATGTACCAGGACGGCAGGCGCGAATCGATCAGCAGGCCCTGGCCGGTGTTCACCTTCTTCTCCATGAAGTCCAGCACCTCCAGCTCGCCCACCGCATGTACGCCGGGCAGCGGCACGTTGGGCTGCAGACAGAAGGGAGGGCACTTGCGCGAGGTCTTGCCCCAGGCGGCGTCAACCACGTGCGCCGGATCCTGCTCGCGCTGGATCACGTACGGCTTGCCGTGGTGCTGCACCGTCACCGTTTCGCGGCTTTCGGTAATTTTCACATCCAGTGCCTGCGCGGCACCCACCCATACACCGCCGGCCAGCACCGCGGCGCACACACCGAAAACCCGTCGCATCTGTTTCATCATCTTCCCCCAGTGGATCCGCCTGCCGTCAGCGCTTCAGCAGGCTGGTCGTCTTCTCTCGAATATGAGCAATCTGCCCGTCTTCCTTGTAGGCCTGATAGACAGCCGCCTTGTCCGTGGCGTTCAGTTTTGCGTAAAACATGAACGTACCGAAGTAGCTGCTCTTGAGCGCCGCCTCAAACTGTTCGTGCGACAGATCGGGCGGCAGCCCCTCGCCCAGTCCCTGTCCCGCCGCCGACCAGGCCGGCTGCGGCTTGGTTGCCTCCGCCGGAGCCGGGGCGGCCGCGGCAGGGGCCGCTCCACCCCCGGTCAGCGCCTGGGTCTCCTCCTTCAGCGCCTTGAGGTAGTCGTCATCCGCGCCATGGGAAACGGTCATCATCCCGATGCCGGCCAGCAACAACAACAGTTGCCCCGCCGTAATCATCCGCATGTCTGCGCCTCCATTTATGTGAACTGCTTAACACTAAAGCCAGTGGTACTATTAAGCAATATTATTAGTACCTGCCCATATGCTAAACCATAAAAAAGCCCGGAAATACCGGGCTTTTTTTGTGGTTTAAGAGGGAGAGAATCCGGCCAGGACGCATTGCGCACGGCATGCCGACTTTACTGGTGGTAGGGTGCACTCAACTGGTGCACTGCCTCCACAAAGGCTGCGGCGTGCTCCGGGTTCACATGCTGGTGGATACCGTGGCCCAGGTTGAACACATGGCCGGAGCCCTGGCCGTAGGCGGCGAGTATGGCGGCCACTTCGCTGCGGATGCGTTCCGGCGAAGCGTACAGCACGCACGGATCCATATTGCCCTGCAGGGCGACCTTGGCGCCGACCCGCGCCCGCGCCGCACCGATGTCCACGGTCCAGTCCAGGCCCAGGGCGTCGGCACCGGCCTCGGCCATGGGCTCCAGCCACTGGCCGCCGCCCTTGGTGAACAGCACCACCGGCACCTTGCGGCCGTCGGCCTCGCGCTTGAGGCCGGCGATGATCTGCGCCATGTAGCGCAGGGAGAATTCCTGGTAGTCGCGCGGGGTGAGCGCGCCGCCCCAGGTGTCGAAGATCATCAGCGCCTGGGCGCCGGCGTCCACCTGGGCGTTGAGATACTGCGTCACCGCCTGCGCGGTCACCTCGAGCAGCTTGTGCATCAGGTCGGGGCGGTCGTACAGCATGCCCTTCACCTGGGCAAACTCCTTGGAGGAGCCGCCTTCCACCATGTAGGTGGCCAGGGTCCACGGACTGCCGGAGAAACCGATCAGCGGCACGCGCCCGTCCAGCTCGCGGCGAATGGTGCGTACCGCATCCATCACGTACTTCAGCTCGCCCTCCGGGTCCGGCACGAACAGCTTGTCCACGTCGGCCGCCGTGCGTACCGGGCGATCGAAGATCGGCCCCTCGCCTTCGGCGAAGCGCAGGCCCAGGCCCATGGCGTCGGGCACGGTGAGGATGTCGGAAAACAGGATGGCGGCGTCGAGGGGAAAACGCTCCAGCGGCTGGATGGTGACCTCGCAGGCCAGCTCAGGATTCTTGCACAGGTCCATGAAGCTGCCGGCCTTGGTGCGGGTGGCGCGGTACTCCGGCAGATAGCGTCCGGCCTGGCGCATCATCCACACCGGGGTCACGTCCACCGGCTGCTTGAGCAGGGCGCGCAGGAAACGATCGTTCTTCAGTTCAGCCATCAACGAAAACCCTCTGTCGCAGAGACGCGGAGACGCAGAGGGTTATCGCTTGGCAACCATCACGGCGATTGCCGCGATCGTGTCGCAATAATTTTCTCTGCGTCTCTGCGTCTCCGCGACGGTTTTAATCAGACGTTCAAATAGTCCAGGATGCCTTCGGCGGCCTGGCGGCCTTCCCAGACGGCGGTGACCACCAGGTCGGAACCGCGCACCATGTCGCCGCCGGCGAACACCTTGGCGTTGCTGGTCTGGTACTTGTACTGGCCGGCGGCCGGCGCCTTGATGCGGCCGCGCTCGTCGGTATCGATACCGTGCTGGGTGAACCAGGGCTGCGGGCTGGGACGGAAGCCGAAGGCGATGAGCACGCGATCGGCGGGGATGATCTCCTCCGAGCCGGCCACCACCTGCGGCGTGCAGCGACCGCGCGCGTCGGGCGGGCCCATCTCGGTGGTGACCACCTTGACGCCTTCGACGTGATCCTCGCCGACGATTTCCACCGGCTGGCGGTTCCACAGGAACTGCACGCCCTCTTCCTTGGCGTTGGCCACTTCGCGCTTGGAGCCGGGCATGTTGGCCTCGTCGCGGCGATAGGCGCAGGTGACACTTTTAGCGCCCTGGCGGATGGAGGTGCGGTTGCAGTCCATGGCGGTGTCGCCGCCGCCCAGCACCACCACGCGCTGCCCCTTCATGCTGACGTAGTCGGCCGGGCTCTTTTCGTAGGCGTGGCAATGGTTGATGTTGGAGATGAGGAAGTCGAGGGCGGCATGCACGCCGGGCAGGTCCTCGCCGGGAAAGCCGCCCTTCATGTAGTTGTAGGTGCCCATGCCGAGGAACACCGCATCGTATTCGTTGAGCAGCGCCTCGAAGGCGATGTCCCTGCCCACTTCGATGCCGAGGCGGAACTCGATGCCCATGCCTTCCATCACTTCGCGGCGGCGCTTGACGACGGTCTTCTCCAGCTTGAACTCGGGAATGCCGAAGGTGAGCAGGCCGCCGATCTCGGGATGGCGATCGAATACCACGGCTTTTACGCCGTTGCGCGCCAGCACATCGGCGCAGCCGAGGCCGGCGGGACCGGCGCCGATCACCGCCACGCGCTTGCCGGTGTCCTTGACGCGGGACATGTCCGGGCGCCAGCCCTGGGCCAGGGCGTTGTCGGTGATGTAACGCTCCACCGCACCGATGGTGACCGCGCCGAAACCGTCGTTCAGGGTGCAGGCGCCCTCACACAGGCGATCCTGCGGGCAGACGCGGCCGCACACCTCGGGCAGGGAGTTGGTGCGGTGCGACAGTTCCGCCGCCTCGAACAGATTGCCCTCGGCCACCAGCTTGAGCCAGTGCGGGATATAGTTGTGCACCGGGCACTTCCACGAGCAGTACGGATTGCCGCAGGCCAGGCAGCGATCGGACTGCGCCGCGGCGCCGTCCTTGTCGAACTGGCCGTAGATCTCGGCGTATTCCTTGATGCGCACCTCGACGGACTTCTTCTCCGGATCGATGCGCGGCACTTGCAGAAATTGGAAAACGTTTCCCATGACTTTCAATAATCTCGCTACGTCTTAGGCGGCGCTCAACAGCGTTTCGAGCAGGCTGTCGATCTCCGAGGCCTTGGGCTTCACCAGCCAGAACTTGCCCACCATGTCGGCGAAGTGATCCAGGATGTGACGGCCCCAGGCGCTGCCGGTCTCGGCCACGAAGGCCTCGAGCATCTGGCGCAGGTGGGCGCGGTGCGCTTCGGTCTTCTCGGTGCCGACGCGGTGGATGTCGATGAGCTCGTGGTTGTAGCGATCGACGAAACCGTTATCCAGGTCCAGCACGTAGGCGAAGCCGCCGGTCATGCCGGCGCCGAAGTTGAGGCCGGTCTGGCCCAGCACCATCACCACGCCGCCGGTCATGTATTCGCAGCCGTGATCGCCGACGCCTTCCACCACCGCATGGGCGCCGGAGTTGCGCACGGCGAAACGCTCGCCGGCGAGGCCCGCGGCGTACAGCGTGCCGCCGGTGGCGCCGTACAGGCAGGTGTTGCCGATGATGCTGGTCTCCTGGCTGTGGAAGCGGCTGCCCTTGGGCGGATGGATCACCAGGCGGCCGCCGGCCATGCCCTTGCCGACGTAATCGTTGGCGTCGCCTTCCAGCACCATGTGCAGGCCGCCGGCGTTCCACACGCCGAAGCTCTGGCCGGCGGTGCCGGTGAGGCGCAGGGTGATGGGCGTATCGCCCATGCCCTGGTTGCCGTAACGGCGGGCGATTTCGCCGGACAGGCGCGCACCGATGGAACGGTTCACGTTCTTCACCGCGTAATGGAACTCGCCGCCCTTCTTGCCTTCGATGGCGCCCAGGCAGTCGCGCACCATCTGCTCGGCCAGCTCGCCCTTGTCGAAGGGCTCGTTCTTCGGCGCGGTGCAGAAGCGCGGCTTGTCGGCCGGCACGCCGCCGTCGGACAGCAGCGGCGTGAGGTTGAGGCGCTGCTGCTTGGCGGTGGCGCCCTGCATGATCTCCAGCAGGTCGGTGCGGCCGATGAGCTCTTCCATGGAACGCACGCCCAGCTTCGCCATCCACTCGCGCGTCTCGCGCGCGATGAACTTGAAGTAGTTCATCACCATCTCGGGCAGGCCGATGAAGTGCTCCATGCGCAGCACCTTGTCCTGGGTGGCGACGCCGGTGGCGCAGTTGTTCAGGTGGCAGATGCGCAGGAACTTGCAGCCCAGCGCCACCATCGGGCCGGTGCCGAAGCCGAAGCTCTCGGCGCCCAGCATCGCCGCCTTGACCACGTCGAGGCCGGTCTTGAGGCCGCCGTCGGTCTGCACCCGCACCTTGTCGCGCAGGTCGTTGGCGCGCAGGATCTGGTGGGTCTCGGTCATGCCCAGTTCCCACGGCGAGCCGGCGTACTTCACCGAGGCCAGCGGGCTGGCGCCGGTGCCGCCGTCGTAACCGGAAATGGTGATCAGGTCGGCGTAGGCCTTGGCCACACCGGCGGCGATGGTGCCGACGCCGGCCTCGGCCACCAGCTTCACCGACACCAGCGCCTGCGGATTGACCTGCTTCAGATCGAAGATCAGCTGCGCCAGATCCTCGATGGAATAGATGTCGTGATGCGGCGGCGGCGAAATCAGCGCCACGCCGGGCATGGCATAGCGCAACTTGGCGATCAGCTTGTCCACCTTGTCGCCGGGCAGCTGGCCGCCCTCGCCGGGCTTGGCGCCCTGGGCCACCTTGATCTGCAGCACTTCGGCATTGACCAGGTAGTGCGGGGTGACGCCGAAGCGGCCGGAGGCCACCTGCTTGATCTTCGACATCCTCTCGGTGCCGTAGCGCGCCGGGTCTTCGCCGCCTTCACCGGAGTTGGAGCGGCCGCCGAGGCGGTTCATGGCCGTGGCCAGTGCCTCGTGCGCCTCGGGCGACAATGCGCCCAGGGACATGCCGGCGGAATCGAAGCGCCGCATGATGGCCTCTTCCGATTCCACCTCGTCGATGGCAATGGGCTTGAGATCGCCGCGCACCTTGAGCATGTCGCGCAGCATCGCCACCGGACGCTCATTCACCAGCCTGGCGTATTCCAGATAGTCGGCGTAATCGCCGCTGCGTACGGCCTTGTGCAGGGTCTGCACCACGTCCGGGTTGTAGGCGTGGTACTCGCCGTTGTGCAGGTACTTGAGCAGGCCGCCCTGCTGGATGGTCTTGCGCGGATTCCACGCTTCCTTCGCCAGCAACCGCTGATCGTCTTCCAGATCGGCAAAGTGCGAACCGGACAGGCGGTTGGTGGTGCCCTTGAAGCACAGCTCCACCACGTCCTCGTGCAGGCCCACCGATTCGAACAGCTGCGAACCGCGGTAGCTGGCGATGGTGGAAATGCCCATCTTGGAGATGATCTTGTACAGACCCTTGTTGATGCCCTTGCGGTAGGACTCCATCAACTTGACCGGATCCTTGCCGCTGATTTCGTTGCTGCGCACCAGATCGTGCAGCACTTCGTAGGCCAGGTACGGATACACGGCGGTGGCGCCGAACCCGATGAGCACGGCGAAATGATGCGGGTCGCGCGCGGTGCCGGTCTCCACCACGATGTTGGCGTCGCAGCGCAGGCCTTCCTTGATCAGGCGATGGTGCACGGCGCCGGTGGCGAGCAGGGCGTGGATCGGCAGCGTGTCTTCGCCGAGGGCACGATCGGACAACACGATGACGACCTTGCCGGACTTCACCGCGGCCACGGCGCTGTCGCACACCGCGGTGATGGCGGCCTTCAGCTCGCCACCCTTGGCATAGTTCAGATCGATGCGCACGTGGGCGCAGTCGGCGCTGTCCAGGGCCAGCAGGCGGGCGAACTTGCCGCGCGACAGCACCGGCGAATCCACCAGCAGGCGCGCCGCGTGTTGCGGGGTTTCCTCGAACAGGTTCTTCTCGCGGCCGAAGCAGGTCTCCAGCGACATGACGATGGCTTCGCGCAGCGGATCGATGGGCGGATTGGTGACCTGGGCGAACTGCTGGCGGAAGTAGTCGTACAGCGAGCGCACGCGGGTGGACAGCACCGCCATCGGCGTGTCGTCGCCCATGGAGCCGATGGCTTCCTGGCCGGCCTCGGCCAGCGGGCGCAGCACCTGGTCGCGCTCCTCGAAGCTCACCTGGAACATCTTCTGGTGCACGTCGAGCGCATCGCGCTCCAGCTCCGAACCGGAGGCGGCCTCGTTCAGCTCGGATTCCAGGCGCTTGACGTGCGCGGACATCCACTGCTTGTAGGGCTGGCGGCCCTTGAGCATGGTGTCCACGTCCTGCGGCAGCAGCAGCTTGCAGGCGATGGTGTCCACCGCCAGCATCTGGCCGGGCTTGAGACGGCCCTTGGCGATGACGTCGTCGGGGGTGTAGTCGAACACGCCGATTTCCGAGGCGAGGGTGATGATGCAGCCGCGATAGTCGCCCTCCTCCGGAGTCGCCGTACCGTTGCCGCGGGTGATCACCCAGCGCGCCGGGCGCAGGCCGTTGCGATCCAGGGTGCAGGCGGCGTGGCGGCCATCGGTGAGCACGATGCCCGCCGGGCCGTCCCACGGCTCCATGTGCATGGAGTTGTATTCGTAGAAGGCACGCAGATCCGGATCCATGGTCTCCACGTTCTGCCAGGCGGGCGGCACCAGCAGGCGCATGGCGCGGAAGATGTCCATGCCACCGGCAAGCAGCGCTTCCAGCATGTTGTCGAGGCTGTTGGAGTCGGAGCCGGTCATGGACACCAGCGGGCGCACGTCGTCCATGTTGGGGATCAGCGGCGTCTCGAACTTGTGGCCGCGCGCCACCGACCAGTAGCGGTTGCCCTGCACGGTGTTGATCTCGCCGTTGTGGGCGAGATAGCGGAAAGGCTGCGCCAGGCGCCACTGCGGCCAGGTGTTGGTGGAGAAGCGCTGGTGAAACACGCACAGCGCGGAGGCCAGGCGCTCGTCGTTCAAATCGGTATAGAAGGCCGCCAGGTAGGACGGCATCACCAGTCCTTTATAGGAAACCACGCGGCTGGACAGGCTGGGCACGTAGAACGCCGGGTCGCCGGCCTCGATGGCCTTCTCGGTGCGGCGGCGCGCTATATAAAGGTGACGCTCCAGCGCCGCCTCGTCCATGCCCGCGGGGGCGCTGACGAAGATCTGTTCGATGCGCGGCAGGGTCTTCAGCGCCTCGGCGCCGCAGGCGTCGGCATTGGTCGGCACCACGCGCCAGCCGGCCACCAGCAGGCCTTCCGCGGCCATGTCCTGCTCCAGCTGCTTGCGCGCCTTGGCGGCCAGCGCGGCATCCTGGTTGAGGAACACCATGCCCACGGCATAGTTGTCGGCCAGCGTGAACTTCAGTTCGGCCGCCACCGCGCGCATGAACGCGTCCGGCTTCTTCATCAACAGGCCGCAACCGTCGCCGGTCTTGCCGTCGGCGGCGATGGCGCCGCGATGGGTCATGCGCCCCAGCGCACCAATAGCGGTGTCCACCAGCCAGTGGCTGGCGGCGCCGTCCATATGGGCAATCAGGCCGAAGCCGCAGTTGTCCTTTTCGAAGGCGGGGCTGTACAGCCCGCCGAGCATGCTCTGTCTGTCGTTCACGGCCACTAGTCTTAGGTGAAGTCTCGCAAAAAAACCGGGCGAAAATGGCTACTTGCCCGGAGGCCGGGCAAAAAGGGTCAAGAAGTATACTGCCCTGAGGGGGGAGGTTCAATGCGCAAGAAACCGCGCGGGAAGAGAGGTTAGCGGGGCTTTACTCGCCCCCGGCGGCGGCGGCGGCCGGCTGCCGGGAACGGATGGTGCCGGTTATTGACCCACGCCGCCCGCCGCCATTTCGCCGTGGACGTCGGCATAGGAACGGATCCACGGCGCCACTTTCTTGAGCGGCACCGGCAGGGCGGCCACGGCGCGCTCGGCCGCGGCGCGGTCGGCGAAGTCGCCCCAGAACAGCACGTGCCAGGGCTTGCCGTCGCGGCGGGTGACCAGTTGGGCAATGTCGCCGCGCACGTCGTAACCGTTGAGGTGATCGCGCACCGCCTGCTCGGTACCGGCGCCCACCAGCTGCACCGTGTAGCGGCGCGGGTCCCGCGCCTTGAGCCAGGCGCTGTCGCGGAAGCCGGCGGCGGCGGATCGGGCCGCCGGGGCAGCGGGTGCCGGGGCGGCCTTGGGCGCCTCCACCTTGAAGGGGAACGGCTCCGACACCTGGCCGTCGGCGTCGGCCACCGTCACCGACCAGGTATCCGGCGTCGTGCCGGTGGTGATTTCGATGGCGATGCGGCTGCTGTCCAGCACCTGTACCTGGGCGGCGGCCAGGGCCTTGCGCCGGCCGCGCCAGCTCACGGTCACCTGGCTCTGGGGCGTGAAGTTGCGGCCGTACAGGATCAGGCTTTGCGGCTGGCGGCTGCCCGTGGCGGGGTCCGGCTCCACCCGTTCGATCACCGCCACCGGCAGGACCGGCACCTCGACGGCAGGCGGCGCGGGTTCCGCCACAGGTTCGGCGGGCACAGGCTGGGCCATGGCCGGGGCCTCCATGGCGACAGGGGCAGCTGGTTCCGCCGGTGCCGGCTCGGGCACTGCGGCTTCCGGCGCAGGGGCGGGCTCAACGGGCGCAGCCTCCATGGCGGGTGCGACCGGTTCGGGCGCAGGAGCCACGGCCGGTGCGGGTTCTTGTGCCGGGGCTTCGGCCACGGCAGGGGCTGCCGGCACGGGTTCGGGGGCGGCCACCGCCGGTGCGGGCGGTGGTTCCGCGGCGATCGGCGGCGTCACTTCGCGCAGCATGGGCTGCGCCAGGGGCGCGGCCGGTTCGGCGGCGGGCGCGACGCAGGTGATCTGCACCGTTTCGCCGCCGCGCACCACCAGTGCGGTCGCCTGTGCCTCGCCCGCATAACGCAGGATGGGCCGCTCCGGTGCCGCCGTCGGTGGCATGGCGGCGGCCATCGGCGCCGGGGGGGCGGGAACGGGCACCACGTTGCCGCCGGAAAAATGCCAGTAGGCGCCGCCACCGGCGGCGATCAGCGCGCCGGCCGCAAGATAAGGCCAGGCAGCGGCGGCGCCGCTCTTGCGTTTGCTCATCAACACCTCGTGGGCCTGTACATTGATGCCGCCGGGCCAGCCCTGCGACTGCCTGTGGATGCGCTTCAGTTCGCGCGGCTGGAACAGCGGCCCACCGGCGAATCCGGCGGTGGCGAGACGGTGCTGCAGATAGGCGATGGTCTGCGCCTCGTCCAGCGGCTTGAGATCGAGACGGTGGGGCTTGGGGGCGGTGGCGAAACGCTGGCTGTCGAAGCGCGGCAGGATCGCGGCGTCGGCGAAGAGTATGGTGCGCACCAGCTTGCCGTGTTCGCCCGGCAGTTCGGTGAGGCGCACCACGATCTCCAGCGCGTCGTCGGACAGGCGGTCGGCATCGTCCACCACCAGCACCGGGGTCATGGTCTGCTGCAGATGATTGAGATGTTCCTGCAGCGCACCGAGCAGGGCGTCGGACGCCACGCCGTCGGTGTGCAGGCCGAAGCAGCGCGCGGCGGCAAGGAACAGGGCGGCGGGATCGGGGGTTTCGGCGGCGCTGACGCGGCACACCTTCCAGTCGTCGTCGGCGCGCGCCAGGTATTGTTCCAGCAGGGTGGTCTTGCCGCTGCCCGCAGGGCCGCTCACCAGCAGCAGCTCTTCGCTGTACTGGGTGAGGTGCTGCAACATGTTGAGGGTCTGCGCGCGCTCGGGGTCGGCGAAGAAGTAGCGGGGTCCGCCGGAGAAGGGGTTCTCGCGCAGCTTGTAATGGGAAAGATAGGGAGGGGCGGCCATTGGGTCCTTGTTACGGCGAAGGGCCCGGATCATGTGGGTCGCTCCTCTCCCTGCATGAACATCACTCGGTATCCACGTTTCAGCTGTGCATCACGCCCGCTGATGATAGCAGACTCCGCCGCCTCCCGGGTCGGGAAATGCTCGCGCACCACGCGCCCCGACGCCCCCTGAAAGCCCCACTCCCGCACCAGGGTCCAGCCGCCGAGCAGGTCTTCCTGCAGGAACAGGTGGTAATAACGCGGCGCGTGTTCATCGGTGACGGGGGTCTGCATGTAGATACGCATGTCCGATGACGCGGCTTCCGGCTTCTATGTTGTTGTTTCAGGGGCCGGCGGGCCCCCTGCGGTTGGGCGAAAGTATGCCGCCAAGACGCTGATTTCTCAAGGCGAATGTGAGGCACTTCGACCCCGTGCCGCAAAGACGCAGAGCCGCGGAGAAATACCATTGTGATTTTCTCCGCGCCTCTGCGTCTTTGCGGCGGGTTTTGCTATGTTCGCTGCGTTGCCGCCGTCAGGTCAGTTCGGTGGGATTGAACAGCTTGCGGTGTTCGGCGATGGCGTAGCGATCGGTCATGCCGGCGATGTAGTCAGCCACGGCGCGGGCGCGGCCGGCGGGGCCGTGCTGCTGTTCCAGCGCGGCGACGTTGGCCTGGTGCGGCAGGGGCAGCAGGCGCGGATCGTCGAAGATGGCGCCGAACAGATCACGCACGATGCGCTGCGATTTCACCGTCATGCGGTGCACGCGGTAGTGCTGGTACAGATTGACGCGCAGGAAGCGCTTGAGGCTCTGGTGCTGCTGCTGCATGGTGTCGCTGAAACGCAGCAGGGGTTCGCTGTGGGCCCGCACCGCGTCGATATCCACGGGCGCGGCCTCCTCGATGAGACCGCGGCTGGTCTCCAGCAGATCGACCACCTGGCGGTTGATCATGCGGCGGATGATTTCGTGCACCTGGCGCCGCCCGGTGAGTTCGGGATAGGCGCGCTGTACCGCGGCGTGCTGTTCGGCAAACAGTTCGATCTGGCACAGTTGCTCGACGCTGAGCAGTCCGGCGCGCAGGCCGTCGTCGACGTCGTGATTGTTGTAGGCGATGGCGTCGGCGACGTTGGCGATCTGCGCCTCCAGGCTGGGCTGGCCCTTGTCGAGGAAACGTTGGCCCAACTCTCCCAGCAGCCGCGCGTTTTCCTGCGAGCAGTGCTTGAGGATGCCTTCGCGGGTTTCGTAGGTGAGATTGAGGCCGCGAAACTCGGCGTAGCGGTCCTCCAGTTCATCCACCACGCGCAGCGATTGCAGGTTGTGCTCGAAGCCGCCGTAATCGCGCATGCAGTCGTTGAGCGCATCCTGGCCGGCATGGCCGAAGGGGGTGTGGCCCAGATCGTGGGCCAGGCTGACGGACTCGGTGAGGTCTTCGTTCAGGTGCAGGGCGCGGGCGATGGCACGGCCGATCTGCGCCACCTCGATGGAATGGGTGAGGCGGGTGCGGAACATGTCGCCTTCGTGATTGACGAACACCTGGGTCTTGTACTCCAGGCGGCGGAAGGCGGAGGAATGGACGATGCGATCGCGATCGCGCTGGAACTCGCTGCGGTACTGCGGTGCGGATTCGGGATGACGGCGGCCGCGTGAATGGGTGCAGGCTGCTGCGTAGGGGGCCAGATTGTCCATCCAAGAAACCTTTGTTTGAGCCACAGAGGGCACAGAGAACACAGAGAAGAACCGTTTACACTGCTTTACCCAACATACATGAAACTCTCGCCAAGACGCAGAGAGCGCCAAGAAAACCTTAACATCAAGCTATATCACCCCAACCATTCTTCTGCGCCGCACCCTGATGGGTGATACAAGGCATTTCTTGGCGCACTTGGCGTCTTGGCGAGAGTAATGATCGTTTTTTTTCTCTGTGCCCTCTGCGGCTGATCTTTACCGCCCGGCCTCAGCCGCCGCTGCGATGCAGCGCGATGCCGGCGCTGATCTGCTCCGGCGTGGCGCTGTCGCTGATCAGTGCCTGGCCGATGCCGCGCAGCAAAATCAGCCGCAGCTTGCCTGCCTGTACCTTCTTGTCCACCGCCATCAATTCGAGGAAACGGGCGGCGTCCAGTTCGGCCGGTGCCTGCACCGGCAGGCCGGCGGCCACAAACAGGCGGCGCGCGCGCGCCACGTCAGCGGCATCCATCCAGCCCAGCTGCTGCGACAGTTCCGCCGCCATCACCATGCCGGCGGCGATGGCCTCGCCGTGCAGCCACTCGCCGTAGCCCATGCCGGTCTCAATGGCGTGGCCGTAGGTGTGGCCCAGGTTGAGCAGGGCGCGTACCCCGCCCTCGGTCTCGTCGGCGGCGACGATGGCCGCCTTGTCGCGGCAGGAGCGTTCGATGGCGTAGCTCAGCGCCTCCGGCTCGCGCGCCAGCAGCGCATTCATGTTCTGCTCCAGCCAGGCGAAGAATTCCGGATCGTTGATCAGGCCGTACTTGATCACCTCGGCGATGCCGGCACGCAGCTGGCGTTCGTCCAGGGTATTGAGGGTGTCGGTATCGGCCAGCACGCAGCGCGGCTGGTGGAAGGCGCCGATCATGTTCTTGCCCAGCGGGTGGTTCACGCCGGTCTTGCCGCCCACCGAGGAGTCCACCTGGGACAGCAGGGTGGTGGGGATCTGGATGAAGGACACGCCGCGCTGGTAGCAGGCGGCGGCAAAGCCGGTCATGTCGCCCACCACGCCGCCGCCCAGGGCCACCAGGGTGCACTTGCGGTCGAAGCGCTTGGACAGCAGGCCGTCGAAGACAGTGTTGACCGTTTCCAGGGTCTTGTACTGCTCGCCGTCGGGCAGGATCACCGACTCGGTGCGGATCCCCTTGAAGGCCTCCAGGGTACGCTCCAGGTACAGCGGCGCCACCGTTTCGTTGCTGACGATCATCACCTGCGTCCCGGTGACGTAGGGAATCACCAGGTCGGCGCGCCCGAGCAGGCCGGGACCGATGTGGATGGGGTAGCTGCGCGCCCCCAGGTCGACGTGTAGCGTTTTCATGCGCGGGAATCAGTAAGGAAAACAGGCGGCTACTATACCGGATTGGTCGCGGGGCCGTAATGCGCGAGATCCGCCACCGCCGCATGCTGCGCATTACATACGCTTGATCATATATATGGGTTGGCGTATATATAGCGCCATGCCACTGACCACCGAATCCCTGTTCCGCGCCCTCGCCGACCCCACCCGCCTGCGCTGCCTGCTGTTGATGCGGGGCGAAAGCGAGTTGTGCGTGTGCGAGCTCACCCACGCCCTGGGCGAGATCCAGCCCAAGATTTCCCGCCACCTGGCCCAGCTGCGCGAGGCCGGCATCGTCGCCGATCGCCGCCAGGGACTGTGGGTGTATTACCGCCTGCACCCGGAGCTGCCGGCCTGGGCGCTGGAGGTGCTGCGCATCACCGCCGAGGGCGTGGCCAACCAGGCGCCCTTTGCCACAGACCACACCGCGCTTCGTGAAATGCCTAATCGCCCCGGCGCGGTGTGCTGCGCCTGAACATTCGAAACACGAGTCCGCAAATGGACGCGAATTGAGAGATGAACCTGAAAACGTCAATGGAATCTCGCCAAGAACGCCAAGACGCAAAGAAAACCGCAAGACGGCAACTGCCGACCCGGAGGGTTGGTTTCGTTGCTGGGTGTCTTGGCGTGCTTGGCGTCTTGGCGAGAGTGAATATCTTTTAATTTGCGTTCATTCGCGGACCAAATAGAAATCAACGGTTTTCTCCCTGATTAATGTGGAAACAACGATGAGCAAGAAACTCAACCTGCTGTTCCTCTGCACCGGCAACTCCTGCCGCTCGCAAATGGCCGAAGGCTGGGGCCGCCATTTCGCCGCCGGCCGCCTCGAAGTGCAGTCCGCCGGCATCGAGGCCCACGGCAAGAACCCGCGCGCCATCAAGGTCATGGCCGAGGCCGATATCGACATCTCCGGCCAGGAGTCCACCAAGGTGACCCAGGAAATGATCGATGCCGCCGACGTGGTGGTCACCGTCTGCGGCCACGCCGATGAACACTGCCCGGCTCTGCCCGCCTCCGTGCGCAAGATCCACTGGCCGCTCAACGACCCGGCCAAGGCCACCGGCAGCGAGGAGGAAATCATGGCGGTGTTCCGTGCCGCCCGCGACGAAATCCGCGAACGCGTACGCGCCCTGGTGGCTGATTTGGCCAGCAAACAGTAAACAAAAGCATCCAACGCAGAGGCGCAGAGACGCGGAGGACGCAGAGAAGATGAAATCAGTTTTCCTCTGCGTCTCTGCGCAAAAGGGGTTGTTACCATGTCCGCGCAATGTGAGGTAATCGCCAAAGAAGCCGCCGGCGCTCCGCTGGGCGTGTTCGAGCGCTATCTGACGCTGTGGGTATTCCTGTGCATCGCTGCCGGCATCACGCTGGGGCACTTCTTCGCCGCGCTATTCCACTTCATCGGCGGACTGGAGCTGGCGCAGGTCAACCTGCCGGTGGCGGTGCTGATCTGGCTGATGATCATCCCCATGCTGCTCAAGATCGACTTTACCGCGCTGTCGCAGGTGAAGGAGCACTGGCGCGGCATCGGCGTCACCCTGTTCATCAACTGGGCGGTGAAGCCGTTTTCCATGGCGCTGCTGGCCTGGTTCTTCATCCGCGGCGTGTTCGCCGATGCCCTGCCCGCCGATCAGCACGACAGCTATATTGCCGGCCTGATCATTCTTGCCGCTGCCCCCTGCACGGCGATGGTGTTCGTGTGGAGCCATCTCACCAAGGGCGAACCGCACTTCACCCTGACCCAGGTGGCGCTCAACGATACCATCATGGTGTTTGCCTTCGCCCCCATCGTCGGTCTGCTGCTGGGCCTCGCCTCCATCACCGTGCCCTGGAGCACACTGCTGCTGTCGGTGCTGCTGTACATCGTCATCCCGGTGCTGTTCGCGCAGTGGTGGCGCCGCCGCGTATTGCGGCGCGGCGGTCAGGCCAGACTGGATGCTCTCTTGAAGCACATGCACCCGATCTCGTTGATGGCCCTGCTCGCCACCCTGGTACTGCTGTTCGGCTTCCAGGGCGAACAGATCCTGGCACAGCCGCTGATCATCGCCATGCTGGCGGTGCCGATCCTGATTCAGGTGTATTTCAATTCCGGCCTCGCCTATCTGCTCAACCGCCAGTTCAAGGTGGCGCACAGCGTGGCCGGTCCCTCGGCTCTGATCGGCGCCAGCAACTTCTTCGAACTGGCCGTGGCCGCCGCCATCGCCCTGTTCGGCTTCGATTCCGGCGCCGCGCTGGCCACCGTGGTCGGCGTGCTGATCGAGGTGCCGGTGATGCTGTCGGTGGTGAAGATCGTCAATGCCAGCAAAGCCTGGTACGAGCGTCCGCAACGCATTCAATAACGAGGAACCTCCATGCGCAGTCTCTTTGCCCTTCTGCTGTTAACAGCGTCTGCCACGACAACGGCGGCCGATGTTCTCAAGGTGCAGCACGTCAGCGGCCCTGCCTACGCCGTCGTCGGCCCCACCGGCGGACGTACCTATGACAACTACGGCCTCAATGCCAACTTCGGCTTCGTGGTCACCAATGACGGCGTGGTGCTGATCGACTCCGGTGCCTCCGACAGCGGCGCGCAGCTCATCGAGCAGGCGGTGGCCGGCGTGACCGACAAGCAGATCACCCACGTGCTCAACACCGGCAGCCAGGATCATCGCTGGCTGGGCAACGGCTATTTCGCCCGCAAGGGCGCGCGCATCATCGCTTTGCAGCGCACGGTGGCGACGCAAAAGCAGTTCGGCACGCAACATTTTCAGCAACTCCAGCCCGAGCTGAAGGAACGCGTTGCCGGCACCAAGGCGTATACCGCGCCGGAACCGGTCGGCTCCGATGCAACCACGCTCACGGTGGGCGGCGTCGAACTGCAACTGCGCTGGCTGGGCGATGCCCACTTCGCCGGCGATGCGGTGGTGTGGCTGCCGCAGGAACGCGTACTGTACAGCGGCGATCTGGTCTATGTCGATCGCCTGCTCGGCGTGCTGCCCTGGTCCGATCTCGTTGCCTGGCGCGACACCTTCCACGCCATGGAAGCGCTGGCACCGCTGCACATCGTGCCCGGCCACGGCAGCGTATGCGATCTGGCCAAGGCACAGCGTCAGACCGGCGACTATCTCGATTGGCTGGCGCGGGAAGTGAGTGCCGCCGCCGACAACTGGGAACCCATCGACGAGGTGGTGGATCGCCTGACCGACGCACCGGCCTTCCGCGACCTGGCCAACTTCGCCGAGCTGCACCGCGGCAACGTAAACCGCAGCTACGTGCAGTTCGAGAATCGCCGCTGATGTTCGACACTCTTGCCAATCTGATCGTCTACCAATGGCTGGGACTCGACCCTGCCAGCCATCTGGGCGCCGCGACGCATTTCTTCGTCATGGACACGGTGAAGATCTTCGTCATGCTGGTGCTCATCATTTACGTGATGGGCCTGCTGCGCGCACTGCTGTCGCCGGAAAAGGTGCGTGACTACGTGCGCGGCAAGCCCAAGTGGCTGGCACGCAGTTCCGCCGTCACCCTCGGTGCGATCACGCCGTTCTGTTCCTGCTCCTCGGTACCGCTGTTCATCGGCTTCGTCGAGGCCGGGATCCCCCTTGGCGTCACCTTCTCGTTCCTCATCGCCTCGCCGATGATCAACGAAGTGGCGGTGGTGATCCTGCTCGGCATCCTGGGTTGGAAACTGACCGTGATGTACGTGGCGGCGGGCCTTGCCGTGGCCTACGTCGGCGGCATCATCATGGAGCGCTTCAAGCCCGAGCGCTGGGTGGAGGACTACGTGTGGAAGATCCACATGGGCCAGGTGGCCCTGCCACAACCCGACACCACGCTACTGGGACGCCACCGCTATGCCTGGTGCGAGGTGAAGGAAATCGTCGGCCGGCTGTGGAAGTGGGTCATCGCCGGCATCGCCGTCGGCGCGCTGTTCCACGGCTACGTGCCCGAAGGCTGGGTCACCGAGCACCTGGGCGGCAAGGACAACTGGTTTGCCGTCCCCGGCGCCGTACTACTCGGCGTGCCGCTCTATTCCAACGCCACAGGCGTGATCCCGGTGGCCGAGGCCATGCTGGGCAAGGGCGTCGCCGTCGGCACCACCCTGGCCTTCATGATGAGCATCGCCGCCCTGTCCGTGCCGGAACTGATCATCCTGCGCAAGGTGATCAAGTGGCCGGGGCTGGCCGTATTTTCCGGGGTCCTCGCCGTCGCCTTCATGCTGGTCGGCTGGGGCTTCAACCTGCTGGCATGAGATTGCGTAGGGTGCGCACTGCGCACCGTTTTTGGTATTGGTGCGCAATGCGCACCCTACATTGAGGGACATTCCATGACTGATCAACCGCAACTGCATTCCTCCATCGTCGCCATGGTCTCACTGGCCGCCGGCATCGCCTCCAACCACCCGGCCATGGGCCAGTGCCAGCTGCAACGCCTGCGCGACATGAAGGTCCCTGAACACCAGCTCGACGCCGTGATCGAAATCGCCCGCCATATCCGCGACGAGGCGGCACAGAAGCTGGACGCCGCCTTTGACGACAAGGCCGCCCAGGTGACGCCGACCTTCAGCATCGCGGCGGCGCCGACGGAAAGCTGCGGCTGTTCAACCACCACGAGCGGCCAGTCCTGCTGCTGACCAGGAGATAAACATGAAGAACATCAAGGTACTCGGCTCCGGCTGCCGCAACTGCCAGACCACCTACGATCTCATCCGCAAGGCGGCGGAGGAAAAAGGCGTCGCGGTGCAGCTGGAAAAAATCGAGGATATCGGCCAGATTATGAGTTACGGCGTGATGTCCACTCCGGGCGTGGTGATCGACGGCCAGGTGGTGCATGCCGGTGGTGTGCCGGACCGCAGGACCGTGGACTCCTGGCTGTGATGCCCCTGCGGCCCGCCGATATGGGCGAGCCGCGCAATCATTTCCGGAGTGCATAATGAACACACCCGATACCGAAAGCGCCTGGAACCAGCATCACGCGACGGTCTATCGCTACCTGCGCCGTCGGCTGCCCAGTCCTGAGTTGGCCGAGGATCTGGCGCAGGAAACCTTTCTCCGCCTGCACCACACCCCGCCGCAGGGCGCTGCGCCGGTTCAGCTGCGCGCCTGGCTGCTGCGCACCGCGCGCAACCTCATCGTGGATCACTATCGCGCGCAACGCGATGAAGTCGGCATCGATGCGTCGCTGGCCGCAGACCGCGGCAACAGCGCGGTTTCGCTGCGCATGCTGGAACCGTGCATCACACCTTTGGCCGGGCGGCTGCCCGAACATTATCGAATCGCCCTGCTATGGGACCTGGCAGGCATGCCGCAGCAGGAGATCGCCGAACGCCAGAACATCGGCCTGTCCGGCGCGAAATCGCGGGTGCAGCGGGCACGCACGCTGTTACAGCACGAGTTCCAGCGCTGCTGCCGCTACCATTTCGATCATGATGACGTGCTGGTCGGCTACACGGCGCGTAGCGGCGGCCCCGCCTGTGCCGCGGCCGGCGCGGACTGAGATCATTCTCGGTGCACGCGCAGGTCCGCGCGGCGACAAATCCTTTTGCGTCTTTTCGGCTTCGCATCCGTTCTGTACAGGGAACGTGACAACCAACCAGGAGCGCAACATGGACAACAACGATGCAATCCGCAACGCGGTGCGGGAAAACTACGGCAAAGTGGCGCGGCAGGACGGCGGCGGTTGCTGCGCCGGCGGCAGTTGCGGCACCGCCTCCGCCGCAGTGGTCGCGCTACAGCTGGGCTATAGCGACACGGATGCCGGCGCGGTGCCGGAAGGGGCCAACCTCGGCCTCGGCTGCGGCAACCCGCAGGCCATCGCCGCCGTCCAGCCCGGCGAAGTGGTACTCGACCTGGGCAGCGGCGCCGGCTTCGATGCCTTCCTCGCCGCCCGCGCCGTGGGCGATGCCGGTAAGGTAATCGGTGTCGACATGACGCCGGAAATGCTGACCAGGGCGCGGGACAATGCGCGCAAGGGCGGCTATCAAAACGTCGAGTTCCGCCTCGGCGAGATCGAGCACCTGCCGGTGGCCGACGCCAGCGTCGACGCGATCATCTCCAACTGCGTCATCAACCTCTCGCCGGACAAGGCCCAGGTGTTCCGCGAGGCCTTCCGGGTGCTCCGGCCCGGCGGGCGCCTGGCCATCAGCGATGTGGTGGCCACCGCCGAACTGCCCGAGCAGGCGCGACACGACCTGGCGCTGTATACCGGCTGCCTGGCCGGCGCATCCCTCATCGGCGAGCTGGAAGCGATGATGCGTGCGGCGGGCTTTACCGGCGTGCGCATTGCGTCCAAGGATGAAAGCCGCGGGTTCATCCGCGACTGGGCGCCGGGACGCCGTATGGAGGATTACGTCGCCTCCGCCGCCATCGAGGCCGTCAAGCCTGGGGTGGCGCCGGGCGGCTGACCATGTCGACGCGGCCGTCCGTGAATTCGGACGGCCGCCGTGACACAATATCAACACCTACCTGGTGCGTCCCTGCAACCGTGACCGCGCAACCCGACAGCATATCCCCCACATCCTCCGGCAACGGCACGGTGCGCGTCGCCTCGCGCCTCAACCGTTTCTGCCTGTGCCCGCAGCAGGAGCTGAAGGCGGAGGCAACCTTTCCGCGCGTGGCGGCGGCACCGCTATACATAGCCCAACCGGCCTTCGAGGCCATGCGCGACACCGTCGCCGCCATCCACCGCGTCGCAGCCCTGCCGGGCTGGCGTGCCGCCGCACTGGCGGAGGCGCCCGCCAGTGCCGCCCACGATCCTGGCTATCCCGGGGTCTTGTTCGGCTACGACTTCCATCTCGGCGGCGAGCGGCCGCAGCTCATCGAAATCAACAGCAACGCCGGCGGCGCACTGATCAGCACCGCCCTGCTGGCGGCGCAAAATTCCTGCTGCCGCGAACTGCACGGCGTGGCGCCGGCCCAGCAGGCCGATGAAGCGGAATGCGCCATCCTCGACAGCTTCCGGCGCGAATGGCACCAGGCACGCGGCGACACGCCCTTGCGCCGCATCGCCATCGTCGACGAAAAGCCGCAGGAGCAATATCTCTTTCCGGAGTTTCTGCGCTTCGTCGCCCTGTTCGCTGCCGCCGGCATCGAGTCCGTGGTATGCGACCCGCGTGAATTGCAGGGCGACGCGGCCGGGCTGACGCTGCACGGCCAGCCCATCGATCTGGTGTACAACCGCCTCACCGACTTCTACCTGGAAGCGCCGCACCTGGCGCCGCTGCGCGAGGCGTATCTCGCCGGCCGGGTGGTGCTCACGCCGCATCCGCAAAGCCATGCCCTGTATGCCGACAAGCGTCACCTGGTGCGGCTGTCCGACGCCGCGACGCTGGCCGCGCTGGGCGCGGCGGAACAGGACATCGCCCAGATCACTTCCCACGTGCCGCCGACGCAGCGGGTGACGCCGGACCGGGCCGACGAGCTGTGGCGCAACCGCCGCCGCCTGTTCTTCAAGCCGGTGGCGGCCTACGGCAGCCATGGTGCCTACGAGGGTGCCAAGCTCACACGCACGGTGTTCGAGAAACTGCTGCACGAGGATTACGTGGCGCAGGAAATGGCGGCGCCGTCCATGCGCCATGCCGTGGTGGAAAACGAGGTGGTGGAACTGAAGGCCGACGTGCGCTGCTACGTTTACGACGGCGCCATCCAGCTCATCGCCGCCCGCCTCTACCGCGGCCAGACCACCAACTTCCGCACCCCCGGCGGCGGCTTCGCCACGGTGTGCGTGACGGCGGGGTAAGGCAGAAGCAAGGGCAAAAAGGCCAGGTCAAGGCAGGTGTGAGCGGCGCGCACGCTTACCCGCCTTTCGTGGGAGTCCGGCTCTGCCGGGCGATGGCGACATCTGGAGACGCATCCACGGGAACGCAGGCACGAGTGAGTTTTTCAATCTGTGCGACAGCCTGTCTTATACCGTGCACAGAACCTGTAAATCGTTGTCGCTGCCGAACTTGACGAGGAAGTCGTAGCGGGCCGGATCGTTTTCTCCCAGCCATGGCGACAGCCAGACGCTGGGCACGCCGTCCATCACCGTGACCTGCACATGGGGATTGAAGCGCCGCTCCGGCGTCCCGTCGCAATAGCGGCAGCTGACCGCGCACGCCGTGGCGAGGCGGTACGCCCAGTCCCTGGGGCGGAACGCGTGACCATCTGCGGTTTCACCCTTGATTACCGTGCCGCGCGGTGCGGCGCCCGCGGCCACGCCGCTGCCTTGAGGCCTGCCGTCGTGCCAGCGCATTTCTTCCTGCATGGACATGGTTGATCGTCTCCTTTGCATTGTTGGCCGACGCTCCCCGGCCCTAGTCTGCTGTACCGCGTGCACTCGGCGTGTGTTGAGCACTGGCGCGGCTGAGGCGATATTTAGCAATTACTGCGCCGGGCCATGCGCCGATTGCGTCACAGAACACCGCTCCGTGCCTGCCCGACTCGTCACAGCGTGACTGCGTGCACACCACCGTAATAATCGTCCTTACGCCACCTGCTCCGCTGACGTTACCTGGCTGTTACATCACGCGATCCACATCACGCCCGCTCGCTACCGCGCGGTAACAAGACAAGGACTGTGCGCATCGGAAATGCGGCGGACATACGCAGAACACGGCGTTTGCCGCGGCGCCGGCAGATGTGGCCCATATCTTGCGTTTACACCATGGCACGGCGGCAGGCGCCGAGGCTGCAGGTCAATTGTTGGACTGTGGCCCGAAGAGGGCGTGGCCGCGACGGGCAAGGACCTCGCAGGCGTTTCCGCAGGGACCTGGAGAGCTTCCTTGGGGTGTTTCGGTCCGGCAAGGTCGCCGGGCCGCTTTTTTCGTCTGCCCCCCTCCGTGGGACATTACCGGTATGAACGCGAGTTCATACCGGCTTTTTATTCCGATAAAGTTTGCCGTTTGACTTGAAAGCCGCAGTTGACGCCGGCGTGGCGAACGCGGATCGTCCGCACGCACACCGAGTGGAAACCATAAGGGACTGACAAAGAGACGAGATGCAAGTAAATGGGCTCGCCACGCTCATGTAGTTCTGAATCAAACCTTGCGCGCAGCGCACTCCATCGCTTGTATCTTGTCACTTGTATCTTGTAACTATTCTCCGCCGCTCAGCACTGCTCCCACGGCAGGCCGTCGAAGCGCCAGCCGTTGACGGTGCTGCGGTGATGGTGATCGTCCAGCTCGCCCTCGAAGCCGCTGTCGATGTGGTACACGTTGCGGAAGCCCGCATCGAGCAGCGCCTTGCCGGCTTCCTTGGAGCGCTTGCCGCTGCGGCAGCTTAGGATCACCGGCGCGCAGCCCCCCTGGTTGTCGCACACCACGCCGCCCAGCAGCAGCTTGCGCACTTCGGTGACGAAATGCGGGTTGACGGTCCAGTCGGGCTCGTCGATCCAGGCGATGTGCACCGCGCCGCTGGGATGGCCGACAAAAAGAAATTCCATGGCGGAGCGGATGTCGACCAGGACGGTGCGCGGATCGTCCTGCAGCATCTGCCAGGCCTGACGCGGCGTCAGTTCGCCGAGGTGTTGGGGGGTGGGCATGCTCGGTACTCCTCAAAAAGTTTCCACAACTATTCACGCAGGGTGGATAAGCGTAGCGCACAAGAGCAGAGAGAAAAGATACAAGAGACAAGATACAAGGGAAAGAACTCGCTGCGCTCGTACTGTTTGAAATTCAAACCACCGTGCGCGCAGCGCACTCATCCACCTGCATCTTGTATCCTTTCTCTTGTATCTCCCTTCAACCGCCCAGGGCGTACATCGGCCGCAGCGGCGCCACCTGCGGCGCGTTGAAGTCGTGCCGTTCCGGCTTGCGCAGGATGGCGGCGCGGATCAGGTCACAGAGTGCCTCGTCATCCATGCCGGCGCGCATGGGCTCACGCAGCGACACGCTGTTTTCATTGCCGAGACAGAGCACCAGATCACCCGCGGCGGTGAGCCGCACGCGGTTGCAGCTGGCGCAGAAGTGGCGCGATACGGCGGAAATGACCCCGATACGGGGGCCGTGCGCGCCGATGCGGTACATGCGCGCCGGCCCGCCCGCACCCTCGTGCTGCGGCAGCAGGTCGGTGCCGTAATGTTCCTTCAGCCGTACCATGATCTGCTCGGCGGGCAGATGGTGGCGCATGCTCCACTCGCCCTGGCCGCCCACCGGCATGGTTTCAATGTAGCGCAGCTCCAGGCCGCGTGCCTGGGCGAACTCGGCCATGGCGGTGATTTCGTCGTCGTTGATGCCGTTCAGGGCCACCATGTTGAGCTTGATGGGCGTCATGCCGGCAGCCCGCGCCGCCTCGATGCCGCGCAGCACGGCGGCCAGGTCGCCGCCGCCGGTGATGTCGGCGAATCGTTCCGGTTGCAGGGAGTCGAGGGAGATGTTGAGCCGCCCCACGCCGGCGGCGGCCAGCGCTGCTGCGCTCTGTTCCAGCAACAGGGCGTTGGTGGAGAGGGAAAGATCACGCACGCCCGGCAAGGATGTAAGAGCGGCGGCCAGCGGGACCAGGTCCTTGCGCAGCAGCGGTTCACCGCCGGTCAGCCGGAACCGCTCCACCCCCATGCGCGCGAACAGCCCCACCAGCCGAGCGGTTTCCTCCAGGCTCAACCGCCGGGCGCGACCGCTGCCGTGAGCATCTTCCGGCATGCAGTAGCGGCAGCGCAGGTTGCAATGGTCGGTCAGCGACAGGCGCAGGTAGGTAATGCGGCGGCCAAAGGAGTCGGTCAGGGTTTGCATGGCTGTTCTCGCGGTTGTTGCCTACAAAATTGGAAGCAAGAACGATGCCGCCCCGACAGATTCATCCAAAATGCGTCCGCCAATAAGCGCAAATGGACGCAAATCAAAAAAGGAGCCGTCCGTTAGCCAGTCGCCCGCTCCCCCATCGGGTGAACAGGACGCATCTGTGTAACACCGTGAATTATTTGCGTCTATTTGTGTTCATTTGCGGACTGTAAACTTTTTAGGTTTATTCGTCTTCCTCCGCCGCATCCGCCTGGATGGCGTATTTCTTCATCTTCTCCCACAGGTTCTTGCGGCTGATGCCGAGATAGCCGGCAGTATCGCCGATCTTCCATTGATGGGAATCCAGCGCGCGCAGGATGTAGGCACGCTCGCAGGCGCGCATGTACTGGCCGAGGTCGTCGCAGGCCGGCTGGCCCGGCGGCGGCGGCGGTGCCGGCTCGTCGATGCTGCCCTCGAACAGATCCTGCGGCATGAGGATTTCGCCGCGGGTGAGGATGCAGGCACGTTCCAGGGTATGGCGCAGTTCGCGGATATTGCCCGGCCAGGGATAGCCCAGCATGGCGCGCTCGGCGTCCGGGTGCAGCACCTTGCCCTCGCCGGGATGGGCGGCGGTGAACTCCTGCAGAAAACGGCGGGCGAACCACAGCACGTCCTCCTTGCGCTCGCGCAGGGGCGGGATGCGCAGGTGGATGACGTTGACGCGGTAGTAGAGGTCCTCGCGGAAATGACCCTGTTCCGCCATGCATTTGAGATCGCGGTTGGTGGCGCAGATCAGCCGCAGTTCCACGTGTATGGGCTGCTCGCCGCCGACGCGCACCACGGTGCGTTCCTGGATGGCGCGCAGCAGTCGCACCTGCATGGGCAACGGCATCTCGCCGATTTCGTCCAGCAGCAGGGTGCCGCCGTGGGCCAGTTCGAACACGCCCTTCTTGGTGCGCAGGGCGCCGGTGAAGGCGCCCTTCTCATAGCCGAACAGTTCGGCTTCCAGCAGGGTCTCGGTGAGGGCGCCGCAGTTCACCGCCACGAAGGGCGCGGCGTCGCCGCTGCCGTAGTGATGGATCAGGCGCGCCACGTGCTCCTTGCCCACGCCCGATTCGCCGGTCAGCAGGATGGTGTTGGCGCGCTGCGCCAGGTGCGGCAGGGTTTCCTCGATATGGCGCATGGTGGGGCAGATGCCGAGCGCCGGCGCCGCCTCGTCCGGTGCCGCGCCGGCAGCGGCAGCGGTCAGCTCGCGCACCTTCTGCACCAGCTGGTCCAGATCGAAGGGCTTGGTGATGTAGTCGGCGGCGCCCAGCTTGAGCAGCTTTACCGCCTTGTCGATGGCGCCGTAGCCGGTGATGAACAGAAACGGCGGCCGCTGCGCATAGCGCTCCAGCACCTGTTCGAACAGCTGCTCGCCGCTCATGCCGGGCATGCGGATGTCGCTGATCACCAGGCCGTAGGGCAGGCGGCCGATGGCCTCGAAGGCCTCCGGCGCGTTGCGGAACCAGTCGATGGCGAAGCCTTCCAGCTCGAAGCGATCGCACAGCGATTCACCCATGATGGCATCGTCTTCCACCAGACAAAGTCGTACTGCACGACCACTCATTCGTTTTCTCCGTAGCGCAGGACCACCGTGAACACGGTGGACCCCGGCTCGCTGTGCACCTGGATATCACCGCCCAGCTGCTGCACGATTTGGTAACACACCCACAGCCCCAGGCCGTGACCGGTTTCCGACAGGGGCGAAAAGGGTTCGAACAGGTGTTCGATCTTGTCGGCCGGGATGTGGCGGCCGTCGTTGATGATCTGCATGTGCAGGCGCCCGTCGCGCGCCCAGACCCGGCACCGCACCAGGCCGTTCTCCTCCACCGCATGTACGGCGTTGAGCAGCAGGTTGATCAGCGTCTGCCGCACCGGCGTGGCCGGCAGGTCGATGGGCATGCGCAGCTCATTGTGCCATTCGATGCGCGCCGATTTCTTCGCCGCTTCAGGCGCCACCAGGGTGTGGATGTCCTCGATGTCCACCGGCTTCAGGGTGTGGCTGCCGGCCTTGGCCTCCACCAGCAGCGCCGCCACGGTGTCGCGGATTTGCAGCAGGCCGCGCTCCAGCAGCGACATGGTGCGATGGGTGCGCTCGTCTTCGCAATTGCCGTGGCGCTTGAAGGTGTCGATGGCATTGAGCATGCCGCCCAGCGGATTGTTGATCTCGTGGGCGATGGACGAGGTCAGGCGGCCGATGGCACCGAGGCGGTCGGCCACCACGATCTGCCGCTCCAGCGCGTGCTTTTCCTGCAACTCCGCCAGCATGCGGCGGAAGCTCAGGCCGAGGCGGCCGATTTCGTCCTGCGACTCGTACAAATCACAGCGCATGTGCTCCGGCGTCGTGGTGCCCAGGCGGGCCATGCAGTCGGCCAGCTGGATCATGGGCCGGGCCATGCGTCCGGCCCAATACCAGGTGATGGGCAGCAGCACCGCCAGACTCAGCAGCGTCATCCATGCCGCGCGCTTGGCGATGGTGAGAAAGCGCGGCAGGAACAGCGAACGCGGGAAGCCCAGCACCAGGCTGCCGAGCCGCACCCGATCGGACACTATCGGCATCACCAGGTAGAGATACTCCGCCAGATCCAGGTCCACCACCGCGGGCGTCTCCTCCTGGTGCTGCAGGGCCGCACGCTTGAGCAGGGCGAACTCCGGACCACCCAGCGCCGGATCCGACAACATGGGGAAACGCTTCGGCTGGTTGGCGACGTAGGTGTTGCCGGCGGCATCCAGCACCATGATCAGTTCGCTGGCCAGCGTGGTATCGGCACCCGCCGCCGGGTAGGCGGACTGGATCACTTCGTACACCTGCCACACGTCGTCGTGCAGTATCGCCGGCACCAGGGTACGCACCAGCACCCGGCTCATGCCCTCGGCATTGAACAGCAGATCGCGTCGCATGTCGTCATAGGCCCGGTACATCAGCGACACGGTGACGAACACCGCCGTCACCAGGATCAGGATGCTGGAGCGAACGGGAACCTTGTAGCGAAAACTAAGGTTGTGCAGCACCGCTGGAACCTCGTACCGCCGCCATCATGCGGCGTATGCCGTCGAACAGACTGGAGCTGCCTTGGGTAAAGCCGTCCAGGCTGAGGCGCTTCAGCAGGGCCACGCCCTCCGCATCCCGGTCCATGGACAACAGCGCCCCCTGCACCTCCCGCATGATCCTGTCGTCGACGCCGCGGCGGGCCACCAGGGGCGGAAAGCCATAGGTTTCAGACCGGGACACCACGCGGGTGCGCGAGGTCAGCTCGGGGTGAAACTCGTTCAGCACGTCCCACACGTAACCGTCCACCGTGCCGCCGTCGGCCACCCCCGCCGCCACCGCCTCCACCACCTTGCGGTGGGCGCCGGTGAAGAAGGTGCGCCGGAAGAACTCGCCGGAGCGCGTCTCCATGCCCAGCAGCTGGTATTGCACGACCAGGTAGCCGGAATTGGAATCGGCGTCGGAATAGGCGAACAGCTTGTTGCGCAGATCGGCCAGCGAGCGGGTGGCGGTATCGCCGGACGGCACGATGAGGTAGGCGCGATAAAGCGGCTGCCCCTGGTAGACGGGGACCGCAGCCAGCCGCAGCTCCGACTCGTAACGCGCGTAGGGGTAACCGCAGACCCAGGCGAAATCGAGCTTGCCCTGTAACAGCAAATCCATGATGTCGCGATAACTGCTCCGTTGTGAGAACGCCACCGGCCGCCCCAGCCGCCGTTCCAGATAAGCACGCCAGTCCTCGACAAAGGAGGTCTGGTCATCGAGAAACACGGGGGTGAGACCAATCCTTATCGGCTCCCCCTGCACGGACCACGCCAAGGGCATCCAAGCCGAAAACACCAGCAGGGCTGCTGCCGCCCATCGACGGACTCCCGGATTCACCACGGTCGTTTCCTCCACACCAACGCTGACAGGGTATCCGGACATCGCACGCCGCCGGGGAAAGCCGGCACGCGGGGACACCCGGTTCCATACCATACCCGGTTTCACCCGCCTGACGCGCCCCCTTCCTGCATCCGCAGCGGACACGTTACACGACGGTAACACCGCTCGCCGCCGGAGGTTACAGGGCGGTAACGCCCGACTGCCTGCAAGGTGATTTTGCCCGCCTCCCGCCTTGGCCCGCGAGTTGCAACGGTAGCGACGCAGGCTGTCTGGGCAGCGCTGCTGCGAATGCGAAGAGGGAGCGGCAACGCCACCCTTGGGTTCCACCACTGAGGAGCGAACAATGACTCAAGAACTGCTCATGTCGTCGACCGAGACGCGGGGAAGGCCCGGCGTCCGGCGCTACGCCATGGTGATCGACGTGCGCCGCTGCATCGGGTGCATGGCGTGCCAGGTGGCGTGCAAAGCGGAGTACGACGTTCCGCTGGGGGTATTCCGTACCTGGGTCCCCTACCGCGTGACCGGCAAGTACCCCACCGTGAAAAAGCAATTCCTGCCGCGCCTGTGCAACCACTGCGACGATCCCCCGTGCGTGCGCGCCTGCCCGGTGGAAGCCACCTACAAGCTAGAAGACGGTGGCTTCGTGTTGCAGCACTACGATCGCTGCATCGGCTGCAAGGCCTGCATGGCCTCCTGCCCCTATAACGCCCGCTTCATGCTGCCAGAGCACCGCACCTACACCGACATCACCAAGGTGGTGGACAAGTGCACCTTCTGCTACCACCGCGTGATCCAGGGTCTGGTACCGGCCTGCGTGCAGACCTGCGTCGGCCGCTCGCGCATCTTCGGCGACATCAACGACCCGAACAGCGAGGTATCGCAACTGGTGGCCAGGCATGCAACGCAGGTCCTGCGTCCCGAGCAGGGCACCAAGCCCCATGTGTTCTATATCGGCGCCGACCGCAGCCTCACCGATTACGGCCGTGCGGTCTACCACAAGGACGAACAGGCCGATATCGAGCGGGCGGCGTTCAACCGCAACAAACATATCTGAGGCGGAGGCCACCATGAACGAATATACCGTGTTTCACACGATGGCCTGGCCCAGCGCCTACGCCATTTATTTCTTCGTCATCGGCATCTCGTCGGCGCTGTTCTTCTTCTCGGCCCTGTCCTGGTTCCGGGAAGACTACAGGCCGCTGCGCGAGAACGCCTTTTACGCGTCCTTTGTACTGCTTGCCGTCGGCGGACTGTTGCTGATCGGCGATCTGTCGCAGCCGGGACGCTTCCTCAACATCCTCAACCCGGCGTATCTGAACTTCCAGTCGCCACTGGCCTGGGGCGGTCTCAACCTGATCTCCTTCGGCCTGGTGGCGGTGCTGTATTTCTTCATGATGCGCAAGGGCGACGAGGTCAACGGCAAGCGGCTGGCCATCATCGGCAGCCTGCTGGCCCTGGGGCTGCCCATCTACACCGGCTTCGACCTCACCGTGCACCAGCACCGTCCGGTGTGGAACACGCCGTTGATGCCGGTGCTGTTTGTCGGCCTGTCGCTGGTGTCCGGCGCCGCGGTGGCGTCGTTCCTGACCAAGGGCAGCGAAGCGGCCAACAGCGCCATGCGCAGGATGATGCTGTGGAGCGGCGGCGCAGTGGGCGCGATGCTCATTTCCCTGCTCGGCACCACCGCCTACGGCGGCGTCGGCGCGGAACTGACCTTCATGTTCCTCACCTCCGGCACCTTGGGGCTGATCTTCATCGGCCTGGGCATCATCGCCGGCACCGCAGTTCCCATTGTTCTGCTGCTGGCACCGCTGGGACGGCAACAGGTGGGCATGATGACGGCCTCCGTATTGATCCTGGTAGGCGGCATGGCGCTGCGCTACTCGATCCTCTACGGCGGCCAGATCCTGCAAACCTACTACTGATGCTCGGCGCTATGAATCTGGAGGCACAAACATGTTGAAACTCACTCGCCGTACCTTTTTGAAGGCCAGCGCCGGCACCACCGCCGCTGCCGTGGCGGCGCCGTCGATGCTGCGCGCCATGGAAGCCGATCTCGGCGGCCGCGACATCGATCCGGTCAGCCTTATCGAGCGCAAGTCCATCCCCACCAACTGCCACGTCTGCAACATCCAGGACGGCGCGCTCGCCTTCGTCGAGAACGGCCGCGTCGTCAAGCTGGAGGGCAACCCGGAGCACGTATCCACCCGCGGCCGCCTGTGCGCCAAGGGCAATGCCGGCATGTGGTACAGCTACGATCCGGATCGCATCCTCTATCCGCTCAAGCGCGTGGGCAAGCGCGGCGAGGGCAAGTGGAAGCGCATCTCCTGGGACGAGGCCTACAACGAAATCGCCGCGCGCCTGGACGACGTGCTGACGAACGGCCATCCCAACGAGATCATGCTGAAGTGGGGCCGCAACCGTACCGGCGGCGTGTTGGAGCGCTTCATGCACACCCTCGGCTCGGCCACCATCCTCAACCACACCTCGGTGTGCGAGTCGTCGAAAAAGATCGGTATGGAACCCACCTGGGGCCCGGACATAGAAATGCCGGACTTCGCCAACACCAAGTACGTGCTGAACTTCGGTTCCAACGTGCTGGAGGCGGCCTACTTCCATAATCCCTTCTCGCAGCGCGTCACCGAGGGCCGTGTCGACAGCAACATGAAGATCGTCACCTTCGACGTGCGCCTGTCCAACACCGCCGGCTTCTCCGACGAGTGGATTCCGGTGTATCCGGGCACCGACGGTGCGGTGGCGCTGGCTCTCGGCCACGTGATCCTGCGCGAGAACCTGCAGGACTCGGACTTCATCGAGAACTGGACCAACGTCTCGGTGCAGGAACTGAAGGACCACTACAAGCAGTTCACTCCGGAGTGGGCCGCCAAGCTGTCGGGCGTGCCGGTGGAAACCATCGAGCGCATCGCGCGCGAGTTCGCCACCACCAAGCCGGCCACCACCTACACCTACCGCGGCCCGGCCAAGCACATGTACGGCTCCTACAACGAAAAGGCCTGCATGATGCTGCCGATCATGACCGGCAACATCGAGAAGCGCGGCGGCTACTGCCTGCCGCGCGGCATGGGCTACGACCAGCCGCAGCCACAGCCGCCCAAGCCGGCGACCCCGTCCTACCTGGCCCATCCCGACGAGTATCCGCTGGCCGGGCACAAGGTCAGTCACCTGGTGCCGTTCTGGATCACCGAGGGCAAGCAGAAGATCAAGGTCTACTTCTCCTACCAGGACAATCCGGTCTACACCAACCCGGGCGCCGACGCGGTATGGGGCGAGCTGTTCCGCAACGAGGAGCTGATCCCGTTCTACGTCTGCCTGTCGCCGTTCATGGGCGAAGAGGCGCAGCTGGCCGACATCATCCTGCCGGATGTGCCTTACCTGGAACGCTGGGAGCCGGAATCCATGCCCAGCTCGCTGTGGCCCTGGCTGGCCATCCGCCAGCCGGTGATCAAACCGCTGGGCGAGGGCAAGGAAACCCGCGTCTACCTGCAGGAGCTGATCCACAAGCTGGACCCGGACGGCTCGCGCGGCATGAAGAAGTTCTGGGGATTCAAGAGCGCGGAGGACTATCTGCGCAAGCAGTTCGAGAATATTCCGGGCCTGAAGGAAGCCGGCGGTCTCGACTTCCTCAAGAAGCACGGCGTGTGGCCCATCTACGGCAAGCTCAATCCCCGGACCGGCAAGATCTCCGACAAGTCCGGGCGCGAGATTGCGGCGGAATACGGGCTGTACCGGAAGGAGCTGTCGGCGGCCGACATGGCCGGCGCCATGGTGGACGGCAAGGGCGCCATACACAAGAACGGCAAGGTGATCGGCGTACAGCGCAAGGGCAGGAACTACGTGGGCTTCCCCACCCATGACCGCCTGATCAACGTGCGCGTCGATCAGTGGGCCGAGTACGGCTTCAATCCCATGCCCACCTTCAAGCGCATGCCCTGGCACGAGAACATGAAGGACGATGAGATGATCCTCACCACCTTCAAGCTCAACGTGCACAAGCAATCACGCACCGCTGCGGTGAAGTGGCTGGCCGAGATATCCCACGCCAACCCCGCCTGGCTCGGTACCGAGACGGCGGCGAAGCTGGGCATCAAGACCGGTGACCTGATCCGCATCGAAAGCGGCGTCGGCCACATCGTCACCAAGGCGCTGGTGACCGAGGGCATCCATCCCAAGGTCATCGCCGTTTCCACCGCCCACGGCCACTGGGGCTACGGCCGCCTAGCCCAGCTCAAGCTGAAGGAAGCGGCCGGCCAGTACGGCGCGGCGGACGACCCGGACCTGAAGAACGTGTGGTGGGACGACAAGGGCGTGCACCCCAACCACATCATCCCCGCCGTCGCCGATCCCATCGGCGGCTCGCAGGGCTGGTACGACACGGTGGTGAAGGTGAGCAAGGCCCAGCCCGGCGACAAGTACGGCGACATGGTGGCCGACTGGAACAAGCACGTGCAGTGGTACAAGGAAGGCATGCGCTACACCTACGTCGGCGACATGCACCGCAAGATGCATCCGGAAATGGCCTCCTGGGCCGGCCCGGACAGCGTCAAGCACAAGGCGACTGGTGGCCATTGATGGACCGAAGCGCCCGCCCTCCGGGGCGGGCGTCTTCGCCGAACGCAGATACAAGAGCAAAGAGGAAAGAGAAAAGAGGAGAGATACAGAAGGATGACTGCGCTGCGCGCATGATTGTTCGCATTTCAAACAGCACGCGCGCAGCGGGTTCATTCACTTGCATCTTGTAACTTGTATCTTTTATCTCTCTCCCGGTGGATGCGCTCCGCTTATCCACCCTACATGGCTTGTAACTTGTATCTCTCTCTACACCTGGATCATCGGAGGGTTACCATGTCGGACCTGTTCACCATTCCCCTGGAGATCGTGCGCCAGGAGGCCGTTGCCCCCGCCGCCTGTACCGCGGAGGAATATGCCGCGCGCGCCCACTATTACCGGCTGCTCGCCGGTGCCTTTATCGAAGAACCCGGCCGCGACTATCTGGCGGCCCTGCGTACCCCCGAATCACTGGAGGCGCTCGCCGAACTGGGCGTCACCTTCGACAACGATTTCATCGATCCCACGCCGGACGAACTGCAGGAAACCCTGGCCTGCGAATACACCGTACTGTTCGCCTCCTCGGGCGGCTTTCCGCCGGTGGAATCGGTACGCCTGAAAGGCGGTTTTCAGCAAGACCCTTGCTTTGCCGCACGCGAGTTCTACGCCAAGGAGGGTTTTTCCGTCGGTGCGGGCCGTTTCCAGGTATTTGACGATCAGCTGGGCGTGGAGCTGCAATTCATCGCCGCGCTGATGGACCGCATCGTCATCGCCATGCAGCGCGGCGACAACCAGGAGCAGCGCCGGCTGGAGAAGAGCGTCAAGCGTTTCTGGGCCCAGCACCTGGGCCGTTGGGTGCGCGGCTATGCCGCCCTGGTGGAGCGCGCAGCCAGCCACTCTTTCTACCGCGAGACGGCCATGCTGCTCGACGCCTTCGCCGCGTTCGAACTGGAGCTGCTGGGCCTGGACGTCACCGACGAGGACCAGGGCAGGATGGAGTTGCCGCCCCTGGCCGGCGCCGACGAACCCATGCGCTGCGGCGCCTGATACCGAGCGAGGACACCACCATGCTCCTGCTATGGGACGAACTGGCCGACTACTGGAACAGCGGCGACATGTACGTTGTGCACGACTGGATCAACGAACGCTGGTCACGCATCATCCAGGAAAGCAGCAGCGGCGAACGCGACGTGCTGGCGCGCTTCCTCCAGGCCATGGCCTTCGCCGCCCTGGCCTTTCACTTCGCCGCCGAACGCAATAACGAGAGCGCCGAACTGTTCGTGGACGATGCCCTGCGCACCCTGCCCGAATTCGCTCCGGCCTATGCCGGCCTGCGCATCGGCCCGATCCTGGAGGGCGTGCGCGCCCTGCGCGACCGGCTCGACGGCAAGTCGCAGACGCTGTGGCTGGGCGCGCCGCCCCTGTCCTTCCAGACCAACCGGATCGCCGTATGAACGCCGCGCTGCCCTCTGCCGCCACCCTCACCGTCGGCGCCTGGTCGGCGCCCGGCTTCGCGCCGCCCGACCACCCGCTGTTCATGTTCGACGACGAAACCGGGGCGCCCGTCTGCGCCGGCGCCCATGTCGTCATGGAGCGCGGCACCCTGGCGCGGGCCGACACGCTGCTCGCCGCCGGCGCCCGCCGCGTTCTGCTGGGCGAGACGGCCCTGCTCGATACCGCCCTGGTGCAGGAGGCCATCGCCCGCTTCGGCGCCCAGCGCGTCGGCCTGTGGCTGCCGGCCCGGCGCATGGAAGTAAGCTGGTCGATCAATCGCGAATCCAACGCCGACTTCAGCTTCATCATGCCCACCTGCCCGGTACCGCGCTGGGAACTGCTGCTGGCCGACGGTACGGGCACCGGCACCGACGCCGCCTGGTTCGCGCGCGAAATGGCGCGGCTGGGCGTGGAACAGTTGCTGCTTTCCCTGCACCAGGCGACAGAGGACGATCTCGGTATCTGTGCCGAACTGAGCGAGGAAATCGGCGACCGCCTGTGGCTGACATTCGCCGATGCAGCCGGCGACCCGGCCGAATGGATACGCGACGGCGGCGCGCGGCAACTCGTCGTGAACGCCGACACCTGCACGGCGGTCGAACTGGAACGGCTCGCGGCGGCCGTTCCCACAGTCGCCCCCACTACGACACAAGACGGATGAGATCGCTTCCAGTCATCGCATTGCTCCTGTTATCCACCGCACTGCCTGCCGCCGAACTGGCCGACAACGAGGTCATGATCAAATTGATGAACGACTACGGCCTGAGCCTGCAACTGCTGGACGCACGCAGCGAAAAGCAGCGAACCGCTCCCCTCGCCGGCGCCGTCGTCTACGGTGCCGCCACCCGCGCCCGTCGCGGCGTGGTGCTGATCGTGGGCGACCGCGACGATCAGGCGCTGGCCATCGCCGAGACGCTGGAAAAGCGCGATGACGGGGTCCGCGCCTATGTCGCCGCCGGCGGGCTTGCCGCCTATGAAGCGGCACGCGATGCCTATCTCAGCGCCCCGGTGGAGGACACCTCCTCCTACGGCTTCGTCATCCCCCGCGACACCTGCCAGCCCGGTGAACCGGCGCACGTCTTCGAGGCCCAATGAGCACGCCTGCCGCCAACCTCAGCGCCTATCCCCGCACCCACCCCGCGCGCTGCACCCGTTATCGCTTCCGTTACAGCGAATGCGACAGCTGCGCCACCGCCTGTCCCCACGAAGCGCTGGCGCTCGATGAAGAAGGTTTCGAACTGAGCCAGGAGCGTTGCCGGAACTGCGGCCTGTGCGCCGGCGCCTGCCCCACCGGCGCCTTGCAGGCGGAGAACCTGCCCTGGCGCGACTGGCTGGAACTGTCCCGCGCGGGCAACCGGCTGACCATCGCCTGCGCCCCCTCGGATCGTGAAGCCCCCGCCATCGCGCCCTGCCTGGGCGCGCTGGATCCGGTCACCTTCGCCGCCCTGCTGGCGCGCGGCACCCAGGTGGAACTCCTTGGCCACGACCACTGCGCCGACTGCGCCCACGGCACCGCCGGCGCCGAGGCCCTGGCACAGGTGCTCGATGCCGTGACCCTGCTGCGCGCCGCAGCGCCCGGCGTGCGCTGGGGCGAGGTAACGCTGGCCGATGCCGCCCCCAATGCGGTAAAGGCACAGCCGCAGCGACGGCAGTTCTTCCGCCGCCTGTTCGGCCGCGGCATCGATCAGCTGCAACACCCGGTTCAGGATCAGGCGCCGGTACCGGCCAGGGCCATACGCGCCGCCGCGCCCTTCCTGCCTTCGCGGCGCGAACTGCTGCAGGCCCTGCTCGTCAACGGCGCCGGCGAAGACGCCGCGCTGCCCGCCCATCCCGCCCTGCCGGCCGGCGTACCGGTGATTGATCCCGCCGCCTGCACCGCCTGCGAAACCTGCGGCCGGGTCTGTCCCACCGGCGCCCTGGTCGCTGGCGAGACCGCCACCGCCTGGGTGCTGCGTCTCAACCCGCCGCGCTGCGTGGGCTGCGGCGTGTGCGTGGAGTCCTGCCACCGCGGCGCCCTGCGCCTGGCGGAAACCGTCACCGCCGCCGCGGCGGTACGCAACCTGCACGTGGTGCCGCGGCGGCGTTGCGAACGCTGCGGGCGCCTGTATGTCACCACGGACGCCGGCGACGGCTGCCCCGTGTGCGATGACGACAACGACAGCTTCAGCGCCATCTTCGGCTAACCCACAGGAGAAGAATCATGCAATGGGACTTCAGCCCGGAACACATCGTCAAAGGCGAGATCGGCTACGGCCTGGAACAGTTCCGCAACGATTTGGCGGAAGAATTGCGCGCCAACCTCGGCACGGACGACCCGGCCGCCTTCCAGCAATCCTTCGATTTGATTTACGACATGTGCTACTGGCTGGCCACCGGCCGCGACTTCGCCGCCTTCGCACGGACCCTGCCGGAAGACCCGCCGCTGGACGTGCACATACTGCAACCCATCAAGGAACACATGCGCGACAACATCGCCATGCTCGGCGCCATCCTGCAGCGCCTGATCATGGACGGCGTCGAAGCGGGCATGGTGCTGGACCAGGCCCTGAATGCCGCAGCCCGGCATCACTCCGCCATCGTCGGCGCCGGCCCGGCGACCCTGCGAACGCCATCCGGATGCGGCGCCTGAGCTGCCTTGACCCAGATCAAGTAACCCCGGCCCGCCCTTACCCACAATGACCGGCAGTGCGGCAGGGATACCCTGCCGAGTCATCTATTGCCAACTCATCCGGGGGTACACATGAACAAGCAATGGAGCATGTTCGGCCTGGCGCTGCTGCTGTTGATCGTCATCACCGTGATCCTGCTCGGCTTCATGGTCAGCGTTTTTAACCCGGTGTCATGGGGCCTGATCATCGTGCTGGCGCTGGTGCCCTACATCCACAAGCGGATCGTCGCCAACCGCTTCCTGGAATGGCAGGACTCCTACAGCGTCGGCATCGAGGCCATCGACAACGATCACAAGAAGCTGCTCAACCTCATCAACCAGTTGCAGACCGCGGCCCACTACCAGACCGACCCGCAGTACGAGCGCGAAGCCTTCGATGCGCTGGTGGACTACACCAAGACCCACTTCCGGCGCGAAGAGGAATTGATGCAGACCCACGGTTATCCCGCGTTCACCGCCCACCAGGGCGAACACACCGCGATGATCGCCAAGGTCGACGAACTGATGCGGCGCTACAACGACAAGCCGCAGGACACCATCGAAGAGGCGGTGCAGTTCCTCAAGAAGTGGCTGCTCAACCACATCAACGGCACCGATCAGGGCTACAGCGGCTTTTTGCGCGACAAGGGCGTGAAGTAAAGGAGAAGACGGAAGATACAAAACAATGTAGGTCGGGTTAGCGCAGCGTAATCCGACATTGCCCTCCGCCCGGGACAGATCCACCCTAAGGACCGAACAGTCTTTCGTAGGATGGGTAGAGCAAAGCGAAACCCATCACCCGGTGATCATCGAAGCGCCAATGATGGGTTTCGCTGCGCTCTACCCATCCTACATGCCGGGGAAGCTCCGGCTCCTAGACGTGTTCGGATACCCTGCCGCGCCAGGCAGCGAAGCTTTCCGCCCATTGCTCGTGCCAGGACAGCAGCGCCGGGATCACCACCAGCACCAGGGCGGTGGCGACGGCCAGGCCGAACACCAGCGAAATGGCCATGGGGATCAGGAACTGGGCCTGCAACGAGCGCTCGAACAGCAGCGGCACCAGGCCGACTATGGTGGTCAGCGAGGTGAGCAGTACGGCGCGCAGGCGCTGGCATGAAGCCTCGACGATGGCGGCACCGGTGTCCATGCCCTCATCACGCAATGCCTGATAGAAACTCACCAGGATGATGGAGTTGTTGACCACGATGCCGGTGAGGCCGAACAGCCCGAACAGCGACAGCACAGTCAGCTCGGTACCCATCACCCAGTGCCCCACCAGCGCGCCGAGGATGCCGAAGGGAATAATCGCCATCACCACCAGCGGCCAGCCGTAGGAACCGAACACCCAGGCCAGGGTGACGTAGATCCCCAGCAACGCGAACACCAGTCCCATCTTCATGTCACCGATGGTCTCCGCCTGATCGGCGGCGCGGCCCTGGAACGAATAATCGATGCCGTAACGCGCCGCCAGCTCGGGCAGCACGCCGTCCTGCAAGGAGGCGATGATGCGGCCGGCATTGTTCTGCGTGCGGTCCACGTCGCCGGACACCTGCACCGCGAGGCGACTGTCGGCGTGGCGCAGGGCCTCGAAGCCCTGGCGCGACACCAGCTCGGCGACAGTGCCGAAGGGCAGGCTGCGGCCGTCGGGCAGGAAGATGGCGAAACGCTCCAGGCCGGCCATGCGGTGACGCTCGTTGTCCGGCAACACCACGCGCACCTCAATTTCGTCCAGGCCGTCCTGGTAGATCTGCGCGATACGGCCGTCGAAGGCGGCGCGCAACTGCCGTCCCACCGCCTCCACCGTCAGTCCCGCGGCGCGGCCTTCCGGCGTAAGCCGGTAGATGAGCTGCTCGCGGCCGAAGGGCATGTCGTCCTCCACCGCCGATACGCCGGTGTAGTTGTTCAGCACGCCGGTCAGGTCCAGCGCCGCCGCCTTCAGGCTCTCGACATCCGGGCCGGTGAGGCGGATCTCCAGATCGCGGCCCGGCGGCCCGCTCATGCGCGCACCCACCGCAAAGGTTTCCAGGCCCGGAACCGGCGCCACCTTCGCCTGCCAGGCGCGGATGAATTCGGTATTGGTCACCTCGCGCCGATCCGGCGAAATCAGTTCCACCATCACCGCGCCGAAGGCATCGCCGCTGCGCTCGGTGCCGGCGCCGGCGGCCACCAGGCGGCGCAGACGGGGCACTGCCGTCTTGACGATGCCGCCGCCGAATTCGGCATCGGTTTCCTGCAAGGCACGCTGCACGTCGTCGACGAAGCGTTCGACCCGCTGCGGCGGCGTGCCGGCGACGAAGGAGACATTGGCGTAGAGGATGGTGCCGTCCGGCGCCGGGAAGAAGGTGAAGCCGAGACGGCCACCGGCCAGCAGGCCGAAGGACAGGATCAGCAGCGCCAGCGTGCCGCTCAGGGTGATGGCGCGGTTGTGTACCGACCAGGTCACCGCCTTGCGGAAGAAGTTGTCGCGGAAATGATCGAAAGCGGCGTCGAAGCGAACCCGGAACGGGCTCGGCACATGGCCGTCCATATTGCGCAGGGTCTTGCTCAGCTGCGCCGGCAGGATCAGGAAGGAAATCACCAGTGTGGCGAGAATCACGCAGATCACCACCAGCGGAATGTCGAACATGATCTGGCCGATGATGCCGCCGATGAGCATCAGGGGAATGAAGGCGGCAACGGTGGTGATCGACGAGGACATCACCGGCGAGAACATGCGCAGCGCGGCCTCTTCCGCCGCGTGCAGCGTGCTGGCGCCGCGCTGATGCAAGGTATAGGCGTGCTCGCTGACCACGATGGCATTGTCGACGATCATGCCCAGCGCCATGATCAGGCCGAACAGGCTCATCATGTTGATGGAGCCACCCAGCAGCCACAGCACGGCGAGGGCGGCGGTGAACGACACCGGGATGCTGATCGCCACGCGCCCGGCGAGGCGGCCGCTGAGAAACAGGAACAGCATGCCGAGCACCAGCACCAGGCCGCCGAGGCCGTTGCTGAGCAGCAGGTCTATGCGTTCGGCGATCAGTTCCCAGCTCTGATCGAACAGCTGGATCTCGATCCCGGCGGGCAACTGCGGCCGTCCCTGCTCCATCCACTGCGCCAGGACACGTGACGCCTCCAGGGCGTCGCCGGTTTCGCTGCGCTGCAACTGCAACTCCACCGCCGGCTTGCCGTTGTGGAAGATCAGCTGCTGGCCGTCGCGCGGACGGCGCTCGATCTCCGCCACATCACCCAGGGTCACCAGGCCATGGCTGGCGTCGCTGCGCAACGGCAGCTCGGCGAAGCCCTGCGTTGTGCGCTGCTGATCCAGGCTGCGCAGCTGGTGTGCCACATCGTCGCGGCCCACCATGCCGGCGGGAAGATCACGGCTCATGCGCGCAACGCGATCGGCCACCTCGTCCAGGCTCAGGCCCAGCTCCAGCAACCGCGCCGTAGGCACCTGGATCGCCACCTCGTCCTCGGGCATGCCGTTCAGCACCACGCGGGCGATGCCGCGCGCCAGCAACTCCTGCTCGATGCGCCGCACCGCCGGGCGCAGCTCGCGCAGGTCGGCCGGACCGCTCACCAGCATGCGGCCGATGTCCTCGTAGCGGATGACGCGGGTGATGACCGGCTCCTCCGCCGTTTCCGGCAGATTGCGCAGCTGCGCCACCAGGTCCTTCACCTGCTCCAGCGCCAGCGTCATGTCGGTCTTGGGGCGGAACTCCAGGGAGATGGCGGCGACGCCGATGGCCGAGGTGGAAGTCATCACCTTGAGGTTGTCCAGCGTGCGCAGCTCCTGCTCCAGCGGCACGGTAATGCCGGTCTCCACGTCCTCCGCGCCGGCGCCGGGCCAGACCACGCGCACGGTGACGAAGTTGAGATCGAAGCTGGGCATGAACTGGGTGTTCAGCTTCTGCAAAGCCCACAGGCCGCCGAGCAGCATCAGCAGCATGAGCATGTTGGCCGCCACGCGATGGCGGGCGAACAGACCGATGAGACCGTTATTCATGATTGCACGTTCCTAACGACGTCGTGGCCACGACATCGCGAATACGATTCGCTCCTACACGTGGCACGTGCAAATTTCTACCATCCCCATACCGTAGGAGCGAATCGTATTCGCGAAGCAACACCGGACGAAGCCCAGGCATCATTCGCGGCCACCCTGTTCCGCCACCACCACCCGCAACCCATCCATGGCATTGGGCAGGCGCGTCACCACCACGTGATCCCCGGCCACGAGTTGCGGACTGCGCAGCAGCAGCCGCGTCACGCCGTCCTCGCCCACGGTCTCGCCCAGCCGTTCCACCGGCAGCGCCGCCATGCGGCCTTCGCGCAGGCGGTAGATGCGGTCGCGCCCGTACAGCGCCTCGTGCGGCAATGCGACGGCGTTCTCCACCGGCGGCAGGTACAGATACACTTCGGCAAAACGGCCCAGCTGCACCTCCGGCGCGCCCTGCTCGAAACGCAGCAGCGCGTCCACCCCGGCACCGCCGGCACCGGCCCGGCCCGACAACCCGATCAGCCGCAGGGCATGGCGCACGCCGTCGATCACCGCCGCCGCCCGTATCTGTTCCGCCCCTGCCCCCGCCAGCGCCGCGCGCACCGCCGGCAGCCAGGACGCCGGCACCGTGGCGCGCATTTCCAGTCCTTCCACGTCGTAAATCTCGGCGATGCGATCGCCCACCCGCACCCGGTCGCCCGGCGACACGTGCAAATCCGCCACCCGCCCGGTGAACGGCGCGACGATGCGCGTACGCTCCACGTCCAGCCGCGCCTGATCCCGCTGCGCCTCCAGCTGCGCCAGCCGCTGCGGATAATCCGCCACCGCCAGCTCGCGGCTGGCCAGGGACAGCCGCTGCCGCTCCAACGCAGCATTGGCCTCGTCCAGCGCCGACTGCGGACCGAGATTGCGCGCCACCATCAGCTGCGCCCGCGCCACGCCCTTCTCCGTCAGGCGCAGCAACTCGCGCTCCCGCGCCAGGGCCTGCACGTCGTTGCCGTGGCTGCGCCTGGCCGACGTCACCTGCGCTTCACGCTGCGCCAGCACCAGCCGCGCATCGCGGTCATCCAGCACCACCAGCGGCTCGCCCGCCGCCACCACCGCGCCCTCGGTCACCGGCACCCCGGCCACATAGGCCGCCACCGCCGCCGTCAGCACCGCCGCCCGCGGACTCTCCACCGCGCCGTATAGCGTCAGCACCGGTGCCTGGGCCGCCGGCGTCACCGTCTCCACCGCCACCGTCCAGGCGCGCTCGCGCACCTCCGCCGGCATCTTCGCCGGGCGGGTGGCCACCAGCAGGAAAAAGCCCATCAAGCCCACGGCGATCAGGGCCACAGGCATGTACTTGCGGGGAATACGCGGCAACGTCATCGACAAACTCCAGAGCGGCGGGTACGGCAGGCGTGCAGTTTACCCGCCCGGGGAGCGGATGGAAGCAAACAGGGGGCGGGAACAGGTAAAGAATTGCGAAGACGGGCGGCAGCGCCGGTTGGCGCCAAACAATTCCGCTCACCGCAGGCAAACCGGGAACAAGCCCCCAACCCGGCTCAATGTAGGATGGGTAGAGCGCAGCGAAACCCATCAAGGCGCAGGAACTGCACAATCATTTTCTTTCGGTGACCGACATTTCCAACTGGCCATCCGTGGCGTCTACATACCTTCTCGACGTTGCATGCGGCGCAATGCGCGTTGCTTATTGCGCCCTACGCGGGCTGAACCCTATTTGGCCGCGGCCTCGACCGTGCCAACCATCGTTCAAAGAGATCGGCAACAGGCTGAAAGTAGGCTGTCCCAACAACCGTAACCAAGTTGCTACTGCCGCGTGGTGATGCCATTTCTTCGCTATAACGTGGAATTGAGGCGCCTGCGCGGCTTTTCGCGCAGGTCGCCTCAACCGCAGGGTTGGGCCACTTATGCATTCGAGACAACGCCTCTCTCAACTTTGTAGTAGAAGTCGTTGTCGACGAGTAGCGGTTCAAACTCCAAGTCGCCGGGGATTTCTTCATTCCATACAAGCACCCTATTCGAAGAGGACGGCGCCTCGGTGTATCCAAGAGCGGTTAGCGATGAGAGAACGGTTAGATCAAGAACGGTCATGTCAGCAGTAGTTAGCCATACATGAACATCAACAAACCGCTCTCGATTGAAGCCATCGCGGATAAGGTCTTCTATCTTTTCTCGTGTGACGCCGTAGACGTTTGTTCCGCGGAAATAGACGTTCCCAATTGTGACGGCAACTCCAATTTGATCCGCTACTTCTTGGGCAAAGTAATGGGATGTCGCGTGACAGCTATGGGCAATTTCGTATTTCCGTTCGGCGCTATCGAGAAAGTCCTCAGCGAGTGCCTTTACTCTATTCCGCATAAACGCGCGAGCGCCTCGCGCTTCACCTGCGCGATTGGAAATTACCTGCGAAAGTTCGTCTCGGCTACTCGGCATCCCATTCCTTTCGTTGCCGTAATGCGTGGCGTCGATGAACTGAGACAGATAGGGCGGTCGGAGCAACATGTTGAAGTGGCCTAACGATGATTAAACGACGTATTGACGGATAAGTGCCTGACTGAATTGCTCCATTTCACAAAATCACCTTTTGGTTCCATCCAGAGAAATGCGGGTTGGGCGAATATACCGCGGTTTGCCGGGATAACAAAACACACCCCCTGCCCTGCGCGGTAACACAATATACCCGCAAGCCACCCAGAACGAATTTCGATTTTGGCACAACGTGTTACAGAGTCACTCCGCAATGTCGCCGGAGCGATACGTTGCAGGAATCCGTTACACATTCTGGCGAAGCTGGCACACCAGAGGGTACGCCCGATCGTTGCCATTCTGGCCTGGATGAAGTTATTGAAAATGGTTACGTCGACCAACCCCCACCCAACACCTTGTACAGATCCAGCGCGGAGGTGAGCCGTGCCAGACGCAGCTGCGCCAGGCTGTCCTGCGCCTGGAACAGGGTGCGCTGGGCATCGAGGACGGAGAGGAGTTCGTCGGCGCCTTCACGGTAGCGCAGTTCGGCGAGGTGCAGGGCGCGGCGTGACTGGTCGACGATTTGCTGCTGGGTCTGCTCCTGGCGGGTGTTGCGGTCGGCATTGCCGAGGGCATCGTCCACTTCCTTTAGTGCGGTGAGGATCGCCTTGCGATAGTTCTCCACCAGTTCGCGGCGGCGCGATTCGGACACTGCCACCTGCGCGCGCCGGCTGCCGCCGTCGAACAGCGACTGCACGATGGAGGCTGAAACGCCGAGGGTGGTGACCGGATTGGACAGCGACAGCAGGGCGGTGCTGGCGATGCCGGCGGAGGCGGAGAGGGAGATGGACGGCAGCAGTGCGGCGCGCGCCGCGGCGACGTCGGCATCGGCGGCGGAAAGCTGCGCCTCGGAGCGCGCCAGATCGGGACGGCGCAACAGCAGTTCCGACGGCAGGCCCGCGGCGATCACCGGTATGTTCAACTGCGCGAAGCTCTCCTGCCCCAGGGCGAATTCCTGCGGCACGTGGCCGAGGAGGATCGCCAGGGCGGAGACGGTCTGGCGTTCCTGCACTTCCAGGGGCAGCAGGGCGGCGCGCTGGGTAAGCACCGCCGTCTGCTGGCGCGTCACGTCCAGCGCGGAAGCGGCGCCGTTGCGATAGCGCGCTTCGACGATGGCGAGGACACGTTCGGCGATGGCGAGGTTTTCCCGCGCGATTTCCAGACGCTGGCGCAGGGCGAGGGTCTGGAAGTAGGCGCCGGCCACGGCAGTCACCTGACTGAGACGCACGGCGGCGAAATCGAATTGCGCGGCGGCGTAACCGGCCTCGGCGCCGCGCAGCCCGGCGCGCAGGCGGCCCCACACGTCGATCTCGTAACTGGCACCCAGGGACACGCTGGTGGATTCGGTGTCGACGGCGGTGCCGCCGGATATTTCGTTGCGGCGCCATGCCGTGCTGCCGCTCACATCGACGGCGGGGACCAAGGAGGCGCCGGATTGCCGTACCTGCAACTCGGCCTGGATCACCCGCTCCGCCGCCGCCGCCAGATCGGGGCTGGCCTTCAGCGCTTCGTCCACCAGCGCTTCCAGTTGCGTCGAATTGAAACCGCGCCACCATTCCAGTGCCGGTGCCTCCGCCGTTGCAACGACAGGCTCGGACCAGGCGGCGGGCAGGGCCACGTCGGGACGCGGCCCCGGCTCGACCGTGGCGCAGCCGGCGAGCGACAATGCGCAGGCGAGTGCGGGCAGTGTTCTTCGCAGTTGTGTTTGCATCATGGCTGCCATCAATCGTGTGTTTCCTGTCTGTGCCACGTTTAGCGGGTGGCGGTGCGCGGTGCGCGGTGCGCACCCTACATTATGTATTCTCGCCAAGAGCGCCAAGCACGCCAAGAAAACCTTTCTGTCTTTTCTTCCCTTGGCGTGCTTGGCGCCTTGGCGAGATCACATCTTTCTTCGTCACAAGCATCGCCCGATAAATCGGGCTCTCACAATGGTGCTGTGTCGAGCGGATGCGGCACCGTACCGGCATTTTCGAAACCCTTGCTCTCGCCAAGAGCGCGAAGCACGCCAAGAAAACCTTTCCGTCCTTTCTTTACTTGGCGTGCTTGGCGGCTTGGCGAGATCACGTCTTTCCTCGTCCGCTCTTGTGCGCGATGCGCACCCTACCTGTTTGTAGCGTTGGGACTCCCGATAACGTTTTTTGCACGCCCCCTGCTACTCGTAGGGTGCGCACCGCGCACCAGATGCAACGCTCTCCGACAGCACCGTTCATTCCGTTTACTCCGACGCCAGCGCCACCACCGGGTCCAGCCGCGCGGCCTTGCGCGCGGGGAGATAGCCGAAGATCAGGCCGGTGGCGAAGGCGCAGCCGAAGGCCAGCACTACGGGCGCGAGCGAATACTGTATCGGCGTATCGAAGGCCTCGACGATGGCCGCGGCACCGAGGCCGACGCCGACGCCGATGACGCCGCCCACGGCGGACACCACCAGGGCCTCGATGAGGAATTGTTGCAGGATGTTGCGCATGCGCGCGCCGGTGGCCATGCGGATGCCGATTTCACGGGTGCGTTCGGTGACGCTCACCAGCATGATGTTCATCACGCCGATGCCGCCTACCAGCAGCGAGATGGCAGCGATGGAGCCGAGCAGGATGGTGAGGGTGTTCTGGGTTTCGGTCACGCTGTCGATGATCGAGGCCATGTTGCGGATCTGGAAGTCCTCCACGCTGTGGCGCGCCAGCATCAGCGCGTGCAGCGCCTGCTGGGTGTCGTCGATGACGCCGACGTCGTCCACCGCCACGGTGACGTTGCGCAGGTGGCGCTGGCCGGTGAGGCGCAGGCTGCCGGTGGTGTAGGGCACGAAGATCACGTCGTCCTGATCCTGGCCCCAGGCGGTGGCACCCTTGGGCGCCATGACGCCGATGACCTGGAACGGGATGTTGTTGATGAGGATGAAGCGGCCCAGCGGATCGGCGCCGGCGAACAGGGCGTCGGCCACCGTCTGTCCCAGCACCGCCACGGTGGCGTAGCTGCGCTCGTCCTCCGCGGTGAAGAAGATGCCGCGCGCCGGCCACCAGGCGCGGGCCACGGTGTAATCGGCCGAGGTACCGTTGACCTCGGTGCGGTGATCGGCACCGCCGTAGCGCACCGTCACCGCGCTGCTCTGCTCCGGCACGGCGGCGATGAGATTGGGCAGTTCGCGGATCGCCGCCACGTCGTCGGGCACCAGGGTGACCACGCTGCCGCGGCCGCGCATGTTGGGCGCGCCGGGCCGCACCATCAGCAGGTTGCTGCCCATGGCGCTGATGGAGTCCACCACCGACTGCTTGGCGCCGTCGCCGATGGCCAGCATGGCGATCACCGAGGCGACGCCGATGACGATGCCGAGCAGAGTGAGAATGGCGCGGAACACGTTGGCGCGCAGGGCGCGCAGCGCGGTGCGCGTGGCCTCCACCAGGTCGGTGAGGCGCGAGCTGCGATCGACGTGGGGCATGAAGTCCGTCGCCGGCCGGGTAACGACGGCGGGGCCGGGATCGGACAGGATGTTGCCGTCGCGGATTTCGATGACGCGGCCCGCATGCTCGGCCACTTCGCGCTCGTGGGTGATGAGGATGATGGTGTGGCCCTGCGCCGACAGCTCCGACAGCAGGCGCATCACCTCGGCGCCGCTCTTGCTGTCCAGCGCGCCGGTGGGTTCGTCGGCGAGGATGATGCGGCCGCCGTTCATCAGGGCGCGGGCGATGGACACGCGCTGCTGCTGGCCGCCGGACAGCTGGCTGGGACGGTGATCGAGGCGATCGGCCAGGCCCAGCTCGCCCAGCAGGCGGCGTGCGCGGTCATGACGCTCCAGCGGCGGCATGCCGGAGTACACCGCCGGCACTTCCACGTTCTCGGTTGCCGTGGCGCCGCCGATGAGGTTGTAGCTCTGGAACACGAAGCCGAATTCCTCGCGCCGCAGCCGTGCCAGTTCGTCGCGTTCCAGGGCGGAGACGTCGCGTCCCATGAACAGATATTTGCCGCTGCTGGGCCGGTCGAGGCAGCCGAGGATGTTCATCAGGGTGGACTTGCCCGAACCGGAGGCGCCCATGATGGCGACGAATTCGCCCTGGCGGATGGTGAGGTCGATGCCGTGCAGCACTTCCACCGCCAGATCGCCGCTGCGGAAGGTCTTGGTGACGCCGTGCAGTTCGATCAGCGGCGCCGTACCCGCGGCATCGTGCGCCATCAATGCAGTCTCGCCGGCCGCGACGGCGTCGACTGTCCCGGCCTTGCTGCGGCCTGTGCCGCCACCGACACCACGCGCTCGCCCTCGGCCAGGCCGGAAGCGATCTGCGCCTGGATGCGGTTGCTCACGCCGACGGTGACTTCGCGCGCACTGATGCCGCCGTCGTCGCCGACGACCTGAACCGTGGCGCGGCGTGCCGGCCGCTCGCCGCCTTCCTGGCGCGGGCGCGGCGCGCCGTTGCCCGCCTGCGTGCGCCGCGCCGTGTCGAAGGCCAGGGCCGACATGGGCAGCAGCAGCGCATCCTTCGCCGCCGCAACCACGAAGAACACCTGCGCGGTCATCTGTGTCATCAGGGCACGGCTGGCGTTGTCCACGTCGAACAGCGCGTTGTACAGCACCACGTTGTTCTGCACCGTCGGCGTCGGCTCGATGCGGCTCAGGGTGCCGTACCAGCGCCGCTCTCCGCCGCCCAGGGTGGTGAAGTACACCTCCATGCCCGGCCGCAGCCGCGACACGTCGGCCTCCGACACCTGGGTCTGCACGGTCATGGTGGAAAGATCGGCGATGCGCAGGATGATCGGCGCCTGCTGGTTGGCGTTGAGGGTCTGGCCCTGGCGCGCGGTGATGGACACCACGGTGCCGGACATGGGGGCGAAGATGCGCGCGTAATTGAGATTGGCCTCGTCGGCGCGCAGCGAGGATTCGGTCTGCTCGATCTGCGCCTTGAGCATGTCGATCTGGGCGCGCGCCGAACGCAGCGCCGCCTCGGCATTCTGCAGCGACTCGGTGGTGGTCGCCTCCTCCGCCAGCAGGTTTTTCTGCCGCGTGTACTGGCTTTCGGCCAGGGTCAGCTGCGCCTCGCGATCCCGCAGCTGCGCGCGCTGGTAGCGCAGCTGCGCCCGGCTGGCATCTACCCGCGCCATGAACAGCGTCGGGTCGATCTCCGCCAGCAGGTCGCCTTCCTTGACCTCGCTGCCCACCTCGATATGGATCTTGTGCAACTGGCCCGACACCTGGGCACCCACGTCGACGTAATCACGCGGCTGCAGCATGCCGGTGGCGGTCACCACCTCCTCGATGTCGCCGCGCTGCACGGCGACGAAATTCTGCGCCTGGCCGCCGTTCTGCGCGGCGAAAAAATGCTTCCAGGCGAAGTAGCCGCCTGCGCCTGCCACGGCCAGCAACACCAGCCCCAGTACGAGGCGCCGCCACGGCCGGCGGGAAACAGGGGACGCTGAAAATTGAGTCATTGCCGATACCTTGCAGTCGATGTTCGCCTAACTGTTCCGACTTGCCGCTTCTCCGTGGGTCGGGACGCCATGCGCTCCGGAGGTTTCGACACACCGGCCGGCCGGCGGTTGCATGGGCGGCGAGCTATACCACTCTAGCGCGCCCGCGGGGTGAAGGGAGAGAAAAGAGTGCGAAGAAGTGCAAGGACGGGTCCGCCTCAGGCTTGGCGGGACTGCCCGGCCTGTTCCAGGCGCGCCAGGTAGGCGGCCCAGTTGGCGTCGTGGTTGATGCCCAGTTCGTAGAGGTAGTTCCAGGTGTAGACGCCGCTCTTGTGGCCGTCGTCGAAGAACAGCTTCACCGCGTACATGCCCACCTGGACGATGTCGGTGATGTTGACCCGCTCCTTGCCCACCTGCAGCACCGGCGTCTTGTTGTGGTGGCCGGCCACCTCGGCGGAGGGGGAATGGACGCGCAGGTATTCGCACGGCAGCTCAAAGCGCGCGCCGTCGTCGAAGGCCAGCTCCAGCAGGCGCTGGTCGCGGTGCAGGATGATTTCGGTGGGGTGGTGCGACGCGGTCATGGCGCTCTCCCGTGCCCGGGGTGGGCGAGAGGGAGAGATGGGGACGGCGGCGGCGCGGCGCAATGGCCGCCGCCCCGGTTCGCAGGGGCGGCGGCAGGGCGGGGTCAGGCCTGATCGGCCGGCGGCGGGAGCATTTTCACCATGCCGTCGGGCACCTCGCCACGGCCGGCCAGCTCCAGTCCGCTGTTGGACAGCACGAACAGCACCAGCACGATGACGATGGTCGGCATCACGCCGACACGGGTCGCGATGGTGAAGATGATTTCCTTCATGCTGTGTTTTTGTGCGCTGAGCGCCAGCAGGGTACCGCCGCCGATGATCACCGCCGAGGCGGCATAGCCCATGAGCAGCAGGCGGCAGCGGCGCCAGGCCAGGCGCCAGTGGGCCAGTACGAACCAGGGGGCGGCGCCGGCGGGGCGGTGGCCGCGCAGGTAGATGTAGGCGATGACCAGGGAGGACAGCAAGGGCGGCAGCAACAGGCCCCAGGCGCCGATGCCGAGGAAAAGGACGGCGGGGCCGAGGGCGAGATGAAAGGCGGCCAGATTGATCATCAGCAATTCATGGGGACTGCGGGCCTGGCGCCGGACGGCGTCGTCGATGGTATAGAGCATGTCGGTCCTCGCGAGGAATGGGGAAAGGGAGTCGGGCAATGATTGAGTCGGGTGCTGTGATATGCTTCGGTAACCTCGGACCCCGGCATTCTATGCCCCGTCCGGCAAACAAACAAAATGGTAGGGCTATGGAGAGCAACGATCCCAGGGTTCTGATCCGCGTCGCCCAGGCGGTCTACCCCGTTTGCGAACTGAGTGACGACTCCCGTCGCCGCCTGGCGGAACAGGGCCGCCTCGACCTGCTCAAGGCGGGCAGCCGCTTTGCCGCCACCGACGACGCCTCTTGGCTCACCTTCCTGATCCGCGGCGAAATCACCCTGGTGTCCGAAAAGAACGAAAAGGAAGTGGTGCGCGCCAATTCACCGCGCGCCCGCCTGCCGTTGTTCCGCATCCATCCGCCGGGGCTGTACGCCCAGGCCGACGTGGCCAGCGTGGTGGTGCGCTTCGGCCGCGCCCTGCTGCACAGCCTGACCGCGGCGGAGCGCAGCCACGGCGACGATGATGAAATCGTGATGACGGGGCAGCACGACCCGGTCAGCGAAAGCCCGCTGTACCAGCGCATCTACCAGGCCTACCAGCAGGACGAACTGGAGCTGCCCACCCTGCCCGACGTCGCCCTGCGCGTGCGCGAGGCGATCCGCGATCCGGACATCGGCGTGAAGGACGTGGCCAAGATGGTGCTGGCCGATCCGGTGCTGTCGGCGCGACTGATCCATGTCGCCAACAGCGCCGCCTACCGGCGCGACACCGCGGCCACCACGGTCTACCAGGCGGTCACCCGTCTCGGCCTCACCGCGGCGCAGAACATCGCCGTCAGCCTCGCCCTCAAGAACCTGTTCAAGGCCGAGGCGCCGCTGCTGAAGCAGCGCATGCAGGAGCTGTACAGCCACAGCAGCCAGGTGGCCAGCATCGCCTACGTGCTGGCACGCCACAGCCAGGGCTTCAACGCCGAACGCGGCCTGCTGGCCGGGCTGCTGCACGACATCGGCGTCATCCCCATTCTCACCTTCGCCGCGCAGCAGGGCGCCCTCGATCACCACCCTGTCGAGCTGGACCGCACCATCAAGCGCCTGCGCCGCATCACCGGCCACCTGGTGCTGAGCCGCCTCGGCTTCGAGGAGGACCTGATCACCGCGGCGGAACAGGCCGAGGACTGGATGCGCGACGACCACGAGGCGCCCGACTACGCCGACCTGCTGGTGGTGGCGCAGCTGCACAGCCACCTGGGCACCCCGCAGATGCAGCACCTGCCGCGCATCGACACCACCCCGGCCTACCGCAAGCTCAATCTGGGCGAATTCGATCCGCAGCACGGCCTGGCCATTCTGCGCGAGGCGCACACCGTCACCGCCGCCATTCAGCAGATGCTGCACTGATGAGGTGGGGTGCGCACCGCGCACCAATCGCCGGCGTAACTGACGGCACTGCTGCGTTGCGTCATATGCAGGCCTCGGCACTGATGAGGTAGGGTGTGCACCGCGCACCAATGCCGGCGTAACTGGCGGCACCGGTGCGCGGTGCGCACCCTACCTGGCGGTTGATACAGGAAACATCTGCTGATCTCTCGCCAAGACGCCAAGGTCGCAAAGAAGGCATCAAGCAAGGCCGTTGTTGCGACTGTCCCCGGCAGTGACCGGACATAGGGCGCCCCGCGGGCGCCGTAGCTTCAGGCAGGGGGAATATCGGCCAGCGCGCGCAGGGAATCGCCGCGCAGACGGAACACCGTCCATTCGTCCTTGGCGCCCGCCCCCATGCGTTCGTAAAAGGCCACGGCCTGTGCGTCCTCCGCCAGCACCCACCACTCCAGTCGCGTGCAGCCGCGTTCCAGCGTGATGCGCGCCAGCTCGGCCAGCAGCAGCCGGCCGATGTTCAGGCCGCGCGCCTGCGGTCGCACGTAGAGATCCTCCAGGTGGATGCCGCAGCGGCCGCGAAAGGTCGAGTAGTTGCCGTAGTACAGGGCGAAGCCCACGGCAGCGCCGTCGAGCCGCGCCAGCAACACCTCGGCCTGGCGTTGCGGCCCGAACAGCGCGTTGTGGATCTCGCCCTCGGTGGACACCATTTCGTGCGCCAGGCCGAGGTGATCGGACAGCTCGCTGATCATTTCGTGGATCGCCGTGACGTCGTGCGCCTCGGCATGGGTGATGTGCAATTGCGCCATGGTCGCCCCCTCAGATCCGCCGCCAGCCCTGCACCATGAACTCCACCGCGATCACCGCCAGCAACAGTCCCATCAAACGGGTGACGACGCGGATGCCGCTGACGCCGAGCAGGCGGCGCAGGGTTTCGGCAAAGCGCAGGGCGACGTAGACGATGAAACAGGCGGTGACGATGGCGGCCAGCAGCTCCGCCTGCTGCCACGCCGTGGCCATGGGCTGGCGCCACACCAGCACGGCGGTGATCGCGCCCGGCCCGGCCAGCAACGGTATGGCCAGGGGCACCAGGGCGATGTTGTCCTTGCGAATGCCTTCCTCCTCCTCCTCGGCGCTGGTCTTGATGCCGCTGGGGATCAGCGCCAGCATCTGCAGGGCGTAGATGAAGAAGATGAAGCCGCCGGCGAGCTGGAAGGCGGCCATGCTGATGTGGAAGAAGCGCAGCAGCACGTCGCCGCTCAGGGCGAAGGCCGTCAGAATCAGCGCACTGGCGCCGGAGGCGACCAGGGCCATGCGGCGGCGCTCGGCAGCGGTGTTGTCGCGGGTGAACAGCAGAAAGAACGGCAGGTTGCCGAGCGGATCCATGATGATCAGCAGCGGCACCAATACGGCGAGGAACTCCTGCATACCCCCTCCTTCCGCCGGCTGCGCTGGCGCAGCGGGCGCGGCTACAGGAACAAGGTCAATACACCGGTGTACCCGTACAGGCGGCCATTATAGAGCTCGCCGTTGGCAAAAAAGCCGGCCAGGGGAAAATCTCCCAGCACCTCGCCGATCATGCGCAGCTCCTCCGCGTCGTCGCCGAACTGGTTGCGGCCACGGCCCAGACAGGTCACGTAGATGCCGCCGCGGATGGTGCGCCCGGCGACGCGTGCCCGGATGCGCTCCAGCATGCGCCGCATGTCCTCGCGCGCGGTGTTGCCGTCGCGGCGGCAGAACATCAGCCGCTCGTGGCCGTCGAGATAATCACCCACGGCGATGAGGCCGTTGCGGGTGTCCAGCCCCATCAGATGGCGCACCAGGTAATCGCCGGTGTCGGAGTGGGGGATCGGCAGGCCGACGAAGATGTAGCCGGCGATGCGTTGCAGATCGCGCGCCAGCACCTCGCCGATCTCCTCCTTCATCACGTCCAGCGCCGGGCGGTGATCCAGCTTGACCGCAATGTTGCTGTCGGCCTCGGTGATGGCGTGGGGCGTGCCGATGGGCGTGCAGCCCTGGGTGTGGTCAGTGACCACCGTCACCGCCGCACCGAACAGCACGCCGGACACGCCGCCGCTGATCACCGCGTCACCGGCAACCTGGTGGTTCATGGTGTTGGAGGAGGTGAGGCCGCCGTTGAGAAAGGACGCCGGCAGCGCCGCGCCGATGGCCTCGACGATGGCAGGCGTCGCCGTATTGCCCGGATCGCCGTGCAGCAGGGCGAAGCAGTAGCCCTGCTCTTCGCTCCATGCCTGCAACTCCGCCGGCAGCGGCGCCTCACTGTCGATCACCGACGGCAACAGGCGGAACGCCTCGACCGGAACATCGCCCACCAGCAGGGCCAGCGCCGGCGTGTCGTAGTACTCGCTCCCGCTGGCACACACCGCCATGCCCAGGGTGCCTACCCACTGCACGGAAGGCAGCAGGGCGTTCAGGCGGTGCAGCAGGGGCGGCAGCTGGCCGGCCAGCGTATCGGTGGCGTAGACAAACCCGAGCGTCGCCTCCGCCGGCACCTCGCCCAACTGCGCCAGGCAGCGGTCGAGCAGCTCTTCACCGTCGGCACCCGCCGCATGGGCCAGCAGAAATTGTTCCATTGCCACTCCCCGTCATCCGGCCATGCAGACGCCGGTACCGCCCAACCCGCAGTAACCGCCGGGGTTCTTTGCCAGATACTGCTGATGGTACTCCTCCGCGAAATAGAACGGCGGCACATCGACGATCTCGGTGGTGATGGCGCCGAAACCGGCGGCGGTCAACCGCTCCTGGAACTGTTGCCGGGTGGCTTCCGCCGCCGCGCGCTGCGCCGCGTCGTAGACGTAGATGGCAGAGCGGTACTGGGTGCCGGCGTCGTTGCCCTGGCGCATGCCCTGGGTGGGATCGTGCGACTCCCAGAACACGCGCAGCAGTTCTTCGTAGCTGATCTGCTGCGGGTCGAACACCACACGCACCACCTCGTTGTGGCCGGTCATGCCGCTGCACACCTCGCGGTAGGTGGGATTGGGGGTGTAGCCGCCGGCATAGCCGACGGCCGTGGAATAGACGCCGGGCTGCTGCCAGTAACGGCGCTCGGCGCCCCAGAAACAGCCCATGCCGAACATGGCCATGGCCATGCCCGCCGGGAACGGCGGGATCAGGCGGTGACCGTTGACGTAGTGTTCGACGGGAACCGGCATCGGCACCGCCCGTCCGGGCAGCGCCTCGGCGGCGGTAGGCATGTGTGGTGTGCGGGAATTGGACAACATGACGGCGGCCTCGCGTGCTGTTATTACTCAAGCATGCGTCCTGGCGGCGGAAATACAAGGCCGCCCCATGCCGTAGGGTGCGCATTGCGCACCGGGGCCTGACCTGTGCCCTCTGGTGCGCGGTGCGCACCCTACGATTTGGTCGATTGTTGCCGCATCAGGACCGCGGTGACAGGCGGTACACCACCTCGTCCAGCCGGGTGAGGCCGCGTTCGCGGAAGCGGGGATTTTCCGCCAGCACGTCCAGCGTGTAGAGCCGCTCGATGGCGTAATGGGCGCCATAGAGACTGGATACCTCCGCCTCGCTCACCGCAAAGGGCGGTCCGCCCATCTCCTGCTGCGCGTAGTCCATGCTTACCAGCAGCGTCGGCGTGCCCGCCGGCAGGATGCGTTGCAGGTGCTGCGCGTAGCGCTGCCGCATCTCCTGCGGCAGCGCCACCAGCGAGGCGCGATCGTAAACGCCGGCCACGGCCTTCAGGTCGGCGGCCTCCAGATCGAAGAAGTCGCCGCACAGAATCGATACGCCGTCGCAGCTCCAGCAGTCGAAGGCACCGGCGCTGCGCACCTGCGGCTTCAGTTCGTTTTCCAGAAAGAAGTCTTCCACCGCCAGCGGGCTGAGTTCGACGCCGAGCACGCGATGGCCCTGGGCGCGCAGCCACAGCATGTCGCGGCTCTTGCCGCACAGCGGCACGAACACCTCGCCGCCCGCCGGCAGTTGCAGCCCGTTCCAGTACTCCTGCAGATGGACGTTGATTTCGTCCTGATGGAAACCGATTTCCTTGCGCTGCCAGCGCTCCAGCCAGAATTCCGCCTTCATTCCCTTACTCTCCCAACCAGCGCACCAAATAAAAAAGCTTGAAGCCCTCGGAGGAGCGGAACGGCCCGCATACACGCGCCGCATACAGGTTCTTCGCACCATCGGCCCCGGCCAGCGCCTCCTGCTCCGTCGCCACCACCTGCACCGTATTTTCAGGATAGCGCTGACGCTGGCGCCGCGGCGCATAAATTACCGCATACTCCTCCCGCAAATCGGCCGGCAGCGGGCCCTGCTGTTCGAACTCGTAATCGGACATTGGCCTATCCCCCGTTATAGGCCCTCATCATAAGCACTCGGTCCGCGCGCGCCTAGGCCGCGTATAATGCCCGCCTGCATTTACCAGGAGTTTCCATGGCACGCCGCCGTCCCCCCCTCCGTCTCGCCCCGCTGCTCACGCTGCTGCGACGCCATCCCCTGCTGCTGCTGCTTGCGGCGGTGCTCGCCGTCGGCGATTACGCTTACGAAGTGCTGTACGCCCGCCCGGCCATGACCTGGCAGGGCCTGCCCGCGGCACATAACTGGCAGCCGGTGACCTGGACCCGCGTGTTGCGCAACGACGGCTTCCTGGTCGGTTGGTCCGATCTGCGCGGCAACCCGCTGTGGGTGCAGTACCGGCTGCGCGCCATCCCCGCCGACGCGCCGCGCCTGCGCCGCCCGCAGCGCTTCAGCCGCGACTGGCGCGCGCTCAATTCCGTCGGCCACGACGACTACAGCGGCAGCGGCTATGACCGCGGCCACCTGGCACCCAACTACGCCATCTCGCGCCTGTATGGCGCGCAGGCGCAGCAGGACACCTTCCTGATGACCAACATCACGCCGCAGCGGCCCAATCTCAACCAGAAAGTGTGGCAGCGGCTGGAGGAGGTCGAGGCCGACGTGTTCGCCCCGCGCCACGGCGAACTGTGGGTGCTCACCGGCCCCGTATTCGATGCCGACATCCAGCGCCTGCCCGGCGCGGCGCGGGTGGAACTGCCCGATGCGTATTTCAAGATTTACGCGGCCCCCGCCGCAGGCCCCCGGGACGAGCCGCTGCTGCTGGCGTTGCTGGTGCCGCAGACGGTGCGCGGGACGGAGCCGCTGGATCAGTTCGTCACCAGCATCGATCGTGTGGAGGAACTTACCGGCTTCGACTTTTTCCCCTTGATGAGTGTGGAATTGCAGGCCCGGCTGGAGGCGGCCGCCGATCCCGCCGCCTGGCAGTTGGAACAGGTGGCGCGCAGGCCGGGACGGTATTGACCGGTAATTTTCCTTTGCACACACTATTTGCGCGCGGCACGCCCGTCGGCGCGCCGAAGATACATCCCAATTTCGTGATTCGTATGCACTGACGGAGCGTGTCTACCATGAGCGGAAATATCGACGCCATCAAGAAGGAAATGATCCAGCTGGAGGCCGACTACCTGGCCCACGTCAACAAACACGGCTTCAGCTACCGCGAATACAGCAACCCGCCGCCGGGCAGCTTCATGGAGAAGTACAAGAAGCGCATGGCGGAACTGACCGTGGCCAGCGGTGTGAAGCCGCTGGAATACTACAAGGGCTAATGACAGCCTTGCTGCCGTGAACAAAACCCCGCAGCTGCGGGGTTTTGTTTTGTGCGCCCCCGATCTCCGCAAGGTGCACACCCCCGCTTCAGGTATGCTGATCGCATCATGACCACCGCCCTGCTCTGGTTCCGCCGTGATCTGCGCCTGACCGACAACCCGGCGCTGAATGCCGCGCTCGCCCATAGCGAAAAGGTGATCCCGCTGTACGTCGACATGCCGGAAGACCCCGGCGAAGGCGCGGCCTCGCGCTGGTGGCTGCACCACAGCCTCGCGGCACTGGACGCCGATCTGCGCCGCCGCGGTTCGCGCCTGCTGCTGCGGCAGGGGCCGCCGCTGGAGGTATTGCGCGAACTCATCAAGGCCACCGGCGCCCGTCAGGTGTACTGGAACCGCCGCTACGAACCGGCGGCCGTCGCCCAGGATCGCATTGTCAAAGATGCGCTGCGCAACGACGGCATTGCCGTAGCCGACAGCAACGCCGCCCTGCTCAATGAACCCTGGCAAGTGCTCAAGGCCGACGCCACGCCCTACCGCGTGTTCACCGCGTATTGGAACGCCGCCCGCAAGCGCGGCTTCGATCTCGCCCTGACGGCGGCGCCCTCTGCCCTGCCGCCGCTGCCCGCGGCACTGCACGGCAACGCCCTCGATGCCCTGGCGCTGCTGCCGCGGGTGCCATGGGACCAAGGACTGCGTACGCACTGGCAGCCGGGCGAAAACGGCGCCCACGCCCGCCTCGCCGCCTTTCTCGACGAGGCACTTTCCGGTTATGGCCGCGAACGGGATCGCCCCGATCATGCCGGCACCTCACGCCTGTCGCCGCACCTTCATTTCGGTGAAATCAGTCCGCGCCGCCTGATGACGGCGGTGGAACACTGCACGGCGACGCGGCGCGACGCCGGCCTGCTGCAGGATGCGGAAGGCTGGCTGCGCCAATTGGTCTGGCGCGAGTTCGCCCACCACCTGCTGTACCACTACCCGCATACGGCGCACGAACCGCTCGACGCGCGCTACGCGCACTTCCCCTGGCGCAGCGACTACGGCGCCGACCTCGCCGCCTGGCAGCGCGGCGCCACCGGCATTCCCATCGTCGACGCCGGCATGCGCGAGCTGTGGCACACCGGCTGGATGCACAACCGCGTGCGCATGATCGCCGCCTCCTTGCTCAGCAAGAACCTGCTCATCCCCTGGCAGGAGGGCGCGCGCTGGTTCAGCGACACCCTGGTGGATGCGGATCTGGCCAACAACACTCTGGGCTGGCAATGGGTGGCCGGCTGCGGCGCCGATGCCGCGCCCTATTTCCGCATCTTCAATCCGGTGACGCAGGGGGAGAAATTCGATCCGCAGGGGGACTACGTGCGGCGCTGGCTGCCGGAGCTGGCGGCTGTGCCGGACAAATACGTGCAACAGCCGTGGAACGCGCCGCAGCCGCCGGCGCGCTATCCGCCGCCGCGGGTGGACTTGAAGGCCAGCCGCGAACGGGCGCTGGCCGCCTACGCCGCAATCAAGGATCCGGCACCGCGGCTATAGAAACAGCCGGCGCCCGGCCCGTCAGACGTCGAGGTTATAGCGCTTGATCTTGCGCCACAGGGTGGATTTGTCGATACCGAGGATCTCCGCCGCCAGGGCGCGGTCCCCCTGGGTTTCGCGCAGGGTCTTGCGGATGAAGTACGCCTCGATTTCCTCCAGGCTTTGCGGCGGCAGGAAATCCAGCGACTTGCCCGGCGCGGCGCGTTTCTCGGTCAGGTGCTGGGGCAATACCTCTTCGCGGATCTTTTCACCCTCGGTGAGGATCAGCATGCGCTGCACGACGTTTTCCAGCTCACGCACGTTGCCCGGCCAGTCGTGGCGCAGCAGCACGCCGAGTACCTCGGTATCCATGCCCTTGACCGGCTTGCTCAGTCGCGTCGCGTACTTGTTGAGGAAATAGTAAGTGAGCAGCGGTATGTCGTCGCGGCGCTCGCGCAGCGCCGGCATGCCGATTTCCATCACGATCAGGCGATAGTAGAGGTCCTCGCGGAATTCCGATTTGGCGATCAGGGCTGGGATCGATTTGTTGGTGGCGGCGATGACCCGTACATCGACGTTGCACGGCGTGGTGTCGCCCATGGCGTAGAAGCTGCCGTCCTGCAGAACGCGCAGCAGTTTCGCCTGCAGGGCCAGGCTGGCATTGTTGACTTCGTCGAGGAACAAAGTTCCGCCGTTGGCCGCCTCGAACAGGCCGCTCTTGTTGCGCTCCGCCCCGGTGAAGGCGCCTTTCTTGTAGCCGAACAGTTCGCTTTCGATGAGGTTCTCGGGAATGGCCGCGCAATTGATCGCGACAAAGGGTTTGTCCCGGCGCGCACTCTGCATGTGCACCTGTCGCGCCACCAGCTCCTTGCCGCAGCCGCTTTCGCCGGTGACCAGCACGCTGCAATCATAGGCCGATGCCGCGTCGATGAGCTTGCGCACCTTGACGATCGCCTGGGACTCGCCGATCAGGTCGCCCTTCTCGGACAACACGCGCTGCTGCTGGCGCAGGCGCACGTTCTCGGTGCTGAGCAGATGATGCTGCAGGGCGCGTTCCACGGTACAGCGCAACTCCACGGTTTCAAACGGCTTGCGCAAATAGTCGAACGCCCCCTGCTTCAGCGCGTCGACCGCGGATTCGACGGTGGCATAGCCCGTCACCAGCACCACCTGCGTGCTGGGGCTGCGCTCGCGCACAAAGGTCAAGACGTCGATGCCGTCGCCGCCCGGCATGCGCAGGTCGGTAACGACGACGCTCACCGGGTTGTTCTCCACGTACTCCATCGCCAGGTGCGCGTTCTCCACGCAGACGATCTCCGCGTCCGGCTGCATGTCGGCGAGAACATTGGCAATGAGCTCACGCATGTTCCGGTCGTCTTCCACCACCAGGATCACGGACCCGGAGCGGGCGGCCCCCGCTTTCTGCATGTCGATATTGATTTCGTCAGCCATTTCCCGTTCTCTTCAGATTCACTGCCGGCAGCGACACCACGAAGCGCGCCCCGCCCGCATAGTCGCCGTCATACCGTATGCCGCCGCCCCGCTTCGCCAGCATGGCCTGGGAAATCGACAGGCCGAGACCGGTACCGGAGCCGACCTCCTTGGTGGTGAAGAACGGGTCGAACACGCGGCTGCGAATTTCCTGCGGCACGCCCGGCCCGTTGTCCTCGATACTGACGTGAACGTAGCGCGACTCTTCCACGGCGGCGCGCACGGTGATCACCGGCCGGACAACACCTTCCAGGGCATGGATGGCATTTTGCAGCAGATTGGTGAACACGATATCCAGCTGGCCGCAATCGCCTTCCACCACCAGCGGCTCCGGCGGCAGCTGCATCACGACTTCGATGCCGTAGCGGCGCATGCGGCAGTTGATGAACGTCTCGATGACCTCGTTCAGCAACTGGGCGATGTCGCAGGTTTCACCGCTGCATTGCTCCTTGCGGGCGTAGTTGAGCAGATCCTGCACGATGCGTGAACAGCGCTTGGTCTCGCCGGACACGACGGCGGCATACTCGGCCACCTTCGCCTCATTGGCGGGCTGGGCTTCGATCAGCTGCGCATAACCCAGAATGTTGCCCAAAGGCGTGTTGAGCTCGTGGGCGACGCCGGCCGCCAGCTGTCCCATGGCCACCAGTTTCTCACGGTTTGCCACCGTGTCCTGCAGCTCCCGGTATTCACTGATGTCGAGCAGGGTAATAATCGCACCCATATCGGACTCGTGTTCGGTAAAGAATCCCAGATTCAACGAATACCAGCGCTTCCTGCCGTCGAAAGTGAGGGTGATTTCCTGGTTCCGGATCGGCTGCTTGTAGAGAAATGCATCGCGCATGATGGCGCGGTCATGTTCGTTGAGCGTGATCAGATCGAACAGATTCACACCCTTCATTCGTTCGGCCCCCATGCCGAACACGTCTTCGGCCTGACGGTTGACCGTGGCGATGGTCAGGTCGTCCGCGACATTGAGCAGCACGCCGGGCAGACTTTGCAGGATGGCGTTGATTTTGTTGCGCTCGGTCAGGACGCGCGATTGGCATTCTTCCACCGTGTGAAACATCGACCGCAGACGTGTAATCGTCTGGTCGTAGTCGTCGATCACCCGGCGCACCAGCAAGGGCGCCCACGGCAACCGGCCGACCGGTTCCAGGGTGCCGCCGCGCGCGTCGAGTATCCTGCGCTGGAGTCGCCGCAGATAGATTCTGTTGACCCCATACAGCAGCAGCAGGAACAGCAACACGCCCGCGGCACCGATCGCCGCCCAGGCCGCAGAGACTGCAACTATCTCGCTCATTCCGGAGAATGTCTCCAATGCAACATGTCGACACGGACTAATAAGATAACAGCACCGGCGCTCCCTGTGTCAGCCCGCTGCGGCAGCGGCCAAAAAAAACGCGTGGCAGCGACTTCTGCCACGCGTTGCGCAAGTACACCAGGAGATTCCGATGCAGCAATCCGGCAGGGCAGGACTCCCGGGTTTAGAAAATCACCTGCAAACCCAGGGTGGTTTGCGCATTGTTCTGGCGCGTGTGGTCCGTCGGGTGTTCGGTATCGAACTTGACCATGGCGTGCTCCAGGGTCACCTTCACCTTCTGGCCGTCGATATAGTAGTTGGCGCCCACCGCCGTGGTCTTCGAATCGAGGAAGCTGCCGGTGACGTTGTATTTCGCCGTGTCGTGGCGGGCGAACAGTTGCAGCCGGCCGATGCCGAGCTTGCCGGGCAGGAGATAGCCGCCCTTGACGTAGTTCGCTTCCAGCTGCGTCGTGATCGGCAGGGTCGCGTCCGGGTCCCAGTTGATCGCGTCGCCGACGTCGTAGTCGAAGTAGGCCGCCGACAGGGTGTAGGTTCCGCTGGCCGTGGGCTGTTCATAGAAGATATCGACCGTCGTACCGGTGTAGTCCTTGGCGTCCTGGCGCAGGGTCGAATTGGCATAGGCGACATCGGCCTGGTAGTCGTAGGCGACACCGATGGTGAGCACCTTGCGGGTGCCCAGGTAGGTACCCAGGTAGCCGTAGTCATATTCCGGCTCGAACGCGGAGTAGTGCAGTCGGGTGGTGATGCGCGGCGAGTCCTTCGCGACGTCGTCGCTTTCGCGCCCGTCCGCCACCATCACCCGGTACTGGAACCTGGCGTCGGCCAGATTGCCCCACATGACCACGCCCGTATCGCGGCTGCCGCCGAACGGCGTGTAGGCGATGATCGAGCGGTCGAGCGTCAGCGGTTCGAGACAGGCCTCCAGGTTTTCACGCGAGAAGGTGTTCTTGAAGCGGCCGGCGATGAAACGCATCGCGTCGGAATAATCGAGCGTTACGTAGGCATCGCGGTAGTAGACGCCGCGCTCGTCGTTGCCGTCCTTGCTGTCGTTGCCGGCCTCCAGCTGGGCATAAAAACCGATCTGGTCGTTGTATTGGCCCATGAAGGTGAGGCGATTGCGACGCAGGAAGGTATCGAAGGAACTGCCGCTGTGGCTGGCCGAGCTGTAGTCGGAGTTCTGCATCCACATTTGCAGCGCATAGCTGAAGGTCACGTAGCCTTCCTCGCCATACTGGATGGTCGGTCCCGCCGCAGCCAGGCCCGGGATGATGGCGCACGAGAGCCCGCCCGCCAGCAGCGCGTTGCGTACCAGCCTGGTCAATTTCGCACTTCCGAGTTCGCCTGCATTGTACTTTTTCATATTATTTACCTCCCCCAACCAGAGACATGTAGTTCTTGTTAAGTTCGTTCATATCGGCACCGGAATGGCAGCCGGCGCAGGCCGCGGCGGTATCCGTGCGGGGATCGCCCAGCAGGTTCTTGTGCGAGACATCCTGCTTCATCACGCGCGGATTGCCGCGGTGGCAGCCGACGCAGGAATTGTTCACGGTCTTGTGCTGCGTGTGCCACGGCGCGGTGGCGCTGTCCATGGTGGCGGCGACTGCGCGCTTGCCGTTGTGGCACTTGAAGCAGCTCGATGCGCCCATGCCGCAGGCGTTGGCCAGCGGAATCGGCGACAGGCGCGCCACCCCGTCCTGCCGCCCGGCCAGCGCCTCGCTGCCCCAGCCCGCGTCCGCCGTCACCGCGACCCGGCCGTCATCCTGTCCCGTGGACAGCATGACCGTCAGCGCCGTACCGAATGTCAGCACACCCATGACAAACACCGCCCTGGTCATCTGTCGCAAGGCCCTGGCCATGATTTTTCTTACCATCACTGAACTCCTCCTCTCCTGTGGTGCCTGCCGTACCGGCATTAACATTTGTCGTCGTGCCCACCGGGTTGCCGCGGGCGGTGCGGGAACCTATTGCCGTTCACCGTCCCGCTCCGCCCGCCGCTTTTCCTCGGCCTGGCGAATTTCTTCTTCACTGGTGCCCTTCACACACATGCAGGTCGGACCACGCCGGTACTTCAACTTCGGCTTCTTGTCGGTCACGGCCTCGGTGCCGCCCTCAATCGAAGGCAGCGCGTCGCGCCCCGCTTCCCCTGCGGCAACGCCGGTCGCCAGCTGCAACAGCAGCAATCCCACCAGCCCGCCGGCAAACCAAGGTGATGCATTCATCGGGCATGGCCCCCGTGTGTATCTGACATACTCTTAAGCACAGCACATGCCACTTTGAAATCGCCTTTGGTTTCAAACAATTAGTGCCAAGACACGGTGCCGGCGGCCATTGCATGATCGAGCGGGGCGGCCCGCCTGTCTCAAATTGCAATTCACCGGGGCAGCCTGGTGGCCAGGCGCAAGGCCTCATAGCGGGTGGCTTTGGCTTCGGCCAAGGCCTGCCTGAGCAAGGCCAGCACCTCCGGCGCCAGAACATCGGCGTGGCGCAGGCTGTCCTGGAACATGCGCTCGTAATGCTCGCGTGGCGCCACATCCAGCCGCAGCTCCACCTCCCACTCGCCCGCGCCGGGAGAACTGAACGCCTGCTCCACCACCAGCTCGCCACCGGCGGGGATGCGCGTGTCGAACAATTCCTGCGACAACGCCACATCCACGCCCCAGCCGATCACCCGGTGTGCCAGGGTGCGGCGCGCGCCGCCGGCTGCGTTCACCAGCTGCAAAACGACATCGACCTTGGGCACCATGTAGGTGGGAAAGTGGTGACCGGCGCCGGTATTGCGCATGACGGCCCGGGCCTGGAATTCCCCGGGCCGCGCGCCCGGCTGTACGTCCAGCGAGACCTGCAGGGCCTGCAACACCATGTCCCGATCGTGCACGCCGCGGAACAGGTGTCTGCGGTCCGGCATGTGGCACGACTGGCAACTCTGCTGCGCCGCCTGGGGACTCGCCTGCCACTGGGCATAGGTATCCTCCTGCAACTTGCCGTTGACGCGCGGACCGTCCGCAGCGAACTGGTGACAGGTGGCACAGAAACGGCTGTCCTCGAACGCGGCTGAGGCTACGAAGCCACCGTGCGGCACAGGCTCTGGCACAGGTTTGTTGGCCGGCGGGCCAAAACGCTGATGATTCCGCACATGGCAGGCCGCACACACCAGCCCCTGATCGGCGAGGTCCGGCGGCACATGCTCCGGCGGCGGCGACTTCGGCACGCCCGGCCAGCCCTGCTGCAGGGCGACCAGCGCCTTTTGCTCGGCCAGGGGGGCATGACAGCGCAGGCATCGGTTGCCCTGCTCCTGATCCATCAGGTGCAACTGCCACTGAATTCCCGCGCCCATGGTGTGGCTGTGCAGACTGCCGCGCCATTGCTCCCATTGCGCTTCGTGGCATTGGGCACAGGCCTGGGGACCAAGCGCCGCCTCGATGGCGGTATAGTCCGCCGGCAGCGTCCCCTGCGCCGGCAGGGGCTGCTGCCAGTGCCGCTCCAGAAAGCGCTCTATGTCATCAGGCACCGTGCCGGACGATTGCTCCTGCGTGCAGCCTGCCAGCCACAACACCAGTACCGTCAGCACGCCGCGTGTCAGACCACTAGCTCGCCGCATCTATCAGTCAGCCAATCGGGAAAATAGAAAAGGCCCACGGCAAGCCGTGGGCCAACACGGATGATCTAAGTTACATCATCCACCACAAGGATTGCTCGGCAACAGGCTGCCGCCGCCGCCGCCGGAACCGCCGATCTTGTAGGCGCGGTCTTCGACCACGATAGACAGCGCATTGCGGGCATACGCATCATCAATAGTGCGTGTCGCCACCGTGCCTGCACTGAGCGCCGGACGGTAGAACGACTTGGTATCGCTGCGCCAGGGCGAGTCCGTCGGCAGAATGTAGTTGCCGGTGTTGTCCTGCAGATGAGACAGCGAATTCCACTCGACCATGGCGCCGTCGTAGAAGCGCGTCGGCTTGCCCAGGATGATGGCGCTCGCGACACCGGTGATCATGGCGCGGAACGTGGTTTCGCAATAGGTGTAGATGGTGTCACCCGGCCGATAGGCATTGCCGCTGCCGACCAGTTGGTAGGTGGCGTCCACGAAACCGAGGCCGTCGGCATCGGTGCCGCCGTTGAGCAGGTTCTCCAGCTCGCTCTTGTCGCGATAGCGATACCCCTCTGCGGAATTCAGCAGGCGGGTGTACTGAAGCTGCAAGGTGCCGCGCGGATGTCCCTGGCGCGAGCCGCTGTTCTGGAACGTGCCCATGTAGTTGGCCGTATTGGTGACGTCACAGTAGGCGGTGGCGCAAGCCTGGGTGCCGGCGGTGTCAGGATCGGTGTCCTCGCCGAACTCGGCCTTCTCGCCCGCGGCGAACTGGCGCAGGCTGCGTGCATCCCAGATCAGCACGCCGTCGCCGGTCACGTTGCTGTCACTGCCGGGCAATATGGCCAGCATGTCCTGCATGGTGGCTTGCAGGGCGGTGTTGTCCACCGGAAGATCGCGCACCGACACCGTCCCGGTATTGGGTTCGCTGCCGTCCGCGGCGCTGGGGGCGGCGGCGAAATCACCACCGGCCATGCTGCTGCCGTTGAGCCACTGGTTGCCGCCGTTGAGGACGGAGAGATGCGCCTTGTCCACACCCCAGTAGCGCAGCGTATACCAGCAGCGACCCTGCGCCATGGCATTGCCGGTACTGCCGGTGCCTTGCGCGCAGACGATCATGTCTGCCGTGGGATCGATATTGTAGAGTTTGAGCAACGCATCGACCCCCGGTCCGTCCAGCACCATGCTCTGGGTGGTGATCACGCCGTTGGAGCGGGTCTGCGTCCATTCGGCGGAAGGCGCCAGGTAAGTGAACACGTTGACGCCGTCGGGCAGGATGTATTCGGAACCGGCGGGGCCGGCGGACACCTGGAGGATCACCAGCTTGCCGGTGATGCCGGCGGGCCGCTCATTGGTCCAGTCGTCCTTCCAGCGTTTCAGGGTTGCGCCGGAAACGAGGCCGTTTTCATTGTCGTCGTAATTGACGGCGGACTCCTGGGCGATACCCGCCGCGGAATTCACGGTAATCTGTGATGCCGCGGACGAGGTGTCCTCGGACCCCACACAGCCTGCCAGCATCATTGCCACCCACGCGGCTGCGAGCAATTTGCCGCCCGCCGTCATTGGCAACTTGAACATACGTTTTTCCATATCCCTTCTCCTCCACATCGAGCATTTGTTATCGGGATTCGGCCCCAGCCGCGCAGGCTGCTGCATCAAAGGCATCCACCACACCTGTTCCTTGAGCAACTTGCGTACCAACTGGCTTTCATTCTTCACTTGTCTTCTATTTCAGTGAGTTACACGGTTATCACGGCATCCGGGCCGGTTACGCGCGATTGCACAATCCCTCCTGCGGAACGCATCGCTTTTATTTTGCAACCGCCGACGGCGGGCGTTACTTGACCACCACCGGCACAACCGCGCCGGCCAGGGCATCCAGCACCCGCTCATAGTTCCCTTCGATCATCAACTGTTCGACCCTGCGGCCCTGGGCCGCCAGCGTCGCCGCCAGCGCCTCTGTCTGCGTCTGTTCCGCCGCGGAGGGCGTCAACAGCAAAATGGTTTTTTCGCTACTCATATGATGTACACCACGTCTGCCTGGGTTACGGCATTGGCCAGTGCGGCGGGCACGGCACCGTCGGCCACCCGCTCCAGCGGCACGTCGGCGAAATCCAGTGACTCCAGCTGGATATCCAGCTCGTCGCTGGGCTCCAGCTCGCCGCACACCAGCACCCGCACCGGGTCGTCCAGCAAGGTCAGGCCGCTGGCCATGCGCAAGGCTTCGGTCTTGCGATAGCGGGCCACCACCAGGATGTTCTTGTCTCCATCTGCCACGTCTTTCCCCCTCAGAACACCAGCACCTGGTCGGAGTTTTTTACCAGCTCCGCATCCTGGTATTGCCCACCCACCACCACCTTGTCGGCGATGGGGGCGACGTCTATGCCCTCGTAACGCTCGACACTCAGCTCGCACAACGAGGTCGCCACGCTGCCGGACAGTGCCAGGCTGGCGAATTGCGAATTGTTGAGCAGGCGCACACCGGTATCGGTCAGAAAACAGCGCGTTTCCCAGCCCCGCTTCACCGCCGCCTGCAACACGCCGATCGCCTGGGCCGCATAGGAATCATCGGTTACAACCACGCCGAGTCTCATCGATCAGGCCTTCCTTATCTTCCAGATGGACATGCCGCCGTCGTTGCTGCGCTCGTACAGGTCATTGCCCTCGTTGTCGCACATGGCAATGATGGATTCGCCGGAAGAGGGGTTGTCGAACACCAGGGTCAGCACGTCGCCGGACGCCATTTTTTGCAGCGCCTTCTTGGTATAGACCTGCGGATGGGGGCAGCTGTAGCCGCATACATCGAGTTTGTATTCGCCGTCACCGGTCTGTTCGAATTTGACTGCCATGATGTGCTCCTTTCGTCTCTCTAATTGGAGTTGTAGTTAAAGCTCGCATTCGTCCTGTTGCGAAGAGCGTCGTTCTATCCACATGTTGAATGCCTTTACGCCCAGATAGCCGCCGATGGTCATGCCGAACAGGTACACCCAGCCGCTGGGGTCGCCGTTGGTTACCGTGGCGAAGAACGCGCCGATGTTGCAGCCCATGCCGATGCGGGCACCCAGGCCCATCAGGGTGCCGCCCACCAGGGCAAACACGGCGGTTTCCATGCTCGGGAGCTTCCACTTGAATTCCCGCCGGCTCAGCGCCAGCATCGCCGCACCGAGGATGATGCCGATGGACATGAAACCAGGCGCGTTGAGCAGGGGATTGGGCAGGCCGTTGTCCAGGCCGAAGAAGATGTTGTCCGTCATGTTGACGCCCAGCTTCTCCAGTATCCATCCGCCCCACTGCGCCTCCTGGGTGGTGATGTACCAGTAGCCCGGATCGAACACCGTCTCCTGGATGGACAGGCCGTCGGTATGCCCCATGGCGGACAGCAGCTCACCGAAGTTGTAGATCTGGTAGTGCTCCCGCAGCGCGCCGGTGACCCACATCTGCAGGCCGGCAAAAATGCCGAGACCGATGCCGGCGATGGCGGTGTTCTTCGACGAGGTGAACATCGACCACATGCCACGCGCGTGATCACCCAGTGCCGGCGCGCTGATCTTGGCGCGGCGCAGGTAGCCCTTCTTGTAATAGACGGCATACAGCAGCACCAGGATCGCCAGCGTCGGCAGCAGGGTGACGAGCAGCGTATTGACCAGGTAGCTGGACACGAACGGGTTGGTGGTGCCCAGTATCTGGGCCAGCGTCGCGCCCTTCAGATCCCAGACATAACCTGCCGTGAAGATATCGAACCAGCCCTGCGTTACCGACAGTTCCGCCGGCATGTCCTTGGCGGCCGCGGACTCGATCCACGCGCTGGGCAGCAGGCCGTCGAACCAGGTGCCGGCGCTGACGAAGATGGCCTGGGAGAACGAAATGGCGACGATCACCAGCATCGAGCCGACATTGCCCTCGCCCGCCTTGTACAGCGAACCCGACGCGCAGCCGCCGGTGAATACGATGCCGAAACCGAAAATCAGGCCGCCCAGCACGATGTGCCAACCCAGCGCATTGGAATGGAAGGTGGAAAACCCGCCTACCGTCACGGTGGCGGCGATGAGGGAGTACAGCGCCACCGCAATCATCATGCCCACTGCCATGCGCGGTACGCCGACGGCGAACAGATCGCGTACTGCCGCTGCCATGCAGAAACGGCCGTATTGCAGGAACATGCCGTACACCATGCCGAACCACACATACACCAGCAGGTAGACGTAGCGCGTATCGATGGACAGTGCCCACAGCGAGCCCAGCAATATCAGCCCCATGATCCCCGCCGCATAGCGGTTGCCCGCTTGCGCCAACCAGCCTTCCCGCTTCATCACCACATCAACCGCGCTGCCTTCATTGCTCATATGTTTTCCACCGGCCGTTTTTTGATAGATTTGTTGAGTCCCGCCTCACATGCCCTTGCGGATGTAGATCCTCCAGCCTTCCGCATCGCGCACGGTCGCCAAATGGCTGCTGCACAGCACCATGACCAGAGACGGAATGGTCTCTACCGAGGTCGGGTTGTCGGAGATCAGCTCAAACACCTCCCCCTCCGCCAATTCCTCCACCATCTGCATGGTCAATAGCTGCGGGCGTGGACACACGGCGCCCAGACAGTCCACGCTACGCGCCACCTGCACCATGCCCACCCCCGGCAGTTCGACCCAATGCCTGTCCTGGGTGATGGAAACCTTGCGTCCGCGCCAGAAATTCTTTAGCCAAGACATTGCGCAAGGCCTCCCGCCAGAGCCGCATCACGTACTCGCCCCGCCGGAACGGTTTGACGTCCTGATATTTGCAGTTTGTATGCCACCATGGTTTTCGTCCCCATATCAAACGCTTAGCGATATAGCGCCCGCGCCGCCGCCATGACAAATTGCAATTCGCCTGCATCGGGGCAAGGCGCCATAGGATTTTGCAATGGGCGACGACGGGCCCGCCCGCAAGGGCGGCGTCGGTATCAAGCATACCCGGGATGAAGGGGTGGGGTTCAGGCAGGCGCGCGAGGAGACTCGGCGCGCGGGGCGGCAGCGGGACTAGGGACGGCGCAGGCCGAGCGGATCTTCCGGGTTGACGCCGGTCTTGAATTGCAGGCGGCGATCGTGATGGGTCAGCTGGTAGACCATGCCGATCCAGTTGTTCAGCACCGCCTCGGCGGAGTCGTGCCAGGTGTTGTCCAGCTGCGCCGCCACCAGCGCCTCCGGCATTTCCGGCACCGGCGCGCCGCTCGCCTGCGCGGCGATGACCTGTTCGCGGTACTCGCCGAGGATGGCCTCGATCTGGCGGGTGAAATAGTTCTGCACGAAGGGCGGATAGTCGACGCGATCGCCGTGAACGTAGTGCAGCACCTCGCGCTTGTATTCCTTCAGCAGCGAAATGGCGTCGTACTCGGGATGGCCCTGGAAGAACACTAGGCGGAACAGGTCGGGGCTGACCGCCAGGTGCACCCCGGCCTGCGCGCTTTCCACCAGCACGCGGCAGCCCACCGCCTCGAACTGTTCGCGGTCGATTTGGTTGAAGCGGGAATGGGGCACGTCGAAGCGCGTGTTGACCCCGACCACCAGCGGGTGGTGGCGATCCATCACGCGATGGGAATACACGCCCCAGCGTTTGAAACCGAGGTGGCGGCGCTTCTGGCCGTAACGGAATTCCATCACCGCATGGGTGGTGAGGCAGGAGCACAGGGTCGAGGTGACGTTGTCGTGGGCCCAGTCGATGACCTCAATCAGGGGCTGCCAGAACGGTTGCTCCGACAGCTCGCTGCCGTGCACGTTGGCGCCGGTGATGATCAGCGCGTCCAGCCCCTGCGCCTTCACCTGCTCGAAGGTCTCGTAATACCTGTCGACGTGTTCCTGCCCCTTCTCGCCGCGCTTCAGTTCCTTGAGCGTGAACGGGTGCAGATAGAACTGCGCGATCTGGTTGCTCTCGCCCACCAGGCGGAAGAACTGGCGCTCGGTGGCCTCCAGCGCGGCATCCGGCATCATGTTGAGCAGGCCGACGTGCAGCTCGCGGATGTCCTGTTGCAGGGCATAGTCGCGCGGCAGCACGTTCTGCCCTTCCTGCTTCATGCGCTCGAAGGTGGGGAGATCGGTGTGGGCAACCAGCGGCATGGCGTGTTTCCTTATAGATTCCAAAACCTGCCGCAGAGACGCGGAGGCGCAGAGTTTTTGTAGGTCGGGTTAGCGCAGGGTAACCCGACGACTGACTTCTCCGCGCCTCTGCGTCTCAGCGGCAAATCGGTTTTCAGCTCCGGCGCTCGATGGCGCGCTCGATCAGGCCAAGGAAGTCGGCCTCGGTCCGCACCTGCGACAGCTCGGCTGTGGTGACGGTGTAGCCGTACATCTGCGCGATGGTCTCGTAGCGCGGCACGCGTGCGCGAAACAGGCGCGAGAAGACCCAGCGCACGAAATCGTCCGGCTCGATCAGCGCGACATAGTCCAGCCCGCGCTCGCCCATGTAGATGGCCAGCTGCTCGTCGAGGAAGGCCTCGCGGTAATACAGCGGCTTGGGATCGTTTTCCGCGCGGCGGATCAGTTCGCGCTCGTCATCGGCCGAGGCCTGGATGTAGATGAACAGGGTGTGCTCGGCCAGCTGTTCCAGCAGGCCCGGCTCGTCCAGTTCGCACAGCGAGCCGCCGGCGTCGTTGATGAAGTGCTGGTAGCCGTACAGCGACTGCGCCTTGTGGATGAACTCGGGCACGTCACGGAAGGTGGCCACCTCGGCCACGCGATGCAGTTCCTGGCGACGCTTGAATTCAGTCAGCGACAGGCCGCCCAGCTCGGGATTGCCCAGCTTGCCCATGAAGGTGGACACCGGTTTGAGGTGATCGACGGTGATGTTGTTGCGGATATAGATGGAATCCGAACGCAGCAGGTCGCGCAGGAACGGCACCTGCATGGCCTGCTGCTTGATGTTGTCGAGGATCGCCTCGTCCAGGTAGCGCGTGCCGATGCGGTAGTCCGCCGAGTAGTGGAACCAGTTGCCGCCGCGCAGCAGGGTGGAGATGCGCGTCTTGCCCACGCCGGACATGCCCAGCAGGGTGATGCACTTGTTGTCCCAATGGCGGAACTGTTCGGCGCTCAGTTTCACGAAATCCGGCTCCCGTGCCTGGAAAAGCGGCCATTGTATCCCAGGCCGCCGCCATCGGGGCAGACGCACTTGCCGGAATCGGCCGCCCCGGCTATACCCAGCTACAGGGACAGGCCCAAACCTTGCGGCCCGCGTCCCCTGCCCGCCCGCACCGAGCTGAACGAAACCGCCGCCATGAACGCCGCTCCCGCTGACGCCAAGGTCCATCGCCACCGGTTCCCCCGCTGGCTGCGCCGCGTCCTCGGCGGCGTCATCGCCGCGGCGGCCTTGCTCGCGCTGCTGCCGCAGGGGATCCGCCTCGGCCTCGAATATGCGTTGCACCAGCAGGGGCTGCATGAAGCACGCATCACCGACGTCGACTTCAATCCATTCATCCTGGATTTCCGGCTGCGCGGCCTGTACTGCGGCGACGCCCTTAGCGTCGAGCAACTGCGGCTGCGGCTGGACTGGGGGCCGCTGTGGGAACGCCGGGTGCGCGTTCGGGAACTGGAACTGCGCGGCGTGCGCCTGACCGTGGCACAGCAGGACGGCGGCAGCTGGCGCATCGGCGGTATCGCCCTGGCGCCGCCGGCGCAACCCGCACCCGCTGCGCCGGGACCGGACTGGGGCGTCGGCCTGCAACACGCGCACATGGAGGATGCCGTCTTTACGCTGACCTTACCTGCGCTCGACACCTCGCTCGACGTCGCGGCGCTGGACCTGCACGACTTCCACACCTGGTTGCCGCAGCAGGCGACGGAGCTGCACCTGGCGGGCAAGCTCAACGGCAGCGACTTCAAACTCCAAGCGACTGCCACGCCTCTTGCCGCCGTCATCGCCGCGCAGGCGCGCCTGACCCTGCAGGCACTGGCCGTGGCGCCGTTCCTGGCCCTGGCGCCGGAAGGCATTCCCGCCGTCGATGCGCGACTCACCGTGGCCAGCGATTTCAGCTATCGCGGCGATGCGGTGGAACAGCGGCTGACGCAAAAGGGCAGCGTCGGCATCGGCGAGCTGGCGCTGGTGCAGCCGCCCTGGCGGGTCACCGGCAAGGGCGCGCAGTGGGACGGCGACGTGGACCTGACCCTGCACCAGGGGGCGGTCGCGGCGTTGGAGGTCAACGGCAGCGCCACGCTGGACCGCGTCACCGCAGGCGATGCCGGAGAGGAGCAGGCGCTGCTGACCCTGGCCGGCGCCCGCATCGACGGCATCGCCCTGCGTGGCAACAACGATATCGGTGTCGCCGAACTGGCATTGAACGGCGTGCAGCTGGCCTTGCGTCGCGACGCCGGGGGACAGCTGCGGCTGCCGGCGGCGGGCGACACGTCACCTGCGGCGAAGGACCAAACTGCACCGCCCGCGCTGCACATCGGGCGCATCGTCCTCGGCGGCGACAACGCCGTGGAATTTATCGATCAATCGGTCAAGCCGGCCTACCGCGAAACCCTGCACATTACCGCGGCGGAGATCACCGGCATCGACAATCGCGCCCCCGGCAAGGCCGCGTCCTTCCATCTCACCGGCCGCGCCGGCAGGTACACGGCTCTGGAACTGCGCGGCGAGGTGCTGCCCTTCGCCGCACGGGTCAACCTGAAACTGCACAGCGAATTGCAGGCCCTGGACCTGCCGCACCTGACGCCCTACACCATACGCTACCTGGGCTACAACCTGAGCAGCGGGCAGCTGGGCGCAACCATGCGGCTCGCCATCACCGACGACATGCTGGAGGGAAACAACGATTTGCGCATCCACAAGCTGACGGTGGAACAGACCGACCCGGAAAAAATGGCGCACTTCAACGAGCAGCTGAAAATCCCGCTGGACACCGCCCTTTACATGCTCAAGGACAAGGACGACAACATCGCCTTGAAACTGCCCATCAGCGGCAATCTGCACGACCCGTCCTTCGATATTTCCGATGCCATCAACACCGCGCTGGCCAAGACCATGAGGCTGGCGACCGTGAGCTACCTGAAGCTGCTGCTGCAACCCTTCGGCGGCCTGCTCACCCTCGCCTCGCTGGCCGACGGCGCGGGCAACATCAAACTGGAACCCTTCATCTTCCTCCCCGGCTCCGCCGTCCTGGACCCGCCGCAGCAGGCCTACCTGGAAAAGATCGGCGGACTGTTCCAGCAGCGGCCCAAACTGCAATTGCGGCTGTGCGGCTACGCCACTGCGGCGGATCGGCCGCAGCCACCCAAGGGCAAACCGCCGCTGGACGAGGCCGCCATGACCGCACTGCTGGAGAACCTGGCGCATGAACGCGCCGAGGCGGTGAAGGCTGCGCTGGTGACGCAGCACGACGTGGCGCCGCAGCAGCTGTTCGTCTGCCACCCCGCCATCGACGCCGCCGCCGCGGCACAGCCGCGGGTCGAACCGCTGCTGTAGGCGGTGCCTTAGGCGGCGGCGTCCAAACCCGCCACCGCCTCGCGCAGCGCGGCGAGGGCCTGGGCCCGCCCGTTGTATCCAAAAGCGGCGACGATCTGCTCCCAGGATTGCCGCCGCACGACCTTGGCCAGCAGCAGCTCACGCTGCACGGCGGAGAGGGGTGCGGTATCCGCCATGGCGGCCACCCGTTTGCGCAGCGCCACCTGGCACACTTCATAACCGCGCCAGCCGCGCACGAAACTCTCCACGTCGCGCCGGTCCTGCGCATCCAGCTCACTGCTGTCGTCCGCCACGGACTCCGCCAGCAGGGCCGCCGCCACGTCCGTATCCACTTCCTCCATGCCGTCACCGAGCAACGCCGGCAGGTGGGCCAGAAAGCGCGCGCGCACGGCGTCGTACAGGGCGCGGCCCGGCGCCGACAACGGTCGCAGCACGATCACCGAATGCGCACCGCTGCTCGCCTCGCGCGTCAGCCCCAATCGCAGCGGCAGCAACTGCGCCCGGCGCCAGAAGGCGAGCAGCGGCGCGGTCGCGCCGAAACTGGAGCCGATGAAATCGAGGCCGTCGCTGCGCGCCTGTTCGATGAGTGCGTGCAGCAGGCGTGTACCCAGGCCGCGCTGTTGCGCCGCGGGGTGCACGGCGATGCGCATGATGCGTTCGCCGCGCAGGCGCGGCGCCTCGACGTAACCGCTGTGCAGCGCCAGTGACTGGGGGATGAGATGGCCGCGCGGGCGGCGCCGCCCCTGATAGATCTCCTGCGCCAGCGCGGCGTCGAAGCCGCCCTCGCGTACCGTCAGGGCGGCGGCCGCCACCTGTCCCTGCCGGCGCATCAGCCACACGCTGACGTTGGGGCCGTCCAGCAGATGGCGCAGATCGAGGGGGCTGGTGCGGTAGTGGGCCAGGACCAGCAGGCCGAACAGCTGCTGCAGGGTCGCCTCGTCGGCGAGCAGCGCGTCGCGCTCCACCCGTTCGATGCGGCAGTCCTCCGCCGTCGCATCGCGCACCGCCGCATCCTCCGCCGCCGCGGCATCGAGCAGCAGGGCGCGGAACACGAAACGCTCCAGCGCATCGTCCGCCGCCCAGCGTATGGGCTCGCTCAGGCGCACCGCGGTCCAGCCCGGCGCGCGGCCGTCCAGCACCTGCTGGAAGCGCACCGCGAAGCCGCGGCCGGTGCCCTCGTAGCCGTGCAGGGTGGTGGCGAAGACGATGCGCGGATAGTGCACCAACAGGCGCTCCAGCAAGGGCGTGGGGATCGCCGCCGCCTCGTCCACCAGCAGCAGATCGACAGGCGGCAGTGCGTGCACCAGTTCATCGGGCGCGATGAATTGCAGGGTGACCCCGGTGGGGAATGCAACGCTGCCGCGGCTGACCTCCGCCTGCGGCAGACCGCGCGCGGCATGCTCGAACAGGGTATCGACCGCCGCCAGCCGCGGCGCCGTCACCACGATGCGTTGCACGCCGGCGGCGAGCAACCGCGCCGCGACCATGCCCAGCACCGCCGACTTGCCGCGGCCGCGATCGGAGGTGAGCACCACGGGCGCGGGCGCCGCGGCCTGCGCCATCTGGGTGATCGTTTCCAGTGCCGCCTGCTGCTCCGCCGTGCACCAGTCGGCCGGGTGTACCGCAGGTACCGGCTGCCACGACGGCAGTGCGTCACCCTCGCCCAGCACAGCCACCCCATGCTGCCGCAGCAGGCGCACGAAGCGGGCGAGAAAACGTCCGCTGACCTGTTCCGGCGTAAACGGATGCACGGCGATGCGCGCGTATTCCGGGTCGGCATAGTGCGGCCACTCGGTGAGCGGCGGCGTCAGCAACAGCAGCAGGCCGCCGCCGCGCAGTGCACCGGCGGCGGCGCCGAAGGCCTCCACGTCGAACCCGGCCCAGGCGTCGACGACCAGCAGGTCCAGCTCGCGTCCCAGCCATTTGTGCGCCTCCCGCGCCGGGCCGCCGGGCACGCCGGGCGGCGGCTCGCCCAGCCACAGCATCTGGTCGGAGGCATAGCGCTGCGCCGCCTCGCGCGCCCAGGCGCGCGTGCCGGCCAGCACCCACAGCTGCCGCTGCCTAATCATTGCGCGCACCACTGGGTGAGGCGCCAAACAATGGATCTCGCCAAGACGCCAAGCACGCCAAGGGAATCCCGACCAATCCTTTCTGTCCGGATACCGGATGCACGCCTACGTCGTGTTGCCTTTCTTGGCGCCTTGGCGTCTTGGCGAGAGACCGTTCTTTTTGCATCAGGCGCGATCCCAATACGGCGCATCGCCGAAGCGCTGTGCCAGATAGTCGATCAGCATCCGCACCCGCTGCGACTGATGGCGGCGCGAGGGGTAGACGGCATAGGCCGTGGTACCCGGCGCGGCGTAGCCGGGCAGCAGCGGCAACAGCTCGCCCGCGGCCAGGGCGCGGCCGGCGAGAAAGGTGGGACTGACGCAGATGCCGAGGCCGTCCAGCGCCGCCTGCAACAGTACGTCGCCGTTGTTGGCGCGCAGGCGGGCCGGCACCTTGACGCTGTGCGTCCTGCCGCCGGCATCGATGAAACGCCACTGCTGCGCCTCGGGAATATTGCCGTACACCAGGCCGGCATGGAACGCCAGGTCCTGCGGCGTCTGCGGCGTGCCGTGACGACGCAGATAGGCGGGGCTGGCGCACAGCTGCATGCGGATCGGCGCCAGCGGCCGCGCCACCAGGGTGGAATCGGCCAGCTCGCCGATGCGCAGCGCCAGGTCGAAGCCCTCCTCCACCAGGTTGACGCGGCGGTCGTCCAGGTCCAGGTCGAGCACCAGCTCGGGGTGGTCGGCGAGAAATGCATTCAGGGCCGGCGCCAGGTGCAGCACGCCGAAGGACAGCGGCGCGGCCAGCCGCAGCCGGCCGCGCAGGGCGGTCTGCTCCGCCGCCACCGACAGCTCCGCCTCTTCCAGATCGGCCAGTATGCGTTGCGCCCGTTCGTAGAATTCGCGCCCGGTCTCGGTGAGCGACAGGCGGCGGGTGGTGCGGTTGAGCAGCTGGGCGCCGAGGTGACCCTCCAGCTCCGCCACATGCCGGCTCACCGCCGACTTGGCGCGCCCCAGTCGCCCGGCGGCGGCACTGAAGCTTCCGGCCTCCACCACGGCGACAAAGGTTTGCAGGGTCTCGAAGCGGTCCATTGTTCTCGTATACGCAACAGTATTTTGCCGATTATCGCCTTTATTCCTGATTCGGCAACCCTAAACTTGTTTCAACCATGCAATACACAAATGCTTTTCCTGAGGAGTCTGCCATGGACCAGAAAGTCGCCAATTCCATACGCCCGGTCGCCCAGCTGGTGCGCGGCCACGAAACCGCCGACGGCGACGGCGTGCGCCTGACCCGGGTCATCGGCGGGCCGGCGCTGCCCATGCTCGATCCCTTCCTGCTGCTGGACGAGTTCCGCTCCGACGATCCGGACGACTACATCGGTGGCTTCCCGCCCCATCCCCATCGCGGCTTCGAAACCGTCACCTATCTCCTGCACGGCCGCATGCGCCACGGCGACAACGCCGGCCACAGCGGCGTGATCGAACACGGCGGCGTGCAATGGATGACCGCCGGGCGCGGCATCGTCCATTCCGAGATGCCGGAACAGGAAGACGGCCTGCTGGCCGGCTTCCAGCTGTGGGTCAACCTGCCCGCCGCGGACAAGATGATGGCGCCGCGCTACCAGGAATTCGGCGTGGCGGCGATACCGGTGGAACGGCGCGAAGGCGGCGTCGAGGTGCGCGTGGTGGCCGGCACCACCGCCTCGGGCACCCAGGGGCCGGTGCGCGAACTGATCACGCCGGTGAGCTACTTCGACGTCACCCTGCCCGCCGGCACGGCATTCGAGGAGGCGCTGGCGGCAGAGCGCAACGTCTTTGTCTTCGTATTCGAAGGACGCGTGCACATCCAGGGCCAGAGCATCGAAGCCTTTTCCCTGGCCGTACTCGGCCCCGGCGCGCAGGTGCGCATCGAGGCGGACGACGACAGTCGCCTTTTGCTGGTCAGCGGCCGGCCCCTGGGCGAGCCGGTGGCCCGCGGCGGACCGTTCGTGATGAATACCGAGGCCGAGGTGCGCCAGGCCTACAACGACTATCGCGCCGGGCGGTTTTGAAGTGATGAAAAGAAACCTGCGACAGGAAAAATCTCGTTCATCCTGTACCCGTATTTATGGAGAAAATCATGCAACTGCGCAATGACACGGAACGTTACGGCCTGATCGCCATCCTGCTGCACTGGCTGGTGGCGCTGGCAGTGTTCGGCATGTTCGGCCTCGGCCTGTGGATGACCGGCCTCACCTACTACGATCCCTGGTATCACCGCGCGCCGGCGCTGCACAAGAGCATCGGCGTCCTGCTGTTCCTGGTGATGGTCGCACGCCTGCTCTGGCGCCTGCGCAATCCGCCGCCAGCGCCGCTGCCCAGCCACGGCCTCATGGAGCGGGCCGTCGCCCATGCGGTGCACCTGTGGCTGTACATCATGCTGTTCGCAATCATGCTGGCCGGCTATCTCATCCCCACCGCCGACGGCCGCGCCGTCGAGGTGTTCGGCCTGTTCAGCGTGCCCGCCACCCTCACCTCGCTGCCGCAGCAGGAAGACCTGGCCGGCACCGTTCACCTGTACCTGGCCATGTTCCTGATGACGCTGGTGGCGCTGCACATCGCCGGCGCCCTGAAGCACCACTTCATCGATCGCGACCGCACGCTGAAACGCATGCTCGGCCGCTAGGATTTTCTAAACCCTGAACCCTGAACCCTGAACCCTGAACCCTGAACCCTGAACCCTGAACCCTGAATCTTGAACCTTGAACCTTGAATTTTGAATCGAACCCGACTTCCCCAACGACACGAAGGAGCTACGCCATGAAGAAATTAATCCCACTGCTGCTGCTGATACTGGGCGCCGCCGCGCCGGTGCACGCAGACGACTACGTCATCGACAGCAAGAACGCCCACGCCTTCATCCAGTTCCGCATCAGCCATCTGGGCTTTTCCTGGCTGTACGGCCGCTTCAACGACTTCGACGGCACCTTCAGTTACGACGAGAAAAATCCGGCCGCCGCCAAGGTAGCGGTGAACATCCGCACCGCCAGCATCGATTCCAACAACGCCGAACGCGACAAGCACCTGCGCAGCGACGACTTCCTCGACACCGGCAAATTCCCCAACGCCAAGTTCGTCAGCACTGCTTACGAGGACAAGGGCGCAGGCAAGGGCACGCTCAAGGGCAAGCTCACCCTGCACGGCGTCACCCAGCCGGTGAGCATCGACGTCGAACACGTCGGCACCGGTCCCGATCCCTGGGGCGGCGTGCGCCGCGGCTTCTTCGGCACCACCAAGCTGGTGTTGAAGGACTTCGGCATCAACTACGACCTCGGCCCGGCCGCCCGCACCGTGTACCTGGACCTGTCGGTGGAGGGGATCAAGCAGTAAGACGAGTTTCGAGTTTCGAGTTTCGAGTTTCGAGTTTCGAGTTTCGAGTTTCGAGTTTCGAGTTTCGAGTTCGAGTTTCGAGTTTCGAGTTTCGAGTTTCGAGTTTCGAGTTTCGAGTTTCGAGTTTCGAGTTTCGAGTTTCGAGTTTCGAGTTTCGAGTTTCGGCAATATCGTGTCGTGACTTTTTGAAATCTACAACGCCGGAACTCGGAACTTATTTCCTCATATGTAGGATGGGTAGAGCGCAGCGAAACCCATCGCAGCAGTGCCATCGACATGATGGGTTTCGCTGCGCTCTACCCATCCTACCTGTCGTACATCGCCTTCGGTTCACAACTTCAAACCCGAAACTCGAAACTGCTTTTATGTACTACCCTTACATTTCCTGCGGGCTCCTCCCACCGGCCCGGCAGAGAACCATAAAAATCATGAGGTATTTGACAGCGTTTTAGACATGGTCTAAGTTCTCTTGACGCTTAGACTGAATCTAAACAGTGTCCCGCTGTACGCCGTACCACAATAAGGAGGTTTTTCCATGGCAAACCTGAAAGGCAGCAAGACCGAAACCAGCCTGAAAGAGGCTTTCGCGGGAGAATCCCAGGCCAATCGCCGCTACCTCTATTTCGCCGCCAAGGCCGACGTGGAGGGCTACAACGACGTGGCCGCCGTGTTCCGCTCCACCGCGGAAGGCGAAACCGGCCATGCCCACGGCCACCTGGAATACCTGGAACAGTGCGGCGACCCTGCCACCGGCCTCCCCTTCGGCCCCACCGGCGACAACCTGAAGACGGCCATCGCGGGCGAAACCCACGAGTACACCGACATGTATCCGGGCATGGCCAAGACCGCCCGCACGGAAGGCTTCGACGAAATCGCCGACTGGTTCGAAACCCTGGCCAAGGCGGAGCGCTCCCACGCCAACCGCTTCCAGAAGGCCCTGGACACCCTCGGACAGTAAGGCCGTCTGACAAAAGCCTCGCCGCAGAGGCGCAGAGAACGCAGAGAAAACCGAACTGCGAGTATTGCGACAACGCGATTTGAGCGGCTCATAGTCCGGCACCGCCGGCTTCCCGGCTGTTCTCCGCGTGCTCTGCGTCTCGGCGGTGAAACTCGGGAGGAAACATGTCCGCACCCACGGAGATCCACCGCGAAGGAAGCCTGGGAGCCCCCACCCGCCATCCGCTGGACTGGCGCAATCCCGATTTCTACGACCAGGGCCTGCTGTTCGCCGAACTGGAACGCATCTTCGACATCTGCCACGGCTGCCGCCGCTGCATCAGCCTGTGCAACTCCTTTCCCACCCTGTTCGATCTGGTGGACAACTCCGAGTCCATGGAAGTGGACGGCGTGAACAAGCAGGATTACTGGAAGGTGGTGGACAACTGCTACCTGTGCGATCTGTGCTACATGACCAAATGCCCCTACGTGCCGCCGCACGAGTGGAACCTGGACTTCCCCCACACCATGCTGCGCGCCAAGGCAGTGAAGTTCCGCCAGGGCGGATTCAAGGCCCGCGACAAGATCCTCACCTCCACCGATGCGGTCGGCGCCCTCGCCGGTGCACCCGGCCTCGCCCCGGTGGTCAACGCCGTAAACAAAATCGGCCTTTTCCGTCAGGGCCTGCAATTCGTCCTCGGCGTGCACCCCAAGGCCATCCTGCCCGACTACCACAGCAGCACCGCGCGCAAGCGCCTCGCCGGCCATCGCAGCACCGTGAGCAACCCCGTGCCGGCGGGCCGCACCACCGGCCGCGTCGCGCTGTTCGCCACCTGTTACGGCAACCGCAACGAGCCGCACATCGCCGAAGACCTGTTCAAGGTGTTCGAGCACAACGGCATCGAGATGACGCTGGTGGAGAAGGAACAGTGCTGCGGCATGCCCAAGCTGGAACTGGGTGACCTGGAGGCGGTGGAGCGGGCCAAGAACGCCAACGTCCCGGTGCTGCTCGCCGCCATCGAGGCCGGTTGTGACATCGTCGCGCCGGTGCCGTCCTGCGTGCTGATGTACAAGCAGGAGCTGCCGCTGATGTTCCCGGAGGATGCCGGCGTGCAGAAGGTGAAGCAGCACATCTTCGACCCCTTCGAATACCTCGCCCTGCGCCACAGGGAGGGCCGGCTCAACACCGCGTTCACCCGGCCGCTGGGCAAGGTGAGCTACCATGTACCCTGTCACCAGCGCGTGCAGAACATCGGCCTCAAGACGCGGGATATTCTGACCCTGGTGCCGGATACCACCCTCGACGTGATCGAACGCTGTTCCGGCCACGACGGTACCTACGCGGTGAAGAGCGAGTACCACGACATCTCCATGAAGATTTGCGGCCCGGTGGTGAAGAGGGTGGGGGACGCCGATTGCGATCACTACGCCAGCGACTGCCCCATGGCCGGCCACCAAATCGAAAACGGCCTGCAGGACGGGCGCAAGCCGGAGCATCCCATGACGCTGCTGCGTATCGCCTACGGACTATAGGAGGCTGCCATGGCCCACGAGAGCTACCACGAACCCATAGAAGAGCTGAGCGGCACCACCCGCGAAATGCACCGCGCCATCCTGTCCCTGATGGAGGAACTGGAGGCGGTGGACTGGTACCAGCAGCGTGTCGACGCCTGCACCGATCAGGAACTGAAGGCCATCCTCGCCCACAACCGCGACGAGGAAAAGGAACACGCCGCCATGGTGCTGGAATGGATCCGCCGCCACGACCCGGCCTTCGACAAACATCTGCGCGACTACCTGTTCACCGACCAGCCCATCGTCGGCCTGGAGCACGCGGCCAAGGACTAGGACGAAGAGACCCGAGATGAGCGCGCAAAAACTCAAACGCGAAGACCTGTACTCGCTGGAAAAATATGCCGAGATCCGCCCGGAGTTCCGCGCCCGGGTGATGGAGCACAAGCGCGACCGCCGCGCCCAGGTCGGCCCCCACGCCAGCTTCCATTTCGAGGACCGCCTCACCATGCACTACCAGGTGCAGGAGATGCTGCGCGCCGAACGCATCTATGAAGCCGCCGGCATCATGGAAGAACTGGCGGCCTACAATCCGCTGATCCCCGACGGCAGCAACTGGAAGGCCACCTTCATGATGGAATACGAAGACCCGGAGGAACGGGCGCGCGAACTGGCCCGGCTCATCGGCGTCGAGGACAAGGTGTGGATACGGGTGGAGGACCACAGCAAGGTCTACGCCGTCGCCGACGAGGACCTGGAGCGGGAAAACGCCAGCAAGACCTCCTCGGTACACTTCCTGCGCTTCGAGCTCACCCCCGCCATGGTCACCGACGCCAAGCAGGGGGCCCCCATCGCCCTCGGCATCGACCACCCCGCCTACAGCCACGCCGCCGCGCCGCTGCCGGAGAACGTGCGCGCCTCGCTGGTGGAAGACCTCGCCTGACCCCGTAGGAGCGAATCGTATTCGCGATTGTCTGCCTCTACACGGCAAGGTCGCGAATACGATTCTCTCCTGCATCCTCCTCAGTGTTGCAGCCACGCAACACCCCTGCGTCAAATGGCGCAACCTATTGTATTGACTAAATATTTATCTCTGGCACATTGATAACCGTCAATGCCGCGCCGTCCGTCCGCGCCTAAACTGCCTCTCACGCCCACATCGCCGATCCTTCATGCAAGGCTCATCCCCCACCGCCAGACCACCGCGCCCCCGGCGCGCCGGCACCCTCCCCCTCCTGCTGCTCGGCATGGGCCTGCTGCTGTTTGCCGCCACCGTGCTGGACGCCGCCCGGCGCGGCAACGCCGCCGACCTGGCCGGCCCGCGCGGGCTGGTGGCGGAACTGGGCCTGACCGACCTCGCCCTGTTCACCGAGGCGCGCTACACCCGCCACCTGAGCCAGGCCGACCGCCACACCGCCTTCCAGGATCATCCCCTGGCCCTGGACCACTTCCCCAGCGGCTCGCTGGTGCCGCCGCCGCAGCGCCTGAGGCGGCCATGAGCCACTTCCTCCGCCGCCAGCGCTATCTCATCGACTTCACCCTCGCCTCCCTCGGCCGGCGCAAGGGCAAGAATCTCGGCCTGCTCGGCGTCTACACGCTGATCGTGTTCCTGCTCGCCTCGGTGATGCTGTTCAGCCAGGCGCTGCGGCAAGAGGCGGGACTGCTGTTGCAGGAGGCGCCGGAAGTGGTGGTGCAGCGCATGGTGGCAGGACGGCATGACCTGATTCCCGCCGCCTACCTGGAGCGTATCGGCACACTGCGCGGCGTGGCGGCCAAGTACGGCCGGCTGTGGGGCTACTTCTACGATCCGGCGGTGCAGGCCAATTACACGTTGATGGTGCCGCGCACTCGCGAGATCGCCGGCGGCGAGATGATCGTCGGTGCCGGCATCGCCCGCACCCGCGGCCTGGGGCCCGGCGATTTCCTTTCCTTCCGGTCCGGCGGCGGCAGCACCTTCTCCTTCCGCGTCGCCGCGGTGCTGGCCGCCGACGCCGAACTGGTGAGCGCCGATCTGCTGCTGGTGAACGAGGCCGACTTCCGCGCCTTCTTCGGCATCGAAACAGGGATGTACACCGATATCGCGCTGGAGGTGCGCAACCCGCGCGAGGTGCGCAAGGTGGCGGAAAAACTCAGCGTGCTGCTGCCGGACACACGCCCGATCCTGCGCGAGGAAATTCTGCGCACCTACGACGCCCTGTTCCAGTGGCGTCAGGGCATCGTGTTCGTGCTGCTGACCGGCAGCCTGCTGGCCTTCGTCATCTTCGCCTGGGACAAGGCCTCGGGCCTGTCGGCGGAAGAGAAGCGCGAAATCGGCATCCTCAAGGCCATCGGCTGGGAGACCGCCGACGTCATCCGCATGAAGTTCTGGGAGGGCGCGCTGGTGTCCCTGGGTGCCTTCCTGCTCGGCTATCTAGCCGCCTACGTGCACGTGTTCTTCGCCGACGCCGCGCTGTTCGCGCCGGTGCTCAAGGGCTGGGCCGTGCTCTATCCGCAATTCCGCCCGCAGCCCTTCGTCGACGGCTTGCAGGTGGCGACACTGTTCTTCTTCACCGTATTCCCCTACACCGTGGCCACCGTGGTGCCCATCTGGCGCGCCGCCACCACCGACCCCGACGCGGTGATGCGATGATGGAAAACCTGGAAAACCTTCTGTCGCGGAGACGCAGAGACGCAGAGATATATCTGTGCAAAGTCCACTATCGGATAGCGCCATCGCCAGACGCAGCCTCCACTCCATATATGCATTCTCATCCTCCGCGCCTCTCCGCGGCAGGCCTGGCCTTTGAATCGCGATGATTAATCTCAACGACATCAGCAAGGCCTTCAACCAGGGCCGGCCCAACGAGTTCTGGGCGGTGCGTGGCGTCAGTCTCGACATCGAGGACAACCGCGTTACCGTGCTGCGCGGGCCGAGCGGCTCGGGCAAGACCACACTGCTGTCGATGATCGGCTGCCTGTCGCGGCCTACCAGCGGGCGCATCCTCCTCGGTGAGCGCAATCTCTCCGGCCTGCCGGAACGCTTCCTCACCGGCATCCGCCGCGAGACCTTCGGCTTCATCTTTCAGCGCTTCAACCTGATCGCGGGGCTCACCGTACTGGACAACGTGATGCTGCCGGCCTATCCGCTGGCGCCGAGCCATCCTGAATTGGTACAGCGCGCCACGGCACTGCTGGAACAGTTCGGCATGGCCGGCAAGGCTGCCTCGCCGGTGGAATGGCTGTCCGGCGGCGAGGCGCAGCGCACCGCCATCTGCCGCGCGCTGATCAACAGTCCGCAGATCCTCATCGCCGACGAACCCACTGCCAACCTCGACACCCGCCTGTCGCAGGAATTCATGGCCATCATCGGCGAGCTGAAGGCCGCGGGCCGCACCGTCATCCTCACCAGCCACGACCCGGTGGTATCCGAGGCGCCCTGCGTGGACCGCGTCGTCACCCTGCGCGACGGCCAGGTGCAGGGAGGCTGAGATGCTGCTCAGTCCCGCCATCCTGGCCCTCATCGGCGTCTCCGCGGTAGTGACGGCATTGTTGTTGTTGGCATCGGTGTTTGCGGTGCGCGTGCTGCGCCACTGGGACATCCACAGCGGCAGCGAACGGCAACTGCGCCTGGAGCGCAGTACCTACCTCATCTCCACCCTGGTCACCTTCGCCATCGCCGCCGAGGTGATCGGGCTGCTGCTGTTCGTCTACAACGCCGAGAGCATGCACACCCAGTTCGTGGGCGCCATGTGCGCCACCGGCGTGCTAAACGTCAACGGCTGGGGCTGGCCGGCACTGCTGCTCAAGATCGCCGTGTTCTTCGCCGGCAGCGTGTGGCTGCTGCTCAACCGCCTCGACAACCAGGGCTACGACTATCCGCTGATCCGCCTCAAGTACGCCCTGCTGCTGGTGCTGCTGCCGTTGATGGCGACGGCCGCCTTCGTGCAATTGCAATACTTCCTCAATCTCAACCCGGACGTGATCACCTCCTGCTGCGGCAGCCTGTTCTCGCCCGATGCGCAGGGCGTGGCGGCCGAGGTGTCGGCGGTCACGCCGCGCGATGCCATGCTCGCCCTGTATACCAGCGGCGCGCTGGTGTTGATCGGCGGCGGCATTTACCTGTGGCGCCGCCGCGCCGCACCGCTGTTCGCCGCCGGCGCCGCCATCGCCTTTCCTGTCGCCCTGGTGGCCATCGTCTCCTGCGTCGCGCTGTACGTGTACGAGCATCCGCATCATCACTGCCCGTTCTGCATCCTGAAAAGCGGCCACGACTACATCGGCTACTGGCTCTACATCCCGCTGTTCACCGCCACCGCTCTCGCCCTCGGCGTTGGCGCCCTGGCGCCGTGGCGCAACATAGAAAGCCTGCGCACAGCCGTCGCCGCCGACACGCGGCGCTACACGATGATAGCCCTGGCGGGCTTCGTGCTGTTCTACGCCGTCGCCACCTTCGCCATCGTCCGCTCCAACCTGACCATGGCGGGGACGTGGTGGTGACCGCGATTCGCAAACAGATTCGTTCCTACCGGTGTTTCCGTAGGATGGGTAGAGCGCAGCGAAACCCATCATGGGATTTGGCCAACGACGATGGGTTTCGCTGCGCTCTACCCATCCTACATGAGGCTGCATCCGCACTTCTTACATCGCACGAAGGTCTTCGATGAAAGCATTCACCGCATTCGTACTGATCCTTCTCCTCGCCGCGTGCAGCAGCGATACGCCGCAGCTGGCCAACGGCTCTCCCGCGCCGGGCTTTACCGTGCCGCGCCTGGAAGGCGGCACGGCCACCTTCCCCGACGACTTCCGCGGCAAGGTGGTGGCGATCCGTTTCTGGGCCGACTGGTGTCCGTTCTGCAAGGACGAAATGATCGCGCTGGAACCGGTGTATCAGCAGCTGCACGGCGAGGGCTTCAACATCCTGGCGATGAACGTGCGCCAGGACGCCGACACCGCCGGCGCCTTCGTGCGCAAGCTGGGCATCAGCTACGAAACCCTGCTCGATGTCTCGGGCGAGGTGGCGCGCAACTACGGCGTGCAGGGCCTGCCCACTACCTTCTTCGTCGATCGCCACGGCAAGCTGCACGCGCGCATCCTCGGCGAATCCACGCCCGACGTCACCGAACGCATCGTGCGCGAGATGCTGGCCAAGCCATGAGCGGCGAATTCACCTATGCCCTGGCCTTCATGACCGGACTGCTCGGCGCCGGTCACTGCCTCGGCATGTGCAGCGGCCTGGCCGGAGGTTTTGCCGCGCACCAGAACAACTGGCGCCGGCCGCTGCCCCTGCTCGGCTATCACGGCAGCCGCATCGCCGTGTACGTGCTGCTCGGTGCGATGGGTGCGGCATTGGGGCGCGTGCTGGTGCAGGTCGGTGCGCTGGGCAAGGTGCAGGGCCTTCTGCTGATCGTGGCCGGCCTGGTGATCGTTGCCCTCGGCCTCGGCATCGCCGGCCTGTTGCCCCGGCTTGCGCCGCGCCGCTGCAACGCGCTACCCGAAGCACGGTCGCCGTGGCGGCAAAGGCTTGCGCCGTTCGGCGCCGGCATCATCAACGGCCTGGTGCCGTGCAGCCTGGTGTTCTCGGTGGCGATACGCGCCACCGCCACCGCCGATCCCGTGCAGGCGGGGCTGCTGATGCTGTGCTTCGGCCTGGGAACCCTGCCCGCCATGGGCGCGGTCACCGCCCTTAGCGCTCACATCGGCTGCCGCGCGCACGGCATTGCGCAGCGGCTGGCGGGCTTAACGGTAATTGTCCTTGGCGCCTGGACCATCTATGAAGGCGCCGTTTTCTACCAGGTCATGAGCGGCCTGGCCAATTGAGGGATTTTTTGCAGGACCAACGTGAGCACTACCAAGGAGAGCAAGCATGAGTGACAAACTGACCCGTAGAAACGTACTCAAGGCACTGGGCATCGGCACCCTGGCCGGCCTCACCTTCACCCGCACCGCCGACGCCATGCCCAACAGCGACGGCACGCCGATGCAGTTCATTCCCAAGACCGCACCCGACGCCAATCCGTTGGAAAATGAGCTCAGCAAATATCCCAAATGCCCCTACTGCGGCATGGACCGCACCAAGTGGAACCACAGCCGCCATCTGGTGCACTACGAAGACGATCTGGTCGACGGCACCTGCTCGCTGCACTGCGCCGCCCTCAGCCTGTCCATCAACCTGGATCGCGGCCCCAAGGCCATCTACGCACCCGACTTCGGCTCCAGCGAGAAGATCAAGCCGCTGGTCAACGTCGACAAGGTCACCTACCTCATCGGCTCCAAGCTGCCCGGCACCATGAGCAAGACCAGCAAGATGGCCTTCGCCTCCTCCGCCGCCGCCAAAGCGGCACAAAAGGAGAACGGCGGTGAGCTGGGCAACTTCGACGCCGCCCTGCGCCAGAGCTACCTCAACATGGCCGAGGACACCATCATGATCCGCATGCGCCGCGCCGAGCGCCGCAAGAAGATGATGATGGAACAGCAGCACAAGATGTAAGGCGCACAACGCACCATCCTCCTTCCCCCCCCTCTCCCTCAGGGAGAGGGGGGGGTGAGGGGATCAAGTACCCGTAACCAACACGGCAACACGTAGGTTCCACACCACTACTAGACAGCAGATCAGACCATGCACACCGTCAAACAAAAACTCGCCGCCACCCTGCTCCTGGTCATGACCAGCGGCCTCGCCAGCGGCGGCGAACTGAACCTTCCCAAACCCGGCCCCAAGGATACCTGCCCGGTATGCGGCATGTTCGTCGCGCTCTATCCGGAATGGGTTGCCACCGTGCTCTACAAGGACGGCCACGCCCACCATTTCGACGGCGCCAAGGACCTGTTCAAATACCTGCTCGACATGCCGCAATGGGCACCGGACCATCGCGCCGAGGACATCCAGGCCATCGGTGTCACCGAATACTACGGCCTCACCCGCATCGACGCCCGCAACGCCTGGTACGTCGTCGGCTCCGACACCCTCGGCCCCATGGGCCATGAACTGGTGCCCCTCACCAGCAAGGACGAAGCCGAGGAGTTCATGAAAGATCACAAGGGGAAGCGCGTTGTGCGCTTCGAGGACGTAAAGATGGAACTGCTGGAGGACTTGGATGCGGGGGAGATTTAGGTCAGCTCGTTGGCCACAGTCACCAGTGCGTAGGGTGGATAAGCGGAGCGCATCCACCGAATCGCCACCATGAATGGTGGATGCGCTCCGCTTATCCACCCTACACCGCTTAGATCAGAACCAGGGTTGCACCATACTCCAATGGAGTATATGCTTTAGAGCATGATCACGGTGGCGGAAACAGCGCCTTTCCAAAGGAAGATCAGTTCGTTGCTCACGGAGGAGGAACGCGCTGACCTGATCGCTTATCTCGCCGAACACCCCAACGCCGGCGTGTTGCTCCAAGGCACAGGCGGAATCAGGAAGTTACGCTGGGGCCGCCAGGGCGGAGGTAAAAGCGGCGGCATACGCGTGATCTACTTTGTCTACAACGCCGACATGCCGCTCTATCTGCTGGCCGCATTTGGCAAAAATGAAAAGGCGAACATCTCCGCGGAGGAACGCAACATGCTCGCCAAAACGGTCAAGGATTTGGTGGAATACTGGAAACAAAGAAATGAGCAAGGCCTACACTGACATCTCTGACGGTTTGAACGATGCCATTGCACATGCCAAGGGCGAACGCTCCGGCGTGGCGGAACATCGCCATGAGCCCTTGGACGTGAAAGCCATCCGGGAAAAAACCGGCATGAGCCAGCAACGCTTTTGCGCGACCTTCGGCATCTCCCTGGGCACCCTCCGGCACTGGGAGCAGGGCTTGCGCACACCGCGCGGCACCGCACGGGTTTTGCTCAAGATCGTGGCCCAGAATCCCAAGGCCGTCATCAAGGCAGCGTCCGAATAGTCTGATTCACTCAACTCACCCGCGGCATATGCCTCGCCCCACCTACCGTTCTATCGCACCATAAGCAGGCGTACTCCCGCGACAATTCGGTAAAGCCCAAACACCGCAACCAGTGATGACACAATCACTATCGACAATGACAAACTTGACCCGGCGACCATTGGCATGTGCTCCCGCAGTTGGAGAAATGCGCCAGCCAATATAACCGCGGAAACCGCAAAGTCCACGACGGACTGGCGCAGTTTCCTGTCGTTGGATTTTTCCATTTTGTTGGATATCAAATTACCTTGACCCCACTGGTCTCATGACTTATGAGGCCCTAAGGCTAATTAGTGTTCAAGATTTCTTCTTTCCATTTTCTGTTGCTTTTGTATGGAGAAAGAATGAGCTTTGCATTGTCGTCAATAATTCCCCAGCTGTCCTTATCATGACATGCGGAACCTGAACAATAGGCTTGAAACACGTAATAATCTTTACCGGACTTAGTTTTTTGACACCGATGATTAAAATATACCTGTTCAAAATAAAGCGAGAGGGCAGGTTTTTTACTAAATCTTGATTTAGCTTCGACTTTGACGTCCCAGATGTTAATTCCCTTTTCCTGCTCTGAAATCTGTACATGTATTTGGGCGTTGCCGCAACTCAGATCTTCTTGCCAAGCATCAGCGTATGCAGGTGTTGAAACTATAAGAACAGTACACATCAATATAAGTATTTTTGTCATAGTAATTCCATAACGCTGAGCTCACCCGACGATAACCGCAAAGCGGTTTTTGGTCGGGTGAAGCGTATGATTAGGGCACAAGTTCGCTTTCAAGCAATTTCTCCCGAATGTACATTTCGTCCAACGTTGCCTCTATAAGCGCAAGAATTTCAGGTAGGTTCTTGAGCTCTTCGGTTCCATAGATCCTATTCTGCGGGATAGGTGTATATCGTTGCCCCATAGACTCGTGGACAAAGAGTTTGGAGTCCATGACAGTGAGATCAGAATGAGCATGAATTTGATCGCGAGAGTTAATGATCCGATCATGCAGTGGAAGATGCTCTTTGGGAATTAGCGATGTATCAAGATTGAATTTCCTATTGATGCCGTGCGATTTCTTATAAGGCTTACAGTACTCGACAAGTGCGAAACGGAAGGCTGGCCCGATGAGCGGGTTTCCTGACTGTGTTTGAATTTGTTTCAGCAATCTCCACGCATTGTTTAGTCAAGTGAGACAAGACACGAAATGAACGAATTCCTCTTCTTGTTCAGTCATAAAAAAGCCCTAACTACAATTCGGTTGCATTTCTATATCTAGAAATAACTTATATATCTAGACATCTGCTTTCTAAATGTGCCAATTAGATATCCAGATATAGAAACCATATATCCAACCCTCTGCCCAGCTCCGCATCCAAAATCCCACAGGAACTCACCATCGGCGGGGCATGCAAAAGCAGGGCATCCCTGCCCAGTATGGTTCAATAACCCCGGCTGGTATGGCCTTCGCCCAGTTGTTCGTCGCTGATCACCGCCCACAACATGCGTGCCATGGTTTCCGGGGCGATGATGGTGTGGCGGTTGCCGGTGGCCTGCATCTTGGCGCGCAGGTCTTTGCGCACTTCGGGGTGGCCGGTGAGGTCGAAGATCACGTCGACGGCGCCGCCGAGGGCGACGATTTCATCGACGGTCTTGAGCGGAATGCCTGCGTCCTGGGCGCGCTGCTTGCCCGGAGTGTCGGAGTTCTGCGCGACACAGACCACACGGATGCCGCGGTCGCGCAGGCGCAGGATTTCGTCGAGGAAGCGGCCGCCGATTTCGCCCAGGCCGACGATGGCGATGTCGGCGACGGTTACGCTGCTTTGGGTCATGGTTCTCTCCTTTGGTGGTTTATTGTTTTAGTGCCCTTGGAGCATAACCAATCGGGATGGGCAGGGGAAATGCCTGTCGCTGAGGCAGAGGAAGGTGGTCGGGTATTGATTTTGTGGGAGCTTGGCTGTGCCGGGCGATTGCGGCGCCTGGCACCGCAATACCCCTCCCCGGCCCTCCCCACAATGTGGGGAGGGAGATATGCGCCAGGGATCTTTACAGCGGCAGGCGGATGGTGACCAGCAGGCCGCCTTCGGGATGGTTGACGGCGCTAACGCTGCCGCCATGGGCCTGGACGGCGCGGCCGGTGATGGCAAGGCCGAGGCCGTAGCCGCCGCTGCCGCGCTCACGCGCCTCGCCGACGCGGGCGAAGGGTTCGAACATGCGGCCGATGGCTTCCGGCGGTACGCCGCTGCCGTGATCGCGCACGGCGATCACCGCCGTGCCGTTGTCGGCATGCAGTTCCACGTGCACCGTCGATTGCGTCGCGGTGTGGCGTACCGCGTTGCGCACCACGTTCTCGATGGCGGAGCGCAACAGCACCGGATCGCCGGCCAGCGTCACGGCATCGTTCGCTGCGAGGTCCACGCTGCGCTCTTTCGCCTGCGCCTCGAAGTCGGCATCGGTGACCACCTGCTGCACCAGTTCATGCAGCGCCACCTCGCGCCGCTCCAGCGCCGACTGTCCCGATTCCAGACGCGCCAGGGACAGCACGTCGGTAATCAGGGCTTCCAGTTCGTCTGCCTCCTTGCCGATGCGTTGCAGCGACTGGTCGCGATTGCGCTCGGCCAGTTCCAGTGCGATGCGCAGCCGCGCCAGCGGCGAGCGCAGCTCGTGCGACACGTCACGCAGCAGACGCTTTTGCGTGTCGAGCAGATCGCGCACGTGATCGGTCATCTGATCGAAATCGCGGGCCAGGGCCTCCACTTCGTCGCCGCCGGGACGGCCGACGCGCACGGTGAGATCGCCCGCCGCCAGCGCCTGCGCCGCGCGGCGCAGACGGCGCAGGCGACGGGTGAGCAGCGCCGCCAGGGTGTAGCTGAGCAGGCCGGTGACACCAACCGCGATCAGGATGCGCAACCAGACCGGCATGAGGGGCAGCTGTCCCGGATTCAGTTCGCGCAGCAGATAGAGCGGCGGCTCCACGCCCTGCAAGGCAGCGACGATGACCACGTGGCCCGGCCCGGTCGGATGCACGCCCGGTTCCATGGCGCCGTGCAGGTGCTCCAGCGAGCGCCGCGACATGCGCTGGCGCAGCACCGGCTCGCCCACGGCATTCACCAGCATCACGCGGGCGCCTTCCGGCTGGCTGTGCAGCCAGCGCGCCGTCACTGCCGCGCCGCCTTCGCGCCACAGCGCCGCCGCCGTCTCCGCCCGTGCGGCCAGATCGCGCTGCGCCTCGGCGATCACTTCGCCGCCGAGCAGGCGCGACACGCCGATCATGCTGACGCCCAGCAGCACCGCCGTGAGCCAGAAGGTGAGGAATATCTTGGTGAAGAGCGAATTCATCAGCGCGACACGTATTGGTAGCCGGAGCCGCGCACCGTCTGGATGCGGGGGGTGCCGTCGGGCAGCGGCCCCAGCTTGCGCCGGATCTGCGCCATGTGGGTTTCGATGCGGCGATCGAAGGCCTGCAAGGCACGCCCCAGCCCGTCCTCGGCCAGCACGTCGCGCGGCACCACGTGGCCGGCGTGACGCACCAGGATGGCCAGCAGATTGAACTCCGCACCGGTGAGCACGACGTCGGCACCGCCCACGGTGACGCGGCGGCTGCCTTCGTCCAGGGTCAGATCGCCGACGCGCAGCACACCCGCCGCACCTTCATCACCGTGGCGCCGCAGCAGGGCGCGCAGCCGGGCCACCAGCACGCGCGGACTGGCCGGCTTGGCCACGTAGTCGTCGGCGCCCAGTTCGAGGCCCAGCACGGTATCGGTATCCTCACCGCGCGCAGTGAGCATCAGCACCGGCGCGGAGGTCTTCGGCTTGATGCGCTTCAGCACGTCGAAGCCGTTCATCCCCGGCAGCATCACGTCGAGAATGACGGCATCCCAATCCTCCGCCACGGCTGCCGCCTCACCCTGCGTGCCGTCGTGCACGGCCTGCACGGTAAAGCCTTCGCCGACCAGGTACTCGGTCAGCAGCTCGCACAGGGCTACGTCATCATCGATCAACAGAATGCGCGGCATCTTTGCTCCTGAATGTGGCCACCACAGGGTGCGCACTGCGCACCGATGCATTACCCGGCTTGCCATGGTGCGCGGTGCGCACCCTACATGCAGCAATTGTCCTCCCCCGCAGGGCACAGCGAAAGCATCTTGCCCGCCCGGTTTGCACTTCTTTGCACTCCCTCGCGTCTCTCAACCCAACTGCATGCGGGGCGCGGCTATCGTTTGCTCACGCTGTAGCCACAGCCATCCACCAACCCAAGGAGACACATCATGAAGCGTTCCAACAAAACCCTCGTCGCCCTGCTGGCCGGTTCCCTGCTGCTCGGCGGCACCGGCGCCGCCCTCGCCTTCGGCGGCCATCCCGGCATGGGCGGCTGCGATCGCGACGGGGCCAATCCCATGCGCGCCGTCATGCAGCTGGATGATCTGACCGATGCGCAACGCAGCCAGCTCGACACCCTGCGCAAGGAGCAGCGCGACGTCATGCGCAAGCAGATGGATACCATGCGCGATGCGCGCCGCGAACTGCGTGACGCCATGGACGCCGGCGCCGACACCGCCACCATCCGCCAGCTGGCGGACAAGCAGGCCGCGCAAATGGCCGACATGATCGTGGCCCGCGCCGAGGCGCGGCAGAAATTCCAGGCCATCCTGACCCCGCAGCAGCGCGAGAAGGTCCAGCAGGGCATGGGCGGCTTCGGCGACGGCCCGCGTCACGGCTGGTAAACCCCGGTACTCCCCCTGCACCGCGATCACGCGGCCGCCCCCGGCCCGTGGTCCCGGTGCCTTTCCGGCGGCCCCACGGCCGCTTTTTTTATGATCTGCACCCGGAATTCCGCCACCAAAAGGAAAAATAGCCCCGCCAGGCGGCTTATTTTTGACTTGGATCACTTTCGGCAAATTGCGATTCGGTATTTGATTGATCCATATCAATGCCGCAATATCTGTGTCCGCTAATATTCGGATTCACTGATTTAGCGCCCATGGAGGTTACGCGATGTGTATCAAGGCCGGTACCAACGAGCTGGAATCCGTAAAGAACCTGATGGGCATGGCGCTCAAGGCCGTGGTGGCCGACGCCCTGCAGGCCGATCTGGACGAGGTGGTGGATGAAGCCCGTCTGGTGGAGGACCTGCGCATGGGCAGCGCCGAATCCCAGGTTCTGCGCGAGCTCATCGCCGACACCTTCGACGGCATCGAGGTGGACCTGCATCAGACCCCCACCTTCTCCGCCCTGCTGGACCGCGTGGTGCTGAGCGAGTTCCGCGACATCGCCCCCGGCGGCGTATGCGGCCTGGCCGCCTGACGGCCGGCGCCTACAGATCGTATTTGCGTTCCCAGATACTGCCTTCGCTCAGCTGCTTGGCCAGCTGCATCAGCGCCAGCAGTTCATCGGCGCCGAGGTGGGCCATCAGTTGCAGCACGTCGGCCGGCGCCAGGCGCCGCCGTTCGATCATCGCATCCACCTCCGCCTTGTCGTCGACGCCGTCCTCCTGCAACAGGAACGGATTGGCGTGCACTTCGCTGATGTTCTCGAAGCCCAGCGCGCCGTCCTGCGCCTTGTACTGGCGCGCGATGTGTTCCTCCTCCAGCGCCAGCAGAAACGCCTTGTAGACATTCCATGAATCGGCCGGCGTGAGCCGCGCCGCTGCGTTCCACGCCGCCACCTCCGGCGCCGCCGCCGCAAACAGCTGTTGCCGCTGCGCATACAGCGCCTCGATCTCTTCCTGCATGGCATGCTCCTGCATGCGGTTCTGGATCTTCTCCGACAGGTCCACCGCCCGGGCGAGGAATACATACAGCTTCTGGATTGCCTGATTAACTCCTGTTGTCATGGACGCTCCTTAGGGACAGTGACAAGTGAAGAATGTCGGGTTGTTTCTTGTAACTTGCCACTTGTAACTTGAGACTTTTGAAACGGTCATTGTCTTTCATCTCTAGTGGGCCCGATAAAGCGGGCGCGCCTTGCCGGACACCGCTGCGCTATGTCCGGCCTACAGTGCCCAGAAAATCCCTGACGGCCCGCTCGACGCTGATCTCCTGCGCCAGGACCGCCTCATGATATTGCCGCATCCACGGCCCGACGAACATGCGCGAGTGGCGCAGCTCCTCCAGCATCAGCCGGGTCAGCGGGCCGCCCTGCTCGAGAAAACCGCTGGCGACAAAGTCGTGTTCCGCCCGTGCCCGATCGTAGTGCAGGCGCACCACCTCGGCCTGCCAGCGCCGGCCGTCGAAGGTGAAGCGGCCGTAGCAGGCGCGCGGGTCGTCATCGAAGGGCGCGCCCACCGAGCCGGTGTTGACCACCAGCGTGCCCTCGAACAGGCGCCACAGCGGCTTGTGGGTGTGGGAGGTGATGAACAGGTCGCGCCGCTCGCCCAGCTTGGCCGGCAGCTCGCTCTCCTCGGTGCGCGCGGAGATGCCGTCGCGATTGCCCAGGCGCGAGCCGTGGGTGATGTGCAGCGCACCACCGTCCAGCTCGGTGAGATCGATGTGGTTATCCCACTGCCGCACGTCCGCGACGGCGGCGCCGAGCTGGGCATAGGTCCAGTGGGCGAAGCGGCGCAGATCGTAGGTGGGGTGCTCCGGGTCATCGTCCCGTTCGCCGCAGGACAGCACGAAATCCTCGTGATTGCCGCGCAGAAAGCGGCTGCGGGGGAAACTGCGCTGCAACAGCTCCAGACAGGCCAGGCTGTAGGGACCGCGATTGATCAGATCGCCGTTGACGATGAGCTCGTCGGGCCGCCAGCGCGCCACGTCCTCCAGCACCGTCTCCAGTGCCGGCACGTTGCCGTGTATGTCGGACAGGACTGCTATCTTCATGATTCGGCGACGTTAACCCGAATCGGGTAGACTTGAACACCCCGCACAACATACTGCGCATCATGAAACGATTCATCGCCCTGCTGCTTCTCATCTCCCTGCCCGGTCCGGCCGCCGCCGATGCCATCGATGACGCCGCTGCGGCCCTCGACGCCGGCGATCACAACCGCGCCCTGCTGCTGCTGCGGCCGTTGGCCCGTGACGGCAACGTCGACGCGCAATACCTGCTCGGCAGCCTGTACAGCACCGGCGCCGACGGCGTGGCGCAGGACGGCGCCGAGGCGGTGAAATGGCTGGCGCGCGCCGCCGAACAGCGCCATCTGCAAGCCGCCAATGCGCTGGGCATGATCTACGTCAGCGGCCTGGGGGTGCAGACCGACGAGGCCGAGGCGCAGAAGTGGTTTGCCCTCGCCGGCAGGATTGCCGAGGCCAACAACAAGTCCAACGACTGCGAATAAGAGAACGACTTAACACCTGCCGCAGAGACGCAGAGCACAGAGGAAAGCCAGGCTGTAACACTCGTTGCCCGGGGCCTACGCCACCCCAGCGGCAAACCCGCCCCACAGAGCCGAATCCCTCCGCGTCTCTGCGCCTCTGCGCCTCTGCGCCTCTGCGACAAGTGTTGGAAGTTATCAGTTACAGCGCCGCCAGTTGCTTCACCAGTGCCTGCTTGGCGGAGATGGCGGCGCCGGTAAGGGCAAAGCCGCGCAACAGCGTGCCGTCGACGAATTCCGCCCGCACGCCTTCGCCGTCCGCCTGCACCTGCCACTGGCCGCCGCTGCCCGGCGCCGGCGGTGCCACCACCACCGGACAGGCCGGGGTCTTCACCGCCACCGGCATGGGCGGGTAGTTCACCGCCGCCTCGCGTCCGGCCAGCACCGCCGCCAGGGTGCGCGCCTGCTCCATCAGCGGCAGCACGAAGGGCAATACGACGCCGTTCACCTCGGCGCAATCCCCCAGGGCATACGTATCCTCCGCGCTGGTGCGCAGCTGACCGTTCACCACGATACCGCGATTGACCGTCAGGCCGGCCTGCTGCGCCAGCCGCGTGTCGGCCTGCAAACCGATGGCGGACAGCACCACGTCGGCATGGACCTCGCTGCCATCGGCCAGCAACAGCCGATAGGCGCCGCCGTCACGCTCGACCCGCGACACCACCGTACCCAGCCGCCACTGGATGCCGACCGCACTCAGGGCATCCCGCACCGCATTACCCGCCTCGGCGGGCAACAGGCGGCCGAGCGGATGGGGATCGGGACCGATGACAGTCACCGCGTGGCCGGCACCGGCGAGGTCGTTGGCGAACTCGCAGCCGATGAGGCCGGGACCGATGACCGCCACGCGCCGTGCGCCCTGCACTTGCGCATGAAACCGCGCGTAATCATCCAGGCTGTTCACCGTCAGCACGTCGTCAGCGCCGTCGCCCTCCAGCGGCAAACGGATCGGGCGTGCGCCCACCGCCAGCACCAGGCGCGAGTAATGAATGGTTTCGCCGTTCGCCGTGACCGTATGCGCGACTGTGTCGATGGCCTCCACCTGTGTACGCACCCTGATCACCGCATTGATGTCCGCCGCCATCTTCGCGGCATCGGCGCTGATCAGTTGCGCCGGTGTCTTGCCGCGCAGCAACGCGTTGGACAGCATCGGCTTGGAATAGAAGCCGCCGTCGTCCGCGGTGATCATGACCAGCGGCGTGATGCTGTCCAGCTTGCGCAATTCGCGCGCCAGGGTGTAACCGGCCAGGCCGGTACCGATGATGACGATGGGGTGCATGTCGTTCTCCCGTAGATCGTTTCACTGCAAAGGCACAGATAAATTCAAACCCCGGCGCGGAGACGCAGAGGCGCAGAGGTCACGCCGTGAACTTCGCACCTCTGCAGCGGGCTCTCCGCTGTGAAAACTCCGCGTCTCTGCGTCTCCGCGACAAAGTCTTAAATCTCCACCATCTCGAAGTCGGCCTTGGCCACACCGCACTCCGGGCATTCCCAATCGTCGGGAATGTCGGCCCAGCGGGTGCCGGGGGCGAAACCTTCCGCCGGGTCGCCGGCCGCTTCGTCGTAGATGTAACCGCAAACGATGCACTGGAACTTTTTCATGTCATTTCTCCTGGAAAATTGAATGTGGGTTCGTCGTCAGGCTCAGGCGTTCACGCGCGCCAGGGCCTCGCGGTAGTGGTTGGCGTGGCGTTCTTCCACCTTGGCCAGGGCGGCGAAGCGCTTGGCCGCCTTTTCCAGCACCGCCTTGAACTGTTCGGCGTGTTCCTGCGACTCGGCGATCTGCTCGTCGAATTCGCGCACAGCGTCGGACTGCTGCTCTTCCAGGGCGGTATGGCGGAAGCTCGGGTACATCTCGGTGTACTCGTAGGTCTCGCCCTCGATGGCCAGCTCCAGGCAGCGCGCCGGGTTCAGGGTGTGCTTGGGGAACAGCAGGTCCATGTGACCGAAGGCGTGCTGCACTTCCTGCGCGGCAGTGGCCTCGAAGGCCTGGGCGCTCTCTTCGTCGCCCATGGCGCGACAGATGCGGGCGAAGTACATGTACTTGATGTGGGCCATGGATTCGCCGGCGAGCGCGGCTTCCAGGTTGGCGATGGTCTTGATGTCTTTGGGCTGCATGTCTTGCTCTCCGTGTTGGTTTGAATCCGCTGGGCTGCGGCACGGAGAGAAGGTTACGGAAACACAACAAATAGCTCTAATCGTTTATTGCTATAAAATTGATAGCCAATTCCTATTATCGTAGACCCGATACAGCGCAACGACATCGGGCACGACAGATCAAAGGCTTGATCCGCAAATGAACGCGAATAAACGCAAATGAAATAAGTGATTGCATGGGGGCCGAAATCGTCCCATAGCGGCAACGAAACGATTTGCGTCCATTTGCGGACCGAGCTTTACGGCTACTCCACAATCCAGCGCTCACCCAGCACCGGCGCCACCGCCTCGCGTACCGCCTGCGCCACGGCGGCAAAGGCCTCGGTGCGGTAACTGCCGCTGCGGTGGAGCAGGCCGATGCGGCGGGTCGGCACCGGGTCGGCGAAGGGGATGTAGCGGATGGTCTTTTCCTTGCCTTGGGCCAGCTGCGGCATCAGGGTGATGCCGATGCCCTCGGCCACCATCTGGCGCACGGTCTCCAGGCTGGTGCCGCGAAATCCGCTGTACTCGCTGGCCCCCCCCAGCAGGCAGACGTCCAGCGCCTGGCCGCGCAGGCAGTGGCCCTCCGCCAGCAGCAGCACTTCCTGGCCATGGAGATGCTCCAGCCCCGCCGCCTTCACCTTGGCGAGATCGGGATGCCCGGTGGGCACGCTGAGCAGGAAGGGCTCCTGATACAGATTGATCTCCTCGAACTCGTCGGTCTCCACCGGCAGGGCCAGCAGCAGCAGGTCGAGATCGCCGTTGCGCAGCTTGTCCAGCAATACCGAAGTCTGGTGTTCGTGCAGGAACAGTTGCAGGCGCGGATGGCGCTTGTGCAGGCGCGGCACGAACAGCGGCAGCAGATAAGGGGCGATGGTGGGAATCACGCCCAGCTGCAGCCGCCCGGCCATGGGGTCGCGGAAGGTGGTGGCGATCTCCTTCACCCCACGCGCCTCGGTGAGCACGCGCCGCGCCTGGGCCGCCACCAGCCGCCCGGCCTCGGTCATGCGCACCTGGCGGCCGCGCTCCACCAGCATCACGCCGAGGGTTTCCTCCAGCTTCTTGATCTGGCCGCTCAGGGTCGGCTGGCTGACGAAGCAGCGCTCGGCGGCACGGTGGAAATGCTGTTCCTCGTCCAGGGCCACCAGATATTCCAGATCGCGCAGGTTCATCGCCGGCTTCTTCCATACATAGACAATGCCTATCAATCTAATCCAAACCAACGTTTTCAACAAACACCGGCAGGCCCCTTGAACTGCGGTCGCACACTTGGGCGATGCCGCGCACGACGGATCGCCGGGACGGTCACCCCTTGGGCATCAGGCCCCAGCCGGTATCGCCCTCCTCGCCGGTCACTTCGCGTTCCTCCAGCCAGAGGCACTTCTTGTCTTCCGCCAGCCGCAGCTCGCTGTGCACCGCGCGGATCGCCGTGCCCTGACAGGCGGTCTTCTGTACCTTGATCTCGGCCCGACCCGGCGTTTCGTTGGACCATTCGCGCAGGCGTACTATTTCCTCCCGCCATGCCGCCGCCTGTTCCTGCGCTTCATGTTGCCGCACCTGCAACGCGGCGAGCGCAGACTCCGCCGCATCCTGCGCCGCGAACAGGGCAGTGATTTCCTCCTCGGTGCTGGCCGCCTGCTGCGTCAGCAGCTGGTGCAGATCGCGGGCCTTGCCCTCACCGGCCTGGACGGACGGCTCCAGTTCGCGCAGGCGCACCTGCGCCTTGTCCTGCACCTGGGCCAGGACGGCGATGCGTGGCCCCAGTTCGCTGCGCTGCTGCGCCAGTGCCGCCTGTTCCTCCGCCATGGCCGCCAGCGCCTGTACCCGCTCGGCGATATCCGCCTCGTGCTGTGCGATTTGGTGCAGCACACGCTCGTCGATACCGACCGTGAGACGGCAGGGTTGCGACGAGGCGGAACCGACCTCCTGCACGATGACGCCGCCCTTGGCCGAGACACTGGACGCCAGCAGGGTGCAGGCCTCGCCGTGAAACACGCCGCTGGTCTCGATGGCCGATTCCACCACTTCACGCTGCACGATCACGTCGCCCAGCGCCTCCACATGGCTGGTATGGAAGTATTTCGCCTTGACCGCGCCGTCGGCGCGGATCCGGGCACCGATGACGCCGCCGCTCACCAGCACGTCGCCGCTGGCCTCGATCTCCCCGCCCTCGATCTCCCCGGCCATCAGCTCGCCGCACTTTACGTGGAACCCGTTCTGCACCGTACCGCTGACGATGACGCGGCCGGCGAAATCCACGTGGCCGGTGTTGTAGCCCAGGTCGCCGTCGATACGGAATTCCGGATGCACTGCGATGATGCCGGAGGCGGTCAGTACCGGGTGGCCCGCCACCTGTGCCGTGATCGTCAACCGATCCGGCTCCAGCTGCGCACCGTTGCCCGCCTGTATGCGCACGTCGCGCACCTTGGCGACCTTGAGCACGCGGCCGTACACGTCGCGCCCCGGCACGCCGTCCACCGCCGCCGTCTTGCGCGCCAGCACCGCGCCCTCGGCCACCTGGGGAATGTCGCCGCGATCCCTGAAGTCGATGGTGTCATCGGTCTCGCGCCCTGGCTTGAGCGGATGCAGCTCGAACAGATAGTCGAGGGAGGCATCGCTGCCCGCCTGCGGCGCACTGCCCTGCGCCACGCACAAGGGCTGCCCCAGCGGCGCATCCGGCGCGCAGGCCTGGAGCAGGGCGGGCTCGTCGACCCGATCGATATGCTGCATGTGCAGGGCGTGCCGCAGGGCGTCAGGGTCCGGGCGCTGCGCGCCGTCGTGCAGGGTGATGAATGCGGCGAGGGCATTCTCGGCAATGCTGATGGAAAAGCCGCCGGGTGCGGCGGGCTGCGGCGCCGGCTCCGAAGCAGCCGGCGGGGGCACGTCCGCGGCTGCGGCGGACGGCGAAGGAACCGAAGGCTGCGCGGGAGACAGCGTGGACGGATGCGGCGTCTTGGCCGGCAGTTCCTCCTGCCGCGCCCGGTGCTGCACCTGCAACAGGATGTCGCGCTGTTCGGCGGTGATCACATGCTGGCGCACCAGCATCTCGCCGATCATCACCTCCTTGTGTTCGCGCATGAACAACATCTTCTGTACTTCCATGGCGGCATGGACCTGCTCCGCCGTGGCCCAGCCACGGACGACGACCAGATCGCCGAAGCGCTTTTCGCTCACCCGCACCGATTTGAAACGGCGCACGGTCTCCACGTAGTCGAGCTGGGCGCGGCTGAGCAGGCCTTCCTCCACGTAGACCAGGCCGGCATCGTGCTCGTCATCGAGGGGCTTGGCGGCGCGCGCCGCCAGTGCGGCCTGCACCTGTTCCGCGGTGAGCAGATGCAGGCGCTGGGCGACGGCACCGATCTCGCGTTCCCGCTCCATCACTGCCTGGTCCGGACCTGCCCGCATGCGCTGCCCCATTCCGCACTATTTCTGTGTCTTATAGCAGAATTGCCCGGGGGACGTATGCCACGCACCGGCGCCAGGTCTGGCCTAGACTAGGGGAAAGCGACGCAACGGCGAGGCGGACATGAGCGACAAAATCCACAAAAGCGACAGCGAATGGCAGGCGCAACTCAGCGCCGAGCAGTACCGCGTGCTGCGCCAGGCGGGCACCGAGCGCGCCTTCACCGGCAAGCTCTACCACAACAAGGACGACGGCATTTACCACTGCGCCGCCTGTGGCGCGCCGCTGTTCCGTTCCGAGCAGAAATACGATTCGGGCAGCGGCTGGCCCAGCTTCTGGGCCCCCATCGAGGGCGCGCTGGAAACACACACCGACAGCGGCCACGGCATGACACGCACCGAGGTGCGCTGCGCCCGTTGCGAAAGTCATCTCGGTCACGTGTTCGAGGACGGCCCGGCCCCGACCCACCTGCGCTACTGCATCAATTCCGTGGCGCTGGAGTTCGAGGAAAAAAAATAGGCGAGGTGCCGCCATGGACGAGGAACTGAAACAGCACATCGTGAACACCGCGCTGGCGCTGGCCGAACAGCGCTCGTGGGAGGCGATACGGCTGCACGAGGTGGCGCAGGCCGCCGGCATCGGCCTGGAGGACATCCGGCGCCATTTCCGCGAAAAGGACGCCCTCATCGACGCCTGGTTCGATCGCGCCGATGCCGCCATGCTGCAGGCGGCCGCGGGCGACGAATTCCGGCGCCTGCCGCAGGAACAGCGCCTGCAACACGCCCTCATGGCCTGGCTGCAAGCCCTGCAGCCGCACCGCCGCGTCACCCGGGAGATGATCCTCGCCAAGTGCGAGCCGGGGCACATCCACATCCAGTTTCCCGCCGTCATGCGCATCAGCCGCACGGTGCAGTGGCTGCGGGAGGCGGCCGGCGTCGAGGACACCTTCGTGCGGCGCGCCCTGGCCGAAACCGCTCACACCGGCATCTATCTCGCCGTCTTCATCCACTGGCTGAACGACACCTCGGCCGGCGCGGAACGCAGCCGCCGCCTGCTGGAAACACTGCTGGCGCGCAGCGGCCGCCTGGCCCGCCTGCTGCCCGGCGGGAAGAACGGTTCGACCCCGGCGGAGGTGCGGCAATGAGCTATAGTTGAGAAGAAGAGTCGGAAAACCAGGGAGGATTGATCATGCAAAGGCTACTCATGCTGCTGGGCGCGGCACTGGTCCTGACGGCCGCACCGCTATGGGCGGAGAACGCGGAGCGCTTCGACGGCTACACCATCCACTACAACGCCTTCAACGCCGATCTGCTCGACCAGCGGGTGGCCCAGGCCTACAAGCTGCGTACCGGATGCAGCGACGGCGTACTCACCCTGGCGCTGCGCAAGGACGACGGCTCCTCCGCCGCCGCGGACATCACCGCCGGCGCCGTCACCCTGGTGGGGCAGCGCAACGGCATCACCATGCGGGAAGTGCGGGACGACAAGAGCGTGTACTACATCGGCAGCTTTTCCATCGTCAGCGGCGCCGAGCCGTTGAAATTCGCCGTCACCGTGCGGCCGGAAGGCGGCACGCGCGAACACAGCTTCGATTTCTCCCGCCAGCTGTTCCGCTGCTAGGCAGGGCCAGGCGCGGGGGCACGGGGTCGGCACCCGTCCTCTGCGCGGCGGAGGCTCTGAGTGGTGCCCGAAAGCCGCCTCGCAAACCGGCAAACCACGGGGCAGGCAGGGAAGATGAGAAGGCGCAGGAAGCGGGAAACTGCTGTTATTCTCGCCAAGACGCCAAGCGCGCCAAGAAGAAACTCCGCGCCGCCTCCGCCGGGAAAAACCGCAACGATGCCCCTGTTTTATGCCTTCTTCGCGCCTTGGCGTCTTGGCGAGAAATCAACCGATGTTCCCTGTCTCGGGCCTGCGGCATTTCCAGGTGGACAATCCCCGGAAACAGCTGATCAAACAGGTTCTAGCGTTGTTTCTTGGCCGGGGCGTAGTTGCCGTAGCCACGGCTGACCAGCTTGCCGTCACGCACCAGTTGCTCCAGCACCTTGCCCAGCTCGGACGAGCTGTGGCCCCGCGAGCGCAGCTGCTCCTTGAGCAGGCTTTCGCTGATGGAGGCGCGGCTGCTCATGATATCCATGACCACGTCGCCCAGCTCGTCCAGCACGCCGGACTTTTCGGCGACGCGGCGCGCAGGGGCGGGCTTTTCCGGCGCGGGTGCGGGCGCCGCCTTCCGGGCCGGGGGCGGCTCGGGGTCGCGCGAATCCAGTTCCAGTTCGGTCAGGGTATTGTCGATCACCGCCAGCGCCGCCTGGTGCTTGGTGATCAGCTCCTCGCGCCGCTTCTGCAGCGCCTGCATTTCCTTGTCGTTGGCGGCCAGGGCCTGCTCGTATTCCCGCGTCAGCTGCTCGCGGCGCTTGCGCACCTCGTTGATGCGCTCCTGCGCCTTGGCGCGTTGAGCCGCCTCTTCTTCCGCACGTTTCTTCTTGTTGGCCAGCTCGAACAATTCTTCGGCCGACATGTCCTCGATATTCACCAGCATATGACCAGTCCTTGATTCCACGACCACCCGCCGTATCCCGCTTGGACCGGAGGCGGCCGAATTGATTCCTGCTTGGGCGCGCCGATTCTACCCCAACAGCGGGGTGCACAGAACGGCACGGTAGCGCACTTCGCGGCTTTGTCCTTGATCAAGGAGTCGCGCCGGACCCAGGGGTTATAGTAGGCGGAAAACCATTTCCCTGCCCCGGCCCGGGGACTATGTGATGCGATTGCCGATGATGTGTTCCCGATGATGAAAGGCTTCTGGCACGGCGCCGCACTGCTGGCGGGGCTGCTGGCCGCAGCGCCGGGCTATGCCCTGCCGCCCCTGCAGATGTTCGTCGACGTCACCCCGCCCGGCGGCGTGCTGCGCCCGCCGCCGGGCAGCTATGCCGGCCCGGTGGTGATCCGCCGCCCCCTCACCCTGGAGGGGGAGGGCCGCATCACCATCGACGGCGGCGGCCGCGGCACCGTGCTCAGCGTGACGGCGGACCACGTCACGGTGCGCGGCCTGCGCCTCACCCACTCCGGCGAGTCCCACGATACGGTGGACGCCGGCATCCTGGTGGCGGGCAACGACAACCTCATCGAGGACAACACCATCGATGACGCGCTGTTTGGCATCCACCTGCGCCAGGCGCGGCGCAACACGGTGCGCGGCAACCGCATCGGCTCCAAGCCCTCCGAGGTGAACATGCGCGGCGACGGCCTGCGCCTGTGGTACAGCAGCGACAACCTCATCGAGGGCAACACCCTGCACGAGGTGCGCGACGTCCTGCTCATCAACTCCCCGGACAACCGCGTCATCGGCAACGACATCCGCCGCAGCGGCGTCGGCATGCAGCTGGTGTACGCGCCGGGCAACCTGCTGGAGGACAACACCATCGACGCCAACACCACCGGCATCGTGGTGGTCTACTCCGACGACAACACCCTGCGCGGCAACCGCATGCGCCACCTGCGCAGCGCCTCCGGCGCCGGGCTGGCGGTGAAGGACAGTTCCGGCGTGGTGGCCGAGGACAACGAGATCCTGCACTGCGCCGTCGGCGTGCAGTCCAATTCCCCCACCCACCCGGAAAACATCCTGGAGCTGAAAAACAACCGCCTGGCCTACAACGACGTCGCCATGTATTTCTACGGCGAAAAAGGCGGCCACATCATTCACGGCAACCGCTTCGAGCACAACCTGCAGGACATCGCCGTGAGCGCCCCCACCAGCGCCCGCGCCAACGACTGGCGCGGCAACTCCTGGGACAACTACCAGGGCTTCGACCGCGACGGCGACGGCGTCGGCGACCAGCCGCACGAAATCCATCTCTACGCCGACCGCATCTGGATGGACCGCCCCATGACCCGCTTCTTCCGCGGCTCGCCCATGCTCGATCTGGTCGACTTCATCGAGCGCCTGGCGCCCTTCTCCGATCCGCCCCTGGTGCTGCGCGACCCGGCGCCGCGGGTGCGCTGAACGGCAAACCTGCCGCAGAGACGCGGAGGCGCAGAGCTATTCCGAAATTAATTTTTCTCTGCGCCTCCGCGTCTCTGCGACAAATCCTGGAAGTGCTGTCTTAGCGCAGCAGCGGCTCCAGCACCGGCCACACCGTATCCAGCAGCAGGGGCTGGCCGGCGGCATTGGGATGGAGCTGATCGGGCTGGATCAATTCAGGGTCGAGGGCGACGCGCGCCATGAGGAAGGGCACGAAGGGCAACCGATACTTCGCCGCCAGGTCGCGGTAGACGGTGGAAAAACCTTCGGTATACACGCGGCCGTAGTTGGGCGGGATCTGCATGCCGATGAGCACGACCTTGATCCCGCGCTGCCCGGCCCGCATCACGATCCTGTCGAGGTTGTCGCGCATGGCCGCCAGCGACAGGCCGCGCAGGCCGTCGTTGGCCCCCAGTTGCAGCAGCAACCAATCGGGGCGATGCTGGTCCAACAGCGCAGCGAGGCGCACCAGTCCGCCCGCCGTGGTCTCGCCGCTGATGCTGGCGTTCACCACCCGGTGCGGCAGGCCGTGCTGTTCCAGCCGCTGCTGCAACAACACCACCCAGCCCTGCCCCGGCTCCAGGCCGTAACCGGCGCTGAGACTGTCGCCCAGCACCAGCAGCGTGCCTGCCTGCGAATTACAGGCGACAATGAGCAGCAACAGGGCAACAAGGAAATTACGCATGACGGGAACCATTGTCACTGCCGAGGCCGTCGGCAAGCAAGTCGACATCCACGGCGGCAGCCTCACCATTTTGCAGGACGTCAGCTTCACCGTCGCCGCCGGCGAGAGCCTCGCCATCGTCGGCGTCTCCGGCTCGGGCAAGTCCACCCTCATCGGCCTGCTGGCCGGTCTGGATCTACCCAGCAGCGGTCGCATCACCCTGGCCGGGGAGGAGCTGAACGCCCTCGACGAAGACGGCCGCGCCCGCCTGCGCGGGCAGAAGGTGGGCTTCGTGTTCCAGACCTTCCAGCTGCTGCCCGGCCTCACCGCCCTGGAGAACGTCATGCTGCCGCTGGAACTGGCCGGCCACGCCGATGCCGCCGCCCGTGCCGGGCAGCTGATGCAGCGCGTCGGCCTGGAGCAGCGCCTCGATCACTATCCCAAGCAACTGTCCGGCGGCGAGCAGCAGCGGGTGGCCATCGCCCGCGCCTTCGCCACCCATCCGGCGGTGCTGTTCGCCGACGAACCCACCGGCAATCTCGACGCCCGCACCGGCGGCCGCATCATCGACCTGCTGTTCGAACTCAACGCCGAACAGGGCACCACCCTGATCCTGGTCACCCACGACGACAAGCTGGCCGGGCGCTGCGGCCGCCGCCTGCACCTCGATGCCGGCCGGGTGGTGGCGGATGAACAAAGCCAATGATTTTGACGCAGAGACGCAGTGAACGGAGTGATTCAAGTGGATTCGCCGCACCACCGGATGCGTGGCCACAGCGCCGTGCGCCTGCCGCATATGTCCCTGCTCTGCGCCTCCGCGTCTCTGCGACAAAACTGAGGTTTCCGTAATGCACACGCCCCACCGATTCCGACTCGCCTGGCGTCTTTTGCTACGCGACTGGCGCGCCGGCGAGCTGCGCATCCTGTTCGCGGCCCTGGTGATCGCCGTGGGCGCCACCTCGGCCATCGGCTTCTTCACCGACCGGCTGCAGCAGGCCATGGCCGGGCAGTCGGCGGAACTGCTCGGCGCCGATCTGATCCTGCAAAGCCCCCGCCCCGTCGCCGCCGCCTGGATCGCACAGGCGGAGTCCCTGGGCCTGCGCCGGGACGAGGTGCTGACCTTCCCCAGCATGGTGATGCACGGCCCCGGAATGCAGCTCGCCGGCATCAAGGCAGTAGGCGCCCACTACCCCCTGCGCGGCGCCCTGCGCATCAGCGACACGCCCTACGGCGAGGAACGCAACGCCGAGGGCAGCCCGCCGCCGGGCGAGGCCTGGGTGGAGGCGCGCCTGCTGCCCCTGCTCGACATGGCGGTGGGCGACAGCCTCAGCCTGGGCGACCGGGAGCTGAAGGTGACCCGGCTCATCGCCTTCGAGCCGGGCAACGGCGGCAACCTCGCCGCCCTGGCGCCGCGCGTGCTCATCAGCCGCGCCGACGTGGAGGCCGCCGGTATCCTCGGTCCCGGCAGCCGCGTCACCCTGCACTATCTGTTTGCCGGCGAGGCCGACGCCCTGGTGCGCTACAAGGCCTGGCTCACGCCGCAGCTGGAGCCCAGCCACCGCCTCATCGACGTGCGCGAGGGCAGGCCCACGGTGGGCGCGGCGCTGGAACGGGCCGAACGCTACCTGGGGCTGGCCAGCCTCGCCGCCGTGCTGCTGGCCGGCGTCGCCATCGCCATGGGCGCACGCCGCTACAGCGAGCGCCACTTCGACGTCAGCGCCATGCTGCGCTGCCTCGGCGCCAGCCAGGGCGACATCCTCGCCCTCTACCTGCCGCAACTGCTGCTGCTCGGCCTCCTCGGCAGCGGCCTCGGCGTGGTCCTGGGGGCCGCGGCGCAGGGCGGGCTGTTCCTGCTGTTGCAGGAACTGCTGCCGGCGCGCCTGCCGCCGCCGGGACCGCTGCCGGCCCTGCTGGGGCTGCTCACCGGCCTGGTGGTGCTGGCCGGTTTCGCCCTGCCGCCCATCCTGCGCCTGCGCCAGGTGCCGGCCCTGCGCGTGCTGCGCCGCGAACTGACGCCGCTGCCGCTGCGCGCCTGGCTGGTGTACGGCGCCGCGCTGGGGGCGATGACCCTGCTGATGGGACGCTACACCGGCAGCGCCACCCTCACCCTGAGCGTGCTCGGCGGCGCGGCGGCGGCCCTGCTGCTGCTGGCCGTGCTGGCCTGGCTGCTGTTGCGTGCCAGCCGCGGCCTGCGCCACGGCGCCGGCGTCGCCTGGCGCTACGGCCTCAACAACCTGTGGCGCCGCCCCTGGTCCGGCGCCGGCCAGATCCTCGCCTTCGGCCTGACCCTGATGGCCATGGCGCTCATCGCCCTGCTGCGCAACGACCTGCTCAGCACCTGGCAGTCGCAGCTGCCGGAGCGGGCGCCCAATCACTTTGTGGTCAACGTGCTGCCCGACGAGGTGGCGCGCTTCGAGGAATTCCTGCGCCGGCAGAACATCGAGAGCGCGCAGCTCTATCCGCTGGTGCGCGGCCGGCTCAGCGCGGTCAACGGCGTGCCGGTGGAGCAGGTGCTGGCGCCGGGGGACGACGGCGGCGGCGCGGTCAACCGCGAGTTGAACCTGACCTGGAGCGACACCCTGCAGGAAGACAACGCCATCGTCGCCGGCCGCTGGTGGACGGCGCAGGACGCGGGGCAGCCGCTGATCTCCCTGGAGGCCAAGCTGGCCGAACGTCTCGGCGCGGGCCTCGGCGACACCCTGCGGTTCACCTTCGGCGGCAGCGAACTGGAGGCGCAGGTCGCCAGCCTGCGCACGGTGAAGTGGGATTCCTTCCGGCCCAATTTCTTCGTCATCTTCCCGCCCGGCGTGCTCGATGCGCAACCGGCCACCTGGATGACCAGCCTGTATGCGGCACCGTCGCAGCGCGCCGCCATGGCGCAGATGGCGCGCGACTTCCCTGCGGTGACGGTGATCGATCTGGAGCGGCTGATGGCGCAGGTGCGGCGCATCATGGAGCAGGTGACCCTGGCGGTGGAGTACGTGCTGATCTTCGTGCTGCTGGCCGGCTTCGCGGTGCTCTACGCCGCCTTGCAGGCCAGTCTCGACGAGCGGCTGTATGAAGGCGCTCTGTTGCGCACCCTGGGCGCCAGCCGCTACCAGCTGCGCGCCGGCCACCTGGCCGAATACGCCCTGCTCGGCGCCCTTGCCGGAGTGTTCGCCGCCGCCGGCAGCGAACTCATCGCCTGGCAGCTGTATACGCGGGTGTTCCAGCTGGAGTACGCGTTCAAGTGGCCGCTGTGGCTGCTGCTGCCGCCCATCGGCGCGCTGCTCATCGGCGCCGCCGGCTACTGGGGCACGCGCCGCGTGGTGCAGCGCAGCCCACTGGTGGTACTGCGCACGCTCTAAATAGCCGTGCGGAAATACAGGCCACACAGCGTGTCCCAACCTTCTCCCGCGATTGCAATGAAGGCAAACGGAAAACCGCTGTTGCCCTCGCCAAGACGCCAGGGCGCGAAGAAAACATAAAACGAGGTCGTTGTGGTTGCCCTTGGGGTGGCACAGGGTGGCGACATATTCCTTCTTGGCGTGCTTGGCGTCTTGGCGAGAATTCAACGGAGTGTTTTTCTGAATCCATGGGCAGCATTGCAGAACCGCTGTTCAGCGTGCCGGACCGAACTCCCCGCTGTGACGGGAACGGAACGAGGCGGCCGCGCAACGTGCCGCGCCGCGCGGCACCGCACCGAGGCAGATGCCGCTGACGAAGCCTTCGTTCACCCAGCTCTTGAGCAGGGATGCGGCACGCTCCGGCACCACGTCGTCCGGCCACCAGGCGCGCAGGGCCATGCACACGGCGGGAAAGTCCGCGCCGTCCAGCGCCAGGTCCAGGGCCCGTGCCGCGTCGCGATCCAGCGAGGTGTAGTAGCTGCGGCGTTCCCGGCGCCAGAACAGCCACGGCACCGGCACCACATACTCCAGCGGCGGCGGCAACGGCCTGCCCTCCAGCAAGGCATGCCACAGCTCGTGCACGTTCCAATGGAAATCGCGCCGGTGTACGGCGGGATGAAAGCTGATGCGCAAGGTTTCCCATGCAACGGCAGGCAGGCCGGCAACCGCACCAGCCTCCAGCAGGGGCCCGTCGGGTGCATCGAAACTCAGGCCCTGCGCCCACTCGAACTCGGCCAGGTCTGCCAATATCGGTTCGTCGCTCCAGGGCGCGCTACCGGCGACGAACTCCGCCATCCGGCAGCCGAACCAGCGAATATTGAAATGATGCGAGGGATGGGCGGCGATGTACTCGTCCAGCAATTGTACGAAACGCGCCTCACCCAGCCAGGCGGCCAGCAGGGTGTAGTCCGTGGCCAGCGCTTCATGCAGGCGCAGGCGATAGGCGTTGGCGTAGATGCCGAGTCGTGTTCCGGCTTCCCCCGGCGCCGCGGCAACGCCGACAGCACACCCGTCGCCGCCGTGCAGCAGAAAGTCGCTCAGGCCGCGTTGCAATCCGGCCAGCGCGCTCATGCCACGCACTCATGGGAGGCGTCGGCGGCGATCCTGCGCGCCAGCGCCAATTCCTGCACCAGCGCCGCCAGCGGCGGGATGTTGTCGTCGCGCTCGATCATCGTCGCCACCGCTCCCAGTTGCCCGACGGCATAGGCGTACAGATCCCAGACCGGATCGACGATGGCCGCGTCGTGAGTATCGATCAGGTGCGCACCGGCGACGCTATGGCCGGCGAGATGGATCTGCTGCACGCGCGCCGCCGGCATCGCCTTGATGTAGCGCCGCGGATCGAAGCCGTGATTGTGCGCACTGACATAGACGTTGTTGACGTCGAGCAGGATGTGACAGTCGGCGCGCGTCGCCACTTCCGCCAGGAAATCCCATTCCGTCATCTCCGACTCCGCGTAGCTCAGGTAGCTGGATACGTTTTCCAGCAGCAGGCGGCGGCCGAGAAACTCCTGCACCTGCGACACCCGTCCGGCCACGTGTTGCAAGGCCTCTTCGGTATAGGGCAAAGGCAACAGGTCGTGCAGATTGGTGTGATCCACACCGGTCCAGCACAGATGATCGGATATCCGCGCCGGCTCAACGAAGGCAGCCAGGTCGCGCAGCTTGTGCAGGTAGTCGTAATTCAGCGGGTCGACGCTGCCGATGGACAGCGACACACCATGCATCACGACGGGATAGTGGGCGCGCACCTGTTCGAGGTAATACCGGGGCCGTCCGCCCGCCTCCATGTAATTCTCGGAAATGATCTCGAACCAGTCGACCCTGGGCTGAGTCTCCACTACGTCCCTGTAGTGTTGACGGCGCAGGCCGAGACCGAAGCCTGCCGCCGGCAGGCTGTTGTACGTGCCCATCATGCGCCTCTCAGGAATCCTTGCGGACGGAACCGCCTACGGCCTCGCAGGCATGACGCGACATTTCCACGAAGCCCTTGCCCTTGCAATCGTTCTTGCCCTGACAATCTGCGCCCGGCGCCTTGCAGTCGGACTTGCCCTTGCAGGCGTTGACGCCCCAGCACTTGACCTTGCCTTCACTGCCGGCAATGGCCTGGCCCGAAACCGTACCGAACACAGCGGCAGCGGAGGTGGCCAGCGCGAGGCCGGCGAATTTGCGACGACTAACCATGATGGTGACTCCTGTGTGGTTGTTCCGGTGGAGAGCGACAGCGCGGATGCGCGCCAAGCGTCGGCGTACAGTGTCTAGACATCTAGGACGGGGCTACGGCGAAGTCAAACCGGGAACGCCGAAAATGACGTCAATTGCATGCAATCTCAGGTGTCGGCCCCAGCGCGAAACTAAGGCATGGACCCTACGGCGTCGGTATTCCCTTACACGTGTTCCCCATGGCATGGTTGCCGGTACGACGGGCATCCAGCGGACCGGATGCGGCGAAACGAAAAGAGGATTTTTCCGTCTATACTTCTGTACCCATCCACCAGATGCGCCGTTGCGCTGGAGGATAACAATGTGGCCCGTACTGATTTTCTCCGACAGCAGCGAACGCGGCGCGTCCCTCGCCGACGTCATCGGCGCACTCGATCACCGCATCTGTGCCGAGCACACCACCGACCTGGGCAGCCTGGCCCATCTGGCGCGCTGCCGTGATCCCTTTCTTGCCCTGGTCAGCACCGACAATACACCGCTCGCGCTGCGCGCCGTCGGTGCCCTGCGGCGGGAGCAGCGGGATCTTGCCATCGTCACCGAAGTGTCCGCCGATCATCCGCTGGAGTCATTGCAGGCGCTGGCGGTCGGCGCCAGTGAATATCTGAAGCGGCCGGTCGCGCCGTGGGAATGGCAGCAACGCGCCCGCCTGCTGCTGGAACTGCACCGCCGGCAGCATGCGCTCACCTCGACCCTGAAACGGCAATGCCGGCTGGCGTCGCGCAGGCCGGAGCACGCCGTGCTGACGGAGGCGCTGGCGCGCGCCGACATGCTGCATGACGAAGTCACCGGCAACCACAATCGCCGCACCGGACGCATCGCCGGCATCATCGCGACGTCGTTGGGGCTGCCGCAGCAACAGTGCAGGAATATCGCCTTCGGTGCCGCGCTGCACGACATCGGCAAGATAGGCATCCCCGATCAGGTGTTGCACAAACCCAGCCGTTATGACGACGACGATCGCAAGGTAATGCGCGCGCATCCGCGCATCGGTTATGAAATCCTCAAGGACGGGGGGACCGAGGTGTTGCAGCTGGGCGCCGAGATCGCCCTTACGCACCACGAGCGCTACGACGGCAGCGGCTACCCGGGCGGACTGGCGGGCGACGCCATTCCGCTGGCGGGACGCATTACCGCCGTCGCCGATGTTTTCGATGCCATCACCGACGGCCGCCACTATCGCCAGAGCATCACACCGGAGCAAGGCTACGTCCATCTGCGCCAGTACCGTGGCACATCGTTCGATCCGGATTGCGTCGATGCCCTGGGCACATGCCTGGCCGAAGCGGCACGCGCCAAGGGCGAATAAGGGAGATTTCCGTCATGAAGCCCACTCTCGACGCGGCGCCCGGCCGCTGGGAATTTTTCCAGCAGTTTCTCCGTCACCCGCTCCAGTTGGGCTCGATCACGCCCAGTTCGCGTTTCCTCGAACAGCGCATCGCCGCTCATCCCAGCGTGGGCACGGCCTCACTGGTGGTTGAGCTTGGTCCCGGCAACGGCGGCACCACCCGCGCGCTGCTGCGTGCCATGGCGCCCGAGGCGCGGCTGCTCAGCATCGAGCTGAATCCGGATCTGTTCGCCCTGCTGCACCACATCGGCGATCACCGCTTCATCGCCCATCACGGCGACGCCCGGCGTCTGCGCGAAACCCTTGCCCACTATGATCTCGGTGCACCGCAGGCGGTGATCTCCGGCATTCCCTTCTCCACCGTGGCGCCCGCCGTCGGCCGTGAAATCCTCGACGCCATTGCCGCGGCGCTGGCGCCGGGCGGCCACTTCGTCGCCTACCAGGTGAGCGGCCGCGTGGCCGAACTGGCCCGCCCCATCTTCGGCGAGGCCGAGGTGGACATGGAGCCGCTCAACATCCCCCCCATGCGCATCTTCCGCTGGAGCAAACCCGGCACGGAGCCGCGGCACTGACAGGGACGCCGGACTCAGCAGCGCGCCATGGCCGCGGCGCCGCACACCTCCGGCAGCGCCGTGGGCTCGACGGCGTGCCGCACCGCCAGGGCATAGATTTGCAGCAGGTCTTCCTCGCTGACGTCGATATAGGAATCCAGTTCCGACAGGGCATACACCAGGTCGCTGTGGGCGATGACCAGCTTTTCGCCTGCCCGCTCCGGAACCGGCGCGGCGGGTGCCGCGGGCAGCAAGGCACGCGGATAGCGCCGCCAGGGGAAGGGATAATTGACCAGCACCGCCGCGGCCAACATCACCAGCACGTTCACCAGCACCGGCTCCAGCAGGAAGGCATAGCCCAGGGCCTGGATCTGCGGACCGCCCACCACCGCCACCAGCGCCGTCGCCCCGCCCGGCGGATGCAGGCAGCGCAGGTAGTACATCAGAGCGATGGACAGGGCCACCGCCAGCGGTGCGGCAAACAGGGGTTCGGCCAGCCACTGGGCGCAGGTCACGCCCACGGCGCCGGACAGCAGATGCCCGCCCAGCAGCGGCCAGGGCCGCGACAGGCTGCCGTGGGGCACGGCAAACAGCAGCACCGCCGAGGCCCCCATGGACCCCACCACCAGGGCGGTGCCGTGCAGGTCGAGCACCCCGGCGCTGACCCAGAACACCAGCAGGATGCCGATGAAGCCGCCCAGGGCCGAGATCAGCTTCTCGCGGTGACTGGCCGGGTGATCGTCCTGGCGCAGGCACAGCAGGAGTCGGGCCAGCACGGCGGCGCCCGTGCGCCGCATCAACCGGTGCTCCAGGCGCGTGGGCGCTTCATGCCGGCAATCTTGCAGGCCTGCTTCACGTAGCCGTAGGGAAACAGTTTGAACAGGTGGTTCTGCGCCTTGCGGCCGTAACCCAACTGGTCGGCCAGAAATCTGATGGTGAAACGGGCGTCCGGCGCGATCTGGTGCTCCGCGTAATAGGCACGCATGAAGCGGAACACCTGCCAGTGCTCGTCGTTCAGCTCCAGTTGTTCCTGCCAGGCCAGTTGCTGCGCCACGTGCTCGTCCCAGTGGGCGGGGTCCACCAGGTAACCCTCCTCGTCCGTCGTCACCGTGTAGCCCTCTTTGTCGGCAATCATGCTGCCCCCTCCTCGCGGTGCCTCCCGGCGGCCCGTGCCGTCGGTTATTGCGCTGGATCATGGTATGGGCGGTGTTAGAATCGGACAAACGATATTTTCCGCAGGTTAATATCTGAATATCCGATAGCAGAGGCCGACATGGACATCGAATTTGCCCGCACCTTTCTCGCCGTCGCCGCCACCGGCAATTTCGTCGGCGCCGCCGCCCGCCTGCACGTCACCCAGTCCACGGTGAGCGCCCGCATCCAGGCGCTGGAGAACCAGCTGGGGGCACGGCTGTTCCGCCGCGGCCGCGGCGGGGCCGAGCTCACCCTCGCCGGCAGGCGCTTTCTGCGCCACGCCAAGACCCTGGTGCAGACCCTGGAGCAGGCCCGCCACGAGATCGGCCTGCCCGCCGGCTTCAGCGGCAGCCTGACCCTGGCCGCGCGCATTGCCCTGTGGGAGGGCTATCTGCCGCAATGGGTGGGGTGGATGCGCAAGGAGGCGCCGGACATTTCGCTGCGCATGGAGACCGCCATGGAAGAGGAGATGATTCAGGGGCTGGTGCAGGGCAGCATCGACATCGGCGTGATGTACACCCCGGAAAGCCGCCCCGGCCTGGGAATTGAACGACTGTTCGACGAAACCCTGCTGCTGGTGAGCACCGATCCGGCACGCGGCTGGCCCGATCCGGGCTACGTCCACATCGACTGGGGCCAGGAATTCCACGCCCAGTTCACGACCCACCACGCCGACATTCCGCCCCTGGCCCTCGCCGCCAACATCGGCTGGCTGGCCATGCAGTGCCTGCTGCACAACGGCGGCTCGGCCTACCTGCCCCTGCGTTTCGTGCGCCGCCTGCTGCAGCAGGAGCGCCTCTACCTGGTGGAGGGCAGCCCGCTGTTCTCCATGCCGGCCTATGTGGTCTATCCCACCGACCGGCGCGAGCCGCACCTGGCCACGGCGCTGCACGGACTGCGCCAGCTGGCGGTGGAGGAACAGCGCTGGGCCAAGTGAAAACGACGGCCGTCGGCGCCGTCACTCTCCCACGGCGCGGAAACGCACCTCGGTATACAGCTTGCCCTCGAACAGGGCCTCCAGGACGATGCGGCCGGGTGACTGCCGCACGCTGAAGCCCGGCTCCTGGGGCGGATCGATGCTGGCCACCCGCAACCGCTGCGCCGGATAGTCCAGGGTCAGGGTGACGCGCAGCGGAAAATAGCCGTCGAGGAAGCGGCGCTGGAACGGCCCGTTGCGCAGCACATACTCCCCGCCTTCGCGGCGCAACAGACGCGCCGCCGCGGCGACGCACAGCACGGCGCCCCGTTCGATGTTCTCCATCTGCACCGACTGCCCCTCGACCCAGGCGCGACCGATGCCCTCGGCTGACACCACGCGCAGGTCGCGCATCTCGCGGTAGCTGTACACCACCTCGGCCAGGGGCACCGGATCGAGATTTTCATGGCACTGCGCCTGCTCCACCCAGCCGTCGTCGAGGCTGCCGGCATTGAGCGTCAGGCTGTTGCGCGAATGGGGGACACGCTTGTCCGGCGGCGGCGCAGCGAGAAACTCCAGCGCCCCGGTGTTGACGTCGAAATCGTAGGGCTGCGCGCGGCTGTCGTCCTCGAACCAGCGCTCCAGCTCCTCTGCCGTCGGCTCCGCCGCGTGCAGCGGCAACGCAAGCGGCAACAGCAGGGCGGGCCACCACTTCATCGCCGGATCCCCGGCGTCTCGATGGCCAGGCCGTTGCCGCGCGCGTTGAGATACACCTCCAGGCTGATGAATTCATCGGAACCCACCTCGAAGGGCAGCGCACGCAGCGTGGCGTAACAGTCGCGGAACTTGCCGTGCAGGCTGGAGATGTCGCCGCTCAGCAGGCGATGGGCGGGAAAGGCGTTGCTGTGGCCCTGGTTGAGCACCTGATCGCGCAGGCGCAGATCCACGTAGCGGTCGTGGCAATGGGTGCAGGCCATGTCGAGCTGGCCGATGCGGGTGTGGTACAGGACCTTGCCCGCCTCGTACCACGGCCGCAGCGGTCCGCTCACGTCCACGTTCACCTTCGCGCCGCGGGCGCGGTGGCGCACAAAGGTTTCCAACCGGACCAGATCCGCGTCGTCATAAGGCAGGGGAAACTCGTCGAGGCGATTCTCGCGGCAGTCGTTGATGCGCTGCTGCAGGGTGAGCGGCCCCTTGCGTGCGGCGCTGTATACCGGATAGCGCGCCAGGGACTGTGGCTCGAGCTTCATGCCGTCGGTGCCGTGACAGGAGGCGCAGGACTTGCCGTTGTAGCCGGGCGTGTTGAACAGCGCGCGGCCTTCGTCCACCGCGAACATGCCGGGGTTTTCGATGGGATCGTCCTGCATCGCCTGCACCTGCTCCGGCAGGTAGGCGTAGCCCGACACCGGCTGCTCCCAGGCCGCCGCATGCAGCGGCAGCAACGCCAGCAGCAGGTATGCGGCACGCTTCATTGCAGCGTCACCAGATAGGCCACCACGTCCTCCACCTCCTGCGCCGTGAGTATGGTGGCGGCGAATTCGGGATGGGGCCGGTAATAGCGCGCGGGGTCGCCGTAAAAGGCCGGCATGATGGTCTCGGGGTTCACCACCTTTTCGTCCACCACCCGCAGGCGCAGTTCGCCGGCACTGAGGCGGGCGCCGACGCCGAACAGGGGCGGCGCCAGGGTGCCGTGCATGGGCTCTTCAGGAATGGGCAGCATGTGGCAGGAGATGCAGTTGCCCTTGTCGCGCGAGGCGGCGATGGCGCGGCCGCGCGCCGCATCGCCGCGCAGGCCGCCGAGGGGTGCCTCGATGGCGAGATTGTCCGCCTGCCAGGCCAGATACGACTCCTGCGCCCGCAGCGGCGGCGCAGCGACAAGACAGCAGAGGACGATAAGTGCGGCAGCGCGTGGCATCGGCAGACTTGGACCAGATACAGAAAAACCAGTGTAGAGCATATCGTCCCGTGAGGGGACCGCAGCGGCAGCACTGCAATTCTGCTTATGCGCCGATAACGATTATTTGCCGTCATCTCCGGGCCTCAACCGTTAGAATCGGGGTCCGCCCGACAGCACGACTGTCCTGCCAACGACAATAATTCAATTACTCGGAGACGAAAGACATGCGATTGATTCTTCTGGGCGCCCCCGGCGCCGGCAAAGGTACCGTGGCCAAGCTGCTGACCGCGATGGACGGTTCCGTACAGATTTCCACCGGCGACATCCTGCGTGGCGCCGTGAAGGAAGGCACCGAGCTGGGCAAGAAGGCCGACGCCTTCATGAAGGCCGGCGACCTGGTGCCGGACGACCTGATCCTCGGCATCATGGGCGAGCGCCTGCAGCAGCCGGACTGCGCCAAGGGCTTCCTGCTCGACGGCTTCCCGCGCACCATCCCGCAGGCGGAAGCGCTGGGCGGCATGCTGGACAAGCTGGGCATCAAGCTGGACTTCGCCGTGAACCTGGATGTGCCGCGTGAAGTGATCCTCGATCGCCTGACCACCCGCCGCACCTGCTCCAACTCCGCCTGCCAGGAGATCTACAACGTCAAGAGCAAGCCGACCAAGAAGGAAGGTGTGTGCGACAAGTGCGGCAGCCCGGTGATCCAGCGCGACGACGAAACCGAGGAAGCCATCAGCAAGCGTCTCGACACCTACAACGAAAAGACCGCCCCGCTGGCCGACTACTACCGCAAGCTCGGCATGCTGCTCGACATCAACGCCACCTCCAGCGAAACCGTGGTGGCCACCATCAAGAGCAAGCTCGGCGTCGGCTGCTGCGGCAGCTGCGCGTAAGCGCTGAAAACGCCGAAAACCATCTGTCGCAGAGACGCGGAGACGCAGAGTTTGATGAGCCGTATTTTATAAACATCTCTGCGCCTCCGCGTCTCTGCGGCGAGGTTTGAAGTAGCAAAATGAAAAAGGGGCAGCCTCGCGGCTGCCCCTTTTTCATTTCACTGCGCGGCGCGCTTACTTGGCGCGGCTGCGGTACTCGTCGGTGCGGGTATCGATTTCGATCTTGTCGCCGATCTCGACGAAGGCCGGCACGGAGATTTCGTAGCCGGTGTTCAGCTTGGCCACCTTCATCACCTTGCCGGAGGTGTCGCCCTTGGCGGCCGGCTCGGTGTAGACGATTTCGCGCACCACGGTGGTGGGCAGGTCCACGGCGATCGCCTTGCCGTTGTAGAAGGTCACCTGGCACTGCATGCCGTCTTCCAGGTACTTCAGCGCGTCGGTCATGTTCTCGGCTTCGATTTCGTACTGGTTGTACTCCTCGTCCATGAACACGTACATGGGATCGGCGAAGTAGGAGTAGGTGACGTCCTTGGTTTCCAGGATCACGGTCTCGAACTTGTCGTCGGCGCGGTACACCGTCTCCATGGCGGCGTTGGTGAGGAGATTCTTCATCTTCATCTTCACCACGGCGGCGTTGCGGCCCGATTTGTTGAACTCGGCCTTCAGCACAACCATGGGGTCATTGCCGACCATGATGACCTGGCCGGCGCGGATTTCCTGTGCGGTTTTCATAGTGAGGGTACTGTCTGGGTGGAAAAGAGGGCCGAATTATAAAGGTTTTCGGCAAAAGAACACCAGATTCGTAACCAAATCGCCCAAATCCGACATTTGTCGCGCCCACAGCTCCGCATGCACGGCATAGGCGACGCGGTGGGCGAGGAAGGCGTCCCAGTGCGCCGCCATGCCGGTCTCGCGATTCCAGGCCCGCCACATGTCGCTCAGCGCCGCCGCCTCCAGCGGCCCCAGCCCGGCGCAGTAGCGATGCAGAAAGGCCTCCAGCTTGTGGCTGTGGGCATCCTCGTCCTGGCGGTAGGGCTGCCACACCAGGGGCCGGCCGGCCCATTGCGCGCGCACGAAGGAGTCCTCGCCGCGGACGAAATTGACGTCGCAGGCCCACAGCAGGCGGTCGTAGCGGTCCTGTTCCACAAAGGGCAGCACCTGCACCGTCAGCGCGCCGGCGCCAAAGCAGGCGCCGGGCACCGCCTCGGCGCCGTACACCTCGCCCATGCGCCGTGCCAGCGCCCCGTCCGGCACCAGGCAGCGCAGCGGCCGCGCCGAGCCTTCCCAGCGGCGCAGGAGGGGGACGCTGTCCGCGCAGTCGTAGGCGAACAGCGACAGGCGCAGCTCATCGCCCGCGGGCGGCACGCCGAGCCCGGCCCAGAATGCCGCCTGTGCCGTGGCATCGGCCTGGAAGGCGCGGCGCGCCTCCGGCAGGCCGCGCTCGCGCAGCAGCCCGCCGGTGCCCGGGGCGAAGCCGGGAAAGAAAAAATGCCGGCTCAGGGGCAGTTGCGGCTGCGGCGAGGCCAGGCCATGGCAACCGGCCACCCAGTCCTCGGCGCTCAGGTGTTCCACCGTGACCCAACGCGGCGCCTCGCGCCGGGCGGCCATGGCGTGCAGGTAGGGTTCGGGCAGGGTGCAGGCGAAGGTGTCGATGACCACGTCGGCCACGTCATCGGGCGTGACGGCGGGAAACGGCGCGTCCCAGCGGCATACCTCGACGCCGCGGCTGTGCTGCACGGCGGCAGCCGGATCGATGTCCGGGTTGATGCGGCGGAAGCTGGCCAGATCGTCCACCCACAGGCGGACAACCAGATCGTGCTCGACGGCCAGTTGCCGCGCCAAGCGCCAGCAGATGCCGATGTCGCCGAAGTTGTCGACCACCGAACAGAAGATGTCCCAACGGGATGCGGGCATGGGGAGAACCGGGAAAGCGAGTCAGGCGCCGATCATGGCACAGGCGGCCGTGCCAAACGAAGGAGCGTAGGAGCGTATCGTATTCGCGACCTGTCCGTCGGACGATAGTCGCGAATACGATGCGCTCCTGCGGCGGCTCAATCCCACATCACGTCGCAGCCGGCACGGGCCGAGGCATCGAGCAGCTCCAGCAGCGGCAGGGCGCGCAGACTGAGCGGCGGGGCCTCCTCCTGCTCCTCGTCGTCCTCTACCCCATCCTGCGGCGTTTCTGCGGCAGCCGCCTGCTGCGCCGCCAGGGCCTTCTGCAAATGCACACGCGCCGCCGGGATGTCCTCCGCCGGCAGGGCGCCGGGCACGGTTCCGCTGTGGCCCATCATCCGGAGCAATGTCTGCGCGACCTCGCCGAACAGGGTGATGTCGGCGTAGGCGCGGCTATGAAATGTCACCAGCATGATGCCTCCTCGACAGCCTCGGTCTTGCGTAGGGTGCGCACTGCGCACCGTTCTTTCAGCGTGACGGTGCGCGGCGCACCCTGCAACCTCCTCTAGCAGCGCGCGCACGCCTCCACCGGCAGGCCGCGGCGCAGCCAGCCGGGGCCGGCGGCGCTGCCGGCCATGCCTTCCTTGACGTTGTACACCCTGGTGAAGCCCTGCGCCTCCAGGTATTTCTGTACCTGGGTGGTGCGGTTGCCGGTGCGGCAGATCAGGCCGATGGGCGCGCTTTTGTCGCCGCCCACTTTTTGCAGCACCTCGGCCATGAAGCCCTGCGCACCCTGCGGATGATGCATGTTGATCCGCAGCGCCCCCTTGGCCACGCCGGTCTGGCGCCACTCCGGCGGCGTGCGGATGTCGATGAGGGTGATCTTCCCCGCCTCGACGGCGGCCTGCGCCTCGGGTGCGGTCAGCATGTCGCCGGCCGCGCGCAGCAGCGGCGATTGCAGCAACAGACCCAGTGACAGCAAAGTGAACAACAGACGCTTCATCGCAGCTACCTCTCGAAACCTGACCTGTGATTAATGACCGGGACCACTCTACCGGGTTCCATGCCGAAGCAAACAGAAAAGGGGGCTTGCGCCCCCTCCTTCGTTTCCGCTCAGTCCTGCGAATTGCAGGTCTTCATCAGCTGCGTGATACGCACGCCGAGAAACACGAACACGATGATCGAGCCGACGACGCCCAGGACGGCTCCAATTGCAGTGGCATCCATAATTTTATCTCTTTGAGTAATGACAAGTGTGGAGTGTGGTGACCGCCTCTGCGGGCGGCGACGCAATCTAGCGAATGCCGCCCGGGCTGTAAACCATGCTTTTTTCGCGTGTTTTCTGCGTATTGTGCGCTGCGCGTGGTTTGAACCATGCCCCTGCGTCGTGTAGGGTGAAGCGCAATCCCGCTCACGGAGTGCGCATGATCGTCGCCAGTTTTCTCGCCTTCCTGCTGATCTTTGTCGCCATCGGCCTGTGGTCCATGCGCCGCAGCCGCCACAACAGCATCGACTATCTGCTCGCCGGGCGCAACGTTCCGCCCTGGCTCACCGCCCTGTCCGCGGTGGCCACCAACAACAGCGGCTATATGTTCATCGGCCTCATCGGCTACACCTATGCCACCGGCCTCGCCGCAATCTGGATGATGCTGGGCTGGATCAGCGGCGACTTCATCGCCTCCAGCTTCGTCCACCGCCAGGTGCGCCTCGCCACCGAACGCCACGACGTGCACACCTTCAGCGGCCTGCTGTCGCGCTGGCAGGGCGGCAACTACCGCGTGCTGCGCTTCATCTCCGGCCTGCTGATCCTGCTGTTTCTCGGCACCTATGCCGCGGCCCAGCTCTCCGCCGGCAGCAAGGCCCTGCAGGTGCTGTTCGGCTGGCAGCACTGGGCCGGTGCGATGATGGGAGCGGTGATGGTCCTGCTCTACTCCTTCGCCGGCGGCATCCGCGCCTCCATCTGGACCGATGCGGCGCAGTCCGTCGTGATGATCGCCGCCATGGCGCTGCTGATGGTGGTGGCCCTGGATCAGCTGGGCGGCTGGACGGCCTTTGTCGCCGGCCTGCACGCCGTCGGTCCCGGCTACATGTCTCCCTTCCCGCCGGTGGAAGGCTTCGGGCCGTGGCTCGGCCCGCTGCTGTTCGTGGCCGGCTGGCTGTGCGCCGGTTTCGGCGTGGTGGGGCAGCCGCACATCATGGTCCGCTTCATGGCCCTGGACGACGCCGCCAATCTGCAGGCGGCGCGGGCCTGGTATTACGGCTGGTTCACCCTGTTCTGGAGCGCGGCCATCATCGTCGGCCTGGGGGCGCGCCTGCTGCTGCCGGAGGTGGAAAGCTTCGACGCGGAACTGGCCCTGCCCACCCTGGCCCTGCAACTGTTGCCCGAGGTGCTGGTCGGCGTGATCCTCGCCGGCATCTTCGCCGCCACCATGTCCACCGCCGACTCGCTGATCCTGAGCTGCGCCGCGGCGCTGACGCGTGACTTCCACTGGCAGAAACAGGACCGCTACTGGCTCACCAAGCTGGGCACCGTGGCCGTCACCCTGGGCGCCCTCGGCATCGCCCTGTCCGGCAACAAGAGCGTCTACGACCTGGTGCTGGATGCCTGGGGCGTGCTGGCCTCGGCCTTCGCCCCCCTGCTCACCGTCTACGCCCTGGGCCTGCGGGTAAGCGAGCGGGTGGCCGTCGCCATGTTGCTGGCCGGCGTGGCGACCATGTACGCCTGGAGCCTGTACGGCCCGTCTGCGGTGTACGCGGTGGCGCCCGGCATCAGCGCCGGGCTGCTGGTGTTCGTCGCCGCGCGGCTGTTCAGCGGCAGGACCACAGAGGCGCCTAGGAACCTGCCTCGATGAGGGGATGCAACACCTGCTCGTAACACTGCCGCTGCTTCGGCGACAGGCTGGCGAGATTGCCGTCGTTGGCCAGCAGCAGCTTCGCCACCCCCAGCGCCACCACGGGATCGAGCGCCTGCTCCGCCGCCAGGGCGCGTATGGCTGCCGGAGTGTCGTGACACAGATGGTGCAGCTGCTTCAGGTTCATGATGGGACCGGGTGCGTGGGATGGGGCAGCGATTATCGCAGATGGCGGCCACCGCGGCCTCAGCCGTTTTCCTGCGTCACTTCCACCGCCGCCACCTCGCCCGCATCGAGCGACGCCCGCACGCGCATCGGCTGGCAGCACACCTGGCAATCCTCCACGTAATCCTGCTCATCCAGCGACGGATCGATCAGCAGGGTGTTTTCCTCGCCGCAGTAGGGGCACTGGACGGAACATTCGAGTAGTGCAGTCATGGCAGCCACCTGCATCAGCCGTGTTGTCATCAGCGTAGCGGGTATGAATGCCGGCTGCCGGGGCAAAGGGTTTTTAATCCCGGCGGCATCCCGGTAAGCTAGGGTACTGCTTCAAGCCGCCCATCAAGGAGAAACACCATGCTAGAGAATCGTGAGGGCCAGAACGTCCCCTTCGTCGTGTTCCGCACCCGCCGCGGCCATGAGTGGCTCGACATCACCAGCGACGATATCTTCAAGGGCAAGACCGTGGTGGTGTTCTCCCTGCCCGGCGCCTTCACCCCCACCTGCTCCTCCTCCCACGTGCCGCGCTACAACGAACTGGCGCCGGTGTTCCGCAAGCACGGCGTCGACACCATCGCCTGCGTCTCGGTCAACGACACCTTCGTCATGAACGCCTGGAGGGCCGAACAGAAGGCCGACGAAATCATGTTCATTCCCGACGGCAACGGCGAGTTCACCGAAGGCATGGGCATGCTGGTGGACAAGGACGACCTCGGCTTCGGCAAGCGCTCCTGGCGCTACTCCATGCTGGTGAAGGACGGCAAGGTGGTGAAGATGTTCGTCGAGCCGGACAAGCCGGGCGATCCGTTCGAGGTGTCCGACGCCGACACCATGCTCAACTACATCGCGCCCAACGCCAAAAAGCCGCTGGAAGTGGTGGTGTTCACCCGCGAAGGCTGCCCCTACTGCGTCAAGGCCAAGGGCCTGCTGCAGGACCGCGACATTCCCTATGAGGAACTGGTGCTCAACCGGCATTACACCGGCCGCGCCCTGCGTGCCGTCAGCGGCGTCGACATGGTGCCGCAGGTGTTCATCGACGGCACGCTGGTCGGCGGCTCCGACAAGCTGGAAGCCTGGCTGGCCCAGCACGACTGATCCACCACCTGTAGGAGCCCACTCCGTGGGCGAAAGCAGTGCTTGTCTCCGGCGCTGTTCGCCCACGAAGTGGGCTCCTACAACACCGTCACCTGCTTACGGAAAACGATCATGCCCACCCCGCAATCCGCCATCCTCGCACCGGACGGCCCGCTCGGCCTGTTCCTGGTATTGCACTTCAAGCCCGGCGCCGACGACGCCGTGCGCCAGGCTGCCGCCGCCTTTCCTACGCTGCTGGAAGAAGTGTCTTCCTCCGCGCCGGAGGCGCAGCTGACCGGCACGCTGGCCTTCGGCCCGCAGCAGTGGGATCGCCTGAGCCGGACGCGGCCGAAATTGCTCAAACCCTTTCCACCTCTCGACAGCGACCGGCTGCACGCCCCGGCCACCGGCGGCGATCTGCTGCTGCACCTGCACTCGACACGCGCCGATCTCAACTACCTGGTGGCCCATCGTTTCGTCGCCGCACTCAAACCCAGGATCGCCCGCGCCGAGGAAACGGCCGCCTTCCGCTATCTCGATGCGCGCGACCTTACCGGCTTCATCGACGGCACGGAGAACCCGCAGGAGCAGGACGAGCGGCGCGAGGCGGCGCTGATCGGTGAGGAGGATGCGGAATTCGCCGGCGGCAGCTACGTCATCGCCCAACGCTACGTGCACCGCCTGGAACGCTGGGACGCCATGCCGCAGCAGGAGCAGGAAGGCGTCATCGGCCGCAGCAAGCCCGACTCGATGGAACTGGACGACGAGGTGAAGCCGCCCACCGCGCACATTGCCCGCGTGGTGATCGAGGAAGACGGCGAGGAGCTGGAGATCGTGCGCCACAGCCTGCCCTACGGCAGGGCCTCGGGCGAAAGCGGCCTGTTCTTCCTGGCCTACTCCCGCGACCTGGGCATATACGACAAGATGCTGCAACGCATGTTCGGCCTCAGCGGCGACGGCCTGCACGATCGCCTGATGGAATTCACCGAGGCGGTGAGCGGAGGATACTTCTTCGCGCCGGCGGTGGAGCGGCTGCGCACCCTGTAGCAGCCCACTCCCCGTGGGCGAACGATGCACCGAGAGGACTCGGCTCCTACAACAGTTTGCGTAGGGTGCACACCGCGCACCAATCCGCCGCAGATGCCTCATGGTGCGCAATGCGCACCCTACGGGCTCCTACAGCAGGGCGCCGCCGTTCTCCAGCAACACCTTCACCGTCAGCAGCAGCGACACCGCCACCAGCATCGGTTTGACCACCCGCGCCCCGGCACCGATCACCACGCCGGCACCGAGCCGCCCGCCGATGAACTGGCCCACGGCCATGGGCAGGCCCACCGCCCACACCACCTTGCCGCCGGCGATGAAGAACAGCAGGGCGGCGAAGTTGCTGGTGAAGTTGAGCACCTTGGTGCGCGCCGTCGCCACCCGCGCCGACAGGCCGAGCAGGCCGATATAGCCCAGCACGAAGAACGAGCCGGTGCCCGGCCCGAAGAAGCCGTCGTAGAAACCGACGCTGCCGCCGATGAGCAGTGCAAACGCCGCATCGCCGATGCGACGCTCGCCGTGCACGTCGCTCACCCGTGGCGAGAACACGAAATAGAGGGCCGCCAGGATCAGCAGGACCGGCACCACCCTGGCCAGGACGCCGTGGGCAAGCACCTGCACCGCCACCGCCCCCAGGCCCGCACCGATGAACGTGCACAGAATCGCCAGGCGCATCTCGCGCAGCGACACGTATCCCTCACGCAGAAAATGCAGCGCCGCCGCCAGGCTGCCGAAACTGCCCTGCAACTTGTTGGTGGCCAGGGCCTGTGCCGGCGGCAGCCCGGCGGTGAGCAGGGCGGGCACCGTCAGCAGGCCGCCGCCGCCGGCAATGGCGTCGACGAAACCGGCGACCAGCGCCACCAGGCTCAGCAGGGCGATGACATCAAGGGTGAACGCGTCCATACGGGAATCCATCCGCCAGGGGGGGCGCATCAGCATACACCGGACGACGGGATCAAAGGCGCAGCCATTCCCGGCCCGGCTCCCGCTCCACCACCACGGCGCCGCCCTCCATCCGGTAGGTCAGATAGCAGGCCGCCCGCGGCCGGCTCAGCACCGCCGGATTGAGCACGCCGTAGACGTCGCCGGCGCAGCGCGCCGAACGGTTCACCAGGCCGGGATGGCCTTCGCGGTGCAGGCGGGCGCCGACCTGCTGGGCGAAGCCGTAATCGTCGGCATGCAGCAGGGCGGGAAACTCCTCGGCGCGGGGCCGCAGATCGACCAGCGCCGCATCGCAGCGCACGTTGTAGACCTTGCGTTCGATGCTGACGCCGTCCCGGTCGAAGCCCGCATCCGCCAGCAGGCCGTGGCGCCAGTGATACGCCGTTTCATGCACCGTGGTCTCCACGCTGTCGGCCCCGTACCACACACCGAAGCGGCCGTCGGAATAGCGGCTGGCGGCCCAGTTGCGGAATGGAAAGCCGATGGCCTCGAACCAGGCGGCCTCCTCGAAGGGGCGGTGGATCACCGGCGGCTCGCCGCCGTAAAGGGGCGGCTTGGTGGCGAGTTCCCAGCGCAGGGCCTGCGCCTGCTCCGCCGGATCGGCGGACAGATCGTCGAACAGGTCTTCGGAGACGCGCAGGGAGACGATGTTGCGGGCCAGGTCGTCGTGTACGTCGGCCAGGCCCAGTCCCGCAAACAGGCCGTCCATCACCGGCCGCGGGCCCGGTCCAGGTAGGCGCGCACCATCAGCAGGCCGGCAAAGCCCCAGTCGCGGATCACCTCCACCGGGCTGCGGCCGTCGAAGGCGCGGTTGCGGGTGCTCATCCAGGCGTAGGCCAGTTCGCGGTTGTGGGGAAACAGCAGGCGCAGGTTCTTGTGGATGCCGAGCAGGTAGCCCACCCGCTCCAGCAGGTCGCGGCTCGCGGCCAGGGGCTCGCCCTTGCGGTAGCGGCTCAGGGCCGCCCGGTTGCCGGCCGCCAGCCCCAGCAGGGCCAGCTGGTCATCGGCCGTCAGCTGCCAGTGGTCGAACAGCTGGATGGTCATGCGGGCCAGGGCGCCGCGATCGGCCGCCTCGCCCTTTGCCGTCTCGATCTGTGCCATGGAAAGACTCCGCAGGGTCACCTGCGGATAATTGTAGCTCAATATGTTGCATTTACTACATCTGCGTTCCGCCAGCCGGTGGCAGGTGACTGCCGCCGCCGGCGACGGTGCGCGTTATGCCGAAATAGGCATGCACCGCGGCAATGGCCATGCCCGCTACACCGGCGGCAACCCCAGCGTGGTCCGTATGGCTGCGACCAGCGCATCGGTGGCGGCATTGGCAGCCGCTTCCACCAGCTTCTTTCCCTGCACCTCGCAGGCCAGCAAGGCCACCTTCAGCGCGTCCTTCTCGTCTTCCAGCAGCCTGCGCATCTGGGCGTCGTCGATGGTCCCGGCCAGGCGCTCCTTGGCGATACGCCCCAGCGCCCCCTGCTCCTGCTGCAGCGCATCCTGCACGCAGGCTCCCGCCTTGCCCCATTCCTTGTTCAACACCGTGGCGACCGCCGCCGTCATGTCCTGCCACACTTTGTCCATGTCCATGGCTACGTCTTTCATTGCCGTCCCCTCCCGTTGTGTCACTGGCCGCTACCGCCGGCCGCCTTGTACGTTTCGGCCCTGGCGGCGGAAGCGAACTCCCGCGCAAAGCGATCGCGATCCAGCCGTGCCTCGCCGTCCGCATAGGTGCCGGTTTTCTTGTGTTCATCCCGCCGCGCGGTCCATTGCTTGAGGATGATCTCGGCGATGGCGACGGATTCCTCGTTCAACGGCCGCGCCTTATTGCGTGCCAACAGGGAACGCAGTTCCGCCTCGATCTCGATGTACGTGGCGGCGAAGTTGGCATAGGCCCGTTCACCCGGCGGCGTATCCAGCAGATCGCCGTAAAAGCGATCGACCATCTTGCCGACGCGCAGGGTCTCCTCAAAGGATGCGGCATCGTAGTCGGCGACCAGCTGCACGGTGCAGCCGCCCAGCACCAAAGCCGCGACGAGCAGGAGGAATGCCCCCTGGCGCCCACCTGCCGCAGCACGCGAAAGATAACTGTCCATAACTGTCTCCCTGTGTATTGACGATCAACCCAACTCTTCGCCGGAACGGGCGATGATTCCCGTGGCCGGACCGATGAATTCACCATATTCCTGCGGCATCAACACATCGGCATAGCGGGCCGCCATGGCGTCCACCAGCACCTGCAGCCGCTGCCGAAACGCGTCCTCATCCACACGGCCGGCACTGAGCAGGTGCACCAGGCGGCTCCTCTCGTTATCGAAGCGCTCGCGGATGGCGTGCAGCATGCGGCGCCGCTCCCGGGGAAAATTCCGGCCCAGGCGATAGTCGATGGCAAGATCGAATTCCAGCGCCGCATAACGGCTGTTGAGCGCCCCGCCGGGTTCGCCGCCGGCCGTCTCGTCCGCAACAATGGACTGTAGGTTTTCCAGACGATCCAGGTATTCCTGCTCCGTCATGCGCATTGTCGACGACATACCCTTTCCTCCTTTGCCATTCCGGCGCCGCCGGGAAAGTGCCGTCACCGCACTTCCCGGCAGCTTGTACCGGACTACTTGTGTACCTTCACCATGATCTTGGGATCGATCAGCAGCATGCGTTCGTCCACCGCCACACCAAACAGGCTGCTGTAGCCTTCCGGACCCAGCACGCGCACGGCGCGCTTCAGCGTCTCGGCAAACTGCTCATTGACCCTGTCGGCATACTGCGCGGCGGTGATGTCGTTGCTGTACAGCCCCTTCCCCAGACTATCCATCTGCGCCAGCAGCTTTTGCTGCAAACCCTTCAGCTCCGCGCCGGCGTCGTCCGTCACGCGCTTGCCCAGGCGGTAGTCGAGCATGAGGTCCAGTTCGGCGCCGAGCAGCTCCGCCGGCGCGCCGCCCTTGCCCCCGGGCATGAGCGTGCGCGGCGCGGCCGCCTCTTTTTCATACAGGGCCTGCAAACGCTCCATGTACGATTTCTCGCCGGCGGACTGCGGCGCCGCCTCCCGTTCCTTGGCGGGCGCCATGACCGCCGCCTTGGCGGCGCGGTCGGTCTTGACCAGGGAGCAGGCCGCAATACGCGCCAGCCAGGCGACGATATCGCTGCCATAGGTGCCGTAGGCGAGGGACGAGGCCCAGTAGCCGCGTGCGGCGGAAACGAGCTTGCGGCTGGGCCAGAGGATGCGGTTGGCCGTCTGGTGACAGACGCCGGTAATGCCGTAGATGATGCCCGCATGGGAACTGGGCTGGGAAATACAATTGGCCTGCGACGAGCTCCCACTGCCGGAGCAGATGTTGCGGCCGCCGGAACTGCGTCCCCAGCACGGCCACACATAGCCGTCGCTGCTCTTGACGTAGGTATGGTCGGCGCCTAGCCAACTGATCTTTACTGCATAACCTCTCAGTGTTGCCATTGCTGACTCTCCTTGCCGGATGGTTCCGATGCACAGGCCGCAGCGGCCTGCTTGTCCATGACTTCCATTGCACCCGGCGGCGCCGGTGTTTGCGGCCGGCGCCGCCGGGTGTGATTAGCCCAGGGTATTCACCGCTTCGGTCAGTTCCAGCGTCTGTTCGAAGCTGATCTCCTTGGCCTTGGCGATGCGCTCCGCCGCCTCGCGCAGCACCGTGCCGGAAAACTCCTTCCACTGCGCCCGATCCAGCAGGTAGATATCGGCGCCGTAGTGCAGGTGGGGAATACGCAGGCCGCCGGGGAAAGGCTTGGGCCAGCGCAGCTTTGCCTCCACCGCCAGCGACCTGGATTTCGTCGCCGTCACCGCTGCCTCGGGCATGGCGGCGGCGGGCATAGACGGATAGGCGTCGATCTCCAGTGCCTTGAGATTGAATTTCTTGATCATCCCCGCCACCAGATCGCGGTGTGAAAGCCAGATGTCCGCCGGGCGCCCCGCCTTCCACTTCAGCACCCTGATTGGATCGAGTTCAGCCATGATGAAACCTCCTGTTCGTTACACGCCGCCCCATGCGGCCATCGTCAGTGAAACGGTTTCCCGTCCCGTCGTTGTGCACGGCTTGCCGCGCAATTCCTGTCCGCTACCCGTCTAAATAGCTGTTCCGGATTGCTGGCCGACCCACAATTTCCGTCCACATTGTCATGGTCAACATTTCGGAACAGCTATTTAGATGCTGTTCATCAAGGGCGAGCCGCTGGCATGGTCGAAGAACATATCCCCCAGCTCAGCTTCCAGCGTCCGGTAGACCTCGGCCGCGCATTCGATGGCGGCACGCTCCGATGCACACAGCAGCGTCGAAACGCGGTCGTAGTAGCCGGAGGCGAAATAGTTGGAGCAGCCGCACCAGTTCATGCAATACGGCTTGATGCCGCACTCCGCACAGGGTGCCGCCTCCGCACCGTCGACCTTGGGCGCGTGATGGCACTGCATCAGTTGCGGCGCGAAGGCGCCGTCGATATGGCCGATGCGATGGGCGCCGCCGCCGTCGCCCACCAGGCGCTCGCAGGGATAGATGCCGCCGTCCGGGGTGAACGCCAGTTCGCCGCGGCCCATGCTGCAACGTTCGCCGGGCTGATAGCCGCCGCGCAGCAACAGCGCGATCTTGCTGTCGATGAGGCTGATGAAATGGGGATCGTCGGCGCGGTAATAATCCTTGTAGTGCGCGCCGACCGCGCGGTAGATGTCGCCCAGCAGCCGCCGGTGGGCGGGCGTCCAGGGCGCCGAGTAGTCCGGGGTCAGGTAGATCTGGCGTACCCCCAGGGAGGAGAAATACGCCACCGTGTCCGGCAGCGCGTCCACGGTCTCCGGCCGATATACGGCATTGACCATCAGCTGTCCCAAAGCGTCGATGGCATCGCGTATCGTCTCCTCCACCGTCGCCGCCGAGCCCTTGCCGCTGCGGTAACGGCGGAAGCGGTCGTGCACCTCGGGTGGCCCGTCACAGCTGATGCCGAAGGCGACATTGTGCTCCCGCACATAGTCGGCAATGTCATCGCTGAATATCGTGCCGTTGCTTACCAGGGTCAGCTGGACGGCGATCGGATCAAAACGCGGGTGCTGCTCAATCAGCGCCGTGATGTCGCGCACCCGGTCGAACTCCAGCAACGGTTCGCCACCGAAGAACACGAAATCCATCTGCTCCCCGGGCGGCGTCCGCGCATAAGCGTAATCCACCACACGGCGCGCCAGCTCCAGCGGCATCGCGCTGATGTCCTTGCCGATGTAGCAATAGTCGCAACGGAGATTGCACTGACGGGTAACGAAGAGGGTGTATTTCATGGCCGCACCGCCGCGAAATACATTTCTGTTCGAAGGGCACAGGGCATGCCGCAGAGCAGCCTGTGAGCGATATCCGTTTCCATGAATTCCTACATCCCTGTTGCACAGCCCTCGATCAAGCCGTGGGAAACGAATAGTGCACGGGTAGGGGGAAGTCAAGAAATGACGAGGCAGAACGCCGGTGACACGTCTGATGTGCGGACGCGTTCACCAATCGGCGCAAATCCCTACATAAACGCTCTTACACTGCGAACAGGAAACGGCAACGTCGCAGGTGATTGTATGTCCAGCGCACTCGGCCCCGTTGTCGCGGCCACGCCCTCAACGGCCTGCCATATAGCGACGATGACGAGGATATTGGCGCTACGACTGGGCGATAGCTGGATCATGGAATACTGACGCGCAGCTTGCTGCAAATCATCTTCACGACGTTTGCGGCGTACCGCAGGGTGGAACCATCCGTACACCTTCCACTCGCTTGCTTTGCGTAGGATGGGTAGAGCGGAGCGAAACCCATCGCCTTTTCACAGGTTGCCATGATGGGTTTCGCTGTCGCTCTACCCATCCTACAGGACGACCCAGCCCACGGGACCGTTACTGCTGCTCCCGGCCTCCCCCATCGTGCGGGGGAGGCGGCAGGCATCAAATCTAGTAGCCGAGGATCGGGGCGAGCCAGTATTCGGCTTCTTCGAGGGTCATGCCTTTGCGCTTCGCATAATCCTCCACCTGGTCCTTCTGGATCCTGCCTACGGTGAAGTAGCTGCTGTCCGGGTGGCTGAAGTACCAGCCGCTCACCGAGGCGGTGGGGTACATGGCCTTGGCTTCGGTGAGGCGGACGCCGGTGTTGGTCTCGGCGTCGAGCAGCTGCCAGAGCAGGTCTTTTTCGGTGTGCTCGGGGCAGGCGGGATAGCCGGGGGCGGGGCGGATGCCGTGATAATTTTCGTTCACCAGCGCGTCGGCGTCGAAGTGCTTGTTGTCGAGGCCGTTGCGCGGCGTCCAGCGGCACTTGCCGTCGCCGCCCCTGGTGCGGCTGCGGGCGGTGGTCAGCTGGCCGTTGATCTGGTAGCCCCAGTTGAGGTGGCGCACGCGGTCGTGCATGTGCTCGGCGTAGGCCTCGGCCAGCCGGTCGGCCAGGGCCTTGAGCATGATGGCGTGGTAATCGTCGTGGGCCTTTTCGAAACGCTTTACGTGCTCGTCGATGCCGATGCCGGCGGTGACGACGAAGGCGCCGATGAAATCCCTCTTGCCGGAAGCCTTGGGCGCGACGAAGTCGGCCAGGCACAGGTTGGCCTTGCCCGCGGGCTTCACCGTCTGCTGCCGCAGGTGGTGCAGGGTGGTGCGCACCTTCTTGCGGCTGTTGTCGGTGTAGACCTCGATGTCGTCGTCGTTGACGCTGTTGGCGGGGAACAGACCGACCACGGCGCGCGCCTTGAGCCACTTCTCCGCAATGAGCTGCTTGAGCATGGCCTGCGCATCGGCGAACAGCTTGCGCGCCTCTTCGCCTTTTTCCGCATCGTCGAGGATCTTCGGGTAGCTGCCCTTCATCTCCCAGGCATGGAAGAACGGCGTCCAGTCGATGTAGGGGACGAGGAATTCCAGCGGCATGTCGTCGAACACCTGCACCAGCAGGTCGTTGGGCTTGGGCGGGGTGTAGTGCTCCCAGTCCAGTTGCAGCTTGTTGGCGCGCGCCTGGTCCAGCGGCAGGTACTTGGCCTCCTTCTGCCGGCCGAGATAGTCGTTGCGCACCTGGGCGTATTCGGCGCGCAGCTGCGCCACGTAGGCGTCGCGACCGCCGCTGGCGGAAATGAGGTTCTGCGCCACGCCGACGGCGCGGCTGGCATCCTTCACCCACACCACGGCGCCGTCGTAGTTGGGTTCGATCTTCACCGCGGTGTGCGCCTTCGAAGTCGTCGCGCCGCCGATGAGCAGCGGCTGCTTCATGCCGAGACGCTGCATCTCCTTCGCCACGTGGGCCATCTCCTCCAGCGAGGGGGTGATGAGGCCGGACAGGCCGATGATGTCGACCTTGTGTTTCTGCGCCTCTTCCAGGATGGTCACCGTGGGCACCATCACGCCCAGGTCGATGACCTCGAAGTTGTTGCACTGCAACACCACGCCGACGATGTTCTTGCCGATGTCGTGCACGTCGCCCTTGACCGTCGCCATCAGGATGCGGCCGGCGGCGCGCGAGTCGGCGTGTTTTTCCGCCTCGATGTAGGGCAGCAGGTAGGCCACCGCCTTCTTCATCACGCGGGCGGACTTCACCACCTGGGGCAGGAACATCTTGCCGTCGCCGAACAGATCGCCGACCACGTTCATGCCGTCCATCAGCGGGCCTTCGATCACTTCGATGGGACGGGCGAACTGTTGCCGCGCCTCTTCGGTGTCGGCTTCGACGTAGGCGTCGATGCCCTTGACCAGGGCATGCGCCAGGCGTTTGGCCACCGGCCAGCCGCGCCACTCTTCGGTCTGCTTCTCCACCGCGGCGGTGCCGACGTTGTACTTGGGGGCGATCTCCAGCAGGCGATCGGTGGCGCCGTGGTCGCGGTTGAGCACCACGTCCTCCACCGCCTTACGCAGTTCCTCCGGCAGGTCCTGGTACACCGCCAGCATGCCGGCGTTGACGATGCCCATGGTCATGCCGGCGTGGATGGCGTGGTAGAGGAACACCGAGTGGATGGCCTCGCGCACCGGGTTGTTGCCGCGGAAGGAGAACGACACGTTGGACACGCCGCCGGAGATCAGGGCATGGGGCAGGTTCTGCTTGATCCAGCGCGTGGCCTCGATGAAGTCGACGGCGTAGTTGTTGTGCTCGTCGATGCCCGTGGCCACGGCGAAGATGTTGGGATCGAAGATGATGTCTTCGGCGGGGAAGCCGACCTGGTGCACCAGAATGTCGTAGGAGCGCTTGCAGATGTCGATCTTGCGCTTGTAGGTGTCGGCCTGGCCCTTTTCGTCGAAGGCCATCACCACCACCGCAGCGCCGTACTTGCGCAGCTTTTTTGCGTGCTCGATGAACGCCGCCTCGCCTTCCTTGATGGAGATGGAATTGACGATGCCCTTGCCCTGCACGCACTTGAGGCCGGCCTCGATGATCTCCCACTTGGAGGAGTCGATCATCACCGGCACCTTGGCAATGTCCGGCTCGGAAGCGATGAGGTTGAGGAAGGTGACCATGGCCTGCTTGCCGTCCAGCATGGCGTCGTCCATGTTGACGTCGATCACCTGGGCGCCGGTTTCCACCTGCTCGCGGCACACGTCCAGCGCCTCGCTGTACTTGCCGTCCAGCACCAGCTTCTTGAACTTGGCCGAGCCGGCCACGTTGGCGCGCTCGCCGACGTTGACGAACAGCGAGTCCTTGTCGATGTTGCACGGCTCCAGGCCGGACAGGCGGCAGGCCGGTTCGATGGCCGGCAGCGCACGCGGCGTCACGCCCTGCATCGCCTCGGCGATGGCCTGGATGTGCGGCGGCATGGTGCCGCAGCAGCCGCCGATGATGTTGAGGAAACCGGAGCGGGCCCACTCGCCGATCTCGCCGGCCATCGCCTCGGGGGTTTCGTCGTAGCCGGTGGCCGACAGCGGATTGGGCAGGCCGGCGTTGGGGTGGGCGCTGACGCCGCACTCGGCGATGCGCGACATTTCCTCCACGTACTGGCGCAGTTCCTTCGCGCCCAGGGCGCAGTTCAGGCCGATGGAGATGGGCTTGGCGTGGCGCAGGGAGTTGTAGAAGGCCTCGGTCACCTGGCCGGTGAGGGTGCGGCCGGAGGCATCGGTAATGGTGCCGGAGATCATCACCGGCAGGCGGATGCCGTGCTGCTCGAAATAGGTCTCGACCGCGTAGATGGCGGCCTTGGCGTTGAGGGTGTCGAAGATGGTCTCGATGAGGATGATGTCGGCGCCGCCCTCCACCAGGCCGTGGGTCGCCTCCAGGTAGGCGTCCACCAGTTGATCGAAGCTGACGCCGCGAAAGCCCGGATTGTTCACGTCGGGGGAGATGGAGGCGGTCTTGCCGGTGGGGCCGAGCACGCCGGCGACGTAGCGCGGCCTGCCGTCGCGCGCCTCGAACCGGTCGGCGACTTCGCGTCCCAGGCGCGCGGCCTCCACGTTCAGTTCATGCACCAGGGCCTGCATGCCGTAGTCGGCCATGGAGATGGCGTTGGCGTTGAAGCTGTTGGTCTCGACGATGTCGGCGCCGGCCTCGAAGTACTTCTGGTGGATCTCCTGCACGATGTCCGGCCGGGTCAGCACCAGCAGGTCGTTGTTGCCCTTGAGGTCGGAGGGCCAGTCGCGGAAGCGCTCGCCGCGGTAATCGGCCTCGCCGAGCTTGTAGCCCTGGATCATGGTGCCGGTGGCGCCGTCCAGAATCAGAATACGTTCCTTGAGGGCCTGGACGAGCTGGGCGCTGCGCGCGCCGGTATAGGTATCGAACATGGATTTGGCGTATATCTTATTGACGGAATGCGCAATTCTATCATGGCGCGACGGCGGCGGCGCCGTACCCCCGCGGCTACAACTTTGACCGCGTCGTCAGTATGCTGTACCCCCGGCCGGTACACTTTGCGTGCCCGTTGAAGGAAGGAATCGGACCCTGCACATGGATAACAGCCACACCTACCGCATCATCTTTTCCGGCCGCCTGCTGGAGGGTTTCGAACCCGCCGAGGTCAAGCGCGGCCTGGCCAGCCAGCTCAGCCTCACTCCCGAGAAAATCGAGGCATTCTTCTCCGGCGAAAAGCAGGTGCTGAAACACGCCGACACGCTGGCAAAGGCCACCCGCTATGTGGAGATGTTCGCCCGGGCCGGGTTGGTGACCCTGGTGGAAACACCCGAGGACATGGCGCAGCGCCGCCCCGCCCGCAAGGCCGCTGCCCCCAAGGCACCGCGTGCCCTGCCGCCGCTCAAGCCCTGGAAGACGCCATGGCTGTACCGCCCCGCCCTCACCCTCGTTGCACTGTTTGAACTGGGCATGGTGCTGGCGTGGCTGGGACTGACCCTGGGCCTGCTGCTGGTACTGTTTCATCCGGAACTGCTCGCCCAGCAGATGCTCGCGCTCATTCCCTCCGCCCTCGCCGCCGCCGCCTCCTTTGCCTTCATCCTGGTATTCGGCCTGCTGCTGATGGCGCTGCTGCTCAAGCCGCTGCTGGCGCTGCGGGTCACCGACCACCCCACCATGCCGCTGTCGCCGGAACGCGAGCCGGACCTGTATGCCTTCGTCGAGGACGTGTGCCAGCGCATCGACGTGCCGCCTCCGGCAGAGATCCGCCTCGGTCACGATGCCGTGCTGAGCGTGCGCTTCCACGATGACATCAACCGCGGCCTGATCAAGGGTCAGACCGTGCTGGTGCTGGGGCTGCCCCTGCTCGCCAGTCTCAACGTGCGCCAGCTGGCCGGCGCCGTCGCCCAGGCCATGCATGGCTGGGCACCGCGTGCCGCACCGCGCACGGTGCGGCTCATCGAAAGCATCAACGACTGGATGCAGCGCGCCACCCACGACACCGATTTCCTCGACCGCCGCCTGGAGCGGGGACGCGAGCGCTCGGAACACAACGTCGCCCTGTACGATGCCGCCCTGCGCCTTTTTGCCCTGTCGCGCCTGCCGTTGCGCATGGACCTCTGGCTCAGCCGGCGGGTGGCGGGCAGGCTGTTCCAGTGCCGCGTCACCCAGGCCGATGCCGCCGCCCGCCGCCTGGCGGGCAACGGCGATTTCCGCCACATGCTGGAACAGAGCCGGGTGCTGGCCTACGCCGCGCAAAAGACCCTGCCGACCCTGGCCCGCATGTGGCGCGACCGCAACGAGCTGCCGGACAACATCACCATGGCCGTGGTGGCCCAGGCCTCGCACCTGCCGGACACCGTGCATGAGCAGCTGCGCGACCGCCAGGCGCAGCACGTCGCCCAGACGCAGGCGCTGCTTCCCGCCGACAGCCAGCGCCTGGCCTGGATCGATCTGCTGCACGAGGAAGGCAACTACCGTTGCGCCTCCGACAGCGCCCTGCTGTTCCGCCGTTTCGGCAAGCTGATGCACAGCATCACCATGCGCTATTACCACCAGCACCTGCGCCTGCCGGTCACCACCCACAACCTGGTCCGCACCCCGCCCAAGGGTAGCCGTGAATACGAGGCCAACCACGTCATCGCCTGCTATTTCGGCGCCCTGTACGCGGACTTCGCCCCCCTCGGTTTCGAGACCCGCTTCAGCCAGATGCCTGCCGACATCGAGGCGGCCATCCAGCACTGGACGCTGTCCCTGGCGCTGATGGAAAAGGAGCGTCCCAAGGCGCGGGCGGCGATGACCACCCTGCACCAGTACGACGACGACCTGATCACCGTCAGCAACCGCGAGGTGATGCACCGTGCCGGCTACGGCAGCTATCTGGGCGAGCTGCCCCTGCTGAAAAAGCAGCAGGACGAGATCCACGAAATCTGCCGTGAGTACGAGGCCAAGTTCGAGACCGCGCTGGAAGATGCCGGCAAGGCGGTCACGCCCTACATCGGCCGCCTCGCCGCCACCCTGGCCCTGCTCACCATCCCGCAGGGACAGGAGCGGGTGGAGCACGGCGCGCGCCTGCACAGCGAGGCCGAGGCGCTGGTCATCCACGCCGGCGCCCGCATCGAGCATATCTACCCGGAACTGCGCAACCTGCGCCTGCAAACCCTGTTGCTGGAATCGCTGCTCAGCCACGACTCGCCGCGCGCCAAGCGCAAGCTGCGCGACCTGATCACCGAGAAATCCGACGACATCAACCGCACCCTGAAAGGCATCGAGGTCACCCTGCGCAACGTGCCCTTCCCCTTCCCCTCACAGCAGAAGTACCGCAACCTGATGCAGTGGGTGCTGCGCAACGCCCAACCCGAGGGCAACGCCGCCGCCGCACTGGACCGCGGTACCGATGCGGTGCAGAACCTGGCCCTGCTCCAGCGCCTGGTGGTGGGCCGCCTCTGCGCCATCGCCCTGCAGGTGGAAAAGGCCTTCGGCCTCAAGGCCCCCATGCCCTAGCCCTGTGGGTCGGACTGAAGTCCGTCCACAGGCGCCCCCTGCGTGACCAGCCGCAACAACCGCGGCATATCGCCCACCCGCCTCACCCAGCCCCCGCCAAGGGCTTGATTTGATTAATGTCAGTTTCTGGCACGGCATCTGCTCTGTTCCGGGTCTAATCCACACCCGGAGACCCGCCATGTACAAGCAACTGATGTTTGCCCTGCTGATAGTCGCCGCCGCCCCGCTCCAGGCGGCGCCGCGCGTGGTGGTCAGCGTGCCGCCCCTGCACTCCCTGGTGACGGCGCTGATGGAAGGCGTGGCCGCGCCGGAACTGCTGCTGCGCAACGAGGAAGAGATGCGGGCGCCGAAGCTGCAGCGGGCGCAAATGCGCTTGGTGCTGCAGGCCGACCTGCTGCTGTGGGCCGGCCCCGAACTGGAAACCGCCCTCGCCACCGCCCTGGCGCAGACCCCGGCGGCACAGCGCCAGGCCATGATGCTCAGCCATCACCTGCCCCTGCTCGCCGCCCTGCCGGACAGCCCGCTGGCCGCGCACGGCGCCCATCACCACGCCGACGGCATCGCCCGCGACCCGCGCTTCTGGCTCGATCCCCGCCTCGCCGCCGTCGCCGTGCACCACCTGACCCCGCACCTGGTGCGGCTGGACCCCGACAACACCGAACGTTACCTGGACAACGAGATCCGCCTGCTGGCGCGCCTGCGCCAGGCCGAGGACGAGTTGCGCAGCAACCTGGCGCCGCTGGCGGGCCACACGGTCCGGCTCGGCGCCGACGCGGCGCCGTACTTCTATCACCGCTTCGGCCTCGAGGCGGCGGAACCGGTGCGCCAGGCCGGCCTGACGTCGGTGGCGACGGGCTGCACCGTCGACGGCCGCGACGTACTGGGCGACAGCCTCCCGGCCGGTTCCGACCTGTACTTCCGCCTGCTGGAGCGGCAGGCGGCGCCGCTGCTCACCTGCCTGCCGGCACGGTACGCCGCCGTCGCCCTCTGACCTCCCCTGCCGCCCCGTCCGGCGTGCCGGACGGGGCGCGCCCTCCGTTGCACCGCTGCGCAGAACACTTTTCCCGGATCGGTTCTAGACTGAAGGGTGTCTGCTGCCATGGAGGAAGCCATCATGGTCACCGAAACCCTGCTCCACATCGACGAAACCCTGGACCCGGCCCAGCGTGACGAACTGCTCGCCTGGCTCGGCAACCGCCCGGAAGGCCTGCAACCGCACATGAAGTCGGACAAGGAACATCTGCTGTTCGTCGCTTATGACCCGGACGAAATGTGCCCCCACGACCTGGTGGCCATCGTCAACGAGCGCGGGCTGCACGCCCACCTGATCGACCTCTGATTCCCCGATGGCCCCACCCCACCCCCGCCGCGGCCAGGCGGCGGCGGGCAGGTTTTGTTGCGGGCCGGCGGAATTCATCAGCGCGGCGCTTGGTAGATATCCTTTCCCTGCAAGGCCACACTTGGTATAAGGATGAAGCGTACAGCGCAAAAACCATAATACAAACAATGATATATTGCGCGGCAAGGAGCTTCTGCATGCGACTGCAACCCCACTGGCTGAAGAAGAGCGTGCTGCTGCCGGTGGCGCTGGCGATGATCGTCACCAGCGTCATCCTGCTGGTGCTGCTGCTGGCCGTGCTGTCGCACGGTGCCAAGCAGGAATTCGAACGGGACTTCACCACCATCCGCGCCAGCTGGCACAACGGCGTGGAGCACCATGTCTCGCAGCTGCACGCCCTCAGCGCCGGACTGATGCACGAGCCGGCGCTGCGCAATGCGCTCATCGCCCGCGACGCCAGCGCCATCGGCCGGATCACCGTACCGCTGTTCGCACGTCTGCAAAATGATTACGGCATCGCCAACCTCACCCTGCTCAGCGCCGACGGCCGCGTACTGTTCGGGCTGCACCATACCGCCCTCATCGGCGAGCGCATGAAATCCGCCGTGTTGCGCCAGGCCATGACCAGCGGCATGCCGCAGGCCGGCCTGGAATTCGACGCATCCAATACGCTGCACCTGCTGGGCGCCAGCCCGTGGCGTCACGAAGAGCGGCTGCTCGGTTACATCGTGCTGGGAACAGCCTTCGAGCAACTCGCCGGCGAACTCGACCAGCTGTTCGGCATGCAGCACTTGATCACGCTCACCGCACTGCGCACCGGCACCGATGCCCTCGTGCAGTTGCCGTCTTCCCTGGTGGCGCCGCCCGGCGCGCTGACTTCGCTGCTGCACCGTGACCGCATCCAGGAACTGGAGGCGGGCGTGGCGCTGGAACGCGCCGACAAATGGTTTTTTGCCGGCGCCATACCGCTCGCCGATGTGAGCGACGCCCCCATCGGCTGGCTGGTGACGCTGCGCGACGTCAGCGACGTGCGCGCCGCCCTGCTGCTCGGTGTCGGCACCATCGCCCTGGTCACCTTCACCATACTCACCCTGCTGCTGTTCTTCCTGCACCACATCACCCAGGGCGCCGAACGGCTGCTGGCGGAGTCGGAACGCGAGCTGCAGCACACGCTGGATGCGTTGGAAACCGCCCATGCCGAATGGGTCGATTCCTTCGATGCCATCGAGCAGCCGATCTTCATCCATGACGACCTGTTTCGCGTCATCCGCGCCAACCGCACCTATGCCGAGCGGGCAGGGATGCCGTTTCACGAGCTGCTCGGCAAACCCTATTGGGAGGTGTTTCCGCGCAACGGCGGACCGTTGCCCGGCTGTGCCGCCGCCATGCACGGCGGTAATCGCAACGAAGAGGAGGTGCGGCTGCACGACGGCAGCGTGTACATCTCGCGCTCCTTCCCCATCCGCGACGATCACGGCGGCTACCGCTATTCCATCCACGTATTGCAGGACGTCACCCAACTGGAGCAGCTCACCCACACGCTGCAACACGAGATGCGCGCGCGCCGCACCATCAGCGCCAGCAACCAGGCGTTGATCCACGCCGACAGCGAAGAGGGGCTGTTGCAGGAAGTGTGTCGCATCGCCACGGAAGAGGGCGGCTATCTCCTCGCCTGGGCCGCCTACAAGCGTGACGACGAAGCCCGCAGCCTGCATCCCGTCGGTGCGTCGGGCATCTCCCTGGACGAACTGCGGCAACTGAACCTGAGCTGGCATGACGAAGCCGCCCAACACATGCTGAGTGCGCAGGCCATACGCAGCGGCGAGGTGGCGCTGGGGCACGACATCCAGAACGACAACGACCTGCCGCAAAGCGCGGCGCTGGCACGCCGTCTCGGCTATGCCTCGGCCGCCGCCCTGCCGCTGCGCACCGGCGATGAAGTGCTGGGCGTGCTGTTCATCGCCGCCGCCACGCCGCACGCCTTCACCCCCCAGGAAATCGACGTGCTGCAGGAACTGGCCGGCGACCTAGCCTACGGCATCGACGCATTGCGCGGCCGCCGCGCCCGCATCAGCGCGGAACAGGCGCAGCTCGGTACGCTGGAACGCCTGAAGAACCTGCTGGGCAACACCGTGCTCGCCCTCTCCACTGCCGTGGAGGCGCGCGATCCCTATACCGCCGGCCACCAGCAGCGGGTGATGGACCTGGCGGTGAACATTGCGCGCGAGCTGGGCTGGGAAGAGGCGCGCGTCGAAGCGCTGGGCATCGCCGCCCTAGTGCACGACGTGGGCAACATCTACGTACCGGCGGAAATCCTCAGCAAGCCCGGCAAGCTGTCGCCGCTGGAATTCGAGCTGGTGAAGAACCATCCGCACATCGGCTACAAGATACTCAACACCATCGATTTTCCCTGGCCCATCGCCGACATGGTGCTGCAACACCACGAGCTGCTCGACGGCACCGGCTATCCCTCCGGCCTGAGGAACGGCGCAATCCTGCCGGAGGCCCAGGTCATCGGCGTCGCCGGCGCGGTGGAGGCCATGGCCTCGCACCGCCCCTACCGGCCGGCGCTGGGCATCACCGCCGCGCTGGAGCAGTTGGAACGCCACCGCGGCCTCAAGTTCGATCCCCTCATCGTCGACACCTGCCTGGGCCTGTTCCGCGACAAGGGCTACCGCCTGGTTCGCAGCGGCAACAGTCTCGCCGCGCTGTAGTCCGCCGCGATCCGCGTACTCAGTGCACCCGATTCTCGCGTGCGCGCATCTTTTCGCGGTACATCGCCCGATCCGCGGCCTGCAACACAGTCTCCGCATCAGTGCCTGCTTCCGGATAAAGGCCGTAGCCGATGCTGGCCGATATCGTCAGCTCCACCGTCGCCAGGGCCAACGGCTCGCGCAGGGCCAGATGCAGACGATGTATCAGCTCCTCCACCATCCTGGGCGAATCAATATCCTGCAAAATGATCGCGAACTCGTCTCCGCCGAGGCGGGCTACAGTATCGGTGCTGCGCAGACAGGCTTGCCGCAGGCGCCGGCCGGCTTCGCGCAGGACCCTGTCGCCCGTGTCGTGGCCATACTGATCGTTAATCGGCTTGAAATCGTTGAGATCGACGTACACCACGGCGACACGCCCATTGTCGCGCGTGGCGGCGGCTACGGCCATGGCCAGCCTATCCTCGAACAGGTAGCGGTTGGGCAGGCCGGTGAGCGCGTCGTGATAGGCCAGTCGCTGCAGATTCTGCTCCTTCGATTTAAGCGCGCTGATATCAGACATGATCTCGACAAAATTGCGGCAGCGACGCTGCCCATCAACGGCCATACCGAGCATGGTCACCAACGGCACAAACTCTCCGTCCTTATGGCGTAGCCATGCCTCTCCCTGCCAGATTTCGTTTTCCTCGACGCCCCGCCATATCTCTGTGCAATGCTCGTCGTCGTACAGTTCACCATGCACGGCGCGCAGATCTTTCCCGATCACGTCCATATGTGTCCTGCCGGTCAGCGCGCTGTAGGCGTGATTGATCGAGATGATCCGCTTTTCCTGGTCGGCGATCACCACACCGTCCCTGGTTACATCCATGACCATCGCCGCGAGGCGGATATTGCGTTCGGCCAGGCGCTGGTGCACACGCACATAGGCATAACTGGCCGCCAGCATCATGAACAACAACAGGGAAAACAGATAGATCGACAGGTAGTCATGACTTTGCACCGCGAGCAGTTCGGTCAGATGCTGCGGTGACAGGTAGCTGATCAGATACCAGTGGTAGGCGCGGGCACCACCGTTCAAGGCGTGAAAGACCATGTCATTTCTGCCCTTCAGGTCGCCTGTGCCGCTTTCTGCCAGGGGTATGATCATGCGATAGGTAAACAGCGCATCGTCGATCAACAACTGCCCTGCCGGCTCTGCCTGCATGGCCGCCCAGGCTCGGGGATGTTCCGCGGCAAAGGTGGCGCCGTGATTCAGATCGCGCCCCCACTCCTTGCCCGGCTCGGGGCCGAACAGCCAGTATCCATCACCGTCCAGCAGCATGCCGGCGCCCCCGGCCAGCTGGCTGCGTGCGCGCTCAAGCATATTGCCGGCAAGGTAATTCAGGACCACAACGCCATGGCGTTCGCCGTGGGCACCGAACACCGGCGTCGCAAAACGCAACATCGGTTTGTGGGGAACTTCCAGCGCGCCATGCTCGACATTCAGGTCCAGGGGAGAAACGAACACGGTACCGGCGTTCAGGCGGCGAACCTCGGTGAAGTAGTAGCGGGCCGACTTGTCCTGCAACTCCTCCGGCGGCGTTACCGTGGCGGTGCCACCATGGAAATTGATCCGCACCCGCTCCATGCCGGTATCGTCCAGGTAGCGGATCTGGTCGTAGATGCGTTTTTCACGCGAGAACAGCGCAAACAGCCGCTCAACCCGCTGCCGCGCCTGTCGATCCGGCTGCGCGACGTAACGGGCCAGTTCGTCGGCATGCGCCAGGATCATCAAATCCGACAGTACTGAATCGATATCGCGGTTGAGCAATTGTGCAGGCGGCACGATTTGGCTGAGCTCGGCGCTGCGAATCTTGTCCAGCCCCAACTGGTGATCACGGTAATCCAGGTAGGCAACGGCAAGTGAGACAACAAGGAAAATGGGCAAAAACGCGAGGGCGAATACTTTGAAATATTCGCGCAACGGGGGGCTTTCGGCATTGGAAGAAAACATGGTGGCGGTACCGTCAGAAAGTCGTTGGACCTCCCTGGCTCAGCCGTCCACTAACACGATATTCCATTACTCTTGGCATGGATAATACCTTTACCGCCGCGGCATTTCACCAATTAATTACCGCCGGGCTCACTGTCCCGGCCGGGCTTTAAACCGGCGTGGCGGGCACGCCTACTCGTGGGCGATGAACTTGAGTCCGGCGATGGAGCCGATGAGGGTGCAGAGAAAGAAGGCGCGCCAGAAGGTGAGCGGGTCCTTGAAGAACAGCATGCCGATGATGGCGGTACCGAAGGCGCCGATGCCGGTCCACACCGCGTAGGCGGTGCCCAGCGGTATGCTCTGCATCGCCTTGGACAGCAGCCAGAAGCTGATGCCGCCGAACAGCAGGGTCAGCAGCGTCGGCCCCAGGCGGGTGAACTGGTCCGACAGCTTGAGGCTGGTGGTGAAGCCCAGCTCGAACAGGCCGGCCAGCAGCAGGTAGTTCCAGCCCATGTCAGTCCGCCGTTTCCACGCGCAGTACCGTGCCGTCCACCCCGCTCACCTTCACCCGGCTGCCCGCCGCGCAATCGCTGCCGCTGATCTTCCAGGTGGAGTCGTCGACGCGGATCTTGCCCTGGCCGTTGACGATGGGTTCTTCCAGCGTAAAGACGCGTCCCACGTACTGCGCGCCGCGGCGGTTGAGGGTGGGATGATCGGAGATGATGGGGCGCTTCTTCAGGTAATTGCGCCCGGCCACGGTGGCGGCCACCGCCAGCACGGCGAAGCCGAGTACCTGGTATTCCCAGCCCATGCCCGGCGCAATCAGGACGGCGCCGCCGACGATGGCGGCGGCGATGCCCATGAACAGGAAGTAGGTGCCGGGGGTGAACACCTCCAGCACCACGAACAGCACGGCCAGGATCCACCAGTGCCAGTGATTCAGCTGCCCGAACAAGGCGTCCATGGCCTCAGCCCTGCCTGGCCTGTTGCTGGGCCAGGGAGTTTTTCGCCAGCTCGGCGATGCCGCCGATGGCACCGATGACGCCGGAGGCCTCCAGCGGCATGAACACCACCTTCTGGTTTTCGGCCGAGGCGATCTGTTGCAGGGCCTCCACATACTTGGTGGCGACGAAGTAATTGATGGCGTTGATGTCGCCCTTGGCGATGGCTTGCGACACCATGTGGGTCGCCTTGGCCTCGGCCTCGGCCAGGCGCTCGCGCGCCTCTGCCTCGCGGTAGGCCGCCTCGCGCTTGCCCTCGGCTTCGAGGATCGCCGACTGCTTCTCGCCTTCGGCGCGCAGGATGGCCGCCTGGCGGTGGCCCTCGGCTTCCAGGATCGAAGCGCGCTTTTCACGCTCGGCCTTCATCTGCCGCGCCATGGAGTCCACCAGGTCGCGCGGCGGCGAGATGTCCTTGATCTCGATACGCGTCACCTTCACGCCCCAGGGCGTGGTGGCGTCGTCCACCACGTGCAGCAGCTGGGCGTTGATCTTGTCGCGCTGCGACAGCAGCTCGTCCAGGTCCATGGAACCCATCACGGTACGGATGTTGGTCATGGTGAGGTTGAGGATGGCCAGCTGCAATTGATTCACTTCGTAGGCCGCCTTGGCGGCATCGAGCACCTGGAAGAACACCACGCCGTCCACCCGCACCATGGCGTTGTCCTTGGTGATCACTTCCTGCGACGGCACATCGAGCACCGTCTCCATCATGTTCATCTTGGCGCCGAGGCGATCGACCACCGGGATGATGAAATGCAGCCCCGGCTCCAGGGTCCGGGTGTAACGGCCGAAGCGCTCCACCGTGAACTCCATGCCCTGCGGCACCGACTTGACGCCGAGAAACACCAGCACCACGGCCAGCGCGAGCAGGAACAGAACGAATGTGGCGAAACCTTCCATGGGGACTCCTCTTCAGGGTTGTGGCGGCGGCCTAGCGTAGCACCACCCTCACCGGCGAAGGAATACGCCGCGCCATCTGCTAACATGTTGCGTCCCTGCACGACGGATGTTTCCATGGCTTGTTTCGATGTATTCAACGGCGATGCCGACGGCATCCTGGCCCTGCACCAGCTGCGCCTGGCCGAGCCGCTCGACGCCGTCCTGGTCACCGGCGTCAAGCGCGACATCGCGCTGTTGCGCCGTGTCGAGGCCGGCGCCGGCGACCATGTCACCGTGCTGGACGTCGCGTTGGAGAAGAATCTGGCTGACCTGGTGCGGCTGCTCGATGCCGGTGCCAGCGTGCGTTACTTCGATCACCACTTCCCCGGCGCGATCCCCACGCACCCGGCGCTGGAAACCACCATCAACACCTCCGCCGACGTCTGCACCAGCGTGCTGGTGGACGGCCACCTGAACGGGCGCTACCGCTCCTGGGCCATCGCCGCCGCCTTCGGCGACAACATACTGGACACGGCGCAGCGCATGGCCGCCGCGCTGGGCCTGTCGGCATCGCAGATCGACGTGCTGCGCGACGTCGGCACCTGCATCAACTACAACGGCTACGGCAACGAACTGGAGGACCTGTTCATCGCCCCGGACGCGCTGTATCGCACCCTGCAACCCTACGCCGATCCCTTCGCCTTCGCCGCCGAGGAGCCCGTGTTCCGCCGCCTGGCCGATGGCTACCGCGACGACATGGCGCAGGCCGCGGCCGTCGCGCCCGGCGCCGTGAACGATCACACCGCCCTGTACGTCTTCCCCGACACCGACTGGAGCCGCCGCGTCAGCGGCGTCTACGGCAACGCCCTGGCCGAGCAGCACGCGCAGCGCGCCCATGCCCTGCTCACCCTGCTGCCCGAGGGCGGCTACCGCGTCAGCGTGCGCGCGCCACTCGCCGTCAAGAGCGGCGCCGACGAGCTGTGCCGCCGCTTCCCCGGCGGCGGCGGCCGCAAGTCGGCGGCGGGCATCAACCACCTGCCGGCGGCGGAGCTGGATCGCTTCGTCGCCGCCTTCCAGGCGCAGTTCCGGCGCTAGCATCCATTGCGAGACACCATGAGCACCCTCGTCCATCCACCCAAATCCCTGTTGCGCCTGGTCGGCCAAGCCATCGCCCACTACGGCATGATCAAGGAAGGCGATCGCGTCCTGCTCGGCCTGTCCGGCGGCAAGGACTCACTGTCCCTGCTGCATGTGCTGCGTCACCTGCAACGCGCCGCGCCCATTCACTTCGAGGTGGGCGCCATCACCGTCGACCCGCAAATTCCCGCCTTCAATCCGGCGGCGCTCAAGCCCTACCTGGCGGAATTGGGCGTACCGTATTTCTTTCAGGAGCAGCCGATCATGGACGACGCCAGCAAGCACGCGGCCGATCCCGGCTTTTCCTTCTGCGCCTTCTGCGCGCGCATGAAGCGCGGCATCATCTACAGCACTGCACGGCGCGAAGGCTACAACGTCATCGCCCTGGGCCAGCACCTGGACGATCTGGCGCAGAGCTTTCTCATGTCGGCCATGCACCGCGGCCAGCTGCGCACCATGAAGGCCCACTACACCATCGACGCCGGCGACCTGCGCGTGATCCGGCCCCTGATCTACGTGCGCGAGCGGCAGACCGCGGCCTTCGCCGAGGCGGCGCAGCTGCCCATCGTGCCGGAGAACTGTCCGGCCTGTTTCGACATGCCCACCGAACGCGAGCACATGAAGCAGCTGCTGCTGGACGAGGAAGGCCGTTACAAGCACCTGTTCCGCAACCTGCTGCACACCATGCGTCCGCTTATGGGCGACCGCGTCGACGGCCGCGATGCCGGCGCCGAAGACGGCGATACGGACGGCATGTAATGCATCCGGCCACCCTGCTCCTGCTGCACTTCATCGCGCGCCTGCCGCTGCCGCTGCTGCATGGCGTCGGCACGCTGCTGGGCTGGCTGTCCTGGCTCATACCCAATCCCAATCGCGACGTCGCGCAGCGCAACATCGCGCTCTGCTATCCCGATCTTTCTCCCGGACAGCGGCGACGCCTGCTGCGGCTCGGCATGGTTGAACTGGGTAAGGCACTGCTGGAGACGCCCACCCTCTGGCTCACGTCCGGCCGGCGCACCTTCGGCCTGGTGCGCGAGGTGCGGGGCGAGGAAATGGTGCGGCAGGCCATGGCGGCGGGGCGCGGCCTGATCATCATCGCGCCGCACCTGGGCAACTGGGAGCTGTGCAGCCTCTATCTGGCGCGCTACGGCATCACCAGCCTGTACCGCCCCCTGCGCCAGAAAAACCTGGAGCCGCTGATTCGCGCCGGACGCGAGCGCCTGGGCGCCACCCTGGTTCCCACCAGCGCCAGCGGCATCCGCGCCCTGTACCAGACCCTGGCGCGCGGCGGCATGATCGGCGTGCCGCCCGATCAGGATCCCCGTGACCAGGGCGGCGTCTTCGCCCCGTTCTTCGGCGTGGCCACCAACACCATGACCCTGCTGCCGCGGCTGGCCCACAAGAGCGGGGCGGCCATGCTGTACTGCTTTGCCGAGCGCCTGTCCTGGGGGCGCGGCTTCCGCCTGCACTTCCTGCCGGCGCCGGCGGACATCGCCGGCGGCGACACCGTCGCGGCGGCCACCGCGCTCAATCAGGGGGTGGAACAGTGCGTGCACATCGCGCCGGAACAGTATCAGTGGGCCTACAAGCGCTTTCGCACCCGGCCGGAAGGCGAGGCACCGGTGTATCGTTGAGGCAGATACAGGAGTAAAGAGGAAAGATACAAGTGGCTTAAAACAACACGAGCACAGCGAGCTCATTCCCTTGTATCTTGCCACTTGTATCTTGTATCTCTGTTCTTCAGTACGGCCGCTCGCCCCCGTCCGGCCGCGTCTGGAACATGCGCTGGCCCCACATGTATTGCTCCGGCGCCAGCATCACCAACTCCTCGAAAGCCGCATTGAGGCGGCGCGCGTCGGCCTCGTGGTCGCCGCTGGGCACGCCTTCCAGGGGCGGCAGGATCTGCACCACGTAGCGCTGGTCGCTGGCGCGATACCAGGTGGTGCAGGGAATGAGTCGCGCCTGGCACAGGCGGGCCAGGCGGAACGGCGCGGTGAGGGTGGACTTGGGCACGCCGAAGAAGGGCGCGAACACCGCCTCGCCGCCGTGGCCGTCCTCATCCACCGGATAGAAGAATACGCGCCCCGCCTTCACCTCGCGGACCACCGGGCGCATGCCTTCCTCGCGGGTATACAGCAGGCAGCCGAAGCGGGTGCGGCGGTGGGACATGAGCCACTCGACCAGCGGATTGCGCATGCGGTTGGCGTAGGTCACCAGCGGCCAGCGGCCGGACAGGGCGATGCCGCCGAAATCCATGCCGTGGGAGTGCACCGTCACCAGGATTGCCCGCTCCCCGGCGCTGAGCACATTGGCCAGATGCTGCTCGCCCTCGATGACGATGCGCGAAAAGAAACGCCGCCGGCCGGCCCACCAGAACAGGCCGAAGTCGGCCAGGGCCGCACCCTGGGAACGGAAACTCTCGCGCAGTACCGCCTCGCGCCGCGCCTCGTCCCAGTGGTTGAAACTCCAGGCCAGGTTGAGGCGGGCGATGCCGCTGCGCTTGCCGTTGCGGCGATAGCTGCGCCCGCCCAGCCAGGCGCCGAGGCCGCGCCGCAGCATCGTGGGCAGTTGACCGATCAGCGCGTGCACACCCAGCGCCAGCCATACCCCCCAGTAACGCGGCGCGAGAAAGCGGCGCGGCAGCGGCGGCGGATAGGGACGCGGGGGCGTGGTGGTCATGTCAGCGCAGTTCAGCCAGCAGTTGATCGATCATGCGTTCGGCCTGGCCGCCGTAGCCGCCGCCGAACATGTGGTAGTGATTGAGCACGTGATACAGGTTGTACAGGGTCTTGCGCACCTTGTAACCGGGGTCCAGCGGCCAGGCCTCGTTATAGGCGGCATGGAACGCCGGGCCGAAGCCGCCGAACAGTTCGGTCATGGCCAGGTCCGCCTCGCGGTCGCCATAGTACACCGCCGGATCGAAGATTACCGGCTCCCCTGCGGCGCTCACCGCGTAATTGCCCGACCACAGATCGCCGTGCAGCAGCGATGCGGCCGGGGTGTAACCGGCGAACAGATCGGGCATGCGATCGAGCAACTCCTCGCCGCGCCGGTGCAGCCGCCGGTCGCCGCCCTTTACCGCCAGATCCAGTTGATGGCCGAGGCGGCGTTCGCACATGAACTCCATCCAGTCCATGCTCTGCTCGTTGGGTTGCGGCGTGGAACCGATGGTGTTGTCGCGGAACCAGCCGTACTCCTCGCGCACCACGCGGTGCATGGCCGCCAGCTGCCGCCCGAGCAGCTCCTGCGCGCCGTGGCCGGAGAGGTCCAGCCACTCCAGCACCAGGAAGGCCTGCCCGGCAGCGACGCCATGACACAGGGGCTGCGGCACGCGCACCGTATGCGTGGCGGCGATTTCGTTCAGGCCGTCGGCCTCGGCGGCGAACATGTCGAGCCGGTCGGCATCATTTAGCTTGACGAACCAGCGCCGTCCGCCGTCCTCTAGTACGTGGGTCGCATTGATGCAGCCGCCGCCGACGCTGCGCGGCACACGCGCCACGAAGGGCTCTCCGCCGGCGCGGGAAATTTCTGCGGCAATGGCGTTCCACAGATCGGCGGTCATAGCTCGGCCGCCAAGTGGCGTAAAACTGCAAAACCCTTCAACGCAGAGGCGCAGAGACGCAGAGGAAAAACATCTAAGTCACCTCTGCGTTCTCTGCGCCTCTGCGTCTCTGCGTTGGGTTTGGTTTTATGCATCCATGTCCCACCGTGCCATGACCGCGTCGAATACCTCGTCGACGGTGATGAGCCGCATGCAGCGGTTGTCGGCGCAGGTCTTGTGGCGCGGCGTGCCGTAGCAGGGACCGCAGTCGATGTCGTGGCTGAGCAGGCGCACCTGGCCCGGCACGCCGTAAGGCGCGGTCTGGGTCGGCCGGGTCGGGCCGTACAGGCCGAGCACGGCGGTGCCGACGGCGGCGGCGATGTGCACCGGGCCGGTGTCGGTGCATACCAATAACTCGGCCCGGGCCATCACCCCGGCCATGGCCGGCAGGGTGGTGCGCCCGGCCAGATCCAGGCCGCCGCCGGCGGCCACCTGCGCCGCCAGGGCGGCCTCGTTGGGCGCACCGGTAATCACCGTCGCCACCCCGGCGGCGCTGAGGCGGCGGTTCAGCTCCAGCCAGCGCTCCGCCGGCCAGGCCCGGATGTTCACCCGGTTGCCGCCGCTGTGGCTGTTGCCCGGATGCAGCACCACGAAGCGCGGCGGCAGGCCCTCCGGCGGCGGCGCCGGCACCAGCCGCGGCAGGGCGGCGTCACCGGCCAGGCCGGCGGCGGCCAGCACCGCGCGATGATTTTCCACGCCGTGGCGATCCTGCCAGCTTGCGCCGTCGCCGTAGCCCACCACGCGCTCGGCGCGCAGGGCATGGGCGAAGCGGCGGAAATAGGCAGCGCTCTCCAGATTGAGTATCAGGGCATAGGGATCGCGGCGTGACGCGCGCACCAGGGCGCGCTTCACCGGCGACAGCCAGACGGGCAGCTTGCGATGGCGCAGGCGGTGGACGCCGGCGAGGCGCGTGTCGGCCCCGAACAGGGCGGCGGAACCCGGCGTGGCCAGCCACTCGATGCGGGCGTCGGGCCAGCGCGCCAGGATGGGATCGAGCACGCAGGTGGCCAGCACGGTGTCGCCCACCGCGCCGCAGCGGATTACCAGCACCCGCGGTCCCGCCTGTCGGTTTGTCTCACCCATCGTGCCTTGGCTCCGCAACAAGAGCTGCGATTATACGGTGAAAAGCGGTTGACCACGGATGTCACGGAACACAGAATCAGGTCCGCAAAGGACGCAATTAAGATCAACCCAGAACACAATTAAGTCTCGCCAAGTACGCTAAGCACGCCAAGAGAACTACGAGCAAGGCATAAACGGTTGGGTGGATATGGCTGTCGGCATCCTGCCTCCCGCCAAATACCGTCCATCCATGGACATATGCGGAGCGCATTCACCGATCGCACTGGATGCGATGTTTTTTCTTAGCGTGCTTAGCGTACTTGGCGAGAGTGAATTTCTTCAATTTGCGTCCATTCGCGTTCATTGGCGGACTGATGTCCTACACCAACACGGTGACAAAAAATGGCAAAAGTACTGCCCGAAATCGACGCCGAACTGGCCGCCTGGATGGCGGCGCAGCCGCTGTTCTTCAACGCCACGGCGCCCCTGGCCGGCGACGGCCACGTCAACCTGTCGCCGCGCGGGCGGGATACCTTCCGCGTGCTCGGCCCGCACGAGGTGGCCTGGCTTGACCTCACCGGCAGCGGCAACGAAAGCGCCGCCCACCTGGCCGAAAACGGCCGCGTCACGGTGATGTTCTGCGCCTTCGCCGGCCCGCCGCGCATCCTGCGCCTGTACGGCCGGGGCACGGTGGTCCTGCCCGGCAGCGCCGCCTGGGACAGCCTGCGGCCGCAGTTTCCCGATTTCCCGGGCGTACGCCAGATCATGCACGTGGCGGTGGAGCGTGTGCAGACCTCCTGCGGCGCCGGCGTGCCGCTGCTGGACTACCGCGGCCCGCGCGACGAGCTGCTGGCCTGGGCCCGCAACAAGGGCGAGGACGGCATGGCGGAGTACCGCCGGCAGAAGAACGCCGTCAGCATCGACGGCCTGCCGGCACCGGGTTTGGAGCGCTGAAGGTCAACACATCTGCCGCAAAGGCGCAGAAACGCAGAGAAAACAAGTTCGTAGGGTGCGCACCGCGCACCTTGGGGCGGCGGGCAAGGCCATGGTGCGCAATGCGCACCCTACCAAACCTGCGTCGGCGTAGTCGTCTGCGACAGGTTTTCCCTTGTGTATACTGCACGATAATTCTCAACAACCCGGACACGCCCTTTTGACCACCCCCAAGCGCAGCTCCCTGGACGACTGGGTCCGTCGCATCAGCGAAGAGGAGATGCCCATCTTCGGCCACACCGTGCAGCAGGTGGTGAGCGTGGCCGAGGACGAAAACGCCCCCACCGTCGAGTTGGCCCGCGTCATCCTGCAGGACGCCTCCATGACGGCGCGCGTGCTCAAGCTGGCCAACAGCGTCTATTACAACCCCCACGAACAGCAGATCAGCACCATCAGCCGCGCCGTGGTGGTGCTGGGCTTTACCACCGTGCGCAGCATGTGCCTGTCCATCGCCCTGGTGGATTCCTTCGTCCAGGGTGCGCCGCGCGACCGCCTCACCCGCGAACTGGCCCGCGCCATCCACGCCGCGGTGCAGGCCCGCACCGTGGCCATGGCCCGCGGCGACGAATCGCCGGAAGAGGTGTTCATCGCCACCCTGCTTTACCACCTGGGCGACCTCGCCTTCTGGTGCTTCAGCGGCGAGGCCGGCGACCGGCTCGACACCCTGCTGCGGCAGCCGGGAAACACCCCGGAGCAGGCGGAAACCGAGGTGCTCGGCTTCCGCCTGCGCCAGCTCACCGGCAACCTGGTCAAGGAGTGGCGCATCAACGAACTGCTCAGCGCCACCCTGAGACACCCGGACAGCATGGACACCCGCAGCCGCAACATCACCCTGTGCCACCAGTTGGCGCGGGCGGCCGAGCAGGGCTGGGAAAGCCCCCAGGTCAAGCAGCTCACCCGGGAGCTCACCGAACTGACCGGCCAGAGCGAAAAGACCGTCAACACCCACCTGCACCAGAACGCCCGCGACGCCGCCCGCATCGCCGGCTATTACGGCGCAGCGGCCGCGGCGGCGGTGATTCCGCTGCCGCGCGGCGAGCAGATGCTGGAGGAGGAAGAGCTCGAGGTGCCGGAATACCCGCAGCCGGACGGCATGCTGCAACTGCGCATACTGCGGGAACTGGCCCTGCTCCTGGACGACCCCAAATCTGACTTCAACCTGGTGATGGAGCTGGTGCTGGAGGGGATGTACCGCGGTGCCGGCATGGACCGCACCCTGTTTGCCCTGCTGACCCCGGACCGGCGCGGCCTGCGGGCCAAGTTCGCCCTGGGCGGCGAACGCGACAGCCTTACCGGCGGCTTCCATTTCACCCGCCACCCGCAGGAGGAAAACGTGTTTTTCCACCTGCTCGACAAGCCCGCCGCCCTCTGGTTCGACCCGGCCCGGCGGCCGGAGCAGCGCCGCTGGCAGACCACCCAACTGGCTGGAGTGGTCGGGCGGGCGCCGTTCCTGGCCGCCCCCATCCTGGTCAACGGCAATGCCATCGGCCTGTTCTATGCCGACCGGGCCCTGAGCGGACGCCCCCTGGACGAGGAAAGTTTCGAGAGTTTCAAGCACTTCGCGCAGCAGGCCGGGCTGGGCCTGGGGCACCTGGCGCAGCGCCGCCGATAACACAGCCCTACCCTGCGGGCAACACTTTCCGGGCCCAAAACAGAATCTTTATGCACAGTCAACAGGGCAGCGGGGCGATTTCGCCGAAAATTTGCCGCCCCCCCGCCATATTTCGCACACAATCTCGCAACACATTGAAAAACAATAACTTTATTAGGCGGTCAAATTCTCGCCAGTTTAACAAAACTGTAGCAGTGACGGGGCTTAGGGGCGCTTGATCCCAATTCATCCACAAAGTTATCCACAGGATTTGTGGATAATCCAGCTTCCGCAGACAGTACAAGGAGTTAGGTGATATTACGCATATTCCCCCTCAAATTGTCATATTAGCCGACACCTCCGAAAGCCTCCGCCGGGACCTCAGGCGCACCCTGTTTTCCCGCGTGCCCTGCCGGCCGATCCGGGTTCCCGTAAAGAGCATTGCGCCCACGGGGTGACATCATTTGTCCGCCGCCTTCGGTAAACTCCGCCCATGTCCCACGCCGTGCTCCATATCGCCATACCCTCGCCCCTGCGGCGCCGCTTCGACTACCTGGCACCGGCCCGGCCGGTGCCGGCGGGGAGCCGGGTGTCCGTCAGCTTCGGCCGCCGCCCGGTGGTGGGCATCGTGCTGGGCGGCGCGGAGGGGAGCGAGGTGCCGCGGGAGAAGCTGCGGCCGGTGGACGCCGTGCTCGACGAGGCCCCCCTGCTGCCGCCGGAAATCCTGGAACTGCTGCACTGGGCGAGCACTTACTATCACCATCCCATCGGCGAGGTCTGCGCTGCCGCCCTGCCCGTGGCCCTGCGCCAGGGGCAGCCGGCACAGCCGCGCGGCCTGCGCCGCTACCGCCTCACCCCGGCCGGTGCGGAGGCGAGCCCGGAACAGCTGAAACGGGCACCGCGCCAGGCCACCCTGCTGGCTCGCCTGCAACGACTGGCCATGGCGGCCATGGCCGCCGGTCCCGACGACCTGGCCGAGCTGGACGGCTGGCCGGGCGCCATGAAGCGGCTGGAGGAAAAGGGCTGGGTGCTGGCGGAAGAGACCCTGATGCTGCCGGCGTCCGCCGCCACGGACAAGGCGCCGCCCCTGGGCGCCGCACAGCAGGCGGCGGTGGCGGCGGTCAGCGCCGCCTTCGGCGGCTATGCCGGCTTCCTGCTGGACGGCGTCACCGGCAGCGGCAAGACCGAGGTCTACCTGCGCCTCATCGAGCAGGCGCTGGCCGCCGGACGCCAGACCCTGGTGCTGGTGCCGGAGATCGGCCTCACCCCGCAACTGCTGGAGCGCTTCCGCCGCCGCTTTCCGGTGCCCATCGCCGTGCTGCACTCGGGCCTGTCCGACGGCGAACGCCTCAACGCCTGGCTCGCCGCCCGCGCCGGCCTGGCCCCCATCGTCATCGGCACCCGCTCCGCCGCCTTCACCCCGCTGCCCGGCCTCGGCCTCATCGTGGTGGACGAGGAGCACGATCCCTCGTTCAAGCAGCAGGACGGCTTCCGTTATTCGGCCCGGGACGTGGCGGTGGTGCGCGCGCAAAAGACCCGCGTGCCCATCGTGCTCGGCTCCGCCACCCCGGCGCTGGAAAGCCTGGCCAACGCCGCCGCCGGGCGCTACACCCGGCTGGAACTGCCGGAGCGCGCCGGTGCCGCCGTCCACCCGCACATGCGCCTGCTCGACATCCGCCACCAGTCCCTGGATGGCGGCGTCAGCGAGCCCATGTATCGCGCCATGCACCATCACCTGGGGCAGGGCGGACAGGTGCTGCTGTTCCTCAACCGCCGCGGCTACGCCCCGGTGCTGCTGTGCCATGACTGCGGCTGGGTGGCCACCTGCCGCCGCTGCGACGCCCACCTCACCTACCACGCCGGACAGAAGCGCATCCGCTGCCATCACTGCGGCACCGAACGCCCGGTGCCGCAGCAATGCGGCGGCTGCGGCAGCCTCGACCTGCGCCCGGTCGGCCACGGCACCGAGCGGGTGGAGGAGGCGCTGCGCGCCCGCTTCCCGGACCTCGGCGTGGAGCGCATCGACCGCGACGCCACCCGCCGCAAGGGCAGCCTGGAGGCCAAGCTGGAACGGGTGCACAGCGGCGCGGCGCGCATCCTCATCGGCACCCAGATGTTGGCCAAGGGCCACCACTTTCCCGACGTCACCCTGGTGGGCATCCTCGACGCCGACCAGGGCCTGTTCTCCGCCGATTTCCGCGCCGGCGAGCGCATGGCCCAGCTGATCCTCCAGGTGGCGGGCCGCGCCGGCCGCGCCGAACGGCCCGGCGAGGTGGTGATCCAGACCCATCACCCGGAACACCCGCTGCTGCGCCTGCTCATCGAGCAGGGCTACGCGGCCTTCGCCGCCGCCGCCCTCGGCGAGCGGCAGCAGGCCGAGCTGCCGCCCTATTCCTTTCTCGCCCTGCTGCGCGCCGAGGCCCCGGCCGCCGCCGTGCCCCTGGCCTTTCTGGAGGAGGCGCGGGGGCTGGCGGAGAGCGTCGGCCACGCCGGGGTGATGGTGCTGGGGCCGGTGCCGGCCCCCATGGAAAGGCGCGCCGGGCGCTACCGCGCCCAGCTGCTGCTGCAGGCCGCCAGCCGCGCCGCCCTGCACCGCCTGCTGGACCGCTGGCTGCCGCTGCTGGAAGAATCGAAGGCCGGGCGCAAGGTGCGCTGGTCGCTGGACGTGGATCCGGCGGAGATGTTCTGAGGGTGTTCGTAGGGTGCACACTGCGCACCACCCGGTACCCGCCGGTGCGCAGTGCGCACCCTACGAACTCGATGGCATTTCTCTGCGTCTCCGTGGCGGTTTGGTCTTAGGTTGTTTTAGCCGCGTCTTTGCCGCAAAGACCGTCTTACGCCGCGCGCGGCTCCACTTCACGCGCAATGCGTTCAGCGAGATCGGCGCTGGCAACCTTGAGGTCGTAGGCTGTTTGCAGGTTCATCCAGAAATCCGGGCTGGTACGGAAGTAGCGCGCCAGGCGCAGGGCGGTATCCGGCGTAATGGCGCGGCGCTCGTTGACGATCTCGCCGATGCGCGTCGCCGGCACGCGCAGGGCCTGGGCCAGGGCGTGGGCTGACAGGCCAAGGGGGGCGAGATACTCCTCGCGCAGGATCTCGCCGGGATGGATGGGGCGCAGTTTGTTGCTCATCGCATTTCCTCAGTGGTAATCGACGATTTCCACGTCGTGCGCATCGCCGTCCTGCCAGTGGAAACAGACACGCCATTGGTCGTTGATGCGGATGCTGTATTGACCGGCGCGATCTCCGGCGAGCTTTTCCAGCCGGTTGCCGGGCGGGCTTTTCAAATCATCCAGCGCGGCGGCGCTATCCAGCATTTGCAGTTTGCGTTCGGCCTGCGCCTGCCAGGCGCGGAAACGCCGCGGGCTCCCTCCCTCGTACAGCGCCTGCGTATCCTTGCAGCGGAACGACTTGATCATGCGCAAAGCGTATAACGCATAGCGTTATACGTCAACCAGGCGGACAGTCTGCTGTTAAGGGGTGCAAGTGATCAGGGACAAGAGACAAGGCAAATCTGTATACTTCACCGCGCCGGAAAGTCTCTTAAGTCCCTTTTCTCTTTCCCCTTTACTCTTGTATCTGACTCCATGAAACACCACCTGCAACAGCTCATCACCGCCGCCCTCGACACCCTCCGCGCCAGCGGCGCGCTGGACTGCGCGGCGCCCGACTCCATCGTCATCGAACACACCCGCGACAAGAGCCACGGCGACTTCGCCGCCAACGTCGCCATGCTGCTGGCCAAGAGCGCGCGGCGCAAACCGCGCGAACTGGCCGAGCTGATCGTCGGTGCCCTGCCGGCATCGGGCAAGGTGGCCAAGGTGGAGATCGCCGGCCCTGGCTTCATCAACTTCTTCATGGGCGCCGACGCCTTCACCGCCGTGGTGGGCGAGGTGCTGGAGGCGGGCGAGGCCTACGGCCGCTCCACCCTCGGCAACGGCAAGCGCGTGCAGGTGGAGTTCGTCTCCGCCAACCCCACCGGCCCGCTGCACGTGGGCCACGGCCGCGGCGCGGCCTACGGCGCCACCGTCGCCGACCTGCTGGCCGCCGTCGGCTTCCAGGTGCACCGCGAGTACTACGTCAACGACGCCGGGCGCCAGATGGACATCCTCGGCACCTCGGTGTGGCTGCGCTACCTCGACCTGTGCGGCGAGACCATTCCCTTCCCGGTGAACGGCTACAAGGGCGACTACGTGTGGGACATCGCCGCCACCCTGCATCGCGACAACGGCGATGCCTTCCGTCATCCCGCCGGCGCGGTGTTCAAGGACATCTCCGCCGACGAGCCCGCCGGCGGCGACAAGGAAATCCACATCGACGAACTGATCGCCCGCGCCAAGGAGCTGCTCGGCGCCGGTGCCTACCGCAAGGTGTTCGACCTGGGACTGAACACCATCCTCGCCGACATCAAGCAGGACCTGGAAGAATTCGGCGTCGCCTACGAGGAGTGGTACTCCGAGCGCACCCTGGTGGAGAGCGGCAAGGTGGACGAGGCAATCAAGCGCCTGCAGGCCGCCGGCCACGTCTACGAGCAGGAAGGCGCGCTGTGGTTCCGCTCCACCGCCTTCGGCGACGAGAAGGACCGCGTGGTGGTGCGCGACAACGGCGTGAAGACCTACTTCGCCTCCGACATCGCCTACCACATGGAGAAGCTGGAGCGCGGCTTCGAGCGCGTCATCGACGTGTGGGGCGCCGACCACCACGGCTACGTGCCGCGGGTGAAGGCCGCCCTCACCGCCATGGGCGACGACCCGTCCAAGCTGGACGTGCTGCTGGTGCAGTTCGCCATCCTCTACCGCGGCGGCGAGCGCGTGCAGATGTCCACCCGCTCCGGCTCCTTCGTCACCCTGCGCGAGCTGCGCGACGAGGTGGGCAACGACGCGGCGCGCTTCTTCTACGTGCTGCGCAAGTGCGAACAGCACATGGACTTCGACCTCGATCTGGCCAAGTCGCAGAGTGCGGATAATCCGGTGTACTACATCCAGTACGCCCACGCCCGCGTCTGCTCCGTGATGCGCCAGCTGGGCGAGAAGGGCCTGTCCTACGACCAGGCGGCAGGACTCAAACACCTGCACCTGCTCGGCGAGTCGCACGAACAGGAGCTGATCCAGGCGCTGACCCGCTACCCGGAAGTGCTGGAGGCGGCGGCGCTCAATCACGAGCCGCACCAGCTGGCCCACTACCTGCGCGAGCTGGCCAACGGCCTCCACACCTACTACAACGCCCACCAGTTCCTGGTCGACGACGCAGGCCTGCGCGACGCGCGCCTGGCCCTGATCGGCGCGGTACGCCAGGTGCTGCGCAACGGCCTGTCCCTGCTCGGCGTGTCCGCACCGGAGACCATGTAGTTCATGGCCACCCGCGACTACAAAAGACGCCCGCCGGCGAAGAAGAAGGCCGCGGTACCGGGCTGGGTCTGGCTGCTGGCCGGGCTGGCCGTGGGACTGCTGGTGGCCTTTCTGGTCTGGCTGGACAAGCTGCCCACGCCCAAACCGGCGGCCCGCACGGCCGTGGAAAAGCCGGCCCCCGCCAAGGACGCGCGCAGCGTGAAGAAGGAGGCGCCGGCCAAGGCACCCGACGCCCAGGCCAGGGAGGAGCGCAAGGGCCTCGCCTACGACTTCTACACCCTGCTGCCCGAGATGGAAGTGCCGGTACCCGACAACGAGCCGGCCGCCCGCGGCCTGCCACCCACCCCGGTGGCCCCCGGCAGCTACGTGGTGCAGGTGGGCGCCTTCCGCGCCCTGAAGGACGCCGACGCCCGCAAGGCGGAACTGGCCCTGCTCGGCATCGTCTCATCCATCCAGGTCATCACCATCGACAGCAACACCCTGCACCGGGTGCGCATCGGCCCCCTCAGCGACATGAATCGCCTGGATCAGGTGCGCAGCACCCTCAAGCAGCACGATATTCCCTTCATGTTGCTGCGTGAAAAGAGCTGACGGTTCGCGTCCAAAAGAGTGCATGAAACCGGCTATTCACAAAAAATTCATGCACTCAACTGGTGCTTAACCCCCTGTAATTTCTCGTAACCACATGATTTTTTGACATTTATCAATTTTCCCCTCTTGCCCCTATTCCCGATAACCGCTATAAAGATTTCGCTTACCCGGCCGTCCATCAGAAGACGTATACCAAACGGGTGACATCAACGGCGCCTCCACCGGCGCCAAGCATCAGGAGAGGGGAAAAATGGATATGGTCTTCAAGCCCGGCATCGGGCTGCTCAATCGTTTGCGTTACCCGCACAAGTTTCTGCTCATCGGCCTTCTCTTCCTCGCACCGCTGGTGGTGATGGGGTATTTCCTCATCGCCGAGGTGAATCACCGCATCAGCTTCATGGAGCAGGAGCGGCTCGGCGTCGAATACATCGCCCAGTTGCGCAAGCCGATCCAGGACATCCAGCAGCATCGCGGCATGAGCGCGGCCTTCCTCAACGGCGACGCCAGTTTCCTTGAGCGCATGCAGCAGCGCCAGGCGGCCGTCGACGGACAGTTCGCCGCCCTGCGCGCCGTCGATCAGCGCCTCGGCAGCGCCCTCAAGAGCGGCGAGAAACTGGCCGCGCTGGAACGCCAGTGGGCCGCCCTGAAGCGGGAAGTGACCGCTTACACGCCGCCGCAGAGCTTCGAGCGCCACACCGCCCTCATCGACGGACTGCGCGACTACATCACCTACCTCGCCGACACCTCCAACCTGATCCTCGATCCGGAACTGGACAGCTATTACCTGATGGACCTGATGGTGGCGCGCCTGCCGGCGCTCACCGAGGGCATGGGCCAGTCCCGCGCCATCGGCTCCGGCGTCGCCGCCAAGGGCGCGTTCACCCCGCAGTCCTGGGCGCAGCTGGCCATACGCGTCGACCGCATCCGCGAGGCGGAAAAGGCGCTGGCCTCCAATCTCGACACCGCCCTGCGCGAGAACCCGGCCCTAAGCGGCACACTGCGCCAGGCGGGCGCCAACGCCTCGGAAACCGTGGCCGGTTACGGACGCCTGCTCAACGGCATGCTGGAGAAGGATCAGGTCACCGTCACCGCCGGCGAGATCTTCGGCCAGAGCACCCGCGCCATCGACGCGGTGTTCGGCCTGTTCGATCTCATCGTGCCCACCCTGGATCAGCTGCTGGAGCAGCGCATCGCCGACTACAACACCATCAAGATGACCACTCTGGGCACCATGCTGGCAGTGCTGCTCGTCATGATCTACCTGTTCACTGCCTTCTACCTGGGGGTGCTGCGTTCCATCGCCGATCTGAAGAACGCCATCCACCGCATGGCCGATGGTGACCTCACGGTACAGCTGTCGTTGCAGACCCGCGACGAAATCAGCCACATCGCCGATCAGGTCAACGCCATGGGCAGCCGCTTCCGCGAACTGGTGGGCAACGTGCTGCGTTCCACCCACCACGTCGCCACGGCGGCGGAAGAGCTGTCGGCGGTGAGCGAACAGACCAATCAGGGCATCAACGAACAGCTGGCGCAGACCGACCAGGTGGCCACGGCGGTCAACCAGATGAGCGCCACGGTGCAGGAAGTGGCGCGCAGCGCCGCCTCCACCTCCGACGCCACCCGCAACGCGCAGGAAGAATCGCACACCGGCCACGGCGTGGTGCGCGACACGGTCAACACCATCAATTCCCTGGCCGACGAGATCCGCGGTGCCGCGTCCGCCGTACGTCAGCTGGGCGACGACAGCCAGGAGATCGGCAAGGTGCTGGACGTGATCCGCACCATCGCCGAACAGACCAACCTGCTCGCCCTCAATGCCGCCATCGAGGCGGCCCGCGCCGGCGAGCAGGGCCGCGGCTTTGCCGTGGTGGCCGACGAGGTGCGCACCCTGGCCGGGCGCACCCAGCAGTCGACCCAGGAGATCCAGGCGATGATCGAGCGCCTGCAGGCGGGTGCGCGCACCGCGGTTCAGGCCATGGAATCCAGCGAGAGCAAGACGGAAGAAGGCGTGGCCATGGCGGCGCGCGCCGGCACTGCGCTGGACTCCATCACCCGCTCGGTGGCCACCATCGCCGACATGAGCGCCCAGATCGCCGCCGCCGCCGAGGAACAGTCCACGGTGGCCGAGGAAATCAACCGCAACGTGACGCAGATTGCCCAGGTGTCCGATCAGAACGCCGCAGCCTCCACCCAGACCGCATCGTCCAGCACCGAGCTGGCGCGCCTGGCCGAGGAACTGAACGGCATGGTGGCGGTGTTCCAGGTGTGACGCAGGCACTCGTAAAACCTAATTGTCGCGGACGACTACATGGATGTGGTCGGTTGGAAATGTCTGGAACATATTTCCCAGACGCAGAGAATTTCGCCTGCTATCCCTCTGCGTCTCTGCGCTTCTGCGGCAAGGGTTGAATTTCTTTGCATCTTTGCGTTGAAGGCTTTTGACTTTCCGTGGGCGCCATCAGCCGCGGAAGGCGATGATGGAAAACAGCGCCAGCAGCACGACGACCATCGCCACCCCGCCCACCGCCACCGAGTTGTAGGTCTGCGCCAGCTTGCGCTTGAACCGGTTCAGTTCCTGCTGCTGCATCACCAGTTCCGTTTCCAGCTCATGCTCGCGCTGCGCCGCCTTTTTCAGGTTGCGGCGCAGTTCCGCCATGTCGTCCTCCAGCTGGCGCCGCTCCTGATCCCGCGCGGCGATGCCGGCAGCGCTTTCGGTATCGGCCTGCGCCTCGCCCAGCGTCACCATGCCGGGGTCCTGTTTTTTCAGCACGAAGTTGAGGGCGTGCTCATGGGCGCGTAATTCGGCAAACAGGCGGGCCGGGACCAGGTTCATGTCCCGCATCTTCGTCTCCAGCCGCTCTTTGGCCGCGGTGATATCACCGGGTGTATTCATGACCAGGCGCCGGTAGGTGTCAACATAGGCCATGGCGTCGCTGGCCATGAACTTGCGCACGGTCTCGCTCATGCTCAATCTTCCAGGTAGGTGTAGCCGGCCAGCCCGGCCTCCAGCGCTTCGGCATAACGGGCGCGCTCGTCGGGAGGCAGCGCCGCGGCGTCCAGTTTAGCCTGATATGCAGTGCGCAGGAGCGCCGTATCGAAATTCACATAGCGCAGAACCGTGTCCACGGTATCGCCGTGCTGCGGCGCCGTCAGGCGGTAACTGCCGTCGGGCAGCAGCTCGACGTTCACCGAGTCGGTGTCGCCGAACAGGTTGTGCAGGTCGCCCAGGATTTCCTGATAGGCGCCGAGCAGGAACATGCCGATGAGATAGGGTTCACCCGGCCGCAGGCCGTGCACCGGCAGCGTCGTCTCCAGGCTGTCGTGATCGATGTAGTGATCGATGCGGCCGTCGGAATCGCAGGTGATGTCCTGCAATACCGCACGCCGTGCCGGGCGCTCGTTGAGACGGTGCAGCGGCAGCACCGGAAACACCTGGTCGATGCCCCAGGCGTCGGGCAGGGACTGAAACAGGGAAAAGTTGCAGAAATACTTGTCGGCCAGTTTTTCGTTCAGCTCGTCCAGCATCTCGCGGTGGGCCCGCACACCCGGTTGCAGGCGGGCACGCACCTGCTGGCAGATGGCGAAATAGAGCTCTTCGATGCGGGCTCGCTGCTCCAGGGTGATGACGCCGTGCTGATACATGCCATTGGCCTCGGCCAGCCAGTACACCGCGTCGTGATAGGTCTCCACCAGGGAGCGGGCATTGCCGCCATACTCCTGCACGGCCTGCAGCCCCTGCCACAGGTTGTGGATGATCAGCGGCTCCTCGTCTTCCGCCGGTGCCACCTGGCGTGGCGCCGGCGCCTGCTCCTGATCGATGACCTGGGTGAAGAGAACGGCGTGGTGGGCGGTCATGGCACGGCCCGACTCGGTGATGATGTGGGGATGGGGCAGGCCCTGCTCCTCGCAGATTTGCCACAGGGCATGCACCACGTCGTTGGCATACTCCTGCACGCCGTAGTTCATGGAACAGTCGCTGCGCGAGCGGCTGCCCTCGTAGTCGATGCCCAGCCCGCCGCCCACGTCCACGTAGCGGATGTCGACTTCCATGGCGCGCAGTTCGGCGTAGTGGCGGGCGCACTCGCGCATGCTGCGCTGGATGTCGCGGATGTTGGCCACCTGCGAGCCCATGTGGAAATGGATCATCTGCAAGGCGCCCAGCATGTCGGCCTCGCCCAGGCGTTGCACCACGCGCAGCACCTGCGCCGCGGACAGGCCGAACTTGGCCTTCTCGCCGCCGGTGTTCTGCCACTTGCCGGCGCCGACGGAGGCCAGGCGCACGCGCACTCCGAGCAGGGGCGCGACACCCAGCGCCCTGGACTCCTCGATGACCAGTTCCAGTTCGGACAGCTTTTCCACCACGATGAACACGCGCAGGCCCAGGCGCAGGCCGATGAGGGCAAGGCGGATGTATTCACGATCCTTGTAGCCGTTGCACACCACGGTGCCGCCTTCGCGGTCGGACAGGGCCAGCACGGCCATCAGTTCCGGCTTGGACCCGGCCTCCAGGCCGACGCGGCGGCCACCATGGCGCAGCAGCTCTTCCACCACACTGCGCTGCTGGTTGACCTTGATGGGATAGACGGCGGTGTAGCCGCCGCGATAGTCGTCCTCGACCATGGCGTGCGCAAAGGCGTGGCACAGCACGTCCACCCGATCGCGCAGGATGTCGCTGAAGCGCACCAGCACCGGCAGCGTCAGACCTTCCTGGCGCAGTTTGTCCGCCAGCTCGTAGCAGTCGATGCCGGCATGGGCCTGGTTGCGATCGGGCCGTGCCAGCAGGTGGCCGGCCTCGCTGACGTCGAAATAGCCGCCGCTCCAATGGGGAATGCCGTAGGTTTCGCGCGCCGCTTCCCGATCCCAATCGCTCATGTCACGTATCCAACGTTGAAGATGTCACGGTACCGGGTGACAATATAGGCGAATAACCCCCGACCGAACAGCAAGCGGAGCATCCATGGCCCTCGACGACACACTCTGGTTCACCGAAAACCCCACGGCGGACGGTTCCACCCTTTCCCTCAAGGTCACCGGCAAGCTGCACGAGGAACAGACCGACTTCCAGAAGATCGAGGTGTACGGCACGGAAGGCTTCGGCAACCTGATGGTCATCGACGGCTACATCATGCTCACCGCCCGCGACAACTATCTGTATCACGAGATGATGGCGCACCCGGTGCTGTTCACCCACCCCAACCCGAAGCGCGTGCTGATCATCGGCGGCGGTGACTGCGGCACGCTGCGCGAGGTGCTGCGCCACCCGGACCTGGAACAGGTGCAACAGGTGGACATCGACGCCGGCGTGACCCGCGCCTCGGAGAAATTTTTCCCTGAACTGTGCGAATCAAACAACGATGCGCGCGCCGAGCTGCATTTCACCGACGGCATCAAGTGGGTCAAGGACGCCGCACCCGGCAGCTACGACGTCATCATCGTCGACAGCACCGACCCGGTGGGCCCGGCCATCGGCCTGTTCTCCGAACCCTTCTTCCGCGATTGCCACCGGGCGCTGGGTGAAAACGGCATCATCGTGCAGCAGAGCGAATCGCCGCTGCTCAACATGCAGATCCTCACCGACATGCACCAGGCCATGCGCGACGCCGGCTACGCCGACGTGCAGACCCTGCACTTCCCGCAGCCGGTCTACCCCTCCGGTTGGTGGACCTGCACCATGGCCGCCAAGCATGCTTTCAAGGGATTCCGCATCGAGGACAGCGTGTGCAAATCCTTCCCCACCCGCTACTACAGCGCCGAGGTGCACCAGGGCGCCCTGGCCCTGCCGCCGTTCATGAAGGAAGCGTTCGGGAAGATTAAATAGCAGTTTCGAGTTTCGAGTTTCGAAGTTTCGAGTTTCGAGTTTCGAGTTTCGAGTTTCGAGTTTCGGCAAGAGTGTGTCGTGGCCTTGCGAAACTTCCGACCCGAAACTCGAAACCTCTTTCATATGTAGGATGGGTAGAGCAACGCGAAACCCATCGCTTTTCCCTTACGCCGCATGATGGGTTTCGCTACGCTCTACCCATCCTACCGGCGCGTCCAGATTCACCTCTCCGCCCTCCGTCCGAAACTTCAAACCCGAAACTCGAAACCGGATTCAATCACACCAACGCGCCACGTCCTGCTGCGCGCGCTGTTCGGAGGCACTGCGCTCCGCGTCGCTGAGGGTGCGGCGTTCGCCCTGCTTGTCCAGGTTGTACAGGCTGCTTGCATTCTGGTAGCGCCGCAGACGGTCGCGGGCGAGGGCGCAGTTGCGCTGCCGCTTTTCCTGTTCCTCGCGGCTCTTCTGCTGCAATTCCTTCTTCTGCGCCCGCTCCTCATCGAAGGCACGCAACAGGCGTTGTTCCTTGTCGCGCCGTCCCGCCTCGTCCTCGATCGGTGACACATCCGGCGGCGCTTCCTTGATCTGCATCTCCTGCGCCTGGATACGCTCCGGCGGCCGCTCGCCGTAATGCACCCGGCCCTGCTCGTCGACCCATTTGTACACCCCGGCGCCCGACGCCAGGTTTCGAGTTTCGAGTTTCGAGTTTCGAGTTTCGAGTTTCGAGTTTCGAGTTTCGAGTTTTGGCAAGAGTGTGTCGTGGCCATGCGAAACTTCCAACCCGAAACTCGAAACCTCTTTCATATGTAGGATGGGTAGAGCAACGCGAAACCCATCGCTTTTCCCTTACGCCGCATGAAGGGTTTCGCTACGCTCTACCCATCCTACCGGCGCGTCCAGATTCACCTCTCCGCGCTCCGTCCGAAATTTCAAACCCGAAACTCGAAACTGCTTTCAAGAATTCGCCAACCGTTCCAGGCGCAGGCGCTCCCGCTCGTCGAACAGGCTGCGGGCGCCGCGCCATACCGCCACCATGGTGCCGAAACCGGTGCCGGCGGTGATGAGGAACATCACCAGTATCTGGTATTTCACCGCCTCCAACGGCGGCGTGCCGGCCAGGATCTGGCCGGTCATCATGCCCGGCAGGCTGACGATGCCGGCGGCCGCCATGGAATTGATCATGGGGATCATGCCGACGCGCATGGCCTCGCGGCGCAGATCGCTCACCGCCTCCATGGCGCCCTGGCCCAGGAGCAGCCGCGCCTCGATCACCGTGCGCTGCTGCCAGGCGCCGCTGGTGAGGCGATCCATGCCCAGGGCGATGCCGTTCATGGTATTGCCCAGCACCATGCCCAGCAGCGGAATTGCATACTGCGGTTGATACCAGGGGTCGTTGCCGATGACCACAATCAGGGCCAGCAGGGTGACGGTAAAGGACGAAACAAACATGGCGCTGGTGCCGACGCCGTAGCCGCGCCAGCCGGCGAAGCGGCGCTGCTGCCGGGCCATCACCTCGCGCCCCGCCACCAGCAGCATGATCAGCGCCATCAGGCTGACCCACCACCACTGGACATGGTCGAACAAGACCTTGAGCACCAGGCCGATGAGCATGAGCTGGATGGTGGTGCGCAGGGCGGCGACGAGCAGCCGGCGCTCCATGCCCAGTTGCAGGCGCCAGGAAAGAAAGGCCAGCAGCAGCACCAGCAGGGCCGTCAGGCTCAGGTCGAAGGGGGACAGGGCGATGACATTCATCGGAAATAACCGTTGTTAATCTCGCCAAGACGCCAAGGCGCAGAGAAAGCAGGAAACAAGGTAGCCGTTGAGGCCAGGCGTGGCCATTGCCTGGTGCGATAGGGTGTTCTTGGCGTGCTTGGCGTCTTGGCGAGAGCAAGCGCTTTTTTTGGATTCATGCCGCCTCCTCCAGCCGGCCGGCCACGATGCGGACCTGGCGGCTCGCCACGCGTTGCATCTGGGCCGGGTCGTGACTTACCCACAGCACGGCTGCCCGGTGTTCCTCGCGATAGGCCGCCACCATGGCCTCGACGCTCTGCACCGACGCCGGGTCCAGGGCGGCGGTGGGTTCGTCCAGCAGCAGTACGCGCGGCTTGTTGGCCAGCAGGCGCAGCAGGGCCAGGCGCTGCCGCTCACCGGTGGAGCAGCGCGCCACCTCCCAGTCCAGGGTTTCGCGGCCGAAGCCCAGGGCCTGCCAGCGCGTCTCATCCACCTCGGCAAAATGTTCCCCCACCCGCTCGCGCCACCACTGGCTTTCCGCCGGCAGCATGCCGACCTGGCGGCGCCAGTCACGCGGTACAAACTCGCGCGACTCGCGGCCGTCGAGCCAGACCTCGCCGTCATGGGGATCGAGATCGGCGATGGCCCGCAGCAGCAGGCTCTTGCCCGCGCCGGACGGCCCCGAGAGACAGACGCACTCCCCCGCCGCCACTTCCAGCGCGGGAATACTCATGGAGTGGCTGGCCACCCCCTTCAAGCGCAACAGGTTCAGGATGATCTCCTGCTTGGAATCAGACGGCCCGCACCCCACCATGGGGTAAGGCTCCGCCGTCAACTATGGTTAAGGACGTCGATTCATTCTACGGGATCATTACGAAAAAGCAGAACGAGGCCAACATGAGCGAACCTGAAATCACCCAGAAGAAACCCTACGTCCTGGAGCTGGAAGCCGGAGACTACTGGTGGTGCGGCTGCGGTCGCTCCAAAAGCCAGCCTTTTTGCGACGGCTCCCACAGCGGTACGGGGCTCACCCCGCAGAAATTCACCCTCACGGAAAAGGGCAAGGTATGGCTGTGCGGCTGCCGCCGCAGCGGCAAGTCGCCGCACTGCGACGGGACGCACAAGGCGCTGTAAGAAGCTTCGTGGAATGGTGAAGGCTGCCGCCTCCACGACGAGAGATACAAGATGCAAGAGAAAAGATACAAGGGAGGATGGGCGCTACGCGCGCGATTTTGAATTCAAAACACTACGAGCGCAGCGAGCTCATCCACTTGTATCTTGTATCTTTACTCTTTTATCTGAGTCTAAAAAAATGGCGGGCATCTCACGATGCCCGCCAATGCGCCTATAGAGGAGAGGGGCGCTACTTGCTGGAAGTGAATTCCGGGTAAGCCTCCAGACCGCACTCGGTCAGGTCGACGCCGTTGTATTCCTCTTCCTCGCTGACACGCAGGCCCATGACGGCCTTGATGATCAGCCAGGTGATGAAGGCGGCACCGAATACCCAGGCGAAGATGGCGCCGATACCGATCAGCTGGGCCATCAGCGTGGAATCGCTGTTGCTCAGGGTGACCGCCAGCAGGCCCCAGATGCCGACCACGCCGTGCACCGAGATGGCACCGACCGGGTCGTCGATCTTCAGCTTGTCCAGGCTGATGATGGAGAACACCACCAGCACGCCGCCCACCGCACCGACCAGGGTCGCCAGCAGCGGCGTCGGGGTCAGCGGCTCGGCGGTGATGGCCACCAGGCCGGCCAGCGCGCCGTTGAGGGACATGGTCAGGTCAGCCTTGCCGAACAGCATGCGGGCGGTGATCAGTGCAGCCACCACACCACCGGCCGCGGCCATGTTGGTGTTGACGAACACCATTGCCACCGCGTTGGCCTCGCCCACGTCGGACACCTTCAACTCGGAGCCGCCGTTGAAGCCGAACCAGCCCAGCCACAGGATGAAGGTACCCAGGGTGGCCAGCGGCAGGTTGGCGCCGGGAATGGCGTGCACCGAACCGTCGGCACCGTACTTGCCCTTGCGCGCGCCGAGCAGCAGCACACCGGCCAGGGCCGCAGCGGCACCGGTCATGTGCACCACGCCGGAACCGGCGAAGTCCAGGAAGCCCATCTCGTTGAGGAAACCGCCGCCCCACTTCCAGAAACCCTCCACCGGGTAGATGAAGCCGGTCATCACCACCGAGAAGGCGAGGAAGGCCCACAGCTTCATGCGCTCGGCTACGGCACCGGACACGATGGACATGGCGGTGGCAACGAACACCACCTGGAAGAAGAAGTCCGACATGGTGGAGTAGTACGGCGCGTCGTCGCCGCCGGCCAGTACCGCTTCCACCGTGTTGTCCTCGCCGAGCAGGAAGCTCAGACCGGGGATCACGGAGTTGATGCTGTCACCGTACATGATGTTGTAACCCACCAGCATGTACATGATGCAGGCGATGGCATAAAGCGCCACGTTCTTGGTGAGAATTTCGGCGGTGTTCTTGGCGCGCACCAGGCCCGCCTCAAGCATGGCAAAGCCTGCCGCCATCCACATTACCAGCGCACCGGATACCAGGAAGTAAAAGGTATCCAATGCATATTTCATTTCTGTCACTGCTTCCATCGTCGCATCCTCCGTTACAGGGCGTCCGGGCCGGTTTCGCCGGTGCGGATACGCACCGTCTGTTCCAGGTCGAATACGAAGATCTTGCCGTCGCCGATCTTGCCGGTGTTGGCTGCCTTGCGCACAGCCTCGATCACCTGATCCACCATGTCGGCCTTGACCGCGGCTTCAACCTTCACCTTGGGCAGAAAGTCCACCACATACTCCGCGCCACGATACAGCTCGGTGTGGCCCTTCTGCCGCCCGAAACCCTTCACCTCGGTGACGGTGATACCCTGCACGCCGATTTCGGACAGGGCCTCACGCACGTCATCGAGCTTGAACGGCTTGATGATTGCGGTAACCAGTTTCATCGTTCAACTCCTCCTGGGAGGGGCCGCCGCAACGGCGGCCCCGGGATTGGATTACTTACAGCGCGATGTCGTGGGTGTAGCCGACGATTACGCGGAAGTTGTCGGACTGGGCGGCAACGGAGGACTTCTTGTTGTCCATGTTGCTGACCTTGAAGCTGAACTCACCCTTGCTCAGGCTGACGCTGTAGTCGGTCACGGCGCCGTCGCAGATGGTGGTGGTGCACTGGGAGGCGTCGACGTCGAAGAAGGCGCCGGCCTTCTGGCCCACGTGCAGACCCAGGGTCATCTCGTCGCTCAGCGGGTAGTCCATGCCCAGCTCCAGGTAGTAGGCAGCCTTCTTGGCGCCGTCCGCAGCGTACTCGCTGTGGCCCAGGTAGTTGTCGGAGTAGGAGTACTTGGCGCTGAACATGCCGTAGCTGGCGCCGACGTAGATCTCCTGGAAGTCATACTTGTTCTCGGTGGAGGGGTCACCGTTGGTTTCGCCCATGGGGTACATGTAGGAGATGTAGCCGACGTCCATGCCGATGCCGCTGACTTCGAAACCGTAACCGGCGTAGATGTCCATCTCGTAGCCGCTGGCGGCGTTCAGGCTGGAGCTCCAGGTGCCGACGTAGAAGCCGGAATCGTGGCTGTAGTCGATGCCGCCCTGGATGGCGGACAGGTCACCGTTCTGGGTCTCGCCACGGTACACGTAGTTGGACACGATGCCTGCGTTGGCGGTCAGCTCGGAGGCGACAGCCTGGCCACCGGCCAGCAGGGCCAGGGCAACGGCGGAACCCAGTACAGATTTCTTCAACATGCTGCTCATCGTTTCTCTCCTCGGTTTGGAATGGGTTGCGTACAAAACTGCGCAAGAAACTTATTGCATCGCCTGTGCCAAGTGGAATTAAACGCGGCAATTCATAATGTTACGTAACTATTACTGAAGGCGTTCCAGAATGGGGCGCACCAATATGTGCCTGCTTGTCCTCCGTAGCGCACAGTTATGGTGCATAACGTGTAGCGCAGATCGCGTACACTTGCCCCCACATTCCACAACCTGTGAACACCCCATGGATACGCACTTCATCGACGAACTCTCCCGCCGCCTCGCCGGGGCGCTGCCGCCGGGACTGCACGCCCTGGCGCAGGATGCCGAAAAGAACTTTCATGCCGTGCTGCGCGCCCAGTTCGAGAAGCTGGATTTGGTCACGCGGGACGAATTCGACGCCCAGGCCCGCGTGCTGGCACGCAGCCGGGCCAAGCTGGAAGAACTGGAAAAGAAGATCGCCGAACTGGAACAACGCCTGCCCTAAGCGGTGCAGCGCGGAGGGCGGCAGGCCGCCCTCCGTTCCGCTCAGGAGGCGCGGCCCAGATAGGCGCGCCAGCCGCCCAGGGCCGTGACATCCTCCGCCGCCGCCGCGGCGTAGGCCTCGCAAACGAACCCGGCCACGGCGCCGCCGTCTTCCAGCTGCACCCGGCCGATGGCCAGGGGCGCCGGAATACCGGCCATGAATCCCCCCACCGCCCAGCGCGGCAGGCTCCATACCTCCAGCTCGATGGCGCCGCCGCCTTCATCCACCCGCACCAGACCGGGCCGTACCGGCGGTCCGCCGGGCAGGGCATAGAGGCGGTAACAGGGTGCGGTGCGGGTGCGCATGAGCAGGCGGCCGCCGCGGCCGGTCAGCTCCTCGTTGAGCGGCAGCCCGCCCATGTGGGCCCCGCACACCGCGATGGCCATCTCGTCGCCGGCCACACCTGCTGCCGGTTCGGACGCCGGCACCGCGGTGCGGGCCAGGCCGGCGCCGGTTTCCGCCGCTGCATGCAGGCGCGCCGCCAGGCGCAGCAGGTCGCCATCGGTAAAGGCCGGCGCCACCAGGGTGATGCCGAAGGGCAGGCTGCTTTCGGTGAATCCGCTGGGTACCGCCACCGCGGCCAGGTCGAGCAGATTCATGAAATTGGTGTAGTAACCGAGATCACTGTTGCACCTGATCGGCTCGGCCAGCATCTGCGCGACGCTGTAGTGGGTGCCCGCCGTCGGCGTCAGCATCACGTCCACCTGCTCCCACACCCGCTCGCTCTGCCGGCACAACTCCGCCAGGCGATAGCTCGCCTTGAAGGCATCCACCGCGCCGGGGCGCGCGCCCCCTTCGATGATGGCGCGCGTCACCGGCAACAGCGCGTCGGCATGCCGGCCGATGAAGTCCTCGATGGCCGCGTAGCGCTCGGACACCCACGGTCCCTCGTAGAGCAGGCGCGCGGCGGCGAGAAACGGGGCAAAGTCGATTTCCACCGGCACGCCGCCCAGGGCCTCCAGCTGGCGCACCGACTGCGCAAACAGGCGGGCGTAAGCCTCGTCACCGAAGAACTCCAGTTGATCGGCCCGCGGCACGCCGAAGCGGAATCCCTGCGCCGGCACGCCGCGGCTGCCCAGGCGCGGCGTCTCCGCCGGGCGCGCAAAAGGCTCCTCGCGGTCATAGGCCGCCGCCACCTCGAATACGCTCTGCGCATCCTGGGCATTGAAGGCGAACACCGACACGCAATCGAGAGAGCGGCAGGCGGGCACCACGCCGCGGGTGGACAAGAGGCCGCGGGTCGGCTTGAGGCCGATGAGGTTGTTGTAGGCGGCCGGCACACGGCCCGAACCGGCGGTATCGGTGCCGAGGGAAAAGCTCACCAGCTGCTGCGCCACGCTCACCGCCGAACCGGATGACGAACCGCCGGCGATGTAGTCCGGGTTGAACGGGTTGGCACAGACGCCATAGGGCGAGCGCGTGCCGTTGAGGCCGGTGGCGAACTGATCCAGGTTGGTCTTGCCGACGGGGATGGCGCCGGCATCGATCAGGCGCTGCACCACGAAGGCCGACTCGGCGGGCGTGTAGGCATACTCGGCACAGGCCGCGGTGGTGGGCACCCCGGCCAGATCGATGTTGTCCTTGATGGCGAAAGGAATGCCGTACAGCGGCAGCTCGCCGGGCCTGCGCCCGGCCAGCCGCGCCACATAATCCATCACCTGCTCCCGCGTCAGCCGCGTGATCCAGACGTTGAGTTGCGGTGCGGAGTCGATGCGGCGCAACACCTCGTCCAGCACCTGCGTTACGGTGTAACGGCCGTCGCGGTAAGCGGCGCGCAGACCGGCGATATCCAGTGACAATTCCATCTCACACCTCCGGTCGCACAATGATGAGGGCCTGTCCGGCGGACACCGGGCTGCCCTGGGCGCACAACACCTCGATCACCTCGCCCGCCTCGTCGGCGTTGATCGGTATCTCCATCTTCATCGCCTCCACCACCACCAGCTCCTGATCCAGTGCGACGCGATCACCGGCCTTGATCGGGATGTGCCACACGCTGCCGGTCACGGGCGAGGCGACGGCGATGCAGCCGGGCGGGATATCCAGCGCCGCATCGCTGCCCGCGGCATCGCCGGCCGGGTCGCTGTCGTAGTGGGCCTGGCCGCTCTGTTCCCAGCGTTCGCGCTCGGCCTCGAAGGCCGCCTGCTGCTTCTGCTTGAATGCACCGATCGATGCGTCGTTGGCGGCGAGAAAGCGACGGTAATCGGCCAGACGCAGTTCGCTGTGTTCCACCTTCACCGCGACGCCGCCGTGAGGGAAATCCTCGCGCATGCGCAGCAGCTCCTCGCCGCTCACCGGATAGAAACGGATTTGATCGAAGAAACGCAGCAGCCACTGCTTGCCGTCGGTGAAGTTAGTGGTCTGCCGGTAACGGTTCCACATCTGCACCGTGCGGCCGACGAACTGATAGCCGCCGGGGCCCTCCATGCCGTAGACGCACATATAGGCGCCGCCGATGCCGACGGCGTTCTCCGGCGTCCAGGTGCGCGCCGGGTTGTACTTGGTGGTCACCAGGCGATGGCGCGGGTCCAGCGGCGTCGCCACCGGCGCGCCGAGATAGACGTCGCCCAGGCCCATCACCAGATAGCTGGCCTCGAACACAATGCGCTTCACCTCGTCTATCGAGTCGAGGCCGTTGATGCGGCGGATGAACTCGATGTTGCTCGGACACCAGGGCGCGTCGGGGCGCACCGACTGCATGTACTTGTCGATGGCGAGGCGCGTGGCCGGGTCATCCCAGGACAGCGGCAGGTGCACGATGCGCGACGCCACCGCCATGTCGTCCACCGACGGCAGCTGCGCCTCGGCGGCGATCAGCTGCTGCAACAATTCCTGCTGGCCGATGACGCGCGCGTCGTAGTGCAATTGCAGCGAGCGTATGCCCGGCGTCATGTCGATGATGCCCGGCATGTGTTGCGCACGCAGATGCTCCAGCAAAGCCTGCACGCGAAAGCGCAGTTCCAGATCGAGCACCAGCGGACCGTACTCCACCAGCAGGTAACGGTCGCCGGCCTGACGGTAGACCACCGCCGGGCGCTCGGCCTGGGCGGCGATCTCCCGCAACACCGGCTGCACCTCGCCCCCGGCGGTCACGAAGGCCTGCGCTTTCAGGTCGGCTGCGGCCAGCGTATGGATCGCCGCATCCTGCGCCTGCTCCAGCCGGTTCGCCTCGGCCACGTCTATGGCCTTGAAGCGCACCCGGTCGCCGGGCCGGAACTGGCCCACCTTCCACAACTCCGCCTGCACGATGGTGACGGGGCAGACGAAGCCGCCCAGGCTGGGGCCGTCGGGGCCGAGGATCACCGGCATGTCGCCGGTGAAATCCACCGCGCCGACGGCATAGGCATTGTCGTGAATGTTCGACGGATGCAGGCCGGCCTCGCCGCCGTCCTTGCGCGCCCACTGCGGCTTGGGGCCGATGAGGCGCACGCCGGTACGCGAGGAGTTGTAGTGCACCTCCCACTCGGTGGCGAAGAAGGTGGCGATGTCCTCGGCGGTGAAGAAGTCGGGCGCGCCGTGCGGACCGTACATCACCGCCACCTCCCAGGTGGCGGCATAGTCCGGCACCAGCGCTTGCGGCACCGGTGCGCCGCGGCGACTGTCGGCCACGGCGCCGGTGAGGCGCAGCACGTCGCCCACGCGCAGCACACGGCCGCCGTGACCGCCGAACTGGCCCAGGGTGAAGGTGGACTTGCTGCCCATGTAGTCGGGCACGTCGAAGCCGCCCTGCACGGAAAGATAGGTGCGGTTGCCGCCGCCCTGGATGCCGCGCAGCCGGAGCACGCTGCCCGCGTTGACCGCAACGGGCTTCCAGTAGTCGATCGGCGCGCCGTCCAGTTCCGCCTTCATCATGGCGCCGGTGAGCGCGATCACCGTATCGGTGTTGAAGCGCAGGGTGGGCCCGGTGACCGTCAGCTCCAGCGCCGCGGTGCCTTCGCCATTGCCGACGATGCGGTTGGCGAGGCGGAAGGCGTAGTGGTCCATCGGACCCGACGGCGGCACGCCCACGTCCCAATAGCCGGTACGGCCCGGATAGTCCTGGATCATGGACTGCGTGCCCGGCTGCAACACTTCCACCGTGTGCGCCGCGTAGGCGAAGCTGCCGAGATAGCGCGTGTACTGCTCGCCCGCCGCAAACACCTCGTCGGCCAGCACCTGGCGCAGATAGGCGAGATTGGTTTCGATGCCGTGGAGCCGCGTCTGCGCCAGGGCCACATCAAGCTGCACGATGGCCTGTTCGCGGCTGGCGGCGTGACTGATGACCTTGGCGAGCATCGGATCGTAATACGCCGACACCTCGCTGCCGCTCTCCACCCAGGTATCGATCCGCAAATTGTCCGGGAAGCAGGCCTCGGTGAGCAGGCCGCTGCTGGGCTGGAAATTCTTGCCCGGGTCCTCGGCATAGAGGCGCACCTGCACCGAGTGACCGACGGGCTTGTGCACATAGGTGTTCAGTGCAGGCGGCTCGCCGGCGGCGGTGCGCACCATCCATTCCACCAGGTCGACGCCGCTCACCTTCTCGGTGACGCCGTGCTCCACCTGCAAACGGGTGTTCACCTCCAGGAAATAGAACTCGCCGCTCTTCACGTCGAACACGAACTCGACGGTGCCGGCGGAACGGTACTGCACCGCCTGGCCCAGCTTGATCGCCGCCGCATACAGGCGTGCCCGGGTTTCGTCGCTGAGACCCGGCGCCGGGGTCTCCTCGATCACCTTCTGGTTGCGCCGCTGCACCGAGCAATCGCGCTCGCCCAAGGCGGCGATATTGCCCTGGCCGTCGCCGAAGATCTGCACCTCGATGTGGCGGGCGATCTCCACGTACTTCTCCAGGAAGATGCCGCCCTGGGAAAAATTGTTGCGCGCCAGCCGCTCCACCGAATGGAAGGCATCGATAAGTTCCTGCTCGCTCCAGCACAGCTGCATGCCGATGCCGCCGCCGCCGGCGGTGCTCTTCAGCATCACCGGGTAGCCGATGCGAGAGGCCTCACGCGTGGCGTGGGCCACGTCGTCGAGCAGGCCGCTGCCCGGCAGCAGGGGTACGCCGTTGGCCTGGGCCAGTTCGCGCGCGGTGTGCTTGAGACCGAAGTCGCGCATCTGCCGCGGCGTCGGGCCGATGAAGGCGATGTCCGCCGCCGCGCAGGCCTCGGCGAAGGCGGCGTTCTCGCTGAGAAAGCCGTAGCCCGGATGGATCGCCTGGGCCCCGCTCTGCCTGGCAGCATCCAGGATCACGTTCTGGCGCAGGTAACTTTCCGCCGCCGGCGCCGGACCGACGCAGATGGCCTCGTCCGCCTCGCGCACGTGCAGCGAGTGGCGGTCGGCCTCGGAATACACGGCCACCGACTTGATGCCCATCTTCTTCAGGGTGCGGATGATGCGGCAGGCAATGGCGCCGCGGTTGGCAATCAGAATCTTGTCGAACATGTCTCTCCACCTGTCATTCTGCTGGCCGCGCTGGCGGCGAGTCTTACGGTCGAGGGGCCGGGCCGTCCCGGCATGGGTGAGAGAGCTGCGGGTCGTCCCACAGTCTTTTTTGTTGGTGCTACACAACGTCCCAGATCAGGATTTGCGCCGGGGTCGGGTTGTAGGCATTGCAGGGGTTGTTCAACTGCGGACAGTTGGAGATCAGCACCAACACGTCCATCTCCGCGCGCAGCTCCACGTACTTGCCCGGCGCCGAGATGCCGTCGGCGAAGGTGAGGCCGCCGTCCTGCGTCACCGGCACGTTCATGAAGAAGTTGACGTTGCTGGTGAGATCGCGCTTGTTCATCCCGTTGCCCCATTCCGCCAGGGCGATGAGATAGTTGTCGCGGCAGCTGTGCATGGAGCGCGTCTTCAGCGCATAACGCACGGTGTTGCTCTCCGCGGCACAGGCGCCGCCCAGGGTATCGTGGCGGCCGCAGGTGTCGGCAACGACGGTCAGCATGGGCCGCCCTTCCGTCGACAGCAGCACCGAGCCGGTGGACAGGTAGATGTTGCCCTGGGCGCGGATCGTCGCCTGGGCATCGTAACGCTCACTCGGATCGGCCGCACTGTAGAACAGCGTGTCCACCGCCTGGTTGCCTTCCAGATCCACCATGCGGATCACCTGGCCCTGTTTCACCTCGTACATCCACGGCTCGCCGGCGGGTATGGTGTAGTCGTACACCGCCTGGGCCGGGTTCAGCGTGCTTGCAACTATGCTCATGGCCCCTCCCAACGAAACATGATTTCGGTGTTGTAGAAACCGCGCGTGTTCTCCGGACGGAAATTGCGGCAGTAATCGTCCGCCGCCGGCGGCTCGGAACGCCATGCCGACAGCTGCACCTGCTTCGGCGCGTACTGCGGGTTGGGATCAAGCGGATGCGGGCAGGTGGACAGCACCAGCAGCGTGTTCATCTCGAAGCGCAGCTCGACGTAGTCGCCCGCCTTGCTGTTGCCCGGATGGAACACCATCGACCCGTCATCGCCCACACCCACCCGGGAGAACAGGTTGATGTTGGCGCCGAAGTCGCGCTTGCCCAGGCCGTACTTGCCCAGTTCGACGAGCATGCCGTCGCGGGCGTTGCGGTACATCTCGTTGCGGTACTCCTGGAAGCGGTGCACGCCGTACTTGGCCGCCACCTGCTGCGCGTCGATGACGCCGCCGATGGGGTCGTGCCAGCCGACGGTGTCCGCGGTGATCGAGCACAGCACGCGGCCCATGTCGGAATAGCAGACGTAGCCCCTGGTCAGGCGCGCCGTGTGTTGCGCCTTCAGGGTGTCGGCCATGTTGTAGCGTTCCAGCTTTTCGTCCTGGTTGAACATGAGCAGCGCCACGTTGGCGCCGCCCTCCATATCGGTCAGGCGCAGGGTGCTGCCGCGGCGCATCACGCCGGACCAGTGTGCGCCGCCGGGTACGGTCTCCTGCCACAGGAGACGGTCTGCGGCGATGTCTGTTGCAGTCATGCTTGCCTCCTCATCAGTTAGGGCGACTAGCCATCTGCAAGGCGCGTGCCCGCATTTGGCGCAGGCCCCACGCGGCTTTTGGCGGCGACGTGCGCCATCGCTGGGCAAGGCACCACACCTCTGCACCGTCGCGGTGCAAATCACGGCCCCATCCCCTGCAATATGGCGCCCAAAGAGGCGGCACGGCACTTGCACTGCAATCCCTGCAAATGTGCATCTAGGGTTCCGGCCGCAGCCGCGGTGACTGGTCCGAGAGATGCAGTCCAGCCCCAGGCTGGATACACGGCGGGACAAAAGCCCGGGAGGTAGCAACCGCGGAAGTGCCAGTGCGCCGCCGGATGTCACACCTTACCGGCCGCGCATGAACTTCCCCGGCGATCACATCGCAATCACATAAGGAGAGAAGCATGCGTTCGTACAAGAAACTGCTTACCGCGGCCCTGTGCGGCCTGGCCCTGATGGGACTGGCCGGCCAGACCGTCGCCGCCGACAAACCCAAGTTCAAGCTGGCCTGGAGCATCTACGTCGGCTGGATGCCGTGGGACTACGCCGCCAAGGAAGGCATCGTCAAGAAGTGGGCCGACAAGTACGGCATCGACATCGAAGTGGTGCAGATCAACGACTACGTCGAGTCCATCAACCAGTACACCACCGGCCAGTTCGACGCCTGCGTGATGACCAACATGGACGCGCTCACCATCCCGGCCGCCGGCGGCGTGGATTCCACCGCCCTGATCATCGGCGACTTCTCCAACGGCAACGACGGCGTCGTGCTCAAGGGCAAGGGCAAGACCCTGAAGGACATCAAGGGCCAGAAGGTGAATCTGGTCGAGCTGTCCGTATCCCACTACCTGCTGGCGCGCGGCCTCGATTCCGTCGGCCTGAAGGAGCGCGACATCAAGGTGGTCAACACCTCCGACGCCGACATGGTCGCCGCCTTCGCCACGGCGGACGTCACCGCCACGGTCACCTGGAACCCGCTGCTGGGCGAAATCACCGCCATGCCCAACACCAGCCAGGTGTTCGACTCCAGCAAGATCCCCGGCGAGATCATCGACCTCACCGTGGTCAACAGCGACACGCTGAAGAAGCACCCGGCCCTGGGCAAGGCGCTGACCGGCGCCTGGTACGAGACCATGCAGGTAATGAGCGGCAAGGACGCGGCTGCCACCAAGGCACGCACCTTCATGGCCACCGCCTCCGGCACCGACCTCGCCGGTTACGACGCCCAGCTCGCCACCACCAAGATGTTCTACACGCCCGCCGAGGCAGTGGCTTTCGCGCTGACGCCGGAACTGCTCAAGACCATGGACTACGTGCGCACCTTCTCCTTCGAGCACGGCATCCTCGGCGAGGGCGCCAAGAATGCGGACGCGGTGGGCATGGCCTTCCCGGGCGGCAAGACCCTGGGCGACGTGAAGAACGTCAAGCTGCGCTTCATCACCGATTACATGAAGCTGGCCGCGGACGGCAAGCTGTAACCGGCCCATGCGTCGCCTGATCAATCAACGACCGAATGGAGTGAGCGCGCCCCTGCTGGGCGCGCTCCCCTTCATCCTGCTGCTGCTGGTGTACATCGTCGCCTCGCAGGCGCGGCTGGCGGAGAATCCCAACGACAAACTGCTGCCGGGACTCGATTCCCTGGTCAGCGCGATACAGCAGGTGGCCACGGAACCCGACAAGCGCAGCGGCGCCCTCATCCTGTGGCGGGACACCGCAGCGAGCCTGGTGCGGCTCGGCACCGGCGTGGCCATCAGCGCCCTTGCAGCCCTGCTGTTCGGCATCGCCACCGGCGCCCTGCCCTACGCCCGCGCCACCCTGTCACCCTTCATCGCCGCCCTGGCCCTGATCCCGCCCCTGGCGATCCTGCCGGTGCTGTTCATCGTCTTCGGCCTGGGCGAAACCTCGAAGATCGTATTGATCGTCTTCGGCATCGCGCCCTTCATCATGCGCGACGTCGCCATGCGCGTCGGCGAACTGCCGGGCGAACAAATCATCAAGGCCCAGACCCTGGGCGCCAATTCCTGGCAGCTGATCCTGCGCGTGATCACGCCGCAGATCCTGCCGCGCCTGCTCGACGCCGTGCGCTTGGCGCTGGGCGCCGCCTGGCTGTTCCTCATCGCCGCCGAGGCCATCGCGGCGGAAGACGGCCTCGGCTACCGCATCTTCCTGGTGCGCCGCTACCTGGCCATGGACCTGATCCTGCCCTATGTGGCCTGGATCACCCTGCTCGCCTTCCTCACCGACTGGCTGCTGCGCGTGGCCAACGCCAAACTGTTCCCCTGGTACCAGGGAGGCGCACGACGCTCATGATCTCGGTACGCAAACTGTGGAAGGAATACGACGGCCAGGTGGTGCTGGAAAACCTCAACCTGGAAGTGGGCGATCACGAATTCGTCACCGTGGTCGGCGCCTCCGGCTGCGGCAAGACCACCTTTCTGCGCATGCTGCTGGGCGAGGAACAACCCACCCGCGGCGAGTTCCTCATCGACGGCCAACCGCTACCCGACGAGCCGGGCCCGGACCGCGGCATCGTATTCCAACGCTATTCGGTGTTCCCCCACCTCACCGTGCTGCAAAACGTGCTGCTCGGCCTGGAGTTCGAACGCGCCCCGCTGCTCGGCCGCCTGTTCGGCGCGCGCCGCGCCGAGGCCGTGGAAAAGGCCGAGGCCATGCTGCAGGCCGTGGGCCTGTACGAGGCGCGCCACAAATTCCCCAGCGCCCTGTCCGGCGGCATGCAGCAGCGCCTGTCCATCGCCCAGTCCATCGTCAAGCAGCCGAAGATCCTGCTCCTCGACGAGCCCTTCGGCGCCCTCGATCCCGGCATCAGCGCCGACATGCACCGGCTGATCCTGCGCCTGTGGGACGAACACAAGATGACCATCTTCATGATCACCCACGACCTCAAGGACACCCGCCTGCTGGTCTTCGACAAGACCCGCCTCGACATGCAGGCCCCGGAAGCCTACGGCGCCACCATCACCTACGACATCCCGCTGCACGTCACCACCCCGGCCCTGCTGCGCGAGCTGAACGAGGCCAAGACCCGGACCGAGCGGTTTGCCGACGTGGTGGCCGTAGGGGGCTGATGAGAGTGCTTCCAGGCGTGGTGAAAACGGGACACTCTTCCGGGGTGGCTTTCTGCGGTTTTCCAGCATATTCGTGCGCGGGTCGTGTCCGGCAGTGGATACGCCGCATTTCGTCGGGATTGGACTCTATAGGCGCAGCAGGTATGATTCCTGCTGTGCGGGCACGGCCCGCAGCTTACCCACCACGATGTCGCCTCGTTTCAGACAGGCGCAAGGAGAACCAAGAATGGCAGTGAAGAAGAAACGCGCAGTGAAAAAAGCCGCCCCCAAAGCCGCATCAGCCGCCTCTGCTGAATCCACCCTGAAGAGCGCACAGACCGCCGGCGCCTCTACCGCGAAAGCGCTGGAAAAAGCCAACGCCGCCCTGGCCAAGGCCCAGGCCGGTAAGGACAAGGCAAAGACCCCGGCCGCGAAGAAGAAGGCCGCTGCCCGTGTTACCACAGCCCGCGCCGCAGTGAAGGCAGCCGCCCTTCCCGCAAAGCTGGCTGCAAAGCGCTGCGCTGCGTTGGAGAAGCTGGATGCCGCTCAGAAGAAAGCCGCTGCCCGCGCTCTCGCCGCCCTGGTAAAGAAGCTGGATGCTGCCGAGGCAAAGGCGAAGAAGAAAGCTGCTGCACCGAAGAAGAAGCGTCGCGTGGTCCGCAAGAAGGCTGCTGCCGTCTGATACGCATCAGTCGTACTGCTACAAAGAAAGGGGCCGCGAGGCCCCTTTTCTCTTGGTGGGTAGCCCTCATTGCCCAGGACCTTCCCTTCGCATGTGGCACCCGCCTGCTGGTGTTCGACAAGACCCGCCTCGACATGCAGGTGCCGGGAGTCTACGGCGCCACCATCACCTACGACATCCCGCTGCACGTCACCACCCCGACCCTGCTGCTTGAGCGGAACGAGGCCAAGACACGGAATGAGCGGTTTGCAGATGTGGTGGCGGTGGGGGCTGATGAGGGTGCAGTGCACGCGCAACTCTTAACCCGTTAGCCTATAGCCTCGGGTGGTCGCGGTAACCACGGCTGACATAGAGTCAAGTTGTCAGCGCGTTGATGAAGCCGGAGATGCAAGGTATGTCGGGGCCGCGCAGCGCACGTTCGCCTCGCACCGGGGATTTCTCCGCGTTGACTGGGATGTCACACAGTGACTTCAGGAGGGCCGGGCGTTTGTACGAGCAGATCGTCTGCTCTCGACCCAAAGCGGACGTTCGTCGCCGTAAATCTGCCCCCTTTTTGCGCACTAGTGCAAACGAAGCGTAGCGTAGTCTCCGAACGAATGCCTGTTATGTGCGTTACTGACCGTGGAAGATTTTCTCATGGCGCGCTCCTACGATCTTGGATAGCTTTGATGACGGCGTTGAGGTCATAAATATCTTTGCCTAGCTCCGTTACACTTGGAACGGGAGCGTTTTTTGCGGAAGATGGGTCATGCGCATCGACCAGATCATTACAGCGCTGGTAAAGCCTGTTTATCTCGTCACACTCTGCATCAGAAAATCCAACTACGCCCTTGAGGCTACCAATATTAATCCAATCACGATAACGCCGAACAACACCATTAAAGACAACATCTTGAATAACCCGCTCTATGGCGGCGCGCATACGATCGTATGCTTTGAGCATTTCAGCCGCATCTTCTTCATTAGGATATTGTGGCCAGGGCTTGGCTAAGAATTTATCGTGCATAGTTTCAAGGGCGTGAATACGCTCCTTATAACTGGAATGCCCCCATGGCAGGCCATCACAAACATTACCAGCATATTGCCCCTTCCATTCCAGAAAACATATCTTGTGATCTAGAGTATTTTCATCAATCTCGTCACGAAGCTGGCCAAGAAAGGATGTGTCGTGGGTAAAGACGATAACCTGACGTTTTTTTGCTTCTTCGGCGAGGCGTCGCGCAACATGTTGCCTCCGCCAATGATCAAGCGAAGATACCGGATCATCAAACACGATTCCGCATGAGTGATCTGCTAAAGACAGCTCTGCTAAAAATGCGCCTAGAGCAATTGCGCGTTGCTCACCCTCACTTAATATTTCATCTATATTGCGGTTAGTCGGGATTTCCAACAAAAGCTGATGCAATATCTTACCCTTATCATTTCTCTCCTTTAGCCTGGTTTTTATGTGTCCTACTCCAAGATTAGCAAACTCAATATCCAGCGCAGATTTAAGTTCTTTAGTTACTGCCTCACTGGCGAACTCTTTGGATTTGTCAGAGATGGGTTTTGTTTTAAGGTCGCTCTTACATTTCTTCAAAGCGGCAACTATTTTAAAGCGCTCAATCAGATCAAGCACGGCCTGTAGGGACTTTTGTAAGTTCTGCCGCGCTATTAGCTCAGCGCATTCCTGCTCCAGTATCTTTTTACGCTCAGGATCCGAAGCCTTGATAAAGGTGCGAGCCTCACGGAGTCTTTGAGCTGCTAAATTGCGCAGAGTCGGATATGGACTTTCTTTCAGGCTAGGCGGATTAGTCCATTTCCGATCATCCAACGCTTCTAGCATCCAGCGCCTTTTATCATAAATGTTGGCTTGATAATCTTTTATAGCCTGCACTGTAGCTCCACCACACTGATCTATTTCGTCAGACAACTCCTGTTCCAAAGCGATTTGGAGGTTGGCACTTTCTATTTTCTTCCGGATATCAGCTAAAGCGGTGCGTTTTTCTTGTGCGGCTTTAGCAACATCATCCTTGATATATTGCTCAAAGCGATTGAGCCGCCGCTCCCCGACCTCATCAAGTGGTGATTGGCATAAAGGGCATAGCGCATCGTCGTCCGTATACGGAAATTCATGATCTGGATAAGCGGTTTCAATTGAATATTTTCTTGCCGCCTCAAACAATGCCTTCCATACCAGCTCACCTGTTCCAGGCAGTAGCTTCTCGCCCGATTGCAGAGCGAGTGCTGCATTCTTTTCGGCCTGCTCTGCTGCCACCACAGCAGCATCGAATTTTTTTAACTTTGCAGCAGCATCATCATTGACCCACAAGCTCACTTTTTTAGTGCTTTCAGCCAGAGTTCTTAGCCGTGAGACAAAACGTTTTAGCTCAACAGCCTTAGTCATTGGATCGGTTTCGGCCAGTGCTTTTCTTAGCGCCTCGACCTGTTCTTCCTCTTCAGGCGATAAGGTGGCGAGCTCCTCAACGGTTTTAGGGTTGGTTTTGTCGCTAAGCTTTGCGATCAGCGCTCCAACCTTAGTTTCACCCGCAAGATGGTTAAAAACATGGATATTGGTATCAATGGCGCTTATTTCTGCTGAGAGGCGGTGCTCCATCTCGGGAATAACATTCCGCGCCATATTTTCTACAATATCTAAACCATAAGGCAGATAGGCGACATCTTGCTCAGCCGTTAAATACGATCTTGCACATCTTGAATCAAACACCGATATGCTTGATAGTAGCCCATCAGGCACGCATCCCTGTTGCCAATCGATTTTATTGATGCTGCCGTTATACTCAATCCTGAATCTGGCTGTCGGGGTTTTATGCGTCAATGCCGGGTCATTGGCATTAGGATATACTTTCTCTGATTGATCACGGCAGCGACAGGCTTGTTTCATCACCCGTACATATCCTGATTTACCAGACCCATTGCCGCCATAAATAACGCTCATTCCTGTTTCTGAAAAGCGTAGTGTTTGATCAGGGGCAATGCGGTTTACATGGGTGAATTTTCCTATTTCCTTCAATATTACGGTCTGACCAGATTGAATAGTGGCAGGCAGGTGAGTAGTGGCCAACGGTTCTGGGTTTAGATTGTCCGGATTAGGCAGGCCATGTTCGGCCTTGAGCAAAACATAAAGCTCGGCGTAATCATCCTCAGATAACCCCTCTTCGCGCTGCAACAATCTGCGCGCGGCATCCCTTTGCCAGGCAGGCAAAGTTAGTGTCCATTTAAGTATCTTGTTAAGTAGATTCACAAATTTCGTCCACTATGAGAGCACATAACTTATAAGCATTTGTCCGCTGTTTGAAGCATGACGGATAAATGTCTGTTGAACTAAGTCGCCCATCAGGGTTACACGCTATAAGAGGGGATTGAATTGCGCGACGCAGGGGCGACGCGGGTGTCGAAGCGACAGCCGGTATTGGTGTGGGATTCATTCCTTCGATGTCCATGCGCCGGTCCTTCGGATGGGGTGTGGGCCTAATCTACTGCCATCTCAGGGCAAAATCCAACCGCAGGGGAGGGCTGATGCAGGAGGCCGAACAAGCAGCTATAGGGACGCCTTATCAGGCTAAAACAACCTACATCTACAGCGTGTAAATTCATGCTTGACATCCACTGTCTATTCATACACTTTAAGCATTAAGAAAAAGCGCCACCCGGCGGTGCGGCTAACACCATCCGGGCGGCTAACCCCAAGACTGTGTGAACCAGACCTTGGGGCTGCGCGAGAGTATATCACCGGGTCCGGCCCCAGCTGGATCGCGGCTCGTCGAGCGGCCCCGTAAACCGGGGCCGTTTTCGTTTGCGGCCCCAGAACTGAGCCAGGAGGGCTTATGGACGGGACCGCTGATCGTAGTGGAATTCTTTTTGATCCCCTTTCCCTATGGGAAAGGGCATACACCGGGGAACGGGAGATGCCTGCCCAGGCCCGCAGCCTGCGGCCTGTCGTCCCCAAACCCCCGTCGCCATCCCCTTTTCCGCCATGCCATGCCGGCCCCATGGGGCCGGGCGCCCGCAGATTGCCCGCCGGTACAAGCCGATGAACGCCGCCATGGCTGGGGGTACGGCACGGAGGCTGTTGGCGCAGAATGTCCGCGTCCTGCGGCTGACGCGGGGATGGTCACAGGAGGCGTTGGCCGAGGCGGCTGAGCTGGACCGCTCTTACGTCGGCGACATCGAACAGGCCCGGCGCAACGTCAGCCTGGATAGCCTGGAACGGCTGGCAGGGGCCTTCGACTTGACACTGCTGGACCTGTTACGCGAGCCCGATCCCACCGAACTGGGAGCGCAGCTGCTGCGCAGGATTTCGGGCGATATAAATGGCCCCTGAGGAGTAGGAGTTGTGGTGGGATCAGTGGGGTCCGGGCGAATTGAAATTGGCGCCATCCATACGCACGGTGACAGCTGTATTTCAAATCACTCTGGCCCTACTGATCCCTTCATGACACCCGCCTGCTGGTCTTCGACAAGACCCGCCTCGACATGCAGGCCCCGGAAGCCTACGGCGCCACCATCACCTACGACATCCCGCTGCACGTCACCACTCCGGCCCTGCTGCGGGAATTGAACGACGCCAAGACGCGGACCGAGCGGTTTGCCGATGTGGTGGCGGTGGGGAGTTGACGCCGCGCACGGTATTTGGGGCGACCGTCAGAGTGTTCGGGAAGTTACGCGTGCTGCGTCAGCTCAATGCTTCTTGGAGTGATATCGCTTTAACGCTATTCCGTGTCAGGAAAATATGGGGCTTATATCTCTTAATCCCGCCGGCAACGGGAAAATAAATCTGTCACCTTTTCGGTCCAGTTCATTATTCTTGGACCGCTTCTGCACGCGATATATTAGGATTTGTTGCAGAATATGTTATCGAAACGATATCGCCTCTCTTAATTCTACCTTTCAGGTTTCCTGCTTGGTGGTACATCGTACCTGCAACGTTATATTCATAAACGAATTCCCAATATGGTTGCACGCTTGACGAATAATAAAACGACTGTAAAGGGATTTGCTTTCTGATAGCAATCACAACCGCCGATGTCTGACGCCCATAAAGCTCTAGTTGCTGATTCGTTTTTGATTCACAATACGCACTTATATACTTCGGATACACAACGGCAACAACGACCATTATAGGAGCTATTAAATAGTACAGATAATTTGGCACTTCGCCATTATTGTTAACAGCTTCAACTAGAAACCACAAAGCGAGCGTTGAACCAGCTATTGTCATTGTTAGCCCCAGTTCATCATCGAACGAATCTAGCAAAAAGTAGCCATTAATTGTCCAATGCCATCCAGCGATTATCAAACCTGCGGGTACTATCGTTTTTATGAGTATTGTCGCAAGTCGCATCAGACCCTACAGTCCTCCAAAGCGTCATTAATCGCAACAAAATGCAAAATCATTGCTAGTATATACATGTACGCGATGTACTGACCTAACATCACGGGATAGCTAGGTACAGGCACCGGCGTACGTCCTGCCCATGAAAGCATATTAACGCTGGTAATCGCAGCCTTTATGGCGATACCTTGCGTTTCAGTTAGGCAATATTTCCCTAACCCCTCTGGGTCTCGTGCGTAGCCACTGGCTGTCTTCAAATGGCTATCTGGACACCCACCTAAAGCTTGCCATCGAAACTCACCTCTGCCAAGCTCTCTTGGTCACCCCCGATATCAAGGACCGATATCATGCCCAAGCCAAGGAAGACTCTCGTCTCGCTCGAAGCCACCCCCTACTACCACTGCGTTTCCCGCTGCGTCCGCCGCGCCTTCCTGTGCGGCAAAGACGACCACTCCGGCCAAAGCTTCGAACATCGAAGACAGTGGATTCAGGACAAGATGAAAGCACTGGCCGACGTCTTCGCCGTGGACGTCTGCGCCTACTCGGTGATGTCCAACCACTACCATGTGGTTCTCTATATCGACCGGGATGAGGCGGAATCCTGGGGGACGACCGAGGTCATTCGTCGCCGGCACAGCCTCTTCGTAGCCACTCCATAACCCAGCGTTTTTTGGCCGGTGAGTCGCTGTTGGCTGCCGAACAGGCGTTGGTGAGCCCGCGCGCGTGTGTCTGCGTTTGAGGGATTACACGTGCTGCGTCACTTCGATGTACAAGCGATATTTGTCTGACTACTATTCCGTGTCCGAAAAATCAGGAGTGCCTCAACCTGAACCCATTACCCATTTGTTGGTGGCAACCCACTATCTCTTTATTTTGAGATAGTATACTTTCGGGTAGGTTTTTCCGCCGATACCAGCCATGCACCCCAAGAGAAATATATCCACTTTTTTTCCCGCGGTGAACGCCATGGAAATCCCTGTCAACATGGCTTTCTCTCTCTCTGAACCATTTGTAGCATAAGGCAAAATAAAGATGCCATTAACGTCGCATGAATCAGGATTGGCGTTGCCATTACCGCCCGAATAGAAAATGTGAACGCCATTAGCACCCAGCGAGTATTGCAGCTGCTCTATTGTTGAATCGGAATACCATCCATCCGCATGAGCAGCCCCTACCCCAAACAAAGACACCAATGCTGTAATGATAATAAATTTCATATTACCCCCCCTTACCGCAATGAATCGATTATAGCCCACCGCAACTCCATGAATCCGTCTAACTATTGGACACATAAACTTTCAGGCACCTGCTCCCAACGCAAATAGGAATCTACTTAAGTTGAATATAGTATGGAGAGAGCACCTGAAAGTTACGCGCATTAACCCCCAATGAGTGGGCGTGAAGAAGAATTTTCCGGCCGGAAACTTTTGCAGTCATTAGCATAGATATCCAGATTTTCTTTCTTTCTCCAGCCGAATCAAGATTATCCAGTACGGCAAACACCCGATTTGCCATGAGCTCGCCACTGCTGTTTGAGCACAATGAAGGACCAATCTCTACAAACAAGGTAGCGCCAGTAACTCCTATTTCGCTAAAGTTGTGGAACCCGGGACCATCCGCCGATTGCAACGCTTCGACAGGAACGTTATCGCAGACAACATAGGCTAGCGCGCCTTGCGCCCAGCATAGAACGATGAGTACAGCAATCCTTCGGAAAATCATCCCCATGAAACTCACTCCCGCAAAGTCAGATATAAAGAATTACAACATCGTACGTTATGCAACGATTTATGCCTACGCACATCCGAACTGTGCACAGAGTGCACTCTAAAGCGCACCTAACTATCGTCGGCTACGTGCCCTTTTGAGTATTATTTTCCTTTCAAAAGGGATTTATGTTTCACGACACACGACAGCGACTATCTACCCCAACACTCTTCGGCGTGCGTCGCTTTACCACCTCATTCAGGACAGCCACGTTGGCTGCGCGATGGTCATCGTCCAGATAAATGTCTTCCTGCCCATCGCCCCGGGAAATGACGTGGTACAGCGCGCACCGTGGAATTCAAGCCGGAGTTGAGACCTGACCCCGTTACTCGTTCGAACTGTCTGATTGCCCTGCGTAGTCTTAATGTACGGTCCACCATGCATATCCTTACCGCAAGGGTAGCCATTATTAAGCTGGAAGGTATTTCCCTTCCCATCGTAGTATCGAATTCCATTGCGGTCTTTCAGAGGCGCCCTTGTCCATCCTGACTCGAGGTACTTAGCATCCGCCATCTTCTCAATATCTAACAACTTTGCTCCGCGAAGACTGGAAAGATCATCGAGTGATCGAGTTATCCCCTCTGGAACAACAAATTATGTTTCGGGCAAAGAAATAGACTTAGCCTCCAACTCAACCTTGTCACCCGACTGCATCTCTATGGAAACGTACGTGTTTCCGTTCTGGAGTTGTTTCGGTCCTTCCACTTCATTGACCGAAACGCTTCCGCCCCATTCTTCGCGTTTAGGCACCCTTAAGTCTGACAACCCTTCTGCCATTAAAAAAACTTCCTGCGATTGGCTGTTTCTAAATGTAATCGTAACCATACCTTTCACCCAGTCGACCACCAGTGCCAGCAGCGTCCAATCGTGCATCATGATCAGTCACCTCACGGATAATCTACGGGCAAATGAGCTGCTGGCGATTCTGGCGGAACAGCATTGCCATTAACATCCAGACGCTGACCTTGTGGGTTATTCACGTGTGCATGTGGGTCTGCACAATTGGTATGACAAAGGACGCGCTGATTCCCTGTCGCAGGGTCAACGTAAGCACCTTTGCCAGCTTGAGGATTGGGGCCTTTGGGAATCAGCCCTTTTTCTTTTGCGAGTGCATCTATTTGCCCTGGAGTCTTATTGGCTACATCTCTAGGATTGATGTGGGGCGAACTCCCGGCTCCCTTTGGAACGCCCCGCAATCCACGAGTCAGCGAAATTCCTAAACGCGCTGCACCGATGGTTCCCTTAATGATTCCTGCATCAATAGGGAATCCGGCACGCTCCACGACGCCACTATCAAAAGCCGGCTGCGGTCCCAGAGAAGGCAGAACAATATCTGACACAACCCACAAGCCCACGACGACTACCGCGCCAACCGCTATTGAGACCTCACCGTCAGGGTCCACATATTTATAAGGATTGTTATTTGCGTATGCATAACGGTTAAAGCTGTAGATGCTGTTCTCACGAAATGACACAGGGTCTACAGCCATAAACCTTCCCACTACCGGGTCATACCAACGCGCCCCGAAGTATGTCAGACCTGTCGTTTCATCATGTGGTTTACCGGTAAACCACAACTTATTTTGACCATTGTCCTCATACTTAATGCGCTCGCCAAAAGGACTATAAGCCTCCCTCCACATCACCTGCCCGCTCTGATCGGTGGCGGCAACAGGTGACCCCAGCGCATTGACGTGGTAATAAACTATCTCTTCTGCTGCAAGAGCCTGCCTCATCGTAAACGATGCGCAGCATAGCAACATCAATAAACCAATAATCCTTTGCATAGCACTCATCGGCATTCCCACCGTATGGATCCAATATCAGTACAACAACAGCTGATCGATGATTACCATCAGAGCCGCGATATTTAGCATCGGATTATCATCTTCTCCGTCCAGCATTCCGTCACCATCGGTATCCTGATTTGCCGGATCTGTTCCTAGCGCAACCTCATCACCATCAGCCAAGCCATCTAGGTCTGTATCCACAACCAACGGATTCGCCCCATGCCTGTATTCATCAACGTTGCTCAACCCGTCATAATCAAGATCGGAACCCGCATCAGACGCATCAAGCGGATCCAAATGGTAAACGTATTCAAACTTATCGGACATACCGTCGGCATCGGTATCGGCAATCAAAGGATTGGTGCGCAATGTCACTTCCAAAGCATCGTTCAGGCCGTCGCCATCGGTATCTACGTTGTTGGCGTTCGTCCCCAACAGATATTCTTCTATGTTGCTAATCCCATCGCCATCGTTATCTGATGCCCCGTCACTTCCGTTTAGGGGGTTCATGCCTACCAGCACTTCATACTTGTCGCTTATGCCGTCACCATCAGTATCTACAATGAGCGGATCCGTTCCAAGCGCCACTTCTTCGGCATCAGACAAGCCATCGCCGTCGGCATCCAGCCCGACAGGATCCAACCCGTGACTCAACTCATAGGCGTCACTAGATCCGTCCCCGTCGCTGTCCATAGTAGAGACCGATGTGATTTTGCGCGCTGCAATGGGCTGCGATCCAAGATACGCATATTCAACATACTGATCTCGTGTCGGCGCGTACTCGAGAAGTCGGCGGCCATCGGTAGTATTGATTTCGTAGGACGTATCCCCAAACCACTCCTTCTTAACCAGGCGATTATTCCCGTCATACACATAGTTGGTAGCCCCGAATCCGGAGGACGAACGCAAATTACCGGCATCATCGTAGACGAATGTAGTCGTCCCATTGTCGGTCACATTGCCGTAGGCGTCATAAAGGAAGCTGTAACTCCTGGCGCCGGTAATCGAACTTAACCTGTTTGTGCCCGCCTCGTATGAATAGTTGAGCCCGGCCCCTGTCGACTTTGAACGAATGTTGTCACTATTGGGATAGTACGTAACATTGCCCGCCCCCCAAGATCCGGTCGCAGAAGCAATACGGTCAAGGCCGTCGTATCCAATCGCAACTGTTGCGTTGGAATCTATTCCGTTAGTTATGGCAGCCACATTTCCAACGGGATCATAGTCATAATCCAAGTCAATTATGTTCCCGGTGTCGTCGCTAATACCGCCCACCCTCAGGAGCGGAGTAAGGGCCGTATTTACCACTGTACCGTTGGCATAAACCAGGCGTTTTGGATGACCATCTCCGTAATATTCCACATGGGAAAGGTAGGGACTCACTTGCGTAGGCCGACCAAGAGCATCCGGCTGATAGCGGATGATGGATCCGCTTGGATATTTGGTGAGACTTAAAAAGTCCTCGCCATCGTAGTCATAACGCACCGCAAACCGGTTCTCGCCAACGGTCAGAATTTCCGCGGTACGGTTATTCCGCGCGTCATAGACATAGTCCCAACGTGTAAGCCCGGTATCGACGTATTTGACGTTGCCGTTTTCGTCATAATCCCGGGCGACATCAGGAGTGTCTCCGGGATAGTCGACACTTTTCAGACGATTTAACTCATCATAGGTAAACAATGTAACGGCTGAATTACCCACCTGTCGGCTGATCATATTACCGACCTCGTCCCGGCCAAATTCAGTCAGCCCTGTTTCCGGCTCGGTTACCTTCCACAAAAAGTGCTCTGGAGTATATTCATATGCCCGCTGTACTCCGCCTCTGGTTACCGTTCTAATCTGACCGATGAGATTTCGGTCGATGTCTACTACCGACTGTTCTGGCGCCTCCACCCGAATCAGTTCACGTTTACCAGGATCCCCGAACGAACGGAAATGATATGTAGTAACGAATTGGCGCGCATTGGTGACGCTGGCCACGTTACCCAACTTGTATTCGACCGTTGTATCATTTCCGTCGCCAGGGGATACTTTTGTCACGCGATCAAGTGCATCGTATTTATACGTGATCCCGCCACCCGGCGACGGCTGAGGATAGGACTGGTAAATTAATCGACCTACACTGTCGTAACCCCTAGTTGTTGCCCGTAGTGGCGTCGACGGGTTAGACACATCCGCCTCGGATATAGCTATCTGACGCATGAACCCATCGTATTCTATTGTCTTACTGGACTTGCCACGCACAATTGTCTGAGCATTCTGAGTGGGCCATAAACTAGTCACTTCGTCGTGAATCGGATACTGAATTAGCCTTACCCTGTTAAGGTCGTCATACATATAGCGCGTTGTATTGCCTCTCCCATCCTTTTCCCAAGAAACCGTACCTGTTGGGTTAACTGAGCGTTCTATTGCAACTCCAAGCGCATTTACCTCCCGTTGCGGCACACCCCTGACATAATCGTAATAGTGAGTACTGTTGCCTCTTGCATCGGTTTTGGACTTCAGATCACCCGTTGGGTAATAGTCGTAATGCGAATGCACGCCGAAATGATACTCGTCGATGAGATCGCCGGTTGCCGCGTCATACTCACGAGTTATATCGCCTTCTCCTGCGATCGATTCATTTTTTTCCCTATGCAAAATCCAATTGGTTGGATTAGTCCACCAACTAAGATCGCGAACCCTACTTTCCTGCCCTTGCTCGACCACATGCTGCGGATGACCATAGCCATCAAAATTCGAATAATTTGTCGTATATGACGTACCATCCCGTGTTGTGGTGGATGAAGCGATAACGCGTGGGATGGTCTTCGCTATAGGACGATCTTTGACACCATTGTCACCAATCTGCGGAAGAGAAGCCCACGTGTATGACGTTTCTTGCAAAAGGCTCAACGAACTGGTGTCGATGGCGGAAATATTTGAGCTCTGCGAAAGGTCCTGCGCACTATCGAATGTCCGGCTAACAATAAGACTACCCAATTGCCAATCGTTGGCATGGGAGAACTCATACTCGTTGAGTCCCGCAGCGCTGGCCACACGTGTGCGATTGCGGCCCGAGGGAGTCATGTCGAAACTGTACAGCGTTCTTCCGGCGGTGACATTCGGCCCGCTGATATCTCGCGTAGAAATCACGTGTATATCATTAACCTTAGACGTCCCTCCAAAATAATTGGCTGGTTTCGTTTGGTATGCGTATGTTACGAGCCCACCACTAGGGTATTTGACCGTCTTTACGCCAACCTGTAGGTTCTCATTGTAGACCGGCCCTTCGTAAGTATATTCCCATGTGCCGCCATCTGGCCGCTCAACTCTCTGTAGCTCACTGCTTGCCCCATAGGAGTACTTCCATACCTGCCCGTTGGCCTCAATTTCATCAAGCAGGAGTACCGCATTTTTACTAGTCCCAACCATGGCGGGCGCCCTATACCTGAAGTCAACCCTCCGACCATCATTGGACGATATCCTAGACACGTGCAGGGCGCCATTTGCATCAGCAACATATTCGAATGTCAGCGTGTTATGGTGAATGTCCTCCACTTTCGAAGGATAGTAGTGCCGGAGCCTGCGAAGATTTTCGGCCTTCTCCACAGGCAATCGCGGGTTCCACATCCAATACTCACGATAACTCGTCTCTGCGATATAGCTTTTGTCGAAAGTGAATTTAACTCCTTCCGGCGAAGTCACCAAGAACCCGGCACCGCTCACGCCATCCTTAGCTATACAGGAGGTCTTCCAATAGTCCGTCGTGATATACGAAGCACCAGCCCCCACGCTGGAGGCCGATGGCTTCAATAGGTCCTTCTCCGCTTCGCCAGGAATACTGAGTGTTAAACCAAAGTTTGGCCGGTCAATCCACTGTGAGGGCGGTTTGTATTCGCCATGTATCCATATGTAGTATGGCGACCCCCATCGATCATCAAAATTGTATATGCGCTCATCTACTGGCACGCTTGGGTAACCGTAACGGGTGTCAATAGCATGGACCCAAATCGAGCTGCCTTCCCAATCCCAAGCGCGGACAAGCGCTAGCCCCTGGACATCAAGCTGCTTATAATCAACATACACCCTTGGTGGCGCTGGATTTTGACAGTAATTCGCTTGACCCACGTTGCCGACAATTCGCGGCAGCTCCAACTCCCAATTACCCAGTGAATGTGGAACACCGTAGTTGGGTAAAAGATTCTTTTGGTATGTTCTGCTAACGACAATGTTCATCCCGCCATTACCCGGCACAGTGATGTCGATATTTCTCAGTTCCACCTTCCCTGTTCGAAGATCAATCTTCTCGCCTTCTAGGCTATCCGAGCGAACATGTGCCTGTACCGCGCCCTCACCTGGCAGCAGAGGAGGTTCGATATCATTGTCAGCACTAAACGCTACCATGGGTACTAAAACAGCCGTCATTGCGATGTTTAGATATTTCATTTTCGTTCCAACATGTACCTGATATCCAGGAGTCGCCCTAGGGCAAGATCGTCAGTTGCTGCAAGTAGCAAAGCTACCTTTTCTTAGGGTAATAGGTTCGGATACGCCTAACTCATATCAAGCCAGGCCCAATTCCCGGCAATCTATCGACCTTGCCGCGCTTGGCGTTTCTATTTGACAAGGCAAATGGAGTGCACAGCTGTTCCCCAACCAGCACCGCCACTGTTGACAATCTCTGTATGGACATATTTGTTCGCTGTCAGTGAAGCTAACGAGCTTGGAGAAATACCCAATTGGCAAGACCGCGATGCCGACCGCCAATAAAATGAGGGGATTGTCAACCGATGCATGAATGAAACATTCCTTGTGTGTTTATGATTCTATGCCGTTCAAGTTCCGACGCCACTTGGCGCGCGCATCTTTATCGATCTATGCCCACTCCCATCCAAATCTGTGAATCATCAGAATGTTGTGTAGCATCATCATCAATGTCCATTGCCCTTCGACCAATTTTCCCCGTCACGTGTCCGAATGCGGGTTCGTCACACATCAGTCGCGCCGCTCTGACATCGGCTGAATATCATGGTCACATGCGGTTCAGTAATTCCAATCAGAGTACACAAAGGAAAGCTTCTTATACCCATTTGCATGACATCCATCTACAAAAATATTAACCTTCTTGGCTGCAGTATAGGCTGACAACAAGAGGCCATAGACTTCTTTATACTGATCATGCGTACCTTCTAAAATAACAATATTTTTGCTACATCCATCTGGGTTATTCGCTGTGCCATTCGTTTTTAGAATCCAGCCACCATAGGCGTTTTGCATCACACTTATCGTTCCTTTTCCAACATAGTCACCAGCGTGTATAGATGCCGAGTAAAACAAGACGACAGATAATGTTAGTACTTTTAGTAGACTCATGACGTTTCCTTGTTTTGTACATTACATTTCATCTCACCCTCGCATCTTTTTTGCATCGAGTGAGAGCGATGGTTAGATCGGCGTACGAAGATGACGTCACTATATTACGGCTCTATTCTCACCCAAGTTACTTTGGGCCATAGTGTTCCCCACTCATCCTTACATCCACACGTTCTTACAGCTGCAAATTCTTTACCTGCCATAAACGCACTTAACATACTTGATAACAATACTTGCGATCCTGCGTCATCGACATCAATTATCACTTTCGTAATATTCCCGCAGTTGTCAGGATTTTCATTGGTGTGACTGTTGAAACCAATTACGGTACTACCTGTAGCATGTGGCTCTATTTGGGTAATTGTGCAATTTTCGCAGAACGTTTGGCACCCAAATGCTTGGCCAACACAAACAAACATTAGCGTGAACAGAATTGCCATATATTTTTTCATTACTTTATTTCCTACATATTGAAAACTTACAAGCACTTCTCTGTCGTACGCAGCACGGCGGGTAAATGTGTTGGACTAGTCGCCACCAGGGTTGTCCTCTATATAGGGCGGATTGAACTGCGCGACGCAAGTATCGCGAGAGGAAAAGGACACCCATCTTCTATCACACCGAGCCGCTTTCATCGCCTTCCAGGCGATAGCCGCCGTCGGTGAATTGAACTGAAAGTAAATATTGGATGGCGCGTGACGCCGCGCTCGTTCCCCTGCCGCCAGTAGCGGCCAGCGCATCCAGCGCAGCAGCCGTATCCAATGAAGTGATCTGATAACCCAACGCCTCGCCAAAGCCGCCATCAAGATTTTGGAGTGTCAGCAGGCTCGTTATGAACGGCCCGGTGGGCTGGCCTGCCTTATTCGCGACAAGGATCTGCCGGACCAGCGATTCGACGGTGGAGGCGTTTTGAGCGATTAGATAGTTCGTGGCCGGCGAAGCAACCGGGGATGATTCCTGCCAATCCAGGGCAAGCAGCGCTTCTGCCGTGGATTGGAACTCGTTGGCAGGCTCGACGGACGCGGCCAGGATTCCGTCACTATGCGCCTGCGACTCTATCCACCCAACGGCGGGACTCGCACCATGAACAGGTGACAGGAGCGCTGCATTCAGCAGCAGAAACAATCCAATGGGCGCAAAAAAGCGACGCGCAGCGCGTCCAACGCGAGCTTGGTGAGCGTTCATCACGGGGTCTCCCTTCCCCACCGTCCTTGGCCAGTGGGTGTTTATACGTATTATTTTTGTGGTTTGTTTTATTGCCGATCGGTCGTTGTGCTGTCAAGAATTTTTTTGGATTAACAGCAAATATCTTATGTAATCCGTTAGTTATAGGAGACGTTCTTACACATACCCGCTACACGACCGACTCGTTCCGCCCTGCTGAGCAGCCAACGCTCTTGCACGATATTTCGATCTGCCCATCGGGATGGGCCCAGCTGCCGAACAAGAGGTCCGCCATCGGATTTGCAGAGCTTGCTTAGCTCCGTGCTTCCTACGGACCAAACGGAAACACGGGCACTTCGCTCTGCGCTCCGTCGCTTCCGTATAGCGGATGTGTTTTCAGTTTTGTCCATTCTTCGTTGGCGAGACGTTTGAACACGCCCAGTTCGCTTTCGATCTGGCTGACCAGCTCTCGCTGTTTTTGGCCGATCCAGGAATCTCTTGCCTTGCCGCATTCGTCATAGGCCCAGTTCGGGTGGCAGAGGCAGAATTCGTAGCCATAGGGCGTGTTGTTGAAGGTGCTGTTGTCGTAATACCAAGCCTTCACCAGGTCGAAGTTGATGAGACCTATGCGGAATTCGCCGGGCAACGCTTTCTCCGGGTCGTTGCAGCTGGGGCACCAATGGACCAGCCGGAAGGCTCGCATGGCGTTCGCGTACTCGGTGGTCGCGGATACCGATTCCCTGGCCTTGTTGAGTATCTTGTCGTAGGTGTCGTTGACGTATCGGATGAAGCGGGGCGCCTTGATCTCCTTGAGTTCCTTGCAGTAGGGGGACTGGAAGGGATTGTCCTGATGCTCGTGGTCGAGAACGGCCAGTTCCTGCAAGACGCAGAAATAGGTATTTGCCATCAGGCAGTATTCGGGAAGGCTGGCGATGTCGAACTCGTCCAGGGAAAGGGTGGCGATGACCGTGTCCAGTTTCAGCAGAAAGGGGGTCAGGTAATTGTCGACCAGTTCCTTGCGGGTGATATTGGCCGTGGCGTCTTTTTTCAGCGGTATGTAATGGTCATTGAGTCCGTCGAGGACGCCGTTTATGACGCCGGTCTGTTCCTTGACGGTTTGCTTGACGTTGTTCTCCCAGGTGATCTTGCCCACGAGTTCGCCGATGCGCTGGATGGTTTTCTCGGTTTCCTTGGTGCTTTCCTTGGTGCTGCCCATCGACACGTACAAGCCGATTCCTTCGAGTACGCCGGAAAGCACGGAGCCGTAGGGGGACGGTACGACCTTGGAAAGCCCCTTGCCGATGTCGAGTACGTTCTTGGCTATTTTCTGCAGGGCTTCCGCCTCTTCCTGCGCATTGTCGGAGAGGGCCGGAGGAGGGGGCGTGACAGCCGTTTCTTTCCGCGTGGGGAGCAGGGAATCATCGGTAAAGCAGAGTGTGGCGAGGTTGGTGACCTGTTTCCAGTAGAGCGCGCTTCCCATACGCCCGGACGACTCCTGGAGCAATGTCTCCCCCTCGATCAAGGGAAACACGCTGTCGACCTTTTCCTTCAGCGTGCGGGCGGTGGCCTGTGCTTCTGCATCCGCCAACGGGGTCAGGGAGATCTCCGCGCCTGGTGCGTCGATGAATTGGAGCAAATGCTGCAAATACCGCTTTTTCTTTTCCTCGTCCTGGCCGGCGTCCCGCTCAGGGGCACCGGCTTTCAGCGCCTTCTCGAATTTCGCACACTTGGCCAGCAGATAGTCCTCTTTGCCGGACTGGCCATCCTTGTGAATCTGCACAGGAATGATGTGAATCATGACCGCTCCCTACAAAATCGAAGTGAAGAGAAATTGCCGCGACCGCCCGGCTTCCTCGTTGCATCCTGGAAGACGTTGGGCACGAGGCTTCCTGGTCAGGCCTTAGCTTTGCCCGTTCGGCCGCGGAGAGCATGAAACAATCAGCGTGATTGAATAGAAACATGGACTCGCCCGCTGTTGGCATTAAACACAATAGCGTTGTAATGCAACCAGGATTCATTGACATTCCAAAGCTCAAAAAATCGATCGTAACTTTGTGTGATCACCGTTCCGCTGGTAGAGTCATTTAGGTAAACTTCTTGCTTTTCTTCGTCGTAACCGATCATTAGCCGATAATGTCCCATTGAACCAACCTCGCCCCAATATTGATGAACGATGACAGGGACGCCGCGCGCAACGTACTCCTTTAATTGCAAAAATCTGTAGTCTCTTTCTTTTTTTGCAAGAAAACGGTCGGCCGGTAGACTCTTGAGCTTTGGATTCTCAACACTCGCGAATCGCCTTAGGAACTCACGCATGTTTATGGTTCCTGAGCCCGGATAAAGACTCCAGTCGATAGGTTCCGTAAGCAAGATGCCAGATCGTTTAACGCGGTCACTGTCTGCAAATTGCAGTAACATGTTGTAGGCGATGTCATACTGATCGTATTCATCGACGCCCCAATAGCGAAACAACATTTCAATGGTGGCGGGGCCACATAGGTTCTTCCCCTGCTTGACCAGAGGAACATCGAGCTTGACGGATGATTGAATAGAGGATGTTGATGAAGCTTGGTATACAGACTCGGCTGTTCCAGGTTGTTTGTCCGAGTATTGGACTCTTCCGAAGTCGTCTTTCCACTGAAAAATTTCGGCTTGGACACAGGTGCTAGTGGCAAAAGTGAATGTCACAAACAGTAATCGAGAAAATGTCCTTTGTAGACTCATATGCACGTGGTTCAGGTCTTTCCTTTTCCCCATCCTGTCGCGGATGTTCGTTCGGATATGTAGTGGAGGATTCATCAAGCATGGCTCCCTGTGCGGCGGGCATTCGTTCCTGAATGGTTCTTGATGTGCGATATGCATTGCATCATTTGAAGATGCATCGCGCAACAGGAATCGGCCCTAAAGGGCGCTCGGCTGGATATGCCGGGAACACGGTATTCACCCGCTTCCCCACAAACCTGCTGCACACAGCGCCCCATGGGTTACAATTCCCCGGAGCCAAGGAGGCCCGCCAGCGTTACGGAAAGGAAGCCATGTCACTTGCCATCGTGCACAGCCGCGCCGCCGTGGGGATCGATGCCCCGCCGGTGGCGGTGGAAATCCACCTCGCCAACGGCTTGCCGGCCCTGTCCATCGTCGGCCTGCCCGAGGCGGCGGTGAAGGAGAGCAAGGACCGCGTGCGCGGCGCCCTGCTCACCTCGCGTTTCGAATTTCCCGCCCGCCGCATCACCATCAACCTCGCCCCTGCCGATCTGCCCAAGGAAGGGGGCCGCTTCGATCTGCCCATCGCGGTAGGGCTGCTGGCGGCGTCCGGACAAGTACCGAAGGACGCCTTGCAGCGTTATGAGTTTCTCGGCGAGCTGGCCCTGTCGGGGGAGCTGCGTCCCATACGCGGCGTGCTGCCCGCGGCACTCAAGGCGCGGGCCCTGGGCCGCATCCTGGTGGTGCCGGCCGCCAATGCCGACGAGGCGGCCCTGGTGCGCGACATCACCGTGCTGCCCGCCGGCCACCTGCTGGAGGTGTGCGCCCACCTGCACGGCAGCAGCCTGATCCCGCCGCACACGGCGGAGCTGCCCGGCGACGGTTACGCCGGCCTGCCCGATCTGGCCGAGGTGCGCGGCCAGCATCAGGCGCGCCGCGCCCTGGAGGTGGCCGCCGCGGGCGCCCACAGCCTGCTCATGCTGGGGCCTCCGGGCACCGGCAAGACCATGCTGGCCAGCCGCCTGCCCGGCATCCTGCCGCCGCTGACCGAAGACGAGGCGCTGGAGGCCGCCGCCATCGCCTCCATCAGCGATCAGGGCTTCGACGTGGCGCGCTGGGGGCAGCGGGCCTTCCGATCGCCCCATCACACCGCCTCCGGCGTGGCCCTGGTGGGCGGCGGCTGGTAGCACAATAATTAATTAAGAATTCACCAAAATTAAATTTAAACCCGAATTAATTAAGAATTAAGACTCATCGTCCCCGGCCGCGCGTGGCTTTAGCCCAGTCAGATCCAAAGGGGGGGTTAGTAAGGGGTAGATGCAGATACCCAGGACCCGCAGCACTGCGGATCTGCTCCGATTGGGAAGCTCCAGACTGTTCTTGAGGCTGCACTACAACATCACGCCACCTCAGATGACACTCGCCGTGGCTGTGGTGGGTAATGGTTGGGGTATGGCCGTGGTGCCATAGCCAATTCTATGGTCAATTCTCGAATTGAATACCTTTAGATTATGCCGTTCGCTACATCTAACCGAATGATTTAAATGAAATTAGCACTCCACTTGCATGAGTGCTAAATAATCGCTAACCTTCGGTGAACTGCGTATACAGAGGTTCTGCGATGGAAGCCGCTCCCCAAAACGCCAATGAGGATACCTCACCGCCATTTCACATCCTTGCCCTTTCTGGAGGCGGCTTCAGGGGGCTGTACACCGCCACCATCCTTGCGCTACTTGAAGACAAACTCGGCGAACCGCTCGGCCGACGCTTTGACCTAATTTGTGGCACATCCGTCGGCGGCATCATCGCCCTGGCGCTGGCTCTTGAAATTCCGATGGCGACAGTTCGCGACCTCTTCCTCAAGAAAGGCCCCCATATTTTTCAACCTCGAAAATCAATCCTATCCGCACTGCGCCAGTTGGCGTTCGCAAAGCACGGACAGGGCAACCTGCGTGCCGCCCTGACCGAGGTGTTCGAGCAACGTACACTCGGCGAAGCCCTGCATCCGGTCATTATCCCGGCCGTGAACTACACCAAAGGATTGCCCCAGGTCTTCAAAACGTCACACCATGAAAATTTCGAGCGTGACTGGAAACTGAATGTCGTCGATATCGCACTCGCCACGAGTGCTGCGCCTACCTTTCTACCTATGGCTGAGATTGCCGGCCGCGGAGTGTATGTGGACGGCGGCCTCTATGCCAATGCCCCGGGATTTCTCGGCGTACACGAAGCGAGGATATTCATGTGTGTCCCCGACAAGACTGTGCGGCTGCTTGCCATTGGGACCATGTCTTCGGAACGCACCCTCGGCGGTGATGCGAGCCATAACCTCGGCATACTCGGCTGGGCTCCCAACCTCCTTGAACTCATGATCTCCAGCCAAGAGGGACTGACCAACTACATGCTGAGGCAGGAGCTATCTGGCCGCTACTATCACATCGACACAAAGCCGAGTCTCGAACAGGACAAGGACCTAGCGCTCGATCTCGCAAGCCCTGCCGCGATCAAAACACTGACTTACCGCGCTGATAGCCGCTATCAGGAGGTTATCGGCGACAAAGAATTTGCCCCCTTCTTGATCCACCAGGCCGCCCCGGCACGTTTCTGGCACGGCCCCAACGCCAACGTCCCGAGGACATCCGCATGAGTACTAACAACCTTCACCGCTTGTTCCAGCCGGCCAGCACGGACAAGACCCTACTCAACGCTCTGACACTGACAGCCGATGAGGACGCTATCCTCCGCAAAGCACGCACGCAGGTACGCGAGACGCTACGGCGGGATTTACCGCGGCTCATCAAGCAGGCCCTGCCTGGCATACAGACAATCGAAACACCAAGGTTCATCACCCAAGGCTCCTTTGCCTACAAAACCATTAATCGACATTGCCACCCGAAGCAGCAAATCGATATGGACGATGGGTGCTATCTTCCTCTGAGTTTTGCAAAGGAGTTCGAGGTAGGCCATGCCAGCAATCTGTTCTTCCAGGCCGTCGAACTCGTTCTGACACCGCTTGCTAAGGCAAACGGATGGAAGTTGGTGCCGAAAGATACATGTACCAGGCTGGAGATAGACTCCACAAAGCACATAGATATTCCGCTTTATGCGATTCCCGATGCTGATTTCAAGAAGATGTTGATGGATGCATCAGTTCTCGAATACGCCGCCCTCAAAGGGCAAGTGCATGATCATGCAAGAGCGGTCCAATGGTCTGACCTCCCACGAAATAAGGTACTTCTCGCAATCCGAGGCGGCGATTGGCGCCCGTCCGACCCACGCCCAGTGATCCGTTGGGTAGAAAATCAGGTCGCAACTAAAACCGAGCAGTGGCGACGACTTATCCGCTACCTGAAGGCCTGGCGGGACTACCAATGGCCTTCCGGTGGCCCTACCTCGATCTGCCTCATGGCCGCGATGGATCAGGTCTTCCTGCGCCCCAATGCTGGTCGTGACGATCTTGCGTTGCTAGACATTGTGCGGAGACTCCCCCAGGTGTTCGCCGGTGACATCTACAATCCGGCCGAACCAACTGCTCGACCCGAGGATCGGGAACTGCTCTCCCGTCGCTTGGACGAAGAACCCGGACTTCGGCGAGTTGTTCAAGAGAAGCTGCGGGAGTTTGAACGCGATCTCAACATGGCAATCAACGGCAACGTCTCCCCGATGGATGCCTGCAACCTTGTGAGCCGTCATCTGGGCCCCCGCATACCTGTTCGCCCTGACTGGGTATTGGTCGAATCCGTAGCTCAACAAGTTCGCAGCACGGCTCCACGAGTTAGCGTAGTGGCACCGCTCATTGGTACCACAAAGAGTGGCTAGTGCGTACCCTCGAGCGCATCCACAATACGCTGGTAGATGCAGGTTTTCACCCACGGTATACCGGCATCCGAACCCGCTATTACGGCAATCTTGAGTGTGCCGGTCGCCGTTTCCCTGCATGGGTCGAAATTCCTGACCCTGATCTTATCCAGCATCCGACCATTGCTCTTGAAACGCGTCCCGCCGATATCCCGCTTATCTGCGCACACATTCAGACCAACGGCCACATTTGCTACTCAACAGCGGGCCGAGATGTCATAGACCCGTACAAAGCCGACGAACACATCCTTGCGTGCCTACGTGATGCACAAGCAGTGTTATGCAAGGCCCTAGAAGGAGACTGCCTCAACGACACCCAAATTGAATTTGATGCGTACTGGAAGGGCACGCTTCATCTTGTTGCCGATGTAGGAACAGGTGATGCAGGTGGCTGGGTCAAGCTTTTTGAGGTGAAAATAGGTGACAAATTTCGCTTCTATTTGGCCGCCGACGATTCGTCTGCCTATGAGAGCGCCGGATATTCGGCCACCTTGTGCTCCCAATCTGTCTATATCACGTCAACACGGAATGCACCCTTCGCATTTCATGGTGACTGGCCACCACAAACACTTGGGCAACTCGTCACGTGGCTAAAGGCGATCGATAATGGACTGTTGTACAAGGCACTGCGCAATGCGATCCAGGAACGCCACAGCGAGGGGCATGCATTGACTCTCCTAGTGCGCTCCCCTGGCGCTTGGTGGGGGGTTATTCTCGCTACAGACAAGGCACGTTGGAAGACTTTCAAGGATTCGCGACGGTGGGCAAACCATGTGTTCAAATACGGACAGGACTGGAGTATTACTCGATTGCTTGTCAGCAGAACCGACCCTTCCTACTTAATTGAGCGCAACCTTGGTTCACGTGCTGGCTTACGCGGCAGACGCCTGTTGCTGGTGGGGTGCGGCACGATTGGAGGATATCTAGCCGACCTGTTGGTACGTGCCGGCGCTGGCGTCGGGGGAGCTCGTAGCGAGCTCGTGATATGCGATAGTGATGTACTTTTCCCAGGAAATATTGGCCGCCATTACCTCGGTCTCAATTACCTTTACCAACCCAAGGCCGACGCCATGGCTAAGCAGTTGGCCATGGCGTTCCCTTATGCTCGCGTAACAGGCATCAACCGTGATGCTCGGACGGTCAATTTATCCGCATTTGACATTGTTATCGATGCCACCGGCTCAGAGGGACTCTCCTTGGCTCTCAATTCTAGGCTCCAGGCCCTTGAGCGGTTTGTGCCGTCGGTATTCGTGTGGAATGAGGCTGGCGGGGTTGCTTCACAATGCCTTCTGGTCGATACACCTAAGGCCGCATGCTATCGTTGCCTGACCGATCGCAACGGTCACCCGAGGTTCTCGCCACTCCAAAACCCTGGTGATGACCCGTTTGTGTCTGGGCCATGCGACTCGGCCTATGTACCGTATCCAGCTATGGTGTCCATGCAGGCAGCTGCCCTCGCTGCCCGCCTCATACTAGACTGGGCTGACGGACGACCTGGTAAACGGCTGCGCACCCTGACGCACGACCATGAGCAGGGAAAAATCGTGCGCGATACCACTCCAGAGAGAACTTCTCAATGCCCCGCATGCTCTCACGCGAATGGCAACTCCCGAACGGCGGATTCCTTCTCGTAGGTGATAACGTGATAGAAAATGTGTCGCGGTACCGCCAAAGCGAGCCAAACCACACCGAAGCCGGTGGCATTCTGCTTGGATATCGACGTGGCCCGCACCTCGAAATCCTTCTAGCAACAGAGCCCAGCCCTCAAGATATCCGCCGACGTACATTCTTCGAGCGCTGCGATCCCTCCCATCAGTTACTCGCAGGCCGGGCGTGGGGAGCTGACCCCTATATGCACTATCTTGGGGAATGGCATACTCACCCCGAGTTATCTCCCGTGCCTTCCGCCCTCGACCGGCGCGAGTGGTCTGCTCTTGGCCGCCGGTGGTCAGACGAATCATTGGTGATGATTATCGTGGGACAGGGAGGCTCATGGGTCGGCCTGCAGTTTGGTACACAATGCCGGACGCTGGTCGCCGTAATATAGCGAAGACAAACCGTCGGAATTGGTGCACATACTGCCCCGCACGAGCTTGACCTTGCGCTTTGATGGTTATAATATTTATTCACTTCCTTTACCAATTAAAGTGCTTGAGGACCTGCCAATGGGCAAGAACATCGTTGGATATGACGACCATAAAAAACATCCAGTTCCTGCTGTCTTCGAACATCTGGGTCTCAAGAATATTAAACCCAGTGATGAACTCACGCTCGTGTTTCGTAATGGCCTCTTGGAGGCGAGTGTAAAGCATAAGTCAGGGCTGACAGAGACGGCCACGAAGCATATTGGGAGTGGCGGTTTCCATGAAATGACTTCATTCGACCCGCATCTCATGAGTAAGAATGAGCGAGACGACCTTATTCGTAGCAAACATGCCAAAGGTGAACGACAAAGCGCCTTAGCGAAAACGTTTGGACTTTCACAAGCAATGATTTCCAAGATCGTTCGTTCATAGGTGCTCTGGACGTGTCGGTCAAAGCTGCTGCTGTCGTCGTCATCGCTGCTGCTCGCGTCAACAAACTGACCAAAGTAGTCATCAAACCAGACGGTAAACGGGTCGACCTGCGGGGTCCGGCGGTTGTGGTGGCGATAGCCGATATCATCGCTGTAGGGACAAATCATGGCTACGAATATTACCTCCACCTTCGCACGCGCCTTCCGGTCCTCGGCCTGCAGATAGTCGAAGGAGCCCAGCACCTCATAGGTGGCATTACGGGATTTGAGAGCTTGTTTGATGGCGTGTGAAACAAAGGGGTGATCGTGGCGATGCAAGGCAATGAAACACGAAATCAGCACTTTGTGTCACGGGCCGAGCAAAAGCTCAACGCATGCAACCCAAGCAGCACAAGCGGGAAATTCAGAATCTACTCCTACCAAATTGTTGACCGGGACGCCTATAAGATTGACCTTGAGAATCCTCGCGGCCGCCAGATCGAATCTACCTTGTCCATGCTAGATCTATTCAGCTTCGATGTTCCCGGTGCCGGTCGGGTTCGTATGAATCTGGAGAGCCTGTTTCACAAGTACGAAGAAAATATCGAGGTTTGCACAAAGAGTCTGCTTGAGAAGCTTGAGCGGAATAGCGCTGATATCAAAACAGAGATCATCGATCTATTCTCTGCGAAGCTTCTCAACTTCGTCCGCAATCCATATTGCATAGAGAAAGTCCTGAACTCATTTCCGGGAATAGCTTCGTTCGAGCCAACCAATCCTGAGCTGCTTTCAATTTACCATCAGATTATCACAGGGCAGAAACCTCACCAGGTTTACCTTTGCGAGCAACTCGGCATATCGCACCAAACGTATATTCAGTGGCTCAGGCTTATGTTCATTCTGCTGATGCCATTGGGAAATGATCACCCCAATTTATTTGAAAGCATAATCAACGCGTTGTTCGAGCAGCGGAACACACAATCTGCCGCCTTTATCTTTCAATACGATGATGATCATTGCCTATTATCCGATCGTGGCTTTTGCCAACCGATTCCGGATGGCCCCCACATGTCCATGTCTTTCAATCTATGCTCCACCGCATTCGTTGATTACGTTTTCGCGGATGCAGCCACGCTGGTTCAAGGTCGCGCAGCTCCTGAATTTTTAGAACGCACCCTCGCTGCCTGGATCCAGAGACCCCAACTCTCGATCAACGTGACAATGATGAAGAATAATCGCGATATGCTAGCCCGCTATAATAGGCGGGTGATTGAGCAATGCCGGGAGAGGGTATATTGCGCGGCAAAGACTGGGCCAGTACTTTAAAATCCTCTCAATACCATTTGCCCAAACTGGAAGCTCGACGTTCAAGGCAATATTACACTGAGAGGCAGGTAACGAGCGTATGGCCGACGGAATTTCGCCTCAGGAACAACGCCAGCTCTGGCCGAGTAGCACGTATTGACCATCAGGCTGCTTTCATAGTAGAGCAGACTTTTGAATGACAGCTTCAGAGAATAGGCCACTGACCGGTTGTGGCCGTTCACAGACTCTTCATCTATGTCAGACATTACCAAGGCACCCGGTCAGTTGGCACCGGGACAACCCCGCCGCCGACTGGGTGCGCTTGCATCGTGGTTTTCCGCTTTTTCATTACTGACACACCCTCACGTTAAACAGCGGTTCGAAAGTAAGATCTCGGAGTAACGTCTTAGCCTTTTAACCTTTCTAAAACTCGTTCATGTCTGCTCCTGACCGAAAGCGTCCAACTTGCTTTCGGTGCAAGTCACTCCCAGTCGACCCTTAGATTCTCACGGATATGCCGAGAACTGATCCGCCACGGCGCACCAGCGGTCCCCCTCTTTGACGAAGAAGAACATATCCCGCCCGCCCATTTGGATGGCCTGGCCGTCCATGTCGAACGCCATGTCGAAATCATAGGCGACAACGGCGGACTCGCCATAAACGTGGATTACCGGGTCGAACTCGTGCCAGTGGTGGATGGTGGCGGCCTCAGCGAAGGCCTTCCAGCCGGCGATGCAGGCCGTAGCGCCGTTGAGGCGGTGTCGGTCGGTGGCAGTGATGGCGACCATGTCGGGATGGAAGTAGCGGGCCAGATCATCGGGGTTGCCCTTGGTCCAGGCATCGTTGAGGGCGCGCAAGGTGGACCAGATGGCTTGCTTGGTGGGGTCGTCGAAGGTTGGCATGGTGGATTCCTGAGTGGCGATGGGTGGTTGTCTGTGGGGCCATGTTCGCCTTTGGCTGGGTGGGGCGTTAGTGGCAGAATGGACAACTATTGGGTGAGAACTGCCATGTCCGCCATTGCCTTGCTCGTTGAGTCCGGCGCTACGCCTTCCAGCGTCACCGCCACCCTGGATCTGTTTCGCATTGCCGCCCGTGTCGATCCCGACAATGCGTTGCGGGTCGACGTCTTTTCGGCCCAAGGCGGCGCCATTGCACTGACCGAGGCACTTAGCCTCGATACCCAACCGTTGCCACCGCGGCTGGAGGGGTACGCCGCGGTCATCCTGCCTGGTTTCTTCGCCCAGACGGTGGACGAGCTGGTGGAGGGAATCGAAGCGGCATGGCGGCCGACGATAGCGCGACTGCGCACTCTTGACCCGGCCACGCTGGTGGCCGCCAGTTGCTATGGCACCTTTGTGCTGGCCGAGAGCGGCCGGCTTGATGGCCGCACTGCGACCACCAGCTGGTGGTTCCAGGGGCCGTTCGCGGCGCGCTATCCCAAGGTGCGGCTCGATGCGGGACAGGCGCTGGTGGACGACGGTAGCGTGCTGACCGCGGGAGCCATGACCGCCCATACCGACCTGTCGCTGCATATCCTGCGTAGGCTCAAGGGGCACGCCCTAGCGCGCGGTGTGGCCTCAATCATGTTGGTGGACGAGGCTAAGTCGTCGCAGCGGCCGTTCATGGCCCTGCCGCGGACCTTTGCCGATCCGCTCGTCGACGCCGCCATAGATTGGATGGAACAGCGCCTGGCGGTTACCTTCTCAGCTGCAGAGCTCTCTGCCGCCTTGCACGTCAGTTATCGCACCCTGCACCGGCGTTTCCGCGCGCTCGCCGGCATGGCGCCGCTGGCCTACCTGCACGCGCTACGTGTAGAGCGCGCCAAAGCACTCTTGGAACAGACGCGCCAGAGCATCGAGCAGATCGCCGCAGCAGTCGGCTATGCCGACGTTTCATCGTTCCGCCGCGTGTTTGCAAGGCATACCGCGTTGACGCCGGCACAGTATCGCCGGCAGTTCCGGCGGAGGTGTGGCCCCTAGACATTGGTCTGTGTAAATCAGGTTACCTGCGATTCTTCTTTATGCTTCCGGCCCGTTTCCCCTAGAGAAATTCTAATTGTCTTACTATTGCTATAAGACTTTACTTATGGGGTAGAATCACCCGGTCAACAATTAATACGTCAACACGTCATGTCTGGAAAGAATAATAAAAATTCCCGGCATGCACTCGACCCACATCGTGTGGGATGTATCCGGCTGGCCCGTGCCCTGGAGATGCGCCCTCGGGCGTTTGAGCGGATGGTACGGGAGATGGAGATTTCGCCGGCATTTGTGGCAGTGAGGCCCTATGTGCATGTGGGACAGGTGATGGAGACAACCCTTGCCACCAGCGGCCGGGCCAGTCGTGGGCGCGCGCTGCCCGTTGCCTGGTTCGACGGGGCCGCGGCGTTCCAGTACACCTCCGAGCTGTTTACCCGTCATTACGGTTTTGAGACAGAGGCATTGTCCAGCCTCGCCCCACCCCCGGCGGGCCTCCTGCAACAGATGCGGACGATAAACAGCCGCAATGTGCTCACAACCAGCCTGCTGCGCGTCCTAGGGAGGTTGCAGCGGGCTTTTCTTGAAACCCGCGATCCGCTCATGCTCAACGTGCTGGCACTGGACGAGCTTGCCGCCGATATCAACGCTGATCCGCTGTGCCCGATCACAGCAGACGCCAGCCGTCTGTCGCGCCTGATGCGCCATCTGATGCTTGGTTTGGCGGATGGCGAGGTGGTAATGGCCCCCACCTTATGCCCGCGCCCGCGCGAATTGCACCGGCGCTACGTGGACAGTGTGGTCCGCGCCGAACAGGCGGCTCTGCTTGAGCATACCGACACGGGCGCTCTCTCCGATGACGCAATCGCGATGGAGGTACAGGAGCGTTACGGTATGGTGCTGTCCCGGCGCACCGTGGCCAATGTCCGCCGTGATTTAGGTATCCCCTGCAGCCGCGGACGGGGTGCAAACGATGGGTATCTGGGGGCGACCCACGGGTTCAGCCCATTGCAACTACTGGCACGCGAGGTAGTGCGTACGGCGGCGCCGACAGTGGGCGGCGTCTACGAATTGCATGCCTGCGGTCCTGACGCCCGGCGGGCCGGCGTCATCTACATTGGCAGCGCCGGTGACCTGCGCAAGCGGTTGATGGACCATCTGCGCGGCGCCGGCACCAACACCTGCCTGGCGGCCCATGTCGCCGATGGCCGGGTGTGGTTCCGCTACCGGCCCGTGGTTCATCGCTGGCGCGAGACCGAGCGGCAGGTGTATCAAGCCTTTAGGGAAAGTTTCGGCGACCGTCCGGCCTGCAACCGGATGAGCCCCTGACAGGGAGGGGATGATGACAGCAATGGACCCGATGGACTCAACGCCGCTTCGGCTGCAGGACTTCAAGGAATACGCCGAGCGCGTGTTCGCCAATATTCCCAGTGGATTGGTCATCCTTTCGGCCCGGCTGCGGATTCTGACCGTCAATCGTGCTTTTCTGCAGATGTTCGGTGTCCCCCAAGGGGACGTCGAGGGACGCTTTTCGCATGAAGTAATTTCGGCAGAGGGATTTGCCGACCAGTTAGCTGCGGTACTGGGCGGCAGCGTGCCGCGTGCCGATGGCATGCTGCTGATGCGGGTGTGCGGCGGCGAGGAGCGCCTTATGCGCTATGCCGTCACTGGTATGTACCTTGCAGAAGAAGAAGAAGAAGAAGAAGCTCGTTTGCTCGTCGCGCTCGAAGATATCACTGAACAGGAGCGTGCTTTTCAGGCGCTGGCCCGCTCTGAGGCCCGTCTGGCCGAGGCCCAACGCATCGCGCGGCTGGGACATTGGGAATGGAATGTCGCCACCGGCGAGCTGTGGTGGTCCGACGAGGTGTACAACATCTTCGAACGGGAGAAGGGGCGCTTCGTCCCTGGTTACGAATCCTTCCAAGCCTGTCTCCATCCTGATGATCGTGCCCGCGTCGAGGCCGCCGTGCGCAAATCGATCGATGACGGCAGTGACTACCGCCTCGATCACCGCATCGTGTTGCCCGGCGGCGCCGTACGCCACGTGCACGAACAGGCGCGTTGCATATACGGTGCGGATGGTGCCGTCGAACGGATGGTGGGCACGGTACAGGACATCACCGATCGCAAGGAGACGGAGGCGCGCCTGGCCCACCTGGCGCACCACGACCCGTTGACCTGCCTGCCCAATCGCATGCTGCTGCGTGACCGTATTAGCCAGGCCCTTACCTACGGCCGCCGGCACGACCGGCTGGTGGCGGTGCTGTTTATAGATCTCGATCGCTTCAAGCGTATCAATGACAGTCTGGGGCATGACGTGGGCGACCGCCTGTTGCAGGGCATCGCCGAACGTCTGCGCAAGTCGGTGCGCGATGGCGATACGGTGGCCCGGCTGGGCGGCGACGAATTCGCCATCGCCCTGACCGATGTTGCCGATGTGGACGACCGAATTCTATGCCACCGCCAGCATCGGTATCAGCCTGTTTCCCCACGACGGCGGCGACGTGGAAACCCTGCTGAAGAACGCCGACACCGCCATGTACGAGGCCAAGGAGGCGGGGCGCAACGACTACCGCTTCTTCCGTGAGGAAATGGACTTCAACATCCGCGCCCATCTGGAACTGGAGCAGTCGCTACGGGGTGCTCTGGAGCGCGGAGAATTCGAGGTGCACTACCAGCCCCAAATATGCCTGCAGGACGGTACGGTGACCGGTGTGGAAGCGTTACTACGCTGGAACCGGCCCGATGGCAAATTCGTCGGACCGGATACCTTCATCCCCGTACTGGAAGAAACGGGCCTGATTGTGCAGGTTGGCGCCTGGGTGATGCGCCGCGCCTGTACCGACGCGGTACGCTGGAACAAAAGTCTCGGGCGCGAGCTACTGGTGGCCGTCAACCTGTCACGGCGCCAGTTCGACGATGCACACCTGGCGGAGACGGTGGAGGACGTGTTGCGAGAATCGGGACTGTCGCCGGCGCTTCTGGAATTGGAGGTTACCGAAAGCATCGTGATGTCGAATACGGTGCGGGCCGGGCATGTCATGGAGACCTTGCGCGGCACCGGCGTCCATCTGGCGATGGACGACTTCGGCACCGGCTATTCCTCCCTGGTTTATCTCAAGCGCTTTCCCTTGGACCGCCTCAAGATTGATAAGGAATTCGTGCGCGACATCGGTGTGGACCCCAATGACGACGCCATTGTTCGCACCATTATCGCCCTGGCCGAAAACCTCGGCCTGGAGGCAGTGGCCGAAGGTGTGGAAACGACGGTTCAGCGCGATTTTCTTCAGCTCCACGGTTGCCAACTCGCACAGGGGTATCTGTACAGCCGGCCGCTACCCGTGGCTGAGCTGGAGGCCTATTTCGCCAAATGGATGCCTCGTGGTTGATGGCCAATTAACCAAGGGCGACGGTTGGTATTTCGGTGTCACATGGCGTAGGGCTAGTGTGTGGACTATGGTTGCGGATGCTGCGTTAAGGTTCTCTTCATTCGCACCACAGGAGGTACGCCATGAACATGAATCAGATCAAGACAATTGCTAAAAAATTACATGTTGATACGACAGCGGCGGACAAGGTGGAACTTGTGCATCGCATTCAGCGGGCGGAAGGGAATTTTGATTGCTTCGCGTCACCATCTTACGGTGTATGCGATCAAGCAGGTTGTCTCTGGCGGGATGACTGCTTCGAGGTGGCCAGAAGCGACGCACACTAAGCCGAGGGGAAGAAGCAAATGGCAAAGAGGCCCGTCAATCATGGAAGGCAATGGACTGAGCAAGACGTAAAGCAACTTAAGCAGCTCGCTAAAGGGAATACCCCAACGCGCGTGATCGGTCTTAAGATGGGGCGCACGGAAGGCGCCATTGAGAAGAAGGCTTCGGAAGAAAGCATCTCTCTTAAACCACCCAATCAGTCGCCATATGGTTCTGGCAAATAGTAACTGCAATGCCTGATGCCGACGTCCATGCCCAGGGGCTCACGCTCCATACGCCCCTTGGCTGATGCCGCGGCATGATCCAAGAGGGCCTGATGATTTGATGCCAAGACGATTAATGTTTAGCTGGCTTCACACAGCGTTACGAGCCCTTTTTTCACCGCGATCGCGATAACGATAGACGCCAGTGGGCCAGCCAACTTCCCGGACGCGATTACAAGCGCAGTCAAATACGCCGCGAGATCTTTCGAGTCGCCAACCGGCGTACCGTCACGATAAATGGTGCAGACGAGGTCCTTTACTGCGTTCCACAGAGCCATGAAGAACTTCTTTCCTTTCTCCACCAAATCCGTAACCAGTGATTTAGTTGCAACGGACGCATCAACATTCGCAGCCATAGAGCGCAACATCTTCATGGAGCTCACGGCCTCAAATGTACTCTCCGTGCCCAGAGACGCCATACCCAGGTGCTCATACAGCTCTTCCTCGCTGAAATCCCAGATGGCATCCAATTGCTGAACTGCTTCTTTTGTTGACATGACATTACTCCTTTTTAGACATGTAGGAACCCGCACCTGACTTCCATGGGCCGGTGTATGCCTTCAATGATATCGATATAACTCTCATGGGTGCCGACACGTACAGCGTGATACCCATCGCACTCATTTACGGCAAGCACACATTGGGAATGGAACCTTATGATGAGTGGCACGCTTTCGAGCAGTAAAAGCACCCGTCTGCAGACGGATAGTATTTACGCGCTTCGCGCACGGCATCGTGGCAGTTGGTGAAGTTTCCCAGATACTTTTGGTGTTGAGGTGCGGGCATAAACGAACACCCCTCCTCATGCACCTCGTGGTCACCGCTGTCCTGTGCATTCGTATTGACGTAGTACTTGGTCATAACTCCTCCCGATACCGCTGCCAGCCCATCGCCAGAGATGAACTCATGGCTCTGTTTAGCACGCATGCATCGGCGCTTCTGTAGGACAATCGGCCATATCTGCGTAAGAAATGCCTCACACCCCTAACCAGAGGCACATATCTTGACGAATCAACTAGATAGGTTAGGTTATAAAGAGGGCGTCGGGGATCGTTTCCTACAGCCCCCGGCAATGACGACTCAAATACTCTGGTATTACTGGGGAACGTTATGAGCAAGGACGCGTACATCTCTCGGGTTATCAAGTCAGCCGTCATCATCGTCTTATTCGCTGTCGCGAATCCCACATATGCCGAGCTTGTAACGCCCTCTAGCCGGGTAAGCTCGGTCCTAAACGTCAGAGCCGAACCAAGTGCGTCATCGGATATCGTGGGTACATTGGCACTTGGCGAGTATGCGGTGCTCTCCGATAGCCTGGCACGGTGGCACCACATCGTTCTGAGCGACGGCACAACGGGATTCGTCAGCAAATCATGGTCGGCTTTGGTCGCCGACATTCGTCTCGGTACCTGGAACATCAAGAAACTTGGGCACGGAACATCAAAGGACTATCCGGCCGTCGCGGAGATCATCAATAGCCATTTCGATGTACTTACCGTCATCGAGGTGATGCAGAAGTCCCAGGGGCACCCGGGCTACGATGCGCTGATTCAGGCGCTGGGTCCCTCCTGGGCCGGCCTGGTTACATCCTCACCCCGGCCTAACACCGCTGCCGGCGATGCGGAGTTCTATGCCGTCGTCTACCGCCCAACCATATTGCGCCCGTGCGAAGGAAGCGCTGGTCTTGAGTATTTCAATGACAATGATGGTGGCCCAGACGGAACTGGCAACGATAACTTCGTGCGAGAACCGGCGTTTGGTTGCTTCGAGACCCTATCCGAGAGTGGTTTAAAGGGGTGGGACTTTGTGCTTGCGGGCTACCATGCGACTTGGGCGGACGGTGACACGAGTCGCATAGCCTCCGAGGTGGGCCATCTTGGTGACGTCTATTCCGCAATGCGTGCCGCATACCCTGGGGAGCTGGACCTGTTTATCGCCGGCGATTTCAATTTGGTCCCCTCAGATCTGGATGGGCTGGTGGCTGCGTCCGACATGACCGTGGGAACCGGATCAACGCTGAACACCAAAGGCGAACGCACTACCAACCTATATGATCATCTTCTCGTATTTGATCGTGCCGCCTCGGAAGAGCTCGTCCTGAAAGCACAGGTGCTTGACGTACGAGGTTATGCGCCGTCACCGAAATTGTTCTACCAGACGATCAGCGACCACCTTCCAATCACGGGATACTTCCTAAGGCATGCTGAAGACGATGACTAATGGTTGAGTTTTGTGGTTGTTTGGCCCAAGCCAATAGCCGCTGACCATTTGGCGGTTTCTACATACAAATAGAGGGGCGTTGCATGGAAGCACTTTTGGGGAAGAGGAAATGTGAGACCGAAGTCGCATCGCTGGACCTGGAACACTCAGCGCTAATCGATACTTTTTACGAATTGGCTGGCATGTTCACATCCCTGCCCGGGGTTGCAGAGGTTGAGCACTCTACGGACCTCGTTGTGGAAAAGCTAGACCGCTTACTATCGATGGCACAGGACGTGTTTATGCGTGAAGAGTTTTTGCTGCGTGAGGTGCAGCACCCAAGGCTTCCGGAGTATTTGCGTGATCGCGTCATGCAACTCGCTGAATTGCGACTCGAAATTAAGTCGATAAAAGATAACCCTACGATGCTGAACAACAGTTGGATCAAAAGACTGGAGCAATCTCTTTTGGAGATGCACAGTCACAGCAAACAGATGTTCGCTGTAGGAGCATCCTGATATTTGTTCCAGCCTACTGTTTGGTTGCCTTGTCTTCTTGTTGTTCGCGATATCTCTTGATCATGGCGTCAGTCACATCATTGGGATAACAGAGCGGCGAATATCCGCCGGCGCGACTCCATGCGCTCCGTTTACCACATCGGCTCCCGTTTCGGGAAACGTTATACGGGCAAGGGCAATTCCCTGGGTATGAGGCGATAGATTTGTCGATAAGGACCTTCCGCACCTCATCGTCTGTAAGCTTATGTCCATCGGCAAAGAGTTGCGCACTTGGAAACAGTACCAGGGTGGCAAAAACAAGGACGAAAGTGACGGCCATCCGACGTAGCATGGCGTCCCCACCGGCGCAGTCTCTCTTTGTGGGCATCGTTATTCTCCAATGTCAGAGAAGGGGTCGGCATAAGATGCGGCGTTGCTCTGGAGCATCGCGGTCGGCCACTCAGATGCCAATTGGATGAGACACTCCTCGCAGACCACGGCCTCGAACTCATTACCGTCACGCTTGGAATGGTTGATCTTGCACGAATGATAGCCCCCATACCAGCCTACGAAGTAGGGAGTCCGCTCCTGGGGCCGTGAGGATATAATCCGCAACTACCTCTCACAGCCGCCAAATGGATGAATCCACGGCTCTCTAACGCGATTGCACCATCAACCGATCAAGCGCTTGTTTCTGTACATGGAAGCGCAGGGCGGTCTCCAGATTGGGACGTAGTGCCTCGAACTTCGGGAACGCCTGCTGGCGGGTTTCGTTCAGTTTCAGAACCACCAATCCCGACGGCAAGGCGATCGGTGTCGTGGTCGACTCGTCAGGCTTTAGGAAATCCACCACCTTTGCCACCGCAGGAAGCAGATCCGACTTCCAGCACCAGCCGATATCGCCGCCCCGAGTCTTGGTCCCTGTATCCGCCGACCGGGCCCTGGCGACTTCGGCAAACGCCTTGCCCTGCTTCAGGTCCTCCAACACATGGCGCGCATCGGCATCGTTCATCACCACGATCTGGCTCAGCCGGTACTGCTTGTCGCCATTGGCCTCGCGCAACGTTTCATAGGACTTCCTCAGATCCGCCTCCGGGATCGGATGCTGGCTGAACCAATCATCCCAATACGCCGCCACGACGATGCGCCTGCGCTCGAGCTCGGCCTGTGCCCTGACATTGGACCGCTTCGGAATGCCGAGACCTTCCGCCTCGGCCAGAAGCCGGTCCTGAAGATCGAGTTGCCGCTCGATAGTTGCACGGCGCGCAGCGGCATCAGCCCCATTGGCATTGCCCAAGAGATATTGGGTCAACGCCCCTCGATCCACGGAAGCCGTATTGCCCGCCGCCCCCGAATCCTTCGCAGCGAATGCTGGCAGGCTCATCGCGGACAGCAGCACCAGAACCGAAAATCGTTTCACCCTTTTGTCTCCTCGCCCACCTGGCCGAGCGCCTGCTCCCTGCCCAGAGAACCATCCGGCTGCAGCCCATCGCGCTGCTTGGCGAGGGCCACCAGATGCTCCAGCGAAAGTATATGGGCATCAATCAGGGCCATGCTGCCGTCGCGGACGAGTTCTCCCAGATCCGAGTCGGGCAGCGCCGCCAGTGCCTGCCGGTCCACGACATGAAACCCCGTCACCCCATACCGCTTTCCGGCCGGGCTCACGACTTCCGCATTCTGCTCGACTAATAGTCCGAGGTCCGCCAGTCGCCGGCACCAGGCTTGCGTCGCGTTCTCCTCCGCATGGCAGGCACGCAGAAATTCCAGCGCCTGACCCAGGGCCGGGGCCGGTTCCCCGTCTTCCGTAAACAGCGCCTCGCCGTCTTCGCCGGCCGCGAAATGCGGGGCCGAGGCGTCGATCAACACCTGCTCCCCGGCCAGCCGGAACGGATAGACCCGCATGGCCGCCGGGATATAGGACGCCCGCCAGGCGTCGCCCTCCACGAACTGGTTCTCGTCGGCGACCAGGCTCAGCAAGGCCACAGGCCGATACGCCGACTCCCTGAGACCGAACAGCACGGGATAGCTGAGCGCCGCCTGCAACACCTCGGCCTTCGCCAGCGTTGCCGCATGGAGCTTGTCGGCGAACGAGTATGACGCCACGCGATGCAGCTTCAAATCGCGGTGCTCGTTCGAATCAAGCCCTATCAGGTTTTCCGTCATTAATTTCCTCTCCACATGTAATGTCCTCTTCTAGCCGGCTTGCCCAGGCGTCAGAGGTGTTACCGAGCTCACGGCCGCCGCAGGAGCTCCTGCGATATCCCTTCGTTCCGGCTGCCCCGGGGCCATGCCATATTGAAGCTCAGCCCCGCAGCCTGTCTTCCCGTATCGCCCGGATCCTGGCGGCCCGCTGTCGGACCTCATTTCGCGAGACAATGCTGCCAAGGAAATGCCTTACGAACGATGAGAACCCCATACGTACCTGCAACCATCGAAGATGCAGCCGCAAGCCAAACAGCCCCCCATTCCCGTGCATCGCTGCTCCTGTTCATTTCGACGAGCCCGGCTCGGGCGACGGTGCCGACCCAACTTGCCGGACACCATCCTTCCATATCAGCCTACGACTGCAACACCAGCGCCTTGATGTCTTTCGGAGCGACATCGAGTCGGTGCTTCGCCAGGACGACCGCCAGCAACAGGATGTGGCGCTCATCGTAAGCCGCTCTAATCTCATCCGCCGCCTGTACCAGCAGCACGCCGTCCTTGGTGATACCTACGCGCAGCTTAAGTTCGGCGCCTGTCGACAACGTCACCGGTGCGGTAACAAAGCGCGCTCCTTCCATGTCGATTGCCGGCGCCGCCGCATCGGGCACCATGGCGTTAGCTGCCGTCCAGCGGTTGTCCCGCTGTTCCACTCGATAGGCGTTCACGGCCACGCTGCCGCGTGCCACCAATGAGTCACCTTGCTGCGTGAACACAGGCACGGTGACCGCAACGGATTCAACGCCGTGGTGCTCGATCCGCAGCCGCTGCCCTGGATAAACCAGGCTGGGTTCGCTGATCTGATCGCCATTGGCCTTGTAGATGCGCGGCCAGCCGGTGCCATCGCCGTAAATCCGGCTCGACCTGGCGATGCGCCACAGACTATTCCCCTCGCCCACGGTGTACGACTGGCCAGTGCCAATGACCAGCACCGCAATATCGCCTTCGTAGCCCAGGCTGATCGGCTCCGGACTACCGTCGCCCTCAAAATCGAGATAGCCGTCTGGCCGAACGTCCGTGCCAGTACCGGCGCTTTTGCCATCGCTGCCTTTGCCGCCGTCGCCACCCGAGTTGGAGTCATTTCCATTACTTCTTCCTTTGCCACTCGGATCCCTGGAACCATTCGGATCGCTCGAGCCTTTGGGGTCGCTGGGACCGTCAGGACCGCTGGGACCGTTCGGGTCGCTGGGACCGTTGGGGTCACTGGGCCCATTCGGGTCACTGGGGCCGTTCGGGTCGCTGGGACCGTTGGGGTCACTGGGCCCATTCGGGTCACTGGGGCCGCTCGGGTCACTGGGACCGTTCGGGTCACTGGGGCCGTTCGGGTCGCTGGGACCGTTCGGGTCACTGGGGCCGTTCGGGTCGCTGGGGCCGTTCGGGTCGCTGGGCCCATTGGGGTCGTTGGGATCGTTTGGACCGTTCGGGTCGTCAAAGAGCGGTGGCGGATTGAACGGATCACTCGGCCCGCTGGGGCCGTTCGGACCACTCGGACCGCTAGGATCGTTCGGGTCATTCGGATCCCCTGTTGGCGGCGATGGCGGATTCTCGGTGCTGGAGATATCCGCCGTCGTTGTCTGCGCACCAAACAGGTAGTTGCCGATGTCCAGGCCCGCCAGTTGCAGACTCGCCACGGTCACCGTCTTGCCGGTGCCGGGGTTGGGATCGGCGAAGCTGGCGCTAGCGTTGCCCGTATCCAGCGTGACGTCTTCACCCACCACCACGCCGGACAGGCTGCCGTAATTGCTGATCGTGGCGTCCGTATTGCCGTCATAGATTTTGTTCTCGGCGGTCAGGCCGAGCAGGGTGAGCAGCTTGGCGGAGATGTCAGCCGCGGTGCTGCCGGTGGTTGAGGCCAGCACGTAGTTGCCGGCGTCGGCGCCACCGCTGATGCCCGCGCCCGTAACGGTGACGGGCTTGCCCGTACCCACGTTCTTGTCGGCGAAACTCGCACTGTAGCCGAAGCTCAGTGCATCCCCGGCGACGCGGTCGTCGCCGATGTTCACCGTCGCCACCGTTGTCCCGTCGTAGGTCCGGTTCACACCGCTGTAACTGAGGTTGAGGGTGCACGGTGTAATGTTGGCCGTCGAGGGCGCACTACCGGAGACCAGGATATAGTTGCCCGCGTCGGCGCCTAGCAGGCCGAAACCGGTAAAGGTCACCGCCTTGTTGGCGCCCACATTCTTGTCCACGAAGCCGGTCACCGCCCCGGTATCGGAGGTGACGGTGTCGCCTGAGATCACCCCGGTCAGGGACGGCGTGACGCCGGAAAGGGAGATGACGTTGGTGCCGTCGTAGACCCTGCTGCCCTGGCCCTGCAGATCGAGGCCAAGCTGTCTGGCCGTGATGTCGGCAGTGGTGCCGGCTTGGTCTGTGAAGGTGTAGTTGCCTGCGTCCGCACCACCGTAGCTGCTCGCCAAGGTCACGCTTTTGCCGGTGCCCACGTTCTTGTCGACGAAGCTGCCGGTGGCACTCACCGTCAACACGTCGCCGGCCACCATCCCACCGAAGGTTGTCGCACCGGTGTTCACCGTCGCCACCGTGGTGCCGTCGTAGGTCTTGTCGACGGCCGTGATGCCCGACACCGTGACAGCCTTGGCAGTGATGTCGGCTGTGGTGCCGACCTGGTCTGTGAAGGTGTAGTTACCCGCGTCCGCGCCGCCGTAGCTGCTCGTCAGGGTTACGGTCTTGCCGGTGCCCACGTTCTTGTCCGAGAAGCCACCCGTGGCGCTCACCGTCAGCACATCGCCCGCCACCATCCCGCCGAAGGATGCCAAGCCGATGTCCACCATGGCATCGGTGGTACCGTCATACACCTTGTCGGCGGCGGTGATGCCCGAAACCGCGATCGCCTTGGCCGTGATGTCGGCGGTAGTGCTGCCCGTCGTGGAAGCCAGCACGTAGTTGCCTGCATCTGTGCCGCTGAGGCTGGCCCCGCTCACGCTCACCGTCTTGCCGCTGCCCACGTTCTTGTCAGCGAAGCTGGCCGTGTCGCTGAGCGTCAGCACGTCGCCCGCCACTCGGTCGTCGCTGCTGGTGACCGTGGCATCGGTGGTGCCGTCGTAGACCCGGTTCACGCCGCTGTAGCTCACGGTCAGCGTCCGCGCCGTGATGTCGGCGGTGGTGCTGCCCGTCGTGGATGCCAACACGTAGTTGCCCGCGTCGGTGCCGCTGAGGCTGGCGCTGCTCACGCTCACTGACTTGCCGGTGCCGACGTTCTTGTCGGCGAAGCTGGCCATGTCGCTGATCGTTAGCACATCCCCCGCCACGCGATCGTCGCTGCTGGTGACCGTGGCGTCGGTGCTGCCGTCATACACCCGGTTCACGCCGCTGTAACTCACGGTCAGCGTGCGCACCGTGATGTCGGCGGTGACGCCGCCCACGCCGTTCAACGTGTAGTTGCCTGCGTCGGTACCCGAAAGGCTCACACCGGTCAGGTTGATCGCCTTGCCGGTGCCGACGTTCTTGTCGGCGAAGCTACCGTCGATGGTGCCGGCATTCACCGCCACGTCGTCGCCGGACACGATGCCGCCGAAACTCGCGCCACTCGCATCCACCGTGGCATCGGTGGTGCCGTCGTACACCCTGTTCTGCGCGGTGATGCCGCTCACGGTCAGTGCCTTGGCCGCGATGTCGGCAGTGGTGCTGCCCGTTGTGCTGGCCAGGACATAGTTGCCGGCATCGGTACCCGACAGACTCGTGCCGCTCACGCTCACTGTCTTGCCCGCGCCCACGTTCTTGTCGCCGAAACTGGCCGTGTCGCTGATGGTCAGCACATCGCCCGTCACTCGGTCGTCGCTGGTGGTGACCGTGGCGCTGGTGGTGCCGTCGTAGACACGATTCACGCCGCTGTAGCTGACGGCCAGCGTCCGCACCGTGATGTCGGCCGTGGCGCTGCCGGTGGTGGATGCCAGCACGTAGTTCCCCGCATCCGTACCCGAGAGGCTTGCACCGCTCACGGTCACCGCCTTGGCCGTGCCCACGTTTTTGTCGCCGAAGGCACCCGTGGCCGCGACGGTCAGGATGTCGCCGCCGACACGGTCGTCGCCGCTGGCGTTTACGGTCGCATCGGTCGTGCCGTCATAGATCCGGTTCGTTCCCGTATAGCCTGCAACGGTCAGCGTACGCGCCGTGATGTCGGCCGTGGCGCTGCCCGTGGTGGATGCCAGCACGTAGTTGCCTGCATCCGTGCCGCTGAGGTTGGCACCGCTCACGCTTACCGTCTTGCCGGTACCGACGTTCTTATTGTCGAAGGCCCCGGTGGCCGCGATGGTCAGCACGTCGCCGCCGACCCGATCATCGCCGCTGGCGTTTACGGTCGCATCGGTTGTGCCGTCATAGACCCGGTTCGTCCCCGCATAGCCTGCAACGGTCAGTGTGCGCGCCGTGATGTCGGCGGTGGTGATACCGGTGGTGCTCGCCAAGACGTAGTTTCCGGCGTCGGTGCCCGATAGGCTGGCGCCGCTCACGCTCACCGTCTTGGCCGTACCCACGTTCTTGTCGGCGAAGGCGCCCGTGGCCGATACGCTCAGCACGTCGCCCGCCACGCGGTCGTCGCCGCCGGCGCTTACCGTCGCCGCCGTGGTGCCGTCATACACCCGGTTCGTCCCCGTGTAGCCTGCAACGGTCAGCGTGCGCGCCGTGATGTCGGCGGTGACGCCGCTCACGTCGTTCAGCGTGTAGTTGCCTGCGTCGGTACCCGAAAGGCTCACACCGGTCAGGTCAATCGCCTTACCGGTGCCGACGTTCTTGTCGACGAATCTGCCGCCAATGGTGCCTGCATTCACCGCCACGTCGTCGCCGGACACGATGCCGCCAAAGCTCGCCCCGCTCGCGTCCACCGTGGCATCGGTGGTGCCGTCGTACACTTTGTTCTGCGCGGTGATGCCGCTTACGGTCAGCGCCTTGGCCGTGATCTCGGCGGTAGTGCTACCGGTGGTGGAAGCCAGCACGTAGTTGCCGGCGTCGACCCCGCCGCTGATACTCGCGCCCGTCACGCTCACCGTCTTGCCCGTGCCCACGTTCTTGTCGGCGAAGCTGGCCGTGTCGCTGAGCGTCAGCACATCCCCGGCGATGCGGTCGTCGCTGGCGATGACCGTGGCGTCGGTGGTGCCGTCATACACCCGGTTCACACCGGTGTAGCTCACGCTCAAGGTGCGGGTGGTGATGTCGGCGGTGGCGCCGGAACCATCACTGATCGTGTAATTGAGCGCGTCGGTGCCGCTGAGCGCTAGGCCCGCAACCGTCACAACCTTGCCGGTGCCCACGTTCTTGTCGGCGAAGCTGCCGCTGGCGCCGGACGTATCCACAGTGAGGTCATCCCCCCCCACCATGCCGCCGAAGCTCGCGCCGCTTGCATCGACCGTCGCCGCCGTGGTGCCGTCGTAGATCTTGTTGCCGGCCGTAATACCCGAGACGGTGATCGCCTTGGCCGTGATGTCGGCAGTGGTGCTGCCGGTAGTGCTGGCCAGCGAGTAGTTGCCGGCATCGGTGCCGCTGAGACTGGCCCCGGTAACGCTCACGGTCTTGGCCGTACCGACATTCTTGTCAGCAAAGCTGGCCGTGTCGCTGATGGTCAGCACGTCGCCTACCACGCGGTCGTCATTGGTAGTCACGGTGGCATCGGAGGTGCCGTCATACACCCTGTTCACGCCGGTGTAGCTCACATTCAACGTGCGCGCCGTGATGTCGGCATTTGTGCTGCCCGTTGTGCTGGCCAGCACATAGTTGCCGGCGTCGGTGCCAGTGAGACTGGCTCCAGTGACGCTGACAACCTTGCCGGTGCCGACGTTCTTGTCGGCGAAGCTGGCGCTCTCGCTGATGGTCAGCACGTCCCCCGCAACCCGGTCGTCGCTGCTGGTTACCGTGGCATCGGTGGCGCCGTCGTACACCCGGTTCACGCCGTTGTAGCTGGCGGTCAAGGTACGCTGCGTCACCGTACCGACGTTCCCGCTCGCCGTGGTGCTGGCCAGTTGATAGCCGTAGACCGTTGCGGCGCCATTGGTGGCGCCGGTGATGCTCACGCCTGTCGCGGTCACCTGCTTGCCGGTGCCGGCGTTCTTGTTGTCGTAGCTGCCGCTGGTGGGATTGTTCAGGGCGACCGTGTCGCCATCCACCGCGCCGCTGGCGCTGTAGTTGCCGGAGGCCAGTGTGGCGTCGGTGGTGCCGTCATAGGTCTTGCTCACCGTGCCCGTCAGGCTGGCGGTCAGAGTCGGTGCCAGAGTGTAGAGGAAGCCGTTGCCGCTACCCAGTACCGTGTCGCCGTAGGCGGCGTTGTATTGCTTGAAATCGTAAGCCAGGCCGCCGCGGTTGTCCGCAGTTGGATTGCCCGACCACACCAGCCAGCGACCGTTCGTCGCCGACAGCGCAGAAGCACCCGCATTGTTGGTGAAGGTATCGCCGTTGATCTCGATCGCGTTGCCCGTGCCGCTGGCGGTGAGCACCGCACCACTGCCCAGCACCACACCGGAGCCTGCCGTCGGCCCCTGGTTATCCACCTGGATGGTTCCTGCGGTAATGGCGCCGCCCAGGGTGATGTTTCCGCTTTGAGTGTAGGTTTTTCCGGCGCCGTCGAATACCTGGATGATTACGAGGCCCGTACCCGCATCGATGGCAACGCCATCCGCCACAGTGATGACCGCAGCGCCCGCATCGCGGTCGGCATTCACGACGCCCTGCATCAACTTCTCATTGGCGGTCAGGAAGAGCCAACCGTTATCGGTCGTTATCGCGGCATTGACGAGGATCGACCGCCCGGCATACATCGCCAGAGCTCCACCGTTGCCGCCGGCGTTGTCCGCCGTGATGGCTCTGTCAACGGTGATATCGTTGGAGGCTTGCAGGAAGACGGAGGCACCGGTCGAAAGCTGGGCCGCAACGTCACTGGCCAGCACATTCGCGGTCTGGCCGCTGAGCGAGGCGTAGGTCGAGGCGTCGCCCAACGGCGTGGCGGGCGATGTTGTGCTGCTCATGGTGAAGAGGTAGACCGCACCACTATTGCTCGCCACGTTGCCGCTGCCGTCGTCGGAATACGCACCCACTGCCAGCCGGTCGCCCGTGGCATTGAGGGAGACCGAGGTGCCGAATGCATCGTTCGCCTCCAGCGCGGAAACATCGACGTTCTTGCCGCCGGTGTAGCCCTTGCCCAGGGTTGCCTCCAAGGCGCCGCCGGAAAAGGCGGTGTCGGTGAAGCTGAAAAGGCGCACGGCGCCACTGTTAACCACCGAAGTGCCGCCGCCGGAATCGCCTCTTGCCCCCACTGCCAGCCGGTCGCCCGCCGCGTTGAGCGACACCGCCACGCCGAAATTGCGGTTCGCCCCCAGCGCCGCCACGTCCACGTTCTTGCCGCCGGTGTAGCCCTTGCCCAGGGTCGCTTCCAGGGCGCCGCCGGAGAAACTGGTGTCGGTGAAGCTGAAGAGGTAGACCGCGCCGGTATAATTACCTGCCGTGTTGTCGCTGCCGTAGTCGCCAGGTGCCCCCACCGCCAACCGATCGCCCGCGGCATTGAGCGAGACCGAGGAGCCGAATCCATCGTTCGCCTCCAGCACCGCCACGTCCAGGTTCTTGCCACCGCTGTAGCCCTTGCCCAGGGTCGCCTCCAGGGCGCCGCCGGAGAAGCTGGTGTCGGCGAAGCTGAAGAGGTAGACCGCGCCACTACCGCTCACCGCGTTACCGCTGCCGTCGTCGGAATCCGCCCCCACCGCCAGCCGATCACCCGTGGCATTGAGCGACACCGACCAGCCGAAATAGTCGCTCACCTCCAGCGCCGCCACGTCCACGTTCTTGCCGCCGCTGTAGCCCTTGCCCAGGGTCGCCTCCAGGGCGCCGCCGGCGAAGCTGGTGTCGGTGAAGCTGAACAGGTAGACCGCGCCGCTGTTAACCACCGTCGTGCCGCTGCCGTAGTCCTTTGGCGCCCCCACCGCCAGCCGATCGCCCGCCGCGTTGAGGGAGACCGAGGCGCCGAACCACTGGCCCGCCGCCACGTCCACGTTCTTGCCGCCGGCGTAACCCTTGCCCAGGGTCGCCTCCAGGGAGCCGCCCGAAAAGCTGGTGTCGGTGAAACTGAAGAGGTAGACCGCGCCGTACTCGGTTATCGCGTTGCCGCTGCCGCCGTCGGCACGCGCGCCCACCGCCAGTCGGTTGCCCGCCGCGTTAAGGGAGACCGAACTGCCGAAAAGGTCCCCCGAATCCAGTGCCACGCTCAGGTTTTTATCGGTCGGAAGATAGCCCTGACCCGTCGTGCCTTCGAGGATGCCGCCGCTGAAGTTTGTGTCGATGAAGCTGAAGAGATAGACGGCACCGTTACCGCTGCTGCCCTCGGCCGGCGCACCCACTACCAGCCGATCGCCCGTGGCGTTCAGCGACACTCCCATGCCGAAAAAGTCGCCCGCTCCCAACGCCGACACGTCCAGGCTCTTGCCGCCGCTGTAGCCCTTGCCCAGAGTCGCCTCCAGGGCGCCGCCGGAGAAACCGGTGTCGGTGAAGCTGAAGAGGTAGACCGCGCCGGTATCGCTGCCTGACGTGTCGGCGCTGCCGCTGTCCCCACTCGCCCCCACCGCCAGCCGGTCGCCCGCCGCGTTGAGCGACACCGCCCCGCCGAATTGGTCGTTCGACCCCAGCGCCGCCACGTCCACGTTCTTACCGCCGCTGTAGCCCTTGCCCAGAGTCGCCTCCAGGGCGCCGCCGGAGAAACTGGTGTCGGTGAAGCTGAACAGGTAGACCGCGCCGCTGCTGCCCGCTGTGTTGCCGCTGCCGCCGTCGCCTGACGCCCCCACCGCCAGCCGGTCGCCCGCCGCGTTGAGGGAGACTGCGTTGCCGAAGTTGTCACCCCCTTCCAGCGCGGAAACATCGACGTTCTTGCCACCGGTATAGCCCTTGCCCAGCGTCGCCTCCAGGGCGCCGCCGGAGAAACTGGTGTCGGTGAAGCTGAATAGATAGACCGCGCCGCTGTTGAGCACTGCGTTACCGCTGCCGTCGTCGTTGTTCGCCCCCACCGCCAGCCGGTCGCCCGCGGCATTGAGCGACACCGATCGGCCGAAATTGTCGTTGGCCGCCAGCGCCGCCACGTTCACGTTCTTGCCGCTGGTGTAGCCTTTGCCCACGGTCGCCTCCAGGACGCCGCCCGTGAAGCTGGTGTCGGTGAAGCTGAACAGATAGACCGCGCCGCTGCCGTCCGCCGCGTTACCGCTGCCGTCGTCGCTAATCGCCCCTACCGCCAGCCGGTCGCCCGTGGCATTGAGGGAGGCCGAAATGCCGAAGACGTCGCCCGCCTCCAGCGCGGAAACATCGACGTTCTTGCCGCCGCTGTAGCCCTTGCCCAGGGTTGCCTCCAGAGCCCCGCCGGAGAAGCCGGTGTCGGTGAAGCTGAAGAGGTAGACCGCACCGCTGTAGCCCGCCGCGTTGCCGCTGCCGCCGTCGCCATACGCCCCCACCGCCAGCCGGTCACCCAACCCGTTGAGGGAGACCGCACTGCCAAAAGCGTCCCACGCCTCCAGCACTGTCACATCCACGTTCTTGCCGCCGGTGTAGCCGTTGTTCTGGTAGCCCGAACCCATGACACCTTCCAGCCTTCCGGTGGAGAAGCTGGTGTCGGCGAAGCTGAAGAGGTAGACCGCACCGCTGGTGTTCACCGCGTTGCCGCTGCCGGCGTCGCCATACGCCCCCACCGCCAACCGGTCGCCCGCGGCGTTGAGGGAGACCGAGGCGCCGAAATAGTCGTTCCCTTCCAGCGCGAAAACATCCACGTTCTTGCCGCCGGTATAACCCTTGCCCAGGGTCGCCTCCAGGGCGCCGCCGGAGAAGCCGGTGTCGGTGAAGCTGAAGAGGTAGACCGCGCCGCTGGCGTTCGCCGCGTTGCCACTGCCGGCGTCGAACATCGCCCCCACCGCCAGCCGGTCGCCCGCCGCGTTGAGAGAGACCGCGCTGCCGAAGGCGTCCCAGGACTCCAACGCGGAAACATCGACGTTCTTGCCGCTGCTGTACCCCTTGCCCAGGGTCGCCGCCAGGGCGCCACCCGAGAAACTGGTGTCGGTGAAGCTGAACAGATACACCGCGCCGCTGCCGTCCGCCGCGTTGCCGCTGCCGTCGTCACCAATCGCCCCCACCGCCAGCCGGTCACCCGCGGCGTTGAGCGAGACCGAGGTGCCGAACTGGTCGTTCGCCTCCAGCGCGGCAACATCGACGTTCTTGCCGCCGGTATAGCCTTTGCCCAGGGTCGCCTCCAAGGCCCCGCCGGTGAAGCTGGTGTCGGTGAAACTGAAGAGATAGACCGCGCCGCTATTGCCCACCGCATTGCCGCTGCCCGCGTCGTTCAACGCTCCCACCGCCAGCCGATCGCCCACGGCGTTGAGCGAGACCGAGTAGCCGAACATGTCGTTCACCTCCAGCGCCGCCACGTCCACGTTCTTGCCGCCGCTGTAGCCCTTGCCCAGGGTCGCCTCCAGGGCGCCGCCGGTGAAACTGGTGTCGGTGAAGCTGAACAGGTAGACCGCACCGGTATAATTACCTGCCGTGTTGCCGCTGCCAGCATCGACACGCGCCCCTACCGCCAGCCGATCGCCCGTGGCGTTGAGGGAGACCGAGGAGCCGAACTCGTCGTACGCCTCCAGCGGGGCAACATCGACGTTCTTGCCGCCGGTATAACCCTTGCCCAGGGTCGCCTCCAGGGCGCCGCCCGAAAAGCTGGTGTCGGTGAAGCTGAAGAGGTAGACCGCGCCGCTGCCGTCCGCTGCGTTGCCGCTGCCGCCGTCGAATATCGCCCCCACCGCCAGCCGGTCGCCCGCGGCGTTGAGGGAGACCGAGGAGCCGAAATAATCGCTCGCCTCCAACCCGACCCCGACCGGCCGCGTTGTCGACAACGGGCCATAGGCCACGCCCATGACGGCGGCGTAGGCCCAGCTCTCGACGGTCGGTACATCGCCGACGACGATGTTTTTGGGGTCGAGCAGCAGGAGGCCGTTGCCGACGTTAACGCCGGTGAGCGCCGCCTTGCGCAGGTCGCCGGCCGAGGAAAGCTCCACCGAGCCGCCGCCCGCGCCGCCGGTGGCGTCGATCTGGCCGATGAAGGTGGTCTGGTTGTCCGACCAGACGACGGCGGTGCCGCCCCGACCAGCGCCGCCGCTGATGTCGATGGTGGTCGCGTCGTTGATGAAGGTGGAGCCGGCGTTACGGATGGGGGCCGTTGCGCCCCAGCGGCCGAGGAAGCTGTCAGAGTAGGGCTGCGATGGATCCAGTGCCTTGCCGCCCTGGAAGGCGCCGCCGATGCGCACTAGGCCGCCGCTGTCGGCGCCGCTGGCGCTCACCGTGGCCGAGAGCAGGCTCACGCCGTCGGCGCTGATGTCGATGCGGCCGCCGTCGCCTTGCGCGCCGTCGGCACGATAGCTGCCGGAGCTGGCGAACTGGCCGCCACCGTCGACGCGAATGGCGCCGCCGTTGACGCTGCCGCTGGCGTCGGTGCTGCCGGTGGTGCTTTCGATGATGCGAGCGGCGCTGTAGTCGATGCTGCCGCCGTCCCCGTTCGTGCCTCTGGCATGCACCTGCTCGGCGAGCGAGAGCAGGCCGGCGCTGATGACGCTGATGCTGCCGCCGTTGGCGCCATCGGCATCGATGTCGCCGCCCAGGCCAACCGTCGCACCGCTGATGGCGATCTCGCCGCCGTTGTGCGTGGTGCTACTAGCATTGAGGGTGCCGGTGTTGGTGACGAAGCCACCATCGAGCACGATGCGCCCGCCCTGCTGGGTGAGACCCCTGGCCTCGATAATGCCTGCGTTGTTGACGACACCCGAAAGCAGGTCGCTGGCCGCCCCGGCGGTGAGGATGACCAGCCCCTCGTCGGCGCGGATGGCGCCCTTGTTTTCGACCAAGTTGTCGAGCGTGCTCAGGCTGACGGTGACAGTGACCAGTCCATCGCCGGAGAAGTCGAGGGTGACGTCATTGCCTGCAACGAGGGCGGTGCTGCCGTCGGGGGTTTCGATGGCGCCTTCGTTTTTCACCACCGGCGCGACGAGGGCGACCACGCCGCCGTTGGCGAGGATGTGACCAAGGTTCTGCACAGTCGCCGCGTTGGCGCTGTCGCTGAAACGGTAGTTGCCAGCGAGGAAGTCGGCATCCGAGATGTTGAGGGTGGTGGCGGTGATGCCGCCGACGTTGACCTGGCTGCCCTGGCCGAACACGACGCCGGCCGGGTTGACCAGCATGACCTGGCCGTTGGCGTTGAGCTGGCCGAGGATCTGGCTGGGGTCTTGCCCGAGCACGCGGTTGAGGGCGACGCTGCTGCTGGAGGGCTGGTTGAAGGTGACGCTGGCGCTGGCGCCGATGTCGAAGCTCTGCCAGTTGGCGATGAGCTTGTCGGTGTTCTGCTGCACCGTCATGCTGGCGCCGGATTGGCTGATGCTGCCGCTGCCGGCGGTGATCTGGCCGCCGGTGGGAAGCGCGTCGGGCGCGGGGGCGGCCAAGACGGGGGATGCCAGGGCGAGGAGGATGGCGGCGTGGAGGGTGCTTGAGCCCCTTGCGCCAGATCCCCTCACCTCGACCCTCTCCCTCAGGGAGAGGGAGCTACAGGCGCTGGCGTCCTCGCCAACGAGAGGGAGTTGGGCGCGGGCGTCCTGGGTGGTGGAGGACTTGCCCATGCTGCGGGCGATCTCGCCCACGACGACAAAGGCGTTTCTGACGCGGCTCCAGACGATGCGGTAGATTTTATTCATGATCTTTCTCCCTTCTCCCTTGTCCTTCAGAACCAGGCCACGGCCTGGAGCCAGAAGCGGCTGTTGTCTTTTTCGCCGTCGGCGTTGTTGCCGGTGATGCTGCGGCCGTCGTTGTCGCCGATCGTGTGGGCCCAGGCCAAGCGCAGGCTGTAGCTGCCAGGCTTGCTGAGATTGAGCCCCAGGCCGGCGCCGCTGAGTTGGTAGCTGTTCTTCCCGGTGGCGGTAGGAATGGTCACGCTGCCGGGATCGCTGTGCAGGCGGATATGGCCGGTGTCGGCGAAGGCCGCGAGTTGCAGCGCGCCTAGCGGCGTACTTCCCGGCCAGTCGTAGCGCAACTCGGCGCCGAGGAGCCAGCCCTCGTCACCCTGGGCCTCGCCCACCGGGTAGGCGCGCACGCCGGCAGGCCCACCCAGAATGAATTGTTCGGAGGAGTCGAGGTTGCCGCCGGCCAGTTGGGCGGAGAACTTGCCGAGCAGGGTGAAACTGCCGGGCAGCCGTTGCAGGCGCGAGGCGTTGAGGCTGAGTTTGCTGTAGCCGCCCTGGGTGTTCAGGGTGGCGGCGTCGGCCGCCTGGTCGGCGGCGACGCGGGAGAGGTCGAGGTCGCCTGCCGTCATGCTGACGCCGAAGCCGTTGAGGCCGCCGCCGCCCCACTGGTCCAGGCTGTCGCCGGAGAGGCCCAGGGTATAGGCGGCGACGCGCTTGTCGCGCAGGGCGCCGACGCTGCTGTCGTCCTTGAGGACCTTGTGTTCCGCGTCCAGGCTGCCGCGCAGGCTGAAGGTGCGGCTGCGGATGAAAGGGTAGGCAAGGGCGACACGGGCGATGCCGGAATCGCCCTCCAGCCCGGCGGCAACGCCGCTGCCCTCTTTCACTTCGTAATGCATGGCGGTGTAGCCGGCGCTGGCGCGCAGACCGTTGGAACCCAGGGGGATGCTGTAGCCCAGGCGAGCCATGCGGATGCCTTCGCTGGCCGTGGCCGAGAAGGTGGCTTGGTCGCCGCGGCCACTGGGGTCGTTGAGGTTGAGGGCGGCGTTGAGCTGGTTTTCGCCGGTGCTGTGGTTGCCGTTGTTGTCGGCCCAGGCGTTGCCGGTGAACAGCGGCCCTTCGGTGGCGTCGACGGTGATCCGGGTGGTGCCGGTTTCGGTGCCCGGCTCCAGGCGTGAACGGGCGCCGACGCCGGGCAGGTCGTTCATGAGCAGCAGGGCGCGCTCCAGCTCTTCCTGCCGCACCGCACTGCCGGAGGGGGCGGCGGCCTCGGCGATGGCGTTGAGGGTACCGGCATCGATACGGGCACCCTCGTTCAACGAGATTTTCCAGCCGCCACCCTCGATGGCCGCACCATCCAGCCGTCCCTTGAGGATGGCGATCTCTATGATGCCCCCAGTGACGTCCTGCTGCGGCAGATAGGCGCGGGCCAGCAGCCAGCCCGCTTTGCGCAGGTGTGCGGTGACCTTGTCGGCCAGGGCCTGCAGGCCGACGAAATCCAGTTCCTGGCCGATAGCCCCTGCAACCAGTGCATCGAGTTCCGCCGCAGGCGCCAGTTCGGTGGCGCCGCTGAAGCGCACACCCTTGACCAGAACCTTCGCCCCCGGCACCGGCTTGATGGCCGGCTTGACCACCTCAGGCGCCTCGGCCTCGGGGAACTGGTCAGGAAGCTTTTGTTCGAGCTGCTCCTGCTGGCGCAGCAACGAACCGGCATCGGGAGGTGTTTGGGCAAAAGCCGCCGCGAGGGGGATCAGCAAGAAAGGGGTACAAAAAAACGGGGACAGATGGCGCATGAACAGGCTCCCAAGGTCAAACGGCAAACCACATGGGAACCTTTATCCAAATTTTCGCCGGCAGGGACAAATTCCGGTTCTACGAATACGGCATGCGTTATACGTATGCGAGTGCGCCTGTGGGGCTAAACCGGAAGTTATGGCGCCTCAACCATTCAGGGTGGATGCAGGTCAGGCGAAATCCGTGGATTTTGCCCTGCGCAGAGCGCCGGGCGGATAGCCGAACTTCTTCTTGAATGCCGCGTTGAAGTGGTTGACGTGGGAGTACCCGAGGCGCTGGGAAATCACCTTCATCGGCACATCGCTTTTCAGCAGCGCCTCGCGCGCCTGCTCCAGGCGGCGAGCGGTGACGAAGGCAAAGATCGGCTGGCCGAATTCGGCAGCAAATTCGCAGTTCAGCTGCTTTGCGGACAGACCAAAGGTCCTGGCCAGATCGCTGAGCGTCGGGAGCCGACCTTCAAGGGAGAGCAGGTAGTCGTACAGCTCGCGGACTCTCGTCGCATGGCGGCGATCGTTCTTCTGCTCGCTGAAATAGAGGAAATTGACGAGCCCGCCCAGATACTCCAGAACCTTGGCCTGAGCGAACAGGCGGCGTGCCGGACCTGCATATTGTTCCGATATCGCCTCTTTCAATGACGGGCTAAGGTAAGCTGGCATCGGTAGCACAACCGTTTTCACCCCTTCGGTTAGCCCGAGCTTTTCCAGCATGTAGTTGACGGCGGAGTCTCCAATAAGGGACCAAAGCGTGGATTCGGGAACATAGACCGAGCGCATTTCGGATGTTCCGCCGCCGGCAATCTGAACAGTGGCATCCACCTCTTTCGCGAAACGAAAGGTGTCTTGTCCGGGACCCGCCAATATTCTGGCGGGAGGTTTCCTTCTCCCATCCCAGTATTCGAGATGACAGCCCATGCCGCTTAACCATATCTGGGCATTGAATGCGGGTTCGGGGTTGTTTGCTCGGACATCGAACAACGTGGTCATCTCACCGAAGGGGGCATTTTCCAAGTGATGCACCGCCCTGTAGAGCTCAATCCCCTCGCCTAGCCCCAGCCTGCTTGCGAAGGCCTCTCCGATTTCAGGAGGAATGTTGTATTTGGTTTCCTGCATGAGGCATGCATCCTCACCGTCAGAATTTTCGGACGGATGACGGGCAAGCAGCCACTCGATGTCAAAACTGCCAATTTTATTCTTATTCTTCATGCTGAGGAATATAACAAACCATGCCTGCACGACAAAGAAGACGGCCTGCGCTCGTATAGATTGGTTCGTTTGGCGTATAACAAATCAACTGCCCCACTCTCGAAAATACTTCATCGAAGAACGACACCTCCTTGACGGGATAGAATTTTGCATCCGGGCATGGATTTGGCGAGGGAGGTCTTCGACGCTGCCTGGCAAGCAGCCCAGAATCGTTCCGTTGCCCCTCTCCTGCGGAGCGCTCCTGCCTTCAGTTTTTTCGTCCTGAAATTCGTCCGAATTTCCGAAGAGGTGCTTTATCACGCACCCTTGTTCCAGGTCGGCGTAATTGCGACCACAGCGATCACAGGCAAAGCCTTCGGCTTCCTCAATTTCAACAGGCTTTGTGGTTTTGTGGATAGGCATGACTGATACCCTTTAATCTGAATTTGGGGGTTATCTAGGAACCCACGAACTCCTTCAGTATGGCCGACCAGTTCGGAAATTCAGCACTGCCAAAGTGCAGTACCTGTCCAGCGAAGCTTTCTTGCCCCTTTCCCTGGATGTTGTCATCAATCAGGTAGTCACCCTTCAGCAACCCCTTGTTGGAGCAGATGATCAATTGCTTGGTGAATTCGTAATCGAAGTTCTGCTCAATCCAGATCCGTTTCTCGGTATAGGAAAGGGGATTGCGGGTCGAAGGGGCGGTAAGCACATAGACCTCGAATGCCTCCAATATCCGAAGCTGGTTTACGGCGTCGACAGCTCCGTCTAAGGGGCGTAGGTTTTCGAAGAACCCCGGGATGCTCTGCGGATAGTCGATATGAGGGTGGCTAACTCGGCACGCTCTATGGCTACCGGTGAAGTCACACAACACATCATCCATATCAACGTAAACGATCATGCTCATAGGACCCTCACACCCAGTTGGTTCGTCCATGCGGCACCGGTGAGCCATAGGGACTATGTCACCCGCACCCCGGCTTATGGTGAATTATGTTGGCGACCATAAATTATGGTCGCCAACATAATTCATCATAATTCCTCAAAACCAATCACTTACAGAGCTACGGCTTTATGCCTGATGGCTGGCATGGGTTAATCCTTCCTCGGGCTGAAGGTCCGGGGGAAAAATGTCAGCGCCCCCGGCTGCTTGAGCCGGTATAGCGCGGCCGGGCGATTGGTGGTGTAACGCTGATCTCCCGTTTCCTCTACCACCTCGGCCGACAGCACTCGTGTCCGGAAGGCGCTCTTGTCCACCGGACGCCCCAGCACCACCTCGTAGGCCTGCTGCAGTTCCGGCAGGGTGAACTCCGCCGGCAGCAGGTACGCCGGCAGCGAGCTGTATTCCGACTTGCTGCGCAGCCGCTCGATGGCCACGGCCAGGATCTCCGCGTGGTCGAAGGCCAACTTCGGTTTCACCTTGTGGTCGATGACCGGATGCCAGGCCACCTCGGCAGCATTGGCTCCTTTCTCCAGCTGCACCGCAGCCTGGGGCAGCAGCGCGAAGTACACATGGGTCGCCGACCAGCCGCGCGGGTCACGCTCGGCGCTGCCCCAGCTGCCCAGCTGCTCCAGGTACGGCGCATCCACCCCGGTCTTCTCCTTCAGCTTACGCAGGGCGCAGGTCTCTAGACTCGTGTCCTTGTCGACGTCGACGAAGCCCCCGGGCAGTGCCCAATGGCCGGGGAAGGGTTCCTTCGGGCCGTCGGGCCGCTTCACCAGCAGTACCTGCAACTGCTCGTCCAGGGCCGTGAAGATAACCACGTCCACCGTGGTCAGCGGCCGTGGGTAGTTGGGGGCAGGAATGGCGGTTTTGGTCATGGCCGAAATTTTCTTGGGAGCACGTTGACAGTCTATCAGATTAGTTCTACAGTGCAACTTACTAAGTGGTACAACGCAACTTAGTAAGGAGGTCATCATGTTTGGATATGCATTCGTCAAAGCCCAGCCCACCACCTATCTGCTGCAGTACAGCGGCGGCAAGGTGGTGCGTGAGGGCGCCGGTCTGTCGTTCTTCTACTACCGCCCGTTTTCCACCGTGGCCGCCGTGCCGGTGGGGAGCCGGGATGCCCCCTTCATCTTCGAGTTGGTCACCCACGACTTTCAGGCGGTGACCGTCCAGGGCCAGGTGGCCTTCCGGGTGGCCGAGCCGCGCAAGGCGGCCGGGATGCTGGACTTCGCCCTGAAGCCCGACGGCAAGGGCTACGTCTCCGACGACCCGCAGCGTCTGCCCGAGCGGGTGCTGGCCATCACCGAGGTGCTGTTGCAGCAGGCGGTGAAGGGCTTGGGGCTTAAGGATGCGCTGCGGGCTTCCGAGACCCTGGCCAACCAGGTCGCCGGCGGGCTGACCGCCCACGCCGAGGTCATGGCGCTGGGGCTGGAGGTGCTCGGGGTGTCGGTGCTGGCGGTGAAGCCCACCCCGGAGACCGCCCGCGCCCTGGAGGCCGAGGCGCGTGAGTCGATCCTGAAATCGGCCGACGAGGCCATCTTCGCCCGCCGCAATTCGGCGGTGGAGCAGGAGCGGGCCATCCGCGAGAGCGAACTCGACACCGAAGTGGCGGTGGAACAGAAGAAGCGGCTCATCCGCGAGACCCAGATGGAGGCTGAGGCCTCGGTGCGGCGGAAGAAGAACGAACTGCGCAGTGCCGAGATGGAAGCCGACATCACCCTGGAGGAGCGGCGCAAGTCACTCGTCGCCGGTCAGGCGGAGAACACCCGCACGCTGGCCGAGGCCGAGGCGCACAGGGTGGCAGCGGTGATGACGGCCTTGAAGCCGGCCGATCCGCGGGTGGTACAGGCGCTGGCCGCGGCCGGCATGCAGCCGGGGCAGCTCATCGCCCAGGCCTTCGGTGGGATCGCGGAGCGTGCCGAGCGTATCGGCAGCCTCAATGTCTCGCCGGAGTTGTTGCAGACACTGATGGGGGCGAATGGCTCCCAGGTTTACACGCCGAAGGCATGACCATGAACAGCGAACGCAAAGTCGTGATGGTGACGCGCCGTACCCGGCTCGAAGAGCTGGTGGCGCGTTACCACACCCTGGCCCAGGCGAAGTTCTACATCGAGCACTTGGGGGCGGACTTCAGTGACTACGTCCGCGAGCAGGAGATCTACGAGGCGGCCAAGCGCACGGCGCTGGTCGCCCTGGAGGCCTACGGTCGGTTCCAGGTAATCGAGCGCAGCTTCCTGCCCAACTTCGTGTTTGGCGACAGCGACATCGTGCTGGCCCTGGGCCAGGATGGCCTGGTGGCCAACGCCATGAAGTACCTCGATGGCAGGCCGCTCATCGGCGTCAATCCCGATCCGCTGCGCTTTGACGGCGTGCTACTGCCGTTCGAGCCGGCGGATATCGGCTCAATCATAGAGGACGTGGTGCGTGACCACCGGACCAGTAAGGCCGTGACCATGGCCGAGGCGGTGCTGAGCGACGGCCAGCGCCTGCTCGGCGTGAACGACCTGTTCATCGGACCGAGGACGCACACCTCGGCGCGCTACGAGATCGAACTGGGCAAGCAGAAGGAAGTGCAGTCCTCCAGCGGGATCATCGTCTCGACGGGGTTGGGCTCGTCGGCCTGGATGCGCTCGATTGTTACCGGGGCGATGGCCATCGCCGGCGCCTACGGCAAGGCCATGCCCGATGTGTATCGGCCGTGGGATTGGGATGCCGACTATCTGCAACTGGCGGTGAGGGAGCCGTTTCCGAGCCGGGCTTCGTCGACCACGCTAGTCTACGGTACGGTAGACCGCGCCACGAAACTGGTGGTGCGTTCGCTCATGCCCGAAGGCGGGGTAATTTTCAGCGATGGGATCGAGGCGGACTATCTGGTATTCAGCTCAGGGACGGAGGCAACGATCGGCATCGCGGGCAGCAAGGGAACACTCATTGTTTAGTATGGCGCTCAGGTGGGACCGTGCGGAGCTAGACTACTCTATGACGCGCGGAACACACCGCTGACGGCGATATACGTGCACTGATTGCAATGATCTACGATCCATATCCTCGGCAAGTGAGGCCATTATGAGCACCAAAGTATCCATCTATTACCAGTCGGAATCAGGTGTGCATCTGTATGAAGAGATGACGTCAGGTGATATCCAGTCACCGGCCTATCTGGCTGTCGACAATCCCGAGGAGTGCACCTTCCAGCATGATATGAATGGGATATCTGCCATGTTGTGTGTGCCGCCCCATATTATGGATGACCTCGCTATTGCATGGTGCCGGCACAGGAAGCTGCAAGGCGCATTAGGCGGACCTGTCGGCCGGGAATTTGGTGGGCCTGATTATGAACAATCGTAGGCGTGGAGCGGCAAGCGACTGGGACGGAGGCTTTGACGCTCTCCCCAAGCGTTGTCGTGGTAACGTAGGTTCCAACGGGACGATTCATGGTAAAGACCGCTTTAGTAAATTCGCAGTAAATTAAAGCGATCTTTACTGTGTGCATTCACAGAATCACGCGCTTGTCCATCGGCAGCCGGTGCCCCATTGACTCGCGCTTACCGGTTCCAGTCGGAGTATTTATTGTGTGGTCGAATTGATTAGTGGAATTGACAAGACTTGCCTTTAGTCAAGACCGTCAATCGTGTTTTAATGTTTTGTCGTTTTTATTGGTGGAATTGACATTACAATGCATTGACTATAATAGGCGCTCCTTTAGCTTAGGCTGCACTGGGCAAGTTCTACACCAACTAAGGATAGTGACGCCCATGATCTCTTATATTCAAGCAGGACTTGACGGTTAATGACCACGGTAAGCAAGCAAATTCAGAGTGCTGACGAAGCGATCTGTCTGAATATCGAGGCGTTGGCGGATCAGCGAGCTTTGCTCTCGCAGAACATCCTCGCACAGCTACGGAATCTAGTCGAGGGAGTTGCAGTCCTTCTCCACACGGGCACACCCGATGCCGAATTCAAGTACGTCGCCGTAGAGCCCGGGCTTTCCTTCGCCAGAAGCAAGGCAAGGTTCAATTTCCTTGGCAAATTCCACAAACTGATTCAGAAAAGTGCTTCCCACTACACCTTGGACGGGGACGCTTCCGAGCGTTTGATGCTCAAGTACTACGAGTACCTCTACCGCATCCGCAGCTTGCTTCAAGACAACTGTGGAATCGTGGTGCTCGCGAACCTTGAGGCATTCCCAGTTGACCTCGATCCATCGCTACGGGAGTACCACGAGAAGATCGCCGCAAGGATTGAGGCGATCCGTTCATCTCTGCTGGACAGCGGTACCCCGGAACGATACTACATCCATAAGACGCGCCCGTTCTTCCTCAACGGACGCATCTACTACGAGGTAACCTTCTGCCGCGCCATCAACAAGGTGAGCAAATTTGACCGCATCATCGCCTTCACTCACATTGACATGACTGACAAGTACGCAGCCATGTTGACGCTCCAGCGGGACTCGATCGATGTGCTCGGCCAGACGATGCCGATCACGATCATCCGCGAGTGGGAGGTTTCGATCCGCCCGTGCGAGTTCGACAACTTCGCACGTCTCTTTGGCATCACCATAGAAACTCGAACCAACTCGGCGGAATATCGCTACTTGATGCGGGGACTGACGGTCGGCTCCGGCAGCCTGCTAGACTTGATTGATTTGCCCGACAGCAAATACGCCGCGGTGAGGGCGGAAGGTACGGCGTCCATCGGCAACCCGCAAATCTTTTCCATACTGGATGAGGCGCGCCGCATCGTGAGGTCAGCCGCCCAAGGTCACAACGTCCTTCGCTATCTCATTCTCCGGATGCACAACCAGACACTAAAGCGGCAGTACTATCGGGATCGCTGTGATCGTCTCTCCGGGATGAACCTTTCGTACGGCTGCATTCCCTTTGACGACATGCCGTTCTGTACATCGCTTCCTGGCCACAATCCCAGGTACTGGGACGTTGCCGAAGCCATCGATTCGATCGGGCGGAACCACGAACTGCTCGTACGACGCGTGAAGAACAACGTGGAACGTCACGGAGCCCTATACACGCCCGTGGTCGACCTCGAGGAATTCGGAGACGTCAACGTCTTGCTCTCCACTTACAACAACAAACTCTATTACAAGCATACGGACCGCCAGCTCGTGCTCGATAAGGGGCACGTTTTCATCCGCGGATATGAGAACGACACTGTCTCCATCGTTGAGAAGCTTCAGCAGTACGCATCGTCCGGAATTGCCGGCTACACCCAAGCCGTTGAGCGCTGGTTAAGTGAAGCATCTCGTGGTATCGACGACCCAGCGAAGAAGGATGCACTCAGGCAGTTGTTCTGCCAGTCGCGCGTCGCTCTGATCTACGGGGCGGCTGGCACTGGCAAGTCAACAATGGTGGAGCACATCGCGCACTACTTCAACGACAAGAAGAAACTCTTCCTGGCACACACCAATCCAGCGATCGACAACCTCAAACGCAAGGTAACCGCCCAGAGTTCTGACTTCAGGACGATCAGCAGTCAGATTGGTAGGAGAAACTCAGATCCGGAATACGACCTCCTCATTATCGACGAGTGCAGTACCGTGAGCAACGCAGACCTGATCGAGGTCCTGGAGAAGACCTCCTTCAAGCTGCTCGTACTCGTCGGTGACGTCTACCAGATCGAGTCGATCCAGTTCGGCAACTGGTTCGAAATCATTCGCTCGTTTATCCCAAGCACGTCAGTGTTCGAGCTGACGACGCCCTTCAGAACCAAGAATAACTCGCTTCTGGGCTTCTGGAACAAAGTTCGGGATATTGACGACGATATCGCAGAGATCATGGCCCGCAACGGGTACTCGACCGTGCTCGACAAGACGCTATTCGAGTCCCAAGGACAGGACGAAATCATTCTTTGCCTGAACTACGACGGTCTTTATGGCATCAACAACATCAACCGATTTCTGCAGAGCAGCAATCCTGGTGCGGCTACCACCTGGCGCGTCTCCACGTACAAGATCGGTGATCCCGTTCTCTTCAACGAGACCGAGCGGTTCCGACCGGTGATCTATAACAACCTGAAGGGCCGGATTGTCGGCATCGACCACGTCCCTGGTCGGATCCAGTTCGACATCGAGCTGGATCGACCTCTCAGTGAGTTTGACGTCGTCGGTGATGAGCTTGAATGGATGGGGGGCTCAACTGTACGTTTCTCCGTCTACGAGGTCGATACCAGCGACGAGGACGACGACTCGCTGAATACCACTGTGCCCTTCCAGGTAGCCTACGCCGTGTCGATCCACAAGGCACAGGGCCTCGAGTACGACTCGGTTAAGATCGTCATAACCGATGCAAATGAAGACGACATCACGCACAGCATCTTTTACACAGCTGTCACTCGGACCCGTGATCGCCTGCAGATATTCTGGACACCCGAGACGCAGCAGGGAGTTCTACAGCGTCTCCGCCGCAGCGCCCACCCAAAGGACGTAGCTCTCCTCGCTAGCCGTCGTGGCCTTACGCCGGTTAGCGGATGAGTTACAGGGAAGTGCTTAGACATGAGGCCGTGTTGGAGACCACTCGGCCACACTCTGATTTATGATCAATTCTATTAATGATCATAAATTATGGTCACCAGCATAATTCACGACTCATACCTTTGTTCTATTTTTGATTTAAAGTGCGAGCAAAATATGAGTCCCTATCAAAACCCCTCCATGTATCAATTCTTTCCGAACGCGGCAATGCCCAGCGCTCCTTCCAATACTCAGCATATTCCTTCACAGACATGTTTATTGTTTTTCCAAAATCCCCACCAGACATTCCGTGCTCTATATTTTCAACAAATTTGAACAAAAATGTCTCGCGTCGTAGGCCATGTTCAAAGTACGAAAATGGCAAACCTAACAACTGCAACGCTCTAGTAAAATGTTGCCATCGTATTTTTGGACCATTGCCATAACCGCCAGTAACAAACCCCTCACATTCACCCTTAAGGAGCTTCACGACGTCCGGATATACGTGTTCAAGATGTATCGTCCCAAAGCCTTTAGTGTATCCGATCGGCTCCGCCAAAATTCTTTCGTTGAAGCGAAGTCTGTTGTATATCGAGCTCCGGCCGAAAGCACTTGTGGTCGTTGCTCCTACTAATGGCTGCTCTATACACTCGTTTTGCATTACCGTGCGCTTCCCGGCATAGAGACGCCAGTATGCTTGGCGCACTTCATCGCTAGCGACAAGGCCAGCAACCAATTTACCACCAAGCAATTCTGAGTATGGCGGAATGGCACCTATCGTGTAGACATCCATTGTCCGATTAACTAGATTAAGCTTTTCTTTGAGAGGGTAGTTGAATAGTTTATCGCGACAGGCCAAGTCCGCAGGAGGAGACTGGAATCCTATGATTCCGATAACGGCATTATGGTATTCGTCATACACAACAAAGCGCATCCTACGACCATACCCTTTTGAGTACGGAATAGACCATGTGTGCCGTACGATCCGGAATATAGCCTCCCAGTCACTCTTCGCTTCGACAAGTCTTAGCGCTGGCCTGATCTTCTGGGGGTCTATGTCTGTTCCATTCGCAAATTTTGCGCGGTGTTTGCGAAATTGAGACCAGATATCCGAATGTTTCTCAGAGAAGACGAAGCTCTTGGAAAGGAGATGCATTTCGCGGATGTAGTCTTTATCTCCCGTATCTACCGCATCACGGAACCGGCTATAAGCATCTTCAATACGACACTTTAGCTGCTCTTTCTCGGTATCTGATACACGAGGAACAGGTACCAGCTCCGTTTTTCCGGAAGCATTTTGACCGATAGATAATTTCGTCGCGGCTACCATGTCCCCAACCTTCTCCTATTTGAGAAGCATATTAGGATATGTCAATCGTTTTGGCCACCACTTTTTTCATCATGGCCTACCCCCCATCTCTCCAAACGGGTGCCAGGCGAACGAGGGAGGGGTCAAGCCCCCCCTGATAAACGAGCCCCGGTGGGCAACACAACGGAGGTATGTCAAGGCTGGTTCATTGTGGCGAGAGCCATAATCGTAGGACGTTCCGGAGCTGAACGAAGGCTTGTCTTCCCCCTGCTGCCACGGAATCCCATGGCAACTTCATGAGTACCGGGTCAGTGGAGCGCCCGCTTGGGGGGGGAGGGGGGGCAGGAGTTGGATACCATCATCGGCGCGAGCCACAAACAGGCCATCCGCTATTCGCGCCTAGCTGTTATTGCCAACGTACGCGGCCAAGGAGACCGGCAGTGTCAGGGATGTTGTGCTAACACTTCTCTCACGCCGGCCCGCCCACGTCACGAGACCATTGCCGAAGCCCTTGATGGCGACTGCTACTTCGTTCGCGCCGTGCCTTATGTGACTGCGGACTGAGCACCAGCAACCCCACTCACCAATACTTTTCGAAGGGCTGTGACTTCGCCACCATCACTGACAAAGCATCTCCATATCAGGATAATTCAATGACCATCCAAGGAAAATGCCTTGGCATAAAGACACCCCCTCCGAGATTTTTTCGGCACTATCCCGCCTGTAGTCACAGAGAGTTGAACCCACGACATCAAACTTACTTGTTTGCCGGCTAGTGCTAACATTACATGCCGAGCACATTATGACTGTTCCGTAGAATAGGTTAACGCCGATACCTCTCCCAAACGGGCTAATATGTAATCAAATGCCGCGAACCGCAGTCGCCACTTACACCCCTCACCTTGGGAATAGAATGCGGCGTTATATTCCGTCGGCCGAGCACTTGTAACAGCCATTTCTTGGCGAGACAAGAGTGCGAGAGCGGCCCCAATAGCTTGCATTTTGGACCCCATATTGATAACTGTGACGTTCATATCGATCAAAGTATCTGATCGCTTCAGTATTTCGGCGAGAACGTCTTTGTAATCTAGGGTACTACAAAACACAGAATTCTCACCCGAAAGACGGCACTCCTCACCCACAGCACCAGATGCCCTTGCAATCATCGTCTCAACGATACTCAGAAGATAATCTGCTCGCCAGCTGTTCTCTAATGCCGGAGGGCGTCCGAGAATCCAAAAGACGTTATCAATAGGCGATCCAGCGACCTGCTCTCCGATGGCATTCAAGCAGCGCATTATACGTGCCATGCGAAATGTTGGTATCGCAATTACATAATTAGGATGACCCTCTTCAAATATGCCTGCGTATAACTCATTCCCTTCAACATCCTGAACACCGTATTCGAGATGAACATTCCGATCGCCCAGAATAACTGCATCCTCTATTAGGGCGCCAACATCGTCGTCGAATTTAGATTTCTTTGGAAAGTACTCGGCAGCCTCTGTGTACAATATCGTCAAATTAATCTTTTCTGAAACCAAAGATAAACCAGACATAACGGACAATATATAATTTTGCGAAGCCGCGCTAATGTCGAATGCCACTTCTATCCGTGTGCCGCCGAATAACACCGATACTTCACGACGAATAGCAACCGAAACGTCATTTGGTCGGTCTGCATTAACTGTCACAATATGATCGGCGAATTCACTAACGGCCTCATATATGGGTCCACGATTCCGTTCGTTATCAAGTGGATTTGTATCATAAACACCAAGCAGACACGACCGCCGAATTTTTTCACCATCATTTGCAGCAGTGCGCAAACAGCGGGCTATAGATGGTGCTCTGTCTTCGAAGCCAAGTGCCAAAATAAATAATTGCGGTAGCGCGATAGATGAGTCCGCAACAACTTCCAGATCAGGAAGGAGCCCTAGAATGTCATTTACTTCCCTAGCTCCGACAACACCTAGCTGGCCTGTCATTTGCTACTCCTCACCATCAAACATATCGGAAGTCCCGTGCTTCCTAACCCCGTGACCAATACGCTTGTGTTCTAGAAACTTGCTTGGTTCATACAACAACGAAACAAACTCTTCGATATTTTTAATGTCTAAATAGGAGTGCCGCTCAAGCGCAGCGCCAAAGTTTGGCAGGTACACCCGACGAAGCTGCCATCGTATGGTCCGAAACGCAGGGGACTCCTTTGCGCTACTGTCGCTGCGTTCAACAAACACCGAGCGTCGGAGTAATTCTCTGGCAATAAGATCGGCATCTTCACGCTTATATAGGCGCAAGCCAGCTTCTTTTAAAAGCGCGAAGACGTCGTCTTCGTGACGAAGCGAAAACTCTATTTGTATAAGGCGTCGAGGGTTGTCTGTTTTCCGCTCATAGGCACCTGCTCGCAAGACATCCCTAACGAAGCCTCCATACGATTGTAATATGTGTGCGAGGCTGTCGCCATACGGGTGGTATGTCTGAACACGCTCAACGAACGATCTTGATACCCTAGTTATCGCGTTATGCTGTGTCTTTTTAGCAATAGGTTCATTGTAATCGGCGCCAACGTCTCCTTCGACGAAAATTTCTCTCACGATATGCAAGATAGAAGAAACATCACCACTCCACAAACGAGCAATTACATCAATACCGTTATAATAATTTTTCGCCCCCTTTGTTTGGGTGCGAATGAATCTAGCCATATCAATATCTGATTTGAATTCGCTAACACCTATAAGCGTATCCACGCGGCCTTTCCAGTTTGCCGCCTCTAGCCGCAAGTCAACTAGACTCCGAATGAACTGAACGTTATTCGAGTGATTTATGCGGTCAATGGCATAGCTACCGGCATCAACAAACATGAACTCCCGCTCTGAATCGTTCTTCACCCCATCAATTGTGTCTGGGTCAAATCCAAATTTTTCGGAAGAAATCTTGAACAAATGAGATGGCTTTCGCTCCCATACCACCTTATTCAGAATGCGCTGGACGCCCACTCCAATGCGCTGCCTAGTATAGTCGTCCAAGAGAAACGCTATTGGCCTCGACATCAATGGCTCGCACAATTGCTGTAGTTGATTGGTCACTTCGCCTATAAATGTCTCAGGCAATATAATTGGAGGGCGATCATCATGAAGCATGGCGATCCCAAGAGTCACCCTTAGCTTGTCAACTCTATTCGCATAGTGACGCGCTCGACTTATACCGTCCAAGCGCGGCGTTTCGATCGACTCCGGCAGAAAGTTGTGGCAGTAAGAAATCAAATCATCAATCGAACTCTGAGTAACCCCATAGAGCTGCGCGGCAAAATCGCTATCCTGGATTGCCGCAAGCGTTTTAAAGAGTTCGCGGAGCAGGATAAGAGAAAAGAATGTAACGATCTCATTCGCTTTTCGCTCCGCCATACCTGCTTCGCGAGTAAGCCATAAGAGATTATTCTGCAGGTCACTAGAGCATCCTATGTAAACACCAAGAAATGGAATCGACTCAAGTTTACGAGAGTCCCCCCCAGGTGAAAGATGTGTTTTTGCAGCAAGGTATCTGAAAAACATTGACTTCCCGCATCCGCGCGGCCCAGCCAAGGCTGTAGGCGCCTTGCTCATCACCGTGGAATACCATGGAAACTTCTCGTTAAACAGCTGCAGCAACAGCGTGTCGCTAGCAAGATGCTCAGCCGAGATTGCATCAAACGGCTGAAATACACGACTCCTTCTCACACTTGTCAGCCGTTCGCACATGCGATGCAACTCTTTGTACCTGTCGCCACCGAAGCAGCGGCTCTCATCATCGTCAACAAGTTTCTCAATGAATTCACGAAACTTAGTGACAAACCCTGGAGCCGATTTGAGGGCGCGGCGATTTCTTATCGCTGCATTATACATTTCAACAAGAATCTTTATGTATGCGACGAAATCGATTACAGACGCGGACGAAGCCATTGTGACACTACCTGTGTCAACGACGATGAGTCGTATTTTTTCTCCGCTACCGTCCTTAGGAAGGAGGTCCGGATTGTCATCCTGCAACATCACATTTTTTGTGTGCAGGTCTTCATGTGATAGTTTATTTTTCGCAAGGAAATACACGGCGCGATATAAGTCGACAGCCACTTGGCACACCCATTCAGGTGTGATTTCGTCTGGATATTCTTCGAGATATGTTAATAGCGTTTTTCCTTCGACCCAGTCGGTGATAATGCAAACATACTGGGACTCAGAACCTGCGGCTCCTGATGTAAGCGTCACTAATCCATAGAACCGCGGCAGACAGAACAATCCGTCTGCTTTTCCCAAAATGGCGCCCAACCTCGCCTCATCTGTCGGCGTGCGACTAGCGTCGTACTGACTTCGCGGACAAATCTTTGCGGCGTAGGGGAAATCTGAATTCTTATCACAAACCTTCAGAACAATACCTTGGTAGCCAATACGCGCCGCCGGGATATCCTCAATTCTTTCATCAAGTACGCGAAATTCGTGACGTTGATGCTCCTCATCAATAACTAACAATCGAGGAAGTTGTATATCATGAAACCAGTCACGACTAATCACGCCTGGACACTCCCAAGTCCGTCTTACCTACGTAGTCGGAGGCCCCTCCTAATTCCCGTCGATACGTATTCCAACTCACGCCCAACGTTGTCCGCTTCCATTTCCATATCCAACTCGGATTCATTGGGGCGCTCGCATGGCATAAATGGTATTCATTCATTATTCGGATTGCGTCTTCTTGTGTATAACTACCAGAATCTAGCAGCGCTGCAATGTTCGACTCTATTAGATCGGCGCACCTAGCGTATGCATTATATCCAAGCGTAAATGTAAATAGATTTACAGAAACCAGAAGTGTAAACCCAGCGATAGCACCTCTTGTAGCACCGACCACTGCACTTAAGTCATTTGCTGTTATTATTACAAATGAAAGGGCGACCATAGCGACTATCACAAGGGCGCCAATGAGTCCCAAATATATCCTGAATGTAGCTTTCGCAATATGTTTTGCATACCAGGCGGATTCCTGTGTATTTTGAAGAGCACGTAATTCGCCAATGGGCGCTGTACTTGCAAAGTATTCAGCGTGATGCGGCTTAAGAGTCTCGGACTTGTTCAAAAGGCGACTATATTCTGTGCTAAGGTCCGACATCTGCTTATTGGGAATTGGCCATCCTAGTGAGTTAAGGGCATCAAGTCTACGTTGTAGATACTCCCAATCTCCTCGCACATTCTGATGTAGAAACAACAATAGCTCTGACAACAAGTACAGAACGAGCATCACTAGACTGACAATGTCAGTCAATTGTGCGAAGAAACTAGCGATAACACCGACAACTATCGTTAACAATTTGGACGCGAATGACGAGTAAAATAGACGTTCTGCATATTGACGTAACTTGCGCTCAAGCTTTCTAGCTTCATCCTCATATGACAACATATTAGACGCCCCATCCTGATGTGCCTGATCGCAGTGTCCGACTGATATGCCTGATACCATGCACTCTAAATTCTTTGCATATCACGTCACATGCCAACACTTTCATTGTTGTATAACCCAATCCCCATTAGATTTGCAATAATATCTCTTTCAGTCTTGCTCACATTCTATGTAGAACCATTTGCATAAGTCTCCGTTCTTGCCCTGCATATTGACAGCTGACCTTAAGGACGATAGCAACGAGTGACTGAGCCCGGCTACTTGAGACTTATTCGCCCCACTCGTTGCACTCGCGCTCCGGTCTTCGTCGTTAGAAATCAACTATCAGGCGAAGCTCCTCGGCTAGAACCCTATAGTTTTCGACTTTTTCAGATGCAAGGTGTCGCACATCCCTAGGTGGTCTTGCGCGCGCTTTGCCATCAACTAGCGCCAAAATCAATCCGCGCACCGCATCCATATCATGCATATCAATGTCTCTGCGCATTGATACCGTAAGCGCCGCGTCATCTGGCATTAATATCCTTCGCCCGGTAAGCGCAACCATAGTCCCAGAAAATTGGCCACGAGACAGTTCAGTACACATAAGCTCCCGCCAAGGCAGCCTATCTCCGCCTGGAACTATGTCATCAATTTTGAGAATCACCCTTGGCCTACGGCCGTTTTCATTGAGAAACATGACCGGTCGCGTCTGGTACCCGTACCCTGTAAGCATCTTCGTCGCATCCATGAATGCGACTAGAGCCTCCGGCAATAGCTCTCTGATTTCAGGGTCTGTATCAGCGCCAGTAAACTCCACAGGATGTGCCTCGCCTCTAGTCCCACCAACACCTAGGGACACGTCCGTCAATGAATCAGCGCGGCCTCCGCCGGTACTCTTTCGCCCGAGATCGAGCCTTACACGCCTAACCTGTTTTGCATCAAGGTCCGGAAAGGGTGTGTGGGAAGACGAAACGTCAATAATTGCCGGCGCTATATCGACTCTTGCCCCACCATCACTTACGACTATCGTCTTTTTCTCCTGCGGTGTGTCGCCACACAATGGTATGGCAGTCTTCTCCACTGCGCGCCCAAGTACTGGTCGTGACTGATGGGAAGACTCATAGAATAAGCGTTGGAATGGGAATGCGTGCATGCACTGCTCTATAGTAGCGGCGAGGACTACTCGTCGTTTCTTGGAGCGTGGCAACTCTATCCCCCTCACTGTCAGTGTTGTTTCACCCTCAAAAGGAAAGAGGCCCTTAGGATGCACATCGTGTCCGTTATATGACGCCGCCATGCATGAATTTAGAATGCACGAAGCAGCCCTCGCCGCCGCGGTGTCAAACGCAATTCTCGCAACCGTAGGGGCTGCGGGACCAATAAGGCCAGGTGAAAGCCGAATAAACGCCGTCCCATCTAGCGCGCTATACCGTCGATACGTATATAGCTTCTTACTCTCCAGTGGGGTAAAGAGGCGTTGAATCAGTAGTGCACTACTTGCTAGATAGAACCGGATTAGTTCGATGCAGGGTACAAATATTATAAGACCGTCATTGGCTTCAATCTTGGCGCAGAACGATCCCGTATACGGCTTGTGCCAATCGAAATGCTCGAACGGCACAGGATATCTCCGTCCGGAGGGAAAGTTTGCAGGCAGACCAATAGGTCTTAATTCACACGTTTCTTTGGTTACCGTGACACGCTCTAGCGTCAGTTTTGGCAGGGTCGACTCGCCCGTGCGGTGTCCATTCGACCAGATATCACCTATTCGAAACAACCGCAAAAGACTGATGGGGACGCTGCGTATAATTGGCGGGGATCGCCCCTCCGATCCAGTACCACGCGCGACATGGTCATTAGAGATACTTCTGAGAGCAACTTCGATGTGGGTGAATGGGCCGCTCGATAGGCCCCTCTTGCGGTGAACGGGTCCAAACCACTCAATTCTATGAGGGCCGCGACCAATCCCTCGAAGCGCCCTTATGGTTATTGTTGTATCCGGCATCCATTACGACCCGTTGAGTATCATGTCAAACGACAATATTGTCTTAGGCAGTCAACGGTACGCAAGCACATGCCGTTAAATATCGGCTGTCGATGGCTAGTGCTCCGTATGATGACCCCACACCACAGCCAATTCCTCAGCCACTCGGTCAAACCATCCTGGCATGACCTCGCTTCGTGTAATCCGAGATTTCGTCAGGCCAACGCTTCGACATCCATCAAGGAACCTGTTCGGCCAGTCCTGAAACAGCCAGCATGTGCATACCAATAGCCAGTGCCGAGTGATAAGCGGCCTAAATTCAAATGGCATCCTTTCGTATTTGACAGAGGGTTGTGCTACACCACGCACCGATTCCTCGGCCCACCTTAGCAACCTCCCCCCTTGGGCCGAGGTCAACCAGGTGACCACGTGGTGAACAACCTTCAGGTAGTCAGGCATAGATGGTATATCTTCCTTTGCGTGAAACCACCACCCGATATCATGAAAGGCAAGGAATGCCCGCAGCGCCATGATCGATTGGCCATCCAGGGCATCCGGTGACCACGCGGGCGCTCGCGCCAGGTCAAAGCCGCATCTATAACAGGCCGTAGCGAGGCGAGGCAGCGTCTCTGTCTTATGCCCCAGTTCCAGGCGATGGAACGCGACAGGTGCCTGGCACTCAGGACAGCAGTCATGCATCTGCGTACCGTGTATCTCACAAATCGTGTAATACGATAGCCGCCACCGCCGACGGTAGTAGGGGATTGCATCCTCGACAAGGCAAAGGGGACAGTACTGTTGGCCGGGCCGATCTCTGATCCTATGGCGAACGCCAATCGGAAGAATCCACAGCGTATTGCCATAAGGGTTATGACTGGAATAGATAGTCCCTTCATACGGCCTTAGTGTCGCAGCGAGAGCTTCCTCGTAGCTACAACCCACTATCCCCGCGAATGCCGACAATATGTGTGGCGCCGCTAATTTGTCTTGGTCTCTGGCCCAAAAGCTACATTGTTTGCCGTAGAGCCGGTCAGCGAGCACCTGCGCCTTTAGGCCATTAGCATGGGCCGTACGGACAAACCAGGATGTAAATAGCTCATCAGGCAGTTGGTGGGGATGTGCCGGCAGTACGCGGCCAGACAAGCCATGGGAAATTCGCATTTCTCATCTCCTGCCACTTGTCCTTACCCCCAGGCGTCTGGATCTTAGGGGGTGTCACTCATATCTTGCGAAGGAACACTTATCCAATATCTCTTCATCCACGTACTCGATACCGAGCTTAATGGCATGTTCCGCCGCACGGTTAAGCAGATCGGATACGTTGCCAATAACCCCCCCGGTCATAAGATGCACTTTACGAATGAGATTCGCGTTCTTACCAAAATTCGATGGCTCACGAAGCGGTAGCATCATCTCGAATCCGGCTAGCAGAAGAGAAAACTGCCTATCGCACTTAAATGGCGGCAGTTGTATGGGAGCAAGTCTGCTTTGAATTTGCAGGTCACTACTGATAGCTTGCAGTGCATCTTCCGTGCCGGCCGCCACAAGCGGTCTTCTGATTTCATTCATAATCGCCTTCAGAGTATTCATCGCTAACCGCTGATGAGATTTGCTTCCCTCAAGCAAATTCCCGACTTCATCAACGATTAGCACACGCATACCGATGTCGCACATCAACTTCAGCGCGGTTTCTCTAATAACGTGGAATTTTGTATAGGAAGGCAGTTGGACGCCAAGCCGGCCAAGGATCTGGTAGTAGATACTGTCTTTTGGGCTTTCTGGCAAAGAGACATAGAGGACAGGAACCCTTACGGCCTCGCCATCAAGGTTGTCATCGGCCGGGTGCCTCTTGAAAAACTCGTTCAGAATGGTCGTCTTGCCACTGAGCGATGAACCCACCAGCAGCCGGCCTTGGGGGCGTATTGCGTCATCCAGCCCCACCAAGAACTCCAGTTCGGATATGATCTTGTCGGCTCTGTCATACGGGACGTAACGATCCGCGTACATATATTTGATACGGGTTTCATTATCCATGTCCGCGGCAACAGCGGCATCGCCGTTGAGGTGTGGATAGCGGCTAGTTTCCGTCATTAGTGTTCCCACCATGGCCTTTCACCGATGCGGGGCGCACCCTTTCAGAAAGGCGCTTCAGCTCCTCGGCATCATTGTCCGATATGATAAGGTCATCATCGTATTGTGGCGACTTCGGCCGTGGCGGACGTTCCTGGCTCGTTAATGCGCCGCGCTTTCGTTCTGTTTCACGTTGCCGCTCCTTGCGTGCCTTCTTGGTAGCTTTTGCGCTCATTACGCGAAGTTCATCCTGTTTCTGGATGCTTTGGAATCGCTGCTCCACGAATTCTCGCGCCGGATCCCCGCGACGTTTCTTGCGGGCATTGTGCTCCCAGAGAGTAATCGCCGGTTTACGAGCATCCGCGAACGTCAACTCGATATAGCTCTGTGTCTTCTCACGGAACAACCAAACACGTGAAATGTCACGCGGGTCATATCGGACCATAAACCGCCGCTTGTCCTTCGGAGCGTTTGGGTCAATATCGAGCATCACTTGCTGCAAAACACCGCTGTAGTATTTTTCTGCGAACATACTGACGGTCCCGTCCTGGATCGTCCGCATCTCATATGGCAGGAAGCCCAGCTTTATTGAGAGTTCATCTGTAGGGCGGTCAGGGAGTCCTCGTGGTGGCCGCTTGTCACCTTCAAATATGCCGAGCTTCCATTTCTGCAGGGGCGCCATAAGGTCCATATCGTGCCCTCGATGGCCCTTAAGGTGGTAGTCGTTCACAAGGAATTCGATATACAGAACCTCGAATTCGCGGAGGGTCATTATGGCGCGCCCTTCGGAATCGTATTCGGCTCGCTCGAAGATATTGGAAAACTTCGTTCCGGGCGTCTCTTTGTGTCTGTTGATGAACGTGCGGAACGCGCTTTCTACAGTGCCACCGAAATTGGGGCTGCCGACTGGGCGATCTATCAGATCGAAGCGAAACTGCTCGCGGGCACTGTGCATCATCCGGCCATTCAGGTCCTGGGCATTATCGACATGCACGATGTCGGGGTAACCCCAGCATGGCCATTCACCTTCGATCCCGAGCCGACGCAGTAATGACTCCTTGGGCAGGATGGCTTGAGCCAGCGCCATACCCGCGCTCAGTGCCGATGGCGCGTCAAATGACAGGAAGAAGCCCAGGATCATCCTGCTGTAGGTGTCGATCACGTGGGTCAGCCACGCATCGCCGATTGGCATCCGGTCAATTTCGTCGACGAAGCATATCTGGCAGGGAGTGTGATCGATTTGCACCAAGGCAAGTGGATAGTCGTTCCCTGGGAGGTGACCGACTTTGTTGCCATAGAGCGCCTTTGCCTCCTCCAGGCGCCCCATCTCTTCGAGACGTTGTTTCAGAGGTATTTCCTGTTCGAATCGCCGGATCGTCTCGATCGATACCTCTGGCAAATCACGGGACCTACATACGCCATTTACGAGGTCCCTCACCCGCTCGAGCGTCTTAGCCTCTGGAATGCGCCGGTGCTTTTGGAGCTTCTCACGGATTATTGCCGCCACCGCTACGTTAAGCCGCGGCTTTCCTTTGTCAGAGCGAACCGCGCGATTCAATGCGTCAACGGTGGGCGTAGCTTCAACTATGGCTAGCCGGCGATATGCCGTCGGCAACGTTATGCCGTGCTGGTCTGCAAAGGCCTTCACCTTAGCCCCACGTTTTCTGTTGGGAACTCGGACGATATCTACCAGTTCTTTAAACTGGGCGACCAGTTGCTCCAGGTTCTTTTCATCGGCCGTAGAGCCCTGTCGTGTGGGGCGTGGCACGCGCTTGGCAAGCCCGTACCGGGCAGCGGGCGAGGCCTCTACCTCAGATGATTCCGACATTTCCGCCCCCCCGTCTTGGCCCGGTAGTAGGGAGGGTGGGCCACCGGCAAGTTCAGCAGTCGGCAAGAAGTCGAGATGGCCATCGCTGAGGCGCTTGGCCAACACTCGGTTGAAATCGGGGACGTGCATGATCCGCCAGTCCTCGCCCTGGAACCGGACGATGGCGTCTATGTGAAACTTAACCAGTCCATTACTCAATGTTCAGGTACCCGTACGGTCGATTTGAGCGTAAATGGCTCGGTTAAATCAGCTTCGATACGTCCTGTGGCAACCAGGTGATAGAAAGTCGGCAAAATCAGCGCTCGGTCCTGGCGATCTGTTGTGATGGTCGCAAGAAGGTCACCTGCCGTCATCGGCCCCATTCGTGCCAGGTTGTTTAGGAGAGCCGTTTCGCTGCGAGGCTCAACAGACCTTTCCAGAAACGCCAAAAGGAAACGGGCGTTTTCCAGGTAGGGCGTACGTATATCGCTCTCGTAGTAGACCTTAAAGCCCCACCCCTTGGCGGCAGCGAAATGCTCGGCCGCCTCCCATTTCAGAGTGTTGTGCTCGGAATTCTCCTTGCGGAATTTACGGGTTCTCCCTCCGACGGTGCGCCCTTCGGCATCCAGATCTGGCTTAACCTCGCATAACATCGGAGGGCGCCGGTCTTCCAAAGGTACATCGCTGCGGTATCTCACAAGAACATCAGGGGTATAGGTATGGCGCTTGCCTTCCTTGTCGGTCCAAGGCACCTGCACCGTCTGCACCTCGAAATCCTCCACCCAAGGGTTGAATCGGAGCAGGACATAGAAGTCCTCTTCGAGGGTGCTCTCGAATTTCTGCCCCGTGGCGACCGTCCCGGTAACCCTGGACGGGTCCGATTTTATGCGTCTGGTGACCATTTTCTTAATTATTGTTAGTTATTTTAAAAATAATGCAAGAACTGCCAGCGGCAGTCATCCGCGGCCGGGCGAGATCTCCCTCGCCCATCTGGGCGTGCTGTTCCTGGACGAACTGCCGGAGTTCGATCGCCGGGTGCTGGAGGTGCTGCGCGAGCCGCTGGAGTCGGGCCGCATCACCATTTCACGCGCCGCGCGCCAGGCGGAGTTTCCCGCCCGCTTCCAGCTGGTGGCGGCCATGAATCCCTGCCCCTGCGGCTATCTCGGCCACCCCAGCGGGCGCTGCCACTGCACCCGCGACCAGATCCTGCGCTACCGCGCCCGCATCTCGGGGCCGCTGCTGGATCGCATCGACCTGCAGATCGAGGTGCCCAGCCTGCCGCAGGAGGCCCTGCGGGCCGCCGACGGGACGGCGGAAGACAGCACCACGGTGCGGGCGCGGGTGGCGGCGGCGCGGCGGCGGCAGCTGGCGCGCCAGGGCAAGCCCAACAGCGCCCTCAGCAATCTGGAGTGCGGCAAGCGCTGCCCAATGGGGGATAGGGAACTGGATGTGCTGGATCGTGCGGTGGACAAGCTGGGGCTGTCGGCCCGGGCCTATTTCCGCATCATCCGCGTGGCCCGCACGGTGGCGGACCTGGCGGACAGTAACAAGGTGGAATTGCCGCACCTGAGCGAGGCCCTGGCCTACCGGCGGCTGGATCGGGGCGGGGGGTAGGTCCGGGAAAGCGCGGCGGTATGGGGCGCCCTTGCCGGACACCGCTGCGCTATGTCCGGCCTACTGTCAGCGCCCGCTCACCGCAGGACGCAAAGAACGGGAAAAACTTCAAAATCCCGCCGCGGAGACGCAGGGCCGCGGAGGAAATCAATTTTGAGCCCCGCGCCTCTGCGGCAGTTGGTTTCGCTTTTCGGGGGGCTTCAGCCCAGCATTCCCGCCAGCCAGGCCAGGGTTTCCTCCTGCCACACCAGCAGGCCGGCGGCCACCATGGTCAGCAGCAACCAGCGCAGCCAGCGCCCGCCGCCGCGCCGGGCGTGGAACAGGCGGCGGCTGCGCCAGTGGCGTTCCGCCTTGTAGAGATCGTCCTGCATGGGCCTATCCCCCTGTCGGAGTGAGGGCCATCAGGATGAACCAGGTCACGGCCCGGGTAAAGTGCGCTGTGAGCGGAGGGCGGCACTGGTACAATACGCCCCCGTTTGACTACCCGCCTGCCGAAACCGCCTGTGTCCGATCTCAATCCGCGCCAACATGAAGCCGTACGCTATATCGACGGTCCCCTGCTGGTGCTCGCCGGTGCCGGCAGCGGCAAGACGCGCGTCATCACCCAGAAGATTGCCTACCTGATCCAGGAGTGCGGCATTTCGCCGCAGCACATCGCCGCCGTCACCTTCACCAACAAGGCCGCGCGGGAGATGAAGGAGCGCGCCGGCAAGCTGTTGCAGGGCAAGGAGAGCCGCGGCCTGCGCGTCTCCACCTTCCACACCCTGGGCCTGGACATCATCCGCCGCGAGGGCAAGCACCTGGGCTACAAGCCCTCGTTTTCCATCTTCGATGCCCAGGACAGCGCCAACCTGATCAAGGAACTGCTGCGCAAGGAGAACGTCAACGAGGATCTGTTGAAGGAACTGCACCAGCAGATCTCGCGCTGGAAGAATGCCTTCACCACGCCGGAGCAGGCCGTGACCCTGGCCACCAGCGACGGCGAGATGCGCGCCGCGCGCATCTACGGCGAATACAACCGCCACCTCAAGGCCTACAACGCCCTCGACTTCGACGATCTGATCATGCTGCCGGTGCTGCTGTTCATGCGGCACCCGGAGGTGCTGGAGCACTGGCAGAACCGCATCCGCTACCTGCTGGTGGACGAATACCAGGACACCAACGCCACCCAGTACCAACTGGTGAAGCTGCTGGTGGGCGCGCGCGCCGCGCTCACCGTGGTGGGCGACGACGATCAGTCCATCTATGCCTGGCGCGGCGCGCAGCCGGAAAACCTGGCCCTGCTCAACACCGACTTTCCCAACCTGAAGGTGATCAAGCTGGAGCAGAACTACCGCTCCACCGGCCGCATCCTCAAGGCGGCGAACCAGATCATCGCCAACAATCCGCACGTGTTCGAAAAGCAGCTGTGGAGCCAGCTGGGCTACGGCGATCCGATCCGCGTGGTGTCCTGCGCCGACGAGGAGGACGAGGCGGCCAAGGTGGTGGGGCAGATCATCGCCCACAAGTTCAAGCACCGCACCGAACACCGCGACTACGCCATCCTCTATCGCGGCAACCATCAGTCGCGCCTGTTCGAAAAGGCGCTGCGCGAACAGCGCATCCCCTACACCCTGTCCGGCGGCACCTCGTTCTTCGCCCACACCGAGGTGAAGGACGTGCTGGCCTATCTCAAGCTGCTGGTGAATCCGGACGACGACACCGCCTTCCTGCGCGCGGTGAACACGCCGCGGCGCGAAATCGGACCGGCCACGCTGGAAAAGCTGGGCGCCTACGCCGGCGGCCGCGGCATCAGCCTGTTCACCGCCTGCTTCGAACTGGGCCTCAAGCAGCAGCTGTCCGAACGCGCCTACGAGCGGGTGGAACAGTTCGCCCACTGGCTGGTGGACATCGGCGATCGCGCGCGGCGCGGCGATCCGGTGGAGGCGGTGCGCGACCTGGTGCGCGAGATCGATTACGACACCTATCTCAAGGACACCTCCAACGACATCAAGGCCGCGGAGCGGCGCATGGGCAACGTCTACGAGCTCCTCGACTGGGTCAAGCGCCTGGCCGAACAGGAGGAAGGCGGCGAGCCGGACATCACCCTGCTGGTGAACAAGATCTGCCTCATCGACATGCTCGATCGCAACGATGAAGAGAGCGACAGCGACAACGTGCGCCTGATGACCCTGCACGCCGCCAAGGGCCTGGAGTTCCCCCACGTGTTCCTGGTGGGCATGGAAGAGGAACTGCTGCCGCACCGCAACAGCATCGAGATGGAAACCATCGAGGAAGAGCGCCGCCTGGCCTACGTCGGCATCACCCGCGCGCAGAAGACCCTCACCCTCACCGTCGCCACCCGCCGCCGCCGCGGCGGCGAACTGGTGCGCTGCGAGCCGAGCCGCTTCCTGGAGGAACTGCCGCAGGACGATCTGGAATGGGAAGGCACCGGCGTGGAAGTTGCGCCGGAAGTGCGCCAGGAACGCGGCAAGGCGCAACTGGCGAACCTGAAAGGAATGTTGGGTGGGTGAGGCAGTTACAAGTGACAAGTTGCAAGTGACAAGAAAAACCACGGTGTGCGCAGCGCACTCCTTCCCTAGCCCCTAGTCCCTGACCCCCAGCCCCTTCCGTCACTGCCCAACGATATCCCGATACGCATGCCAGGTGGCATAGCAATGTAGGCCCGATATAGCGCAACGGTATCGGGCAACGTCGCCGGACACCGCTACGCTATGTCCGGCCTACTGTCCGACGATGTCGCGGTAGGCATGCCAGGTGGCATAGCCCAGCAGCGGGAAGGTGACGATCAGGCCGAGGTACAGCGGCAGGATGCCGATGCCGGCAAATACCGTGACCAGGGCCGCCCACAGCAGCATCGTCCGCCCGTTGCGTATGCAGGCCTGCACGCTGACCATCAGGGCGGTAATCACGTCGATGTCTTCGTGATCCACCGCCAGGGGCACCGCCACCACCGTCAGGACGAAGGCCACGGCCAGCGCCGCCACGCCGCTGATGGCGACAGCCGCCACCATGGGCCAGGTGATGGAGGAAAGAAAGCCTGCGAGATCCGCCCCGCCGCCGAACACCATCGCCATCACCCCCGCATTGGCCACGAACAGCGCGGTCAGCTGCATGGAGGCGATGAACCAGGCCAGCATCAGCAACACCATGATGATGCCCAGACTGAGGCTGGTCATGATGTTGCGGCGCCAGCCGTGGGCGGTGTCGGCCAGGGTGCTGTCCAGCTCGCCCTCGCGGCGCCGGCTGATTTCGTACAGCCCCACCGCCAGCACCGGACCGAGGAACAGGAAGCCCGGCATCAGGGCGATGGCCCAGTGCCAGGAGCCGGCCGAGCCGAGCAGCAGGGAGACCAGGGCAAAGGCCAGCGCCGCCATCAGGCCGTAGCCCAGGCTGAGGCCGGGCGCTGCCACGAAGTCACGCCAGCCCTCGCTGAGCCAGAACCACGGCCGCATGGGATCGACGGTGCGGATTTCGGGCATGGAAATGGGGGATACGTAATGTTCCAGATAGGGACGACGCATGATCATCACCTCCGGGAGAGACAGTGGAATCAGCCCTCCGTGGCGGGGAGCACACCCTGTGTCGAAAAGACTTGCGTTCACCCGAAACTGTAGCAGCAAAGCCTGAGCATTTCTGTCTGGAACCTATCAAAGCTTTCGATGGCCGGCGCGGGCCGATAAACGCCGCCTGCATCGCCGTTCCCGGTTTTATGTCCTTCCCGCACACGCTACACTGGGGCCCATCATGTGTGTTGCCCCATGCCGACGTGCCGCTCGACCAAGCAGGAAGAAATAATCCATGGATCAGGAACATATGCCAGGGGCCCACAGTGCATCGGCACGTTACCGCGCGGTGAGCCTGCGCGCCCTGCAACCCCTCGGCCAGCACTTCGACGGCGCCGCCCTGCTGGTGGCGTGGTGCGCCACCCTGGCGCTGGGCATCGGCCTGGGCCTGGCCTCCATCGCCTACGGCTGGTCCGGCCTGCCCCTGCGCTTCGGCGGCGTGGACATCTACGTCACCGTTTACCCGCCGCTCATCTTCTGCACCCTGTGGGTCCTCTGGTTCGGCTTCTGGTGGGGCTTCGTGCCCGCCTATATGGCCACCCTGGTGCTGGCGCTGTATTCCGGCATGCCGCTGGGCTGGTCGCTGCTGTTCGCCTTCGCCGATCCGCTGTCCCTGGCGGTGTTCGCCATCGCCTACCGCGCCATCCCCATGCCCGTGGACCTGCGCTCCTTCACGGCACTGGCCTTCTTCGCCCTGATTTCCTTCGTCGGCGGCATCTTCGGTGCCACCGGCTCCTTCATCTGGACCCACACCAACGCCCTGGGCATCCACGACCTGCTGCCCATCTGGCAGGGCTGGTGGCTGGGCGGCCTGCTGCAGAACCTGCTGCTGGTGGCGCCGCTGCTGTACCTGTTCAGCCCGGCGGTGAGCCGCTGGCGCGACCGCCATCTCGGCGCCATCAGCGCGCGCCCGCGCCACGCGCGGGGAACCCTGGCGGCCGGCGCCGTCATCATCGCCGGCGTGCTGCTCTACCTGCATTTCACGGTGACGCTCTCCGCCGGCCGGCTCGACGCGGCCCTGGCCGGCACCGATGCCCAGGCCTGGCGCGAGGCCGCCCTCGCCACCGCCGAATCCACCTCCATGCTCTACTGGGCGGTGCTGATCCTGATCCTGTTCATTGCCTTCTTCGGCGCCCAGCTGTTCACCCACTGGACCGGCTCGCTGCAAAAGGCGGCGCGCGAACTGTCCGGCACCAACGTGCGCCTGCGCCGCGAAATGACGCAGCGCGAACAGGCCGAACGGGAACTGCGCCAGACCGCCGACCGCCTCACCGCCGCCAGCGCCAGCAAGGACCGCCTGTTCTCCCTCGTGGCCCACGACCTGCGCAGCCCGGTGGGGGCCATCGTCTCCCTGCTCGGCATCATCGACAGCCAGATCCGCGAGCTGGGCAACCGGGAGCTGAACGAACGTTTCGGCACCCTGCGCGAAGCCATGCAGCAGCTGATGCGCTTCCTGGAAAACCTGCTGCACTGGTCGCGCCTGCAACTGGATCAGGAGCAGTGCTCGCCGCAGCCGGTCAGGCTCGCCGAAGCGCTGGAAACCGCCAGCGGCCCCATCGTGCTCCATGCCTCGCTCAAGAACATCACCGTGGAACGGCGCGTGGCGGCGGATGTCGTGGTGCGGGCCGATCCCCACATGCTGCAAACCATGCTGCGCAACCTGCTCTCCAACGCCATCAAGTTCACCACCCGCGAAGGTTTCGTCACCATCGAGGCTGCGCCGCAGGATGGGGTGGTGCGCGTCACCGTGCGCGACACCGGCATCGGCATCGATCCCGAGAAACTGCCGGATCTGTTCGAGATCGCCCACCTTTCCAGCCGTCCCGGCACCGCCGGCGAGCCCGGCAGCGGCCTCGGCCTGCTGCTGTGCAAGGAGCTGGCGGAACGCCAGGGCGGCGAACTGTGGGTGGAAAGCCGGTTGCGCGAAGGCACTGCGGTACACTTCACCCTGCCGGCCGGGCCGGCGGCAACCAAAACGTAAACAAGGAGACGCTCCATGAAGAAGGCCGTGTGGACCTGGTTACTGCTCAGCCTATGGCTGCTCGGCGGCTGCGCCGCCACCCCGCCCGCCACGCCGGTCACCGCCGGCATCTACGAAGCCAGCGCCCGACTGGGCGACGAGCAGACCCTGATACAGCTCTACTCCTGGCCCAACACGCCGGACAGCCCGCAGTCCCTCACCGACACCCTCACCCACTACACGCAACAAAGCGGCGAGCGCGACGGCCTGCCCTATCTGGCCGTCACCGTGTGGAACGACCTCGGCAACTACACCGCCACCGTGCGCAGCTCCAACTGGCACGTGCTCGACTACAGCCGGCGCCTGCCGCGTTTCCTCGCCATCGGTGAACAGGGCGTGGAAGCCACCGCGCAGCTCAAGGCCGCCGGCCTGTGGAACGACAAGGAATGGCGCTTCTTCCTGCCCCTGGGCCTGGCCCTGGTGGAACAGCGCTCGGTGCAGCTGCTGCACTTCCCGCCGGACTACTCACTGCCGGACCAGGACTACCTCGGCTCCAAGACCAGCCAGCGGTGGGAGTCGCTGTTGCAGGAAAACGGCGTCGCCGCCGCCGACGTGACTCTGTACGAGGCCATCGTCGACATCGCCCCCATCGCCGCACCGGCCAGCGCCGGCAGCACCCTGGCAGCCACCTACCCCTACTACGCGCCCTACGCCAAGAACATGCTGGAGTTCCTGCTCAAGCGCGACAGCGGCGCGGCGCGCCCGGTGGTGGCCTACGGCTACCCGGTGCGCAACTGGGTGCAGCAGCAGTACGGCGTCGCCCTCCAGGTGCTCGACACCGGCACCCTCGACCTCGGCGGCGGCAGCAAGGCCACCGTCATCGGCGCCAATCATCCCAGCTTCATCTGGTACGCCAAGGACAAGGGCTTCGACGCCGCCGAACAGGTGATGTACCAGGACCTGACCGCCGCCTGCTGGCAGGCCACCATGGGCAACAATCCCGACGCCGATGCGAAGCAGACGGTAAAGACCTGCAACGACGGCTGGCAGGCGCGGCCCACCGACGTGTGCGTGCTCACCTGGGAGCAGGCCTTCAGCAAGAGCGAGGAAGAGGCGCGCAAGCTGTGCCAGGACGGCGGCGCCAAAACCCGCGCCGCAGACCTCGACCTGAAGGCACTGGAACGCGAGCTGATGCACTGACCGGTGCGCCGGAGGTAGAAAGAACAGCTCCGGCAAGACTCACAGGATGACGCAGGAGGAACAAGATTCCTTCCATTGTGTTCACCCTGCTCATCTTGTCGGCGCAGCAGTCTTTGAATGGTAAGCGAACGGCCTGATGGGTTTCGCTGCGCTCTACCCATCCTACATGGGTGGTGCGGTGGGCATTCAATCCAGTCGTCCGTCGACACAATCGGTTAGGAAACGGTCAAGCAGCGCGGGCTCAATATTCTCGCAACGATGCGCGAGATTGCGTAGCGAACCACCAAAGCTTCGTAGGATGGGTAGAGCGACGTGCATGGACGCATTAAATCCGCGGGCGCATGGATGCGCAGGAGCGGTGAAGCGAAACCCATCAGCTTGCACATCGACGGCCCCAATCAATCAGCCAATGTAATTCTGCCCTCCGGCACATCACGTGAACTCATACGCCAGGTTCTCGATGCGCCCGCGCCAATACGGCAATGGCCCTTGCGGCAGCAGCCACGCCACTTCGCCCTGCATGGGCACACGCATGCCGTCCCGCACCGTGTAATCCCACCAGCGTCCTTCCCACGGCGTGGGCACCACGGCGCCGTCCACCGTGCGACCACGGGTATCGGCGCGCACGCTGTCGATAAGTCCGTCGTCATCGAAACGGAACAGCAGGGACACCACCGTGTCGCCGTCCATCAGCGTCGCCCGGGCCGACTGCGCATCGACGGCCTCCCAGTGCATGCCCTGGCTCGGCAACAGCGCCGTGGGATACCACGCCGCCTCCGCCAGGAAACGCATCAACTCGCCCCGCGCCAGTTCCGCCGTGCCCACCATGTTGACCAGCGGCATCACGCCGAACAGCGTGGCATGCAGGACGCCGGCCCCCGCCACGTAGGCATCGTACACACGCACGGGCACACCGGGCGCCATGGCGATGCGCGCCTCCCAGACGAAGCCCGGACGCCGGGTGACGACCTGCTGCTGCGAGGTAAACGGTTTCCAGCGTTCGGCGGTTTCGCTCATGTTGAAACTGCCGCTGTGGGCGAGCGCGGCGCCCGCCACCAGCGGCTGCCCCGGCGTCAGCGCGGCACGGAAATAGCGTTGCACCGGTGCGGGCAGCGCGTCGAGTTCCTGCGGGTCATAGTGTTGCGGCGTCGGCGCGGAGTGCACCGCCCGCAACTGCGTGCGCAGGGCTGCGCCGTCCACGCGCCAGCGCGAGGCGCCGTAGAGCAGCAGCAGGGCGAGGAAGGGAAGAAGGGCCGCAAGCGCCAGCAGGAAAAGGTTTGCCATTGCGCGACTCCATGAACGGACCGGGGAGAAAGATCGAACGGCGCTACCCTTCAATCTTCACGCGGCCGTGGGTCCCGCCGGCGGCACCTACGGCGTGACGGCCTGCTGCACGACGGCGCGGTAGATACGCAAGGCGCCCAGCAGGTTCCACAGTTGCAGGGCATAGGCGGCGGCCAGCAGCAGCAGCGCGGGGTAGAACACAAGCGTAGGCCACGCCACGCCGGCCAGCAACAGCACGGTGGCCGCACCGTGCAGATACAGATGGCGGCGCGCGCTGCGCTCGCTGATCACCTGCCGCATGGTGGGTATATCGCCCTGCCACAGCCCGGCCTGCTGCATCCGGTTGTTCAGGTGCAGCCAGATCAGGAACGGCACGATCTTGTACAGCATGCCGCTGATCACCGCGCCCGCGCCGCCGATCAACACCAGCACGCCCCACCACAAGTGAAACCACTGCGCGCGGATCAGCTGCGGCGCGAACTGGTGCAGCAACCACAGGCCGGCCGCCAGCAGCAGGCAGGCCAGTCCCAGATACCAGAAATCCACGGTGACGTCGGGCAGGCGGCGCAGGCGCTTGTGCTGCAAACGCAAGGTCACCACCGCAAACAGCACGAAGGCCGCCGCCAGCCCGCTGCCCGGCAGCCAGGCCAGAGCGGGCAGGTGCAGGAACGCCAGCGACCAGGCGATGAGCAGCAGCAGCACTGCCCAGGCAAACCAGCGGCGCAGGCGCGGCGCGTACTCCGCCGTGATCTGAAACATGGGCACCACCTGATAGGCCACGCCCACCAGCAGCAGTCCGGCCCAGCCCGGCAGGCCCCAGGCCAGGTGCACGTCGATCAGCGCACGCAGCGGCGCCAGATCGCTGCCGATGTTGGCCAGCACCAGCAGCAACCCCAGCACCAGGGTCGCCGCCAGCGCCACCACCGCCAGCTTCATGGCGCACACCGTTTCGTGGGTCGAGCGCGCCTGCCACAGGGCATGGCCGATGACGATGATGAACAGGCCCAGCGCCAGGGCCAGCACCACGGCGGCGGCGATGAACCAGGCGTTGTGATCCGACAGGAACGCCGCAACCAGCAACAGCGTGCCGCCGCTCAACAGCAGGTGGATGGCGGCACTGGTCGGCACCGGCCGGCGCAGCTGCACGCCGACCAGCACCGGCAGCAACTGGAACATCGCACCGAACATCACCATCGCCAGAAAGCCCAGCGTGAGCAGATGGGTAAAGGCCAGCACGCCGGGCTGCCAGCGCGACCCCATCGCCTCCGGCCCCAGCCATAGTGCCAGCAGGGCCGCGGCGATGCCGAACAGCGGCGCGGTCAGGAAAAAGCGCAACGGCACCGACAGGGGCGGTGTCTGTTCCAGGCTGAGCAGGGCGGTACTGGGACGCATGGGCGGTTATCGATCTTGGGCGTCAGGCAGGCGACGTATCAGGCATCGATCCAGGGAGACAGCGCGGCGGCGGCGTTGCGGGCGGCGGCGGCGGCGGCGTTGTCGCCGTGGCGCCAGATGAATACCTCGCACAGGCCGTTGTCGCCGCGGCGCGTGTCGTGGCCGTAACCGCGCCGCTGCAGTTCGTCATACAGGAGACAGGGCTTCATGCGATGGCGCATGCGCAGATACTCGCCCGCCCGCAACTGCTCCACGGCGGCCAGCGTCAGCAGCAGCGGCTCCGGCGGTCCGAGCGCGCTGACGTCGATACTGCGCTCTGCGTCCTGCACGATGGTTTACCCCACCGCCTGCATGCGTTGCAGCAGCGCGGCAGTGCCGTCGGCCAGGGCCCGCTCGCTCATGGGATAGAGCATCTGCTCTTCCTTCATGTTGTGCTGCTGCATCAGGATCAGCAGGGTATCGGAGGCGCCGAGATAGTCCTCGATCTCCTTCACGGCCAGGGCATTGCGCATGCGCTCGAACAGGGCACGCATCTGGCCGTGTTCCATGCGCATCACCTGGGTCGGACCCATGGTGCTGCCCATGGCGTCCTCGAAGGCGGGAAACAGCTCATCCTCTTCCATGCTGAAATGATGTTCGATGGCGCTATGGAATTTTGCATAGGCGTCGGCTGCGGCGCTCCACTCGCCGGCAGCCACCAGTCGTTCGGCGGCGGCGAACAGCTCGTCGCAACGACGATGATCGCTCTCCATGAACTCGGTGATGGTGGTCATAGCTGGGGTCCTCTACGCGGTGTGAGGGGCATGATCAGGCCTGCCCGGCGCAGGGCGCATTGATGAAGGTCAATGCGGCGCGGGAGCGGCGGGGCGCGTAGGGTAGCGGGAGAAGAAGGGGACGGCAACCTGCCGTTGCCGTTGCCCCAACATGGTGCAAAAACAGCGCCGCGCATGGCGCCGCGCGGCTTAGAGGTAGGGATAAACCTGATGCACGCCGGTACCGGCGACGCGGTCGAAATAGCGCGCGCGATACAGCAGGCGCCGCTCGCCACCGGACGGATCGTAGAAGGCGCTGCGATCATGCAGCACGTTGTTGCAGATCAGCCCCATGCCCGGTTCGAGCCGGGCGCGGACCCGGTAGGGCAGATCGCCGTCGAGCAGGTTTTCCAGAAACTCCACCGTGTCGTGGGTCATGGAATCCTGGCTCCACTCGATGTTGCGTTTGCGCGCGGTGTAACGCATGTGCAGGCTGTCGCTGGCGGCGTCATAGGAAAACACCGGGCCGCTGGCGGCATCGCGCTCGCCGCCTTCCCCGTCCTTGCCCGGCGGAATGGTCATCACGTCGGGCCGCATCAGCACGCGGATGAAATCCGGATTTTCGTCGCGCAGCAGGATATAGACGATCTCCGGATCGAGCAGGCCGTTGTCGCCGCCCTCGCCCGCGGAATGCACGCAATGCAGGATCATGCCGCGGATCTGGTTTTGCGCGGTGTTGTAGTAACCGTCGGTGTGCCACTTGATCGGCTTGTTGGTATAGGGAATGTAATTGGGATGTTCGCCGTCCGGATTGACGGTGAGCGAGGTGATGCCGTCGTCGTCGGCGAGGTAGTTGCTGTCCAGCCGCACCAGGCCGAAGCGGCGGCCCAGCTCACGCGGGATGGCCTTGTCCGGATCGTCGCCGGTGGCCGCCGCGTAGATGGCCATGTTGGTCTTGCCCAGCCGCTGTTGCAGGGCATCGAACTCGGCGGTGCTGAGTGCGCGCGGGTCGCGCACTTCAACAATCAGTTGCGCGGCCTGTTGCGGGTAGTCGGCCAGCTTGGCTTCGCGCCAGCGCTGATAAGCGGCAACGTCATTCAGGTCGAACGGCGACCCGGGGGGAACATCGGAGGTCATGCACTGCCTCGCAAAACGGCCAAACGGGGCGTAAGTGTAACAGGTAAGCAGCGCCGGGCAGCATTGACACAGATCAGGAAAAGGGGCGGCCGCGGCCGCCCCTCCTTCGGGCCTAGCGGCCCCAGCGTCCACTCCAGCGCCAGCGCTTGAGCTGTTCCCTCTGCTCCTTGGTAAGCTGGTCGTAGATGCGGTTGCGCGTCTTGATGCCGCTTTCGATCATCGCGCGCTGGTTGCGGAAGATTTCGTCGTAGACCTTGCCGATGGCCGCGGCATCGAGCATCTCCGCACTGTACAGTTCGCGCAGCTTGCCGTAGTTGCCGAACTGCGAGGTCATCATTGCCCAGTGCTGGGTATGCTGCTCGTTCATGATGTTTTCCACGGCACGGCGCTGGTTGTCGTTGAGGTCCAGCGACCAGATCGGCCCCATCATGCCCATGCCGCCCATCATCCCGCCGCCCATGCCACCCATCATGCCGGGACCCATGCCATAGCCACCCATCATGCCGGGGCCCATGCCATAGCCGCCCATCATGCCCGGACCCATGCCGTAGCCACCGCCATCGTCATCCCAACGGGGGCCATAGCCACGCCCCATCATGCCCGGCCCGTAGCCACCCATCATGCCCGGCCCCATGCCGTAGCCGTAGGGCGGCGTCTTGGCCTCCTCCGCCTGCACCGCGGCAGCCCCGAGCCAGCCGCACAACAACAGGGGGATACTCCAGTACCACACGCTCTGCCTTTTCATCTCACACACCCTCCTCGGTTGGTGTCCTCAGGACACGGATGATCACTGCCATGCACCGCATGGCGGCAAAGAGATTCGAAGCTGTCTCAAAATTCGAAAGCCAAACAGGAAAACCACGGAGGACACGGGGTAGGAAAAATGGCGAGTTGTCCCCGTGATCCTCCGTGTTCCCGGTGGTCAAGGCTTTGGATTTTTGAGACAGGCTCTCATTGCTTCAGCACCTCGGCCACGCGCTGCAGGCGGGCGCGCACTTCGGCCCCCAGAGGCTCCAGCTCACGGTGTTCGGCCAGCGCGAGCACCGCCGCCGGATCCATGAACCCCACCACCACCCTGCCGTCGGCGTCCTCACGCACCACGACGTTGCAGGGCAGCAATAGGCCGATGTCGGGATCCGCATCCAGGGCCTGGCTGGCCAGCTGTGGATTGCAGGCGCCGAGTATCTTGTAGGGCCGGCGATCGAGATTGAGCTTCGCCTTGAGCGTCGCCGCCACATCGATCTCGGTCAGCACGCCGAAGCCTTCTGTTTTCAGCGCAGCCACCGTACGGGCAACGGCGTCATCAAATTTTCCGGCAGTGGTAACGGTAAAACCGTACATGGGTGTTCTCCTGTATTTTTAGTTGAAAATTTTTTTCGGCGCCGTTCAGGGCTCAAGTCCCGGCGTCTGGCCGTTCACGCCCATGCCGCCCGGACACCCTCAGCAACCGTGCGTTAATCGCTACGACTACCGTGCTGACGGACATCAATGCCGCACCGAATGCAGGCGACAACACAAATCCGATGCCATAGGTCACTCCAGCGGCCAGGGGGATAGCCACGGCGTTGTAACCGGTTGCCCACAACAGGTTCTGGATCATCTTGCCGTACGTCGCGCGGGACAGCCCCATGATCTCGACCACCGAGGATGGATCGCTGCGCACCAGCACCACGTCCGCCGCTTCAATCGCCACGTTGGTACCGGCGCCGATGGCGACGCCGAGGTCCGCTTCAACCAGGGCCGGCGCATCGTTGACGCCGTCGCCGACCATAGCGACCTTCAGACCACGGGACTTTATCTCGCGGATTTTCTCCGCCTTCTGGTGCGGCAGGACCCCGGCGAAATACTCATCCAGTTCCAGTTCGTCGGCCACCGCCTGCGCGACCGCCGCGCTATCACCGGTCAGCATCATGCAACGGATGCCCATACGCTTTAGCCGCGCGATGGCGGCATGCGCCTCCTTGCGCACAATATCGGCCAGCGCGATCGCGCCGATCAGTTTTTCGTCCCGCAACACGAACACCACGGTCTTTCCCTGTGCGGCCAGCTTGTCGGCCTCCTTGCCCGGTACGTCGATGTCCTTTTCCGCCAGATAGCCCGGACTGACCACGCGGATCTCAGCCCCGTCGACGTCGGCGGTCGCGCCGCGTCCCGGCAGGGCACGAAAGTTGGCCACATCGCCCAGCGCAAGATCGCGCTCCCGCGCCGCCGCCACAATCGCGGCCCCGATGGGATGCTCGGACTGTTGCTCCAGAGAGGCGGCCAGAGCCAATACCGTGTTCTCATCGGCGTCGGCGAAGTGCAGCACATCCGAGACGCCGAAGCGGCCCTCCGTCAACGTTCCCGTCTTGTCGAACACCACGGCCTGCAGATTGCGCGCCCGCTCGAAGGCGGCACGATCACGGATCAGCAGGCCGCTGGCGGCGGCCAGCGATGTGCTCATCGCCACGACCAGGGGCACCGCCAGGCCGAGGGCATGGGGACAGGTAATGACCATCACCGTCACCATCCGCTCCAGGGAAAACTCGAAGTCCTGTCCCAGCAGCAGCCAGGCGGACAAGGTCAGCGCCCCTCCGCCCAGCGCGATGAAGGTCAGCCACTGCGCGGCGCGATTGGCGAGGTCCTGGGTGCGCGAGCGGGTGGCTTGTGCCTTGCGCACCATGTCGACCACCTGGGACAGATAGGTGTCTTTGCCGGTCTTCCGGATTTCGATGGTGATTGCACCGTCGCCGTTGATGGACGCGCCAATCACCTCATCGTCCGGCCCCTTTGCCACCGGGCGCGATTCCCCCGTGAGCATGGCTTCGTTGACGCTGGTCTTGCCGGAGCGTATGACGCCGTCGGTCGGCACCTGTTCACCGGGTTTCACCACCACCTGATCGCCGACCCGCAATGCGCTTATCGGCACTTCCTCCAACTCGCCGTCGGCGCCGAGTCGATGAGCCCTGCTCGGCAACAGCTTGATCAACGCCTCCAGCGCGCCCGATGCACCCATGATCGAACGCATCTCGATCCAGTGTCCCAGCAGCATCACATCGATCAGCGTGGCCAGTTCCCAGAAGAACACCTTGCCGTCCAGTCCCAGTATCACGGCCGATGAATAGAAGTAGGCCACGCTGATGGCCAGGGCGATCAACGTCATCATCCCCGCATTGCCCCCGCGCCACTCCTCGATCACGCCGCGCAGGAACGGCCAGCCGCCGTAAAAATAGACCGTGCTGGCCAGCACCAGGCGGAGATAATCGGCACCGGGGAAAACCCAGCGATCACCCACACCCAGCCACTGCTGGACAGGCGGCGCCAGCAGCAGTATGGGCAGCGTAAGAATCAGGGAGGTCCAGAAGCGCCGCCGGTACTCATCGATCATGGCGCCGTGATCATGGGTGTGCGGCGTCTCCGGCGCCGCGGCCATGGTGTGGTGATGATGATGTGACATCGCTTCCATTTGCTGTCTTCCTCGCGACGGTGTCCGTCGCCGGATGAGCCCTCAGCGCCGGGCCTGCAGTGCGCGCTGATCGATCTCCCACCAGGCCTGATACACCTCATCGGGCCAGAGGGACTGGAACCAGGCGATCAGATCCTCGATGTCCTGTTCCGACAGTTTGTCCTGCCACGGCGGCATGTTGCCGCCGAGGGCCAGCGTGCCCTGGCGTATGGTCTGCTTCAGCGCCGCCTTCGGGTGATGCCAGGCGTGGCCGGTGCCGTTGAGGGGTGGCGGCAGATATTTGCCGTCCGGCCCTGCCACCCGCCAGGTGAAGGCGCCCTGCGCGCCGGCGCCGTGGCACACGGCGCAATTGGCCTGGAACAGGGCCTTGCCGCGGCCCAGTTGTGCCGCCTCATACTGGCGCGCCGGCGCGGCGACGGCGTTGTTGATGGAAGGGGGCGGCGGATTGTTGCACCCGGCCAGCAACGTGGCGACGGCGACAAACAACAGGGCACGCATCGGTAACGTCCTCGTCGCGGCATGACGGAGTGACGGAATGGCGGATCCGTGCGCGACGGCCCACGCAGGGGAGTAAAGCGTAAGTGTAGACACAAGACCTCCGGAACGAATGCAAGACGGCGCGCAGGCGCCGGACAGCGGGCAGCGCCCGCCTTTCGCAGGTTCAGGCGTGCCGGGGAGGTCGGAGGTGGGGCGTAGGGGAACGGCTGGTCACGCGGACCGGCGCGGCGCGGTGAACCGCGGCGCCGACAGCGGGTACATGCAGCACGGCAAGCGCCGGGGCCACGACTACCCCGGCGTGGGTGCAGCCGGGGCAATGGTCACAGCTGCCGCCGCATCCTGGACAGCCGGCGCATGGGCCGGGGTTGCCGTGATCGTGCGGCGCCGTTGCCGCCCCGCCGTGATGGGCATGCGGCGGCAGATGTTCCGCCATCATGGTGGCGCAATGCTCGGCCCCGCCCGTCGGCGGCACGCTGTCCGCGTAGGACTGCACGGGCAGCCAGGCGACCAGCGCGGCAAGCAGGTAGTGGACGATATGGGGGGCGCGCGTCATGCAGTGAACCATAGATAACGATCAGGCCCGGCGTCAATGACGGCCCCATGACTCCCGCCTCATCCACACGGAACGTGTGCCTAATGCACCGGCATCGGGTCGATACCTTATCTGCACCGAAACATGGAATAAATCAGCCGCCTGCACAGTCTCCTAATTGCAGCGGCCCTGTTGCCGCCGTTACACCACACAGGTCGAGGAGAATCCAAAATGTACAAAAATATACGAAGCGCCGCAGGCGCCGCGCTGGTGCTGTTGTTCAGTGCACTGATGACGGGCACCGCTGCCGCCGGAGCCATGGAGCCGGCGGAGAACGGTTACCACAAACAAAAAGTGGTTTATCACATCAACGACGCCGCCGGCGCCGGTGTGGCCCTGCGCAATATCCAGAATCACATCAACGCCCTCGGCGCCGGCAACGCCGAAATCGTCGTGGTGACCCACGGCAAGGGCATCGATTTCCTGTTGGAAGACTGGAAAGACGGCGCCGGCAAAAGCCACGGCGACATGGTGCAGGACCTGGCCAATCAGGGCGTCGTATTCAACGTCTGCCGCAATACGCTGACCGGACGCAAGATCGACGAAAACCAGGTCAACATGAACGCGGTCATCGTCCCCTCCGGCGTCGCCACCGTGGGCGAATTGCAGCTGAAGGGCTACGTCTACATCAAGCCTTAACCCCCTGGCGCAGAGACGCGGAAACGCAGAGTGTTACAGGTTATGTAGGGTGCGCATTGCGCGCCGTCCGGCGCCTGGGCATGCCACGGTGCGCGGTGCGCACCCTACACAAGCTACGCCTACATCAAGACCCAACCATTTGCCGCGGAGACGCGGAGGCGCAGAGTGTTGCAAGTTATGTAGGGTGCGCATTGCGCACCATCCGGCGCCTGGGCATGCCACGGTGCGCGGTGCGCGGTGCGCACCCTACACAAGCTACGCCTACATCAAGCCCCAACCATTTGCCGCGGAGACGCGGAGGCGCAGAGTGCTGCAAGTTATGTAGGGTGCGCATTGCGCACCGTCCGGCGTCTGGGCATGCCTACGTCTACATCAAGACCTAAACCATTTGCCGCAGAGACGCAGAGACGCAGAGTGTTTCTGTAGGGTGCGCATTGCGCACCATCCGGCGCCTGGGCATGCCTACGTCTATACCATTTGCCGCAGAGACGCGGAGACGCAGAAAGTAGTAAAGCGCAGTCGGGCTTGCTCATGCCGTAGCGGCCTGCATCAGGCGGATGCACGGCTTGAGCAAACACACTCTCCGCGGCTCTGCGTCTCCGCGGCAGATGTTCTGCATCTCCTACTTCGTCAGCGCCATGAACAGCTGCGGCAGCTTCTCGGGCAGGCGCTGGATGTTGTCCACCACCGTGTAGCGGCGGCCGAAGATGTCGCTGACGTATTCATCGGCCTTGGGGTCGAGGTTGATGCAGAAAGTGAAGATGCCCTTCTGATCCAGTTCCTTCACCGCGCGGCGCGCGTCTTCGATCAATAACCGCTCATCGTGCACGTCCACGTCGGCCGGCTCGCCGTCGGTAAGGATCAACATCAGCTTCTTGTCCGCCTTCTGCGCCGACAGATAGTGGGCGGCGTGGCGCATGGCGGCGCCCATGCGGGTGGACCAGCCGGCCTGCATCGCGGCGAGGCGTGCCTTCACCTCATCGTTCCAGTGTTCGCGATAGCCCTTGATGTGCATGTAGCGCACGTCGTGGCGGGTGTTGGAATGGAAGCCCCCGATGGCGAAGGGATCGCCCAGGTGTTCGATGGACCAGGCCAACAGCGACACCGCCTCCTGCGACAGTTCCAGGATGGTCTGTTCGGAACCGGCCACTTTTTCGTTGAGCGATGCCGACAGGTCCAGCACCAGGCTCACCGCGATGTTGCGCCCCGAGGTCTTGTGGCTCATGTTGATGCGCGGGTCCGGATTGGAGCCGCCCATGAAGTCGATGAGCGAGCGTATCGCCACGTCCAGGTCCAGCTCGCTGCCTTCTTCCTGGTAACGGATACGCACCTTGTCCTGCGGCTTGAGCAGGTCGAGCATGCGTTTCAGCCGCTTGGCCAGCGCCGCATGCTTTTGCAGCAGGCGATCGATGTCGGCGGCATTGCCCTTGGGATGCAGCGACTCGTACAGGCTGACCCAGTCCGGACGATAGGTCTGGCTGTTGTAGTCCCACTCCGGATAGTGGCGCGGCGGCAGCGAGTGCAGCTCGGACTCCTTCTTCAGCTTCTTGTCCGGGTCGTCGAAGAAATCCTCATCGTCGCTGTCCTCGATGTAGACCCACATGTGGCGGTTGTCGTCGCGGTAGTCGATCACCGTATCGTCGAACCACACCTGGGCAAACTGATCGCTTTGCAGGCGGGTGCGCGCCACGAAGGACAGCGCCAGGTCGGCGATGTCGCGGGTGCTCGACTCGCCCTGCGCCATAATCTCGCGGAAACGTGCGGCGAAGTCGCGGATCTGCGCATTCTGATAGGTGTGCCCCGCGTCGAGCAGGGCGCGGGACATCATGGCCAGGCGATGGCGCAGGCAGGACATGTGCTCCGGGTCGCAGGCGTCTTCCGCCGGCTGCGGGTGCAGGGCCAGAAAGATGCGGCGCAGGCCGGGATATTCGCGGATCAGCAGGGTTTCGATGCGGCAGTCCTCGAAGAACTCGACGGCCATGCGCTGGAACGGACTGTAGTTGTCGGCGACGATGGGCGTGGTCCAGCGGCGATGGCCCACCATGTGCGCCAGCACGGCGCGGTAGCGATCGATGCCACTGACACCGTTGCTGCTGTCGAACACGTCGGGCACACGCATGCCCAGCTTGTCGTAATAGGGGATCGGCTTGCGCAGTTCGTCGAAGGCGGTGGAATAGGGCACCAGCTGTTCGCTGTCCTGCCACAGGCCGCGCAGATACAGGTCGAGCCGGCGCTCCACGTCGGCGAACAACACACCGTGGCGCTCGCGCTGCATGACCGCGCGGGCATCGGCCGACTTCAGGCTGAAATACTCCTCCTGCCGCTCCGGGTGCTTGCTGTAATTGCGGATGCCGTATTCCACCCAGTTGCGCACGCCCGCCATGGACAGCTGCGCGAACAGGAACGGCGCCTGCTGGAAGAAATGCGGCAGGCCCGGGCTGGGGAAGGTGGTGTGGTGGCCGTGGATGGAGCCGGTGGTGCGGCGCATCAAATCGAGGGCGATATCGAGATAATGCTGCAACTGCTCCAGCGCATGCTGCCGCCGCGCCACCGGCGCCAGGGTTTGCAGGAAGGGCGCGATGGCCTTGCCGTTGGGCGACTTCTGCATCGCCTGGATGGTCTGCATCACCGGCGGCAGCGCTTCCTCGCCCAGCGCCTGCACCACCGACGGCCACTCCTCCATGAATACCAGGATCGGCTCGACGCCGCGGCCCAGGCGGCCGATGGTGCCGGCAGCGTCGAGATAGGCGGAGACGCCGTCGCGGCTCAGCACCGCCAGCGCTTCCACCATGCAGTCCTCGAACACCTCGCGCACCTGCGGAAAGCCGCTGTTCAGCTGCTTCCAGTAGGCCTTCATCAACGGATGTTCGTATGCGGTTTCGGTCATGATTGCTCGAAACGTTTAAAAACCCAACGCGGAGGCGCAGAGGCGCAGAGAACTACGGAGGAAACAACAATGCATTAACTCTGCGCCTCCGCGTCTCTGCGTTGGAAGGTTTTTCTTGGGCATCAGGCGAAGGTCGCGTCGATGGCGTGGTCCAGCGTCTCGCGGATGTCGGCGTCGTCGGTGATCGGCCGCACCAGCGCCATGCGGCAGGCATCGCGCGGCGCCACGCCGTCCTTGATCAGGGCGGCGGCGTAGACCAGCAGGCGGGTGGAGATACCTTCGTCCAGGCCATGGCCCTTGAGGTTGCGCGCGGCCTGGCCGATCTTCACCAGCTTGGCGGCAACGTCGGCGTCGAGTCCGGTCTCCCTGGCCAGGATGGAGGTCTCCAGCTCGGCTTCCGGGTAATCGAATTCGAAGGCGGTGAAGCGCTGCTTGGTGGACTGCTTGAGATCCTTCATCAGCGACTGGTAGCCGGGGTTGTAGGAGATCACCAGCTGGAAGTCGGGATGCGCCTCGATGAGTTCGCCCTTCTTGTCCAGCGGCAGGGTACGGCGATGGTCGGTGAGCGGATGGATCACCACGGTGGTGTCCTGGCGCGCCTCCACCACTTCGTCCAGATAACAGATGGCGCCGATGCGCGCGGCGGTGGTGAGCGGACCATCGAGCCAGCGCGTGCCGCCGGCCTCCAGCAGATAGCGGCCCACCAAGTCGGAGGCGGTCATGTCCTCGTTGCAGGCCACGGTGATCAGCGGCTTGCCCAGCTTCCAGGCCATGTATTCGATGAAGCGCGACTTGCCGCAACCGGTCGGGCCCTTGACCATCACCGGCAGACGGTTGCGGTAGGCCGCCTCGTACAGGGCAACTTCGTTGCCCTGCTGCTGATAGAAGGGTTCCTGGCGAACCTTGAATTGATCTTTGTCGCTCATGACATTCTCCTGTGCAAATCCGCATGCCGCCGAACCCGTGGTGCGGTGTTCGCTGGCATGCACTCTGCCTGGCCCATATTACGCGCGGGTTTGTACCGCAGGAAGAAAAACGCCCCCGAAAGAGGGGGCGTTTCTCTGTATTACCTGGACTGCACCACTGCTTACTTATGCACGCCCAGCTTTTCGCGCCAGCCCGGGAAGATCGTGTCGGCATCCTTCGGGAACGACTCGAAGGCACGGGCGAATTCCTTGTGCTCCTTGGCGAACTCGATGGGATCGGCACCCTGCTTCCAGCACTCATAGGACTGGCGCAGGGAGATGGCACCGGCGGCCGGGGAATCGATGTGGCCGTAGGAACCGCCGCCGGCGGTGTTGATCACGTTGCCGTGGCCCAGGTTCTCGAAGAAACCGGGCAGGCGCAGCGCGTTCATGCCGCCGGAGATGATCGGGGTGGTGGGCTTCATGCCGTACCACTTCTGGAAGTAGATCGGGCCCTGGCACTCGTCGCGTTCGATCATGTAGGCGATGATCTTGTCGTCGCCTTCGCCTTCCATCTTGCCGTAGCCCATGGTGCCGACGTGGATACCGGAGGCACCCTGCAGACGGCTCATCTTGGCCAGCACGAAGGCGGTGTAGCCGCGCTTGGAGCTGGGGGAGGTCACGGCGCCGTGGCCGGCACGGTGGTAGTGCAGGTACTGGCCGGGGTACTGACGGCGGGCGGTGGTCACCATGCCCGGGCCGCCGACATAACCGTCGACCAGGAAGGCCAGCTTGTCGGCGTCGGGACCGAAGGTTTCCAGCGCGAAGTCGGCGCGGGCGCACATTTCGTAGTGGTCGTCAGCGGTGATGTTCATGGAGAACAGCTTGGCCTGGCCGGTTTCGTCCTGGGCGCGCTTCATGGCGTCATACACCAGCGGCAGCACCTGCTTGATCGGGGCGAAAACCTGGTTGCCCTGCGGCTCGTCGTTCTTGATGAAGTCGCCACCCAGCCAGAACTGGTAGGCCGCCTTGGCGAAGGGCTCCGGACGCAGACCCAGCTTCGGCTTGATGATGGTACCGGCGATGTAGCCGCCGTTCTCGACCGGACGGCCGAGGATGCGCCACAGGTTGGAGATGTCGGTGGCCGGGCCGTCGAACATCTGGATCACGCGCTCGGGCACGTAGAAGTCGATCATCTTGGCATGTTCGATGTCGCCCATGCCCTGGTTGTTGCCGATGGTCAGGGTCAGGAAGGACACCAGCATGAAGCGGCCGTCGATGACGTTGCGATCGAACAGCTCGATGGGATAGGCGATGCGCATATCCTCGGTGGCTTCGTCGATATAGTAGACCAGGGCGTCGACGCCCTTGGTGAATTCGTCGGTGGTGGAAACTTCCACGTTGGTGCCGGTGGAGGACTCGGCGGCGAAGTGAGCGGCCGCTTCCAGGTAACCGTAGCCGGTCTTCGGCTTCATCTTGTAGGCGACGAGGATGTGCTTGCCACCCTTGATCAGATCCTCTTCTTTCAGCGAGAGGTCAGCATAGCGTGCGGACTGGTCCATCTTGGATACCCCTGACATTGTTTGAGTAAAAAACGGCGGGCATGGTGCTCAGGCCGCCATCATATACACAGAAACCGTATCTGTATAAAACGCGGGGTAAAAGATACTCGATCGATTTCCATAAAGAAAATCTAAATTACTGATGGGATGGATAAGCTAATGCTTATCCATTGTATGGCGGGTATAGCGGCGGGCGACGGGGCGGCGGTCCTCCGGAGGGGTCAGAACTCGTTGGCCAGGCGCTTGTAGCCGCGCACCAGGTCGACATTGGTACGGGCCACGTCCTCGGAAAAGGCGGTCATGTCCACGGGAACCGGTTTGATCTTGGCCAGCTCCGCGTCGTTGTGGATGTTGGTGGTGGACGGGATGTGGAAGCCTTCCGGCACGTGGCAGCCTTCCACCACCGAGTTGTGCCGCACCACCGAGCCGGCGCCAATCTCGCAGTTGAACAGCACCGAGTTGAAGCCGATGAACACCCGGTCACCCACCTTGCAGGGGCCATGGACGATGGAACGGTGTGCGATGGAGCTGTGTTCGCCGATGGTCACGGCGGCGCCGGACTTGGAATGGATCACCACGCCGTCCTGGATGTTGGAGTTGGCGCCGATAATGATCGGCTCCATGCCGCCGGCGGCGGTCACCTCATCGGCGCGGATCACCGCATAGGGGCCGATGAACACGTTCTCGTGCACGATCACCTTGCCGCAGATGATGGCCGTCGGGTCGACAAAGGCGCTCTCGTGGATGACGGGCAGATCGCCGCTGGGGTTCTTGCGGATCATGGTGTGCTCTCTCGACTGGACGGGGTGCGCATTATCGCCGCTCCCGCAGTCTCATTCATCCTCATCATCCAGATTGGCATCCCAACCCTGGGCGCGGGCATGCGCCAACGCCGCGTCATGGATACGACCATGGCGCGCACGCAATTCCTCCGGCAGGCGGCTGGGCAGGTGGGCGTAGGGCTCCCAGGCGGTATGCACCTGTTCGTACAGCGCCTGCATCTGCTGCCCGGACCAGCCCCGGCAGGTTTCGCTCTCCGGCAGCAGTCCGAACACCCAGGCATCGCGCACGATGCGCGCCAGCGCGGTCATGCCGGCGTTGTCGTCGTTGTCGATGCCGACATAGCCGGCGGCTTGTTGATTCATGGTTGCAGCCTCTTCTCATGTAGGGTGCGCACTGCGCACCAACCTGCCCCAATCGACGTCTATGGTGCGCGGTGCGCACCCTACGTCAGAAATGTAGGTCGGGTTAGCGCAGCGTAACCCGACAATGCATACCTGGCCACGAAACGTCGGGTTACGCTGCGCTAACCCGACCTAAATATTTTTTGTGCGCGGTGCGCGCCCTATCTTGCATGCAGCCTGTCTTCCAGCGCCTGCTGCACCATATCCAGTACCTTGCCGCGCAGACGGCTGGCGGCAAAATGGTAGTAATTCAGTTTGCAGGGCACCGGCGTATGCAGCGCGCGCCCGTGATCCTGAAACTCCACCCATGCCAGCACCGGCAGGTCGAACTGCCGCGCATCCACCACCACCCACGCCTCGTCGTCCAGGATCAGCTCCAGTCCCGACAGTCCGGGCAATTCCAGCCGCAGCGGATGGCCGTAGTGCCGGCGGGCGCGGCGCCACAGGTTGTACTGCACTGCCGCGATGGCGTCCGATCGCTGCGCGTAGATCGGGACATCCTCCAGGCGGTGCGCCATCGGCCGGCCTCATCGCGTCAGGCTGGCAAACAGCGTCGGCAGTTTTTCCGGCAGCCGCTGCACGTGGTCGATGACGGTGTAGTTGTTGGCGCCGAAGATGCGCTTCACGTAGCTGTCCGCATTGGGGTCCAAAGTCAGGCAATAGGTCATCACGCCCTTGCTGTACAACTCGTCCACCGCCTTGCGCGCATCGTGGCGCAGGTGCTGCGGATCGCGCTCGTCGATGTCCGCCGGCTCGCCGTCGGTGATCACCAGCAGCAGCTTCTTGCGCTCCGGTTGCTTGAGCAGGTGCCGGCCGGCGTGGCGCAACGCGCCGCCCATGCGCGTGGACAGGCCGCCGCGCATGCCGGCCAGCCGCCCCTTCACCTCGTCGTCGAACTTCTGGTTGAAATTCTTGAAGCGGAAGTACTGCACGTCGTGACGGCCGTCGGAGGCGAAACCGTGGATGGCGAAGGGATCGCCGATGCCGTTGATGGCGGTCGCCACCAGGGCGCAGGCCTCGCGCGTAAGTGCCAGCACGCTCTTGTCCGTACCTTCCACCAGCTCGTTGGTGGACTCGGACAGATCGAGCAGCACCAGTACCGACAGGTCGCGCCGGTTGATCACGTTGCGCATGGTGATGCGCTGATTAGGCTGCTGACCCATGCGGATCGACACCATGGCGTCGACTGCGGCGTTGATGTCTATCTCGTCACCATCTTCCATGTTGCGCTGGCGGGACACCCCTTCCGGCGTCAGCATGTCGATGATCTGCCTGATGCGGTAGGTGACCGGCTTGTAGTCGAGCAGGATGCGATCGATATCCTCTGGATTGCCCTTGGCTTGGCGTCGCTCGTACAGCGTCACCCAGTCGGGACGGTGCAGCTGCACCTGATAGTCCCACTCGTGATAGTGGTAAGGATCCGACACCGGCTCCTTGCCCCACATGTCGTTGAAGCTCTGCATGGCCTCGCCGGCATCCTCGTAGGGAAAGAATTCGGTAGGGCAGACCCATATCTCCTGCGCATCATCGCCGGCCAGCTCGCAATCGACCTCGTTGGCCATCTCCACCGCGCTGACCTGGCGGCGCACCTGGCGCGACTGGCCGCTGAGCACGGCGCCCTGCTCCCAGGAAAACTCCTCGAACTCCCACACGAAGCGGTTGTCGTCGCGATAGGGGATACGCATGGATTGCAACACGCGCAGGCTGGGCACGTCGCGCCGGGCCGCGAAGACGTTGAACAGCTCCAGGCCTATGTGCCAGGAAAACTGGTTGTCGTGCTTGTTGGTCTCGATGTTGGCGTGGAATTTCTCCACTACCGCATTGACCTCGGCATCCCCGCTGCGCCGCGTGGCGTCGAGCAGCATCGCCGCCACCTGTTCCAGCGTCACCACCGTCGGATGCTCGACCGTGCCCTCGTGTTGCAGGGTAAGCAGCGACAGCCACAGTTTCTTCAGGCCGGGGAAGGCCTGCACGGCCTGATACTCGACGCGCGCATCCTCCAGCAGGCCGATGAAGAACATCTGCGCCGGGCTCAGCTGTTCGGCGGAGATCGGCGCCGTGGTGTAGCACAGGTGCGCGCCCATGTGCGCCGCCGCCGCCCGATACAGTTCCAGCCCGCTGATGCCGCCGACATCGTCCAGCGCGTCGGGCAAATGTATGACGTGTTTTTCCAGGTAGGGGCGGAAACCTTCATAGTCCGCCGCACTGGGACGCAGGAAGAAGTCGCGCCCCCACAGGGCGCGCAGATAGAAATTGATCTTGCGCTGGATGTCCACAAACAGCGTGCCGCGCCGCTCCTTTTGCAGCATCGCCACGCTGTCGGTGGTCCTGAGGTCGAAATAGGCCGTCAGATTGTTGAGGTCGCGGCGGTAGGCTTCGGCGCCGAACAAGGCCCAGCGGCGCAGGCCGCTCAGGGTCAGCTTGGACAACAGTTCGTCGGTGTGGTTGAGCATCGGCCGCAGGCCGCGCGCCGCCTTGGCGGACAGCTGGTGCACAAAGGTGAGATAGCCGCGCAGCAGTTCCGGATCGCCCAGACGGCGGGCCGCCGTCGGCAGGCTGTCGAACAGCAGGGCAATCACTTCGCCCGAGGTCATGGAAGAAAGCTTGAGGGCGGCGTTGATGCAGTCGCGGATCACGTCCTCGCCGCACTCCTTCACCACCAGGGGCATCTGTTGCAGGAAACTGATTACCAGGTCGTGGCCGCGGCCCAGGCTGCACAGCCCCCTGGCCCCGTCCATGTATTCCTGCAAACCGGCGGGCGACATGAGGCGCGCCGCCTCGTGGAAGGTAGCTTCCAGCGTATCCTTTATCTCCGGCGCCGCCTTTTCCAGGCAGTCGCGGTAATCATCGAGCGAGATGGTCATGCCTGTCTCCTGCCATCAGCCTCGGTAGGTTGGGTTAGGCGCTGTTTTGCGCCGTAACCCAACATTGCCTCGGCACCCTGTTGGGTTACGCTGCGCTAACCCAACCTACATCTATTTCACGAAGAACGTCGCCACCGCGGCGTCCAGGGTTTCGCGCATATCCGGATCGTCGGTGAGCGGCCGCACCAGGGTCATGCTGCATGCCGCCACCGGATCGACGCCCTTGGCGATGAGCTGCCCGGCGTAGACCAATAGGCGGGTGGAGATGCCTTCGTCCAGGCCATGGCCCTTGAGGTTGCGCGCACGCTGGGCGATCTGCACCAGCTTGGCGGCGGTGTCCTTGTCGATGCCGGTTTCGGTGGCGACGATCTCCACTTCGATCGCCTCCGCCGGATAGTCGAAATCCAGCGCACCGAAGCGCTGCTTGGTGGACTGCTTCAGATCCTTCATCAGGCTCTGGTAGCCCGGGTTGTAGGAGATCACCAGCTGAAAATCGGGATGGGCCTGGATCAGCTCTCCCTTCTTGTCCAGGGGCAGGGTCCGGCGGTGATCGGTGAGCGGATGGATCACCACGGTGGTGTCCTGACGCGCCTCCACCACTTCATCGAGATAACAGATGGCGCCGATGCGTGCGGCGGTGGTGAGCGGGCCGTCCTGCCAGCGCGTGCCGTCCTTGTCGAGGAGGAAGCGGCCGACCAGATCGGAGGCGGTCATGTCTTCGTTGCAGGCGACGGTGACCAGCGGCCGCCCCAGCTTCCAGGCCATGTATTCCACGAAGCGCGATTTGCCGCAGCCGGTCGGGCCTTTCAGCATCACCGGCATGCGTGCGCCGTAGGCGGCTTCATACAGTTCCACCTCTTCCCCTACCGGATGGTAGTAAGGCTGCTGCTTGACCAGAAATTGCTCGCTCGCCAGATTGCTCATGTCGAATACCTCTGCGATAACTCCCTCTCCGGGGAGAAGAAACCTTGGAATCTGCCGCGGTGCGAAGATGTGCCGATGTGACCGCACCTGCGGAAGGCGGCCCTGCCCTTGAAGGCAGGGCCGGTACTGCTTACATCTTGCCGCGGAACACCACCATCTCGGCGCCCTTGGACTGCTTGAAGTTGTCGTAGCCGACCAGGCGCACGTGGTTGTTCGGGTGCGCCTTGTGGCAGGCCTCCGCCTCGGCCAGGATGCGGTCGACGGAGGTTTCGCCGAACATCGGCAACTTCCACATGTACCAGTAGTAGCCGGCCGCGTTCTCCGGCTCGGTGTGTTCCACCGCCGGGTTCCAGCCCTTGCTGACGATGTATTCCACCTGGGTGCGGATATCTTCCGCGCTCATCGGCGGCAGGTACGAGAAAGTCTCGAACTTGCGGCTGGACACGTCGCTCAGCGACGATTTGAAGTCTTGCATTTCGCTCATGGTCTTTACTCCAATATTCTGTGGTTCGTTTAGGTTCACAACCTCGAACAACGCTCTGGAATCGAGTTGCAAGTTTCAAGTTACAAGTGGCAAGGAAAACCACTTGCAACTTGTCACTTGCAACTTGTGACTTTATTTATGCGCCACGTCCAGTTTGTCGACGGTGTCGAACTCGAACTTGATCTCTTTCCAGGTCTCCATCGCCATCTTCAGCTCGGGGCTGTGCTTGGCCGCCTCGGTCAGCACGGTCTTGCCTTCCTTCTCGATGGCGACGCCGCGGTTGCGGGCCTCGACGCAGGCTTCCAGCGCGACGCGGTTGGCGGCGGCGCCGGCGGCGTTGCCCCAGGGGTGGCCCAGGGTGCCGCCGCCGAACTGCAGCACGGAGTCGTCGCCGAAGATGGTCACCAGTGCCGGCATGTGCCAGACGTGGATGCCGCCGGAGGCCACCGGCATGACGCCGGGCATGGAGCCCCAGTCCTGATCGAACATGATGCCGCGGCTGCGATCTTCCTTGACGTACTTGTCGCGCATCAGATCGATCCAGCCCAGGGTCGCGCCGCGATCGCCTTCCAGCTTGCCGACGACGGTGCCGGAGTGCAGGTGATCGCCGCCGGACAGGCGCAGCATCTTGGTCAGCACGCGGAAGTGAATGCCGTGGCGCGGGTTGCGATCGAGCACGGCGTGCATGGCACGATGGATGTGCAGCAGCATGCCGTTGTCGCGGCACCAGTTGGCCAGGCCGGTGTTGGCGGTGAAGCCGCCGGTCAGGTAGTCGTGCATGATGATCGGCGCGCCCAGTTCCTTGGCGTATTCGGCGCGCTTGTACATCTCTTCCGGGGTCGGCGCGGTCACATTCAGGTAGTGGCCCTTGCGCTCGCCGGTCTCGGCCTCGGCCTTGTGGATGGCGTCCATGACGAAGTCGAAACGCTGGCGCCAGCGCATGAACGGCTGGCTGTTGACGTTCTCGTCGTCCTTGGTGAAGTCCAGGCCGCCGCGCAGGCACTCGTACACGGCGCGACCGTAGTTCTTGGCGGACAGGCCCAGCTTCGGCTTGATGGTGCAGCCCAGCAGCGGACGGCCGTACTTGTTCATCAGGTCGCGCTCGACCTGGATGCCGTGCGGGGGGCCGCCGCAGGTCATGACGTAGGCGCGGGGAATGCGCACGTCTTCCAGGCGCAGGGAACGCACGGCCTTGAAGCCGAACACGTTGCCCACCAGGGAGGTCAGCACGTTGACCACCGAGCCTTCCTCGAACAGGTCGATGGGGTAGGCGATGAAGGCGTAGAAGGCCTCGTCGTCGCCCGGCACGTCCTCGATGGCGTAGGCGCGGCCTTTGTAGTAGTCCAGATCGGTCAGCAGGTCGGTCCACACCGTGGTCCAGGTACCGGTGGAAGATTCGGCGGCCACGGCGGCGGCAGCCTCTTCACGGGGTACACCCGCCTGGGGCACGACCTTGAAGCAGGCCAGGAAGTCGGTGTCCAACGGAGTGTAGTTGGGCATCCAGTAGGTCTCGCGGTACTCTTTCACGCCCGCGTTATAGGTCTTAACTGCCATTTCGCTTGCCCTCCACGATCGGTTTAGCGATTACAGATGGTCTCTGTCGACGACCCCTGGCGCGTCCCCTGTGGCGGGGTCAGCCGGAAGTCACTCATCAAGGCGTACCTTGTTGGAGTCCGAGTGTAGGCGGCTGAAATATAATGTAAATTCAATAATATTCGACAATTTGATAATGAATAGCTTATGTACTTATGGCGCCCATAATACTTGACTTATTCACTACGGCATAACGAAACAGCCCCGGAGGACGGGGCTGGAGGGAAAGCGGGAAGGCCTAGAGGGAGATGACGCGGGCCGTGGCCGGCTCGGCACGATGGCTGAGGCGCCGGATCAGCAGACGGCTGATCTCTTCCGGCAGGTTGCGCATCAACAGCGTGGCGTAGGGATGGTAGAGCAGCAGACGGCAGGGGACGGACTCATACAGGCCGCTGCGGGCATTGCCGCGAAAATTGGTCCAGGCCAGCAGGGGGCGGTTGTCGCTGGTGCGATCGAAACAGACCCAGGCATCGCGATCGAGATGTACGTCGAAACCGCGCATGCCTGGCAACATCAGCCGGAGCGGTTCACCCAGGCGCCGCAACGCCAGAAACACGTTGTTGTAGTGCACCGCCTCCATGCGCATCGGAAGCGACTTCAGTACCGGCAAATTGGGCAAACTGGGTTTCATACCAGGGGAACCCCGCACAGCGCACCACGTATTGAATATACATAGTCGCTGATTGAGGTGCGCGCAATACGCACTCTTATCAGACAGCGTTTGCTGTCATATTCGGGACGGACATACCGTGCCGAAAAACGCCTGCGTAAGGCGTCGCGATTGAATGAGAGGATCGTGCGGAAAAAAGATTGCTGAACCGCAGGAGCGAATGCAATTCGCTCCTGCGGGATACGTCGGGTTGTTACTCGATGTCGCCGCCGGTGAGCTGGCGCAGCGCCTGGCGGTAGCGCTCCACCGTCTTTTCCACCACCTCGGCCGGCAGTTCCGGCGCGGGCGGCTTCTTGTTCCAGCCCAGGCTTTCCAGGTAGTCGCGCACGTACTGCTTGTCGAAGCTGGGCGGATTGGCGCCGGGCGCATAGGACTCCACCGGCCAGAAACGCGATGAGTCCGGCGTCAGCACTTCATCCATCAGCACCAGGTTGCCGGCCTCGTCCTGGCCGAACTCGAACTTGGTGTCGGCGATGATGATGCCCTTGGTCAGCGCGTATTCGGCGGCGAAGACATAAAGACGGATGGCGACGTCGCGCACCTGCTCGGCCAGCTCGCGGCCAACCAGTTCCACCATGCGCTCGAAGCTGATGTTCTCGTCGTGATCGCCCACATCCGCCTTGGTCGAAGGCGTGAAGATCGGCTGCGGCAGCTTGTCCGCTTCGCGCAGGCCCGCGGGCAGCGGCATGGAGCAGACGGTGCCGCTGGTTTTGTATTCCTTCCAGCCGGAGCCGACGATGTAGCCGCGCACGATGGCTTCCACCGGCAGCGGCTTCAGCTTGCGCACCACCACCGCGCGGCCGCTGACCTGGGCGCGTTCGTCGGCGGCAACCATGGTGGCGGGATCGATGCCGGTAAGATGATTGCCGACGATGTGCCCGGTGCGCTCGAACCAGAAGTTGGACATGCCGGTGAGCACCTTGCCCTTGCCCGGGATCGGCGTGGGCAGGACCACGTCGAAGGCCGACAGGCGGTCGGTGGCCATGAACAGCATCTTGCTATCGTCGAGGGCGTAGATGTCGCGCACCTTGCCGCGCTGGATAAGTTTGAGGCTCTTCAGTTCGGAGTTGAAAACGACTTCGGACATGGTTTTGTTCTCGGGTTGAAGAACCGCGTCGCAATGACCCGGCCGGAAAGGGGCTAATGATGCGGATTTGCGGCGGCGCTGTCGATAACCGGGGAATTAAAAAGGCGGCGCATCGTTGCCGATGCGCCGCCCCGGGCTCCCTCACTGATATTCGTTCACCGCCGCACGTTTATTGAAAATCCGTTGTATGCGCCGCGGTCTACACTAGGGCTGGCAGATCTTCCGTGGAATCTCCGCCGGGGCCGGGTGACAAAGCCCCTTTAACCGTGCAGTGGAACTAGTGTAGACTCCAGACGCATAATGTAAATTAAATTGTAATGATGGAAACCATAAGAATTAGCTTATGAACATTACCTTGCGTCAACTCCGGGTGTTTTCCGCCGTCGCCCGCCATCTGAGCTTCACGCGCGCCGCCGAGGAGTTGTGCCTGACGCAACCGGCGGTATCGATGCAGGTCAAGCAGCTGGAGAACCAGCTGGACGTGCCGTTGTTCGAGCACCTGGGCAAGAAGATCTTCCTGACCGAAATGGGCAAGGAAGTCTACCACTACAGCCGCAGCGTGCTGCAGCAAATCGACGAGCTGCAAGGGGTGCTGAACAGCCTCAAGGGCCTGGGCAAGGGCCGCCTCAAGATTTCCGTCGCCTCCACCGCCAACTATTTCATCCCCGTCCTGCTGGCCGGCTTCTGCCAGCGCTACCCGGGCGTCACCGTCAGCCTGGACGTCACCAACCGCGAAACGCTGCTCAACCAGCTGGCGGAAAACGACGTCGACCTGGTGATCATGGGCCAGCCGCCGGGCGACGTGGATCTGGGCGCCGAGCCCTTCATGGAAAACCCGCTGGTCATAGTCGCCCCGCCCGAACACCCGCTGGCCAAGGAAAAGAAGATCCCCCTGCAACGGCTGGAACAGGAAGTGTTCCTGGTGCGCGAACCCGGCTCCGGCACGCGCATCGCCATGGAGCGCTTCTTCGCCCAGCACGACGTGCGCATCACCACCGGCATGGAAGTGGGCAGCAACGAAGCCATCAAGCAGTCGGTGCAGGCCGGTCTCGGTCTCGGCCTGCTGTCGCGCGACACGGTGGAAATGGAATTGGCCCTGGGCCGCCTGGTGATTCTCAACGTCGCCGAATTTCCCATCATGCGCTACTGGTACGTGGTGCATCGCCAGGGCAAGCGGCTGTCCGTCGTTTCCCAGACCTTCAAGGACTACCTCATCAAGGAAAGCCCGGCCCTGCTCGGCAAGGGCGAGCAGAAGCTGCCGAAGCCGCCGGAGAAAAAGGCCAAGGGCTGATTTCCACCACGACGCTCGTACCCGGGTCGGGCTTCGGCCCGGCAATGGTGCGTAGTGCGACGTTCAGGAAAACCAGCGCAGAAATGCCGCCGCCGTCAGCGCAGTAACCCCCAGCACCAGCAATCCGGCCCAGGCCATGTCGTGCCTCGGCGCCGACCACCGCTCCCTCTGGTGCAGGACCGTGGTCACCAGCAGGAATCCCGCCACCGCGCAGCCCATCTTCAGCAGCAGCGCCGCCACGGCGATGCCGTGGATATCGGGAAAGGTGCCGTAATAGGCATAGCTGATGGCGCCGAAACCGGCCCCGCTGGCCCCCTGCACCATCCAGCCGACCAGCACCAGCCAGGCCAGACGGCGGCGTACCAACTCCTGCGGGCGTTGCGGCCAGCGGGCAAACAAGGGGCCGCCCACCACCGCCACGGCGCCGAAGTTGTGCGCCACCTGGGTCAGCGCATAGGCGAGATTTTGCAGGTCCACCCTACTCCACCGTCACCTTGACGCACTGCTCCACGCCGATGGGCGTGTGGCCCTTGTTCACCACCTTGATGCAGATTTCCCGCATGCCGCTGTCCAGCGCCGGCAACGTGTAGCTGGCCTTGAGCTGGCGCAGCACGGCAATCTCGTTGCCGTCCACGTACAGATGCACGTGATCGCCCCGCGGCCCGGGCTCCACTTCATAGCTGATCCGGTTGTCGCCCATGGCATCGAGCCGGGCGCCGTCAGCGGGAGAGACTATGGTCACCGAGCCCTCAGCAGCCAGCGCGGCACCTGCAAGCATCAGAATAAAAAGGAAAAGCGATACACGGAGTACAGGGGTTTGCATGGCGGCCTCCACTATTGTTGATTGTGGGAGTAAACATAGCAGCCCGCGGCGGCCCGGACAGGGGGGCACGGAACCTATCGGCCGCTGCGCCAGTCCATGGATCCAGAGGTGACCCCCATGAACGTATCCAAACCGCAACGCTGGTGGCTGGCCGGCGGCATCGCCGCCCTGGCAATCACCGCCGCCATCGCCCTGCCGCTACGCCAGGCAAGCTCGGCCCTGCCGCAGGTCGTCGTCTACAAAAGCCCCACCTGCGGTTGCTGCGGCGCCTGGGTCGAGCACATGCGCGACAACGGCTTCGACGTCGTGACCCGCAACGTGAACGACATGACGCCCATCAAGACCGAACACGGCGTCCATCCGCAACTGGCCTCCTGCCACACCGCCGTCGTCGACGGCTACGTCGTGGAAGGCCATGTCCCCGCCGCCGACGTAAAGGCCCTGCTCGCACAACGCCCGCAGGTCACCGGCCTGTCGGTGCCCGGCATGCCGCTGGGCTCCCCCGGCATGGAGCAGGACGGCATCACCCAGCCCTACGACGTGGTCGCCTTCGACAAACAGGGCGCGCGCGTATTCAACAGCTATCGCTGACGGCGGCTTTGCCGACATCAATGCAGGGCGGGTAGAGCGACGTGCATGGATGCACTAAATCCGCGGGCACATAAATGCGCAGGAGCGGTGCAGCGGAACCCATCCGGTTTGCCGGGTTAGGGTTCGCAGAAGCGATGATGGGTTTCGCTCCGCTCTACCTATCCTACATTGGTACCTGCGTCGTTCTCGCGCAGGACATGGAACGGTAGCCGGGGCTTGTATTCGCGATATCACCGACACATCGATTGCCTGGGCACTATTTCGGAGCACCCCTTGGTTACGTAGGATGGGTAGAGTGCAACGAAACCCATCAACGGTTATGCAAACGCGTATGACGCAGCCTGCGGAGCGGAACGGCACGATGGGTTTCGTTGCACTCTACCCATCCTACATTTGTACCTGCGTCGCTATTTCTGTGCCCGGGCGATGGCCGCGACCAGTTGCTGTTTCGACATCCTGCTGCGGCCGGCAATCTGCAGTTCCTGCGCCTGTTCATACAACTCGTGCATGCTGCGCCGGTCCGCCGCAGCCTGCGACGGCGCGGGCGGCGCTGACTTTTTCGGCGCCGGCGTCTTAGGCGGCGACCTGTCCTGCGCTCGCCCTCCCTGCAACCGCTCCTTGAGTATCTTCACCAGGTCGATGACGTTGCTTTCGGCCTCGACCGATTCGGGTTCCGGCGCCGACAGCACGTCGGTACCGGCCTTGAGTTTCTCCTCGATACGCTGCATCAGCGCGCCGCTGTGGGGATCGCTCAACTGTTCGCTCTCGAACTGCTTGTGCATAGACTTGCGGATGGCGGCCCGCATCCGCTCCACCGACTTCTTGTCGGCGGGCTGCCGCGACGGCAATCCGACCACGTCGGGTGTGCGCAACTCGTCGTGAAAGCGCAGCGTCTCCGCGCGCAGGATGCCGCCTTCAGCGATGATCGCCACCAGGTAGTCCTTGCCGTGCATCACGAAGGTGGCGATGCCCGCCCTCTGTTCATCCTCCATGCTCTTCGCCAGCAGGCGGTAGGCTTTGGTCGTATCCCCGTCGGGGACGAGAAAATAGGCGCGCTTGAACCAGATCGGATTGATCGAGCTCACCGGCACGAAGCGCTTCAGGTCGATTTCCCGCGATCGCTTCGGCTCCAGCGCCTCCAGCTCTTCGTCTTCGACCACCACATAGTGGTACTTCTCGATCTCGTAACTGCGCACGATGTCGTCCCGCTCCAGCGGCCGCTTGTCGTGTTCGCAGTAGTACTGCCGCTTGAGCAGGTTGCCGTCGGCATCGACCATCTTCAGGGCCAGCTTGCCGCGATGGGCCGGGAACAGGCTGACCGGAAGACTGACCAGCCCGAAGGCAATGATGCCCGACCAGATGGGATGCGGGTGTTCCTCTTCCGTGTCTTCGGTTTCCGTAGTGTCGTCGTCGTCACTCATGTCACACCTCACGCACGTTTGCGCATCTTCTGCAGGCTGGCTTGCAGCGCCTCACCCAGGTCCATGCTCGGCTGGCGCGCCCTGGCGGCGAACTTGCGAATCTTCTTCCCTTGCGCCTTGTCCGCCAGCATTTTCAGGACGCGCTCGCGGAATTCGTCGTGATAGTCCTGCGGCTGAAACTCCGACTCCAGCATCTCGATCAGCTGATGGGCCATGCCCAGTTCGCGCGGGTCCAGGGCCGGGCCTTCGGGCGGATTCAACGCCTCCACCGGCACGACCTCCTCGGCGTGGTGCAGCGACATCAGCATCGGGTAGCCCTGATGCAGCTGCAACGCGCCGACGTAGTCCTTCTTGCGCATCACCCAGTGCGCCAGGCCCGTCGCCTCCATCGACTCCAGGGCGTCGGCCAGGGCGAAGAACTCCCTGTCGTCTTCATCCGGCCCCAGGTAATAGGGGCGGTCATACCAGCGATGGTCGATGGCATGCAGGGGCAGGAAGGTCATGATCTCGATATCGCGGGAAGGCTCCGGTTCCAGCGCCTCCAGATCCTCCGGCGTCAGCAGCACCCGGTCGCCGGGCTCGGTGACGTAGGCACGGCGGATGTCCTCATGGGGAACGGCCTCGTCGGTCTCCGGATTGATCATGTGCTGGTGCACCGGCTCCAGATCCTCCCGGTGCAGCAGCCGGAAGTGCACGTTGCGATCCTCGACGGCGCCGTACAGCTTCACCGGCACCCGGATCGACCCGAAATGGATCACGCCCTTCCACATGGCACGGATAGCCATCATGCACCTCCCCCGTCGAGGCCTACCGCCTTGAGCACGCGCGCATTGAGCGGCACGGCGGCCTCGAAGAATCCTTCCCATGGATCGGCCCGCAGCGCCCTGAGGCGGCGCGGCAGGGTCTCCACCGTGTAGTGATCGGAATGCAGCCCGGGGTTGAGCTCGTCCCAGCGTAGCGGCACCGCCACCGGCGCGCGCGGACGGGCCCGTGCCGAATACGAGGCGATGGCGGTAGAGCCGCGGCCGTTGCGCAGGTAGTCGAGAAAGATCCTGCCGCGGCGTTTCGCCAGGGCCATGTGGGTGGTGAGGAGACGCGGCTGGTCCTGCGCCTGTTGCTCCACCACCGCCTTCGCGAAGGCCTTGGCCGTGTCCCAGCCGGCCTTTGGTTGCAACGGCACGACCAGGTGCAGGCCCTTGCCGCCGGTGGTGCGGGGAAAGGCGGTCAATCCCAGTTCCTGCAAACGGTCGCGCAGTTCGCGCGCCGTGCGCAACACCTCCGTCCATGCCACATCCGGGCCAGGATCGAGATCGAACACCAGCAGATCGGGGTGTTCGATATCGTCCACCCGGCATCCCCAGGGATGGAACTCCAACACTCCGTGCTGTACCAGCACCAGGATATCGGTGAGCGAGCGGACGTACACATAGTCGCTCACTTTCTCCTCTTCCTTGATCGCGATGCGGGGGGCAGCGCCGGCCTGGCTCCCGGGCAGATGCTTCTGGTAAAAGCAGGTCTCGCGTCCCTCGGGGCAGCGCAGCAGCGCCAGCGGGCGCTGGGCGAAATAGGACAGCATCCATGGGTGGATGGATTCGTAATAGGCGGCCAGGGCCAGTTTGGTCACGCCCTGTTCCGGATAGAGGATGCGCTCGGGGTGGGTGAGCTCGACGCCTTCGATCTCCACCGCACCCTCCCCCGCATGCCGCGCCGACGCCCGCGCCGCCGTGGCTTCTTCCAGTGCCGCGCCAATGGACTCGATCTCCTCGGGCGCCACGTCTTCGCGCAGGCCGACAAAACTGGGCTGGCGCAACAGGCCGTCGCGCGTGCGTTCCACATACTCGACTTCGACCACCAGCGTCGGCTGCACCCAGTGCAGGCCGCGCAGGCGCGGCAGCGACGGCGAGGGCGCAAAGGGCGATTGCGCGATCTCCTGCTGCTCCAGCTGCGCGTGCAGCAGGTCGAGCTGGCGACGGCTGAAGCCGGTGCCCAGGCGTCCGGCGTACTCCAGCTGTCCGTTTCGCGGCGTGCCGAGCAGCAGCGCACCGAAACCCTTGCGCGCGCCCGCGGGCGGCGTGTAGCCGCCGACCACGAATTCGGCGTGCTGGGTGCATTTCAGCTTGAGCCAGAGCTTGCCCCGGCCGCTGCGGTAAGGCGCATCGGCACGTTTGGAAATGATGCCCTCCAGGCCGAGGGCGCAGGCCTGTTCGAAGAACTCCGGCCCCTGGCCCTGCATGTGGTCCGAATAGCGCACGCTGCCGCCGGCGCCGTAACCCGCCGCCTGCATCAGCTGCGCCAGCGCCTGCTTGCGCTCCAGCAGCGGCACGGCGGAAAGGTCATGGCCATCCAGGTAAACGAGATCGAAGAGCTGGCAGATGAGATGGGCGCTGTCCTTGCGGTTCAGCGCTTCCTGCAACTCACGGAAGCTGCTGGCGCCGCCGGCGGTGAGCGCCACCAGCTCGCCGTCGAGGATCGCCTGCTGCACCGGCAGCAACTCCAGCTGTCGCGCCAGCGCCTGCAAGCGCGCGGTCCAGTCGTGGCCGTTGCGCGTCATCAGGCGCGCCTTGCCGTGATCGAGATGCACCACGATGCGATAGCCGTCGAATTTGATCTCGTGCAGCCAGGCCTGTCCCTTCGGCGCGCGGTCGACGGCGGTGGCAAGCTGCGGCGGCATGGTGGCGGGCGGCGCTGTCCGGCGCGCGCCGGGCAGCTCACGCGCCACCGGCGGCGGCGGGGACGGCGCGACTTCGTGCTCCGTCGCGCTTGCGGCGATCTCGTCCATGCTGCGGCCGGTGACGACGCTCAGGTCATCGGGATGCAGCGCGTGCGAGGGGTGGTCGGTGCGCTTGATCAGCAGCCATTGCTTGTTCCTGCCGCGGATGTCCCAACGACGCATGCGCACCAGGGTCCAGGCACCCTGGAGCTTGGTGCCGGTGAGGATGAAGTCGATCTGCTCGTCGTCGTTGCGGCCGTCGGGCTGCCACATACCCACGTCCCACAGCATCACCGTGCCGCCGCCGTATTCACCCTTGGGGATGGTGCCCTCGAAGCTGCCGTATTCGAGCGGGTGGTCCTCCACCTCGATGGCGAGGCGCTTGTCGCCGCTCTTGAGCGCAGCGCCCTTGGGCAGGGCCCAGCTGCGCAGCACGCCGTCCTGTTCGAGGCGCAGATCGAAATGGTCGCGCCGCGCCGCGTGCTTGTGCATCACATACAGCTGCCCGGCCTCCGCGGCCGTGGTCGCGCCCGGCGGCTCCCGGGTGTGGCGGAAATCGCGCTTGTGACGGTATTGCTGGAGGGAGGGGCTGGCCATGGGTGGGACACCCTTACTAAAGACCTAAGGTACCCACCAAGCATAGAAAACAAGCGCCGCCGTCGACATAGGACAAATAACTACCCGCCGGGATGCGCTGAAATACCACAGGGACTGGAATACGAAACCGGCTTATCGATGCCGGGCAAATACACTGGATAGCTGTTCCGAAATGCTGTCCACCGGATGCTCCTTCTCCCACAGGGAGACGACTACATGGATCTGGTCGGTTAGAAACGCAGGGAGCACGTTTCTCAAGGCCGGGATGAGGGGTGATAGAGAACAGCTATTTAGGTCAACTGCAATGATTCGAAGCTGATGACCGGCAACAATGAGTACCCCGGCGAATACAGCGCTGTAGGAGCCCACTCCGTGGGCAGGCACTTTTCGCCGAGAGGACTCGGCTCCTACAGATATTGCAGTGTTGCTAGCTGACCGGTATTGGTACCCGAGGCTCCCTTCCGTCAATTCAATGCTTCAGATTATCCGGACCTGGAATCTGCTGGAGGTTACTGCGCCTTCCCCAGGCTACTTCATTGCCTTGAGATTGGCGTGTGCGATCCATACCCAGCCCTGGGCGGTTTCCGCGAAGACGCTCATCCGCGGCGCCGGTTTCTTGTCCAGTTTCTTGCCCTGGATGACTTCTTCCACCGAAACCTTGTAGGTCGCCACGATGACCGGGCCGTTACGGGTGATCACCATATCGCTGAGCGTGTAGTCGCCGAGCTTGAGCCCCCGGATCAACTTCTTTTCCTGCTCGGCGTCATAGGCGCCGAACTCATGTACCGCCTGGAACCCGTCGCCCATGAGGCGATCGATCGCGGCCATATCCGACGTCTTCATCCCGGCCCAGACTTCCCGCACCAGCTTCTCGCCCAGTTGCCGATCGGCAGACTGATCCGCCCATGCAGCCATCGATACCAGGACAAGAAACAGCGGCACCAACATCCATTTCAGTCCGTTCATCTCTACCTCCTTGGGAAATGTCCCACCGACTAGGGTGACGATCCGTCAAGCAGCCGTGGCTGCTCTGTGCAGTCTCTATATTAACCGGTTCTGTGTTCTAAGCCTGGGTATGGAAAATCAATCTGTCACCTTTTCCGTCTTCCAGCAGCCATCGCCGGGATGTTGTAGTTTGTAGCTATGGAGACAGGAAGGGCGCCTTCCCCGTGAATTGCGGCAAATACCCATGACGACCGACCAACTGCTTATTCTCGTGATCCTGTTCGCCACGGTGGCGATGTTTCTCTGGGGCCACTGGCGCCACGACATGGTGGCCACCGGTTCGCTGGTCGCCTGCGTGCTGGCCGGTCTGGTGCCGGCGAACGCGGCCTTTTCCGGTTTCGGCCATCCGGCGGTGATTACCGTGGCCTGCGTGCTGGTGCTGAGCCGCGGGCTGCAGACCTCGGGTGCGGTTGATGCGCTGACCCACGTCGTGTTGCCGGCGCGGGCCGGCATCGCCCTCAGCATGGCGGCGTTGATCGGTTTGGGTGCGGTGCTGTCGGGTTTCATGAACAACGTCGGGGCGATGGCGCTGCTGATGCCGGTGGCGATGCAATTGGCGAGGCGCCTGGACCTGGCCCCCGGGCAGGTGCTGATGCCGCTGGCCTTCGGCACCATCCTCGGCGGCATGACGACGCTGATCGGAACCCCTCCCAACCTCATCGTTTCCGGTTTCCGCGCCCAGACCGGTGCCGGCAGCTTTGCCATGTTCGATTTCGCGCCGGTCGGCCTGGCGGTTGCCGCGGCCGGGGTGATCTTTGTCGTCGTGCTGGGCTGGCGCTTCGTGCCGGCGCGCAAGCAGGCCGGCATCGAGGGATTCGAGTCGGGCGCCTACATCACCGAGGCGCGGGTGCCGGAAGACAGCAAGGCGGTCGGTATGAACCTGCGCGAGATTGAGGCGGCGCTGGAGGAGAGCGACGCGCAGATCATCGGTATGGTCCATGGCGGCGTTCGTTTGAACGCGCCCAATCCGCGGCGCAAGGCACGAGCTGGCGACATCCTGGTCATCGAGGCCGACGCCGAGGCATTGGCGAGTGTGCTGTCCACCCTCGGGCTGGCGCTCGAGGAGGCGGTGGAGCCGCCGGTAAAGGATGAAGCTACCGACGCGGCAACGGGCGAGGATGCGGCGGACGCGAAAGCGAAAAGTGAGAAGGCCGATAAGGAGCGGGACAACGCAGTGACTTCGGGGGATATCGTCCTGATGGAGCTCGCTGTGCTGCCGGGGGCCGCGCTGGTCGGCCGTTCGGCCAGCGACATCTTGCTGCGCACGCGCTACGGCTTGAACCTGCTCGCGCTGTCGCGCCAGGGGCGGCGCTCGACGAAGCGCTTGCGCTCGGTGGCGCTCCAGTCGGGCGATCTGCTGCTGATGCAGGGGCCGCCCGAGGCGATTTCGGAGTTCGCTGCCGACAACGGCTGCGTGCCGCTGGCCGAACGTGAGCTGCGCATACCGAACCGGCGCAAGGCGTGGGAAGCCGGTATCATCATGGCGCTGGCGGTAGGCGGGGCCGCCTTTGGCCTGTTGCCGGCGGCGATTTCGTTCACCGCCGGTGTGCTGGCGTCGATGGCGCTGCGCACCGTGCCGCCGCGCGCCGTGTACGAGGCCATCGATTGGCCGGTGATCGTGCTGTTGGGAGCGCTGATTCCTGTCGCCGGCGCAATGGAGTCGACCGGCACCGCCGATCTGATCGCCCGCTTCATGCTCGACAACGTGGCCCAGGGCCATGCAGTGGTCGGCCTGGTACTGATCCTCGTCGTCACCATGTTCCTGTCCGACCTCATGAACAACGCCGCCACGGCCGCCGTGATGTGCCCGATCGCCATCGGTACCGCCGCGGCGCTGGGCGTCAGCGCAGACTCTTTCCTGATGGCGGTGGCAATCGGCGCCTCCTGCGCCTTCCTGACGCCGATCGGTCACCAGAACAACACCCTGATCCTGGGACCGGGCGGCTTCCGCTTCGGCGACTACTGGAAACTGGGCGTGCCGCTGGAGATCCTGGTGGTGGTGGTGGCGGTGCCTCTGCTGCTCATCGTATGGCCGCTGTAGTTCATCGAGGACAGCGCCCATGACCTGGAAAGCCGGCGACAGACGGGGCTAGCCCTTTTCGCATTGAGCAGGACGGCATCACCCAGACCCTATGACGTGGTCGCATTCGACAAACAGGGCGTGCGCGTCTTCAACAGCTACCGCTGAATTTTTTTGATCGCAGAAAAAAGAAGAGGGCCGCAGCCCCCTTCTTCTTACATTGCCTGGTCGAAACTTACCTGACTGCTCCTTTGCGGATGACCACCGGTGCCGGTCACGCGTAGGCACCCTGGTGCTCGACCTTGAAGGTCTTGAGCAGTGTGGTGAAAAAGCGGTTGTGGGCTGCGATGGCGACCACGTCGAACAGGTCGCGATCGGTCCAGCCGTGGGCGCGTGCCACCGCCAGATCTGCCTCGCCCACCGCCTCCGGCGCCTCCAAACCCTTCATCGCCAGACGCAACAGGGGCAGCTCACCCGGCTCCACCGGCGCCCTGGCGATATCGCTGCGCGCGGCCCGTACCTGGTCAAGGTCGGCACCCAGCTGGGCGAGATAGGCCTCATTGAAATCGATGCAGAACGCACAATCGACCCGCGCCGAACCCAGGTAGCGGATCATGCCCAGCAGCTTCTGGCTCAGGCGCTGGTGGGCCATGAAATAGCCGACGTTGGCCAGGAAGTTCTCCAGCAACGCGGGACTGAGGCTGTACAGGCGCAGGCCGTCGGGCACGAACCCGAAGCGCTCCTTGATCCCGGCGAAGATGGCATCGACACGGCCGGCGTCTTCCGCGGGGGGAACCGGCTGCAGCAGCGGACGGACTTGTTCGTTCATGGTTATCTCCTTGTCGCTTGTTGAAGGGTGGGGCGTGCCCACCCGGTGGATAAATCCTGTCCCATCCCGCCGGATCGTCGTTTCGGTCGACCGGTCGGTCTATTTTAGGGGCAAAAAATTTTTAACGTGTCAGGTAGCCGCGAATGAAATCGAGCGCGCCGTCGACCTCCGCCGGGTTCCGGGCGGTCTTGCTCAACAGCACGGCGCCCTCCAACAGGCTCAACACCATTGCCGCCGTCTTGGCGGGCTCTATGGCCGCAGATACCTCGCCCGCCTGCTGCGCCTGGGCTATCAGGTCTGCCATGAGGGCACGCAGATTGTCGAAAATCACGGCCAACTCCTGCCGCACTTCCTCGCTCGCGGCGCTCATCTCCAAGGCCAGGTTGCCGAAAAAGCAGCCGCGAACCTCGCAATCACGCCCTTCGCCCACCACCTGCTCCCGTATCCCCTCGAGCAGGGTGAAAAGCCGCTGCAGCGGACTGCCGCCGCCCAACCCGCTGTCTACGCCCAGTTCACGGGCAACCCGCTCCCGATGCCAGCGCAGCGCCTCTACCGCCAGTGCCTCCTTGCTCTTGAAGTAGTAATAGAAATTGCCCTTCACCACCCCGGCCGCGCCGATCACCCGCTCCAGCCCGGTGGCGTTGTAGCCGTGCTGATAGAACAGATCCACGGCAGAACGCAGGATGCGGTCGCGGGTTTGCAGGGCCTTGTCGCTGTACTCGGGCATAAATAGACCGGTCGGTATATATTGCAGCCAGTTTGGCCGTCCCCGGCACGGCTGTCAACCCTCAGGTGGGCGCCGCATAACCGGCACAGGCGCCCCATGGCGGGGCCAAGGAATGGAATGACATGGAAATATGCAGAGATCCTGGGGCCGGCACGGAGCAGGACAGGCATCACCCAGCTCTACGACGTGGTCGCGTTCAGCAAACAGGGTGTGTGCGTGTGCGTGTTCAACACGCTATCGCTGAGATTCTCTGACCGCAGAAAGAAGAAGGGGGCCGATGGCCCCCGTCTTCATTTCATTGATCATTGCTTAAGCTGTAAGGCAAACAAGTGTTGTTTGTGCAGCCCGCTGGCCTGCCCCTTTCCATCGTAGGACAAGATTAGGACTTGCCGCAGCCAATGACCCTTCTCAACAAGAAATTCACCATAACCGAAACACGCCATCTTCAGACCAAAGGGAGGACGGCCTTTGTCAGTATTGGCGACGCGCTCCAAATAGCCATCGACTTGTTCACTGACGAGGTAGTGCAGCACAGCGACAGTACCCGCTGGAGTCTGCTTTAGCTCTGCCAGGGTTACCTGGTTATGTCTGGAGGAAGACTGGACGAAAATGCCTGGCCCCAATTCAATATACTGCACCGGCAGTTGCCAGTGATCACCGACACTGATCTCGCCGTTTGGCAGATAAAAGAACTGCGTCATGATATTTCTCTCGCTGGATAAGCGATAGAATGTCAGGTCAGCGCTGTTGCCCGACAGGTCCATGTCACCTTGCAACATAATGGCATTGGTGAACGCATCAATACGGTCACGCATGTCCATTTCATGTTCATCTTTAGGTTCTTCATTAAACGTCACCGGCACGCCTACCAGTTGCACGCGTATCGCTTTGCCGTTATCGAGCGCCTTAAAATGCGCGCGATGGTGCAAGTACATATCTGGCAAAGGCAGCTGTTTGAGTCGATCGATGGCTGCCAGGTATGCAGATTGATTCGTTTGCCACTCTTCTGTATTCAGCTCGCCAAGCAACCCGGAGACGTCGATTTCCGCTGCTGCGGCATATTCCAGTTTATCGAGGACTTCCGGATGCCAGACCAATTCCACCGCCTGGGCCGGGCCCGTGGCGACCATCATCGTGAGCAGGACAGCATATGCAGCCAGTTTCATTTGGGATCCCTGTTCGAGGCATCAACTGGTGCCAATGCAATCAGACTTACCGTACGAAATGATTCAACTGTTGTGTCCAGGCGGCCGACATAGCTTAACCACTTATGTCCTTCGATTTGATACTCACCGACCGCAAAGTACGTAGCACTCACCTCAAACGGAGTGGCGGGCTCCGTTGTGAAATGTTGACGTTTCCCAGATATCTTCTCCTGCAATAGATAGACAATCTCCGCCACTCTCCCGGCCACTGGATCATTGCTTATGGACTTAATCCACACTTTATTGTCTCGATGGGCACGATCAGCAAGAAAGGGGGTGTTGAGGGACGAAAGGACTACCGGGATCTGCCAGTGCTCGCCGACTGTAACCGGATAGTCCGGCACTCGGAACATCATGTTCACCAGGTTATTTTGCAACGGCTTTATAAAATGATTCTGGTTTACGCCATATTGGTCGATGATGGTATTCAGTTGGACCAGGCCGATTGTTGCTTCCTGCATTTCCCGGCGTCGCTGTTCGCCTTCGTCGCTCGCTTGACCGGGATAATCGACACGCCTGTTTTTGGCCAGCACGCTGGCCTGCCCATGGGCCTCCGGCTCCATCTTCAATTGGATCGGAAAGGAGTGCGGATCTAGTGGCAGCGATTTGAGTTCGTTGATCTTGGCCTGCAACAAAGCCGGGTTCGCCAGCATGGCGCCCACGTCTATATCCATTTCTTGCGGGAAATTCTCGCTGGCGAAGTGATATACACTGTGGGCTTGCGCATCCCAGCGCAGCTGTACAGCTGGCTTGGACACACAGGCTGCAAGAACGCAGCCTGTGAGGGCAGTTAGCAGAAATGTTTTAATACTGAAACTACGATGAGGGCACATTAATCTGCGCTTGCCATTCTGTATTGAAATGCCGACACACCGGCAAATCACTAACGCCCCCCAACAAGAACAGCATTGGCGTTATGGTTCGATTTAATAGTGATGGCTTGACTTGACCTTGCACGGCGGGGGGCGATTAATAGTTATTGGTTACTGTCAGGGCCGGTCGTACTGGGCAGCCCATAGTCTCGTTGCACTTTGGTCGTCAAACTGACGAGCGTTTCGTAATCACCTAGATAATGTCGTATAGCGCCATCTGGAGAAACGAGCCATCTGCCGATATAGGTATCGTCGCCATCGCTAAAGTAACCTACCAGCTGATAAGAACTCCTACCCCATTTGGTAACAGATATGTGTTGTTTGATATTTGCGTTGTTCACGCCCGTGTCATACATTGAGGAGACATCTAGTTTAATCGTTTTGCCGTTTTGTTCGAACACAAGGCTTGCCACCTCCTCTTTCGGAATATCCCCATTGCCCCCATAAATGAATCGACCATCAATGACACAAATCGCATATTCACATTTTTTAATGGCATGTGCTTTGGGATCAAATGGCTTGCTCGTAATCGTCAACGTGATGCCGTCCTCATACCGATTGTTCGGAAGAGGTTCCCCACCGAAGGCAAGGGAAGACGTGAGCAGTGACAACACAAACCACGGCAGGTACAAGTATTTTGATTTACGCATGGGCATGACTCCGGTTGGTCGACAACTCGGCAGGTAGGGTCTCGGCGATGCACAGCGTCGGGGCACCTGTCACCGTGCCACTGTTCAAAAGCGTCGACCAACGCGATTGTATCTTGTCCATAAGTTCAATGGATTTCGACCGGATCAAGCGATCACCTTTTCGTATTGTGGAAGCCGAAAACGTGTTGAAATGCACGGGGAGGATGCAGCCTTCGATATACATGCTGGGCGCCGCCCGGTGGATTTGAACGTTATCTCGGTGTTTGGTGTTTCGCAATTCCAAGCGCCAGCCTTTACCACCCTGATCACGGGATTTTCCATCCGTTCGTACGCGGAGTTCATAGACACCCATCTCCACGCGGCTCTTCTTGTTAATGCTCTTGCCGGCGGCATCAGCCTTCCACGGCAGCTCATAGGTGTAACACAGCCACTCCCACGCCTTGTTGTCGGCGGACTTCATGTACATATCGCCCCAATTGCTGTCCCCCTGAAATTCACGCCGCACGCTGTATAAAAATTCCCACGCCATAGCCATTCCTCCTTAACTTTGATTTAAAACACGCTACAGATTTAGTTAAAGTGTAAAACCGATACAAACCAGCCTTCAGCATTAGGGACTCGTTGGGCATTGATCAAAATTCAATTCCTCCGTCCTCTTTCTGGCCGGTGAGATGAAGTTGATCCTGCTGGCCAGGCATCGAGGCGACAGTGGCTATGCTGGCGACGGCTTGAAACTGGGGCAACTGCCAGATGAGCCCGGTGTCATGAAAGGCGCGCAAGGGACATGCCGTGCCGGCAGTGGTGCAGATCAGGTGAATGTGGTGCGCAGGAACTGGGGACACGTAACGTCTCCTTGTTACGGGGGAATGATTTCGTCCTTGGGTGGCGGTTTCTATACCATGGTGAGCTTGGGAGGGCAACCTTGGCCCTCCCAAGCGAACCGCTTACCCAGTATCCTCCTGTCCGATTTTGACGAGTTCCATGTCAGTCCTTTTCCCTGACTATTTCGCTCGATATCGTACGCAGCAGCTGCGCCCCCAGTTCGGCGGGATCGGGCTCGCGGAACAAGTCCGGTACCACCATCCCGAAGGCGCTTGCCAACCGTTCCAGACTATCCAGGCTGACGTTGCGCCGGGCCCGTTCGATGTCACCGACATAGGAACGGTCCAACTCCGCCGCCTCGGCCAACACCTCCTGTGACCATCCCCGCATCAACCGCAGAACGCGGACGTTCTGCGCCAACAACCTCCGTGCCACTCCTCTGGCCATGGCGGCAGTCAACGACGAAAGAAGGCGGGTAATCTACAGGCGCCAAGCCCCGTACGGGCAGCCCGGCATGGCGGAGAATGGGGTGGTGGCGGGGGTTTGGGGACTGTGGACCGCGGGCTGCGGCCCTGGGCATGCGCCCGTCCTCCGGTGTATTCCCTCTCCCATGGGGAAAGGGGATCAATAAGAATTCCACTACGATCGACGGTCCCGTCCATAAAGCCCTCCTGGCTCATTGTGGGACGAGCCGGGATCCAGCTGGGGCCGGACCCGGTGATATACTCTCGCGCAGCCCCAAGGTCTGGTGATGCAGTCTTGGGGTTAGCCGCCCGGTTGGTGTTACAGCACCGCCGGGTGGCGCTTTTTCTTAATGACGTAAGGTGTATGAACAGACAGTAGATGTCAAGCGTTCATTTCTTCTTTTCCTTAACCTGTTCCTTCCTTTGTTCGGCAATAATCTGCGCGGTGTTCGAGCGCCCATTAAAAATCAGCCGACTGGTTAGGAAACTGTGTTCTAACCCCAATTCCTTTCCAAGCCACTATGTTCACATAAGAACATGAGCCTTGCCGCCACCTTAGCGAAGAACCTGCGGAACCGCAGGGGAGACCTGACACAGGAACAGTTCGCCCGCAAGCTGGGGATCAGCAGGCCTACCCTTACCCGCCTGGAAAACGGCGCGCAGAATACTACTATCAAGACCCTCGACCAGATCGCCAAATCTCTCAAGTGCGATGTTGGTGACCTGCTTAGGTAGGCTAGATTGGGGCAGCGAAACGCAAGACCCTCAAATTTTGTAGTCGCTTTTCCTAGGTGGAGCGTGGTTGTAGTTACACAAACAAGAAGAGGGCCGGTGGCCCCCTTCGTCATTTCATTGATTCAGTTTGCCAGAATTTGGAATCGATTTAAGGGTACTGACCCCTCTCCCCCTTTTGGAAGGCACCAGACATGGGATAAACAACTACCCGGGCGGGCATACCGGATAAACCACAAGGAATGAACTGCTATTTTTGCTTATCGAGATTGGGGTGCGCAGCGGCCAGGCAGTTGTGGTTAGCCATGGTCTGAGCTGGCCCGGCTATTCCAGAAAATAAATCTGTCCCCATTTCCCAACCTGAGGATCAGGTTTTTCTTGTACTAGGGCGATGTCGCAGTTGAGGCCGCTAGACGTTGTTCGACGGCTCGACGTATTTCATCCTCGTCATCCGCAGAAAGCTTCGCACCATATTCGGCGATCTGGTCGGCGCCCAGGTAGCATCGCCGCAGCAGTTCGACACCTGCACGACGCCATTTCGGGTCTTGTTCACACAACAGAGTTTCGAGAGCACGGACCTGCTCATCCAACAGCGGCGTCTCACGTCGCAACACGCTGGCCGCGATTGCTGGCGGCAGACTCCGCGACTTTATACGCTCGATAACGACATTCTTGAGAGAATCCGACGTGGCGATTGCGTCGTGCATTCGCATCTCACCAGCGTTGCGAACATCCGATCGGGTATCCGACAGCGTGGCGAGTAGTCGGTCATCGTCGAGCGCGTCCTGCGAGATCAGCAGCTTCAGCAATGGCTCGCGCGGGCTTGTCGGGATGATGCTGCCCTTCTGCTTGGGCTCATGGACCAGCCAGTGGTCATAGGCGTCAACGATCATCTTGAGCTCCAGCGGTTGTCCGCGTTCAGCCAGATCTTTGGCGAAGCTCGCTGCCGCGGCCGCGATTGTGGGGGACGGGCTATTGAGGCCTCGCCTAATCGCCTCGTGAAGTGCTGGCGATTGTTTAACTCTCCCTTTCTCAAGCCCCTTGAACAGATGTTCGGAGCCATCCGTCAAATATCCTGCAAGTCGATCGAGTATCAGCGCATTGGCGACGTCAGTCGGCTGCTGCTGCCGTACCACCTCCACTGCCATCCAGAGTGACTTCCCCGCGGCATCATCGAGCAGCGAGCGGAACTGTTCTTGGGTCGCACTAGACGCCGCGAGAATATTCCCCCCAACATACGCCATCCAGTCCGAGCCGTGGTTCATCGCCGCCACAAGCGTGACGTGGTCGGCTATCAGCGCCGCAGCCTTGCTCCAATCAGGCTCGGGAACATCGACATGAGGGAAATCGAATAGATCTAACCGGTCATCGTCATCGGCGCGACGCACGACTGCAGCCGCCTCTGCGCTCAGCGCCTGCGGATCGATCGCCGATGCATGCACTATTGCCTGCACGACGACGCGCACGACCGCCACGTCATAGGGTTTTTCCCATTGATGGACGTCGTACGCCGGTACTTCGTTAAATCCCGTCAGAGCGACCAGTGCGCCGAACTGCGGGAACCGCTGCGACTTGGGACTTGTACCGCACGTCACCCTGCGCTCGATAACAACAGCCTCGGCCAGCGCGCGCATGGCTTTCGCAGACGCGCGGCGCCATTCGTCGTGCGGGTACAGCAACGCGAACGCCGAAGATGCTGAAGAGCGCATCCAGGAAGGTACGACTTCTTCGGTGACACCACGCGCGCGCAGCAGCACCGTGACCTTGCGTTGGAACCCCCATGTGCTCAGAGCCTCATGGTCGAGCTGCATCTCCGCAAAGGCCTTGAGGTCTGTATCCGGCTGCGCGGCCAGTGCTGCCAGCGCGATGCGTTCGATCAGAACGCGGTCCTTCTTGCCACCGAGGCGCATGCCGCCAAGCAGCGATGCGCTAACGGCCCTGCTAATGGTGGGTAGGAGTGTGCTCAGCACCTGGGCCAACTCAACGCCTGTATAACCCTTGGGCTCGGCCGCGACCACGCATGCCCAGGCCACGAGCTGGACCGATCTACGCTCGTCATGGACGTGAGCGGCGGCGATTGATCCGATGATCTCCGGATGGGCCTCGGCCAATTCGGCGAGCGCCAGGCCGATGCTAAACCGGTCCCCGCCGTCAGTCTCCACAGCTTCAAAGGCGAGTTTGGCGAGCTGTCGGACCTCGTCGTCGTTCATTTCGGCATCCTTGTCAGCCGCGAGCGCGAGCGCCCGTTCCATCTGACCCGGATGACCAACTATGCGCCTGTCCACGAGCAGGCGTGCGATCTCGTGACCGAGACCAAGACCGCCTGCGAACGCGATGACCTCGTGCCAATCGGGCTGGTCGACGAGTCGATCGAGCTCGATCGCACGCTGCTCGGCGGATAACGCCTTGAGGTGACGCGCGGCCGTGAACTCGGTGAAGGTCTTGTGGATGAAAGTCCAGTAGGCGATGCCGTCGTGATGGAGAAGCTCGATGATCCCGAGCTGCTCCCAATAGCGCAGCGCCGGCTCCACCACCTCAAGCACGGCCATCGGTGTACGACCCATCGGCTCGGCGAGCAGCCCGGAACAGCGATCGGTCAGCACATCGGACGATGCCAACGAGTCGTGCATCAGCAGCCAGCCCAGCCCATTCAGGACATATTCCGCGATGGACGCAGGGACTGGGCATGACGCTGCCGTCCCGCCGGTGGTCTCGAAGAGGCCGATAAGCTCGGCATAAAGCCGAGGCCGTGTATTCGGGAGCCTTCCTCTGGACGATATGAGTGCAGCCGCCATACCCAGAAGATGCGGGCTGGTGCTGATTGTCTCTGCCGCTCTTGATGCGGCAAGCTCACGCTTAGCAACTTGGAGCGCGTCCTCAGTGGTGCTGTCGGAGCCCTCTAGGGCACTTAGTAGCTTTGCCAGATTCACCGCGCCATGGTCTTTGTCAGGCGGCAACAGCCGGTAGTGCTTCCAGTCCGCCAGTGCGGAAGTTGTGTATCCGATCGGACGCGTCGTGACAACGATGCGGGCGGACGGATGGCCGGATGCAAAGGCGTAAAGCGCACGCGCAACTGCATCGTGGCCGCTACCGCATTCGTCGAGACCATCCGCGAGTACGACGAAGCCCTCTAGTTTCACGCTATCGAGGCGATCGGGAGTGATACCTGAGCCGTCCAGTGCCTGGCTGCGCAGCGCATAGTCGAAACTGGCTCCTCGTTCCATTGCCGCGGCGATCGGCTTGAGTTTTGCACTCAACACTTGGAATCCATCGGTGGCATAGCTACTGGCGAGCAAGGTCATTAAGGTCGACTTTCCAAGTCCCGGCCCTGCCACAACGACCGCATGGCGCCTAAACCGGCCTGTCCATTCGGCGTCGTAAATCGGGGCATCACGGTCGAGTGCACCCGCCGCATCGTGATAGCGTGCGAGCGCAGCCGCTGCATCCTCGGCGTCCGGTTGCTCGATCACCGTTCCGACCGCACGCATTTCGAGCAGTGCGCTGAGCGGGAGACGCTTGCGCGTCGCCGGCAGCGTGAAGCTGTCGCGTGTCGAACGCACCCAGTCCGCGAGCTTCGTCGCGATCGCGGCAGGAAAATCGGCGTCGCGGATCACGATGCCTTCCCGCTGGAACAGCCTGAGCAGATGGACCATGGTCCAGCGCCCGCGGTGCTCGATAAGCGCTACCGCGTCACGATAGAGCGCGTTCCAAGCGGCGTCGGCCTGGGCTTCGTCGGCGCACACCCATCGCAACGATTCCTTAGCTACCCTTATGTCCGCATCGTCCAACTTGAGCGCATGGACGACACGGATGCCGACCCGCTGACACGCCTGCTCCCATTTGCCGCCGATGTCCCGGAGTCGGCGATGCAGCTCGTCTCCAATGTCTGCGAGATGATCATGTCGGCCTTGGCCGAGTCGTTCGAGATCCTTGGCCAGGTCTTCGCGGATCGTGCGACTTGAATCCGGTGCAACCGCCAGTGTTCCGTATTCGAGGCGGCCGTCGCTGACAGCCGTGATTAGGGCTTCGAGCGCCTCCCACAGTTTCAGGCCACGAGTAAGACCTTTTTTCGCCTGGATCTCGACCGCGATGCCGGATGAGAGCTCAAGACGCACGTCATCACCAGCGCCTTCGCTCTCCGCCCAGACAGCCACGGGCACATCACCCACCGGGAACCAGCCGAGCGGTATACCACGCAAGAGGTAAGCACCTGCGATCGCGGTCACCGCTGCCTGAAAATTAATGCCGCCACCAGCAGCTGTACCACCACCGGGTTTCTTGGCCGATGCTGCCTCTTCGGGTTGAGCTGATGCTCGTGTCTCGCTTATCTGTTGAGGAATTGATGACTGTGACATTGACGGAGTTATAACAAATTACCCTGCTGGTATGAGCATCCCCATGACCTATCCCAGCATAGCAACCGGGGACAGATCACGCAGAACAACCGGGGACAGACCACGGTCTCTTATGCAGCGACTTCACGCCGCTTCGCCATTCAACTGCTCCAACCTAGCCAACGTGTCCGGGTACTTGCGCACCATCAAAATCAATGCTGCCGCCTGCGCGTTGGGTTTGGCCCGCCCCTGCTCCCAGTTCTCGAGTGTCCGGGTGGAGACGCGCAGACGCCGGGCAAATACGGCCCGCGAGACATGCAGCTGCTCGCGGATGGCACGGATGAGTTCCGGCGCGATCTCCGGGCGCGGCAGTTCGTCCACTTCATGGGTACGAAGCGTGATTTTTCTTTCGCGCTGTTGGCGCATCGCCTCGATGCCGCTCATCATCTCGTCGATTAGCTTGCGGTTCTTGCTCATGATTTGTGTCTCCTGGCGGCCAATTCCTGCTGTATTGCCCGCTTCATTGCCGCCTTTTCGTTCGGCGTCAAATCGGAAAGCTCGTCCTTGTCGTAGAGGGTAAACAACCAGATATGGCGATCCTCGGTCAGGACGTAATAGATGATTCGAATGCCACCGCGCTTGCCCTTGCCTCGGCGCGGGTCCTGCCAGCGCAGTTTGCGGAAGCCGCCGGTGCCGGGCATGACGGCGCCGGCCTCGGGATTCGACTGCAACGCCAACTGCAAATACGGTAACCCTCATCATCCATGTAATGAGGGAGAAGCCGGGTAAAAACCGGCGTCTCGATGAATATCCATTTCATAAGTCATGAGTATACGCATCCTGCGTATACATGCAAGCCGGCAACACCTACCAGCCGGCGGCACAAAAAGAGAAGGGGCCTCGCGGCCCCTTAGTCTTTACTGCGTGTCGGTCACGACCAACGCTCGCTGAACCCCCCACACAAAAGTTGCCCAGGGCCCTTATGAGTGGGTGTCTTGTTTGTGCTTCATCGAAGGACCTCAGTTAGCCCTTGGTCATTGCTCAAATGCCGAAGGAGGCTTTTTATTTGTTCTGGGGTAAGCTCGGGGACCCCTTTGCCCCCCCCCTTTACAATCGCTTCAATCCGGCTCAAAGCTTTTTGTTTTCTCGTTGGTAGTTGTTCGGAAAGTTCAAGTACCAGCTTGGGAGTAATTTCTGTCGTCGGATTAGCCGCTCGCCACTCATTCACCGCTCGCTGTAATTCCTTTATTTGTTTTGTGTCCAACCATAGAGCAGCTTGATCAATCAACTCACTCACTTTCTCTTTGAGAGCGCTGCGTTCCCAATCTTGCGTACCAACTCGAGAATACATCTGGCCCACTAGCCAACCTAGCTTAGCCTTGAAGGTTTCCTGTAGTGACAGAATTCGTGCGTCTACGCATTTCTGATAATGTAGATCGGCCTTAACAGGTATCGAAAGTGCGAGGAATGCACAGCAAGGTTCAGGGAAATCCGCTGTCGGCTCTTGGTGAAGGTAGAAATATTCTGGTTCGTTATTGTTTATTAAGCGTTCCAGAAATTGCTCATAGCGCACCTTTGCTGAACATACGGGCACACCATTTATTTCTGTAAATTCCAGCTTGCGCTTCAATAAAGCACTAAGAGGACGAACTGCTGCGAGTGTAATATAAGGCGATTTGCAGGACCCCTTATGGCGTCGAACTAAATCGCAAGACTGCGTTAAAACGATAAAGTATTTATTGTCATCGTTATAGAAATAACGCGGATGGACTTCCTTAAAAAGGGTATCGACCTCTGGAGTACGTCTTAATATGTCTCCTTGGGAAAGGTCGACGCCTACCGATGACTCGTAGGTAAAATGCATACGACGTGATCAAAAATGTAATTCACTCCGTCGAGATCACGGATTTCAGCGATTCACCCCGAAGAGTGCGATTTGCGCGCGCAATCGGCGAATCCTTCGGATGAGTCAAAGACACTGTCACCGTTGCGCTCGCGCTCCCTCGTGCCGAAACAGTAACCATGCTCTCTCCTGTATTCGTGGCAGCGATCGTCGAAATCTCCTTTCGGGCGAACCAATCCTGTACTCCAGAACTACAAGCAGATACGCTAATCGTGCTGTCCTTACCTAAAGATTTCATTCCATATCTCCCAAAGTAGCATCTACGGTTAATCCGTAAAGTCCCTGTAAAACGCTGTCGACAACTTCGAGATTCCTCTCAACGGAGTTTGGCAACACTTCCGCAGCCGCCACTGCACCATCAACGTCATAGTGGAAGTTGAAAGAAATCGTAAGCCCTCGTTGATCATATTTTCGAGTCAGATTCAATTTACGTTTCTCGAAACTAATGATTGAGCGTAATGAAGAACCGGCAATTTCATGTTCAAAGTTTAGTACATCCGCCAGATCACTAGATGCTGCCGTAAACAGTTCAAGCGCCTCCGGCTCAGGTGTGGGCTCAGTGAAGACAAAGTTTTCGCCTACAGCCCTAATTGGGGTGTGGGGCAACATCTTGAGAATTTTGCCTGCAATGTCTCTGGCCTTCTTGAATGCTTCAACGGAAAACTTTACTGGAGCGAGGATTAATCTGTCTCTCGAAGTCACGTAGACAATTTCATCCATCGTATATTTCGGAGGTGCGCCGACAAACGGAGAAAACTCTATTTGGACAACATCTTCGGCCTCAGGAGCGAGTCCAAGAATGTTTTCCGCAATCCATGCTGGCGATAGGATTTCAGGATTCCAAGCACCTGCCAATACAAGAGTGCTGTTTAAGCTATCCAGTTTCATAGAAGCATATAGTGCCAACTTGACCCTGTAGCCACAATAGGCTTATCCGGCTTAGAAACGCGACAACATACGAGCATCCTTTGCTCTATGCGATATTGTCATAGGGGTTATTGATTACAACGACTGGTTGTCATTGTTTCTCAAGGGTTTTTTGTCACCCACGCCCTCTCCCTCGGTGATAGGGAAAGCACGATAAAACAAAAAAGGGGCCTTGCGGCCCCTTTTTGTTACAGCAAGGTCGGTACTTAGTTGACCTTCGGGTCCAGCGAGCCCTTGGCGTACAGGCCGGCCATCTTCTCCAGGGAGATCGGCTTGATCTTGGAGGCCATGCCGGCAGCGCCGAAGGCTTCGTAGCGGGCCTTGCAGATCTGCTTCATGGCGTCTTCGGCCGCCTTGTAGTACTTGCGCGGGTCGAAGTTGGACTTGTTGTCGGCCAGGTGCTTGCGGATGGAGCCGGTGGAGGCCATGCGCAGGTCGGTATCGATGTTGACCTTGCGCACGCCGTTCTTGATGCCTTCCACGATCTCTTCAACCGGCACGCCGTAGGTCTGGCCCATGTCGCCGCCGTAGCTGTTTATGATTTCCAGCCAGTCCTGGGGCACGGAAGAGGAACCGTGCATGACCAGGTGGACGCTGGGGATGCGGGCGTGGATTTCCTTGACGCGGTCGATGCGCAGGATCTTGCCGGTGGGCTTGGAGGTGAACTTGTAGGCGCCGTGGCTGGTGCCGATGGCGATGGCCAGGGCGTCGACGCCGGTCTTCTTGACGAAGTCGGCGGCTTCGTTGGGGTCGGTCAGCAGGGCGGAGTGGTCCAGCACGCCTTCGGCGCCGTGGCCGTCTTCCTCACCCATCTTGCCGGTTTCCAGGGAACCCAGGCAGCCCAGCTCGCCTTCCACGGACACGCCGCAGGCGTGGGCCATGTCGACCACGCGACGGGTGACGTCGACGTTGTATTCGTAGGAGGACGGGGTCTTGCCGTCTTCCATCAGGGAGCCGTCCATCATGACGGAGGAGAAGCCGGACTGGATGGCGTTGACGCACACGGCCGGGGAGGCGCCGTGGTCCTGGTGCATGACCACCGGGACGTTCGGGTAGGCTTCCAGGGCGGCCAGGATCAGGTGGCGCAGGAAGGGCTCGCCGGCGTACTTACGGGCACCGGCGGAACCCTGCAGGATCACCGGGCTGTCGGTCTCGGCGGCGGCCTCCATGATGGCCTTCACCTGTTCCATGTTGTTGACGTTGAACGCGGGCAGGCCGTAACCGTGCTCGGCGGCGTGATCGAGAAGTTGACGCAGGGAAACCAGGGCCATTGTGAATCTCCTTATGCTCTCTTGAAGTTAAATGAATCTACTGTAAACCACGGCGGGCACGGAGAACACGGAGTCGATGCAGTGTCTTTCGGCGTTCCTTCGGGTCGCGGCGGCGCTGCTCGCTGCCGCATCGGGTCCGCCATAAGAAGTCTCCGTGTCCTTGGTGCCCTCCGTGGTCAATCTCTTTTCCGTTATTGGGTTCGTTCCTTCTCCTCCAGGGAGAAGGTCAGGATGAGGGGAGTAAACCAATACTCTGTTTGATCCCCTCACCCCCGCCCTCTCCCTGGGGGAGAGGGAGTCCAGGGGTTAAACCAGTTCGCCGACCTTGACGATCTTCATGGCGTTGGTGCCGCCGTGCATGCCCATCAGGTCGCCCTTGGTGATGATCACCAGGTCGCCGTCGCGCACGGCGCCGCGGCGCAGCAGCTCGTCGATGGCCTCGCGGTTCACTTCGGCGTGGTCGGTGGTCTGCACGTCGAAGCTGACCGGGTACACGCCGCGATACAACGTGACCTTGCGCCGCGTCTCGACGTGGCGGGTCATCGCGTAGATCGGAATGCCGGAGCTGATGCGCGACATCCACAGCGGGGTGGAGCCGGATTCGGTCAGCGCGGCGATGGCCTTTACGTTGAGGTGGTTCGCCGTGTACATCGTCGACATGGCGATGGCCTCGTCGATGTAGGTGAACTGGGTGTGGATGCGGTGATCGGACTGGATGGCGATGCGCTGCTTTTCCGCCTCTACGCACACGCGGTCCATGGCCTGGATCGCCTTGTCCGGATACTTGCCGCTGGCGGTTTCCGCCGACAGCATCACGGCGTCGGTGCCGTCGAGCACGGCGTTGGCCACGTCGAACACCTCGGCGCGGGTCGGGATCGGGTTTTCGATCATCGACTCCATCATCTGCGTCGCGGTGATCACCACGCGGTTCATCTTGCGCGCCAGCTGGATCAGGTGCTTCTGCACCGGCGGCAGCGCGGCATCGCCGATCTCCACACCGAGATCGCCGCGGGCGATCATGATCACGTCGGAAGCGGCGATGATCTCCTCGGCCACCGGCAGCGCCTCGGCACGTTCGATCTTGGCGACGATGGCGCCATAACCGCCGGCGGCACGCAGCAGGTCGCGGGTTTCGTTGACGTCGGCGGCGCTGCGCGGGAAGGACAGCGCGACGTAGTCGGCCTGCATCTTGGCCGCGGTCTTGATGTCCTCGCGGTCCTTGTCGGTCAGTGCCGGCGCGGTGAGGCCGCCGCCCTGGCGGTTGATGCCCTTGCGATTGGACAGGATGCCGCCCACCACCACACGGCAGTGGATCTCGGGGCCGTGCACCTGGTCCACCCACAGCACCAGGCGGCCGTCGTCCAGCAGCAGGGTATCGCCGCGCTTCACGTCGTCGGGCAGGGTCTTGTAGCTGAGGCCGACGCGGGTTTCGTCGCCTTCGTCGGCGGGGAGCTTGGCGTCGAGGATGAAGGGCTTGCCTTCCTCCAGCAGCACCTTGCCGTTCTTGAAGCGCTCGACGCGGATCTTGGGGCCTTGCAGATCGGCCAGCACGCCGACCTGGCGGCCATGGGCGCGGGCACGGTTGCGCACGCGCTCGACGCGTTCCATGTGCTCCTCGGCCGTGCCGTGGGAAAAGTTGATGCGGACCACATCGACACCCGCCTCGATGATCTTGTCCAGCATCTTGGGGTCGTCGGTTGCCGGCCCCATGGTTGCCACTATCTTCGTTCGTCTAGACATATTCTCTCGTGTGCTCGCCTCAACGATTCGCCATAAGCGAATCAGGGCGGCTCATGGCCGCCCGTATGGCCGACGCCGCGTACGACGCCGGTCCCTTTTTTTTATCCCGAAAAATCCATAAGGAAACGTCCCCTAATGGACTTCCCGGGATGGCACAACGCGCACGGCGCGTTTATTCCGCACCGTGCGCGTTGATAGCCAGACATCCGGCTTAGCCCTTGGCCCGCTCTTCCAGAATGGCCACCGCGGGCAGCACCTTGCCTTCCAGGTATTCGAGGAACGCGCCGCCGGCGGTGGAGATGTAGGACACCTTGTCGTAGATGTCGTACTTCTGGATCGCGGCGATGGTGTCGCCGCCGCCGGCCAGGGTGAAGGCCTTGGTGTTGGCGATGGCCATGGAGATGGCCTTGGTGCCTTCACCGAACTGATCGAACTCGAACACGCCGACCGGGCCGTTCCACACCACGGTACCGGCATTCATGATGATGTCCACCAGCTCCTGCGCGCTCTTGGGGCCGATGTCGAAGATCATGTCGTCGTCGGCCACGGCGCCGGCGTCCTTCAGCACGGCGGGCTCGTTGGCGTCGAACTTCTTGCCGCACACCACGTCGACGGCGACCGGAATCTTGGCGCCGCGCTTGCTCATCTTTTCCATCAGCATCTGCGCGGTGGGGACCAGGTCGTCCTCGCACAGGCTCTTGCCGACGTTCTTGCCGGTGGCCTTGAGGAAGGTGTTGGCGATACCGCCGCCGACCACCATCTGGTCGACCTTCTCGGACAGGGATTCCAGCACGGTCAGCTTGGTGGAAACCTTGGAGCCGCCGACGATGGCGACCATCGGGCGGGCCGGGGCGGCCAGGGCCTTGTTCAGCGCGTCCAGCTCGCCGGTGAGCAGGATGCCGGCGGCGGCGGTGGGGGCGAATTTCGCCACGCCGTGGGTGGAGGCTTCGGCGCGGTGGGCAGTGCCGAAGGCGTCCATCACGAACACGTCGCACAGGGCGGCGTATTTCTTGGCGGTCTCTTCGACGTTCTTCTTCTCGCCTTTGTTGACGCGGCAGTTCTCCAGCAGGACCAGCTCGCCTTCGGCAACGTCGAAGCCGCCGTCGACCCAGTCCTTGATCAGGCGCACGGGCTTGCCCAGCTTGGCGGACAGCACGTCGGCGACGGGCTTGAGGGAAATATCTTCGCTCCACTCGCCTTCGGTGGGACGGCCCAGGTGCGAGGTCACCATGACCTTGGCGCCGGCCTTCAGGGCGAATTCGATGGTGGGCATGGAGGCAGTGATGCGGGCATCGGAAGTGACCTTGCCGTCCTTCACGGGCACGTTCAGATCGGCACGGATGAAGACGCGCTTACCCTTGAGATCGAGATCGGTCATCTTGATTACAGACATGGTTCAGCTCCCTCGTAAAGTTTGAAAGTCATTGGCGAAGCCGGCGGGGCTTGGCCAATGGCTCTCTTGACGGCAGTTACAAGTTTCAAGTTGCAAGTTTCAAGAAGGCTGGCGGGCGGAGCCCGCCAGCACATTCTTGTCACTTGTTACTTGTCACTTGCTACTTATTTCGCAACGTGCTCGACCAGGCGCAGCATGTTGCAGGTGTAGCCGTACTCGTTGTCGTACCAGGACACGACCTTGACGAAGGTGCCGTCCAGGGCGATGCCGGCTTCGGCGTCGAAGGTGGACGGGGCGCTGTTGCCGACGAAATCGGTGGAGACCACCTTCTCGTTGGTGTAGCCCAGCACGCCCTTCAGCTCGCCTTCGGAAGCCTTCTTCATGGCGGCGCAGATGTCTTCGTACTTGGCGTCCTTGTTCAGCTCGACGGTCAGGTCGACCACGGAGACGTCGGAGGTCGGCACGCGGAAGGCCATGCCGGTGAGCTTCTTGTTCAGCTCGGGCAGAACCTTGCCCACAGCCTTGGCGGCACCGGTGGAGGACGGGATGATGTTCTCCAGGATGCCGCGGCCGCCGCGCCAGTCCTTGGAGGACGGGCCGTCAACGGTCTTCTGGGTGGCAGTGGCGGCGTGCACGGTGGTCATCAGGCCGCGCTTGATGCCGAAGTTGTCGTGCAGCACCTTGGCGATGGGGGCCAGGCAGTTGGTGGTGCAGGACGCGGCGGAGACGATGGTCTGGCCGGCGTAGGTGGCGTGGTTCACGCCGTACACGAACATCGGGGTGTCGTCCTTGGACGGAGCGGACTGCACGACCTTCTTGGCGCCGGCCTTGAGGTGGGCCTCGCAGGACTCGGTGGTCAGGAAGAAACCGGTGCAGTCGATGACGACGTCAGCGCCCACTTCGTTCCACTTCAGGTTGGACGGGTCGCGCTCGGCGGTCAGGCGGATCTTCTTGCCGTTCACCACCATGTTGCTGCCGTCGACGGAGATGTCGCCATTGAAGCGGCCATGCACGGAGTCGTACTTCAGCATGTAGGCCAGGTATTCGGCGTCGAGCAGGTCGTTGATGGCAACGATCTCGATACCGGGGAAGTCCTTGGCAACGGCACGGAACACCATACGGCCGATGCGACCGAACCCATTAATACCGACTTTGATAGCCATTGAATAGTTCTCCTGTTGAATGGTTTAGAGGACGGACTCGACAGCCTTCACCACGTTTTCCACGGTGAAGCCGAATTCCTTGAACAGCTGACCGGCCGGGGCGGACTCACCGAAACGGTCGAGACCAATCACCTTGCCATTGAGGCCAACATACTTGTACCAGCCGGCGGTGACACCGGCTTCCACTGCGACGCGCTTGGTGCAGGCGGCGGGCAGCACGGCTTCCTTGTAGGCAGCGTCCTGCGCATCGAAGGTTTCGACGCTGGGCATGGAAACCACGCGCACCTTCTTGCCCTTGCCGGCCAGTTCGGCGGCGGCCTTCGTCGCCAGCTCCACTTCGGAGCCGGTGGCGATGATGATGGCGTCGGGATTGGCAGCGCCTTCCTGCAGCACGTAGGCGCCGCGGGTGATGTTGGCGATCTGCTCGGCGCTGCGCGGCATGTGGGCCAGGTTCTGACGGGAGAAGATCAGGCAGCTGGGGCCGGTCTTCTTCTCGATGGCGCAACGCCAGGCCACGGCGGATTCCACCGCGTCGCAGGGACGCCATACGCTCATGTTGGGGATCAGACGCAGGGTGGCGATCTGCTCCACCGGCTGGTGGGTCGGACCGTCTTCGCCCAGACCGATGGAGTCATGGGTGTACACGAAGAGGGTACGGACCTTCATCAGCGCGGCCATGCGCAGGGCGTTGCGCGCGTACTCGGAGAACATCAGGAAGGTGCCGCCGAACGGAATGAAGCCGCCGTGCAGGGTGACGCCGTTCATGATGGCGGACATGCCGAACTCGCGCACGCCGTAGGACAGGTAGTTGCCGTCGGCGACGGTGTTGGTGATCGCCTTGGCTTCCTTCCAGCTGGTGAGGTTGGAGGGGGTCAGGTCGGCGGAGCCGCCGAGGAACTCGGGCAGCGCCTTGGCGTAGCCGCCGATGGCGTTCTGCGAGGCCTTGCGCGAGGCGATGGTCTCGGCCTTGTCGTTGACGGCCTTGACGAAGTCGTCGGCCACCTGCTGCCAGTTGGACGGCAGTTCACCGCGGATGACGCGGCGCTCGAACTCGGCGGCCAGTTCCGGGAACTCCTTGCGGTAGGCGGCGAACTTCTCTTCCCAGTGGGCCTGGGCCTTGGCGCCCTTGTCCTTGGCATCCCAGCCCTTGTACACGTCGGCGGGAATGACGAAGGGCTCGTGCTTCCAGCCCAGGTTTTCGCGGGTGGCATTGATCTCGTCGGCGCCCAGCGGGGCACCGTGGCAATCGTGGCTGCCGCACAGGTTGGGCGCGCCGTAGCCGATCACGGTCTTGCAGCAGATCAGGGTCGGCTTGTCGTTGACGCTCTTGGCCTCGTGGATGGCCTTGTCGATGGCGGCGGCGTCGTGACCGTCCACGCCGCGCACCACGTGCCAGCCGTAGGCTTCGAAGCGCTTCGGGGTGTCGTCGGTGAACCAGTTGTCGACGTGGCCGTCGATGGAGATGCCGTTGTCATCCCAGAACGCGATCAGCTTGCCCAGGCCCAGGGTGCCGGCCAGGGAGCAGGCTTCGTGGGAGATGCCTTCCATCATGCAGCCGTCGCCCATGAACACGTAGGTGTAGTGATCGACGATGTGGTGGCCGGGACGGTTGAACTGGCCGGCCAGGGTGCGCTCGGCCAGCGCCATGCCGACGCCGTTGGTGATGCCCTGGCCCAGCGGGCCGGTGGTGGTTTCCACGCCGTCGGTGTAACCGTACTCGGGATGACCCGGGGTCTTGGAGTGCAGCTGGCGGAAGCTCTTCAGATCGTCGATGGAAAGGTTGTAGCCGGTCAGGTGCAGCAGGGAGTAGATCAGCATGGAGCCGTGACCGTTGGACAGAATGAAACGATCGCGGTCGGCCCACTTCGGGTTGGCCGGGTTGTGCTTCATGTGGCTGTTCCACAGCACCTCGGCGATGTCGGCCATGCCCATGGGGGCGCCGGGGTGACCCGAGTTTGCTTTCTGCACCCCATCCATGCTCAGGGCGCGGATGGCGTTGGCTAGTTCTTTACGATTCGACATGTGCTTCTCCTGGATAGATGAATACTCAAAACCTTGACTGCACGTGCAACACCGCACGTGTTTGCAACCGGTCACGCTTTGACGTCAGGGGAGAATGAGACAGGGACGACCACACTACGCATCGCGAAGCACGATGCGCGACGTGGCCTTGTCATTGATACATTCTTTCGGTGCGGCGCTGACGCGCGCGCACCGCGTTACTCCCAGCAAGACATCAAAATTCTGTTGTTATATTCGGCATCGCGTCACGCGCGCACCGAGCGCAGGGGCGGCATTTTCTGCCTTCTTGATTCCCGCGGCTGATGTAAGAACACCCGATTTTTACCCAATCGTGGCCTTTGCGGCAATATCTCCGTTATCCATAACTTTCTGTTTTATGCCCATAACTTCCGCTATTGGCGGCGGAAAACGGTAGTCGGCCGCATGCCGGACCCGCCGGCCACGACGCCGGCAGGGGGGGTCAACTTTACACTGCGGAGCCGAGAATTACACGACATCCCCCCCTGGGGCCGGGGGTTATCCCGGTACCGGCGACCCGTCCGGCCCGGCGCCGCCGGTCTCGGGCGGCCTCCCCGGCCATCGCCCGGCCGGGGACGGGGCGCCGAAAAATCCCGCCCGCGCAAGCCACGGAGAGTCTTAACAATTTCCCGCAAACGCTTATAATGCGCGGTTCAACTTCCACGGGCCTGGGCCCGGCCGCGCGTTCGCGACGCTGGTCAACAGAGAATAAGCATGTCCAACAGCTACTTGTTCACCTCTGAATCCGTCTCCGAAGGGCACCCGGACAAGGTTGCCGATCAAATCTCCGATGCCGTGCTCGACGCCATCCTGGCACAGGATCCCATGGCGCGCGTCGCCTGCGAGACCCTGGTCAAGACCGGCCTGGCCCTGGTCGCCGGCGAGATCACCACCCACGCCGTGGTCGACTACGAGGCCCTGGCCCGCAACGTCATCAAGGATATCGGCTACAACAGCTCGGACATGGGCTACGACTGGGAAACCTGCGCGGTGCTGAACGCCATCGGCAAGCAGTCGCCGGACATCGCCATGGGCGTGGACGAGAGCGAGAACCACGAGCAGGGTGCCGGCGACCAGGGCCTGATGTTCGGCTACGCCAGCAACGAGACCGACGTGCTGATGCCGGCCCCCATCTGCTATGCCCACAACCTGGTGGCCCGCCAGGCCGAAGTGCGCAAGAACGGCATGCTGCCCTGGCTGCGCCCCGACGCCAAGAGCCAGGTCACCTTCCGCTACAAGGGCCACAAGCCCGTCGCCATCGACGCGGTGGTGCTGTCCACCCAGCATGGCCCGGAAATCAGCCAGAAGACCCTGCACGAGGCGGTGATGGACGAGATCATCCTGCCGGTGCTACCGGCGGAATGGATCACCAAGGAGACCCGCTTCTTCATCAATCCCACCGGCCGCTTCGTCATCGGCGGCCCGATGGGCGACTGCGGCCTCACCGGCCGCAAGATCATCGTCGACAGCTACGGCGGCATGGCCCGTCACGGCGGCGGCGCCTTCTCCGGCAAGGACCCCTCCAAGGTGGACCGCTCCGCCGCCTACGCCGGCCGCTACGTGGCCAAGAACATCGTCGCCGCCGGCCTGGCCGAGCGCTGCGAGGTACAGGTGTCCTACGCCATCGGCGTGGCCGAGCCCACCTCCATCAGCGTCGATGCCTTCGGCACCGGCAAGGTACCCACCGAGCGCCTGGTGGAGTTGGTACGCGCCCACTTCGACCTGCGCCCCCGCGGCCTCATCGCCATGCTCGACCTGCGCCGGCCCATCTACCGCAAGACGGCGGCCTACGGCCACTTCGGCCGCGAAGACGCCGACTTCACCTGGGAGCGCACCGACAAGGCCGAGATCCTGCGCGACGCGGCGGGGATCAAGTAATCGCGGAAAACACTCTGTCGCAGAGACGCAGAGCCGCCGAGGTGAATTCGTTTTGAAAATCTCTGTGTCTCCGCGTCTCTGCGACGGGGTTTGAAGTATTCGCCGTTCCCCTGAGGAGCGCTGCAGCGGGTAAAACCCGTCAGGCTCAGGGGGCGGTTCTGTAACAACGGCGCTCGTTCTTGATGGAGTATTTCAATGAACGCTGTCGCCAAATTCACCGATTACAAAGTGGCCGATATCGGCCTGGCCTCCTGGGGCCGCAAGGAAATCCAGATCGCCGAAACCGAAATGCCGGGCCTGATGGCCCTGCGCGAGGAATTCGGCGCCAAGAAGCCGCTCAAGGGCGCGCGCATCTCCGGCTCCCTGCACATGACCATCCAGACCGCCGTGCTCATCGAGACGCTGGTCGACCTGGGTGCCGAAGTGCGCTGGGCCTCGTGCAACATCTACTCCACCCAGGATCACGCCGCCGCCGCCATCGCCGCCGCCGGCATCCCGGTGTTCGCCTGGAAGGGCGAGTCGCTGGAGGAATACTGGTGGTGCACCGAGCAGGCCATGACCTGGGCCGGCTTCGACGGCCCCAACATGATCCTCGACGACGGCGGCGACGCCACCATGCTGGTGCACAAGGGCGTGGAGTACGAGGCCGCGGGCAAGGTGCCCGACGCTGCCGCCAACGCCAATCCGGAGTGGAAGGTGTTCCTGGAGCTGGTGCGCCAGAGCCTGAAGAACAATCCGGGCAAGTGGACCAAGATGGCCAAGGGCATCAAGGGCGTCACCGAGGAGACCACCACCGGCGTGCACCGCCTGTATGAAATGCAGAAGCGCGGCGAGCTGCTGTTCCCGGCCATGAACGTCAACGACTCGGTCACCAAGAGCAAGTTCGACAACCTGTACGGCTGCCGCGAGTCCCTGCTCGACGGCATCAAGCGCGCCACCGACGTGATGATCGCCGGCAAGATCTGCGTGGTGCTCGGCTACGGCGACGTGGGCAAGGGCTGCGCCCAGGCCTTCCGCGGCATGGGTGCCACCACCTGGGTCACCGAGATCGATCCCATCTGCGCCCTGCAGGCGGCGATGGAAGGCTACCGCGTGGTGACCATGGCCGAGGCCTGCAAGCTGGGGGACATCTTCGTCACCACCACCGGCAACGTCAACGTCATCAATCACGACCACATGGCCGCGATGAAGGATCAGGCCATCGTCTGCAACATCGGCCACTTCGACTCCGAGATCGACATCGCCTCGCTGGAGCAGTACCAGTGGGAGGAGATCAAGCCCCAGGTCGACCACGTCATCTTCCCCGACGGCAAGCGCATCATCGTGCTGGCCAAGGGCCGCCTGGTGAACCTGGGCTGCGCCACCGGCCACCCCAGCTTCGTCATGTCCGCCTCGTTCACCAACCAGGTGATCGCGCAGATGGAATTCTTCGGCAACCGCGACCAGTACGAGAACAAGGTCTACGTCCTGCCCAAGCACCTGGACGAGAAGGTGGCGCGCCTGCATCTGAAGAAGATCGGCGTGAACCTCACCGCCCTCACCCAGGAGCAGGCCGACTACATCGGCGTCCCGGTGGAAGGCCCCTACAAGCCCAACCACTACCGTTACTAATATCGGTACAACACCCAACGCGGAGCCGCAGAGGCGCAGAGCTCGCAGAGAAAACACCTTGTAACTCTCTGCGTCCTCCGCGCCTCTGCGCCTCTGCGTTAGTCTTTATCGGGGGTTAGCATGGAATCGCAAAAGAAGTACCGGCAGGGGTTCAGCTTCGAATTTTTTCCGCCCAAGACGCCGGAAGGGCGACAGAAGCTGCTGGTGGCACGCGACAAGTTTGCCGCACTCAAGCCCGTCTATGCCTCGGTCACCTACGGTGCCGGCGGCAGTACCCAGCAGGGCACGCTCGAAACCATCCGTGACCTGATCGCCGGCGGACTGGATGCGGCCCCACATCTGTCGTGCATCGGCTCCGGCAGTGACGACATCCGCGCGCTGTTGCAGGACTACATCGCTCTCGGCGTTAAGCGTATCGTCGCGCTGCGCGGCGACATGCCCTCGGGCATGCGCGACACCGGGGAGTTTCACTACGCCAACGAGCTGGTGGAGTTCATCCGCAGCGAGACCGGCGACCACTTCCACATCGAGGTGGCGGCCTATCCGGAATTTCATCCGCAGGCACCCAGCGCGCAGAAGGATTTGCAGAACTTCAAGCGCAAGGTGGAGGCCGGCGCCAACGCCGCCATCACCCAGTATTTCTACAACCTGGACGCCTACCTGCGCTTCGTCGACGAGTGCGAAAGAATGGGGCTGCAACTGCCCATCGTGCCGGGCATCATGCCCATCACCAACTACAAGCAGCTGGCGCGCTTCTCCGACGCCTGCGGCGCCGAGATTCCGCGCTGGCTGGGCAAGCGGCTGGAAGGCATGGGCGAGGATCTGGAATCGATCCGCGCCTACGGGCTGGAAGTGACGGCGGACCTGTGCCGGCGCCTGCTCGACGCCGGCGCGCCTGGCCTGCACTTCTACACCATGAACCAGTTCGAACCCACCCACGCCATCTGGCAGGCGCTGGGCCTGCCGCGCTAAGGCATACACACGGCGGGCAAAACCGGATTGCCGCAGAGACGCGGAGGCGCTGAGAATTCTTGGCTAATGAATTCTCTGTGTCTCTGCGTCTCTGCGGCGGGGTTTGAAGTTCTTTGTGCCTTGCGTGGCTAAATAAGGAGCTCGCCGTGCGCATTCCTCGCATCCATCAACCGGGCTCACTCGCATCCGGCGCCGTCGTTGAACTGAGTGACAGTGCCGCCAATCACGTGACCCGCGTGCTGCGCCTGTCGGCCGGTGCGGCGCTGACGCTGTTCAACGGTGAGGGCGGTGAATACGCGGCGCATCTGCATGAGGTCGGCAAGCGCAGCGCCACGGCGGCGGTGGGCGAATTCCGCGCTCGCGAAACCGAGTCGCCGCTGGCCATCACCCTGGCTCAGGGCATCGCCAAGGGTGAGCGCATGGACTACACCATCCAGAAGGCCACTGAGCTGGGCGTGGTGCGCCTGGTGCCGCTGGTCACCGAACGCTGCAATGTGCGCCTGTCCGGCGAGCGCTGGGAGAAGAAATTGCAGCACTGGCAGGCGGTGGCCGTCAGCGCCTGCGAACAATGCGGGCGCAACCGCATTCCCGTCATCGAACACCCCCTGTCGCTGGAGACATGGCTGGCACAGGATCACAACGAATTGCGCCTGACCCTGGACCCGCTGGCGGACGGCGGCATCGCGGCCATAGCCGATACGCCGTCGCAGGTCAGCCTGCTGGTGGGACCGGAAGGGGGCTTGAGCGAGGTGGAACTGAAATCGGCGCAACGGGCCGGGTACCGCGGCATCCAGCTCGGCCCGCGCGTATTGCGCACCGAAACCGCCGGCGTGGCGGCCCTGGCGGTGTTGCAGGCGCGGTGGGGGGATCTCTAAGTTTCGAGTTTCGAGTCAAAAAAAACGGCCCCCTCGCGGGAGCCGTTTTTTTCGAAATCCGAAACTCGAAACTCGAAACTGCGCGCGCAAGCGCGCGCTAGCGCAGCGAAGCGACGTAGTTGGCCAGTTCGCGGATGTCTTCGTCGCTGAGATTCTGCGTCACCTGCTCCATGCGCGGGTTGGTACGCTTGACCTCATCGGGATCGGCCTTGCCCTGGGCGTTGGCGCGGTAGCGATGCAGGGTCTTGCTCACGTACTCCGGCTTCTGGCCGGCGATGCGGGCAAACCCTTCCTCGCCCTTGCCGTTGGTGCCGTGGCACACGAAGCAGACGCTGTCATAGATACGTTTGCCGCGGGCGGCCAGATTCTTGTCGTACGGTGCCGGCAGCACCGGCATGCTCGAATAGTAGATGGCCAGGTTCACCTTGTCGGCGGTGCTGAAGTTGGCCGCCAGGGACTGCATGACGAAGTTCTTGCGCTGGCCGGAGGCGAACAGCTGCAGCTGCTCCAGCAGGTAGGCCGGGTGCTGGCTGGCCAGGTTCGGGGTATCCGGCTGCTTGCTGTTGCCGTCGCGGCCGTGGCAGCTGCTGCACAGCAGGGAGCGGTCGGCACCCTCGGCAATGGCCGCGGCGCGCAGTGAGGTATCGCTTTCCACTTCCTTGATGATTTGCAGCAGGCGGTTGCGCTCGGCGAGGATCTCTTCCTGGGTCGCGGCGATGCTGCTGCCTGCGCCGGTAAGGATCAGCACGGCGGACAGCAGCAGACCAATCCGCCGGGTGGGCGCGCGCCCGTGCCGGGCTGCATCAGCATGATTCGTTTTAGTGGTCATTCTTGCCGCTCGATAATTGCGTTTTTTCAATAGGGCGATTCTAGCCCGAATCAACCCACTCTGACACCCAGCTGCAACAATTGCCGTTCCATAACGTCCAAGTCGGGAATAACCGCTTCGCGCCCGCCCAGCAGCAGCCTTGCCGCCACCACCGCGGAATCGTCATCCGCCGCCGCCGCCGCCTCCACTACATCGGACTTCAGCTCCTGCAGGCGCGGAATGCCCTGGGAGAGAATCGCGATGAAGGGGAGCTGGGAATTACCGTTCAGGGTATTGCAGACCACCGCGCGGGCGTGCACGCCGCCGACACCCGCGGACCCGCCCAGCAAGGGCTCGCAGGCCAGCAGCGGGATGGAGCGACCGCGCCACAGCATCATGCCCAACAACCAGGCGGGGGCGTCGGCGATGGGCTGCGGCGTCTTGTAGTCGGAAACCTCCGCCACGGCGGTATTGGGCAACACCAGCGTGACGCCGTTGAGCGGGACGATCAGGCTGCGCACCGTCACGCCGGCGAGCGGATCGGCGGGGGCGGCCTCGGGTTTGCTTTTCGCTTCGCTCATATTCCGCCTTCCTGCCTCATGCGCCGCGCCGCTGTGTCATCAACTTGCGGATATTGTCCAGCAGCTCGGTTTCCTGGTACGGCTTGCTCATATAGAAATCGACGCCGATTTCCATGGCGCGCTGGCGGTGCTTTTCGCCGCTGCGCGAGGTGATCATGATGATCGGGATGTGCCTGAGCCGCTCGGTGTTGCGAATGTGGGTGGCGAGCTCGTAGCCGTCCATGCGCGGCATTTCGATGTCGAGCAGCATCACGTCCGGCATCACGTCCTCCAGCTGGGCGATGGCGTCGAGACCGTCCTTCGCCGTCACCGGCCGCATGTCGTTGCGCTCCAGCAGGCGCGAGGTCACCTTGCGCACGGTGATGGAGTCGTCCACCACCATGACCAGCGGCTGCTCGCTGCTGACCGCCGCTTCCACCGTCGCGGTACTGCGCTGCGCCAGGCCCAGGCGTGCCAGCAGCGGCAGGTCGAGGATCAGCGCGACGCTGCCGTCGCCGAGGATGGTGGCGCCGGACAGGCCGCGCAGCTTGGACAGCTGCGGCCCCAGGGACTTGACCACGATTTCGCGGCTGCCGAGCAGATTGTCCGCCGCCCAGGCCACGTAGTGGTCGCCGGAGTGGGCAAACAGCAGTGGCCGCTTGCCCGCCTCGCCCGCCGTCGCAACGGTGGGCATGCCGAGGGTGGCCGCCAGCGGCAGCAATTCGTATTCCTGGCCCAGCCGGGTGTAGGTGGGATGTTCCACCGCCAGCAACTGCGCCAGCTGGCCGTCGTCCAGGCGTTCGATGCCCTGGATGCTGGTCATCGGCACGGCGTAGGTTTCCTCGCCGGCCTGCACCAGCAGGGCGCGGCTCACCGACAGGGTGAGCGGCAGACGGATGGTGAAGGTGGTGCCCTCGCCCTGGCGGGTGTCGATCTCCAGCAGGCCGCCCAGCTGCTTGATCTCGCTGTTGACCACGTCCATGCCCACGCCGCGGCCGGCCACCTGGGTCAGCGTCTCGGCGGTGGAGAAGCCGGATTCCAGGATGAAGTGCACCACTTCCTTGTCGGACAGGCCGGCGTCGGCCTTCATCAGGCCGCGCTCGATGGCCTTCTGCCGCACGCGGTCCAGATTGATGCCGGCACCGTCGTCGATGATGCGCATCACCACTTCGGAGCCTTCACGCACCTGGGCCAGGATGATCAGGCCGCGCGGCCCCTTGCCGGCACGGCGGCGCTGTTCCGGCGTCTCGATGCCGTGGGCGATGGCGTTGCGCAGCAGATGTTCGATGGGCGCGAGCATGCGCTCGACCATGTGGCGGTCCATCTCGACCTCGGCGCCGCGGAAGCTCAGCTCCACTTCACGGCCCAGTTCGGCGCTGGTCTGACGCACGATGCGGCGCAGGCGCGGCGCATGCTCCACCAGCGGCATCATGCGGGTGTGCATCAGGCCTTCCTGCAGCTCGGTACTGACGCGGGCCTGTTGCAGCAGCAGGGTTTCCGTCTCGCGGGTTATGCCGTGCAGGCCCTGCTGTACTTCCACCAGGTCGTTGAGACTTTCCATGGCGGAGCGGGACAGCTGCTGCATGTGGGTGAAACGGTCGAACTCCAGCGGATCGAAATCCTCGTACTCGGAGCTCTCCACCTCTTCGTAGCGCGACTGCATCTGCGCTTCGGTTTCGATGGCGAACTGGCGCAGCTGCTCGTGCATGCGCTCGAGGATGTCGCCGAAGTCGCGCAGGCTGTAATTGACGCCGCCGACCTGCTGTTCGACACGGGAGCGGTAAATGCTCACTTCGCCGGCAAAGTTGACCAGGTTGTCGAGCAGATCGGAACGCACGCGCACCACGTCCTGCTGCAGGCGCTGGCCACGGCGGCGATCATTGCGCGCCTGCTCGGCCTCTTCCTCCGCCGTCAGCACTTCGACCACGGCCGGCGCTGCGACCGGAACCGGCGGCGGCGCAACCTTGGCGATACGGCTCTCGGCGACCAGATCGTCCATCGCATCGACCAGCACGGCGTCGGGGATGGGCGCCGTACCGGCGCGCAGCTGATCGACCATGGTGGCGAGGCGATCATGGGTACGCTGCAACAGCGCGAACAAGCGCTCCGACAGCGCCACATGGCCGTCGGCCACGGCATTGAGCATCAATTCCGCGCTGTGGGCCACGTCGCCCATGCTGGCGATGCCGGCGTCGCGCGCCGCGCCCTTCAGCGTGCGCAGCTGGCGTTCCAGCTCATCCAGCAACGGCTGCTTGTCCTGTTCCACGCTCCAGGCACGCAGCTGCACCTCGCAAAGCTCGAGGATGCCGCCGGCCTGTTGCAGGAACTCCGCCAGGGGCGCGGCTTCCGTCACCGGCTCCGCCGGTGCGGCAATACCGGTCAGGGCGCGGATACGGTCGATGAGATCGTCGGCCGAGACCACGGCGGTGTTGTTGCGCACCTGCTCCAGCATGGTGACCAGACGGTCATGGGCCAGCTGCAACAGGTCGAACATCTCGCTGGAGCGCGTCAGGCGCCCTTCGACGATGTCCTCGAATATGGATTCCAGGGTGTGGCTCAGATCGCCGATGGGCGTGACGCCGGCCATGCGCGCGCCGCCCTTGAGGGTGTGCAGCTGCCGTTGCAGTGCCTCCACCAGCGAGCGGTCGTCGGGATGATCGCGCCAGGCCTGCAGGGACTCCTCACTGGCGTCGATGATCTCGACACCTTCCTCCAGGAAGATATCCAGCAGTTCCTGATCGTATTCCGGCAGCGGTGCAGCCGGTACGGGCGGCGCCGTCACCGCCTCGGGCTCGGGCTCGGGCTCGGGCTCGGGCTCGGGCTCGGGCTCGGGCTCGGGCTCGGGCTCGGGCTCAGGCTCGGGCTCGGGTTCCGGTTCCGGCGCCGATACTGCCTCCGGCTCTTCCTCGAGCTCGAAGGACGGCATCTCGAACACGTCGGCCATCTCAGGCGGGACTTCCTCCACCGCGATGGCGGAGAGTATGTCTTCCAGCGGCGGCGCCTCCTCCTCGGGCGCCGCTTCCTCCGGCGCCTCCAGGGTGATGCCCTCGACGTCTTCCGCTTCGGCCGTCAGCCAGGCGATATCCTCAAGGGTATAGCCTTCTTCCTCGCCACTTTCGGGCTCGGCCGGGGACTCCGGCAAGGCCTCCAGGGTGATGCTTTCCTCCCCGGCTTCCGCGGCGGCGGGGGCTTCCACCTCGACGGACTGCTCCGGCGTCTGCGCCAGCCCCGCTTCGGGGGCCTCTTCCAGACCTTCGGCCAGATGCAGGGCCACATGGTGCAGCGCCTCGGCCTGGGCCTGGCCGACCTGGTGATCGGGTGCCGTGGCGCGCTCGCCCTGGAGGAAGGCGAGCATGTCGCGGGTCAGCTCCACACAGCCTTCCAGGGCAGTCAGGCCGTCGGCGGAAACCGAGGCATGGGCGGTGTGCAGCGCCTTGGCGTATTTCTCCAGCGGGCTGGCGACGTCCGCCACCGCCGTCACCCCGGCCATGCGCGAACTGCCCTGCAAGGTATGCAGGGCGCGCGTCAGGCCTTCGCTGACCCGGCAGTTATGGTGGTCGCGGCAGTCCGCGATGAACTGCTCGATGCTCTCAAGATGGGCCTCGGTTTCGTGGCCGTAGATTTCCAGCAGCACCGGATCGAGCTCGGTCGCCGCCAGCTCCGGTACGGCGACTTCCTCGACGGCCGGTGCGGCCGGCGCCGGCGGCAACATGGCCGCCAGACCACCGGGGGCGCCCATGGCCGCGGCCGCTTCCTGCAACCATTCGATGTCAGTGGTGACCGGGGTGCCGTCGCGGAACTCGGCGACCAGCTCCGGCATGGCCTCGGCCGCCTGATCCAGCAGGTCGAACATCGCGTTGCCCGGCTCGACGGTATTGTCGATGACCCGGTTCAGCATGTTTTCGAAGGCCCAGGCAAACTCGCCGATGGTCGCGGCGCCGACCAGGCGGCCGCTGCCCTTCAGGGTATGGAACGAACGGCGCAGATCGCGCAGCACTTCGCCATCGCCGCGGTTGGCCTGCCAGCGCGGCAACAGGTCGTTGATCTTGGCGATCTCTTCGGTCGCCTCCTCGATGAAGATCTCGACGATCTCCGGGTCGAGTCCGGCACTGACCGGCGCAGCCTCGGATACCGCAGCAACTTCGGCCGCAGGGGCGGCTTCCCCGGCCGCCTCCGCAGGCGCGGCGACGGTGATTTCCTCGATCTCCTCCGCAGCCGCCTCTGCCGCGGTGGCCGCCACTTCGCCGGCTTCCGCCAGCGATTCCACCGGATGGCCCAGCTTGGCCACGGCGCGCTCGGCGACTTCCAGCACCATGGCCGGATGCACGCGGCTTTCGACGAAGGCGTCCATATAGTATTCGATGGAGGTCAGCGCATCGGCCAGGGCGTCGAGCATGTCGGCGCCGGGCAGGGTCTCCGCCTGGGCGAGATCGTTGCTGATGTAGAGCGAGGTGGCGCGCAGCACGTTGGCCGCACGCACGTAGGACAACAGGTTCAGGCTGCCGACGATTTCGTGCAGCAGGCCGGGCAGCGGCGCCAGCGGCGCGGCGTCGTCGGGCGCGGCGACGAAGGCATCCACCGCATCCTTGACCCGCAGCAGGTTGGTGCGGGCCTCCTTCATCACCTGGCGGATGACGCGCTGATGCTCGGCCTCGGCCTGCGGCGACATTTCTCCGACCTGGCCGGCCAGATCGTCCGCCTGCTCCAGCGGCCGCAGCGAACCCCAGTCGCGCAGGGTGGAATCGACGGCCAGCACGGCGCTGGCTATGCCCATCAGGACGTCGTCATCGGGAGCGCTGCCGGAATCCTGCAAGCCGCGGATTACCGCCGCCTGCTGTTCCAGTATCTGCTGCAGCGAGGGCTGCCCCATCATCACCAGCGTGCTGGCGAGGCGCCCAAGGGTATCGGCCAGCGGCAGCAGGTTGGCTGCCGCGCGCTGTTCGCCGCGCACGAAGATGTCGAGGGCGTCCTGAACCGTGGCCAGTTCTTCCAGAACGTCGCCCGCCAGGGTCTTCTTCAGTTCGGCATTGAATCCACCGATGCCGGTGGGGGCCGTTTCGCCCGCCAGCAGCGGACCCAGGCCGAAGGCCCGCTTCAGCTCGGCGACGCGGGCACCGGTGCCGTGCGCCTGGGCCACCTGGAACAGCAGGCCGCTCAGCAGCGGCTGCAGTCTGGCCGCGTCAACGGCACTCTCGCCGCCTTCACTGATCTGCCGGATCACCTGCTCGCCGTTGCTGAGCAGGCGCTTGGCCGCAGTGCGCACCACCTGGCCACTTTCGGCCAGGGATTCGACGAATCCGCCGAGCACCCAGAACCACTGCCGCAGCGGGGGCGTAACCGAGGCTGCGAGCAGCCGGTCGCTGAGGGTACGCAGGGTCCTGAGGCTTTGCTGGGTTTCCTCGCCGCGCAGCAGGTGCAGCAGGCCGGACTGGTAATGGGGACGCGCCTTCAGCGCCAGGGTACGGATGTCCACCGTCGGCGCGGCGGTCGCCGCCGGGGGCATGACGCCCAGATCGGGCTGGAAGAATTCGCTTTCCGGCAGCGGCGTCTGGCCGTCGAGGCGGCGCATTTCGTTGATCAGCGGCAACAGGACCAGGGCGTTGTCCGCCTGGCCGCCCTGCAAGCCTTCCAGATAGTCGGGCAGCTGCAGCACGGCGCGCATCAGCACCTCGCAGGCGCGCTCCGATTCGCTGACGCGCTGCTCCTGCAAGGCGAGCGCCAGCTGCTCCATCTCGTCGGCGGCCCGGGCGGCGCCGTACAGCTCCACCATTTGCAGGGTGCCGCGCACCTGATGCAGATGCATGACGCAGAAACGCATCTGCGTTTCGTCGTCCGGCGTGGCGACAAAAGACTCCAGCGCCAGCCTGGCCTGGTTGAGGGAGGCGTCGATCTCCCCCTTGACCCAGTTGAGGGTGCTGACGTCGAACTTCGCAGTCATCGGCATGGCACCCATAGCGCGAGATACATCAAGACCGACAGGCTCTTAACCGGGCAGCTTGAAGCCAGATACGGATTTCTTCAGGTCATCCGCCAGCTCGGCCAGGTTACCGATGGCCGCCGCAGTGTGCGTGGTACCGGCCGAGGTCTGGGTGGTGATTTCCTGAATGACGTTCATGGTGTCGGAAACGTTGGCCGCCGCCGCCGCCTGCTGGCGGGTGGCGCCGGAAATGCTCTGGACCAGTTCGGCCAGATGCATGGATACGTTTTCGATTTCACCCAGAGCGGTGCCGGCGTCCTCGGCCAGACGGGCACCGTTCACCACGCCCGCGGTACTTTGTTCCATGGAGATGACCGCTTCGTTGGTGTCGGCCTGAATGGTCTTAACCAGCGCCTCAATCTGCTTGGTGGCGTCGGCGGAACGTTCGGCCAGTCGCTGCACTTCGTCCGCAACCACGGCGAAGCCGCGGCCCGCCTCACCGGCCATGGCCGCCTGGATGGCGGCGTTCAGGGCCAGAATGTTGGTCTGCTCGGCGATGTCGTTAATCAGTTCCACGATGTCACCGATTTCCTGCGAGGACTCACCCAGACGCTTGATACGTTTGGAGGTCTCCTGAATCTGCTCGCGAATGGAATCCATGCCTTCGATGGTCTTCTGCACCGCCGCCGTACCCTTGGCGGCGATATCCACCGACAGCTGGGCTTCTTCGGCGAGCTGGTCGGCGTTGCGCGACACGCCTTCGATGGAGATGGCCATTTCGTTAACGGCGCCGGAGGCGGAGGCAATCTGCTGCGCCTGGTGGTCGGACGCTTCGGCCAGATGGATGGCGGTGGCCTGGGTCTGCTGCGCCGCCGCCGATACCTGACTGGCGGTTTCGTTGATGGCGGTTACCAGGGTACGCAGGGCGTCGATGGCGTAGTTCATGGAGTCAGCGATGGCGCCGGTGATGTCCTCGGTAACCGTGGCGTTCACCGTCAGGTCACCGTCGGCGAGGTCGCCCATCTCGTCCAGCAGCCGCATGATGGCCTGCTGGTTACGACGGTTCTGCTCCTCACTTTCCACGCGCTGGGAGTCGGCTTCCAGCACGCGCACATTGCCTTCCTTGCGCAGCGAGTAACCGAGGTAGAACAGCAGCAACAGTGCGACCAGACCGAACAGGTTGCCCATGGCGGTGTTCAGCTTGCGCTCCGTGGTATAGGTCTGGTAGGCCTCTTCCTGGGTCGAAATGGCGTTGAGCAGGCGGTCGGAGTGGGTCAGCACCTCCTGCACCGCTTCGGACACTTCGAACATTTCCGGGCTGCGTTCCAGGATGGCGCTCACCTGGGCGCCGATTTCGTCGAACAGGGTGTTGACCTCGCCCAGCTTGGTGCGGATTTCATTGTTGCTGACACGCTCGATGCCGAGGCCGCGGTTGCCTTCCAGCAGGCCGCGGATAACGCGGCCGAACAGGGCGGCGTCACGACCGAAACGGTCGGCGGCGGTGACCGCGCCTTCGCCGCCTTCCAGCACGCGGTTGACGTTGTTGACGATACGCTGCGACAGCATCAGCTGGCGGCTGGCGATGTAGACCTGGCCGGATTCGGCACCGCGCTGTGCCATCAGGGTCGCGACTTCGTCGGACAGCGCCAGCAGCTGGGCGGCGCGTTCGTTGATGGCCTGCACGGTCTCGCGCATGGCGCGTACCGCCTGTTCGCGGGAGAGTATGACCGTCACGTTGCGGTCGAAGCGGCGCCACTCGGTTTCCACCGTCTGCAAGGCTTCCAGCACCTCGACCGGGGTGGGCGGCATGCCGGTTTCCGGGTCGCCTTCCTTCAGCAGCATGAAGGAGTGTCGGAACGACTCGTGACTCTTCTTCAGCTGGCTGAACACCGCGGCGGTGCCCTGCGACGTCTGGCCGGCGTATTTGGTTATCTGCTGCGACAGTACGCGCTGCTCACCCAGCAGGGTGATGTACTGCTTGTCGTAGCCATCCTGGATGGCGACGTAGCCGTATATTGCCGCCATGGCCACCACGAAAAACAGCAGGAAGAAGATAAGGATGAAGACTGACTTATCGCCCCCTGCGGTGCCGGCGGCACCTTTGGATCGTGCTTTCATTGTTCTCGCTCCTACACCACGAACGCTTTCGGAAAATCGAAGTTGACGCAACCCACTTTGTATTTGACGGCCTAGGCGGCCACCTGCATGAATTCCGGACTGTCGACCAGCGCAGCCATGCTGAACACCGGCCAACTCTCGCCGTCCTGGCGATAGACACCGCGCAGATAACGCGCATGGGCGGGATCGCTGTCGCCGCCGTCGGTGCCGAATTCTTCTTCGTAGAAATGCTTCAGGCCCAGAACCTCATCCACCAGCAGGCCGGCCGAAATGCCCTTGTGGCGCACCACCAGGACGCGGCTGCGGCGTCCGGGCTGGGTGACGCTGCCCTGCATGAAACCCTGCAAATCCATGATCGGCAGCAGCGTGCCGCGGATATTGGCCACGCCCTTCACCCAGCGCTGCGCGCCGAACACGGCGGAGATGCGCGGCAGCGGCAGGATTTCCTTCACCTCGTCCACCGCCGCCACCAGCTGCGCATTGCCCAGACGGAAGCCGACGCCGTCCCAGGTGGTACGGACGTCCAGCTGCTGGGGCAATTCGAAGGCGTGGACCTTGCTGCGCCGCTCTATCTCTTGCAGCAGGAGGATGGGATGTTGGGAGGGGACTGTCATGGTCCGGCTCAGGCGCCCAGCACCGCCTTGATCTTGGCGAGCAGGTCGGCCTCAGCCACCGGCTTGGTTACATAGTCCTTGGCGCCCTGGCGCATGCCCCAGACACGGTCGGTTTCCTGATCCTTGGTGGTGACGATGATCACCGGGATATGGGCCGTTGCCGGGTCCTTGGTCAGCTGCCGCGTGGCCTGGAAGCCGTTCATGCCGGGCATGACCACGTCCATCAGCACCAGGTCGGGCTTGACCTCGCGCGCGGCCGCCACGCCTTTTTCGCCGTCGGCGGCCGTACTGATTTCGTGGCCGTGCTTTTGCAGGATGCTGGTCAGGACGTGAATCTCCGTCGGAGAGTCGTCAACAATCAGAATGCGTGCCATGGTTGTTCCCCTAGCCTACCTGTTCGCCTAGTTGTTTATTTTGCCGCATCAAGCACATGGCGCTTGATGGCACCGAGCAGCTCTTCCCGGGTGAACGGCTTGGTCAAATATTCTTCGGAGCCCACGATACGCCCGCGGGCACGGTCGAACAACCCGTCCTTGCTGGACAGCATGATCACGGGAGTATTGCGGAATTTCTGGTTGTGCTTGATCAGGGCGCAGGTCTGGTAGCCGTCCAGGCGCGGCATCATGATGTCGACGAAGATGATGTCGGGGTTGTAATCGGCGATCTTGGACAGGGCTTCAAAGCCGTCGTTGGCAGTAATGACCTCGCACCCTTCCTTCTTGAGGAGGGTTTCAGCCGTACGCCGGATGGTCTTGCTGTCGTCAATCACCAGGACTTTGAGTCCCTGGAAGCCTTCTTCTGCTGCGTCGCTGGCCACTGCGCCCCCATCTGCCTTGAGTTATGGTTCTCTGGTAGTCCCTGACAGGCTCGCGAGCTTTTTATCATATTCTTTAAAAGCAATCCACAAGCCCTTATTAAGCCGTATGTTTCCCCGTGAAGTACCGGCCGGCTTCGGCTGATACACTTACCCTCGCGCAATCATCGAACACTGGCCACCTATGAATACAGCCCTGCATGCCGTACCTCACCTCACCACCGCCCTCACCGGCCCGCTGCTGCAGCTGGAATCCCACCTGCTCGACCACCAGGCGGAGATCGAGGCCTGGTTCCGTGACCAGTGGCGGCTGACGCCGGCGCCGTTCTATACCTCGGTGGACCTGCGCAACGCTGGCTTCAAGCTGGCGCCGGTGGACACCAACCTGTTCCCGGCCGGCTTCAACAACCTCAACCCGGCCTTCGAGGCGCTGTGCATCCAGGCCATCCAGTCCGCCCTGGAGCGCTTCTACCCCACGGCGCGCCGCGTCCTGGTGATACCGGAGAACCATACCCGCAACCTGTTCTATCTGGAAAGCCTGGCCACCCTGCGCGAGCTCATCGCCCGGGCCGGTTACGAAACCCGCATCGGCTCCCTGCTGCCCGACCTGGAAGGGCCGCAGGTCATCGAGCTGCCTTCCGGGCGCAAGGTGACCCTGGAACCGGTGCGGCGCGAGGGCGACAAGGTCGGGGTGGACGACTTCTTCCCCTGCGTGGTGGTGCTGAACAACGACCTGTCCGGCGGCCGCCCGGAGATCCTGGAAGACCTGGACCAGGCGGTCATCCCGCCCCTGGGCATCGGCTGGTCCAGCCGCATCAAGTCCGGCCACTTCGGCCACTACCGGAAAGTGGCGGACGAATTCGCCGCCATGGCCGAGATCGATCCCTGGCTCATCGACCCGCTGTTCCGCAACTGCGGCGAAATCGACTTCATGAAGCGCGAGGGGGAAAACTGCCTGGCGCGCAACGTCGACGCCCTGCTGTCCGCCATCCGCCAGAAATACGAGCAGTACCGCATCGACAAGCCGCCCTTCGTGGTGATCAAGTCCGAGTCCGGCACCTACGGCATGGCGGTGATGACCGCCCACAGCGTGGAGGAGGTGCAGGAACTGAACCGCAAGCAGCGCACCCACATGTCCAAGACCAAGGAAGGGCAGGCGGTAAGCAAAGTGATCATTCAGGAAGGCGTCTACACCTTCGAGACCTGGGGCGAGGCCAACGCCGTGGCCGAGCCGGTGGTGTACATGATCGACCACTTCGTGGTGGGCGGTTTCTACCGCGTTCACACCGGACGCGGTCCCAACGAGAACCTCAACGCCCCCGGCATGCACTTCGAACCGCTGGCCTTCGCCGAGCCCTGCAACATGCCCGACTGCACCGAGTTCCCCGACGCCGGCGTCAACCGCTTCTACGCCTACGGCGTCATCGCCCGCCTGGCCCTGCTGGCGGCGGCAAGGGAGATCCGCGCGCTGGACGCGGAATGAGGCGCAAACGAGGTGCCACGGGCCGGGTGGCACCTGCTACCATCGCCGCTGGGCCTCAATAAACAACAACCATGACCATCGACCTGGCCAAGAAAACCGTCCTCGTCATCGACGACTTCCAGAACATGCGCGCCACCCTGCGCCAGATGCTGCTGAGCATCGGCGTGCAGGAGGTGGACTCGGCGCTCAAGGCCGAGGAGGCGCTGGAGCGCATGCGCGCCAAGCGCTACGACATCGTGCTGTGCGACTACAACCTGGGCAGCGGCATGGACGGCCAGCAACTGTTCGAGGCGGCGCGCGCCGAGGGCATCATCGGCCACGGCACCATCTTCATCATGGTCACCGCCGAGAACTCCAGCGAAATGGTCATGGGCGCCCTGGAAGCCCTGCCCGACGCCTACCTGACCAAGCCCTTCACCAAGGATCTGCTGCGCGCCCGCCTGGCCCGCGCCTTGCCGCGCAAGGCGCCGCTGCAAAAGGTGGACGACGCCCTGCGCAAGGGCGACACCGCCGGCGCCGTCGCCCACCTCGACCGGCTGCTGGCGGGCAATCCCGCCAACACCCCGGAACTGCTGCGCCTCAAGGCGGAGCTGGCCCTGAACAGCGGCGACACGGCGACGGCCGCGGCGGCCTGCCGGCAGGCGCTGGACGCCCGGCCCGCCGCCTGGGCGCTGACCCTGCTGGGCCGCATCGCGGCACGGGACGGGCAGCCGGCCGAAGCCGAAAAACTGTTCCGCGAGGCCATCGCCCTCACCCCCGCCTACATGGCCGCGCACGACGGCCTGGCCGCGGTGCTGGAAGCGGGCGGCGATGCGCAGGCCGCCTGCGACTTGCTGGTGGCGGCGGTGGAGCGCTCGGCCAAGTCGCTGCCGCGCCAGCTGGCCCTGGGCCGCCTGGCGCAGGCGCTGAAAAAGACCGACGTCGCCGAGCGGGCCTGGCGCCGTGCCATCGCCCTGGCCCGGCAGATGGAAAAGGATCACCCGGCCTATCATGCCGCCCTGGCCGCCACCCTGGCCCTGAAGGGGGACAACCGCGACGCCCAGGCCGCGCTGAAAAAGCTGGCACAGGAATTTCGCAGCCACCCGGAGACGCCGTGGTGGACGGTGGTGGCGAAGCTGAACATGCTGGGTACCGCGCCCACCGCCGACCGTACCGCGCTGATGCAGGAGCTGGACGCTCTCGCCCAGGCCGGACCGCCGCCCAGGGACGCGGCGGCACAGCTGGCGCCGGTGCTGCGCGCCCTGGGCGAAAACGAACGCGCAACCCGGCTGGCCTGATCCATGGAGAGCAGCGTGAGCAACATCGACTTCAGCACCATCCTGGCCATCAGCATCCACGACACCAAGAACGCCCTCGGCATGGTGCTCACCTCCCTCGACGGCCTGCTCGACGCCGACAGCGGCGAGTGCCGCTGCGACGCCGGCCAGATCGCCCGCCTGCAATACGAGGCGCGCCGCGCCAACGACAACCTGGTGCAGCTGCTCACCCTGTACCGCACCGGCAAGGGCCTGTACCAGCCGCGCTTCACCGACTGCCGGGTGTATGAACTGCTGGAGGATTACTACCTGGGCAACAAGCCGATGATGGATCACCACGGCGTCAGCTGTGCCATCGACTGCGACGAGGAACTGGTCTGGCCCCTGGACCAGGCCATGGTGGCCGCCGTGCTGGAAAACGTCATCACCAACACCGTGCGCTACACCCGCGACACGGTCCGCATGACCGCGCGGGAGCACGGCGGCTGGCTGCTGCTCGACATCGAGGACAACGGACCCGGCTTTCCGCCGGAAATGCTCGGCCGCCGCACCATCGACGAGGACGCCCCCCTCGATCCCAACGCCGGCCGTACCGGCCTCGGCCTCTATTTCTGCGCCCTCATCGCCCTGATGCACGGCAGCGGCGACGAACGCGGCTACATCGAACTGGCCAACGACAGCGCCCTGGGCGGCAGCCGCTTCCGCCTCGCCCTGCCGCTGAGCCGGGCGTAGGTACTGCGGTTCAGGGTGTGAAGCGGTATATCGCCCCGCTGTAATCGATCACGTAGACCTCGCCGGCGCGATCCTCGGCAAAGCTGGAAATGTGTAGGCCGCTGTTCATGAGCTGGACGGACTCGACCTCCGGCCCGGCGTCGACCTGCCGCGCCCAGATGCGGCCGGAACAAAAATCACCGTACAGGTATCTGCCCTGCAAGGCCGGTACCGCCGCGCCGCGATACACATAGCCCCCCGTCACCGAGCAGCCCTGAAAGTGGTTGTATTCCGCCACCGGCGCGATGAGCCCGGCCTCGGTGCAGCTCAGGGCCTGGTAGCAGTGCATGCCCTCGCGTATCGCCCAACCGTAATTGCCGCCGCGCACGATGATGTCGATTTCCTCCCACAGGTTCTGCCCCACGTCGCCCGCCCACAGCCGGCCGGTGGCGCGATCGAAGCTCCAGCGCCAGGGATTGCGCAGGCCGTAGGCGTAGACTTCGGGCCGCCCGCCGCCCAGCACGAAGGGGTTGTCGGGAGGAATGGCGTAGGGTGTGACGCTGACGTCGATGCGCAGCATGCTGCCCAGCAGGGTCAGGGGATTCTGGCCGTTGCCCAGGGGGTCGCCGCCGGAACCGCCGTCGCCGAAGCCCAGATACAGGTAGCCGTCGGGCCCGAAGGCGACCTGGCCGCCGTTGTGGTTGGTGTAGGGCTGCTCGATGGTCAGGATCACCTGTTCCGAGGCCGGGTCCAGGGTGAGCCCGCCGTCGCTGCTGGTGTAGCGCGCCACCACCGAGGTGAGGGGCGCGGCGCTGCGGGTATAGGAAAGAATCACCTGGCCGTTGCCGGCGAACTGCGGATCCAGCGCCATGCCCAGCAGCCCCGCCTCGGACGGGCCGTCGTCGACGCGGTCGCTGATGTCCACGAACACACTGGCATCGCCGCCGTCGGCGGCGGTGAAGGTAAGGATGCGCCCGCCCTGTTCCACCACGTAGCGGCGGCCCGACGCCGCCTCCAGCAGGGCCACCGGCCGCTCCAGCACCAGGCGCGGAAACGCCGGGACCAGCTCGACCGACTGCGACGAGCAGGCCGCACTGAGCAGGGCCGCGCAGCTTACGGCGGTCATGCGCCTCATTGCGGTATCCGCGCCATGACGGACGCCCTCCTTTGAGCGGGAACCCTCAAAGCGTAGCCCCCGTGCTCCCCGCCGTGGCGGCGCTAAGGTATTCCCCCCATGCAAGGCGACGGCCCCGCAACTAGTCTTGTGTCTAAGGGCCGCCGCAGCGGGCGTCACGCGCGGGCCGTCCCCCCGGGGAGGCGTCATATGAACAGGAACAGACTCGCGGTTTTCGGCGCCATGCTGCTGGCCGTCCTGGCCGGCTGCACCACGGTCCCGGAAGCGATCCGCGGCACGGCGGACCCGGCCGCGGATCCGGCCCAGGTACGCGGCACGCCGGAGCCCTATCTGGGCGCACCGGTGCGCTGGGGCGGCGTCATCGCCGCAGTGAGCAACCGGGCCGAGGAAAGCGTGGTGGAGGTGGTGTCGCGGCCGCTGGGCTCGTCCGGCCGGCCGCAGGATACCGATCAGACCGCGGGACGCTTTCTGGTCCGCGTCGCCGGCTTCATCGATCCCGCGGTCTACGCCGTGGGGCGTGAATTCACCGTGGTGGGCACCATCGAGGGCACCGAGCGGCGCAACATCGGCGACTACCCCTACACCTATCCGTTGGTGCGGGCAACGGGCCACTATCTGTGGCCGGTGCGCGAGGAGGCTCCCCGTGACCCCTTCTACTATCCGCCGTTCTACCGGCCCTACTACGACCCGTGGTATCCCTATGGCCCCTATCCCTACTGATCTCATGCGTCTCCTCGCCCTCACCGTCATGGTGCTGGCGCTGGCGGGCTGCGCCGCCGGTCCGCGCTACGACACCGCGGGCATCGATACCGGCCTCACCGCCGCCCAGGTGGCCGCCGCCGACGAGGCGCACCGCGATGCACGCGTCCTGTGGGGCGGCGTGATCATGGTGACCCGCAACATGCCCGACTACAGCGAAATGGAGATCCTGTCCTACCCGCTGGACGGCGCCCAGCGCCCGGACACCGGCAGCGGCGATCAGGGCCGCTTCCTCGCCCGTACCTCGCGCTACCTGGAAGGCGTCAACTACGCGCCGGGCCGCCGCATCACCCTGAGCGGGCGCGTCGCCAGAACCCTGGAAGGCAAGGTGGGCGAGGCGCCCTACGTCTTTCCCCTGATCCAGGCCGAGCAGATGTACCTGTGGCCCCGCGACGGCGACACGCCCAGCTCGCCGCAGATCCACTTCGGCATCGGCGTGATCTTCAGCCGTTAGGATTCCGCTCCGGCACAGTGGCCATGACGGCGTGGAAAAACCGGTCAGCCGCTTAGAACAGCGACCCCTGCACCGGCGGCGGGATCACGGCGGGCAGCCGTCGCGGCGCCGTGATGCGCAGCTGCTTGTTCACGTTGTACACCCCGAACACCACCACGATGGCGCTTTGCGGCACCTGAAATTCTTCCGCCAGGAATGCCACCATGTGCGCGGTGGCCTGGCCGCGCACCGGCCGTTCCGCCACATGGATTTCCAATTGCGAACCGATGACTTCACCGATGGCCGTGCGCCCGGCGCGCGGTCGCCCCAACACGTTGAGCACCAGGGTGTCCCCCTCCCAATGACAGAACGACATATCGACTCCTGCAACGCGGCCCCGGCCGCTGGCTATCATGATTTTCATGGGACATCTCTCGACATTCCGTAGCGGACGGACGCGCAGCTGGCGCGCCGCGGCGGCGGCCCTTTGCCTGTGGGTCGCACCCGCCCGGAGCGAAACCGCCGCGCCCCGTGACTGGTTCGTGCACACCTACGTCGCCCAGGTCACCAACGACACCTTCATCGACAGCCTGCGCCTGAAGACCGATTTCGACGCCAGCCGGCTGGTGGCCGTGGGCTTGGGGCGGAAATTTTCCGCACCCTATGAGCATACGCAGCTGGAGTGGGAACTGAACGCAGCGCAGCACTGGGGCCTGCAAAACCATCCCGAGATCAACGCCGTCGGCATCGTGCGCTGGCACGGCTACTCCTGGGATCACGCCGTCCGCACCACCTTCGCCTACGGCCTGGGCGCGTCCTGGGCCTTCGCCACGCCCGAGGTGGAAGAACTGGAAGGCAAGGGGGTCCGCGGTCTGGTCTACATGCTGTTCGAAATCACCGCGGCGCCGCCGCAGACGCGCAGCTGGAGCGGCTTCCTGCGCATACACCACCGCTCCGGCGTGTTCGGCCTGGTGTCCGACGGCGAGGGATCGAATTTCATCGGCCTCGGGCTGCGCCACCACTTCTGAATCCCGAGTTTATTTGCCGAGTTGCTCCGGGTCGATGGGCAACGCCGGGTGGCGCGCCTCTTCCCTGCCGAAAAACTGTTCCAGCTCGGCCTGGTTGAGTACCGTGGCGTAGGCCTCCACCAGATAACCGGCGAGGCCCTGGGCGTCCCGGACCAGGCTTTTGGAAAAAAAGCGCCGCAACAGGTATTTGAACATCAGCCTGAGGCGGCGCCTTTCCACTTTCTGCTGCACGGCCCACAGGGCGTCGCGCCTGGCGCGTGGAAAACCGCGCCCCAGGCGATGGTCGATGGCGAGGTCCAGTTCCCGGCGACGAAGCTCCCGTCGCTGCTGCCGCGAGGGTACCGGCGGCATGTCGCTGTACAGCGCGACGATGGCGCGGTCGTACTCCTCGCCGCTCAGGCGGGGTCCATGGTCCGGTTCATCCTTGCTCGTCACGACGCCTCTTTGCCGCCTGCGGCTACTTCAGCTTGAACACTTTGGCAACGATGTTCCGATCCGTCAGCACCACGCGCTCGTCGGGCTTGAGATCGAACAGGGTCAGATACTGCTCCGCCGTCATGGCATTGGCCATCTCGTCCTGGAAATCGAGGGTGAGCCGATCGAAGGCCTCCACGAAATCCGCCGCCCCGGCCTCGTTGACGGCAAAGGGCTTCTCGATCTTCAGGCGCGCCTTCTCGGTATCGTTGCGCACCTGCTTGAGCCGCTTGGCCAGCGTCTTGTCCAGCATGGGCCCCAGATGGAATTCCGCCATGTACATGAACAGCTTGAGATGGAAGGCCGACGCCTGCGCCGCCGTCGTGGCCTGGCTCTTGATCATCGGCGTCGCCTCGTCGTAGATCTGCAGCACACCGTTGATGTAATGCCAGTCGAGCTTGTCGCCCGAACTCAGCGCACGCAACGGCGCTGCCTTGGCCGCCCGCGCCGACAACGCGGCCTCGGTACATTCCGGCAAATCGCCCGTGGTGCTGGCACACTTGTCGAACGGCGACTTGCACGGCCAGATCCCCACCCGGCCATAGGTGCCGAACAGCGCCTCCGAAATGCTGTAGCCGCGCGCGCCGCGCACCGTGATCCCCGCCGGGAGCAGGATGCGGTTGGCGGCTTGGTGGCAGACGCCGTTGATCAGGTAGCACTTGATACCGGCCTTTTCGTTCGGCTTGGCAATGCAGTTGGCGCGCTTGGTACTGCCTGTACCACGGCGCAGTTCCGTGCCGCCGGTCTTGCCGCCCCAGCAGCCCCACGCCTTGCCGCCGGTACCGCACTTCACATAGGTGTGATCCGCCTGATTGGCAAACAGCTTGGTCGGATACGCCATCGCGATTAATGTTCCCATCTGTCTCTCCTTGACTACGCTCGATATGAGGTTGAGCGGCCTCCCTGGCATAACGCGGTGCGACATCCAAGGGAAGCCACGCATTCATACTAGCAAAGACTTCGCGCCATATTGCCGGAGTCGGGTTTCATGCAGAAGGAATCCCCATGCCCAAACGCATTCTGGTCATACTCGGCCACCCCGACCCCGCCAGCTTTTGTGCCGCGCTGGCCAGTGCCTATATCGACGGCGCGGGGGCGGCCGGCCACGAGGTGAGAAGCATCCGCCTGGGTGAACTCACCTTCGATCCGATCCTGCATGAGGGCTACCGGCGCATCCAGGAACTGGAACCGGACCTGCGCGCCGCGCAGGACGACGTTGCCTGGGCGGAACACCTGGTGTTCGTTTATCCGACGTGGTGGGGCGCCATGCCGGCCCTGCTGAAAGGCTTTTTCGATCGGGCATTCCTGCCCGGCTTCGCCTTCAAGTACCGCGCCGACTCCCCCTTCTGGGACCGCCTCCTGGCCGGGCGCTCCGCCCGCCTGCTGGTCACCATGGACACACCGCCCTGGTATTACCGCTGGGTCTACCGCATGCCCGGCCACCACCAGATGAAACGCACCATCCTCGAATTCAGCGGCATCAAGCCGGTGCGAATCCGCAACTTCGGCTCCGTCCGCGGCTCCAGCGACAGGCAGCGGCAGGCCTGGCTCGCCGCCGCGCAGCGCTACGGGCAAACAGCGGCCTAGGAGCCGTCCCTCCTCACGCCCGGCGGAATGCATGGAGCTGTCGGCCGGCTTGGCCTATCATAGGGCGGCCTATACCGGCTGCATCCGGACTGTTGCAGCACCCATCCTCGGAAATACGTACGGGACATGCAGCTGGATATACACACCTTGTTGGTCGCCGTTGCGCTGGCATCGGCGTTTTCCGCCGCGGCACGCATCCTGCTGTGGCGCATGCATCCGGCCATGCCCGGACCGGCGCACTGGGCCCTGGCCGGCATACTGGCGCCGGTCGCCCTGGTCCTGATCATCAGCCACCGCGCCCTGCCCGAGCAGTTGTCCCTGTCGCTGGCGCAGGTCGTTATCTCCGTCGCCTTCGTCCTGGTCTGGGAGGGCTTCCGCCGCTTCCTCGGCCGCGGATCGCTTACGCGCCCGGTGCTCGTGGTACTGGCCATAGCCACCCTGGTGCCGATAGTCATCGCCCACGGCATGCAGTCGGTGCCGCTGCGCTCCGTCAGCAACGCGCTGGTCATCGCCGCGGTGTCGGCCCTCATCGCCCGCGAACTGCTGTCCGGCAGTACGCAAGGCCGCTACGCCATGCAGGCCACCGGTTGGGTCTACGCCGTCAACGCCGTGTTTTTCTTCGCCCGCGCCATCGCCGCCGCCCAGGCCGAAATCCCCGTAAGCCCCCTGAATCCCGATGGCCTCGCCGCCGTGCCGACGCTGTGGTGGCTGTGCATGACCCTGGCCACCACCCTGGGCATGGTGCTGATGACCGGCGAACGTCTCCAGTCCAACCTGGACTGGCAGGCCAACCGCGACCCGCTCACCAGCGCCCTCAACCGGCGCGCCTTCTCGCTCATTGCCGCCAGGGAAATCGGCCGGGCCCGGCGCCACGGCCAGCCGCTGTCGTTGTTGATGATGGACCTCGACCACTTCAAGCAGATCAACGACTACCTCGGCCACAGCAGCGGCGACGCCATCCTCTGCCGCTTCGTCGCCACCGCCGAACGCGTGCTGCGCAGCGAAGACGTGTTCTGCCGCTTCGGCGGCGAAGAGTTCGTCGCCCTGCTGCCCAGCACCGCCGCCGGCCCCGCACTCATCGCCGCCGAACGCATCCGCGCCGCCTTCGCCGCCGACGCCGCCACCGTACTCATCGCCCCGCAACCCTTCGACACCACCGTCAGCATCGGCGTCGCCGAACTGCAACCCGGCGAAGACCTCGACGCCCTGCTCCACCGCGCCGACGCCGCCCTCTACCGCGCCAAGGCCAAGGGCCGCAACCGTTGCGAACTGGCGGCAGACAAGGACGAGCGGATGGGAAATGCAAACACCTGGGACACGGTGTCGCAGCACGTGCATTAAGGGACGCTGGGAAAACGCTTATTGAAATCGTCAAGAAACGGCCGGACGTTTTGCGCGCATAGGCGGCGCAATTCACGCGGCCCGAACCATGACACGTCCGGTCGTCGGCCCAACGGGTCACCTCATGCGTCCCACGATTGCCGCTCCGGGTATTCCCTTGCGCTTCATCATTCACTGCCGCTAGACTCCCCGCCTTAGCGTTTATGCCGCTCGCCATCGGCGAAAGGGACGCATTAGGAAGGATTCCTGGAGGGCATGTACCATCGCTACCTTGTATGACCTCAAGCCGCGCTTTCAGGGACTGTTGCGGCCGCTGACCAATCTCCTCGCACGGCGAGGCATCACGGCCAACCAGGTCACGCTCGCCGCAGCCGCCGGCTCGATAGTCTTGGGCGGGGTGCTCGCAGTCACGGCCACGCACCGCGTGTTCCTGCTGCTCCCCGTCTTCCTGTTTGTACGCATGGCGCTCAATGCCATCGACGGCATGCTGGCGCGCGAACACGGCCAGAAATCGTCGCTGGGCGCGATTCTCAACGAAATTACCGACGTGGCTTCCGATGCGGCCCTGTACCTGCCGTTCGCATTGCTCCCGGAAGCCAACGCCGCGCTGGTGGTCGTCACGGTGCTGCTGGCGGCGTTGACCGAAATGACTGGTGTGACGGGCCTGGCGATAGGCGCCTCGCGCCGCTACGACGGCCCGCTCGGCAAGAGCGACCGTGCTTTCCTGTTCGGCCTGCTGGGGCTGCTGATCGGGCTCGGTGTGCCGCTCGGTGGCCTGCTCAACCTGGCGCTGCTGGCCGCGGCGATACTCTCGCTGATCACTGTCGCACGACGTGCGCAGGGCGCCCTGGCGGAATTGGCATGAGCGATTGGTGGATGAATCCGCTGCATGTCGGGTTGGTGGGGCTGCTGTGCGCCCTGGGCTTTGCGACCCTCTTCGTTGCCTGGCTGGTATTCCGCCATCCCGACCGCTCCTATATGGAACTCAAGCTGCGGGTGCGCACCTGGTGGGTGATCATCGCGGTATTCATCGCAGCGATGGTCTCCAGCCGCAGTATCGGCATCGCCATCTTCGGCGTGGTCAGCTTTCTGGCATTCAAGGAATTCCTCACCCTGGTGCCCACGCGGCGCGCCGACTATCGCGTGCTGATGTGGGCCTACCTGGCGATACCGCTTCAGTATTACTGGGTCGGTGTCACCTGGTACGGCATGTTCATCATCTTCATTCCCGTCTACGTGTTCCTGTTCCTGCCGACGCGCATGGTGATGATCGGCGAGACCAGCGGCTTCCTGCGTGCCGCCGGCACGCTGCACTGGGGCCTGATGACCACGGTATTCAGCTTGAGCCACATCGCCTATCTGCTGGCCCTGCCGGACCAGGCCGGCAGCGCGGGCGCGGTAACCGGGGCGATGCTGGTGTTCTTCCTGGTGGTCCTGACCGAGCTGAACGATGTGGCGCAGTATGTCTGGGGCAAGAGCTTCGGCCGGCGCAAGGTCATTCCCAAGGTCAGCCCCGGAAAAACCGTCGCCGGGCTGTTGGGCGGAACGGCAACCACGACATTGGCGGCATGGGCCATGGCTCCCTGGTTTACGCCGCTGAACGAATGGGAGGCGCTGGCGGCGGGCCTGCTCATCGGCCTCACCGGCTTCGTGGGCGACGTCGTCGTGTCCGCGGTCAAGCGCGACATCGGCGTCAAGGATTCGGGCGCCATGCTGCCGGGACACGGCGGCATACTTGACCGCCTCGATTCACTCACCTATACCGCGCCGCTGTTCTTCCACTTCATCTATTACCTGCACTACTGATGGCCGCTACGTCGATGCTGCGCAAGCTCTTCGTCGTCCTGGTGGCTTATCCGGTCGCTCTGTTCTGGCTCGGCCTGCTGGTGCGCCACCGCGACCGCCTGCCGCTGCGCGGGCCCGCCATCGTCGCGGCCAACCACAATAGTCACCTCGACATCCTGGCGCTTTATTCGCTGTTTCCGCTGCGGGCGATATCGAAGGTCCGCCCCGCCGCCGCTGCCGACTACTTTCTCAAACATCGCTGGCTGGCCTGGTTCTCGCAGAACGTCGTCGGCATCGTGCCGGTGCTGCGCGGCGCCCACGCCGGCCAGGATCCGCTGGCCGCCTGCTACACCGCCCTCGAACGCGGCGACATTCTCATCCTTTTCCCCGAAGGCACGCGCGGCGAGGCGGAAGAGCTGGCGAAACTCAAGTCCGGCATCTGGCACCTGGTCCGCCGCTTTCCCGACGTGGAGGTGACGCCGGTATTCATGTCGGGCCTGGGCCGTTCCATGCCGAAAGGCGCGTTCATACCGCTGCCGCTGTTTGTCGACGTATACATCGGCAAGGCACTCGGCTACGACGAAAACAAAAATGCATTCATGCAGCAACTGACCGACCGCTTTCTTTCGTTGCGGGACGGACACGCACCAAACATCGAAAACACACCCAGGGAGGGCCATCATGCGCCAGGCACAGGAAAGTGAATTCACCTCGTTCGACGGTACGCCGCTGTTTTACCGGCACTGGCCCGCACAGGACCCGGCCAGGCGCGCCATCGTAATATTCCACCGCGGCCACGAACACTCGGGGCGCCTGCAACATGTGGTCGACGGTCTGAATCTCGACGACTGCGCCATGTTCGCCTGGGACGCGCGCGGCCACGGACGCAACCCCGGCGAGCGCGGCTATTCGCCGGGTATCGGGACGTCCATCAAGGACGTCGACGCCTTCATCCGCCACATCTGCACCACCTACGCCATTGACATCACCGACATGGTGGTGGTTGCCCAGAGCGTGGGGGCGGTGCTTGCCGCGGCCTGGGTGCATGACTACGCGCCGCGCATACGCGGCATGGTGCTGGCGTCGCCCGCGTTCAAGGTGAAGCTGTACGTGCCGTTCGCCCGTCCCGGGCTGAGGGTGATGCAGGCCTTGCGCGGAAAGTTTTTCGTCAACTCCTACGTCAAGGCGAAGTTCCTCACGCACGATCCGGAACGCATTGCGTCCTACAACAGCGACCCGCTCATCACCCGTCCCATCGCCGCCAACATACTGCTGGAACTCTACGATACCGCCGAGCGCCTGGTCGCCGACGCCGGCGCCATCCAAACTCCCACCCAACTCCTGATCTCCGGTGCCGACTGGGTCGTGCACCATAAACCGCAGCACGACTTCTTCGAACGACTCGGCTCGGAGATCAAGGAGAAACACGTCTTCCAAGACTTCTTCCACGACACCCTCGGCGAGAAAGATCGCCATTTGGCGCTGGACCAGGCGCACGCCTTCATCGAGCGGCTGTACGCCGCCCCGGTCGCCGCCCCTGCCCTGCTCGATGCCGACAAGGCCGGATACACCTGGAACGAATACCAGGCGCTCACGGCGCCGTTGCCTGCATGGTCGCCGAAAGGCCTGGTGTTTGCGGCCGCACGGGCCAACATGGCGAGCTTCGGCCGCCTGTCGTCCGGCGTGAGCCTGGGATTTGCCACCGGCTTCGATTCCGGCAGCACGCTGGACTACGTCTACCGCAATCGTGCCGAAGGCGTTACTCCTCTGGGCAGGCTGATCGACCGGTTCTATCTGAACGCCGTCGGTTGGCGCGGCATCAGGGTGAGAAAGCAACACATCGAGCGCGCACTGCGCGAAACCGTGGCGAAACTGGTGCACGCCGGCAGCCCGATACGGATACTCGACATCGCCGCCGGTCACGGGCGCTACGTTCTCGAGGCCCTGGACGGTATGCCTGATCACATCGAGTCTGTGCTGCTGCGCGACTTCAGCGAGCTCAACGTGGCGGCGGGGACACGACTGATCAGGCAGAAGGAGATGACATCGCTGGCACGGTTCGAGCGCGGCGATGCCTTCGATGAAGAGTCCCTGGCCGGCGTAACGCCACGCCCCACGCTGGCGGTGGTCTCCGGACTCTACGAACTGTTTCCCGACAACGCCCCCGTCCGCGCTTCGCTGAAAGGACTGGCGCGGGCGGTGGAGGCAGGCGGCTATCTTGTCTACACCAACCAGCCCTGGCATCCGCAGGTGGAATTCATCGCCCGGGTGCTCACCAGCCACCGCGACGGCCGTCCCTGGATCATGCGTCGCCGGACACAGGCCGAAATGGATCAGCTCGTCGACGCCGCCGGTTTTGAGAAGGTGGACGAGTATGCCGACGACTGGGGCATCTTCACCGTCTCCGTCGCGCGCCGCCGGGCTTAGCGCGGTGGCTGCGCCCCGAAACGAAGGAAGGCCCTGGAAGGCCGCCGCCCTGTGGATGGTGTTTCTCGGGCCGTTCTTCTTTCTCGTCTACGGATTCACCAACTGGCTTACCTCCCAGCGCAGCGACGTACCGTCGCTGTACTTTCCCTGGGAGCAGCATCTGCCGTTCGTGCCGCAGCTCATGCTGCCGTACATGTCCATAGACATTTTCTTCGCGGCATCGGTGTTCCTTTGCAGCAGCCGCTTCGAACTGGACCGCCACGCACAGCGCATCGTCGCCGCCATCGTGATCTCCGCCGCGGGCTTTCTTCTGTTCCCGCTGCAGTTCTCCTTCGAGCGACCCGCGGTCGACGGCTTCAACGGCTACCTGCTGGCCGTCCTGACCGGCTTCGACAAGCCGTTCAACCAGGCACCTTCTCTGCACATCAGCCTGCTCATGCTCCTGTGGGTGATATACGCGCGCAGCCTCGCGGCGCCGTGGCGTCACATGCTGCATCTGTGGTTCACGCTTATCGCGCTATCAGTGGTGCTGGTGTACCAGCATCACGTCATCGACGTGGCGACCGGCTTCGCTGCCGGCATGGTCTGCCTGTACCTGCTGCCCGATGGGGAGCGGCCGTTCCGCTTCACCGGGCTGACGCAGAACGTCGTCCGCCGCAGGCTCGGCATACGCTACGCGCTCGGCGCCGTCGCCTGCGCGGCGCTGGCAGTATGGGCGCAGAACTGGGCCTGGCTGCTGCTATGGCCGGCGGCGGCGCTCCTCATCGTCGCGGGCGGCTATCTGGCGTTTGGCGTGGCCGTGTTCCAGAAGCAGGCCGGGCGCCACAGCGTCGCGGCGCGCTGGCTGCTCGCGCCATACCTGCTCGGCTCCTGGCTTTCCTACCTGGCGCACACCGCCGCCCGGCCGGCGGCAGTGCCGGTCGCCGCCGATGTGTTCATAGGCCGCCTGCCGCGCCGCAGCGAAGCGGGGCACTGGCCTGCCATCGTGGATCTGACGGCGGAGTTTTCCGCCCGCACCGGCGGCGGACACTACGAGAACATTCCCCTGCTCGATTTTGTGGTGCCGGATGCGCAGACCCTGCGCCATGCCGCCCAGGTCATAGAGCGGGCACGGGCCGCAGGGCCGGTGCTCGTTCATTGCGCCCTGGGCGCGTCACGCAGTGCCGCGGCGGTGATCGCCTGGATGGTCAACCATGGACATGCTCGCGATATCGCCGAGGCGGAACGTCTGCTCGCCCGCCAGTGGCGCACGGTATTGTCGCAGGCGCATCGCGCTGCACTCGCCGAGGCGGTGGCCTGACATGACTGAGCCTTTGCGCGCCGCTCCCGAGCTGCATGTCCTGACCCCGTTTTTGCGCGCCTGCGGCGGCGTCGACGGCGCCGCCACCGTGCTGCTGCTCGGCGCCTGCATCGCGCTGGCGCCCTTGCTCATCGCCCCTGTGCCGGACGCCGGGACACGCGGCGCCCTGATCGGCATCTCGCTCTGCGTCGGATTGATAGAGAAATACTTCGCCCTGAGGGTCAGGTTCGACCTCCATCTGTTTGAGCGCATCGCCGAAGGCAGGCTCGACCTTGACGCACTGGATCGCGGACTCGGCCGCCTGTTCGGCAATGACGCACCGGTCGCAGGCCGTGACTGGGAATCGCGCGCCCGGGGCACGATCACGCTGGCCCGGCGGCAGCTGGCATTCTTCGCCGCGCAGGGCCTGCTGCTCGGATTGGCCGCCCTGTCCTTCGTGTTTGGCTGAAGCGCGCCCCTCGCAGCCCGTGCTCAACCTGGCACCGTCACCCCGAAGGCACACCCGTCAGAGAACTACGTATGCTGTCCCCACAATTGCGGAGGGTCCTCGTATGCTTCGACACTGTCTCCTGCTGCTCATCTCGCTCGCTGTTTCAGAAAGCACGATGGCGGATGACTTCACCAGATCGCTCGTGGACGCTGCACGCGAAAGAACAGCCAGGCCCGAGATTTACGACGGCTCTTATCGCACAATCGCGTACCCGATGGGAGACGTCCCCGATGACCGCGGCGTATGTACTGACGTAGTCATTCGGGCATACCGCAAGGTCAAAATTGACCTTCAGGTTTTGGTGCACGAAGACATGCGCGAGAACTTCTCTGCATATCCCAAGCTCTGGGGCTTATCTAAGCCTGATCGCAACATTGATCATCGCCGCGTACCCAACCTACAGACGTACTTTCAACGTGCTGGGGCGTCACTGCCAATTTCAAGGTTGCCAACTGACTACAAGCCAGGCAACTTGGTCACGTGGATGCTGCCAGGGAATCTTCCTCACATCGGTATCGTCTCCGACAGAATTGTCCCCGGCACTTCCCGGCCGACCATCATCCATAACATTGGCTCCGGGACCACAGAGGAAGACGTTCTGTTCACTTACCCAATAACCGGTCACTACCGGTACATAGAGTGAGCCGCACGCCCAATAGACCGCTGCCGTCGCCGCTTCGCGGCGCGTCTGGGCTTGCTCGCAAACACTGAATGGACGCAATGTGAAAACGAACCCAACATACAATGGGAGAATTCCTGCTTGCGGGGTTTATTGCGGAACTTGCCCGGTGTTCACAAGAGAAACGAATCCGTGCCCAGGCGCCGAGTTAAATCTCAGGAAATGCAATAACTGCAAATCATTTCATCTTTGCTGCAAGGAACAAGGCATTCAACATTGTTATGAATGCAAAAAGTTCCCGTGCACAAAACTGAAGCGATTCTCAAAAAGCTGGGAAAAGTACGGCCAAGTTATTCTGGAAAATCAAAAGCTGCTGCAAAAATTGGGTGATGAAGAGTTCAAACGCATTCTAAGCGCGAAAACCAATACGTAGGAAAGTGCGTAACCAGGGGCTACAGAGGTCGCTCATCTGGCGCTCCGCCAGCTGGCCGCAAGATTTTGCAGGTTTCCCCAATCCCATCTCCCTAGTTCGGGGGATGGGAATGGGGACGATGAAAAGCGGCCCTCACGTAGCACATGCAATGTCTATCTGAAGTCATCCCCCATCATTGGCCGGTTCGAGCCTTATTCAAAGCGGTTGGACCAGATATTGTCTATGGCGCCGTTGGATTGCCCCCATACCGCCAATGCGTTACCGCTGCTGCCCATGGTGATTTGTACTGAAAGGGCGTCTCCGGCGTCGTCAGTCTCGATGAGCTGGGCCGTGCCCCAGCCGCTGCCGATCCTGTAGCGGCTGGACCAGATGTTGGCGCGGATGCCGTCCCAGTGGGACCAGACCGTCAGCGCGTTGCCGCCGGGGTCCATGGCGATCTCGGGGTAGGCAGCAGTTGCGACGTCGTCGCTCTCGAGGAGCTGGGCCGCGCCCCAGCCGCTGCCGGCGGTGTAGCGGTTGGACCAGATGTTGTAGCGGGTGCCGTCGGACTGATGCCACACCGCCAGCCCATTGCCGCTGCCGTCCATGGCGATACGCGGCAAATCTGCAGGTCCGGCATTGTCGGTTTCGATGAGCTGGGCCGTACCCCAGCCGCTGCCGACCGTGTAGCGATTGGACCAGATGTTGTAGCGGGTGCCGTCGTTTTGCTTCCATACCGCCACCCCATTGCCACTGCCGTCCACGGCGATATCCGGATAAAAGGCATGGGAGGTGTCGTTAGTCTCGATGAGCTGGGCCGTGCCCCAGCCGCTGCCGACCGTGTAGCGATTGAACCAGATGTTGTAGCGGGTGCCGTCCGACTGCGACCACACCGCCAGGGCGTTGCCGCCGGCGTCCATGGCGATACGCGGCAAATCGGTACCTCCGGTATTGAAAGTCTCGATGAGTTCGGCCGCGCTCCAGCCGCTTCCCACCGTGTAGCGGTTGGACCAGATGTTGTCGCGGATGCCGTCAAACTGATTCCACACCGCGAGCGCATTACCGCTGGCGTCCATGGCGATTTCCGGGTTGAAAGCATTGCCGGCATCACCGGTTTCAATAAGCACCGCCGTGCCCCAGCCGCTGCCCGCCGTATAGCGATTGGACCAGATATTCTGGCGGGTACCGTCCGACTGCGACCACACCGCCAGGGCGTTGCCGCTACCGTCCATGGCGATACACGACGAACCTGCATTTCCGGCATCGTCAGTCTCGATGAGCTGGGCCGTGCCCCAGCCGCTGCCAACCGTGTAGCGGTTGGCCCAGATACTCTGGCGGATACTGTCCGACTGCGACCACACCGCCAGGGCATTGCCGCCGGCATCCATGGCGATGTCCGGGTAGGTCGCACTCCCACCGTTGTAGGTCTCAATCAGCGCAGGGGTGCCCCATGCCCCTTCCCCGACGGTGAATGACCAGCTGATGGGAGCCAGGGCGCTGCCGGCCAGGTTGGTGATGCCGGCACTCAGGCTGGCGGTGTGCACCTGGAGCAGCGCCAGCCGGCCGGTCGGGGTGAAGGTGGCGACGTTGCCTATCGCGTCGAAGCTCACCGTCCCTGCCACCGCGCCGTTGCCGTTGCCAACGGTGAACGTGCCGTCATTGATGGTGCTGGCGAACATGTCCTCGCTGAAGACGGCGGTTGCCGTTGTCGTCGGCGCCACCCCGGTGGTGTCTGCGGGGGGACTGACGGCAGTGACCGTGGGTCCGGTGGCGGCGGTGCCGCCTCCGCCGCCGCAGGCCACCAGGAAGCCACCCAGTGCAATGACTATGATCCCGCCGCTGAGACGGCCGCGTTTCCAGCAAAGCGCACTGTTTCCTTTCATGATCCTCGTCCTCCCTTACTGTTTAACTTTAAGTGGAGCCAGAACGCAGATTCCGCTGACATTAGAGGAGTACGGGTTCTGACCCTGACGACTCCCTGCGAAGCGGGGCTGTCAGAGCATCGGTAAAGCAATTCTCACGCAGCACATGTAATTCCTATCTGGAGCCGTCCATCGTCATTGTCCGGTTCGATGCCTAACCACCAAAATATGAGCCTGGATCAATAAAAAACGCCTTTTTATAGCCCTGCGTGGAACTATCAATTGCCCAAAGCGCCGGAAAGATGCGAACAATGGAGTAATGCAGATGAGGCGGCTTGCCCTTGGCGTTGCCACTATCCCCCACCGTACCAATCAGATCGCCAAACTCCACCAAGCTAAGCAACGAAACGTCTATCGTGTTTAAGTGTGAAAAATAGTGCAGCCGCCATTTTGGCCCCAAAATGACGATGACATTGCCACCCTTCGGAAACTGGCCGGTATATACGACAACGCCGTCTGTTGTACTCGTCACGCCGGCACCCAGCCTGGCGAAGATATCAATGCCTTTGTGAACCCCCGATGTGCCCCAAGGCTCATACCAAAATGAATCCCTGTTCCAGTCAGCTTTCGATGCTCCCACAACCGGAATCGTGATTCTTTCGGGAACTACAAACCCGATTGCCAATACTGCAATAACGACTAAAACTGCTTTCTTGGTTTTTGACATAATTTAATTTGCGTAACGCCAAGCTCAGGGTCAGGTCAAAAGCAGTTGCCGTCACTTGCTAGCTCTAGGAAATGGTATCGGCTGTTCCAGTAGCGAAGAGATGAAACCATTTATCGTCGCCTCACCACCGCCCAAATTGTTGTATACGCCAACAACTCTTGGAGTTATCAATGTTTTGGTGTCGTACATTTTTGCTTTGATCGATGCGAGGGCGAGTATTGCATTCTGGATAGTCGACTCACTGATTTCGCCGGGCATCGGAATCAAGCCGGAGATTTCGGGCCCACTCACCCCCAAGGTTTGAATTACCAAGGTCCCTGACACTTTCTCTGCTTTCGCAGCAACGCCCAAAGCAAACAGACTGCCGAGATCAACCGATCCTTTCTTTACGTAGATATTTGCGGTAAGTCGCAGCCCAACGCCTATATAAACCGGGACAACCGCATTTGCCTTGGGTGCATCAGATGCCTTGACTAGCGTGGCAACCCGGTTTCCTTTCTCACCGGACAATGCAACGGCGAAAGAATCTGTACCGAACTTTATGTAGTCGAGAACGACCACATAGTTCTTTCCTTCCGCCCCAATTTTCGCTGGGCCAAACGTAATTCCACCGTCCACGGAAACTGTACCGACAGCTATTCTTATCGTCTCGTCCGGCATTGCATCGAGCACCTTTGTCTTATCGACCGTGAGATTTACCGGCAACGGGTCAAGAGGGTGATAGCCATAGTTGCCTGCATTTTTTGGATCGCCGAGGGTGTCGGGAACAGGGAATTGTGTGGCACAACCGCCGAGGGCAAGCATTATGGCTAACAGAAAAGCGCGTTGCATTCTGATCTCCCGTAATGAGTGGATGAAACTGCCAACTACTTTTCGGCTGCACTTCCACATGTAAAAGCCCAACCTCCAGACCAAACATCAGTGGGACCAAAAGAATCGGAGCCGACTTTACTGAACACGCTGCGCAATCCGCTGCCTGAAGCCCGCAATATCGACCGTTTCCAAATAGCGCTCGATGTTCGGATACACGCTGCGGTGATAGCCGTAGCCGCCGTTGATGAATTCGTCGATGGCCTGCTGGCGCGGCCAGCCCTGGAATACCATGCGGTACATCGCGACGATGGCGCCGGTGCGGTCGCTGCCGTGCCAGCAATGGACCAGGGCCGGCTTGGGTGCGGCGGCGAGGGCATCCAGCGCCTTGGTTACCAGTTCGTCGTTGATATCGCCTGCATTCATCGGTACGCGGTATAGATTTATGCCGGTACTCTCGGCTTCGTCATCGTCGCTGTGATGTTCGCGCAGGTTAAGTATTGAGCGGATGCCCATCACGGCGAGTTGGGCCATCTCCTCGTCGTCGGGTTGCCGCGAGCGGTACAGCTCGTCGCTAACCTGGTAGAAATTGCCCAACTGAACGTCGAGCATCGGCTGCGCCCATTCCGTCGGCCGCGCACGCGGATCGGCGTAGGCGCTGCTGGTGACGAAGAGCACCAGCAGGATGAGCAGGAGTTTCAATGGGGATATCGCGGCGCGGGGGGCGATACGAAGTCTTGCCGCCGGGGCGGAGGGATATGCCTGGGGCTGCGATTCGCTCGATGCGGCGCAGCAGCCGTCGTCCATCTGGCGGTGGTCCATCACTTTGTTCCCTTGTCCTATGCGCCTTGGGTTCCGTGGCCGGCGCGGGATGGTTCGATACTAGCGCGATGTGCGGGATTGGGGAAGGGAGAGGCGGGGTGGATGGATTCCAGCCACCTCCCGCCGCGGCCTACCTCGATGTCCCTGACGGTACAGGATGATGGGTTTCGCTGTCGCTCTACCCATCCTACGGGACCTTCTGGCGACCTCCTGCGCCTTCCTGGCTTGGCGGGAGGCGTTGGTATGCTCCCGTTTCGACCTACGCCGCTCGGGGCTGGATCTCCTTTTCCAGGGTTGCGCCTACGGTGTCGCGTACCACATCCAAATCGTAGGCATTCTGCAGGTTGAGCCACAGCTCGGCTGTGGTACCGAAATAGCGTGCCAGGCGCAGGGCCGTGTCGGCCGAGACGGAGCGCTTGCCGAGGACGATTTCATTGATGCGGCGCGGCGCCACATGGATATCCTTGGCCAAGCGGTACTGGCTGATTTCCATGGGTTCCAGGAAATCCTTCAGCAGAATTTCGCCGGGATGGATGGGCTGTAGTTTTTTGCGCGCCATGCCCGCCTCCTAGTGATAATCGACAATTTCCACATCGTAGGCGTACCCGCAGCGGAAGCAGATACGCCATTGGTCGTTGATACGGATGCTGTAGAACCCTTTCCAGTCGCCGCGCAGCGCCTCCAGACGGTTGGCGGGTGGTACGCGCAGATCTTCCAATCGCCCGGCGGCGTCGAGATAACGCAGCTGCGCAGCGCGATGGCCTGGATGTCCGCCGGGAGTTTGCGAACAAATACCCGGTTGAAGACAAGTTCCGTATCCCTGGACTTGAAGCTCCGTATCGGAGGGGGCAAGTATTAACGCGTGGCGTTATTACGTCAAGAACCAGCCAGAAGTCTCGTGTGGCCCGGGGATGGACTGTATCGCGGCATAGCCGCTCCCACCGGAAGTGCCTGACGCCTGACGGAAACGCGGGCGGCCCAATTTACGTATAATCCCGGCAACTCACACACGAAACCGCAGCCCATGACGACTCTCGGCGTGGTGATGGATCCCATCGGGGCCATCCATTACAAGAAAGACTCCACCCTGGCGATGCTGCTGGCGGCGCAGGCGCGCGGTTGGCAGCTGCATTATTTCGAGCCGGCGGATCTGTTCCTGCGCGACGGCGTGGCCTACGGCCGCAGCCGGCCGCTGCGGGTGTTCGCCGATCCGGAGGGCTGGTTCGAGCTGGGCGATGCGACCGACATTCCGCTGGGCGAGCTGGATGTGATCCTGATGCGCAAGGACCCGCCCTTCGACATGGAGTACATCTACGCCACCTACCTGCTGGAGCTGGCGGAGACGGCGGGGGCGCTGGTGGTGAACCGCACGCAGAGCCTGCGCGATGCCAACGAGAAGCTGTTTGCCGCCTGGTTTCCGCAGTGCATGCCACCGACGCTGGTGACCCGCGACATGGAGCGCATGCGCGCCTTCGTCGCGGAGCAGGGCGAGGTGGTGCTGAAGCCGCTGGGGGGCATGGGCGGCGCGTCCATCTTCGTCACCCGCCAGGGCGATCCCAATACCTCGGTGATCATCGAGACCCTCACCGATCACGGCCGGCGCTACACCATGGCGCAGCGCTATCTGCCGGAGATCGCCCAAGGGGACAAGCGCATCCTGCTCATCGACGGCGAGCCGGTGCCCTATGCCCTGGCGCGCATTCCCGCCGAGGGCGAGCTGCGCGGCAATCTGGCCGCCGGCGGCAGCGGCGTAGGCGTACCGCTGTCGGAGCGCGACCGCTGGATCTGCGCCCAGGTGGCGCCGCGGCTGCGGGAGAAGGGGTTGCTGTTCGTCGGCCTGGACGTGATCGGTGATTACCTCACCGAGATCAACGTCACCAGCCCCACCTGTATCCGCGAGCTGGACGCCCAGTTCGGCCTGGATATCGCCGGGCAACTGATGGACGCCATTGCGGTCAAACTGGCTGGGCGGTCATAGGATGCCGTTGGTGCGCGGTGCGCACCCTACATTGGATGCAGCAAACCTATCACATGCACCACTCTTAAAACTCCATGCCGAAACCCGCCTATCTGCTTCCCCTTCTGCTGTTGCTCACCGCCTGCCAGGGCGAGCCGCCGGTGCAGCGCAAGACCTTCACCGCCTATGGCAGCCCGGTAACGATCACCGTACAGGGCACGACGGCAGAGGCAGCGCAGCGCTCCCTGGATGAGGCGGCCACCGACCTGCTGTATATCGAGGACGGCAACAACCCGGCGATACCGGGACCGATGGCGCGCACCAACCAGCTGCTGGCGGCGACCGGGGAGTTTTCCGCCGTGCCCTCGCTGCTGCCGCAGATCCGTCAGGCGCAGGCGCTGTCCGCGCGCAGCGGCGGACTATTCAATCCGGCGCTGGGCGGGCTGCTGGAGCTGTGGGGCTTTTACCGGGAGCCGAAGGGCCCGCCGCCGGCGCCGGAGGCCGTCGCCGCGCTGGCGGCACGACGGCCGGCCATGGGCGACATCACCATCGAAGGGATTTCCATGCGCAGCGGCAACGGGGCGGTGCGCATCGACCTGGGCGACTTCGGCCGCGGCTACGCCCTGGATACCGCACTGGCCCGCCTGCGCGAGGCCGGGGTGAGTGCCGCCAGCCTGACCACGCCGGGTGCGGCGGCCCGTATCGGCGCCGGCGCGGAACTGATGCTGACGTTTACCGGCGCCGACGGCCGGACGCCGCTGGCACAGGCCGCGCTGCGGCCGGACGAGGTGGCCTACACCGTGACCGCCCTGCGCAACAGCTATGTATATGAGGGGCAGCTCTACCACCCCCTGCTCGACCCGGCCAGAGGGATGCCGGCACGGGGAGTGTTCGCCGTCACCGTGTTCCACACCAGCCTGGCGGAGGCGGCGGCCGCCGCCCATGCCCTGTTCGTGGCCGGGCCCGCGCGCTGGGTGGACACCGCCCGCGCCCTCGGCGTCGAGCGCGCCCTGCTGGTGGACACGGCGGACACCGTGCGCGTCACCGGCCCGCTGGCGGCGCGCGTTTCCATGACCAATGCACGCCTGACGCCGGTCGTCGATACGCTATAATCCGCCGCGATGGCCAGCACCCTCACTCCCCAGCTCATTCCCCGCATCGGCGCCGCCGACCGCCTGGGCCTGACCTTGTTTCTCGCGGTGGCGTTTCACGCCATCGTCATCCTCGGCATCAGCTTCGTGCCCACCGACAAGAACGCCTCCGACCTGCCGCGCACCATGGAAGTGATCCTGGTGCACAGCAAGAGCGAGGAAAAGCCGGACAAGGCCGACTATCTGGCCCAGGTCAGCCAGCAGGGCGGCGGCGACGTGAAGGAAAAGGTGCGCCCCGGCAGTCCCTTCGCCAATACCGCCTCGCGCAACGAGCAGGGCAACGCGCCGCAGACACAGCCGATGACGGCGCCGCCGCCGCAGGCGCAGGACCCGCGCAACGTCATCACCACCGACCGCGCCCGCCTCAAGACGCAGATCGTTCCCGGCGAGAAGCGCCCCGAGGTGCCGGAAACGCTGACCGCCGCCGAACTCATGCCCACCACCCAGGAAATGGCGGCCCTGGCGGCGGAAATCAGCCAGCGCATGCAGACCTACGCCGCCGAGCCGCGCCACAAGTACATCACCGCCAGCACCCGCGAATACATTGCCGCCAGCTACGAAAACGCCTGGCGCATGAAGGTGGAGCGCATCGGCAACCTCAACTATCCCGACGAGGCGCGCCGCGCCAACCTCTCCGGCGACCTGCTGCTCGACGTGGCCATCAAGGCCGACGGCAGCCTGCACAGCGTCAAGGTAGTGCGTTCCTCCGGCCACCGCGTGCTGGACGAAGGCGCCACCCGCATCGTGCAGATGGCGGCGCCCTACGCGCCGCTGCCGCAGTCCCTGCGCAAGGACACCGACGTCCTGCACATCATCCGCACCTGGCAGTTCCAGGGCGACAACCGGCTGGAAACGCACTGACCCTCTCCCGTAGGGTGCGCACTGCGCACCGGGCATGCCCGGGCGCGGCAATGGTGCGCGGTGCGCACCCTACCCCAAGGCCGTCGTGCGGGCTTAAACCAAGCCGGTCGGCATTACTGCCAAAGCCCGCCTCGTTGCGCGGTTAACTCCGTGTTCTCCGTGGTTCACACCCCCAATCCGCGGTCACCCCCGCTTACGCTCTTGCGGCCAAACCCCTCCTTCCCGATACTAGCGCCATGACCGAGACCTCCTACCTGCGCAACCATTTCCTCATCGCCATGCCCACACTGGCGGACCCCAATTTCGCGCACACCGTCACCTACATCTGCGAGCACAACGCCGAAGGTGCGCTGGGCATCGTCATCAACCGGCCCATGAGCATCACCCTGGGCGACGTGCTGCAACACATGCAGATCCAGCCCGGCGCGCTGGTGGATACCGACACCGCCATCTTTACCGGCGGCCCGGTGCAGCCGGAGCGGGGCTTCGTGCTGCACCGTCCGGCGGGCGCCTGGACCTCCAGCCTGGGGATCACCGACGACATCGCGCTGACCACCTCGCGCGATATCATGACCGCCATCGGCCACGGCGAGGGGCCGCAGCAGTTCCTGCTGGCTCTGGGCTACGCCGGCTGGGGCGCCGGCCAGCTGGAGCAGGAGATCGTCGACAACGCCTGGCTGTCCGGCCCGGCCGATCCGGCCATCCTGTTCGACCTGCCGGTGGAGGAACGCTGGGCCGCCGCCGCCGCCCTCATCGGCGTCGACCTCACCCTGCTGTCCAGCGAAACGGGGCATGCCTAGAAGACAGGCACGGGGGACGAGATGCGCGGTAAAAGAAATGTAGGGTGCGCACCGCGCACCGGGGCACCGCCGGATGCCGCATGGTGCGCGGTGCGCACCCTACGAATCCGTGCCGTTCGTACCCTGCCCCGCGTAACTCGCAACTCGCCATGACCGATGGCGTCCTGCTCGGCTTCGACTACGGCACCAAGCGCATCGGGGTGGCGGTGGGCCAGACCCTCACCGGCAGCGCCCGCGCCCTCGCCACGGTGAGCGCCCGCGACGGCAAGCCCGACTGGGACGCCATCACCCGGCTCATCACCCAGTGGCAGCCGGCGGCGCTGGTGGTGGGACTGCCGGTGCACATGGACGGCACCGAACACGAACGCACGGCACGCGCGCGGCGCTTTGGGAATCAGCTGGGGGGCAGGTACAATCTGCCGGTCCACAGCGTCGACGAGCGCCTCACGTCCTACGAGGCGGAACAGGAACTGCGCGCCCAGGGCAAAAAGGTCCAGGATATCGACCCCCTGGCCGCCCAGTTGATCCTGCAAAGCTGGCTCGACACCCACGCCGCCGAGAACCGCACATGACCACGCAACCCGACATAGAACAAACCCTCAGCGCCATGGCCGCCGGCCTGCGCGACACCCTGGCCGCGCGCGGCATCGGCAATCCCTGCATGGTCGGCATCCACACCGGCGGCGTCTGGGTGGCCAGGCGCCTGCACGCGCTGCTCGGCCTGGACGAACCGCTGGGCACCCTGGACATCAGTTTCTACCGCGACGACTTCTCGCGCATCGGCGTCCATCCGCAGGTGAAGCCGTCCAACCTGCCCTTCGACGTGGAAGGGCGGCACATCGTGCTGGTGGACGACGTGCTCTACACCGGCCGCACCATCCGCGCCGCGCTCAACGAAATCTTCGACTACGGCCGGCCCGCCTCGGTGATGCTGGCGGTGCTGGTGGAGCGCGGCGGCCGCGAGCTGCCCATCCAGGCCGACGTCGCCGGACTGCAAATGGATTTGGAAGCCGATCAGCAGGTCAAGCTGACCGGGCCGGACAACCTCGCCCTGACGATACAAAGCCATGCCGAATAACATTCAGCTCGACTCCAACGGCAACCTGCGCCACTTTCTCACCGTCGAGGGATTGAAGCGCCAGACCCTCACCGAGATTCTCGATCTCGCCGAGTCGTTCATCACGGTGGACGCGCAGAGCGTGAAGAAGGTGCCGCTGCTGCGCGGCAAGACCATCGCCAACCTGTTCTTCGAGGCCAGCACGCGCACCCGCACCACCTTCGAGCTGGCGGCCAAGCGCCTGTCCGCCGACGTGCTCAACATCAATATCCAGACCTCGGCCACCACCAAGGGCGAGAGCCTGCTGGACATGCTGCACAACCTGGAAGCGATGCACTGCGACATGTTCGTGGTGCGCCACGCCGATTCCGGCGCCGCCCACTTCATCGCCCGCCACGTGGCGCCGCACGTGTCGGTGGTCAACGCCGGCGACGGCCGCCACGCCCACCCGACCCAGGGCATGCTGGACATGTTCACCATCCGCCGCCACAAGGGGCCGGACTTCGGCAGGCTGCGCGTCGCCATCGTCGGCGACATCATGCACTCGCGCGTGGCGCGCTCGCAGATCCATGCCCTCAACATCCTCGGCGTCGGCGAGCTGCGCGCCATCGCCCCCAAGACCCTGGTGCCACCCGAGGCGGAGGCGCTGGGCGTACACGTGTTCCACGATATGGCGCGCGGCCTGAAGGACGTGGACGTGGTGATCATGCTGCGCCTGCAGCGCGAGCGCATGCAGGGCGCGCTGATCCCCAGCGGCAGCGAATTCTTCCAGCTCTACGGCCTCAGCGCCGACACCCTGGCCCTGGCCAAGCCGGACGCCATCGTGATGCACCCCGGCCCCATCAACCGCGGCATCGAAATCGATTCGGCGGTGGCCGACGGCGGCCAGTCGGTGATCCTGGAACAGGTGAGCAACGGCATCGCGGTGCGCATGGCGGTGATGTCCATGTGTCTGGGACGGGCGCCGGAAGCGGCAGGGGAAGGGAGCTGAACATGCATACGGTCATCCGCAACGGCCGCCTCATCGACCCGGCCAACCGCCGCGACGAAACCGCCGACATTTTCATCGCCGCCGGGCGCATCGCCGCCATCGGCGCCGCGCCTACCGGCTTCACGGTGCAGAAGGACATCGACGCCCGCGGCAAGTGGGTGCTGCCCGGCCTGGTGGACCTGCGCGCCCACCTGCGCGAGCCGGGCCAGAAGCACAAGGGCAGCATCGCCAGCGAGACGCGCGCCGCCGCCGCCGGCGGCATCACCACCCTGTGCTGCGCGCCCGACACCAGCCCGGTCATCGACACCGTGGCCGTAGTGGAGCTGATCCGCCGCCGCGCCAGCGAGGCGGGCATGGCCCACGTGCTGCCCCTGGCCGCGCTCACCCCCGGCCTCGCCGGGGAACAGATCAGCGAAATGCACGGCCTGCTCCAGGCCGGCTGCGTCGCCGTCAGCAACGGCAAGACCCCCATGGCCAACACCCTGGTGCTGCGCCGCGCCATGGAATACGCCGCCGGCCTCGACATCCCGGTGCTGCTCTATTCCGAAGACCCCTGGCTCGGCGCCAGCGGCTGCGTGCACGAGGGCGTGGTCTCTACCCGCCTCGGCCTGCCCGGCATCCCCGCCTGCGCCGAGGTGATCGCCGTGGGCCGCGACCTGCTGCTCATCGAACAGACCGGCGTGCGCGCCCACTTCAGCCAGCTCTCTTCCGCCCGCGCAGTGGAACTGGTGGCAGCGGCGCAGGCACGGGGCGTTCCCGTCACCGCCGACGTAAGCGCCCACCAGCTCTACCTCACCGAACTGGACGTGGGCCAGTTCAACAGCCTGTGCCACGTGCGCCCGCCGCTGCGCAGCCAGCGCGACCGCGACGGCCTGCGCGCGGCTCTGGCCGACGGCGTCATCAGCGCCGTCTGCTCCGACCACCAGCCCCACGACGCCGACGCCAAGCTGGCCCCCTTCCCCGCCACCGAACCGGGCATCTCGGCGCTGGAAACCCTGCTGCCGCTGACCCTGCGCCTGGTGGAGGAAAAGGTGCTGCCGCTGCACGACGCCATCGGCCGCATCACCTGGCAGCCGGCCGGCATCATCAATCAAAGTGCCGGCACCCTCGGCCTCGGCGCCCGCGCCGACATCTGCATCGTCGACCCCGAGCGTTACTGGACGGTGAGCGAGAAGGCCCTAGTGAGCCGCGGCAAGAACACCCCCTTCCTGGGCTGGGAGCTGAAAGGCAAGGTCAGCCACACCCTGCTCGACGGCAAGCTGGTGTACGAAAACCATCAGTGACAAGTTACAAGTGGCAAGTGGCAAGATAGAATCACTTGTAACTTGCCACTTGTGACTTCCCATGAACAAACCGCATCGCGACACCGTCTTCGTGGAAGACGCCGAAATCCTCAGCCACCAGCACTGCGCCGGCGAGCAGCACATCCTGCGCGTGAAGGCGCCGCAGATCGCCGCGCACGCCCGCGCCGGCAGCTTCGCCCACATCACCGTCGACCCGCAGCGGCCGTTGCGCCGCCCCATTTCCATCATGCGCGTCGACACCCGCAGCGGCGAGGTGGAGTTTCTCTACAAGGTGTTCGGCGAGGGCACCACGCTGCTGTCCAAGCGACAGGTGGGCGAGAAGCTGAGCATCCTCGGCCCCATCGGCACGCCGTTCAAACTGCGCATGGAGCGGCCGCGGCCGCTGCTCATCGGCGGCGGCGTCGGCATCCCGCCCATGGTGTTCGTGGCGGCGGAAACCCTGGCGGTGAAGGGCGCCTACCAGCCCTTCGTGATCATGGGTTCGGAAGTGCCGTTCCCGTTCAAGGCGCAGCCGTCGAAGATCATGGTGCCGGGCATGGCCGCCGAGGTCATCGCCGCCATGCCGCTGCTGGAGGACTGGGGCATCCCCTCGCGCCTCGCCAGCCGCCAGGGCTATCCCGGCTGCCACGACGGCTTCGTCACCGATGTGGCGCGTGCCTATCTCGATGCCCTTACGCCGGAACAGCGCAAGGAAGTGGAGGTGTTTGCCTGCGGGCCGCACCCGATGCTGGAAGCAGTGGCCAAACTGGCGCGCGAATACCGCCTGCCCTGTCAGGTGTCAATGGAGGAGTTCATGGCCTGCGGTATCGGCGGTTGCGCCGGCTGCACCATCGAGGTCCAGACCGACAACGGCCCGGCCATGAAACGCGTCTGTGTCGATGGCCCGGTGTTCGACGCCAAGGCCGTTTTCCCCGACTGAGCGCGGCCCCAGGCCGCGTGAGAGGGAACTGACGCGATGTTACTGCTCCTGCCTTTCGACCGCCGCGTGGACTGGAAACGTCCGCCGCTCGTCACCCTGGCGCTGATCCTGCTCAACTGCGCGGTATTCTTCCTGCTGCAAAGCGGCGACGACGAAAAGCTGGGCGCCGCTTACACCTATTACCAGGAAAGCGACCTGCCCGGCATCGAGTTTCCCCTTTACGCCGCCTACCTGCGCCAGCAGGGCCGCCACGATGACGCCGAGGATTTCGAATCCGCCTATGAAGTGGAGGACGGCCGCATCACGGAGATTCCTCCCGGACTGTCGCAATACGTCGATTTCGAATCCGGCTTCATCACCGGGCTGAAGGACGGCCGGCTGCTGCCGGCCGACGATCCACGCCGACCGCAGTGGAGCGAACAGCGTGGCCGCTACGAGCAACAGCTCGCAGGCGCCTTCATCCATCGCTACGCCCTGCGCCCGGCATTGCTGACGGCGGTGACCACCGTCAGCCACATGTTCCTGCACGGCGACCTGTGGCACCTGCTCGGCAACATGGTGTTCCTGTTCATCGTCGGCTTCGTGGTGGAAACCATCCTCGGCCGGCGCTGGTATCTGGGGCTGTACCTGTTCGCCGGCCTGTGCGCCGGCGCCCTCGATGTCGCCCTGCGTCCCGACGATCTCAACTACCACATCGGCGCCTCCGGCGCAGTGTCCGGGATCATGGGCGCCTACGCGGTGCTGTTCGGCCTGCGCCGCATCGCCTTCTTTTACAACGTGCTGTTCTGGTTCGATCGCATCACGGCACCGGCCATCATCATGCTGCCGCTGTGGCTGGCCAACGAGGCGCTGCAACTGCTGCTCAACAGTGACAGCAACGTCAATTACCTGGCCCACATCGGCGGCCTGGCCGGCGGCGCGCTGCTCACCTTCGCCGCGAAACACTTCGATCGCCAGTTGGACATCGCCTATATCGACGCGCCGCAGAAGGAAGCGGCGCGGCGCGAGTTGCTGGCCAAGGCTCAGCGACTACTGGCGGAACTCAAGCCGCAGCTTGCCAAACCGATCCTGGCGAAACTGCTGCGCGAAACCCCCGACGACGCGGAGATCCTCACCCACCTCTACCACGCCAGCCGCTTCCAGCCCGACAGCGACGACTTCCACCGCTATGCCCGCGAACTGCTGGCGCTGCCGGCGACGCCCATGGCGGAACGCCTGCGCCTGTTCGACGAATACAGCCGACTGGCCCAGCCGGGCCCCCGTTTTGAAACCGGCGAGGCCCTGGCGCTGGCACGCCGTTTCCTCGCCGGCGGCCGCATCAAGCCGGCGGAACAGTTGGTACTCGGCGTATTGCGCCGCGAACGGCAGCATGGGGAATTGCCGGCGCTATTGCTGCTGCTGGCACGGCAGGGCGAAAAGGAGCGCGCCACCGCCTATTTGCAGGCCCTGATCACCCACTTCCCCACGGCGGAGGAAGCGCGCGTCGCCCGCGGCATGCTCGCAGAGACGCAGAGACGCAGAGACGCAGAGACGCAGAGACGCAGAGAACGAAGGAAATTCTCTGTGGCTCTGCGCCTCTGCGCCAAGGGGGGAAGTTCTTTGCGGCCCTGCGCCTTTGGTGTTTACGGCCGCGCGGTCAGCGTGGTGACGGTGGCGAGGTATTGCTTCACCTCGGGCGCAACGGGATGTTCGGCATAGGTCTGCGCCAGCAGTTGCAGGATCGGCAACGCCTTCTGCTCCTGGTTCAGGCCTTCGCTCAGGGCGCGCGCCACCAGGAGATAAAGGCGCGGGATGTCGGCATGACCGGGATAGCGCTTGTGGAAGCCGTTGCCCAGCGCCACCACTGATTTGTATTCACCGACGCTGAACATGGTCTGCGCCAGGGGATAGACCTGATCGGGGCTGTCCAGTTTGAAATCCGGATCAGCCTGTCTGCAGTCACGCCACACCTGCACTGCCTTGGCGCGATCGGAGCCTTGCAGCAGCATGCCGATGTATTCCGCACCGTGGCCCGTCAACCGCTTCACGTCGCCGGTCAGCGCCAGCAGGCGGTGAAAGCGATCACGCAACACCCGGTCGCCGCGGTTCTGCAACACGCGCGCCCGCAGCATGGTCACCGCCTGCTCCAGACGCCCTTCCTGGATCAGCGCCTCCACGTCGCCCAGCAGCGGATGCTCCCGCGCCGCAGCCGCGTCGGGTGCGGCCAATCCTTCCACGTCGACGTCCACCTCCAGGCCGAGGCGGTGGTGATACTGGAACAGCACATAGCCCATCAGGTTGAACATCACCATGGTGAAGTAACCGTTGAGCAGCACGGCCACCGGAATGATGATCCCGAACAGCTTGTCCATGAAGGCTTCGGTGATGCGCGTCGCCTCTGCCGGATCGATTTCGTCCTCGCCCATTTCCTGCAAGGCGATGAAGTCGGCACCCAGACGATCCGTGAGCAGCTCCAGCACCACATTGGGTCCGCTGGACAATACGCCGAGCAGGAAAAACAGCGCCAGGTAGGGCGCACCGATACGGGAGATGATGCCGAACAGTATCGAGGGATTGACTGCCGCACCCACATTGCCTTCCACCGCCAGCGCCATGATGCTGGCAGGCAGGCACAACATGGCCACGATGTAATAGGCCATGGCGGCCGTCGGCCCGGCCAGGTTGCCGATGATGCCGAGGGGAAAGAACAGGATGACGAAAACCGCGAACTGCTTGAATGCCAGCCCCAAGCCCTCGCCGCTCAGGGCCTGCATCACGGGCGGCGCCTCCTCGTGGCCGCGTGCGCGATGGGCCAGCATGGCGTAGACGTACTTGTAATACACCAGCAGCAGGACCAGCTGCACCAGCAGGGAGGAAATGGAGCGGTAGCCGACCAGCGCGCTCAGCACCACCATCACCACCAGCATCACCAGTGGCTGGGCCTGGAACGGCATGATGAAGAAACGGGGCAGGCGGTTCCAGAACGGCGGCACCATGCCGTCGTTTTCCACCTCCACCGCCGGGTTGCGGCACAGGGGACAGGCGGGCGGGCCGTCGGGGTTTTCCTTGGACAGGCAGGACGAGCAGAAGTTGATGCGGCAATGCTCGCAGGCCCAGCGCGCGGCGCGCTGGGGGTGATACTTGCACATTACCTTGGCCATGCTTCCGCACTTCCTTTCGCTGCGCCGGGCAGGCCCGGCTCATGCAACAAAAACCGTAAACACGACCGCCCGTAGGAGCCCGCTCCGCGGGCGAAGGTGTCGCCGGTGCGTTCGCCGAGGGGACTCGGCTCCTACGACAACGCTCCAGTCACGGCAGAGTCAATACCGGTGCTTGCCGCCGACCGGGAGCTTTTCGTCCTCGTCGACTTCCAGCGACAGGCCGTCCAGTCCGGCGGTGAGGTCTTCGGGGGTTTCGATGTCCCCCAGCTTGACCATCAGGCGCACTTCGTTGGCCGAGTCGGCGTTGCGCAGCGCCTCTTCCACGGTGATGTGGCCGCCGCGATACAGTTCGTACAGCGCCTGATCGAAGGTGCGCATGCCGGACTGGGCGCCCTTCTTCATCTGCTCCTTGAGCATGTGCACCTCGCCCTTCAGGATCAGATCCGCCATGAACGGGGTGTTGATCATCACTTCCACCGCCACGCGGCGGCCCTGGCCGTCGGCGCGCGGGATCAGGCGCTGCGCCACCACGGCCTTGAGGTTGAGCGACAGATCCATCAGCAGCTGCTGGCGGCGATCTTCCGGGAAGAAGTTGATGATGCGATCCATGGCCTGGTTGGCGTTGTTGGCGTGCAGTGTCGCCAGACAGAGATGGCCGGTTTCGGCGAAGGCGATGGCGTGTTCCATGGTTTCGCGGTGACGGATTTCGCCGATGAGGATGACGTCGGGCGCCTGGCGCAGGGTGTTGACCAGGGCGTCCTCGAAGGTATCGGTGTCGATGCCGACCTCGCGCTGGGTGACGATGCAGCCGGCGTGCTGGTGCACGTATTCGATGGGGTCTTCCACGGTGATGATGTGGCCGTGGCTGTTCTTGTTGCGGTAGTCGACCATCGCCGCCAGCGAGGTGGACTTGCCGGAACCGGTGCCGCCGACGAACAGCACGATGCCGCGCTTGGTCTGGGCCAGTTCCGCCAGGATCGGCGGCAGGTTCAGATCGTCGAAGGTGGGGATCTTGGTCTCGATCTTGCGCAGCACCATGCCCACCTGGTTGCGCTGCTGGAACACGTTGACGCGGAAGCGGCCGATGCCTGAGCGCGACAGGGCGAAGTTGCACTCGCGCGTACTCTCGAAAGTCTCGCGCTGATCGTCGTTCATGATGCTGTAGACCACCTGCTTGGCCTGGTCCGGCGTCAGGCTGGCCTTGGCCACCGGCGCGATCTGGCCGTTGACCTTCATGCTGGGCGGGATCCCCGCCGTGATGAACAGGTCGGACGCGTTTTTGTGCACCATCAATTTGAGCAGCTGATCGAATTCCATGCCCGATACCCCTGATTACTTGAATGCATCCTTGTTGGTGGCGCGCATGCGCGCCTCCTGCTTGCTGACCAGACCGCGCTGTACCAGTTCGGTGAGATTCTGATCCAGCGTCTGCATGCCGTACTGCTGGCCGGTCTGGATGGCGGAATACATCTGCGCCACCTTGTCCTCGCGGATCAGGTTGCGGATGGCCGGCGTGCCGATCATGATTTCGTGCGCCGCGATGCGGCCGCCGCCCACCTTCTTCAACAGGGTCTGCGAGATGACCGCGCGCAACGATTCGGACAGCATGGATCGCACCATGTCCTTTTCCGCCGCCGGGAACACGTCGATGATACGGTCGATGGTCTTGGCCGCGGAGCTGGTGTGGAGGGTACCGAACACCAGGTGACCGGTTTCGGCCGCGGTCAGCGCCAGGCGGATGGTTTCCAGGTCGCGCAGCTCGCCGACCAGGATGATGTCCGGGTCTTCACGCAGCGCCGAGCGCAGGGCTTCGTTGAAGCCCAGGGTGTCGCGGTGCACCTCGCGCTGGTTGACCAGGCACTTCTTTGATTCGTGCACGAATTCGATGGGGTCCTCGATGGTGAGGATGTGGCCGTATTCGACGTTGTTCTTGTAGTCGACCATGGCCGCCAGGGTGGTCGACTTGCCCGAACCGGTGGGGCCGGTGACCAGCACGATGCCGCGCGGGTTGTCCGAGATCTCCTTGAAGGTGGGCGGGCAGTTCAGCTCTTCCAGGCTGAGGATCTTGGAGGGGATGGTACGGAACACCGCACCGGCGCCGCGGTTCTGGTTGAACGCGTTGACGCGGAAACGGGCCAGGCCCTTAATTTCGAACGAGAAGTCGGTCTCCAGGAATTCCTCGAAGTCCTTGCGCTGCTTGTCGTTCATGATGTCGTAGACCATGCCGTGCACGGTCTTGTGTTCCAGCGCCGGAACATTGATGCGGCGCACGTCGCCGTCGACGCGTATCATCGGCGGCAGGCCGGACGACAGATGCAGGTCTGACGCGCCGTTCTTGACCCCGAAGGCAAGAAGTTCGGTAATATCCATATCTTCCCCCACCAGATTTAGTTGTTATTCGCCCGCGTGCGGTGCCATCAATCCGGGCGGCTGATGCGACTAAAGTATAACGCCCGCGCATGACGCACAACCTTGACAATCTTCACGCCCGGCTGGCAGCCGTGGTCGACGCCATCCGCGCCGCGGAATCGCGCCATGGCCGGCCGGCGGGCGCCGTTTCCCTGCTGGCGGTGAGCAAGACCCACCCGTCACAGGCGATACGGGCGGCGGCGGCGGCCGGCCAGCGCCTGTTCGGCGAAAACTACCTCCAGGAGGCCCTGGCCAAAATGGCCGAACTGGCCGACCTGGACCTGGAATGGCATTTCATCGGCCCGCTGCAAAGCAACAAGACCCGGCCGGTGGCCGAACACTTCGCCTGGGTGCACAGCGTCGACCGCCTCAAGCTGGCCGAGCGTCTGTCCGCCCAGCGCCCGGCCGGGCTGCCGCCGCTCAATGTCTGTCTCCAGGTCAACATCAGTGCCGAGGCCAGCAAGTCCGGTTGCAGCCTGGACGAACTGCCGACCCTGGCCCGTGCCGTGGCGGCCCTGCCGGGGCTCAGGCTGCGCGGCCTGATGGCCATACCCGCCCCGGCCGAGGGGCTGGAGCAGGCGCGCGCACCGTTTCGCCGGCTGCGGGAGGCGCTGGAGGCGCTCAACGCGGAGGGCCTGGCGCTGGACACCCTGTCCATGGGCATGAGCGACGACCTGGAGGCCGCCATCGCCGAAGGGGCCACCCTGGTGCGGGTCGGCAGCGCCATCTTCGGCGCCCGACAGACGAAACCGGAACATCTGCCGCAGAGCCGCAGAGCCGCAGAGTAATGCCGGGCTTTTCGCGGTGGCCACCACCCGGCGCAGTGGCGCGGATATGACTCAAGAGCCTTGGCTTTGATATCTCTGCATCTCTGCGCCTCTGCGGCATAGTGGTTTCGACGGTATACTTTTGGCCCCTACGGCCCTGGCACGGATTTTTCGACCATGAACGAAACGAAGATTGGCTTCATCGGCGGCGGCAACATGGCGCGCAGCCTCATCGGCGGCCTGCTGGCCGACGGCGTGGCAGCGCAGCGGCTGTGGGTGGCGGAGCCGGATACCGAGCGCCGTGCCGGGCTGGCCGCACAGTTCGGCATCCACATCACCGGCGGCAACTGCGACCTGGTGGAGTCGGTGGATGCCGTGGTCCTGGCGGTCAAGCCGCAACAGCTCAAGGAGGTATGCGCCGAAATAGCCCCGGCCGTGCGGGCGCGCAATCCGCTGCTCATTTCCATCGCCGCCGGCGTGCGTCTGACGACGCTGCAGCACTGGCTGGGCGGTGAACCGTCCCTGGTGCGCACCATGCCCAACACCCCCGCGCTGGTACAGTGCGGAGCCACGGCCCTCTATGCCACCCCCCAGGTGAACAACACCCAGCGCGAGCTGGCCGAAGGCATCATGCGCGCCGTCGGGCTCACCCTGTGGCTGGGCGACGAAGACCAGATGGACGCCGTGACGGCCCTGTCCGGCAGCGGCCCCGCCTACTTCTTCCTGATCATGGAGGCGATGCAGCAGGCCGGGGTCCAGCTGGGGCTGTCGGCGGACAGCGCCCGCCTGCTTACGCTGCAAACCGCCTTCGGCGCCGCCAAGATGGCGCTGGAAAGCCGCGAGGAGGCATCCACCCTGCGCCGCCAGGTCACCTCGCCCGGCGGCACCACCGAGCGCGCCATCGGCATCCTGCAACAGGGTGAGCTGGAGGCCTTGTTCGCCCGCGCGCTGACCGGCGCCCGCGACCGCTCCCGCGAGCTGGCCGCCCTGCTGGGGGACAAGTGATGAATTCCTATCTGTCCTCGCCGCTGTCTTTCCTGCTTTCCACCCTGTTCAGCCTCTACATCCTGGCGGTGATGCTGCGCTTCCTGCTGCAGCTGACCCGGGCCGACTTCTACAACCCGCTGTCCCAGTTCATCGTCAAAATCACCACCCCGGTCCTGCGCCCCCTGCGCCGGCTCATTCCCGGCTGGGGGGGCGTGGACGTGGCCGCCCTGGTGCTGATGCTGGTGCTGCAGATGCTGTCGGTCTGGCTGGTGTTCCTCCTCGCCGGCCGCGGTGTCGACCCGCTGGCGCTGCTCATCGTCTCCGTGGCCCAACTGGTGGACCTGACCTTCAATGTCTTCATCTTCGCCATCCTGATCCAGGCCGTGCTCAGCTGGATCACCCCGGGCACCTACAATCCCGTCACCAGCGTCCTGTTCAGCCTGACCGAGCCGGTGCTGCGCCCGCTGCGGCGCGTGGTCCCGCCCATCAGCGGCTTCGACCTGACGCCGCTGGTGGCCCTGCTCGGCCTGCAGGTGGTGCGCATGCTGGTCATGCCGCTGTTCGGGCTGCTGGCCGGGGGCGGGCCGCTGCACTGATGGCCGCCTGGTTCCGCTGGCAGGGCAGCGACCTGCTGCTCACCGTGCGCCTGCAACCGCGCGCCAGCCGGGACGAAATCGTCGGACCTCACGGCGACAGCCTGAAGATCCGCATCACCGCGCCGCCGGTGGAAGGCCAGGCCAACGCCCACCTGATCCGCTTCCTGGCCGGCGCCTTCGGCGTCAGCCGCAGTCAGGTCACCCTGGTCAGCGGCGAAACCGCCCGCAGCAAACAACTGCGCATCGAGTCCCCCCGTCAGTTGCCCCCGAAAGCTATGATTCAACCTGCAATTTGAGCCACTACTCATTGTCATTGCTAAAATTTTCGATATATTGGTCTTATTGCAGCTATCTCTAGCGCCCAGCTCGGACAAGCGACGGACCCGGGGCGGACAATAAGGACAGAAGGCGAAACATGGCGAACCAACGCTTCGACCGACAGATGCAGGCCTACGGCCAGTGGAAAACCGCCCTGCTCAGCGGGATCGAACGCTACCAGCGCTGGCTGGACGGCAACAAAATGGGCGACGCCGAGGACGAACTGCGCATTTACGAAGTGCTGGAGGCGCTGCGCGCCGATCGCCTGACCATCGCCTTCGTGGCCGAATTCGCCCGTGGCAAGACCGAACTCATCAACGCCATCTTCTTCTCCGAGTACGACCGCCGCCTGCTGCCCTCCGAGGCGGGCCGCACCACCATGTGCCCCACCGAACTGTTCTGGGACAGCAACGCCGACAAGGCCTACGTGCGCCTGCTGCCCATCGAGACGCGTCTTACCGACACCCCCATCGCCGAATACAAGCTGGAGCCGGTGAACTGGACCCACATCGAGCTGGATCTGTCCTCGCCCGACAACATGGCGGAAGCCTTCCAGGAAATCGTCAAGGTCAAGAAGGCCTCCCTGGACGAGGCGCGCAAGCTGGGGCTGTACAGCGACGGCGAAGCGCACATGCACATGCAGAACGGCAAGCTGCCGAGCCAGATCGACATCCCCATGTGGCGCCACGCCCTGATCAGCTTCCCCCACCCGCTGCTCAAGCAGGGGCTGGTGATCCTCGACACCCCGGGCCTCAACGCCCTCGGCTCCGAGCCGGAACTGACCCTGAACATGCTGCCCAACGCCCAGGCGGTGGTCTTCGTGCTGGCGGCCGACACCGGCGTCACCAAGTCCGACCTGGAGATGTGGCAGCACAACGTCAAGCCGCTGCGCAGCGGCCACAAGAAAGGCCTGTTCGTGGTGCTGAACAAGGTCGATACGCTGTGGGACGAACTGAAAACCGCCGCGCACATCGAAAAGACCGTCAAAGACCAGTGCATGCGCGCCGCCCAGACCCTGGGCATCGATGCGGACCAAATCTATCCCGCCTCGGCGCAAAAAGGCCTGCTGGCCAAGATCCGTCACGACAAGGAGCTGCTGGCGCGCAGCAACATCCTGGCGCTGGAGAACATCCTGGCCGCCGAGGTGCTGCCCTACAAGCAAAGCCTGGTGCGCGAGCACATCCTCGCCAGCATCGGCGCCATGGTGAAGGAATCGCACGACATCCTCGCCACCCGCCTCGCCTCGGCGCGCAAGCAGCTGGAAGAACTCAAGGGCCTGTCCGGCAAGAACAACGACGTCATCGAACTGCTGATGAAGAAGACGCGCGACGAGCAGGTGGCCTACTACAAGAACGTGGAAAGCTTCCAGGCCAACAAGCGCATCATTCAGGAACAATCGAAGAAACTGTCCGACACCATCAACCTCGCCTCCCTGGACCAACTGGTGGCCGAGACGCGCAAGTCCATGTCCGACAGCTGGACCACCCACGGCCTCAAGGGCGGCATGAAGATATTCTTCGACGGCATCAGTTCGCGCCTGTCGGAGGTGTCGGAGTTCGCCGATCAGCTCAACCGCCTGGTGATCACCATCTACCGCACCTTCCACCAGGAACACGGCATCGCCGAGATCAAGCCGGCGCTGTACTCGCTGACCAAGTACAAGCAGGAATTCCAGCAGCTCTACCAGGAGGCGGAAGCCTTCCGCACCAGCCCGGTCACCACCATGACCGAGCAGCACTACGTCATCAAGAAGTTCTTCATCTCCCTGGTCAGCCACGCGCGCAACATCTTCTTCAAGGCGCAACGCGATGCCGAAGGCTGGAGCAAGGCCGTCATGTCGCCCCTGGTCAAGCAGATCAAGGAACACAAGGAAACCATGGAGCAGCGCCTGGAGAATCTGCGCAAGATCAACGATTCGCGCGACACCCTGCAGGCACGCATCGAGGAACTGGAAAAATCCAATGCATCGCTGATGCGGCAGTACGCCGAGGTGCGCAGCATACTCAACACCATCAACCAGCCGCTGCAGCTGGTGGAAGAGCCTGAGCCGGCGGCCAAGGCCAGCTGACAGCCAGGCTGCGGCCACAAAAAAGGACGGTATAGACCGGGCAGTTTCCCGATTTATACCGTCCTTTTTTTGTCGGCACCGGCCCGGGCCTCCTCAGATCATCGACGCCTCGATCAGCATGTAGATCCCGAAGCCCATCACCAGTACGCCCGCCGTGCGGCGTACCCACAACAGGCGCAGCCAGGCGGCAAGCTTGCCGGCGACCAGGCCCATGGTGAGCAGGTTGGGCAGGGTGCCGGCACCGAAGGCCAGCATGAGCAGGGCGCCGTCCAGGGGGTTGCCGGAGGAAATGGACCAAATCAGCGTGCTGTACACCAGGCCGCAGGGCAGCCAGCCCCACACCAGGCCCAGGGCCAGCGCCTGCGCCGGCGAACGCACGGGAATGAAGCGGCGGCCGATGGGTTCGAGGAAACGCCACACCAGATGCCCCAGCCGCTCCACCTTGGCGATACCGAACCACCAGCCGCCCAGGTACAGACCCATCGCCACCAGAAAGATGCCCGCCAGCACCAGCATACCGACGCGGATTTCGTGCAGCGCGCCCATATTGGCCGCGATCAGGCCGACGCCGCCCATCAGGCCGCCGGCGAAGGCGTAGCTGATCAGGCGCCCGCCGTTGTAGCCGAACAGGTAGGGCAGAAACTGCGTCGGCCGGCCGCGTACCGTCTCGGGCAGGCCGAAGGAAAGGGCGCCGACGATGCCGCCGCACATGCCGACGCAATGCACGCCGCCGAACAGGCCGACGAAGAAGGCGGCGATATAGGATATCTCAGCATGCATGGGCGGCCATCCGGCAACAGGTGTGTGTGGCGTGTATCATAGCCCCTTCGTCTTTCCTGCCCCAACACCATGTCGTCAGAAGCCAAACCTTCGCTGCTGAAATCCAAGATGTTCTGGGTGGGCGTGCTCTACTTCGCCGAGGGCTTTCCCCTCGGTGTGTTCTTCGACGTCTTCCCGGTGCACTTCCGCCAGCAGGGGGTCAATCTTTCCGAGATCGGCTTTCTCAGCCTGCTCGGTCTGGCATGGACCCTGAAATTCCTCTGGGCGCCGGCGGTGGATCATTACCGCCATCACCGCCGCTGGATGGCGCTGGTGGATCTGGGCATGGGCGCCGTCATGCTGGCCATGGCCGTCCACGCCGGCTTCGGGCCATGGACCTGGCTGGCCATCGGCCTGTTCACCCTGCTCTCCGCCACCAACGACATCGCCATCGACGGCTACACCATCGAGCTGCTGGACAGGCGCGAACTGGGCCTGGCCAACGGCCTGCGCGTGGGCTTCTACCGCGTCGGCATGCTGGCCGCAGGCTTTATCCTGATCCTGAGCGACTACATCGGCTGGACCGGCACCTATTTCACGGCCGCCGCGCTGTTCGTGCTGATCGCCCTGACCTGCCTGCGCGCCCCGGCGGAGCGCCGGGTGGAGCGCGTGCACGGTCTCAGCCTGCGCGCCGAGTTGGGCGGACTGCTGGCCCACCCGCTGCCGTTCGCCGGCGTGCTGGGGTTTCTGCTCGGCACGTTGTGGCTCATCGACCGCACCACCCACTGGTCGGCGCGCCACGAGTCGTTCTGGCTCTACGCCTTCGGCGCAGCGGGACTGGCCCTGCTCGCCAGCGTCCTGCGCCACCGCCGCAACGGCAACGGCGGCACCGGGGCGCTCACCGAGGGGCCGATGTTCGGCACCCTGCTCGCCATGGTGGCGCGTCCCTACATGCTGCCCGTGATCGGCTTCATCCTGATCTTCAAGCTGGGCGATGCCGCCATGGGCTTCATGGTCAAGCCCTTCTGGGTGGACGCCGGCTTCAGCGCCAGCCAGATCGGTACCGTGTCGGTGAATCTGGGCCTGATCCTGTCCATTGCCGGCGGCATTGCCGGCGGCTGGTTCACCGATCGGGCCGGCATCTTCCGCGCCCTGTGGGTGCTGGGACTGTGCCAGGCCTTCTCCAATCTGGGCTACGCCTGGGCCGCCACCGTGCTGCCGCTGGGCACGCCCACCGAATTGATTACGGCCTCCCAGCAGATGCTGATGTATGCCGCCAGCGGACTGGAGTCCTTCACCGGCGGCCTCGGCACCGCCGCCTTTCTCGCCTTTCTCATGGCCATCGTCGACAAACGCCACTCCGCCACCGAATACGCCCTGCTGTCCTCGGTGTTCGCCCTGAGCCGCTCCCTCGCCGGCTGGGCCGGCGGCTTCGGCGCCGAGGCCATGGGCTATGCCGACTACTTCCTGCTCACCTTCTTCCTCGGCTTCCCCGCCTTCCTGCTGCTGCCCTGGGTACGGCGCATGCTCGACCGGCCTCCGTCGTAAATTTGAGAAAACGCAATTCGATACCTGTTCCGGATTTTTTCCTACACATTTTCTGGCGTTCGCATCAATCGGGACTAGACTTGGCTTTAGACATCATCCGGACCGACAACCTGCCACCGGTTTCATACATCCCACCAGGGGATGTCCCCCGAAGGCCCTCCCGGCCTTCTCAACCCCCGCCCGCCGGCCGGCGGTGCGGGGGTTGTCTTTTTCGTGGCAAAATCCCCACTTTCCCGTTGATCACTAAATACTGATATGCAATCATCGCCTGAATGAGAATTTTTCTCATTTGTGGCGGCTGAGGACCCTGTTGTGACCCTGGAACAATTGCCCCCCGGACAGCGGGCGGTCATCTGTGAAGTAACCGGCGACGAGGCGCTGCGCGCCCGCATGCTCGCCCTGGGCCTGCGCCTCGGCCGCGAGGTGGCGGTGATCCGCCGCGCCCGCCTCGGCGGACCATTGCAGGTACGCATCGGCACCACCGACCTGGTGGTGCGCCGGCGCGAAGCACGCCTGATCAAACTCACCACACCCACCGCCTGATTCAATTTGCCGACTCCATGAAACGCATCGCCCTGCTCGGCATGCCCAACACGGGCAAATCCACCTTCTTCAACCGCCTCACCGGCTCCGTGGCCCGCGTCGGCAACTGGCCCGGGATCACCGTCGATCTGCTCGCCGCCAAGGTCCTGATGGGCGGCGACATGGTCGAGGTCGTCGATCTCCCCGGCCTCTACAACCTCCACGGCTACAGCGAAGACGAACTGGTGGTGCGCCACTTCCTGGAAAAGAATCCCGTCAACCTGCTGGCCGTGGTGGCCAACGCCTCCCAGCTGGACCGGCAGCTGGCGCTGGTGCTGCAGTTGAAGGAGCTGGGCCTGCCGATGGTGCTGCTGCTCAACATGATCGACGAGAGCAAGCGCCTCGGCATCCAGGTGGAAGTGGACAAGCTGGAGGAGGCGCTGAGCATTCCGGTGGTGACCATGAGTGCCAAGCACGGCATGGGCTACCCCCGGGCACGGCAGGTGCTGGAGCGCAATCTGCAGGACACCCTGGCCACCACCGCCGCTTTCTCCGCCTTCGCCGCCGACGACGCCCTGGAGGCCCGGCTCGAGGACCTGGTGGCAACCACGGTGCACGTGCCGGTGACGCTGTCGGACAATCTCACCAGCCGCCTCGACCGCGCCCTGCTGCACCCGCTGTTCGGACTGCCGTTGTTCTTCCTGGCCATGTACCTGGTGTTCGAGGCGGTCTACACCCTGGGCACGCCGCTGCAGGACGGTGTGGAATGGCTGCTGGGCCTGTTCAAGGAAGGCATCGCCGAACCGGCCCTGGCCCAGGCCGGGCCGATGGTGCAGAGCTTCCTGCTGGAGGGGGTCTACAACGGCGTCGGCACGGTGCTGTCCTTCCTGCCCATCATCGTGCTGTTCTTCCTGTTCATGGGCGTGGTGGAGGATTCCGGCTACCTGTCCCGCGCCGCCTTTCTGGTCGATGCCTTCATGTCGCGCCTGGGCCTCGACGGCCGCGCCTTCGTCATGCAGCTGATGGGCTTCGGCTGCAACGTGCCGGCGCTGATGGGCACACGGGTGATGCGCTCGCGCGGACTGCGCCTGCTGACCATGCTGATCATCCCGTTCTCGCTCTGCTCGGCACGGTTGCAGGTGTTCGTCTTTCTCACCACCGCGGTGTTCTCGCCGCGCAGCGCGCCCTTCGTGCTGTTCTCGCTGTATTGCATGAGCTTCTTCGCCGCCTTCCTCACCGCCCTGCTCTACCGCCGCCGGCTCATCAGCGACGAACCGCTGTTGCTGGAGCTGCCGCCCTACCGCTTCCCGACCCTGAAGCAGATGGTGTTGCGCGGCTGGCATGAGGCCAAGGGCTTTGTGCGGGATGCCGGCGGCTTCATCCTGCTCGGCGTGGTGCTGGTGTGGTTTCTCACCCACTACCCCTTCAGCGCCGTTCCCGCCAGCGCCGAAACCCTGGCCGGCGGACTGGCCGCTTTCATGGCACCGGTGTTCCAGCCCATCGGCATCGACGATCTGATGAGCATCGCGTTACTGTTCGGTTTCGTCGCCAAGGAAGTGGTGGTGGGCGCGCTGGCCGTGATCTACGGCACCAGCGAAGGCGCACTGGCCGGCATCATCGCCACCCAGCTCTCCTGGATCGAGGCCTACAGCTTCATGCTGTTCGTGCTGATCTACACCCCCTGCCTGTCCACCATCGCCGTCCTGCGGCAGGAATCCCGCAGCTGGTGGTTCACCCTGCTGGCGGTGGTGTGGCCGCTGTCGCTGGCCTGGCTGGTGAGCTTTATCTTCTATCAGGGTGCGACACTGCTGTTCAGCGGCGGCTAGTCACAGCGGATAGTCGTAATCGATGGTCAGCGGCGCGTGGTCGGAAAAGCGCTGCGCCTTGTAGATGTCCGTCGCCTTCACCTTGTCCCGCAGGGACGGCGTAATCACCTGATAGTCGATACGCCACCCGACGTTCTTGGCCCAGGCCTGGCCGCGGTTGGACCACCAGGTGTACTGTTCCGGCCGGTCATCCACCACGCGGAAGGCATCGACGAAATCCCACGGCCCGAACACCTGATCGAGCCAGGCGCGCTCCTCGGGCAGGCAGCCGGAATTCTTCTGGTTGCCCTTCCAGTTCTTGATGTCGATTTCCTTGTGCACGATGTTGAGATCGCCGCAGATGATCCAGTCGCGATCCTGTTGCCGCATCTGTTGCAGGCGCTCGCCGAAGCGCTGCAGGAAACTGAATTTCACCTGTTGCCTTTCGTCACCCGAGGAGCCGGACGGCAGATAGAGCGAAACGACACTGAGCCGTCCGAAATCCGCCTGAATGTAACGACCCTCGGCATCCATGTCCTCGAAGCCGGCGCCCAGGGCGGTGATCACCCGGTCCGGTTCGCGCCGGCTGTAGATGGCGACGCCGCTGTAGCCCTTCTTCTCGGCATCGACGAAACGGGCGCGATACCCCACGGGATAGTGGGCCACCACGTCCAGCTGATGTTCCTGCGCCTTGGTTTCCTGAATACAGACCACATCCGGCTGCTGCGATTGCATCCATTCGAAAAAGCCCTTGCTGCTGGCGGAGCGGATGCCGTTCAGATTGGCAGTGATGATGCGCATGGTGCCTTCCAAAATTTCAAACCAGGGAATCCGCGAATGAACGCAAATCCACGCCAATGTGGACGCGGTTTTATTCGCGTCGCTTCGCGTTCATTCGCGGACCAGCTTCTTTACGGGCGCTATGCCGGCGGCGGGAACACGTCGCGATAGCTGGCATAGACTGCGCCGAAGGTCACCGGCAACAGTACCAGCATGCCGAGCCCGAAGGGAATCACCGCGACCGCCGCCAGTACGATGTACACCACACTGAACAGCAACAGCGGCAGTATGTTGGCGAGGCAGGCGGCGAAACTGCTTTTCATTGCAGCCACCGGTTTGGCGGCGGCGAACATGATCAGCGGCACGGCGTAGAAAAAGGCCATGCTCAGCAACAGGCCGATGGTCGACATCAGCAGCATCGCCAGCAGCATGCCCACGCCCAGTCCCGCCGCCAGCATGTCTTGATGGCCTTCGTTCATCATTCCCGCCATGCTCATGCTGCTGCCGATCAGGATCAGGGCGATGAGCATGAATATGACGCTGGCGCCGACCATCACTGCGCCCAGCACCAGCAGCGCGTTGCGCGTCTCCACGTCCTTGAAGCCCACGAACAGGTGATTGATATCCATCTCGCGCTGCGCGGCAGCCTCGCGCGCCGCGTACAGTATCCCGCCCAGCAGTCCGGGCATGATCAGGGACAACAGCAGGGGGCCGAGCACGGGCACCAGGGCGAGTACCGCCATGATCACGAACAGCAGGATCATGAACACGATCCACATGCCGGGATTGCCCTTGAAGATCTCCCAGCCGTCGCCGTACCAGCTCAGCCCTTTACCGAAATCCACGCTCTGCGCCTGCATAACCGCCTCCTTGTCATCCTGCCGTCGGGTCACGTCAGGACCAAGCATAACAACCGACCCTGACAAAAACAGCCGGGGTTCCTGTTAAAATGCGCGCTTCCCCTGTCCCACCGGTGAGCATCATGCAGGATTACAAGCGCGAATTTATCGAGTTTGCCATACAGAACCAGGTGCTGCGCTTTGGCCAGTTCACCCTGAAATCGGGCCGTATCAGCCCCTATTTCTTCAACGCCGGCCTGTTCAACACCGGTGCCCAACTGGCCCGTCTCGGCCGCTACTATGCGGCAGCAATCCAGGATTCCGGAGTCGCCTTCGACACCCTGTTCGGGCCGGCCTACAAGGGCATTCCCCTGGCCAGCGCCGCCGCCATCGCCCTGGCCGAACATCACGACCGCAACGTGCCCTGGTGCTTCAACCGCAAGGAAGCCAAGGATCACGGCGAGGGCGGCAGCATCGTCGGCGCACCGCTGGCCGGCCGCATCCTGATCATCGACGACGTCATCACCGCCGGTACCGCCATTCGCGAATCCATGGAGATCATCCAGGCGGCCGGCGCACAGGCGGCCGGCGTGGTCATCGCCCTCGATCGGCAGGAGCGCGGCAAGGGCGAGCTGTCGGCGATCCAGGAAGTGGAAAGAAACTTCGGCATGCAGGTGGTCAGCATCATCACCCTGGCGGACCTGATGGAATACCTGGAGGGCGACGCCACCCTGGGGCAACATCTGGACACCGTGCGCGCCTACCGCCAGGAATACGGCGTCAGCTGACGTGGAATGCCGGCCCGGTTGCGGCGCCTGCTGCATCGCCCCCTCCATATCCTCGGCCATTCCGGGCATGCCCGGGGGCAAGCCGGCAGGCGTGCGCTGCGTCCAGCTGGATGACGACAACCGCTGCCGCCTGTTCGGCTCGCCCCTGCGGCCGGCGGTGTGCGGCGGTTTTCCGCCCCACCCCGACAGCTGCGGTGCCGGCAACGGGGCAGCACTGCATCTGCTGGCCGAACTGGAACGCGTTACGGCGCTGTAGCCCCGAAAACACCGTTAGTCTCGCCAAGACGCCAAGCGCGCCAAGAAAACACGACCTAATACGGTGGTGTATTTCAGTTTTGCGGTTTTGTAGGAGCCCAGTCCTCTGGGCGAATATTCGCCGGCCCTGGACCTAAATACGGTGCTTTTCTTGGCGTCTTGGCGAGAGACCATTCCGTGTTTCCAGCTCCCCATCCCGCGGTTAGCCCAGCAGCAGCTTCAGTCCCACCAGTATCGTCACCACCTCGAAGGCCCGCTTGATCCAGCGGTTTCCCCTGGCGATGGCCCAATGGGCGCCCAAGTAGCCGCCAAGCAGGGAGCCCGCCAGCAAGGCCGGCAGCCAGTCCCAGCGCACCTCGCCCAGGGTACCGAGCACCAGGGCACCGGTGCCGTTCCAGAACACCCCCACCAGTATCAGGGTGTAGGCCACAGCCCGCTGGTAGTCCAGGCCGAACCAGCGCACCAGCCACAGGGTCACGAACAGGCCGGTGCCCGAAGTGAGCGAACCGTTGAGCACACCGATGGCACACAAGCCCATCCCGCCCAGCCACAGGGCGCCGCCGCTGCGGTTGCGCGGCATGTGTTCCTGCCCCAACGCCCGCTTCAGGGCGGAATAGACGCCCAAGCCCACGGTCAGCAGACCCAATGCCACCTCGGCGCTGCGATCCGGCACATGCAGGATCAGGCTGGCGCCGAGCACCACCCCGGGCAGGCCGCAGGCGAGGATGAAAATGACGAAGCGCCGTTCCAGATGGGAGCTGCGCAGGTGGCGCACCGTGGCGCCGACACCGAGAGCGACCGTGGCTATCTTGTGGGTGGCCAGGGCGATGGCAAAGGGCAGGCCGAGGAACAGCAGCACCGGCAGCTGCAACAGGCCCGCCCCGCCGCCGGCGAATGCCGAAAAGGCGTTGGCGACGAGGGAAGCGGCAAAAAGCAGTAGATGTTGCGACAGTTCCACGACGCAGTTCAAATGACGTTACCTGGGCACGGCAGTATACTGTAAGCCTTGTTTGTACGCGGCCATCCGGAGATCCACCGCCATGATCCTTAACGCTTTGCGCCTGCCCGCCCTGTTGCTGGCCCTCACGGTCGCCTTGCCCGGCAGCGCCTTCGGCGCCATCAAATGCTGGACCAACAAGGAAGGCGTGCGCGAATGCGGCAACGTCGTGCCACCGGAATACGCGCAGCAGGAGACGCGCACCGTCAACGAGCGCGGGGTCACCATCGAAGTCAAGGAACGCGCCAAGACCGCGGAGGAACTGGAAGCGGAGCGTGCCACCAAGGAGGCGGAAGAGCGTCGCATCGTCGAGGAGAAAAAGCGCCTGGAGGAACAGGCCAGCTACGACAACATGCTGCTGTCCACCTTCACTACCGAGCAGGAACTGATCGCCTCACGCGATCGCGCCACCGGCGCCATCGACGCCACCATCGAAATCACCGGCGCCACCATCAACACCCTCAACCGCAAACAGGATGACCTCAAGAAACGCGCCGCGGCACTGGAACGCGCCGGCAGCCCGCTGCCGACCGAGCTCAAGGAAGACATGGCCTCGCTGGAGAAGCAAATCCAGGAAAAAAAGGACTACATCGAATACAAGAAGCGGGAAAAGGAACAGCTGCTGGAAAAATTCGATATGGATCTGAAGCGCTTTCGTGAACTCAAGGGCGTGCGGCCGCGCTAAAAAGAGCGCACCGCACTTCGGCAGTGCGTGGCGGTTATCGCCCGTCGTCCACCTAGAACAATCCCCGCGCCAGCAGCGGCCACTGCTGCTCCCACAGCTCCAGCGGCGAACGCTTGAAGCCGCTGCGCACGAATTGCGCCATGCGGCCATGGGCCGCTGCCACCAGCAGGCCCGCCATCGCCGCTGCCGGTGCCCCCGAAGGCAGACGTCCCGCCAGCTCCCCTTCACGCAGCACCTGCTTGAACTGGGTTTCGATGCGATCGTAAAACTGGCCGACACGCACGCGCAGACGCTCCGTTTCACCCACCAGCGCATCGCCCACCAGGATGCGGGTGATGCCGGGATTGCGGGCGGAAAAACCCAGCAGCACGCCCATGATCTTCTCGCACCGCGTCACCACGTCCTTTTCCTCGGCCAGGATACGGTTAACGAGGCCGAACACCGTGTCCTCGAGAAATTCGATCAGGCCCTCGAACATCTTCGCCTTGCTGGGAAAGTGGCGGTAGAGCGCCGCCTCCGACACGCCCACGGCGCGTGCCAGGCTGGCGGTGGTGATGCGTTCGCCGGGGCTGGTTTCCAGTTCGTGGGCCAGGGCTTCCAGGATCTGCTGGCGGCGCGAGGGTTTTTCGTTGCTCATGGCTAGCCGTTCCTGATCAGTGTGCCGACACCGGCGTCGGTGAATATTTCCAGCAACAGCGCGTGCTCCACGCGCCCGTCGATGATGTGGCTGGATCTGACGCCGTTCTTCACCGCCTCCAGCGCCATCTCGATCTTGGGAATCATGCCGCCGCTGATGGTGCCGTCGGCGATCAGCTCGTCGACGCGCGAGGCGGTGAGGCCGGTGAGCAGCTTGCCGTCCTTGTCCAGCACGCCGGTGGTGTTGGTGAGCAGGATCAGTTTTTCCGCGTTCAGGGTTTCCGCCAGCTTGCCCGCCACCAGATCGGCATTGATGTTGTAGGACTGACCGTCGTCGCCCACACCCACCGGGGCGATCACCGGGATGAAATCCTGCGTGTCGAGCAGCGCCACCAGTTTCGGATCGATGGACGTCACCTCGCCCACCAGGCCGAGGTCGATCAGCTCATCCTGCTTGTCGCGGCTTTTCATCATCAGCTTGCGCGCCTTGATCAGGCCGCCGTCCTTGCCGGTGAGACCGACGGCGCGGCCGCCGTGCTGATTGATGAGGTTGACGATGTCCTTGTTGACCAGGCCACCCAGCACCATCTCCACCACGTCCATGGTTTCGCGGTCGGTGACGCGCATGCCCTGGATGAACTCGCCCTGCTTGCCGATGCGTTTCAGCAGGTCGTTGATCTGCGGACCGCCGCCGTGCACCACCACCGGGTTCATGCCCACCAGCTTCATCAGCACCACGTCCTGGGCGAAGCCGTGCTTGAGACGCTCCTCGGTCATGGCGTTGCCGCCGTATTTGATGACGATGGTCTTGCCGGAAAAACGGCGGATGTAAGGCAGGGCTTCGGCGAGAACACGTGCATTGTTCATCGCGGCAGTGATGTCCAGTGTCATGGAGATAGGCGTCGGGTCACGGGTTGTAGAGGCAGTAATACGCGTCATTCCCGCCCACCGCACACTGCCCGGCAGCGGCGGACGGAGCCATCAGGTTTTGTCCTTCGTGTCGTTCCGGTTTTGATTGATGCCCGGCGGCCCCAGCTCTTCCACCTGCATTGATTCCTGGGACATGAACAGCAGGGAGGAGGGCATGTCCTCGCCCTCGGGCGGCTCGTCGACAATGATGCCGTTGTCCTGCTGCATCGCCGCCGCCTTGGCGGCGTCGGGATGCACCTGCTTGGGCGGCTGGGTGGTCGCCAGGTGCTGTTCCAGGGCGGTCAGCACCTCCAGCGATTCGGCCAGGCGTACGTCGAAATTGTGCTGGCGCCGGCCGCTCCACATTTCCACCGCCTGCTTCACCACCGCCACCAAATCGCCGCGCACGATGCGCCCGGCCACCGTGGTGAACAGGACGAAGGCCACCAACATCACCACCAGCGCCACGCCGAACACCGTCAGGAACGCGGTCTGCTGCGCCATGCTCACAGCCGGCAGGGTGGCGGGGGCCCAGTAGATCAGGCTCCAGGCCGTACCGTCCAGGGGTACCGAATAGGTGGCGGGCGTGCCCTGCAGGCCGGCGTCGCCGACGGCGGCGAGCATCAGGTGCTTGCCGTCGCCGCCCTGGCGCAATTCCACGTAACCGCCGTCCGCGGGCAGCAGCGGCAGCAGCCATTCCCGCAGCACCGCGACGTCCAGGGTCACCAGCAGGCTGCCGACGATGCCTTGCGGCCCGGTGACGGCGCGCAGCATATCGATATGCTGCACCTTGGTGCCGTACAGATGGGCCTCGATGGGCGGTTCCTGCCCGCCCTCGGCGGCACGCGCCAGTTCCAGGCAGGCGTAGCTCAGGGGCGGTACGGCGTTTTCATCCAGGCGCTCGTCGCCATGCGCGATAAAGCGCACGCGCAACAACGACGGGAACAGCTCACGCAGGCGCGCGGCGTGCTCCTCCAGTGCAATGGGATCATTCGCCGTCATCGCCGCGGCCACGGCCGGCGAGCGGCCCGAGGCGGCGATGACGTCGGTGTAACCCCGCAGACGTCCCGCCAGGTGATCGGCTATGCGATCGGCGCGGCCATGGATCTGTGCATCCCGGCGTTCCTGGCCCTGCAGGGCGAACTGAAAGTAGGTGACGGCGGCGGCCGCCACGAGGACCGCCACGCCGGTGATCAGCAGGGGCATCACCAGTACGCGGATGTTCAGGCCGCGCGCGGGCTTTTGCTGCTCCGGCGCGGGCGCGCCGGTAAAGGCAGCCGGTTCGGCTTCGGGCTTTTTGCGAAATTTGTCGAACAGTGATTTCACGGCGCGTGCTTCCCTGAGTGTGACGACTAATTGTGGCCGGTATGGCCGAAACCGCCACTGCCGCGCGCGCTTGCCTCGAACTCCTCCACCACCTCGAACTCGGCCTGGACGACCGGGACAAACACCATCTGGGCAATACGCTCGCCGGCATTGATGGTAAAGGAATCATCGGAGCGGTTCCAACAGGAGACGAAAATCTGTCCCTGGTAGTCGCTGTCGATGAGTCCCACCAGGTTGCCCAGGACTATGCCCTTTTTGTGACCCAGGCCGGAACGGGGCAGCAGCACGGCGGCGAGGCCGGGGTCGCCGATGTGGATGGCGATGCCGGTGGGCACCAGATGGGACTCGCCGGGTTTCACCTCCAGCGGTGCGTCGACGCAGGCGCGCAGGTCGAGCCCGGCGGAACCGTCGGTGGCATAGGCCGGCAGGGGATACTCGCTGCCGATGCGGGGATCGAGGATTTTGAGTTCAATTTTGCGCATATTGTCCACATCCTGTCGGCGGTTGCCCGCGTAGGGTGCGCATCGCGCACCGGTTTGCCTCACCTTACCTGGCGGCATAACGCTCGGCAACGAGCGCCACCAGTTGCCGCGCCAGCTCGTCCTTGGGCGCCTCCGCCAGTTCCGCGCCGCCGCCTTCCCAAAACACCTGCAATGCGTTGCGTTCGGTATCGAAACCGCGGCCGCCGCCGACCCAGTTGGCGGCGATCATATCCAGCTTCTTCTGTACCAGCTTACCGCGTGCATAACGCTCCAGCTCATCGGTCTCGGCGGCGAAACCAACCGTGAACACCTCCGGTCGGGTGGTTGCGAGATGCGCCAGGATATCGGGATTTTGTGTCATTTCGAGCATTATCCCGGCGTTATTCTTCTTGATCTTGCTGTCGGCCGCCGCCACCGGACGGTAGTCGGCCACCGCCGCGGTGGCCACCAGCAGTTCGAACTGTTCCCGTTCCGCCGCCGCCAGCATTTCGGCGGCGCTCTCCACGTCCACCCGGCGCACCCCTGCCGGCGTAGGCAGGGTCACCGGCCCGGCCACCAGGGTCACTTCCGCCCCGGCCAGCGCCAACGCCCCGGCCACGGCAAAGCCCATCCGCCCGGAGCTGCGGTTGCTGACGAAGCGCACCGGGTCGATGGCCTCGCGGGTCGGCCCGGCGGTGACCAGGGCACGCACCCCCGCCAGCGGCCCGGCGGCAAACAATTCCCCGGCCCGTCGGGCCAGCTCGGCCGGCTCCAGCATGCGGCCGGGGCCGATCTCGCCGCAGGCCTGCTCGCCGCTGGCCGGGCCGAAGAGATGTACGCCGCGTGCGGCCAGGACTTGTACGTTGTCCTGCGTCGCCGCCGCCTGCCACATCTGCCGGTTCATCGCCGGCGCCAGGGCGATGGGCGCCGCCGTTGCCAGACTGAGGGTGGCCAGCAGGTCGTCGGCGCGGCCGGCGGCGAGACGGGCCAGGAAATCGGCACTGGCCGGCGCCACCAGCACCAGCTCGGCCCAGCGCGCCAACTCAATGTGATCCATCCCGGCCTCGGCGGCGGCGTCGAACAGCTCGCAGCGCACGGCATGGCCGGACAGGGCCTGGAAGGTGAGAGGGGTGACGAATTCGGTGGCGCCGCGGGTCATGACCACCCGCACCTGCGCGCCGGCACGGCGCAGCAGCCGCACCAGCTCGGCGGCCTTGTAGGCGGCGATGCCGCCGGTCACGCCGAGGAGTATGTGTCTGTTCACTAACCCGTTCATGGCCGTGAAGTATACAAAAGGCACGCGGCACAAGATACGAGGAGCGAGGGGGACGATTTCACTGCGCTTCAACGGCAGTTACTCTCGCCAAGACGCCAGGAACGCGAAGAAAGCCGATATTTTCTTGGCGTGCTTGGCGCCTTGGCGAGACATCATCATGTTTTCATGCCTATAGAAGCGTACGCGCAGCGCACTCCACCCTTGCATCTTTCCTCTTGTATCTTGTATCTGTTGTTTCTGGTTCTACACGGAGGTGATCCATGGCCATCAGGGACTGGCCTGCGGCGGAGCGACCGCGGGAAAAGCTGTTGCAACGGGGCGCCGGCGCCCTGTCCGACGCCGAGCTGCTGGCAATCTTCCTGCGCACCGGGGTCACCGGCATGAGCGCGGTGGATCTGGCGCGCCGGCTCATCGGCGACTTCGGCGGCTTGCGCCCGCTGCTGGAGGCCGACTGCAAGAATTTCTGTCGTCACAAGGGCCTGGGCGAGGCCAAGTACGTACAGTTGCAGGCCACCCTGGAGCTGGGGCGGCGCCACCTGCTGGCCACCCTGCAACGGGGCGACGCCCTGAGCTCGCCGGACGACACCCGGCGCTTTCTCGCCGCCCGTCTGCGCGGCTACGGCCACGAGGTGTTTGCCGCCCTGTTTCTCGACAACCGCCACCGCGTCATCGCCTTCGAGGAATTGTTCAGTGGTACCATCGACGGCGCCTCGGTGCACCCCCGCGAGGTGGTCAAGCGCGCCCTGGCCCACAATGCCGCCGCCGTGATCCTGGCCCACAACCATCCCTCCGGGGTGGCGGAACCGAGCCGGGCCGACGAATCCATCACCCGCCGCCTGCGCGACGCCCTGGGCGTGGTGGAGATACGGGTGCTGGATCACCTCATCGTCGGCGACGGCGAAATCACGTCCCTGGCGGAACGGGGTTTGATCTGAGGGGCGGTATCTGGTATAAAACGCGGCTCCTCGCCGGGAGGCGGGAAAGAATTCCTGTTCGGAGGCAAGAAACATGTCCAGAGTATGCAAGGTTACGGGTAAAGGCCCGATGACCGGTAACAACGTATCGCACGCGAACAACAAGACGCGCCGTCGCTTCCTGCCCAACCTGCAGAGCCACCGCTTCTGGGTTGAGAGCGAAAACCGCTTCGTCCGCCTGCGTGTTTCCACCAAGGCCATGCGCACTATCGACAAGAAGGGCATCGATGCCGTTCTGGCCGAGCTGCGTGCCAATGGCGAGAAGGTCTAAGGGGAACAACCATGGCCAAAGGCGCACGCGACAAGATCAAGCTGGTGTCCACCGCGGACACCGGTCATTTCTACACCACCACCAAGAACAAGCGCACCATGCCCGAGAAGATGGAGATCAAGAAGTTCGATCCCGTCGTCCGCAAGCATGTTGTGTACAAGGAAGCGAAGATCAAGTAACGCTTCCTCGCCTCCGAATAGCAAAAAGCCCGGCTCAAGCCGGGCTTTTTGTTTTCCGGCCCTGCCGCGCTCAGCCGGCGGCCGAACGCCAGCCGCCGATGCGCCGGGCGAACTCCTGCAGGGCGGCCACCCCCGAGGCCTCCGCCTCCCGCCGCCACTGCTCCAGGGCCGCCAGGGCCTGCCCCTCCGCCGCCCCCTGCCAGATCGCCTGCAGCCGTTCCCGGAACCGGTAGACCGTGGCCAGTGCCTCGCTGCGGGCCAGCACCTGTTGCAGGCGCCGGCGGGCGCTGCCGTCGTTGAGCGACTCCTCGCGCAGCAGCAGGGCGCGGGCCTGGCGCAGCTCCGGATCGGCACCGCCGAGGCGGCGCACCTCGGCACGGTAGGCCGCCTTGATCACCTTGCGGCTGTAGCGGGCCAGTACCTGCATGCGATGCACCGCAATGGTGCGCAGCGTGTCCGGGTCCGGCCCCGCAGCCGTGGGCAGCAGCCGGGCGGGCGACGGGGCCACCTTCTTGACCCGGGCCAGGCCCATGCGTTCCAGGAGGCGGATGTAGAACCAGCCGATATCGAACTCCCAGGGCTGGCTGGAGAGCCGGGCCGAACCGGGGTAGGCGTGGTGGTTGTTGTGCAACTCCTCACCGCCGATGAGGATGCCCCAGGGCACGATGTTGGTGGCGGCGTCGGGGCTGGCGTAGGTACGGTAGCCGAAATAGTGGCCGATGCCGTTGATCACGCCGGCGGCAAACAACGGAATCCAGATCATCTGTACCGCCCACACGGTGATGCCGATGGGGCCGAGCAGCAGTACGTCCAGTGCCAGCATCAGCACGATGCCGAGGTAGGGATAGCGGCTGTACAGCCGGCGCTCCACGGCGTCGTCCGGCGTACCCTTGCCGTACACCGCCAGGGTTTCCCCGTTGTCCGCCTCGCGGCGGTACAGTTCAGCGCCCTCCAGCAGCACCTTTTTCAGGCTCAGCACCTGGGGGCTGTGCGGGTCGTCCGCGGTTTCGCAGCGGGCGTGGTGCTTGCGATGCACCGCGACCCACTGGCGGGTCACCATGCCGGTGGTGAGCCAGAGCCAGAAGCGGAAGAAGTGGCTTGCCACCGGGTGCAGCGTCAGGGCGCGGTGCGCCTGGTGCCGGTGCAGGAAGATGGTGACGGCGGCGATGGTGATATGGGTCAGCAGCAGCGTGTAGGCGATGACGCCGAACGCGCTTGGGTTCAGCAGGCCGGAACTCATGACGGGAAAACCTCACGTATGACAGGGGCAACAGGAGGTCGCCGCTTACTGTTGGAACACGCGGCGGACGGAATGTTGCAAGGGTAGCCGCATGAATCACGGCCTGCCATTTCGCCTGTAAAAATCAGGGTTTCTGCACAACCGCAGGGTTTGTACCCGTTTCTGGAAAGTGGGTATAGTGTGCTTCCGCTGCGACCCACCGGTCGGGACGTCGGGCGACCAGGCACAGGAGTCAGGGCGGTCAACCTGCATGGACGATATCTACGTCGGGCGCCAGCCCATCTACAACCGCAGCCTCGAGGTCATCGGCTACGAACTGCTCTATCGCAGCGGCCACGACAATCAGGCGCAATTCCTCGACGGCGATCAGGCCACCGGCGAAGTCATCCTCAATACCTTTCTGGAGCTGGGTCTGGAGAATATCACCGGACGCCATCCCGCCTTCATCAACCTCAGCCGCAGTTTCCTGGTCGGCGATCGGCCGCTACCGTTTTCCAGCAAGCGCGTGGTGCTGGAAGTGCTGGAGGACATCGAACCCGATCCCGTCCTCATCGAGGCCGTGCGCAGGCTGGTAAAGAACGGCTACATCATCGCGCTGGACGATTTCGTCTACCGCCCCGAGCTGGAACCCCTGGTCGAGCTGGCCCACATCATCAAGTTCGACATCCTCGGCATCGACCCGGAGGTGCTGGCCGGTCGCGTGCAGGCCCTGAAGCAGCGCAAGGTGCGCCTGCTGGCGGAAAAGGTGGAAACGCACGAGGAATTCGAGCGCTGCAAGCAGCTGGGCTTCGATTACTTCCAGGGCTATTTTTTCTGCAAGCCGAACATCGTGCGCGGCCGCAGTCGGCCGGTAAACCGGCTGGTGCTGATGAACCTGCTGGCCGAACTGCAACACCCCGACACCGACATCAACAAGCTGGAAAAAATGGTGGCGCAGGACGCGGCGCTCACCTATCGCCTGCTGCGCTACGTGAACTCGCCCTGCGTCGCCATTCGCCGCAAGGTCGAATCCCTGCGCCGCGCCCTGGTGATCATCGGCGCCAGCACCATCAAGAACTGGATCACCCTGATCCTGTTCACCCGCCTCGACGACAAGCCGCGCGAGCTGATGGTGACCGCGCTGGTGCGCGCCCGCATGTGCGAGCTGCTCGGCGCCGCCCGCCGCCACGACGGCCTCGATCGTTTTTTCACCGTCGGCCTGCTTTCCGCCATGGACGCACTGATGGATCGGCCGATGGAGGAAGTGCTGGAGGAACTGCCGCTGGTGGACGACGTGAAGGCGGCATTGCGCTCGCGCGAGGGGCACCTGGGCCAGGTACTGGAACAGGTGCTGCTTTATGAATGGGGCGCCTGGGACCGCATGTGCCAAAGCCTCGACGGCACCACCTACCGCCAGGCCTACCTCGACTCCGTACGCTGGGCCGGTGACAGTCTTTCCGCCGTCATCCCCGGCGCCGACGCGCGTGCCGGCACACGCGCCGGCTGACGCCGGTCAGGACGTCCGGCGATCCAATACCAGATTGCCCACCCCATCGACGCGGCAGCGCCAGCCCGGCGCCAGCCAGGTGGTGGAGGCCTGTTCGGTAACCAGCGCCGGGCCGTCGATCAGCTGACCGGCCGCCAGTGTCTCCCTTGCCCACACCGCCGCCTCGCCTATGCCGTGCACCACGGCATGGCCTGCCGGCGCGGCCTCCACCTCCGGCGCCCCGGCCAGGCGTAATTCCAGCGGCGGCGCCACCAGCGCCAGCCGAACGTTTACCAGCTCCACCGGCAGCGCCAGGCGGTGGCCATAACGGGACTGGTGGGCAAGGTGAAAGGCTTCCGTCGCGCCGGCCACGTCCTGCCAGGGTATGTTCAGGGTGTAGGACTGGCCGCGGTAACGCAGATCCAGGCTGGGCCGCGCCTGCAAGGTTTCCACCGCCACCCCTTCCGCGGCCAGGGCCTGCGTGCCTTCCTCAGCCAGCCCGGAAAAATGCCGCTCCAGCGTATCGGCACCCAGTTCCGCCAGCAGGGCGTTGACGGTACGCGACAGCTGGCGCCCCTGGGGCGCCGCCAGCATGCCCAGCGCCGACAGCACGCCGGCATGGACCGGCACCAGGGCCTGGCCCATGCCCAGGCTGTCCGCCAGGGCGCAGACGTGCAGGCCGCCGGCGCCGCCGAAGGACACCAGGGTCAGCGCCCGCGGGTCCACCCCGCGCTGCACCGACATCATCCGCAGCGCCCGCGCCATGTGCTCGTCGGCCAGGCGCACGATGCCGGCCGCGGTCTCTTCCACGCCCAGCCCGAGTTCATCGCCCAGCCGCGCCACCGCGACGTAGGCCGCCTCCGCGTCGAGCCGCATGCCGCCACCGAGAAAGGACTGCGGCAACAGGCGTCCCAGTACCACGTTGGCATCGGTGACGGTGGCCGTATCGCCGCCGCGGCCATAACAGGCCGGGCCGGGATCGGCCCCCGCCGACTGCGGCCCCACCTGCAGCAGGCCGCCGCTGTCCACCCAGGCCAGCGAGCCGCCGCCGGCACCGATGGTGTGCATGTCCACCTGCGCCACCGCCACCGGCCAGGGGCCGATGCGCCCTTCGCTGGTCAGGCGCAGATCGCCGTCGACCAGGGCCACGTCGGTGGAGGTGCCGCCCATGTCGAAGGTGAGCAGGTGCTGCCGCCCGGCCAGCCGCGCCACGAAGCGGGCGCCGACCAGTCCGCCGGCCGGCCCCGACAGCAGCATGCGCACCGCCTGGCGCCCGGCCTGCACCGCGTCCACGGTCTCGCCGGAACTCTGCATCACCGCCAGTGCCGCCTGCGGCAGGCCGTCCTTCAGGCGCAGCAGATAGCCTTCCACCAGCGGCCCCACCCAGGCATTGAGCCAGGTGGCGATACCGCGTTCGTATTCACGGATTTCCGGCAGCACGGCGGAGGAACGCGACACGAACAGGCCCGGCGGCAGGGCCGCCTCGATGGCGCGCTCGCAGCGATCGTCGCGCCAGGAGTAAAGCAGGTTGACGGCGACGGCGCGGGGGGCAAGACGCGCCACGCTACGGCACAGGGCGGCGATATCGTCGTCGGTGAGGGGCTCGACCACGCTGCCGTCCGCCGCCAGGCGGCCCCCGGTTTCGAGGCACAGCTCGGCGGGCACCGGCGGCTGCCGGGCCGGCGGTTGCAGGTCGTACAGCTCGGCGCGTGCCTGGTGGCCGAGGGTGAGCAGATCCCGGAGGCCGCGGTTGCCGATGTAGACGGTGCGCACGCCCTTGCCTTCCAGCGCCGCATTGGTGGCGACGGTGGAGCCGTGCACCAGGCGCAGCTGCGGCAGCCGCTCCCTCAGGCCCAGTTCGGCAATGCCCTGCAAAATGGCGCGCTCCGGCGCGTCCGGCGTGGACAGCACCTTGTGGATGCGTAGCGCGCCGCCGTCATAAAGCACGAAATCGGTAAAGGTGCCGCCGGTGTCGACGCCGAGGAGCAGCATGGTCAGGGAGGATCCGTACAGGGACAACGGCGCCCATTGTACGGCGGCGGCGTCAGATCATCACGACGCGATTGCGTCCTTCTTCCTTGGCCTGGTACAGGGCGTCGTCGGCGCGGCGGATCAGGGTGCGCACGTCGTCACGGGCCGAGGCCTGGGTCAGGCCCAGGCTGAGGGTCAGGCGGACGCGCTGCTCATCGCATTCGATCAACTCGTGCTCCACGCCGGCACGTATCCGCTCAGCCACCCTGACCGCGACGGCCAGCGGCGTATCCTCCAGCACAAGGATGAATTCCTCGCCGCCGAAGCGCCCGACGATATCGAATTCGCGCAGCAGCTGTTGCAGCTTGGCGGCGATGCATTGCAGCACCTTGTCGCCGGCCAGGTGGCCGTAGGTGTCGTTGATCTGCTTGAAGTGATCCACGTCGGCCATGATCAGGCACAGTTCGGCGCCGCGGGCGCCCACGGTGGAAAGGGCCGATTCCAGTTCGGCCAGCACCGATTCGCGGTTGGCCAGGCCGGTGAGGGCGTCGCGCCCCACCTTGTCACGCAGGTGGCGATGCTCATGCTGCAGGCTGTCCACCGATTCGTGCAGCGCCGCCACCCGTGCCGAGTAATAGGTTTCCACCGCCAGGCTCATGTCCAGCGAGGTGATCTTGAGGATGAAGGTCCGCAGCGCCTCGTAGGCAGGGCGCTCGTCCTGTAACGCGGCAGGGATAGCATCGATGAGCAGTTGTTGCAGCTGGCGGTAGGACGCCTGGTACAGGCTGAGGGGGATATTGCGCATGGCATGGATCTCGCCGACGCGCAGGCGCTCGGCGAAGTAGGCCTCGCCGTCGAAGTCCCGTCCCAGGCTGAGCAGGTAACCGTGCTGGGTGCGTTTGAGCCGTTCCAGGTTGTCCCGGTTGCCGATGGCGCGCATGATGGCCGGAAAGCGCGTCTGGAAGTCGTAGAAGCGCTCCACCAGGTCATCGGCCTGCGGCATGATCACCGCCTGTTGCAGGCGCTGTGCCTGATCATGATCGGCGGCGCCCAGTTCCAGCAGCTCCAGCCGGCCCCGGCGCGCCGCGGCGTCAAAGCCGTAGCGCGCGCAGACATCCCCGGCCCCCTCGGCGGTATGTACGGTCTCTTGTTTCATGGCGTATTGTGGTGTGAACTTACGGCCCGTTTATTTTGTCTTTGGCAACAGTAGCGCGATTGCCTGTGTTTGGCTGGGCCGAATAACCGCGCGGAATGATAAACTAATTCCGCGATAAATCAATAATTGACCAAAAAGCCATGGATATGGACACCCTCATCGACGTACAGCATCTCACCCGCTATTTCGGCACCCACCGCGCCGTGAACGGACTCAGCTTCCAGGTCCGGCGCGGCGAGGTGCTGGGCTTTCTCGGCCCCAACGGCGCCGGCAAATCCACCACCATGCAGATGATCACCGGCAACCTGGCCCCCAGCGAGGGCAGGGTGCTGATCAACGGCATCGACCTGCTCGACAACCCGCGCGAGGCCAAGGCGGCCCTGGGCTACCTGCCGGAGCAGCCGCCGCTGTACCGCGAACTGACGGTGGATGAATTCCTCACCTACAGCGCGCGCCTCAACCGCATCCCCGGCAACCGGGTGCGCCAGGCCGTCGTCGCCGCGCGCGAACGCTGCGGCCTCGCCGAGGTGGGGCGGCGCCTCATCGGCAACCTGTCCAAGGGCTACCAGCAGCGCGTCGGCATCGCCCAGGCCATCATCCACCAGCCGGCGGTGGTGATCCTGGACGAGCCCACCGTCGGCCTCGACCCGATCCAGATCCGCGAAATCCGCACCCTCATCCGCGAGCTGTCGGCGGAACACAGCGTGATCCTCTCCACCCACATCCTGCCCGAGGTCCAGGCCACCTGTGACCGCGTGCAGATCATCAACCGCGGCGAACTGGTGCTCACCGACACCATCGACGGGCTCACCCGGCGCATGCAGCTCGCCGCCCTGCGCGTGGCGCTGCGCTTTCCGCCGCCGGCGGCGGCGCTGCAGGGCATCGACGGCGTGCAGGAAGTGGAGCCGCTGGAAGAGGGCCGCTACCGCCTGCATCACACGCCGGAGACCAACCCGGCGGAGGCCGTGGCCGCCGCCGCGGTGCACGGCGGCTGGGGCCTGCTGGAACTGACGCCGGAACGCCTGTCGCTGGAAGACATCTTCGTGCAGCTGACCCGCAACGAGCCCATGGTGGAGGACGCCGCATGATGAAAAACCAGTTTCGAGTTGCGAGTTTCGGGTTTCGCATAGGAGATGCGGCATGATGATCGGACATATCGCCGCGCGCGAACTGCGCACGCTGTTTCTCTCGCCCCTGGCCTGGAGCATCCTCGGCGTGGTGCTGTTCATCCTCGCCTGGCTGTTCCTGTCCCAGCTGGATCAATACGTCCGCCTGCAACCGCAGATCGCATTGATGCAGGCGCCGCCCGGGCTGGCCGAGGTGATCGTCGCGCCGCTGTTCGGCAGCGCCGGCATCGTGCTGCTGCTGGTGGTGCCCCTGGTCACCATGCGCCTGGTGAGCGACGAACGTCGCAGCCGCACCCTGCCGCTGCTGTTCTCGGCGCCGGTCTCCATGATTGAAATCATTCTCGGCAAATATCTCGGCGTCATGGCCTTCCTCAGCATCCTGCTCGGCCTCATCGCACTGATGCCGCTGTCGCTGCTTACGGCCGGCAGTCTCGACCTGGGCCAGTTCGCCGCCGGGCTGCTCGGCCTGTTCCTGATGCTGGCGGCCTTTGCCGCCATCGGCCTGTACATCTCCACCCTGACGGCGCAGCCGACGGTGGCGGCGGTGGCCACCTTCGGCGCGTTGCTGTTGCTGTGGGTGATCAACCTGACGGGCAATGCCGTAGATGACAGCGGTTCACGCGGCGTGTTTGCATATCTGTCGCTGCAACAGCACTACGAAGCGCTGCTGGGCGGCGTGTTCAACAGCAGCGACGTGGTCTACTACCTGCTGCTCATCGTGGTTTTCCTGGTCTTTTCGGTGCGGCGCCTCGACGCCGACCGCCTGCAACATTGACATCAACCACTCTCCGCAAATGAACGCAAATGCACGCGAATGTTGGCCGCATTGCCAAGGGCAGTGGTTTCACCTGAGCCGCAGTCCAGTGAACAAGTCCAAGGATTCGCGTCTATTTGCGTTTATTTGCGGACACAAAGGTCGTTAACAACATCATGGAAGCGAGCAAGAAGAACCGCCGTGTGCTGCGCCTGCAAGGCGCCACCTTCGCCCTGCTGTTTCTCGCCGGCATCGGCCTCGTCGCCTGGCTCAGCACGCGCTACAGCTATCAGGCCGACTGGACCGCCTCCGGCCGCCACACCCTGGCCCCGGCCAGCGCCGCCCTGCTGGGTGAACTGCAAGGCCCCATCAGCGTCACCGCCTTCGCGCGCCAGAACGAGCTGGCTGCGACGCGGCGCCAGATCAGCGATCTCATCGGCCGCTACCAGCGCCACAAGGCCGACCTCACCCTGCGCTTCGTCGATCCGGACATGGAGCCGGAGCAGGTAAAGGCCGAAGGCATCGGCTTCGACGGCGAGCTGATCATCGAATACCAGGGACGCAAGCTGCACGTGCAGCAGCTGAACGAACAGACCATCACCAACACCTTGCAGAAGTTGGCCCGCGCCGGCGAACGCAAGGTGCTGTTCCTGGAAGGCCACGGGGAGCGCAATCCGGAAGGGGCCGCCAATCACGACCTCGGCGCCCTGGGCGAGCAGCTGCGCAACAAGGGCTTCCAGCTGGGGCGCCTGAACCTCACCGCCACCCCGGCCATCCCCGGTGATGCGGCACTGCTGGTCATCGCCAGTCCGCAGGTGGATCTGTTTCCCGGCGAAGTGCGACTGATCCAGGACTACGTCGAACGCGGCGGCAACCTGCTGTGGCTGGCCGAGCCCGACGGGCGCCGCCAGCTCGATCCGCTGGCGGCGCAACTGGGCCTGGCCTTCCTGCCCGGCACCGTGGTCGATCCCACCACCCAGCTGCTCGGCATCGACAATGCCGCCTTCTCGGTGGTGGTGGAATACCCTGCCCACCCCATCACCCGCGACCTGGCTTCCGTCACGCTGTTCCCCTATGCCGCGGCCCTCGATACGCACAGCGTCGCCGCGCCGTGGAGCGCCACGCCGCTGCTGCGTACCGTGGCACGCAGCTGGTCCGAAACCGCGGAACTGAAAGGCTCGATTCGCTACGACGAAGGCAGCGACATCGCCGGTCCGCTCACCCTCGGCATCGCCCTGGAACGGCCGCGCCCTGCAGCGGACGGCGGCGACGCAACGGCCGCGGACGACGGCGCGCACCAGCGCGTGGTGGTGCTCGGCGACGGCGACTTCCTCGCCAGCGCCTACCTCGGCAACGGCGCCAACCTGGAACTGGGCGAACGCCTGCTCAACTGGCTCAGCCACGACGACGCACTGATGCACATTCCGCCCAAGGCCGCCGTCGACACCCGCCTGGAACTGACGCCGCTGCTGTCCGGCATCATCGGTGTCGGCTTTCTGTTCCTCATCCCCGGCGGACTGGTCATCGCCGGCGTGGTGATCTGGCTCAAGCGCCGCAAGCGCTAAGACCCTGTTGTCGCAGAGGCGCAGAGACACAGAGAATAGGTCGTCATTCTCTCTGCGTCTCGGCGGCTCCGCGGCAGGGTTTTGAAGTTCTTGGCAGTGCAACCTTTCAAGGTAACGACGTGAACAAACGCAATCTGCTCAACCTGGTGCTGCTGCTGGTCGTCGTCGGCCTGGGCCTGCTGGCCTGGCTGGAACCGGGCCGCGAGGCGCCGCCGGCGCCGCTCAAGCTCACCGCGCTCGATGCGGCGGCCATCGACCGCATCCGCATCGAACGTCCGGCGGGGGTGCTGGAGATGGCGCGCCGCGACGGCCGCTGGGAACTCACCGCGCCGATCCACGCGCCCGCCAACGGCATCCGCACCGACGCCATCCTCAGCGTTGCCGCCATCGACAGCCTGAACAGCCAGGCGATCACCGGCCTCGATCTCGCCGCCTACGGCCTCGCCGAGCCGGCGGTGCGCCTGTTCCTCAACGACACGCGCATCGACTTCGGCAACACCTCGCCGCTGGATCAACGCCGTTACGTCCGCGTCGGCGACACCGTGCACCTGATCCCCGACCTGCGCTACTACCAGCTCATCGGCGGCTGGAACGGCTATGTCAGCCTGCGCCTGCTGGAAGAGAACACGCCGCTCGATCGCATCGAGCTGCCGGGGCTCACCCTGGAAAATCACGAAGGCAGCTGGCGTCCCCAACCGGCGCCGGAACACTGGTCCGCCGACGCCGCCACGGCGCTGGCGCAAAACTGGGACACCGCCCAGGCCATGGAGGTGCGCGAGCACAAGGGCGAGGCAAAGGGAGAGGAAGTGCGGCTCCATGTCCGCGGTAGCGAACAGCCGATCCGTTTTGTCATCGCGGCGCGCGAGCCGGAGCTGGTGCTGGTACGGCCCGACCTCGGCCTGGCCTGGCATCTCGTCGCTGAGCGCGCCGCTGATTTGCTGCAAATGTCTGCATACACGGATAGCGGCGCGCAAACCAACTGAAGCACCGTGGAAGCCCGATTCATCGGGCTCCCACCACACCTGAACATCGCACTCCATGCCCGAACTGCCCGAAGTCGAAACCACCCGCCGCGGCATCGCGCCGCATCTCACCGGCCATGGCGTCGCCGACGTGATCGTGCGTCATCCACGACTGCGCTGGCCGGTGCCGCGCGGTCTCGCCGGCAAGCTGCGCGGCCACGCCATCAACGCCGTGGAACGTCGAGCCAAGTACCTGCTGCTGCGCTTCGATCACGGTACCCTGATCCTGCACCTGGGCATGTCCGGCAGCCTGCGACTGCTGGAGGCCGCCACGCCCGCCGGCAAGCATGATCACTTCGATTTGGTGCTGGACGGCGGCCGCGCCCTGCGCCTCACCGACCCGCGCCGCTTCGGCGCCGTGCTGTGGACCCGCGACGATCCCCAGCAACACGAGTTGCTGCGCGACCTCGGCCTCGAACCGCTGGGCGGCGAATTCACCGCCGACTATCTCCATGCCGGTACGCGCAAGCGCAAGGCGGCGATCAAACTGGTCATCATGGACAGCAAGGTGGTGGTGGGCGTGGGCAACATCTACGCCAGTGAGGCCCTGTTCCGTGCCGGTATCCATCCTTCCCGCGCTGCCGGCTCACTGTCGCGCGAACGCTGCGCACGCCTGGCAACTGCCATCAAGGAAGTGCTGAACGCAGCGATCGAGCAGGGCGGCACCACCCTGCGCGACTTCACCGGCGGCGACGGCAAACCCGGCTACTTCGCCCAGGAGTTGCGCGTCTACGGTCGCGCCGGCGAGCCCTGCGTCACCTGCGGCACGCTCGTCAAGTCAACCCGTCACGGCCAGCGCGCCACCTACTACTGTCCGCGCTGCCAGCGTTGAGCGGAAGATGCAGCGCCTCCCCGGAGACGCTATGCTGAGTGCTCCACAGCGAAGAGAACGAACCCATGCCCGTGCTGCACGACCTACTCGATACCTGGCGCCCACAAGGGCGCATGGCCGGCGTCGCGATTTCGCTGCTGTTGTTGCTGCTGGTGCTAACGATCACCACCTTCGTGGTCAGCAACGAGCCCGAGGCCTTTACCGTGCAGGCGGAGCAGCGGGGCAAGGAGCCCATCGTGGGCAGCGCCACGGTCAACGCGGCGGTTACTATCGGTGAAACACTGCTGGGCAAGACCGGCGGCTATATCTCCAATGACGTGCTGCCGCCCTTTGCCTTTCTTGATGACATGCCCAACTGGGAGTTCGGGGCTCTGGTGGCCTTGCGCGATGTATCCGCGGTGATGCGCAATCACTATGCACGCTCGCAATCGCAGTCGGTGGAGGACCCGGATCTCGCCCGCGCCGAACCGCAATTCAATTTCCAGAACGACTCCTGGCTGTTGCCCGCCACCGAATCGGAATATCGCGACGGCCTGGCCTATCTGCATGCCTACCGCGAGCGCCTGCTCGACGATAACGACGCCAATGCGCAATTCTTCGCCCGCGCGGACAATCTCGCCGCCTGGCTGCAAGTGGTGGAGAAGCGGTTGGGCAGTCTGTCGCAGCGTCTTTCCGCCAGCGTCGGCCAGGTGCGCAGCAACACCAATCTGGCCAACGATCCGGCGGCACAGCAGAGCACGCCGGCACCCGGCGTGGTGTATGAGAGTACGCCCTGGCTGGAGGTGGACGATGTGTTCTATGAGGCACGCGGCCATGTCTGGGCGCTGCTGCATCTGTTCCGGGCGGTGGAGATCGACTTCCGCAACAGCCTGGAAAGAAAGAATGCTGTGGCCTCGCTGCAGCAGATCATCCGTGAACTGGAGGAGGCGCAGCGGCCGGTATCCAGCCCGATGGTGCTCAACGGCAGCGGCTTCGGCTGGGTGGCCAATTATTCGCTGACCATGGCCAATTACGTTTCCCGCGCCAACGCCGCCGTGATCGACCTGCGCGCGCTGCTGGAGCGGGGTTGACCCTACCGGATAGTCCGGCGCGGATGATCGGGTATGATCCCGCGCCATGAATCCGCCTCTCTTTGACTCTCCCGCGCAGCTGCGGGCATCCTTCATCGCCGGACTGCGGCCCATGCTGGCGCAGCAGTCGCTGGGCGCCTTTATCCTCGTTGCGGCCAATGCCACCTTCGACCCGCCGATACTGGCGGCTCTGGGAGCGGAGTTGCGGACACACTATGACTCGCTGCTGGCACGCTTTCGCGCGGCACTGACGGCGGGCCTGCCGCTGACGGAGGTGGAAGAGGACCTGCTGGTGTTCCTCAAGATCGCCGCCATCGGTTTCGAGGCCTTGCAGCCGACGGAGCTGCGCGGCGAGGGGCCGTGGCAGCTGCAATTCAATCATTTGCGTTCATTCCGGCCCAAGCGCATCAGCCAGCAGCCGCCGCAGGGGATCAGCGCACCGTTCGAGGAGCGCGCATTTCATTTCAACAAGCCGTTCATGCAGAAAGAGGTGTTCTGGAGCGGCGAGCTATGCGGGCGTGACGTCGACCTCTATTACAACAAGTACCCGTTTGCCGAACTGCACACCCTGCTGGTGCCGGAGCGGGAGCAGTGCCTGCCGCAGTATTTGCAGCGGCAGCATCACGATTACGCCTGGCGCGTGATGGAGCACCTGGGCGCCACGCTGCCCGGCGCCGGTATCGGCTACAACAGCTACGGCGCCTTTGCGTCGGTCAATCACCTGCACTTCCAGTTTTACGTGGGGAGCGCTGCGATGCCGGTGGAACACCGGCGCTGGCGGCACAACGGCGGGGAGGAAGCCTACCCGGCGCCCTGTGCCGCATTCAGCGACGGCGAAACCGCGTGGCAGGCCATCGCCGCTCTGCACCGCAGCGCGACGCCCTACAGCCTGCTTTACCGCCCCGGCCGTGCCTGGCTGTTTTCGCGCCGCCCGCAGGGGGAATTGCCGCCCCCGCCCTGGAGCTCGGGCTTCACCTGGTCGGAGCTGGCGGGCGCCCTCGTCACCTTCAACCGCGAGGTTTACACAACGCTCGACGATGCCGGCGTCGCCCGGTATCTGTCGGAGGCGGGCGCACGGTGACGCAGGCGGCGCTGCACCGGGAGTTGCAGGCGCTGGCCAACCCGGCCCAGGCACAAATCCAGCAGCGCTTTTTCAAGACCGGCCCCGGGCAATACGGCGCGGGCGATCGTTTTCTCGGCCTGCGCGTGCCGCAGGTACGTGCGCTGGTGCGCAAATACCGCGCGCTGGATCGCCATGCGGCACAGGCACTCCTCGCCTCGCCCTGGCATGAAGAGCGGCTGGCGGCGCTGCTGTTGTGGGTGGAGGCCTTTCGTCACGGCACCCGGCAGGAGCAGCAGGCCATTTACCGCGCCTATCTCCGCCATACCGCGCGCATCAACAACTGGGATTTGGTGGACAGCAGCGCCGAGCATATCGTCGGCGCGTGGCTGTACGACAAGCCGCGCACGCCGCTCTATAAGCTGGCAGCATCGAGCTCGTTGTGGGAGCGACGCATCGCCATCATCGCCACCTTTCACTACATCAAGCGTGGCGAGTTTGCCGACACGCTGGCCCTGGCGGCGCAACTACTCGACGATGCACATGATTTGATCCACAAGGCGGTAGGCTGGATGTTGCGCGAGGTGGGCAAGCGCGATAGGAAGCTGATGGAAGCGTTCCTGCAACAGCACTACGGCGCAATGCCGCGCACCATGCTGCGCTACGCCATAGAAAAACTCCCGGAGAGGCGGCGCCGGCAATATCTCGCCGGCACCTTATAGGACAGAGGACGCCACGCCTTCAGTGGGTGAGGATCCAGCGCACCACGGTGCGCACGTCGTCTTCCGGTGCCGGGCTGGGCGGCATCATCATGGTGCCCCAGTTGAGCGGCTCGCCCGGCTTGCTGCCGGCCTTCACCTTGGCGGTAAGCGTGTCCACCGCAGCGGCGTCACCCTTGTACTTGGCCGCAATGTCCTTGAACGCCGGACCAATCAGCTTGGCGTCCGCCTTGTGGCAACCCATGCAGCCGCTCTGGGTCGCCAGGGCCTGGTCGGCCAGCACCGGCCCGCTCATCCCGAGAATTGCACACAACATCACCACGCGCTTCATACATCACCCCTGTTATGGTTGTTGATCGCTGTTCACGGCCTTACCAGGCCGGTCTCCACTTCATCGCGCCGGGCCTTGCCGGCCAGCACCTCGATCAGGTGCAGCGCAAAGTCCATTGCAGTGCCGGGACCGCGTGACGTGATTACCTTACCATCCTGCACCACCGCATCGGTCACGTAGGTGACGCCGGGCAGGTTCATCTTATCGACAAATCCGGGATAGGAGGTGGCGCGCTTGCCGCCAAGCAGGCCGATGCGACCGAACACCTTGGGCGCGGCGCAGATTGCGGCGGTGTATTTGCCGCTGCGGGCCATCGCATGAAGCAGTGTCTCGATGCGGGGGTCCTTGTCCAGCCGCTCGGCGCCAGGGCCGCCGCCGGGCAGCACCACCATGTCGTAGTCGTGCGTCAGGGCTTCGTCCAGGGTGACGTCGGGCAGCAGCACGACGCCGCGTGACGCCTTCACGGGACCGGCGTCGAGGCCGGCGCTGACCACGTCGAAGCCGGCGCGGCGCAGCAGGTCGATGATGGTTACGGCTTCAAGCTCTTCGCAGCCGGGGGCGAGGGGGACAAGGACGCGCGCCATAGGGTGGGACTCCTCTCCTGTCGTGCAGCGATGAGCTGCGATACCGGCACCAGATGCACGCCGAGGCTGTCGAGCTGCGGCAACACCTCCGCCAGCACCTGCAAGGTACCGGGGTAGGGATGGCCGATGGCCACGGCGCTGCCGCCCTGCCGGGCGGTGGTCAGCAGACGCGCGAACTGGCGGCGGATGCTGTCCGGCGCCGGGTCGCTGTCGAGAAAGATGTCGCGCCGGGTACTTGCCAGGCCGTGCTCCAGGGCCACGTGCGACGCCACCGTGCGCACGGTGGTGACGCTGTCCACAAAGAATAGCCCGCCCTGGGCCATCAGTTCGCTCATCAACCAGTCCATATGGCCGGGGTGGCGGGTGAGCAGACTGCCCATGTGGTTGTTGATGCCGCGTACGTGGGGAATGGCGGCCAGGTTCTCGCGCACCGTGCGGCGGAAGGCCTGCTCGGTCATGTCCAGGGTGACGCCGCCGGGGCCGAGGCGCTTGCCGTTCTCGGCCTGCATGGGCAGGTGCAGCATGACTTCGCGCCCCTGGGCGTGGGCCTGGCGCGCGAAGTGCACCGCGTAGGGGGTGTGGGGCAGGATGGAATAGGTGAGGGCGCCCGGTAGCTCCAGGGCACGGCGGCCGTACTCGTAGCGATCACCGATGTCGTCGATGATGATGCTGATCAGCGGCTGGGCCTGCGCTGTCGTGGCAACGCAGGCCAGCAACAGTAACAACCGGCGCAGGAGACTCACAAATACCGCCTCAGGCAAAAATCGGTCCGCAAATGAACGCGAATACACGCAAATAGGGATGAGGAGCATGGGGCGGCGGGGCGGTTCTGCCGACGGAGTGAACCGACTTTCCCCTGCACATTCATTGGCGTTTATTCGCGTTCATTTGCGGACCCTGATCCGTTACTGCCGCGACTGCAGTATGTTCAGTCCCTTGAGCAGGTTGAGCGCTTCCTGCAGGGCGTAGTCCTTGCCCACCGCGTCGTCGGCCTTCGTCTCGTCCTTGGTGGTCTTGGGCTTCTTGCCGTTGCCGTTGGCCAGGTGGCCGGACAGATCGGCCTCCTTCAACATTTCGCGATCGGCGTCATCGGCCTCCACCAGCTTCACCGCCTTGAGTCCGATGTCGGGCTCGATGCCGTCGGCCTGGATGGAGCGCCCGCCCGGAGTGTAGTAACGCGCGGTGGTGAGCTTGATGGCGCTGTTGTTGCTCATGGGGAAGATGGTCTGCACCGAGCCCTTGCCGAAGGTGCGGGTGCCCATGATGATGGCGCGCTTGTGGTCCTGCAGCGCGCCGGCCACGATTTCGGAGGCCGAGGCGGAACCGCCGTTGACCAGCACCACCATCGGCGCGCCCTTCAGGGCATCGGCCGGCGTCGCGGTGTAGCGCAGCTCGGCATCCTTGGCGCGGCCTTCGGTGTAGACGATCATGCCCTGCTCCAGGAAGGCGTCGGACACGGCCACCGCCGCACCGAGCACGCCGCCGGGATTGTTGCGCAGGTCCAGCACCAGTCCCTTCAGATCACCGCCGTGCTCCTTCTTAAGATCGGCGATGGCCTTCAGCACCTGCTCGCCGGTCTGGTTCTGGAAGCTGGTGATGCGCAGGTAGCCGTAACCCTTGTCCAGGGCGCGGAACTTGACGCTCTTCACCCGTATCACGTCGCGGGTGATGGTGAGCTTCAGCGGCTTCTGCACGCCCTCGCGCATGATGGTGAGCAGGATCTGGGTGCCGGGCTTGCCGCGCATCATCTTCACCGCGTCGTTCAGGCTCATGCCCTTCACCGGCGTGTCGTCGAGCCGGATGATCAGGTCGCCGGCCTTGACCCCGGCGGCCTGCGCCGGCGTGTCGTCGATGGGGGAGATGACCTTTACGAAGCCGTCTTCCATGCCCACCTCGATGCCGAGGCCACCGAATTCACCGCTGGTGCCCACCTGCAGTTCCTTGAACTCTTCCTGGTTGAGGTAGGCGGAGTGCGGGTCGAGCCCGGCCAGCATGCCGCGGATGGCGCCCTCCAGCAGGGTCTTGTCGTCGGCTGTCTCCACGTAGTCGGCCTTGATCTTGCCGAACACCTCGGAGAAATTGCGCAGCTCGTCCAGCGGCAGCGGCGCCGCCTGGTTGTTGGCGCGGTCCGCCAGCACGCTGCCGCCGAGGGTCAGCGAGACGCCCAGGACGAGGCCGGTGGCAAGGACCAGTAGGGAACGGGTGGTGTGTTTCATGCAGTAACTCCGGGTTGCCCCTGTTTGAAATTGCGCCGGGAATCCGGTCCCGTGGCGCATGTCCGGTCGATATTACCCCAGAACGCCGACTTTTACGCGGCGGTCCCGGTCACAACCCGCGGGTTCCGCCTAGCCGCGGCACCAGCGGGAGGGGTTCTGCGGTTTGCCGTCACGCCGTATCTCGAAATACAGCCCGCTGCGATCGTTGCCGCCGCTGGAACCGATGGTGGCGATGGTGTCGCCGGCCGACACCCAGTCACCCACATCCTTGTGCAGGCTCTGGTTGTGGCCGTAGAGACTCATGTAGCCGCCGCCGTGATCGATGATCAGCAAATAGCCGTAACCCCGCATCCAGTCGGCGAAGGCGACGCGGCCGTGGGACACGGCGCGCACCGGCAGCCCCTCTTTGGCGCCGATGACCACGCCCTGCCATTGCAGGCTGCCCAGGCGGGTGCTGCCGAAGCGCTCCACGATGCGGCCGCGCGCCGGCCAGGGCAGCTTGCCGCGCATCTGGGCGAAGGGGCGGTGGTTGCCCGGTTCGGCGGGAATGTCCTCCAGCGCCTGGGCCAGGGCCAGGATCAGGGACTCCAGTTCCTTTTCGTCGTTCAGCAATCCCTTGAGACGCCGATCCTTGCTGTTCAGTTCCTGTTCCATCTGCGCCAGCAGCTCGCCGCGGGCTTCCTGGTTTCTCTCCAGTTCCACCTTGCGCAGGCGCTGCTGTTCGCGCAGCTGGCCCAGCCGGGTTGTTTCCGCCTCGATGTCGCGCCGCACCCCCTCCAGCTGGCGCACGGTGTCCAGCAGGGCGGTGATGCGCTCGGAGCGGGCGCGGTTGAGGTAGTCGTAATAGGTAAGGGCGCGGCCCAGGGTGGCCGGGTCCTCCTGGTTGAGGAGGATCTTGAGGTATTCCTGCCGACCCATGGCATAGGCGGCGCGGATCTGTTGCTCCAGGTAGCGCCTTTGCTGGGCAATGGAGCCTTCCAGGTCCTGCCGGCGCTTTTGCAGCGCGCCCAGGCGGCGCGACTGCTCGGCCAGGCGGTCGTCCAGGCCGCGCAGCTCGTCGCTGATGCGGCTGACCGCCTGCTCCACGCCGCGCAGCTCCTCGCGCAGGCCGTCGTAGCGGGTGCGAACCTTGTTGAGCTCGCCGCGCAAATTGGCGATGCGCTCGCGCAGCTGCAGCAGCTCCGCCTCCTTGGCCTGGCGCTTGATGCTGCGCTCGACCGGGGCATCGCGCTGTATGGTACCGGCCGCCGTGGCCAGGGCCGGCAGCAGCAGGCACAGGGCAGCGAGGCCGGCGACCGTTCCCTTGCGCCGGATCACGTCCTGGCTACGCCTCTTCCTCCGCGACGGGGGCGGCGGCAAGGTTGTGGCCGGTCATTTCCCGCGGCACGTCCAGCTCCATCAGGCCCAGCATGGTGGGGGCGATGTCCGACAGGATGCCGGGGGCCAGGTTGAGCTGGCGCGGGCCGAAATACACCAGCGGCACCGGGTTGGAGGTGTGGGCGGTGTGGGGCTGGCCGGTGTCCTCGCCCACCATCTGCTCGGCGTTGCCGTGGTCGGCGGTAATCAGCATTTCGCCGCCGGCCTGGCCCACCGCCTCGACCAGCCGGCCGAGGCAGAGGTCCAGGGCCTCCATGGCCTTGACCGTGGCGTCGAAGTTGCCGGTGTGGCCGACCATGTCCGGGTTGGCGTAATTGCAGATGATCACGTCGTACTTGCCGCTGTGGATGGCCTCGACCAGGTGGTCAGTCACCTGCGGCGCGCTCATTTCGGGCTTTTCATCGTAAGTGGCGACGTTGGGCGAGGGGATCAGGATGCGATCCTCGAACTCGAACGGCTCCTCGCGCCCGCCGTTGAAGAAGAAGGTGACGTGGGCGTACTTCTCCGTTTCCGCGATGCGCAGCTGGTGCAGGCCGAGGCGGGAGATGTATTCGCCGAAGACGTTGCGCATGCGGTCCGGCGGAAAGGCCACCGGGATATCGAAGTCGGCGCTGTATTCGGTGAGGCTGACGAACATGCCCAGGCGCGGCTTGCAGCGGCGCTCGAAACAGTCGAAGCCGGGCTCGATGAAGGGACGGGTGATCTGGCGCGCGCGATCGGAACGGTAGTTCATGGAGATCAGCACGTCGCCGTCCTCGAAGGTCACCGGCTTCCCGCCGGCGGGAACGACCCAGGTGCCCTTGACGAATTCGTCGGTTTCGCCGCGGGCATAGGCCATCTCCAGCGCGCTGAGGGCGTCCGGCGCCTGGAACTCGGCGGCGCAGCCGGTGATCAGGTCGTAGGCGGCCTGGATGCGCGGCCAGCGGTGATCGCGGTCCATGGCGTAGTAGCGGCCGATGATGGAGGCGATACGGCCGCCGCCCAGCTGGTCGATTTTCTCCTGCATCAGGCGCAGCGACTCCGTCGCGCTCTTGGGTGGAGTATCGCGGCCGTCGAGGAAGGCGTGCACGTACACGTTTTTGGCGCCGCGCTGGATCGCCAGCTCGACCATGGCGTGGATGTGCTCCTCGTGACTGTGCACCCCGCCGGGGGACAGGAGACCGAGAATATGCACCGCCTTGCCGTTGTTCACCGCCAGGTCCACCGCGTCGGTCAGGGTCTGGTTGGTATAGAACGAGCCGGTCTTGATGGCGCGGCTGACGCGGGTGAATTCCTGGTACACCACGCGGCCGGCGCCAAGATTGAGGTGTCCCACCTCGGAGTTGCCCATCTGGCCGGCGGGCAGGCCGACCTCGGCGCCGGAAGTGCGGATAAAGGTGTGCGGGCACTCACTCCAGAGGCGATCCCACACGGGCGTGCGAGCGCTGAGCACGGCATTGTGCTCGGGGTTTTCCGAGTATCCCCAACCGTCGAGCACGATGAGTAGAAGCGGACGGGGTGTGCTGTTCGCTGGCATGTTCAGAGTGTCGGATTCTGGTGGAAGGTAGAGATTAGACGAAGTCTAACGGCAGGTATGCAATGCCGCCATAGCCGCCGCCATCACCCCGGGGGTAACGGCTCCGACGCTGGCAGGACCTGAATAACTGCATCAAAGTATTAGAATAAAGCTCTTCTCAAATGAGCCTTTATTGTATATTGTTTTGCTGTGCAAAGGCAGCATCATCGGCGGAGAAAAACAGTAAAATCATGACGCAACACAACATGTGTGCGATGCCGGGCGGGGGAGAGATGTCAGCAACCGAATCGGACAGCAACGGCCTCATTACCCGTGACGAGGACATCGATCGCGCCTCCCGTTCCCTCAAGGCCATGTCCCACCCCCTGCGCCTCAAGATCCTCTGTACCCTGGGCGACCAGGAGGTCAGCGTGCAGGACATCGTCGAGCGGGTCGGCACCTCCCAGAGCAATATCTCCCAGCACCTTGCCATCCTGCGCGACAAGGGTATCCTGTCGGCGCGCAAGGACGCCAACCGGGTTTTCTACCGGGTGGAGGACGGCCGGACCCTGGCCCTGATCCGGATGATGCGCGACGTTTTCTGCACCATGGGCTAGGCCTGCCGCTTGCGCGGCGCCGCCCCGGTCCCCATCTAAAACCGTTTCCATCAAGTATCAACTGAGGTTAATTACATGACTGTCGAACGTATCGTGCGCATCGTGGCCGGTTTCTTCGTTCTGCTCAGCCTGAGCCTGGGCGTGGAAGCGAGCCCCCTGTTTCACAACGTCAACTGGCTCTGGTTCACCGGCTTCGTCGGCCTGAACCTGTTCCAGAGCGGCTTCACCAAGTTCTGTCCGCTGGACACCATCCTGAAGAAGCTGGGCGTCCCCAGCGGCGGCACCGCCTGCGCCTGACCGCCCTTCTCCGGCCGGCGGCGCCTGCCGCCGGTTTCACCTCACTCCGGCGACCCACACTGACCCATGCAGCAATTCGGCGAATTCTTCATCAATCACTGGGACCTGTTCCTGGCCCTGTTCGTGACCCTCGGCATGCTGGCCTACACGGCCTTCGGTGCGCGCCTGCGCGGCTATACGGAAGTGCCGCCGCTGGAAGCGGTGCTGCTCATCAACCATGAGGACGCCGTGCTGGTGGACGTGCGCGAAGACAGCGAATACGCCACCGGCCACGTGCAGGACTCCATCCACATCCCGCTGGGCAAGTTCGCCGGCCGCATGAACGAGCTGGAGTCCTACAAGGCCCGCCCGGTGGTGGTCGGCTGCCGCAGTGGCCACCGCTCGGCCCGCGCCTGCGCCATGCTGCGCAAGCAGGGTTTCGAGAGGGTCTACAACCTGCGCGGCGGCATACTCGCCTGGGAAAGCGCCAGCCTCCCCGTCAGCAAGGGCGGCAAGCGCAAGAAAAAATGAGGGTTTTCCATGCCTAAGGTCGAAATCTATTCCACCGGCAGCTGCCCCTACTGCGTCCGTGCCCGCAACCTGCTGGAACGCAAGGGCGTGGCGTACACCGAATACCGCGTCGATCTGAAGCCGGAGCTGCGCCCCGAGATGGAACGGCGCGCCCAGGGCTGCACCAGCGTGCCGCAGATTTTCATCGATGATCGCCATATCGGCGGCTGCGACGACATGCATGCCCTCGATGCCGGCGGCGAACTGGACGCCCTGCTGAAATAGGGGGGCCGCATGAGCGACGGTCTGCACATCGTCTGTCCTCACTGCGATAGCGTAAACCGCGTCCCGCGGGAGAAGCTCGGCGCCGGCAACTGCGGCCGCTGCAAAAAGCCGCTGTTCACCGCCCACCCCCTGGCCTTGCGCGAAGCGAACTTTGCCCAGCACCTCAGCCGCAGCGACATTCCGCTGCTGGTGGACTTCTGGGCCAGCTGGTGCGGCCCGTGCAAGATGATGGCGCCGGTGTTCGAGCGCGCCGCCGCCGAGCTGGAGCCGCAGGTGCGCCTGGTCAAGGTCAATACCGAGGAACAGCAGGCGCTCGCCGCCCGCTACGGCATCCGCAGCATCCCCACCCTGATCCTGTTCAAGGACGGCCGGGAGGCCGCGCGCGTGGCCGGGGCGCTGGATTTGCAGAACCTGCTGGCCTGGACCCGGCAGCATCTTTAAGTACCGCGGCACCTAATCCATCCGATCCACACCAACACTTCAAGGCCCGACCATGTCCGAGAAAGACAGCACCACCGCCCCGAGCGCCGAGGCCCAGCCGCAGTTCGCCATCCAGCGCGTGTACCTCAAGGATGTCTCGTTCGAGACTCCCAGTTCGCCCGCGGTCTTCGCCGTGCAGTGGCAGCCCGAGGTCAACGTGGAACTCAACTCCGGCGGCACCCGCCTGGCCGACGACGTCTACGAAGTGGTGCTGACGCTCACCGTCACCTGCAAGGTCGGCGACAAGACGGCCTACCTGGTGGAAGTGCAGCAGGCCGGCATCTTCACCATCGCCGGCTTCGACGAGGCCACCCTGGGCGGCATGCTGGGCAGCTACTGCCCCAACGTCCTGTTCCCCTACGCCCGCGAGGCCATCGGCAACCTGGTCAGCAAGGGCAGCTTCCCGCAGCTGATGCTGGCGCCCATCAATTTCGATGCCCTGTACGCCCAGCACCTGGAACGGCAGCAGGCCCCCGCCGAGCAGGAAGCGCCGGTACACTGATGACCGCGCCGACCATCGCCGTTCTCGGTGCCGGTTCCTGGGGTACGGCGCTGGCGATCCTGCTGGCGCGCAACGGCACGCCCACGCTGCTGTGGGCGCGCGACGGGGAACAGGCCGCGGCGATGAACGCCGGGCGCTGCAACCCGCGCTACCTGCCGGACATCACCTTTCCCGCTGCGCTCGGCGCCACCGCCGACCTGGAGCAGGCGCTGGCCGCCGCCGACGACGTGCTGCTGGCGGTGCCCAGCCACAGTTTCCGCGCCACCCTCCAGGCCATCGCGCCCTATATGACGCAGACCACACGCCTGGCGTGGGCCACCAAGGGCCTGGAGCAGGGCAGCCGCAAGCTACTGCACCAGGTGGCGGCGGAGGAGCTGGGTCAGGAACTCGCCCCCGCGGTCATCTCCGGCCCGACCTTCGCCCGCGAAGTGGCCGCCGGGCTGCCCACCGCGGTCACCGTCGCCTCACGCGACGCCGCCGTGGCCCGTTTCTTCGCCGGTCGGCTGCACGACACCACCTTCCGCGCCTATACCAGCGATGACGTCACCGGCGTCGAACTGGGCGGCGCGATCAAGAACGTACTGGCCATCGCCGCCGGCATCGCCGACGGCATGGGTATGGGCGCCAACACCCGCGCCGCCCTCATCACCCGCGGCCTGGCCGAGATGATGCGCCTGGGCGTCGCCCTGGGCGGACAGCCGGAAACCTTTATGGGCCTGGCCGGCCTGGGCGATCTGGTACTCACCTGCACCGACGACCAGTCACGCAACCGCCGCCTCGGCCTGGCCCTCGGCCGCGGCACCGCCCTGGAACAGGCACGGCAGGACATCCGCCAGGTGGTGGAGGGCGTGCAGACCGCCGCCGAGGTCTGGGCCCTGGCCAGCGAGCACGGCGTCGACATGCCCATCACCGAACAGGTCTGGCGCGTGCTGCACCAGCAGCTGCCGGTGCCCGCCGCCGTCGAGGCCCTGCTGGCGCGGGAACAGAAGGAAGAAAGGGATGCGGGGCTAGGGGCTAGGGGCTAGGGGCTAGGGAATGTACTCGCTATGCTCGTGTCTGTTTCAACACAGTGTGCGCGCAGCGCACTCCTTCCCTAGCCCCTAAACCCTAAACCCTAGACCCTTCTTTACCCCCCCCAGCCCCTAGATACCCCTGCTGCCGCCACGCCTCATACAGGATCACCGCCGCCGCATTGGACAGGTTGAGGCTGCGATTGCCCGGCCGCATGGGGATGCGCAGGCGTTGCTCCGCCGGCAGGGCATCAATGATCTCCTGCGGCAGGCCGCGGCTTTCCGCCCCGAACAGCAGCACATCCCCGTCCCGGTACGCCACCGCGCTGTAGTCCTGCCGCCCGCGGGTGGTGCAGGCGAACACCCGCGCCGGCCGCACTTCCCGCAGAAAATCCTCGTAGCTGTCATGCACCTTCAAGGTGGCGTATTCGTGGTAATCCAGCCCGGCCCGGCGCAGGCGCCGGTCGTCCAGTTCGAACCCCAGGGGCCTGATCAAATGCAGCTGCGCACCGGTGTTGGCGCACAGGCGGATGACGTTGCCGGTATTGGGCGGAATCTCCGGCTGGAACAGGACGATGTGAAACATAGAAGCAGATACAAGAGGAAAGTTACAAGATACAAGAAAAACCCCTGTTCCTCCCATTTTTTCCCTTGTATCTTGTATCTTTCCTCTTTTCTCTGATCGCCATGCATACCCAAGACAAACAACTCCTCGCCGTGGATTTCTGCGGCATGAATTTCGCCTCACCCCTGGTGCTGCTGTCCGGCTGCGTCGGTTTCGGCGAGGAATACACCCGGGTCAAGGGCTACTCCAACCGCGAGGCGGGCGCCGTGTGCCTCAAAGGCACCACCCTGGAACCGCGCCTGGGCAATGCGCCGCACCGGGTGTACGAAACCCCGCAGGGCATGCTCAACGCCATCGGCCTGCAGAATCCCGGCGCCCGCTACGTGGTGGACAAAATCCTGCCCACGCTGGACTTCGAGGAGACCCGCTTCATCGCCAACATTTCCGGCTCCACCGTGGAGGAGTATGCCGAGGTGGCGCGCATCTTCGACGACTCGCCCATCGACGCCATCGAGATCAACATCTCCTGCCCCAACGTGAAGGCCGGCGGCGTGGCCTTCGGCAACGACCCGGCGATGTCCGCCCGGGTGGTGGAGGTGGTGCGCAAGGCCACCAGCAAGCCGCTGATCACCAAGCTGTCGCCCAACCAGACCGACATCGCCGGCAACGCCCGCGGCTGCATCGAGGCCGGCACCGACGCCTTCGCCGTGATCAACACCCTGATGGGCATGGCCATCGACATCGAGAGCCGCACACCGATCCTGGGCAACAACCAGGGCGGCCTGTCCGGCCCCGCCATCAAGCCGGTGGCCCTGCTGCGCACCCACCAGGTCTACCAGGTGTGCCGTGACCACGGCATTCCCATCATCGGCCAGGGCGGCATCACTACCGCCGAGGACGCGCTGGAGTTCATCATCGCCGGCGCCACGGCGGTGGGCATAGGCACCGCCCTGTTCTACGACCCGCTGGTGTGCTCCAAGATCAACGACGGGATTGCCGCCTACCTGCGGCGACACGGCCTGACCGAGGTATCCCAGCTCACCGGGACCCTGACGCTCAATACGCCGGCACCGCGCAACAGTTGCTGCACGACCAAATAGAGAGAAAACCAAGCCTGTTTTCAGGTAGTTATAAATACATGCTAGAGTTGATTCTGAGCAAGAGTCTGTATTAATGTTGGGGTAAATGTGAGCCGGTTCACACTCCCGTACCGGCGCGGCACGCAACCACGGAGATAAGCCCCTGTTTTCGCGACTAAAAAGAAAGAAGAGCGTCAGCGGACTGACAGGGATTAGCATCCTCAGCGAAGGAATCGGCATCGCCCGCGTCAACCGGGGCGGCCCCGACTCGCCTCCGCGTCTCTCCGTTTGCGAATTTTTCCCGACCGCCACGGCCGCCGAACGCAGCAGCATCCTCTCCACCCTGGCGGGAAAACACCACCTCGACGCCGCCGACTGCACCAGCCTGATGGACGCCAGCCTGTCCAGCCTGCTGCTGGTGGAGGCCCCCGAGGTCGATCCCACCGAGCTGAAGGCCGCGGTGCGCTGGCGCATCAAGGACCTCATCGATTTCCACGTCGACGACGCCGTTCTCGACGTGTTCGACATCGAAGGCCAGCGCGGCCGCAACCGGATGATGTACGTGGTCGTGGCCCGCATAGCCACCGTACAGGAGCACATCGACCTCCTGGAGCAGGCGCGCGTGAACCTCGGCGTCATCGACATCGCCGAACTGGCCCAGCGCAACATCGCCGCGCTGCTGCCGGAAGATCAGAACGGCGTGGCCCTGCTGCACCTCACGCCGCGCGGCGGTCTGCTCACCCTGACCCGTCAGGGCAGCCTGTTCCTGGCCCGCAACCTGGAGTTCGGCACCGACCAGCTGGCCGCCGAGCTGCCGGCTGCGCAGGAAGAAGGTGAATTCACCCTCGATACCGACGACGACGGCCCGCCGGCAGGCCTGCGCCGCCTGATGGACTCCATCGTGCTGGAAGTGCAGCGTTCCCTCGATTACTTCGAAAGCCATTTCGGCCTGCCGCCGGCCAGTGGCCTGGTCCTCGCCCCCATGACGCAAACCATACCCGGCCTGGCGGGGTATCTGGGCGGCAATCTGGGGCTGCCGGTACGCATGCTCGATCTCAATACCGTGCTGGAATGCGAGCAGACCCTGAGCGATGAATTGCAGGCCCTGTGCCTGCCGGCCATCGGCGCGGCATTGCGCATGGAAGAGAGGGTGCTGTAATGCAGCAGATCAACCTCTACCAGCCGCTGTTCCGCAAGCAGGAAAAGATCTTCTCCAGCAAGACCATGCTGCAGGGTGCGGCCATGGTGGCGGTGGGCATCGCAGTGTTCTTCGCCTATGCCGCCTGGCAGACCCGCAACCTCGCGGCGCAGGCGGAGCAGTTCCAGCACCAGCGCGACGAGGCGGCGAAGCGGGTGACCGAACTGGCGCGCGCCTGGCCGGAACGGAGCAAGAGCGCGGCCCTGGAACAGGAAGTGGTCCGCCTGCGCGCCGACCTGCGCTCCAAGCAGCAGGTCGTCGCCCACCTGGCCGACCGCAGCTCCGGCAACACCACCGGCTACTCCGCCCACCTGGAAGGGCTGGCGCGCCAGCGCCTGCCGCAATTGTGGCTGACGCAGATCGGGCTGCGCCGCGGCGGCAGCGCGCTGGAGCTGCGCGGCAGCACGCTCAATCCCGAGCAAGTGCCGCAATACCTGCAACGCCTGTCGGCCGAGCCGGCCTTCGCCGGCGTGGAGTTCCGCCAGTTCACCCTGAGCCGGGCGGAAAAGACGCCGCGCCAGGTGGACTTCGTCCTGCTCACCGAGAAGAAGGAAGCGCCGAAATGACGCAGCGGATGACCTGGCCGCGGGGAGCTGCCGCATGAAGGAGCGCATCGAACAACTGCGCCTGCGCATCGATGCGCTGTCACTGCGCGAGCGCGGCATGCTGTTTCTCGTCCTGGTCGCCGTACTGTACATGCTGGCGCAGGTCGCTCTGTTTGCGCCGCTGGAGACGCAGCAGAAGCGGGCGCTGGATCGCATCGGCAACCTGCAGAAGGAGATCAGCGCCTACGACGAACAGATCCAGGCGATCCTGCGCCGGCAGAGTGTCGATCCCGACGCCGACAACCTGCGCCTGAAGACACAAATCACCGCGCAGATCGCGGCGCTGGACAGCCAGATCGCCGGCACCGTGCAGGGACTGATTGCGCCGCAGCAGATGGCGCGGGTGCTGGAGGAGGTGATCCTGCGCCAGTCCGGCCTCAAGCTGCTGCGCATCGAAAGCCTGGAGGCGCGTCCGCTGATCGAGGCGGCGGAAGGGGAAGCGCCGCTGAACGCCGGCATCTGGCGACACGGCGTGCGGCTGGAATTCGAGGGTGACTACATGGGCGCGCTGGCCTATGTGCGCGAACTGCAGACCCTGCCCTGGATGCTGTATTGGGATGAGCTGGAGATCGCCATGGACAAATACCCGGCTGCCCACATCACCATCGTGGTGCATACCCTGAGCCTGAACGAGGGCTGGATCGGTGTCTAGGTACGCGCTCGCGACAGCCCTGCTGCTGGGCCTGATGATGCAGGGCGCGGCCGCGCTGGAGGACCCCATGCGTCCGCCCGGCAACGCGGCGGCACCGAGCAGCAGCCGCAGCGTGACCCGCTTCGTGCTCAGCTCCACCCTGATCGCACGCGAACGCCGCAGCGCCGTCATCAACGGCCGCAACGTCGGCGTGGGCGAGACCGTGGACGGCGCGCGCGTCATCGAAATTCTGCCGGCACAGGTGCGTTTGCAGCACCAGGGACGTCAGCTCACCCTGCAGCTGCTGCCTGTCGCCGTGAAAAAACCGGTATCCGCCGAGTAATGCCCATGACGATTTATCACGACCAAGAATTTGCACACCCGCAGGCCACCTTCCAGGGTGCCGCACAGCGAGGTACGGCATGAACACAGGATTGATACCCATGACCCGTCTGCCATTTCTTGCGCTGGCACTAATGCTCGCCGGCTGCGCCAGCCAGGGCACACCGCAACGCGGCACGCTCAACGAAATCCACGCGGCGCTGCGCGACGACGGCGGCCACGCTGCTCCGGCCACAGCGGCAACAACGCCGCCGGCTGCGGTCAGCGACGCCCTGCTCCCGGCCATCCAGCTCAACATTCCCGGCGCCGATCTCGCCGCGACCGAGCCGCGTTTCGACGTCAAGGTGCGCCGCGCCGCGGCACGCGACTTTTTCCTCAGCCTGGTGGAAGGCACGTCGTACAACATGATGGTGCATCCGGACGTCAAAGGCAGCATCAGCCTGGACATGAAAAACATCACCGTGCCGGAAGTGATGGAGATGGTGCGCGATACCTACGGCTATGACTTCGAACGCCGCGGCGACAGCTTCCAGGTCCTGCCCAACGTACTGCAGACCCGCATCTTCCACGTGGACTACCTCGACATCAAACGCACCGGCAGCAGCAAGATCAGCGCCGGCGCCACGCAGATCTCCCGCAGCGGCGGCACCAGCAGCGACGGCACCACCACCAGCACCACCAGCACGTCGGAAACCAGCATGATCACCACCGATTCCCAGTCCAATTTCTGGCCCGGACTGGAGAATACCCTGCGCATGATCGTCGGCAGCGAAGCCGGGCGCTCGGTGTCCGTCAACGCCCAGTCCGGCATCGTGGTGGTGCGCGCCATGCCGACCGAACTGCGCGAAGTGAAGCGCTACCTGGACAGCACGCAGAACGTCACCCAGCGCCAGGTCATCCTGGAGGCGCGCATTCTGGAAGTGGAACTGGCCGACGGCTTCCAGTCCGGCATCAACTGGTCCTCGCTCACCCAGGGCAAGAACGACACTCTGGTGCTGGGCCAGATCGGCGGCGGCAGCGTGTTCAGCGGCACCGGCCTCAGCAACATCAGCAGCTCCGGCGTCAACATGGCGCCGCCCGCCGGCACCATCACCACCGGCGCGGCCACCACCGCCTTCGGCGGCGTCTTCGCCGCCGCCTTCACCGGCAACAATTTCACCGCCTTCATCGAGCTGCTGAAAAGCCAGGGCAACGTGCAGGTGCTGTCCAGCCCGCGCATCTCGACCCTGAACAACCAGAAGGCCGTGATCAAGGTCGGCGCCGATGAATTCTTCGTCACCGACGTGAACACCAGCACCACCACCACCACCACCACCGCGACCCCCAACGTCAGCGTGGAGCTGACGCCGTTCTTCTCCGGCGTCACCCTGGACGTCACGCCGCAAATCAGCGAGGAGGGCGACATCACCCTGCACGTGCGGCCGTCGGTGAGCGAAGTACGGGAACAGATCAAGGACGTCACCGTGACCACCACCACCCTGCGCATGCCGCTGGCGTCGAGCACGGTGCGCGAATCCGACAGCGTGATCCGCGCGCAGAACGGGCAGATCGTGGTCATCGGCGGCCTGATGCAGAACAAGACCCGTGACGAGCAGGCCTCGGTGCCGCTGCTGGGCGACATTCCCGTGCTGGGGGCGCTGTTCCGCCACACCCGCCAGTCCACCAGCAAGAGCGAACTGGTGATCCTGCTCAAGCCCACGGTGGTGGAAGGCAACGAACAGTGGTCGCGCGAGCTGCGCCGCTCCTCCGCCGCCTACCGTCAGTTCGATCAGTAGGCGTGATGGGTACGCGCGGCCGGACAGGATTGCACGGTATCGGCCAGGGCCCGGTGTGTCGTCACACGCCTGCCGGCAATAGCGTCATGCGCCAGCGCGGAGCCGCCTGATGTACCTGGAACACTTCGGCCTGCGCGAGTTTCCCTTCAGCCTGACGCCGGACACGCATTTTTTTTTCGAGTACGGCCACTACCGTGACGCCTTTGACACGCTGGTGGTGGCGCTGGGCGGCGGCGAGGGTTTCATCAAGGTCACCGGCGAAGTCGGCACGGGCAAGACCCTGCTCTGCCGCAAGCTGCTCAACTCGCTGGATCAGGAGGCCTTCTACACCGCCTACATCCCCAATCCCTACCTGACGCCGCCGGCTCTCGGCCTGGCGCTGGCGGAGGAGTTGGGGCTGGAGCTGGCGCGCAACGTCGGCCAGCACCGGGCCGTCAAGGAAGTGACCCGCCGCCTCATTCAGCTGCATGCGGAGGGTAAGCAGGTGGTGCTGCTCATCGATGAAGCCCAGGCCATGCCCGGCGAAACCCTGGAAGCGCTGCGCCTGCTCACCAACCTGGAAACGGAAAAGCGCAAGCTGTTGCAGGTGGTGCTGTTCGGCCAGCCCGAACTGGATGAGCATCTCAGCGAGCGCGCCAACCGCCAGCTGCGCCAACGCATCACCTTTTCCTATCGCCTGCCGCCCATCGATCGGCAGGGCATGGAGGCTTACGTGTCCCATCGCTTACTGGTCGCCGGCTCCACCGGCAACGTGCACTTCGCCCCGGACGCCCTCGACGCGCTGCACCATTACAGCCGCGGCATTCCGCGCCTGGTCAACATCCTGTCCCACAAGGCCTTGATGGCCGGTTACGGCCAGGGCGTCAGGGACGTCGCGGTACAGCACGTGGAAATGGCGGCGCAGGATACCGAAGACGTGCAGCGGTCCACCGATACGCGCCGTCAGGGCCTGCTCATTGCCCTGGCGCTGGCCGCCGTCGTGGTATTGGCAGTCCTGGCCTGGTGGCTGGGCCAGCCGTGGTTCGCGGAGCCGGTACAGCCATGAGCCTGATCAACGACATGCTGCGCGACCTGGAGGCCCGCCGCGCCGCCGAGCGGCAGCCGCCGCCGGGCCTGCTGCGCGGACTCGGTGGCAATACCGGGGCCTCGCGCCGGCACCGCACCCTGCTGTTTGCTCTGCTTGCCGCGCTGGTGCTGCTGGCCGGCGCCGTTGCCTGGCTGGCCTGGGCACGCTTCGGGGCGCCGCAAGCCGTGACCAGGGCCGAGATGCCCGCGCCCACCGTGGCGATGGTGCAAGCTGCGCCGGCAGCCCCGGTTGCAGCCGCCGAGCAGGCCCATCCTCCAGAAGCCAACGCCGCCCCTGCAGCATCCGTATCCGCAGCAACTGCCGGTGCCGTCGAGCCTGCCGCTGCGGTGGACAACGCTGTTGCGCCGGTCGCGTCCACGCCCCCTGCCGCCACGATGGTTGCCGCGGCCCCCGTACCGGCGCCGAAACCCGAAGCACGAATCGCAAAGCCGGTGATCGAACGCCCGGTGACGATCACGGCACCGGTGTCGCCGGCCGAGCCCGCGCCGATGGCCATGGAAAAGACGGCACGCCCACCTTCGCCGCAGCAACAGGCGGAAGGCGAATATCAGCGCGGCGTCAACGCCCTGCGTGCCGGCAGCCATGCCGCCGCCGAATCCGCCTTCCGCGGCGCCCTGCGCCTGGACGGCGAGCACCTGCTGGCACGTGAAACCCTGGCCGCAATGCTGCTCGGCGCCGGCCGCCTGATCGAGGCCGACGAAGTGCTGGAACAGGGCCGGCGCCTGTTCGGCCGCAACCCGACCCTGGCCCTGCTGCTGGCACGCCTGCGTGTCGAGCAGAACCAGACCGGCGCGGCCGTCACGGTGCTGGAACAAAGTCTCCACGCCGCCACAGCGCGCGCCGATTACCTGGCCTTTCTCGCGGCGCTGTACCAGCGCGAGCTACGCTATGACGACAGCATAGAAAGCTACGGCCGCGCCCTGGCGCTGCAGCCGCAACAGGCCAGCTGGTGGGCAGGCATGGGGATTTCGCTGGAAAATGCCGGACGCACTGCGGACGCGATCAAGGCCTACCAGCAGGCCGCCGCCGGCCAGCTGCCGCCGCAATTGCAGGAGCATGTGCGCAACCGGCTGAAGGCATTGGAATGAGCCGCCACCGCGGAGCAGGGTGCGCATCGCGCACCGCATGACCGGCACAGTACGGGACAGAAGCAATGATTCCGAAAAAGAAAATCCGCATCGGCGACCTGCTGGTCGAACACAAGGTCATCTCCGAGGCGCAACTGCACAGTGCGCTGGCGGAACAGAAGAAGAGTGGTCTCAAGCTGGGCCGCACGCTGATCGCCCTCGGTTATCTCACCGAGGACCAGCTGCTGGAGTTCCTGTCACGCCAGCTGCAAATCCCCTTCATCGATCTCAAGCACTACAAATACAAACCGGAAACGGTGCGCCTCATTCCGGAAACCCTGGCGCGGCGTTACCGCGTCATCGTCCTCGACGCCGCTCAGGAAACGGTCCTGGTCGGCATGGCCGACCCCACCGACATCTTCGCCTACGACGAACTGGCGCGCATCCTCAAGCGGCCCGTGCGCGAAGCGGTGGTGCGCGAAGCGGAACTGCTGCGCACCATCGATCAGGTATATCGCCGCACCGACGAGATCACCTCCCTGGCGGAGGAGCTGTCCGAGGAGCTGTCCGAAACCGACTTCGATCTCGCCACCCTGGCGCAGGGCAGCGACGTCACCGAGGCGCCGGTGGTGAAGCTGCTGCAATCCATCTTCGAGGATGCGGTGCAGATCGGTGCATCCGACATTCACATCGAGCCGGATGAAACCGTGCTGCGCATCCGTCAGCGCATCGACGGGGTGCTGCACGAGCAGGTGATGAAGGAAAAGCGCATCGCCACCGCGCTGGTGTCGCGCCTCAAGCTGATGTCCGGCCTCGACATTTCGGAAAAGCGCCTGCCCCAGGACGGCCGTTTCAACATCCGCGTCAAGGATCACAACATCGATGTGCGCGTCGCGACCATGCCGATCCAGTACGGCGAGTCGGTGGTCATGCGTCTACTCGATCAGTCGGGCGGCATCCTCGATCTGGGACAGGTGGGCATGCCGGCCGACATCCTGCAACGCTTCCGCCGCAACATCCATCGTCCGCACGGCATGGTGCTGGTCACCGGTCCCACCGGCAGCGGCAAGACCACGACGCTGTATGCGGCGCTGTCCGAGATCAATTCGGCGGAAAAGAAGATTATTACCGTCGAAGACCCGGTGGAGTATCGCCTGCCGCGCGTCAACCAGGTGCAGGTCCACACCAAGATCGGCCTGGGCTTCGCCAACGTGCTGCGCACCGCACTGCGCCAGGACCCGGACATCATCCTGGTGGGTGAAATGCGCGATCAGGAAACGGCGGAAATCGGCCTGCGCGCCTCCATCACCGGTCACCTGGTGTTGTCCACCCTGCATACCAACGATGCCGTCAGCACCGCCATCCGCCTCATCGACATGGGCATCCCCGGCTTCATGGTCGCCACCGCGCTGCAGGCCATCATCGCCCAGCGCCTGGTGCGCCGCATCTGCGACAGCTGCACCGCAGCCTATACCCCGGAAGCACAGGAGCAGGCCTGGCTGCACAACCTGCTCGGCGCCCAGGCCGACAGCCTGCAATTCCGCCGCGGTACCGGCTGTCCCCACTGCAACAACACCGGTTATCACGGCCGCATCGGCGTGTTCGAACTGCTGGAACTGGATCAACCCATGGCCGATGCGCTGCGCCGCAACGATGCCGCGGCCTTCGGCCACGCCGTCAAGGCCAACTCCAGCTTCCGCCCACTGGCGCTCAACACCCTGGACTACGCCGTCGCCGGCATCACCACTTTGGAAGAGGTGTTGCGCGTGGCGGGCGAGGATGAGCTGCTCGAACAAGTTGGCGCCACGGGAGCACAAGGCTGATGCCCCAGTTCCAGTACAAGGCGCGCAACGGCCGCGGCGACATGGTCAGCGGCCAGGTGGAGGCCGGTTCGGCCGATGCCGTGGCCAGCCAGCTGTTCAACAGCGGCATCACGCCCGTCGAGATTCGCGAGGTGAAGGCAAAGCGCAACGTCTTCGAGGATTTCAAGCGCCGGCTCGGCGCCAGCAATCCGACACTGGACGATTTGGTGCTGTACTGCCGCCAGATGTATACCCTGGCCAAGGCCGGCGTGCCCATCATCCGCAGCATCAACGGCCTGGCGGAAACGTCGCGCAACCTGGTGTTGTCGGAAGCGCTGCGCCAGATACGCGCCGAGCTGGAGAGCGGGCGAGAACTTTCCACGGCGATGGCCCGCTTTCCGGCCATTTTCACCCCGCTGATGATCAGCATGGTGCGCGTGGGCGAGAACACCGGTCAGCTCGATGCGGCCTTCCTGCAACTGTCGCAGTACCTGGAGCTGGAGCGCGACACGCGCAACCGGGTGAAGATGGCGCTGCGCTATCCCGCCTTCGTGCTGGTCGCCATCGGCGCCGCCATCGCCGTCATCAACGTATTCGTCATTCCGGCCTTTGCCGGCGTGTTCCGCGGCATGAACCTGGAACTGCCGTGGCAGACAAGGCTGCTCATCGGCACTTCGGAGTTCTTCGTCAACTGGTGGCAGTACATGCTGATCGGCCTGATCCTCACGGTCATCAGCATCCGCTATTACGTCAAGACCGATGCGGGCAGATACCGCTGGGACAAGCTCAAGCTGCGCCTGCCCATCGTCGGCAACATCATCCTGCGCGCCACCCTGTCGCGCTTCTCCCGTTCCTTCGCCATGTCCACCCGCGCCGGCGTGCCGTTGATCCAGGCGCTCAGCGTAGTGGCGCAGGCGGTGGACAATGACTTCATCGGCGAACGCATCCGCAACATGCGCAACGGCATCGAACGTGGCGACAGCCTTACCCGCACCGCCGCGGCCAGCGCCATGTTCACGCCGTTGGTATTGCAGATGCTGTCGGTGGGCGAGGAGACCGGCGCCGTGGACGACATGATGGAAGAGGTGGCCGGCTTCTACGAGCGGGAGGTGGATTACGACCTGAAGAACCTCAGTTCGGCCATCGAACCGATCCTGATCATCGCCATCGGCATCATGGTCCTGATCCTCGCCCTGGGCGTATTCCTGCCCATGTGGGACCTCACCCAACTGGCACGGCAAAGATGACAGGGGCCTGGATAGGGGGGGCCGGTATGCCAGGCGCCGTCAGTGCATGCATATGACCGCCATCATTCCGCCCCGCGCACTGGATCGGGACCGCGCCCCCAACCGCATCGGCCAGCTGGTGATCATCTTCGTCCTGATCCTGATCTTCATCGTCACCGCCGCCCGCCGCATCTGGGAACTGCGCATCGTGGCCGAGCAGACGTCGGTGATGCACACCGTCGGTGCGTTGCACAGCGCCATCGGCATCCAGGTGATGGAGCGGGTACTGCGAGGGGGGCTGGAAGGCGTGGCCGCCATGGAGCACGCCAACCCCATGGACTACCTCGACCCCGAGCGCATGCCCGGCAATTACCAGCAGCTGGACGGGCCCGTTCCGGCGGAGCAACTCACCCCGCGCCGATGGTATTTCGAGCCGCAGCAAGGCATCCTCATCTACCGGGTGGACAACGGCGACTATCTGGAAACCGAGCTGCCCGGCCCGCCGCGCATCCGCTTCCAGCTCCAGTTGCGCTATGACGATGCAAACGGTAACGGCCACTATGACGCCGGCATCGACAGCCTCGGCGGTGTAGGTATGGTCGCGCTGGAACCCTACCGATGGCTGGCGCCGTAGGGAAAAAACGATCCATGTAGATACTGTTATCCAGGTCAAGCACACGCGAGCCCATGAAGTGCCGGATTGAATGGCATTCCTGACTTGAGTACGCCGTAGGCGACGTGGACAAG